>NZ_CP113949.1:0-1298125 GCF_026810445.1 Pseudomonas sp. BSw22131 | reverse complement strand
ATGGCGATATCAGGGTCATTGCCCAAGTGTTGGCGCAGTACTTCATCGACTGCCGTCAGCACGGCTTCTTTACGCGGCGTGGGTTGGAGAATCGCCATGTCCAGCGGGTGATCATTGAGGGAGACCACAAACCGCGTACCGCCCATGTTGCGCAACTGGTCCAGTACCAGTGGACGATAGGCAACCGGCAGCGAGCGAAAATAACTGGCGCTGGCCGCCATCGAATGCGCCAGGCTGCGCGCGCTGGTGATCAGGCCTTCCATTTGCGTGGCGCGCAATTGCGACAGCCAAATCACGCTGGACAAAGCCTGCGCCAGCAACACGGCCAACAGGGTCAGCAATAGCATCCGGCTTAACAGCGAACGCGGCACCGGTAACTTGCGCATGCTCGCGCCCACGTTCAAGCGTCAGTAGCCATTGCTGGCTTGCGGCAGCACATTGGCTGCCAGCAAATAACCGCTGCCTCGTACCGTTCGGATCAGCCTTGGCGCTTTGCCGGTATCACGCAGACGTTGACGCAGGCGGCTCACGGCCATGTCGACGATACGCTCCAACGGCATCAGCTCGCGGCCCCGCGTGGCATTGCCGATGGTGTCGCGATCAAGAATCTGTTGAGGGTTATCGAGAAACAGCTTGAGCAAAGCGAAGTCCGCACCAGACAGAATCACTTCTTCACCGTCGCTGTGAAACAGCCGGTGGCTGACCATGTCCAGACGCCATTCATCGAACACCAGCACTTCGCCGCCAGAACGCTCCTGGCCAAACTGCGCGCGCCGCAGTAATGCCTTGATGCGCGCCTGAAGCTCACGCGGACTGAAGGGTTTGGCCATGTAGTCGTCGGCCCCCAACTCCAGACCGATGACGCGGTCGGCTTCGTCCGAACTGGCGGTCAGCATGATGATAGGGACGTGTGGCTGACGCGGATGTTGCCTGACCCAGCGGCATAGACTGAAACCGTCTTCGTCAGGAAGCATGACATCGAGGATCAGCAGATCGCTGGATTCCTCGTTGAACGCCTGGCGAAACTGCGCGCCGTTGCCGACCGTTCTGACCTGAAAGCCCGAACGGCTGAGGTAGGCTTGCAGCAGTTCACAGATCTCATGGTCATCATCGACCACCAGAATCGATTTGCTGGCAGAGTTCACGTTTGCCATCCTTGTTGATGCCCGATTTGTTGTTATGGGTAACGCGGCCAATTCCTTACAAGCACAGGGTCACGCTGTTGCGAGCGCCTGATCCAGCGCGACGCCCGCGCCCGTCAGACCAGGGTATTCGGCCGTGACGAGCCAGACCGGCACGCCTTTGAAATAGTCCTTCATCAAGCCCTTTTCAGCCAGTGCGCGTTTGAATCCACTGTTCTTGAAGAACTCGACGAACCGTGGGACCACGCCACCCGCGATGAATACGCCTCCACGACCACCCACTGTCAGCACGTTATTACCGGCCACACGTCCCAGAAACACGCAGAACTGCTCCAGCACCGCAGCTGCGACCGGGTCGCCCTGCAAAGCGGCCGAGGTGATGGCAGCCGGCGACTTGAGCGTCGGTTCGATATCATCCAGCGCGCAGCTGACCTTATACAACAACAGTAGCCCGGCACCACTCAGTACAGTTTCGGCGCTGACATGCTCGTGCTCGGCCATCAAACGCAGCCACAACATCGCTTCCCGGGGGGTGCCGATCGGCAAATCAACATGCCCGCCCTCGCCCGGCACCGCCATCCAGTGCTTGTCGCCATTGCGCACCAGGGTTCCAACGCCAAGGCCCGTCCCAGGGCCAATCACCACTTTGGCCGCCTCAGGATCACCCTTGCCATGGCAGATGGTGAGGTATTCGTCGTCTTTCAGACGCGTCATGCCTAAAGCCATAGCGGTGAAGTCATTGACCATGATCAGCGTGTCGATTTTCAACGCGGCACAGAACGACGGCCGGTTGATCTTCCAGTCGCTGTTGGTGAAGTGGAAATCGTCCCCGACAACAGGGCCTGCAACGGCCAGACAGAGCGCGCCGATATCGCCCGGTTGCAACTCCAGGTCCTGAAGATAGATGCGCAGGGCCTTTTCCGGACTTGCGTAATCGATGGTTGGAAACACCCGAATGGAATGAAGCTTGTCGTCCTCCCAAATGGCAAAACGCGCATTCGTCCCGCCGATATCACCCACCATCGCCAATTTCACTTAAGCGTCTCCAGATTCGAAGTAAAGGCGCTGGCACCCTTCTCCGCGGAGCTGAAGGCCATACGCATGAAACCGAACAGTTCGCGACCGCAGCCAACATTGTTGGACAGGCGACCGATTGCCGGTTCTCTGGCGGCCAATTCTGCCGGTTCGACCAAAACTTGCAACGTCCCTTTCACGCCATCGACACGAATGAGATCCCCGTCACGCACCAAAGCCAACGGACCACCGTCTGCCGCCTCCGGGCAAACATGGATGGCTGCCGGGATTTTCCCGGAGGCACCGGACATGCGACCGTCCGTGATCAAAGCGACCTTGAAGCCCCGATCCTGAAGCACGCCAAGGAACGGAGTCATCTTGTGCAACTCGGGCATGCCATTGGAACGCGGCCCTTGAAAACGCATCACCGCCACGAAATCGCATTCCAGCTCGCCCGCCTTGAACGCGTCGGCCAGGTCCTGCTGGTCCTCGAAGACCTTGGCTGGCGCTTCGACAATTTGATGCTCCAGCGCGACCGCCGACACTTTCATCACGCCGCGGCCAAGATTGCCCTCCATCACTCGCAAGCCGCCCTCCGCCGAAAACGGCCGTGCGACCGGGCGCAGGATGTTTTCGTCCAGGCTTTCTGCCGGGCCATCGCGCCATACCAGCTTGCCGTCCTCCAGGAACGGTTCCTGGGTGTAACGACGCAGGCCACGACCCATGACAGTGTTGACGTCTTCGTGCATCAACCCGGCATCCAGCAGCTCACGAATCAGGAACGCCATGCCGCCCGCCGCCTGAAAGTGGTTGATGTCGGCTTTGCCGTTTGGATAAACGTGAGTCAGCGTCGGCACGACTTCGGACAAGTCGGCCATGTCCTGCCAGGTCAACTGGATACCGGCAGACTGCGCAATGGCCGGCATGTGCAGCGTGTGGTTGGTAGAACCGCCCGTCGCGTGCAAGGCAACAATCGAGTTGACCAGCGCACGCTCGTCCACAATCTCACCGAGCGGGATGAATTCGCCGCTCTGCTTTGTAAGACGCGTCACCTGAAATGCAGCTTCGCGCGTCAGAGCGTCGCGTAACGGCGTGTAGGGATTAACGAAGGAAGCGCCTGGCAAATGCAGACCCATGACTTCCATCAGCAACTGGTTGGTGTTGGCGGTGCCGTAGAAGGTGCAGGTGCCCGGGCCGTGATAGGACTTCATCTCCGAGTCCAGCAGCTCCTCGCGCGTCGCCTTGCCCTCGGCATAACGCTGGCGAACGTCGGCTTTTTCCTTGTTGGAAATCCCCGACACCATAGGACCGCCCGGCACGAAAATGATCGGCAAGTGACCGAAACGCAGCGAACCCATCATCAAGCCCGGTACGATTTTGTCGCAGATGCCGAGCATCAATGCGCCGTCGAACATGTTGTGGGACAACGCAACCGCCGCGGCCATGGCGATGACCTCACGGCTGGCGATGCTCAGCTCCATGCCAGGCTCGCCTTGGGTCACGCCATCGCACATGGCCGGCACGCCGCCGGCAAACTGACCGACGGAGCCGATTTCGCGCAGGGCTTTTTTGATCTGTTCAGGGAAATGTTCGTAGGGTTGGTGCGCGGAGAGCATGTCGTTGTAGGAAGACACGATGGCGATGTTGGCGGCGTTCATCATCCGCAGGCTGTTTTTGTCTTCCGGACCACAGGCAGCAACGCCATGCGCAAAGTTGGCACATTGCAGTTTGCCGCGCATCGGGCCATCGCTCGCGGCGTCACGGATCAATTGCAGATAGCGCTGACGGGTTTCACGGCTGCGGGCGATCAGCCGTTCGGTTACCTCAAGGACGCGGGGATGCATTGTCATGAACTCCAGGCTAACTGATGTGGTCACCCGTTCACGCTCTGCAAATTATCGACACACAAACCAGACCACAGGCAACGGCTTGATTTTCGGACATTTGCGCTGGCGCTACGGGTTTCTATTTGTAGATAAAACAAAATACTGCCACTAAAAAGGCTTGTTTTCTATTTTTATGAGAATAATCTTGTAATTCCAACAACAAATTCAGTGAGGACGGGTGTATGACACTTCGCATCGCAATCAATGGTTTTGGCCGTATAGGCCGAAACGTCCTACGTGCACTCTATACCCAAGGCTACCGTCAGGACCTGCAAGTCGTCGCCATCAACGATCTGGGCGATAGCGAGATCAACGCCCACTTGCTCAAGTACGACACAGTTCATGGTCAGTTTGATGGCACAGTCGAGTTCGACAAGGAAGGTCTGACCGTCAACGGCGACCGTATTTCGGTCAGCGCCATTCGCAATCCGGCAGACTTGCCGTGGAAAGCGGAGAACATCGACGTGGTGTTCGAATGCACCGGCCTGTTCACCGACCGTAGCAAAGCCGCTGCCCACATTACGGCCGGCGCTAAAAAAGTCATCATTTCTGCACCCGCCAAGGGCGCCGATGCCACCGTGGTCTATGGCGTCAACCACGACGTGCTGCGTCAGTCGCATCAGGTGATTTCAAACGCCTCCTGCACCACCAACTGCCTCGCCCCGGTGGCGCAAGTGCTGCACCGCGAGCTGGGTATCGAAAGCGGCTTGATGACCACAATCCACGCCTACACCAACGACCAGAACCTGATCGACGTTTACCACACCGACCCCTACCGTGCGCGCTCTGCCACGCAGTCGATGATCCCGAGCAAAACCGGGGCTGCCGAAGCTGTGGGCCTGGTATTGCCGGAACTGGCGGGCAAGCTCACCGGTATGGCCGTGCGTGTCCCCGTGATCAACGTGTCGCTGGTTGACCTGACGATTCACCTCAAGCGTGACGCGACGGCCGAAGAGGTCAACGCGATCATGAAAGAAGCCAGCCAGCACTCAAAAGTCCTCGGCTACAACACCCTGCCGCTGGTGTCCCACGACTTCAACCACAACCCGCTGTCGTCCATCTTCGACGCCAACCACACCAAAGTCAGCGGCAAACTGCTGAAGGTTCTGGCCTGGTATGACAACGAGTGGGGCTTCTCCAACCGCATGCTCGATAACTGCCTGGCGTTGATGAACGCCGAGTAACGCAGCCCTAGTTGGGGCGAGGCTTGCCCGCGAAAGTCCGGTACAGGCGAAGAATTTCGAGCCTGGACCGGCGTCGCGGACAAACCTTGGCCTTGGAATCGGGCTGCAAATTCTCGTGTGATCGCCTCCGAAAAACCCCGATACTTACAATTTATTGATCGACGCGCAGGTGATAAGCATTATCATCCGCATCCTTTTTTGGCAGGGTGCTTTTGTGAGTCAGTCGTCGCTCAATGACCTGTTCATCGTCCAGCGCACCACTCTGCTGCGCACCCTGCAGCGGATCGTAGACCACCCCGCCACGGCTGAAGATTTGCTCCATGACACATGGCTGCGAGTTGACCGCGTACTCAGGGATCGGCCCATCGATTATCTTGAGCCCTTCGTTTTCAAGACCGCGCGCAATCTGGCGCTGGATCATTTGCGAACACGCCACAATCACGCACGCACGGTCGTCAACGATATGCCCGTTGCCGAGCTGCACAACATCCGCAGTTGCGCCACGCCAGTGGAGGACGAAACCCACGCGACCAGGTTGCTCTGTGTACTGAGCCAGCACATCGCCCATCTTTCTCCCAGACAACAGCGAATTTTCAGCCTCAATCGGCTACAAGGCTGCAGTTATCTCGACATCGCTGAGCAGCTCGGCATCTCTGCGAGCACGGTGCAAAAAGAGCTCAAGCTGATTATGGCGGTTTGCGTGGGAGTGGCCGCACGGCTCGATGGCTGATAAGCCCATCCCGAAGACGGAACAGTCGTCGTAGGAATCGTCCTGGCTTTTGTGAGATTTTGTCTCGTTTCACGCGATACACTCGCCGCCTGATTCGAACGACATGACTGACAATCCGGAGGCCGCGGTGAGCGAAAACACTAAACAGGATCCTGTTGCACTGGCTAACGCCGTGCTGAGTGAACCGGCTATGGATCAGGCATTAACGTGGCTGATCGAGCTCGAGGCCGCGACACCTGAACAGCATGAGGCCTTCAACGCATGGATCGAGGCAGACCCGACAAACCGCGACGCTTTCAACAGAGCCCAAGCCATCTGGAACTCCCAGTCAGTGCGTGACGCCGCCTCCTCGCTCTAACGCCCCCCAACACCCTGACGCATTTATTTTTACGCGATAGCTGCTTGTGAATCGTTAAGTCATAGCCATGCAATTGATCCCCATCGAAGGGCAATTGCGCTAACACGATCCGCAAGAGAAAGAGCGCTATCCCATGCCGTCAAGGTTCAAATCCGTCACGCCCCTCTCCTCCTCGTACCGCCTGCGCGCCAAAGGCCAACCGTTGCACGCTTTGTCTATCCTGACAGCGTCTATCCTTTCGGCAGGCGTATTGGCCTCGCCTTCGGTGCTCGCAGAGCCGAGTGATCCAGGCAGCCGCCCCGCGATCCCGCTTGAGCCCACGACCATCAGCGCCACACGACAAGCGCGGGCGATCGACTCTGTACCCAATGCTGTCAGCGTGCAGCAGCGTGAGGAAATGGATCGCCAGAACGCCAACACCATCCGCGATCTGGTGCGCTACGAACCCGGCGTATCCGTCGGTGGGGCAGGTCAGCGGGCAGGCACTACTGGCTACAACATTCGGGGGATCGATGGGGATCGAATCCTGACTCAAGTTGATGGCGTCGAAACCCCGGCCAGCTTCTTCTTCGGACCCTTTGCCGAATCGCACCGCAATTACGTCGACCCGGAAATCATCCAGCGCGTGGAAATCCTTCGCGGTCCCGCGTCCTCGCTTTATGGGAGCAGCGCAATTGGCGGGGCTGTCAGCTACTTCACGCTGAACCCGGACAACATCATCAAGGAAGGCCAATCGGCGGGCGCCCGGCTCAAGACCGGTTACAGCTCAGCGGATCGCAGCTGGCTGAAGTCTGCGACCGTTGCCGGACGTGAAGGTGAGTTCGATGCCTTGCTGCACGCAAGCGAGCGTAACGGTCGAGAAACCAGCTCTTATGGCGAAACCGGCGGATCAGGTGTGTCCCGCACCCGAGCGAACCCTGAAAATAACGACGCCACCAATCTGCTGGCAAAGCTGGGCTGGAATTACGCGCAGGATTCCCGGTTCGGGCTGACCTATGAAAAGTACGAGAATGACCGCGACACCCACCAACGCAGCGCTATCGGCGGTCCATTCGGCGACGGCATTGGGCAAGGCATGTACAAGTGGCGCGACAGCTCCGACCTGGTGACCCGTGAACGCTTTGGCCTGGAACACACGTTCAAGGTCGACAGCTTGCTGGCGGATAACGTCAAGTGGAGCCTCAACCATCAGATCGCTAAAACCGAGCAACACACTTACGACCTTTACAATGTTCCAGCCCGCACTGGACAACGACCTACGCATGGCCCAGGCGCAAAAGTGAATACAGCAGGCGGGCATGCAGGTTCTGCAATCGGCAAGCAGTCCCCTTCGGCCAGACCCGCCGCAAGCCGCCCTGACAACAGCCACGGCGCACACGGTCAGCCCACCACCGCGCAGACACATGGCGGCGGCCCGGCATCGAGTCACGGACCAAAGGCGGCTGCGGCGGTGATGCCGGGGCGTCTTATCCATCGTGAACGCGATACGGTCTACCGGGAAAGCCAGTGGGTACTCGACACCCAACTGGACAAGGCGTTTTCCGTCGCGCAGACCGATCATGTGCTGACTTATGGAGCGACACTCAAGCAACAAAAGACCACGGGCGAGCGCTCTGGCAACGGTAGATGCGCACTGGCCTTGGGCAGTTGCAAGGCGATGGGCGACGACAGCCCTGCCGAAGGCCTCAAGCCTACGAGCGATTTCCCAGATCCGACGGTCACCCGTTACGGGCTTTTCGCCCAAGACGAAATTCGCTGGAATGACTGGACCTTCACGCCAGGCCTGCGCTACGACCACACCCGGCTAGATCCGAAAATCACACAGAAATTTCTCGCGGGCCTGGCTGCCGAAAAATCCTCCACCGGTACGCCCTCCAAAGTCGGCAATGGCGATCAGGCCTGGCACAGGTTTTCGCCCAAACTGGGCGTGACGTACGCGCTCAGCGATCAATACACCTGGTATGGGCAGTACGCAGAGGGTTTCCGCACGCCCACTGCCAAAGCGCTTTATGGCCGCTTCGAAAGTGCTCAGGGCGACTACGTCATCGAGCCTAACCCGGCGCTCAAACCGGAAAAGAGCAAAAGCTATGAAACCGGGCTGCGTGGGCACTTCGACGCTGGCTGGTTTGACGTAGCGGTGTTTCACAACAAGTACCAGGACTTCATCAATGAAGATGCATTGGCCCCTGGTTACGACCAAACCAAATTCCAGAGTGCCAACATCAAGCACGCCACCATCAACGGGCTTGAAATCAAGAGCCGCCTGGGTCTCGACGTACTCGGCGCGCCAGAGGGGCTCTATTCACTTGGCTCGGTTGCCTATGCGCGGGGTCGCAACGATGACACCGGCAAACCCATCAACAGCATCAATCCGCTGACAGGCGTGTTAGGGCTGGGGTACGACCAATCCAGTTACGGCGCACTGCTGAGCTGGACATTGATCAAGCGCAAGACCCGCGTCGACGACAGCACGTTTAAAGCTCCCGACGGCACGTCCAGCCAGTTCAAGACGCCGGGCGCCGGCGTTCTGGACCTGACTGCGCACTACAAAGTGACCGACGACCTCACGATCAACAGCGGCATCTACAACCTCGCCGATAAAAAATACTGGCGCTGGGACGATGTGCGCGGGTTTAGCGGATCAGGCGAAGGGGCTGTTATCAGCCCTGCCAACCTGGATCGCTTGACACAACCGGGCCGCAACTTCGGCGTCAACTTCGTCTGGAATATCTAGCACCGATGGATGCGCCGCTGAAGTCAGCGGCGCATTTTAGATATCTGGCAACGCTCGTTCGCCTAACCATCGCACGTTTCCCGATTTTTTCAGGCTCTCACTCCAAGGAAGACCCCATGACTCAAGAAGCCTCACGCCCTGCCCTTCGCTCGCAACGCCTGAACCAGATTACTCACGCCCCTCATGAACGGCTGGATAAAGCCGTCAAAGCCAACGCGCCGTTTGAAACTCTGGCCAGTTACACACGGTTTTTGACCGCTCAGTATCTGTTTCAGCAAGAGCTCAAAGCGCTGTACACCGATCCACAGCTGATTCAGATCGTGCCGGATCTTGCTGACCGCTGCCGTGCGGAGCAAGCCAAGGCAGATCTGATCGATTTGCAAACATCGATCCCGGAACCGGTGAACGGCGCAGTGCAAAACCCGCCCGTCGCAGAAGCCTTTGGCTGGCTGTTCGTGTCAGAGGGCTCGAAACTGGGCGCAGCCTTCCTGATCAAGCGCGCCGCGGCGCTGGACCTGAGCGACAGCTTTGGCGCCCGGCATTTGGGCGAACCGGCAGGAGGCCGCGCTGACGGTTGGAAACGCTTTATTCGTATCCTCGACGATCTACCATTGAGCCCCGAGCAAGAGCAGCAAATCAATAAAGGCGCGCTCGATGCGTTCCAGCGTTTCAATGAACTGCTTGAACACGCCTACGCAGCATCGGCAGAACAGGCCACAGCCTGAATGCTTAAAGTTGCGCCCAGCGCTGTTAAGCTGGGCGCCTTCCGTGGACACCTGCCGTGGAATATATTTTGAATTGTCGTATCCCGAGACCATGACCAGCCAACCACCCGGTAGCAAACTGTCCCGCATCCTCTTTGGCATCCTGGCTTACGTCAGCCTGGCCATCGGCATAGTCGCGATTTTTATTCCGGGGCTGCCAACCACTGAATTCATCTTGCTCGCCGCGTGGGCCGCCACCCGAAGCTCACCGCGCCTGAGCGCGTGGCTGGAAAATCATCGGCTGTTCGGGCCGATGCTCTACAACTGGCGCAACGGCAAGATGATTGCGCGCCGGGCCAAAGTCAGTGCCACCGTCACCATGCTGCTATGCGCGATCATGATGTTGGTTGTACTCAACCATAACTGGTGGATCTACTTTGCAGTGACGGGCATGGTGCTGGTCAATCTGTGGATATGGTCGAGGCCCGAACCTGTTTCCTCGCCCCGCGATTGCGTGCAGGGCCCCAGACGCAGATGAACCCCACCGGCGGCGCACGGTCAGTCCTTGTACGTTCCATCACTGATACGGGAGCAACCTCCATGTTTGAGCCAGGTCATCTGCACATCACGCACCCTGCCGTGCAACCAGAAGAGCTGGGCTACGACATCCATATCCGCTACGAGGTCAGTCAGACAGCCGAGTCTGGTGAGGGCATGCATTTTTCCCTCGAAGGGGAAATAAACGGCAAGCCTTTCAGCGACGAGTTCGAACTCCCCAAAGACAAGGCCTACAACTTCGCCAGCGAAGCCTCGCGCATCACCGAAAAGCACGGCTTGCCCAGAAACATCGACCTGCACGCCATGCAGGGGCAGTACGACGCGATGTTCGAAGATATCCGCAACAAACTGAACATGCAGTCAGGCGATCCGGTGAAGCCGGAGCATCTGGAGTAACCACCGAGCGCCGGCTGGAAAGAGAGTTCAGCGCTTGGAGGGGCGGTTTGCTGGCATAATCGCCCCCTTCTTAACAGCCTGACCTCTCCATCCATGCGCATCCACGTCAGTTTCATCGACCGAGTCGGTATCACTCAGGAAGTGTTGGGGATTCTGGGCGGACGCAATCTGAACCTCGATGCCGTGGAGATGGTGCCACCCAACGTCTACATTGACGCCCCGACGCTAAGCCATGAGGTGCTTGAAGAGCTCAAAGACCGGCTGTTTCGCGTGCGCGGTGTCGAAGCGATTACGGTGGTCGATATCCTGCCCGGCCAGCGTCGGCATTTGCAGCTGGATGCATTGCTTGCGGCCATGACCGATCCGGTACTGGCGCTGGACAGCGAGGGCCATGTGCTCTTGGCAAACCCGGCGTTGATCGCGCTGTGCGGACGCGAACCTGCGGGCGAGTCGGTCGGTGCATTGTTTTCCGACCCGGCCCTGCAAACCGCACTGCTGGAGAATGGCTTCCGGCTGCCCTTGCGCGAAGTCACGCTCAATGGCGAAGCGCTACTGCTCGACGCCACGCCGATCACTGACGCTGGGGCGCTGCTGACCTTGTACCTGCCCAGCCGCATTGGCGAGCGTTTGTCGGCTCTGCATCACGATCACGCTGAAGGGTTCGACGCGCTGCTCGGCGACTCCGCCCCGATCCGTACGCTAAAGGCCCGCGCGCAACGGGTGGCAGCGCTGGATGCACCGCTATTGATTCAGGGTGAAACCGGCACTGGCAAGGAGCTTGTGGCTCGCGCCTGTCATGCGGTCAGTGCCCGTTACAGTGCGCCGTTTCTAGCCTTGAACTGTGCGGCACTTCCGGAGAATCTCGCCGAAAGCGAGCTATTTGGCTACGCGCCCGGCGCGTTCACTGGCGCGCAGCGTGGGGGCAAACCGGGGCTGATGGAGATGGCCAACCACGGCACTGTCTTTCTGGATGAAATCGGTGAGATGTCCCCTTACCTGCAAGCCAAACTCCTGCGCTTTTTGAACGACGGCAGCTTTCGTCGCGTCGGCGGCGATAAAGAGGTGCAGGTCAACGTCCGCATCCTCAGCGCCACGCACCGTAATCTGGAAAAAATGGTCAGCGAAGGGACGTTTCGCGAGGACCTGTTCTATCGCCTCAACGTGCTGAACCTGGAAGTGCCGCCGCTGCGTGAACGCGGTCAGGATATTTTGCTCCTGGCGCGGTACTTCATGGAGCAGGCCTGCGCGCAGATCCAGCGACCGGTGTGTCGTCTCGCACCCGGCACATACCCTGCCCTGCTCGGCAACCGTTGGCCGGGTAATGTGCGGCAGTTACAGAACGTGATCTTTCGCGCGGCCGCCATCTGCGAGCACACGCTAGTGGACATCGGCGATCTTGACATCGCCGGCACGTCCGTAGCACGTCAGGGCGACGTGGAAATCGGCAGCCTGGAAGCCGCTGTGGAAGATTTCGAAAAATCCCTACTGGAAAAGCTCTACAGCCATTACCCCTCGACCCGGCAATTGGCAGCACGTCTGCAGACCTCACATACCGCCATCGCGCACCGGTTGCGCAAATACGGTATATCCGGAAAACCCTGAGCCACCCGTAACGCTTCCATTCCACTGGAACGATATCGCTACAAATGAGGGTTGAGCCCGCCACACAAGGCGTTGATCCCGCGAACATTTTTCCCCCGCCCAAATCCGTATCGATTTCGCTACAGCCCGCCGTCGGTCTACATTCGATGAACCGCTCAAACCCCTGCTCCGACTGGTCCGCGCCAAACTGGCCGCAAACTTGCTATGCACTTGCCCCATTCGTGCTCGCGCCTTTTGCCGAGCCTGTTGTCCATCCGGGGAATATTCATGAGTCAGCTGCGTTTTACTGAAGATCACGAGTGGCTTCGCGCCGAAACCGACGGCAGTGTGACCGTTGGCATCACCGCTTTCGCGCAGAACGCACTGGGTGACGTGGTGTTCGTACAACTTCCTGACCTACAGTCCTACGAAAAAGGCGCAGAAGCCGCTACGGTTGAATCGGTCAAAGCAGCCAGCGGCGTATACATGCCGCTCAACGGCGAAGTCATCGAGACCAACCCGGCGCTGGACAGCAACCCCGAGCTTGTCAACGAAGACCCATTGGGCCAAGGCTGGTTCTTCCGCTTCATTCCTACCGATGCAAACGCTGTCGGCCAACTGCTGGATCAAGACGCTTACGACCGTCTGATCAAAGCCAACGCCGAAGCCTGAGGAGTCCGACATGACTGACCGTATCGAATTGAGCACTGCCAACGAATTCATCGCCCGTCACATCGGCCCCCGCGCTGACGATGAAAAAATCATGCTCGCCACCTTGGGTTTGACCACCCTGGAAGAGCTGAGCGCAAGCGTTATCCCCGAATCCATCAAAGGCACCAGCGTTCTGGGCCTGTCCGATGGCCAGAGCGAGGCCGACGCACTGGCAGCAATCAAAGCCATCGCCGGTAAAAACCAACTGTTCAAGACCTTCATCGGTCAGGGCTATTACGGCACGCACACGCCGGCGCCGATCCTGCGCAACCTGCTCGAAAACCCGGCCTGGTACACCGCGTACACCCCTTACCAACCCGAGATTTCCCAGGGCCGTCTGGAGTCTCTGCTCAATTTCCAGACTCTGATCAGCGACCTCACCGGCCTGCCGATCGCCAACGCTTCGCTGCTCGATGAAGCCACCGCTGCCGCCGAAGCAATGACCTTTTGCAAACGCCTGAGCAAGAACAAAAGCAGTCAGCAATTTTTCGCCTCCAGCCATTGCCACCCACAAACTCTCGACGTACTGCGCACCCGTGCGGAGCCGTTGGGCATTGAGATCGTGGTAGCTGACGAAAGCGAACTGACCGACGTCAACGCGTTCTTCGGCGCACTGCTGCAATACCCGGCGAGCCATGGCGACCTGTTCGATTACCGTGAATTGGTTGAGCGCTTCCACGCCGCCAACGCATTGGTGGCCGTTGCCGCAGATCTGCTCGCCCTCACGCTGCTGACGCCGCCGGGCGAGTTCGGCGCGGACGTGGCCATCGGCAGCGCCCAACGGTTCGGCGTGCCACTGGGTTTTGGTGGCCCGCACGCCGCGTACTTCTCGACCCGCGATGCCTACAAGCGCGACATGCCAGGCCGTCTGGTCGGCGTGTCGATTGACCGCTTCGGCAAGACTGCGTTGCGCTTGGCCATGCAAACCCGCGAACAACATATCCGTCGCGAGAAGGCCACGAGCAACATCTGCACCGCGCAAGTGCTGTTGGCCAACATCGCCAGCATGTATGCCGTTTACCACGGCCCACGCGGCCTGACGCGTATCGCTAACCGTGTGCACCACCTGACCGCGATCTTCGCCAAAGGCCTGAGCCAACTGGGTCTGAACGTCGAGCAAGCGTTCTTCTTCGACAGCGTGACCCTGGCCACCGGCGCGAAGACGGCTGCGCTGCATGACAAAGCCCGCGCTCAGCAGATCAATCTGCGCGAAGTCGATGCCGAGCGTCTGGGCGTCTCACTGGACGAAACCACTCAGCAAGCAGACGTCGAGGTGCTGTGGGCCCTGTTCGCTGATGGCGAGCCGCTGCCTGATTTCGCGGCATTGGCCAGCGCCGTCGAATCGAAACTGCCGGGCGCACTGCTGCGCCAATCGCCGATTCTCAGCCACCCGGTCTTCAACCGCTACCACTCCGAAACCGAGCTGATGCGCTACCTGCGCAAGCTGGCGGACAAGGACCTGGCGCTGGATCGCACCATGATCCCGCTGGGCTCTTGCACCATGAAGCTCAACGCTGCCAGCGAAATGATCCCTGTGACATGGGCCGAGTTCGGCAATCTGCACCCGTTCGCGCCTGCCGATCAGAGCGCCGGTTACCAGCAGTTGACCGACGAACTGGAAGAGATGCTCTGCGCCGCGACCGGCTACGACGCGATCTCCCTGCAACCCAACGCCGGTTCGCAGGGCGAGTACGCGGGCCTGTTGGCGATCCGTGCGTACCACCAGAGCCGTGGCGATGAGCGTCGCGATATCTGCCTGATCCCGTCTTCGGCCCATGGCACCAACCCGGCAACCGCCAACATGGCAGGCATGCGTGTGGTGGTGACCGCGTGCGATTCACGTGGCAACGTCGACATCGAAGACCTGCGCGCCAAAGCCACTGAGCACCGCGACCACCTCGCGGCACTGATGATCACCTACCCGTCCACCCACGGCGTGTTCGAAGAAGGCATTCGCGAAATTTGCGCCATCGTTCATGACAACGGCGGTCAGGTGTACATCGACGGCGCCAACATGAACGCCATGGTTGGCCTCTGCGCACCGGGCAAGTTCGGCGGCGACGTGTCACACCTGAACCTGCACAAAACTTTCTGCATCCCTCACGGCGGTGGCGGCCCGGGCGTTGGCCCGATTGGTGTGAAATCGCATCTGGCGCCATTCCTGCCAGGTCACGGCAAGATGCAACGCAAGGAAGGCGCGGTCTGCGCAGCGCCGTTCGGCAGCGCCAGCATCCTGCCGATCACCTGGATGTACATCCGCATGATGGGCGGACAAGGCCTCAAACGCGCCTCGCAACTGGCGATTCTCAATGCCAATTACATTTCCCGTCGCCTCGAAGAGCACTACCCCGTGCTGTATTCGGGCACCAACGGGCTAGTTGCGCACGAGTGCATTCTGGATCTGCGCCCGATCAAAGACAGTAGCGGCATCAGCGTCGATGACGTGGCCAAGCGCCTGATCGACTTCGGCTTCCACGCCCCGACCATGTCGTTCCCGGTGGCTGGCACGTTGATGATCGAGCCGACCGAAAGTGAATCCAAAGAAGAACTGGATCGCTTCTGTGACGCGATGATCAAGATTCGCGAAGAGATTCGTGCAGTGGAAAGCGGCGCGCTGGACAAAGAAGACAACCCGCTGAAAAACGCGCCACACACCGCAGCAGAACTGGTCGGCGAATGGAGCCATCCGTATAGCCGCGAGCAGGCGGTGTACCCGGTGGCATCGTTGATCGACGGCAAATACTGGCCACCGGTTGGCCGCGTCGACAACGTGTTTGGCGACCGTAATCTGGTGTGTGCCTGCCCGTCGATCGAGAGCTATGCCTGAAGCTGAAAGCTGAAAGCTGAAAGCTGAAAGCTGCGAGTTAAAGCCAATCGGCTCTTTCTTGCAGCTCTTTCTTGCAGCTTGAGGCTTGAGGCTTGTAGCTAGTAGCTGGCTGTTGCACCCATAACAATAACCGGAGCCCAACCATGTCCCTGAGCGTGTTCGACCTGTTCAAGATTGGTATCGGCCCCTCAAGCTCCCACACCGTTGGCCCTATGCGGGCAGCGGCGCGGTTTGCCGAAGGCTTGCGCCGCGATGAGCTGCTCGGATCCGTTACCTGCGTCAGAATCGAACTCTACGGTTCTCTTGGCGCGACCGGCAAAGGTCATGGTAGCGACAAGGCCGTGCTGCTCGGTCTGGAAGGTGAGCATCCGGATACGGTGGACACAGAAACCGTCGCCGCCCGCTTACAACAGATTCGCAGCAGTGAGCGCTTGAATCTGCTCGGCGAACACAGCATCGAGTTCATCGAGAAGCAACACTTGGCGATGATCCGCAAACCCTTGGCCTACCACCCCAATGGCATGATTTTCCGTGCCTTCGACGCCTCTGGATTACAGGTGCGCTGCCGCGAGTATTACTCGGTCGGCGGCGGATTTGTGGTCGATGAAGACGCCGCAGGTGCGGACCGCATCGTCGAGGACAATACGCCGCTGCTGTATCCATTCAAGACCGCCAAAGCGCTGATGGCGCATTGCACCGCCAGCGGGCTGTCGATCAGTCAAGTGATGCTGGCCAACGAGTCGGCGTGGCGCCCGGAGGCCGAGACCCGCCAGGGGTTGCTGCACATCTGGCAGGTCATGCAGGATTGCGTCGAGGCCGGGTGCCGCAACGAAGGCATTTTGCCAGGCGGGCTGAAGGTCAAACGTCGCGCGGCGGCGCTGCACCGACAATTGTGCAACAACCCCGAAGCCGCATTGCGCGACGCGCTGTCAGTGCTGGACTGGGTCAACCTCTACGCGCTGGCGGTCAACGAAGAAAACGCCAACGGCGGCCGGGTGGTCACCGCACCCACCAACGGCGCGGCAGGGATCATCCCGGCCGTGCTGCATTACTACATGCGTTTTATCAGCGGCGCCAATGAAGACGGTGTCGTGCGATTTCTGCTGACCGCCGCTGCCATTGGCATTTTGTACAAGGAAAACGCTTCCATATCCGGCGCTGAAGTTGGCTGTCAGGGCGAGGTCGGCGTAGCGTGCTCAATGGCGGCCGGTGCGCTGTGTGAAGTCTTGGGCGGAAACGTGAACCAGGTCGAAAACGCCGCCGAAATCGGGATGGAGCATAACCTCGGGCTGACCTGCGACCCCATCGGCGGGCTGGTTCAAGTGCCGTGTATCGAGCGCAACGCCATGGGTTCGGTGAAGGCGATCAATGCGGTGCGTATGGCGCTGCGTGGCGATGGCCAGCACTTTGTCTCGCTGGACAAGGTGATCCGCACGATGCGCCAGACCGGCGCCGACATGAAAAGCAAGTACAAGGAAACCGCCCGTGGCGGGCTGGCCGTGAACATCATCGAATGCTGACACGACATTTTTTCGCGCGCCGACTTCGGTCAGCGCCTGACTCCCATTTAAAGAGCCCTCTTATGTCTACCGAAGCCATCTCTGCTGAACTGCTGCAAACCCCGCTCCACGCCTTGCATCGGGAGCTCGGCGCCAAGATGGTGCCTTTCGCCGGCTACGACATGCCGGTGCAATACGCCGCTGGCGTGATGAAGGAACATCTACACACCCGCGAGCACGCAGGGTTGTTCGACGTGTCGCACATGGGCCAGATCCTGCTGACTGGCGCCAATGCCGCCAAAGCGCTGGAAACCTTGGTGCCGGTGGACATCATCGACCTGCCGGCGGGCATGCAGCGCTATGCAATGTTCACCAACGCAAACGGCGGCATCCTGGACGACTTGATGGTCGCCAATCTGGGCGACGATCAACTGATGCTGGTGGTCAACGCGGCGTGCAAACATCAGGATCTGGCGCACCTTCAGCAGCACATCGGCAGCCAGTGCGAGATCAAGCCACTGTTTGAAGAGCGTGCCCTGCTCGCCTTGCAAGGGCCGCAAGCTGTCACCGTTCTTGCCCGCCTGGCGCCGGACGTGGCGAAGATGACGTTCATGCAGTTCGCTCGCGTCAGCATCGACGGTATCGACTGCTACGTCAGCCGCTCCGGTTATACCGGCGAGGACGGTTACGAAATATCGGTGCCGAGCGACCATGCCGAATCGCTTGCGCGGCGTCTGCTGGCCGAGCCTGAAGTCGCACCGATTGGCCTTGGAGCCCGTGACTCACTGCGCCTCGAAGCAGGCTTGTGCCTGTATGGCCATGACATGAACACCGACACATCGCCAATCGAGGCCAGTCTGTTGTGGGCGATATCCAAGGTGCGGCGCGCTGATGGCGCTCGTGCAGGCGGTTTCCCCGGTGCCGAGCAGATATTCGCTCAACAGACGTCCGGCGTGGCGCGCAAACGTGTCGGCCTGCTGCCACAGGAGCGCACGCCTGTCCGTGAAGGGGCGGAGATCGTTGACGCAGATGGCACCGTGATTGGCGTGGTTTGCAGCGGCGGCTTTGGTCCAACACTCGGCGCACCGCTGGCAATGGGCAGTCTTGACGCCCGGTTCGCAGCACTCGATACATCCGTTTGGGCAATTGTGCGCGGCAAACAAGTTCCGATGCGTGTTAGCAAAATGCCTTTCGTGGCTCAACGTTACTTCCGCGGTTGATACACGCGTCAAAAAAACATGCAGCCAAAACAGTGCACACGCTGTCTGGCTGCTGCATCGCAGTGCAATATCAAACAGCAATCAAAGTGTCAAAAAACCGCACGTTCCCGAGCATCGAAATTGTAAAAACTATCGATCATTCAGTACCGGTAAAAGTTTTCAAAAAGGGCACCAAACCGCCTGAAACCGGGGGTGAGCGGGGCTTGTTTTTTCTGCAACAGTTAGCGTAGAGTTTCTCGACTGTGTTTGCATAGGTCGCTTGGGCCGTGACTTGGGCAGTAGCGCGAAGCAATGCTACAACCCGCTCTACGATTCTTACTTCCTGCAACCAGCCCAGTGCTTCTTCGCGTGAAGGAGGCTGTCATTAATTCAAGTTTCAAGGAAATAAGAAAATGTCTACACGTCAGAGCGGTACCGTTAAGTGGTTTAACGACGAGAAGGGTTTCGGTTTTATCACGCCAGAGAGCGGTCCGGATCTGTTCGTTCACTTCCGCGCTATTCAGGGCAACGGTTTCAAGAGCCTGAAAGAAGGCCAGAAAGTGACCTTCGTCGCTGTGCAGGGCCAAAAAGGCATGCAGGCTGATGAAGTACAAGCTGAAGCCTAAATAGCTGCAACGAAAAGCCCTTGTTCTCATGAACAGGGGCTTTTTTGTACCCGCAATTTTGTACCATGCGGGCTCCCAGCTCACGAGCGCCCCCATGCCTAAATACCTGCTTCGTCCTCAAGGCGACTTTCCGGCTGCTGGATTGGGCCGTCGCATGGCTGCAATATTCTATGACTGCCTGCTGTGCGTAGCGCTGCTGATGGTCACGACCTTCCTCTATAAGCTGGTCTGGATGGCGTTTGTCGGCGAAACAAAACTGCGGGCAATGTCCGACGCTGGCACGCTGGATGGCGATCCGCTTTTGTCGACGATCCTGATGTTTGTGCTGTTCGGCTTTTTCGCCACATTCTGGACCCGCGCCGGGCAGACGCTGGGCATGCAGGTATGGGCTATCCGCGTGCAGAACCGTGATGGCTCGGGAATCAGTCTATGGCAAGCGCTGCTGCGCTTCGTGGTGGCAATAGCATCGTGGCTGTGCGTTGCAATGGGTTTCTTCTGGACACTGATCGATAAGCAAAAGCGCAGCTGGCACGATATCTATTCGGACACCCAACTGGTGCGGATCCCGCGGAAGAAGAAATGACAATCGCGACTCTGTAGGAGTCAACTTGTTGGCGAGGCGACTGAATACTTCATTCTGCACTGGCCCCTCGCGAATAAATCCGCTCCTACAGATGACGAGGTGTCACGCACAAAAAAGCCGACCCTGAGGTCGGCTTTTTCATGACGGTTGAACGTCATCCCGCCCGGCGCAGGAGCCAGATACCTGCCAGCGTACAGATACTCGCAGGTACCAGCACTGCGAACAGCGGCGAGAACCCAAACACCAGGCTCGACGGACCGAGCAGATCCTGGGCGATGCGGAAGGTAAAGCCCACCAGCACCCCCGTGAACACCCGCTGGCCCAGCGTCACCGAACGCAATGGCCCGAAGATGAATGAGATGGCCATCAGTACCAGCGCGACGGTCACCAGCGGCTGCAGAATCTTGGTCCAGAACGCCAGCCAGTAGCGACCATTGCTCAAGCCCTGATCGGCCAGATAGTGCGCGTAGCCCCAAAGACCGGTCATCGACAGAGACTCAGGCGGCAACACCACGGTGCTCAGCAGTTGCGGGCTGAGGGCCACGTCCCAGCGCTCTTCCGGCGTGCTAACGACCTCGGTCCGGTCGCCATGGAATACAGTGGTGGTGACCTCTTTGAGCAGCCAGTGATCGGTCATGAAGTTCGCCTGTTTGGCGAAGCTGGCGGTCTGCATGTGGCGCTGATCGTCAAACCGATAGCGGGTCACGCCATACAACAAGCCATCAGGTTGAACGGTGTTGATGTGGATGAACTCTTCACCCTGACGATGCCACAGGCCATGACGCGCACTTTGCGCATCGCCGCTGCCTTGTGCCAGCGAACGAGCCGCCTGAGCCTGGCTTTCGGTAACGGGCGCGACATACTCGCCAACCAACAAGCCAGCGACCATCAGCACCAGCATCGGCTTCATGACGGCCCAGACGATACGGCCAATGGACACACCGGCTGCACGCATGATCGTCAATTCGCTGCTGCTGGCCAGACCACCCAGGCCAATCAGGCAACCGATCAGTGCGGCCATTGGAAGCATGTCGTAGAGGCGTCGCGGTGCGGTCATCAGCACAAAGCTGCCGGCATCCCAAAAGGTGTAGGTGTCGCTGATATCGGCGATTTCATCAATGAACGCAAACAGCGAAGCCAGCCCAAGGATGATGCCCAGCACGGCAAGAATCGCGACAAACACGCTCTTGCCGATGTACCGATCGAGCTTAACCATGAGTCACCCCCGACGCATCCCGGCGACTCGCCATCTTCAGACGCAGAGGTTCCCAATACAAAAGCCCGAGGCCAATCGCGAGGAAGATGCCGTGCACCCACCAAAGGCCCAGCGCTGCCGGAATCTTGCCGCGCTCAAGGGCACCGCGGGCAGCGATCAGAATGGTGAGGTAAGCCATATAAAGCAGTATGGCCGGAAGCAACTTGAGGAAACGCCCCTGTCGCGGGTTAACGCGCGCGAGTGGGACCGCCATCAAGGTCACGATGAATACCAGGATCGGCAGTGAAATGCGCCATTGCAACTCAGCCTTGTTACGCGGCGAATCCTCGCCCAGGAGCAGTTCACGGGTAGGGATTGCATCACGGTCGGTCACTTCATCGCTGATGTCCGGCTTGGGCAGCAACGCACCATAAGTGTCGTACTTGATCGCGCGATAGTTGGCTTCGCCCGGATTACCGTCATAACGGTAGCCGTTCTCAAGGATCAGATAGCGGCTGCCGTCGTCCTTGATTTCCTGGTGGCCCTTTTCGGCGACCAGCACGGTGATCCCGCGATCCTTGGCATTGTCCGACGACATGCGCTTCTCGGAAATGAACACGCCGCCCAGATTCACGCGGTCCTCAGACAACTGCTCGGTGTACGTCACTCGCGTGCCATCGCGCAACGCCTGAAAACGACCTGGGACCAGCGTGTCGAACTCGGTCATGGCATCTTGCTTGTTGATCAGCAGGGAAAACTGCGTGGCACCCTGCGGCGCGAGGCTGAAGCTCAACCAGGCAACCAGCAATGACACCAGCGCAGCCGGCGCAAGGGTGATCAATAGCAGGCGTTGCTGGCTCATGCCGGTCGCGGCCAGCACGGTCATCTCGCTTTCAAGGTACAAGCGGCCATACGCTAGCAGAATCCCGAGAAACAGCCCGAGCGGGAGGATTAGCTGCATGAAGCCCGGCAGACGGAACCCCATGATCAAAAACAGCACACCGGGGTCAAGCGCCCCGGATGCAGCTTGAGCCAGATACTTGATAAAGCGTCCGCTCATGATGATCACAAGCAGTACAGCGCTCACAGCGCTCAAGGTAACCAGCACTTCTCGGGACAGGTAACGGAAGACAATCAAACCAGACACTCCAGGGTTGTCACGCTCAGGCAGCGTGACAAGGAAATGGATCAGCCAGGGCGCTCGCCAATGCGGACGACCAAAAAAATATGCGGCATTATCCTGTGATTGGGCGTGTCTGTCACTGCGCGAGCCGGATACTTCTCATATAGCGGCAATACGAGCGAATTAACGGGGTTGTCATCCATCGTCCAGCAGGGTCAAACTGCGGGCCTTACCGCTGGCATGTCGATTCGAGGCACCTCTGACCATGCCGCGCTGCGCAGTCATTTTGCGATAACCCACAGTTTATTCGGGGACCCCGACATGGAATTGGTTGTTAAAAGCGTCAGCCCAGAAACCTTGAAAACCGCCACGCTGGTGGTTGCCGTTGGCGAAGGCCGCGCGCTGAGCGATGCCGCAAAAAATGTCGATACCCTCAGTGGCGGTGCAATCAGCGCCGTTCTCAAACGTGGCGATCTGGCAGGCAAAGTGGGCCAGAGCTTGCTGCTGCATAGCCTGCCCAACCTTAAAGCCGAACGCGTTCTGCTGGTTGGCACCGGCAAAGAAGCCGAGCTGACCGACCGCCAACTGCGCAAGATCATCAGCGGTGTGCTCTCGACCCTCAAAGGGCTTGGCGGCACTGATGCAACCTTCGCACTGGACCACCTGATCGTCAAAAACCGTGACGTCTATGGCAAGAACCGTCTGCTGGTCGAAACCCTGGCCGACGGCGAATACGTCTTCGACCGCTTCAAGAGCCAGAAAGCCGACCCCCGCGCGCTGAAAAAAATCACCCTGCTGACTAACAAGGTCAACGTCGCTGACGTCGAGCGCGCTGCCACGCATGCTCAGGCGATTGCCAAAGGCATGGCGTTCACCCGCGATTTGGGCAACATGCCACCCAACCTGTGCCACCCGGTCTATCTGGGTGAAGAAGCCAAGGCACTGGGCAAAGAATTCAAGCACCTGAAAGTTGAAGTGCTGGACGAGAAGAAAATCGCCGATCTGGGCATGGGTTCATTCCTGGCCGTAGCTCAGGGCAGCGCACAGCCACCACGCCTGATCGTGATGAACTACAGCGGCGGCAAAAAAGCCGACAAGCCGTTCGTCCTGGTTGGCAAGGGCATCACCTTCGACACCGGTGGTATCAGCATCAAGCCAGCGTCCGGCATGGACGAAATGAAATTCGACATGTGCGGCGCCGCCAGCGTGTTCGGCACCCTGCGCGCCGTGCTTGAGCTGCAACTGCCGATCAATCTGGTTTGCATCCTGGCCTGCGCCGAGAACATGCCAAGCGGCACCGCGACGCGTCCGGGTGACATCGTCAAGACCATGAGCGGCCAGACCGTCGAAATCCTCAACACCGACGCCGAAGGCCGTCTGGTGCTGTGCGATGCGCTGACTTATGCCGAGCGCTTCAAGCCACAGGCCGTGATCGATATCGCGACTTTGACGGGCGCCTGTGTCGTGGCGCTTGGCGGCCACACGTCGGGGCTGCTGGGCAACAACGACGACCTGATCAATCAACTGCTGGACGCCGGCAAGCGTGCAGACGACCGTGCCTGGCAACTGCCGTTGTTCGACGAGTATCAAGAACAACTGGACAGCCCGTTTGCCGACATCGCCAACATCGGCGGGCCTAAAGGCGGCACCATCACGGCCGCCTGCTTCCTGTCTCGCTTCGCCAAAGCCTACGAGTGGGCCCATCTGGACATTGCCGGCACCGCGTGGCTGAGCGGCGGCAAGGAAAAAGGCGCCACTGGCCGTCCGGTACCCCTGCTGACCCAATACCTGCTCGACCGCGCAGGCGTCTAAAGCACCGAGAAGCGTACCTGCGCCAATGCAGGTACGCTTCACGCACTGGAGCTTTCATGACCCAAGTCGACTTTTACATCCTTCCCAGTGACGATCCCGCAGCGCGTCTGGATTTTGCCTGCAAGCTGACTGACAAGGCCTGGCGGCTTGGTCATCGGGTTTATCTGCACTGCAGCGACGCACAACAACGTGAAGACCTCGACGCGCGCCTGTGGCGATTCAAAGGCGAAACGTTCGTCCCCCATGGCGATGCCGAGGATGATCAAGACGCCCCGGTTGCGCTTGGACTGGGTGACGATCCCGGCCAGCATCAGGATTTGCTGGTCAATCTGGACCTTCGCATCCCAGAGTTCTTCAAGCGTTTCGCCCGCGTGGCGGAAATAGTGGTGGAAAACCCCGCCATCAAACTGGCCGCACGGACGAGCTTTCGCTTCTACCGTGAACAGGGCTATCCTCTTCAAGATCACCGACTGCAACGTCTTTGAGCACATGATGGACAATCCAAAACACTTTAAAGATTCCGCGCACTTGCTGGACGACCTTGAGTCGATCCGCCAGTTGCTGGGCGAAGATAACGCACAGCCGCCGTTGCTGACCGATACGGTCACCCATGATGGCCAGATCCCGCTGCTGTTCGACGTGGTGAGCGGCAAAGTCATATCCGTCGAAGAACACGACGTGAATGAAGCCGACATCCCGACCTTGATTGCGGAACCGGCGCAGTCCCACGCAGAGACAACCGCAACCCTCAACCCTGACGCCCTCCTGCACCTGGACAACGAATTGCGCGCCGCCGCGCGGTTGATCATGCAAGACGTCATCGACGATTTCGCGCCGCACATAGAGAACGAAATCAAGCGGCGTCTGGATGCACGGATGGAGCGGCTGTTAAGCCAGTATCAAAACTGATCTGACTGCTTCTGTAGGAGCGCGCTTGCCCGCGAAGGCGGTGTGTCAGCCACAAATAAGGCGCCTGGCATATCGCAATCGCGGGCAAGCGCGCTCCTACAGGGCTTCAGCCACATCACACCGTTTTTTATACGCCCGCCATCGCCTCGCTCTACGCCCAGCCGTTCATCCCCGCTATACTTGCCGGCTTTCCCGAATTAATGCCAATTAGGTTCCCGCCCCGCATGGACAAGACCTACCAGCCGCACGCCATCGAAACTTCCTGGTACCAGACCTGGGAGTCCGAAAACTACTTCGCTCCGCAAGGCGCGGGCGACTCGTACACCATCATGATTCCGCCGCCGAACGTCACCGGCAGCCTGCACATGGGCCACGGTTTCAACAATGCGATCATGGATGCCTTGATCCGTTTCCGCCGCATGCAGGGTCGAAACACCTTGTGGCAGCCGGGCACCGACCACGCAGGTATCGCCACGCAGATGCTGGTAGAGCGTCAGATCGAGGCACAAGGCCTTAGCCGTCACGACCTGGGGCGCGACAAATTCCTCGAAAAAATCTGGGAGTGGAAGGATCAGTCGGGCGGCAACATCAGCCGCCAGATCCGTCGCCTGGGTTCGTCGGTGGACTGGAGCCGCGAGCGCTTCACCATGGACGACGGTCTGTCCGAAGCCGTAAAAGAAGCCTTCGTGCGCCTGCATGAAGACGGCCTTATTTACCGCGGCAAGCGCCTGGTGAACTGGGACACCAAACTGCACACCGCGATTTCCGACCTCGAAGTCGAAAACCACGACGAAAAAGGCCACCTGTGGAACCTGCGTTATCCACTGGCTGACGGCGCCAAAACCGCCGACGGCCTGGATTACCTGATCGTTGCCACCACTCGCCCTGAAACCATGCTCGGCGATGCCGCCGTCGCCGTGAACCCAACCGACGAGCGCTACCAAGCGCTGATCGGCTCCTTCGTCGAGCTGCCGCTGGTTGGCCGTCGTATCCCGATCATCGCCGACGATTACTGCGATCCTGAATTCGGCACCGGCTGCGTGAAAATCACCCCGGCCCATGATTTCAACGACTACGAAGTCGGCAAGCGCCACAATCTGCCGCTGCTCAACATCTTCGACAAAAACGCCCATGTGCTGGCCGCCGCTCAGGTTTTCAATCTGGATGGCACGCTCAACGACAGCGTCGATGGCACCCTGCCCGCTCAGTACGCAGGCCTTGATCGCTTTGAAGCACGCAAGCAGATCGTCGCTGCGTTCGATGAGCTGGGCCTGCTGGTCAGTGTTGACGATCATGCCCTGAAAGTCCCGAAAGGCGACCGCTCCGGCACGATCATCGAGCCATGGCTGACCGACCAATGGTACGTGTCGACCAAGCCATTGGCCGAGCCAGCCATTGCCGCCGTTGAAGACGGCCGCATCGCCTTCGTGCCCAAGCAGTACGAAAACATGTACTTCTCGTGGATGCGCGATATCCAGGACTGGTGCATCAGCCGTCAGCTCTGGTGGGGCCACCGCATTCCGGCCTGGTACGACGAGTCCGGCAAAGTGTATGTCGGTCGCGACGAAGCGGAAGTCCGCGCTAAACACAACCTCGGTCCCGACGTTGCGCTGCAACAGGACAACGACGTGCTCGACACCTGGTTCAGCGCGGGCCTGTGGACGTTCTCCACGCTTGGCTGGCCAGAAAAAACCAAAGCCCTGGAAACCTTCCACTCCACTGACGTACTGGTCACAGGCTTCGACATCATTTTCTTCTGGGTCGCCCGGATGATCATGCTGACCATGCACCTGGTGAAGAATGAAGACGGCACGCCGCAGGTGCCGTTCAAGACGGTGTACGTGCACGGCCTGGTCCGCGATGGCCAGGGCCAGAAGATGTCCAAATCCAAGGGCAACGTCCTGGACCCGCTGGATATCATCGACGGCATCGAGCTAGAAGACCTGGTGCAAAAGCGCACCTCGGGCATGATGCAGCCCAAGCTTGCGAAGAAGATCGAAAAGCAGACCCGCGACGAATTCGCCGACGGTATCGCCAGCTACGGCACCGATGCGCTGCGTTTCACCTTTTGCTCGCTGGCGTCCACCGGCCGCGACATCAAGTTCGACATGGGTCGCATCGAGGGCTATCGCAACTTCTGCAACAAGATCTGGAACGCCGCGCGCTACGTGCTGGACAAGGGCGAGGACTGCGGCCAGAACGGCGAAGCCGTTGAACTGACGCTGCCTGATCGCTGGATCATTTCCCAGCTGCAACGCACAGAAGCCGAAGTGACTCGTCAACTGGATCAATTCCGTTTCGACCTCGCGGCACAAGCGCTGTACGAGTTCATCTGGAACCAGTATTGCGACTGGTATCTGGAGCTTTCGAAGCCTGTGCTGTGGGACGAAAACGCGCCGGTCGAACGTCAGCGCGGCACCCGTCGCACGCTGGTTCGAGTGCTGGAAGTGGCGCTGCGTCTGGCCCACCCGTTCATGCCGTTCATCACCGAAGAAATCTGGCAGCGCCTCGCGCCACTGGCGGGCGTGACCGGTAAGACCATCATGTTGCAAACCTGGCCGGTGGCGAACGAATCGCGCATCGATCAGGGCGCCGAAGAAGACATCGAATGGCTCAAGGGCCTGATGCTGGGCGTGCGTAACATTCGGGGCGAGATGAACATCGGCCCGGGCAAACCGCTGACCCTGTTCCTCAAAAACGTCAGCGCCGAAGACCAGCGTCGCCTGACCGAAAACGATGCGCTGCTGAAGAAGCTGGCCAAGCTCGAGTCGATCACGATTCTGGCGGATGGCGCAGAAGCCCCACTGTCCGCCACTGCGTTGGTGGGCGAGATGGAAGTGCTGGTGCCGATGGCTGGCCTGATCGACAAAGATGCCGAGCTGGCGCGCCTGGACAAGGAAATCCTGCGCCTGCAAGGCGAAGTGCAGCGTGTGGGCGGCAAGCTGTCCAACGCAGCGTTCGTCGACAAGGCGCCGCCTGAAGTGATCGCCAAAGAGCGCGCCAAATTGACCGAGGCCGAACAGGCATTGGGCAAACTGGCCGAGCAACACGCGCGGATTGCCAGTTTGTAAGACAAGCCTGCAAAGCCCTGTGGGAGGGAGCTTGCTCGCGATAACCTCTTCAGACGATAAAGGTCTATCGTCTGAACCGGCCAATCGCGAGCAAGCTCCCTCCCACATTTTTTTTGCGCAGGCCACGCTATCTGTACCCACTCCGGGCATTGCGCCTGCTCATGAATTCATTCTGATGACCCATACCCCAAAACCGCCCCGCAAAAAGCCCACGCGCCCTCAATCGGCTAAACCCGCCGAGCCGCGTGAGAAAGCCAGTCTGCACCCGCGCAATCGCCATCAAGGCCATTACGACTTCCCCAAGCTGATCAAGGCCAGCCCCGAACTGGGCAAGTTTGTGATCCTCAATCCTTATGGCAAGGAAAGCATCGACTTCGCCAACCCGGCTGCGGTACGGGTGTTCAACCGTGCGCTGCTCAAGTCCTTCTACGGCATCGCGCATTGGGACATTCCGGCTCATTACCTGTGCCCACCCATTCCGGGACGTGCCGATTACCTGCATTTTCTTGCTGACCTGCTGGCCAGCGGCAACGAGGGCGAAATTCCCCGTGGCGCCGCAGTGACGGCACTGGACATTGGCACGGGCGCTAACTGCGTGTACCCGCTGATTGGCCACAGCGAATATGGCTGGCGCTTTCTGGGTACCGATATCGACAGCATCGCTGTCGCGGCCGCCACAGCGATCATCAAATCCAACAACCTGGGCAAGGCAATCACCCTGCGCCAGCAAAGCAATCGAAAGCTGATTTTGCTGGACGTATTGAACGCCGATGAACGTTTCGATCTCAGCCTGTGCAATCCGCCCTTTCATGCCAGCGCCGACGAAGCGCTGCGCGGCAGTCAGCGAAAATGGCGGGCACTGGGTAAAGCCGACCCCAAGCGCAAGCTGCCTGTGCTGAACTTTGGCGGCCAGGCGTCCGAACTGTGGTGTGAGGGCGGCGAGTCGCGCTTTGTCACGCAACTGATCAACGAGAGCGCTCAGGTGCAGCAGCAGGTGTTGTGGTTCAGCACGCTGGTGTCAAAAGCGTCGAATCTGCCGCTGATTCAAAGCACCCTGAAAAAAGCCGGTGTGTTCGAAAGCCGTATCATCGAGATGGGGCAAGGCCAGAAACAAAGCAGGTTCGTGGCGTGGACCTTCCATGACGCCGCGCAACAAGCCGCATGGCGTGCAGAGCGGTGGATGTAAACAAACCGCTTCTGCCGAAGGCGTAGGAGCGCAGCTTGCTCGCGATCTGTTGCGAAGCGACAGCAAAACCTGACACTGCGATATTCCTGATCCACCTCAATGGCTAGATTTACTGGCGGTGCCCGGCAGATCGCGAGCAAGCTACGCTCCTACGCCCTACGGGCAGAAGCCAAATCGCACCCACAAAAAAGCCGTGCCCGGATCACTCCGTTGCACGGCTTTTTGCTGCAAGCGTTTTCGCTTACTTGTTGACCGAGTCAGTCAGCACTTTAGCTGGAACGAACTTGACCACTTTCTTGGCAGCGATTTCGATGGCAGCGCCAGTCGAAGGGTTGCGGCCAGTGCGAGCTGGACGCTCGGTGATCTTCAGTTTGCCGATACCTGGCAGAGTGATTTCGCTACCGTTTTCCAGTTGGTCAGCAACGATTTGGCCCAATTGCTCAAGAGCATTACGCGCGGTAGTTTTAGGCGCGTCGATAGCTTCTGCGATATCGGCGATCAATTGGTCTTTAGTCAGAGCCATGGTGGTGTTCCTTCCCTATCAAATTCAGATGGTTTGCAGAGTGTGTTCAGGCGCGAAATGTAGATGCCGAAATTGACCTTTGGTTCGCCCAAAAGCCCCACAAACTGCGTGCTTGGCGCGATTCAGTGCGCAAGACGGGGCAAAACTAGCACAGAGCCACGTAAATATCCGCACCTGACTGCCCAATTGGTCAGCTTTTCACGCTGGAAGTCGCAAATATGCCTCAACTCCCGCCTACGCCAAGGTTTGCGGCGGCGTTCGGGCGTTCCCGGGGACAGGTGCGGTACACTTGCGCTCTTTCGACTGAGACGTGGGCCCACCCGTTCAGTTTCATTTCAGTAGCCGAGAAATCCATGCCGATCCGTCATGCCATCGTTCACCTGATCGACAAGAAACCTGACGGTACGCCCGCAGTTCTTCATGCCCGCGACTCCGAACTCGCCGAGTCTCAGGCCATCGAGAACATGCTGGCGGACCTCAATGAAAGCTATAACGCCAAACAAGGCAAAGCGTGGGGCTTCTTCCATGCCGAATCCGGCGCGCATCCGTTCAGCGGCTGGCTGAAGGAATACCTCGACGCCGGGAAAGATTTTACCGTCTTCAGCCGTACCGCCGTCGAACACCTGCAAAAGCTCATGGAGGAATCGAACCTGTCCGTCGGCGGCCATGTTCTGTTCGCCCACTACCAACAGGGCATGACCGAGTATCTGGCCATTGCCCTGCTGCACCACAGCGAAGGCGTTGCGGTCAACGAAGCGCTGGACGTCACCCCGTCGCGCCATCTGGACCTCGGTCAACTGCACCTGGCTGCGCGGATCAACATTTCCGAGTGGCAGAACAACAAAACCTCCAAACAATACATCTCGTTCATCAAGGGCAAGAACGGCAAGAAGGTCTCCGAGTACTTCCGTGATTTCATCGGTTGCCAGGAAGGCGTCGATGGGCCCGGCGAGACTCGCACGCTGCTCAAGGCTTTCAGCGATTTCGTCGAAAGCGAAGACCTGCCGGAAGATTCTGCCCGCGAGAAAACCAAGACCTTGGTCGATTACGCCAGCAGCCAAAGCAAAATGGGCGAACCCATGGGCCTGGAAGAACTGTCCGGTTTGATCGACGAAGAAAGGCCTCGCGCGTTCTACGACCACATCCGTAACAAGGATTACGGTCTATCCCCGGAAATCCCTGCGGATAAGCGCACCCTCAATCAATTCCGACGTTTCACAGGCCGCGCCGAGGGATTGTCCATCAGTTTTGAAGCGCATCTGCTGGGCGACAAGATTGAGTACGACGAAGAGAAAGGCACATTGATCATCAAGGGGCTGCCAACGCAGTTGACCGACCAGCTCAAGCGCCGCTGATACCCGCCATGCCCATTACCGGGGGAGTAACGCAGGACATGTTCGTACGAACGCTAAAGAAGTTTCTGCTGATCATGCTGGTGGTGGTCGTGTACCAGAACTGGGGCAAGATCGAGAACTTCATCCACCCCTCATCCGCTGTTTCGGCGCAGGTTCAGGCCAATGCGAAGGTCACGCTCTACGCCACCGACTGGTGTGGCTACTGCAAGCAGACGCGGCGGTTTCTGGACAGCAAAGGTATCCCGTACACCGAGTTCGACATTGAGAAAGATGCCGCAGGGCGTAAAGCGTATGAAGCGCTGGGCGGACGCGGCATTCCCCTGATCGACGTGAATGGCACGTTGATCAGGGGGTTCAGTGAAGAGCAGATATTAGCGGCGTTGAAGTAGGCAGTCCGGGTTCTACTACGGATAGAAGGCGGCCAGCTGATCGGCTATCTGAAATGAAAAGCGCTGTGCGGTAGGCGCTGCGAAATCGATTCTGAGTACGGGGACGCGCTTTCCGGTAGATGCCATTTTTTGTTGAAACGCTTGCGCATCGGAAAGTGAGCCGCCCTTTGCAGCATTGTAGAAAAAGGCCACCGTCCATAGGCGCATGCCCTCATTCACAAAGGCGGTGTCCGGTGTGTCTCCCCAGTTTTGAGCATGATCCCATTCCAGTAGCTTTGGGCTGGAAAGTTATGATGTGAGGTTATTGAATTGCGCCAGCCTTGAGCATTATCAGCACCCCACGAACACTGATTGTAGAGAACTTGGCCCTGCGCACGAAAGTTAGCGTCCCACTGAGCAGATGTCATTAACCGAGCTTATTTTCACAACTAACCTTTGGTTTACCTGAACAATCAGCTCCACTCGCTTCAAAATCGCACCCACTGTACCGTCTGTTCATAGTCCTTACGGTATACGCATCGAATGGATAAACGCAGACGACGACAGGGTCTCCAGCGGCCCCTGCTAAAATTACGAAGCTTATCCCGGGTACCGCCTTGGCAATAGCATCCGCTGGACTCAACAGTATGAATCCGGCTCGTTCGTAAAAGCCAGAGGTGTTGAGACCGTACCTTATCCATGAAAAAAATGTCCCATCCAATACCTGCGCGGCCGGACTGGACTTCCACGGATCGAAGCTAACAAGTCATTAAATTTCAAGCACTGTGCCCCCCGCACGTTAGATTTATCGGCGATGGTGCTCGTTGCAACTCGCTATATATCGAGCTGGGCATTGGCCCACCTGCCATTTCACTCCCGGCACGTTCAAGACTCATTCGAGATACAAATCATCGGGTTATTTCTATTGCGCTTCACACATCAACAAAACGAAGCAAACCTGATTCTGCTTACTTCCAAATATAATTAAAAACCCCAAAATCAAGCTCACCACCCTTATAACGTCCATGGGTTGCTCACGGCGCAGCCAACTCAATTTTTGACAATCACCGATCACGTGCCTTCATTACATGAACACATCAAAATGGATTTTGGCCATGCACAAGTTATCGTTAGCCTTTCAACCCTTCTGCTGGGAATCGTATTAACTTCTTGTTCAACCCTGGAACAGACCGATGCTCAAGTGCCCGCGCGAGGCAATACCGAGAGCCCGCCGACAAGTGCTGCACCGCAGTCTCAATTACAGAAACCCGCCGAAGTGCTGGCTGACGTAATGAAAAACTATCTGGAGACAACCACGGACTGCCGTGAGTACGGCACCAACAGGCCCCGCGGTCACTACTACTGCAGTGGTGTCCTTGCACGCACGGTAAATGATGGCAACTTCAACCCCTGGATATATGGCCCGACAGCGTTTGCCATAGGAGCTAGCTCCTACTCATGGTCAAGACAAGATGTCACACAAACGCAACTCTACCACCCGGCAGGATTCATTTTGCGCAACCGCATTGACGCTGCTGCACATGGTTTACCGGGCTTGAAAGCGGATTCATATGTCTCTATCCCTTTGATGCGGCCACCTCTACCGTCAATGGTCACCAAGGGTGCGGTTATCGAGCAGGACGGCTGGAAGACACTCCGCCGGTTACGGTAAAGGACGACAATACCAAGTTTGCCTGGGGGTCATGCGACGCACTGGACGTTGTGACCGCCACACAATGGAACAATCTCTTTCAAAGCAATGGCAACAACCGTGCCCGGCAATGCTCATGGAACATCGACAGCCAACAGGGCTGGAACAATATGATCGCCTCACGGGATAATTTCCCGGCGCTGAGTAATATATGGAACGAGATTCTACTTAATAACTACGGCGACGGCGGGCAGATGCCCAAATACATCGCCGCTTATTTTTGATGTCAACAAAGCGAACAGCCTCACCATTGCACGCAACTTCCAGGTCAAAATGAACAACGCTGGCTACAACGTGCCCATCTTACGTCTGAACTTCCTGACGCCCCCTGAAACTCGCTTTACTTACAACGCAGCAGACCAAGCGGTTGGACAGAAAGAGGCTGCCGGCCAAACCGCTAGCAGCACACTGTATTCGCACACCGCCTTTTCTGTAGTGGTGAAAATATATCTCCTGCGCCAGCCCTCGTAATGACTGGTTGCAGGAGAGTTACAGCGCCTTGATATCAAACCCATACCGAGGGAAGTGCACATGAACGATCCCGGCCCGTTCATCGTCGCGACGCACGATGATTTCCTCACGTCCACTGAAGACCAACTCGCCCTGAACCGGGTCTACACCGTAGTCGACCGCTGAAACGCTGACGTGCTGACCGATCTCGAATCCGTTCGGGTCAACGAACACTTCGTTCGGGACGGCAGCGGGAGTGGCGTCTCGAGCGATTTCAACCGCTTGGGCAGAATCCAGCTCGCTGGGTGCGCCGTGACCAAAACCCACCACTCGCTCATACCACGCCAACACCGCCGGGTACGCGTCCACCAAAGGCGCAGTCACTGGCGTCTGTTTCAGGAACCACAAGGTGTGGGCCACAGAGAAGTCGGCGATTGACGGCGCGCCCAGCAGAAAATCGCCATTGCGCTCCAGCTGGGTTTCAAGACGGCTCATCAGCGTAGGCCACTGATGCTGCGCCAACTCCAATGGAATGCGCGTCGAGCTGCCGCCGTCGAACAGGGTCGTGCGATCGGCAACGAAGGCCTTGACGGCTTCAGGTGGTGCTTTGGCGAAACGCAACGCCAGCGAAGCGGACTGGAACACCAGGCTCACTGCATGCAGAAACAGAACAGAGTCAGCCCAGGCGGCAAGGCTCGCCGAGGTGAACTCCTGACCTTGCGGATAGAACGCGGGCGATGATTTTTCCTGCTCCAGCCGACGAGCAATCATCGCCGTATCGCAATAAATGTCCGCACCGATTTGCAGCACGGGGGTTTTTCGATAGCCGCCGGTCAGTGCGGTCAAGTCGGGCTTTGGCATGATTGGCGGGATGGTCACCGAACGCCAGGAAAGCCCCTTGAAACCCAGCATCAGTCGGGCTTTTTCGGCAAACAGCGATGTCGGGTAATGGTGAAGGATCAGCTCTGACATGCATGACTCCGGCTATTGGCTCAAAACCAAGAGCTTAACCGGGACTCACAGCAAGGCCTACCCGCTCAGACTGATGACAGGCCATCACGACCGTGGATGAGCGCAGCGTCAGGGGTGCTCGCCGCGAGTGCTTCCTTGGCGCTCTTTCGCAGCTTCTTGATCAGGCGTTCCTGTCGCAGCGCGTCGCTTCTGTCGCGGCAGGCTTCGACGTACACCAGTGCCACCGCCGGGCTTGAGTAGAAAAACCGCGCGCCCTTACCCCGTTGATGGGCCGCGAAGCGTCGAACCGGGTCGTCGCTGATGCCACAGTACAAAGAGCCGTTGGCAGCGCGCACCAGGTACACAAACCAGCTCTTTGGCACGCTCGGCAAGCAAGCGTCATCGAGAATCGTGAGCGGAGTTTCGGACATGGCGGGCGACACGTAAAAAGAGGCGAATTCTAGCAGACACAGTTACGATTTTTCCGCAACACACCAAAACGCCAGCCCTTGATCAGGACTGGCGTCGGGTGGGTGACTATCACCAATCCGTATAACGGATCAGTCGCTGTACTTCATGCCTTCCTGGTAAGTCAGCTGCTTCATAAGCTCGTGCTCACGCATCTTCTGCTCCTCATCAAGGCTTTTTATGCGCGCCAGATACGCGTCGTCCAGTTCGGGAAACTCATCTTCGACCCTTATCCTTTCGCCTTCGAAGGTGGCTTTGAGCTCAGCAAAATCTGCCGCGTAGGTTTCCCGCAACCACGAGGCCCAGAAATCCCGATTGACTGCGTTGGCGAAAAATTCCGGGCCGTCCTGACGGGTCAGCACCTGAGCTTCGACCGTCTGCAATTCAACGGCCGTCACAGCGGCGGCCGTTCGGTAAAGCATGCGGGCAGGCGGCAGTGGAAGATCCAGTCGCTCAGCCAGTTGCAAGCGATAAGCCAGACGAACCTCAGCCTGGTCCCTACCCATGGCATTGGTGCGCGCGAGGCGATCGACCTCATCCAGACGGTAGAACCTGCGCATGAGTCGATACAGCGTCGGCCCGCGCTCGGCGTTCGGAATGTCACGCAGTGAGTCGAGTGCGAATACCTGAACCTCCATCTGATTGAACTCCAGCCGCACGCCATCGCCGCAGGTGCGGCTGGCAATCGCTTCTCCGGCCATCGCGTTGAGCAGTTGGCGCAGTTGTGAGTCGTTCGCGGCAGCCCCCAGTACATGCCAGACGCGTTGAACCAGCGCCTCGCGAGCCCTGAGGTAATCCGCGGTTTCTCGCAAGCGGCCGATTAGAGCCATGAGCATCGGCGCATCGCCCGCCGCTGCAATCTGATCCCAGACCGCCTGATGGCCGATATTTTCCTGTGCCGTGTCTTGAAGCCATTGTTCGACGTTCGCAGCTTGCGCAGAGTCAGCCCCGGTCGACCCATGGCGATGGACGCTGGTGTCAGCGTCAGAGTCCGGATCAAAGTCCGAGTCGGACTGGTTCAGTGATTCGGTTGATGACCATGCCCGCTCCGGTGCAAGCGCTCGAATATCGTCGGGCAGGTCCATGTAAAAACTGAATGACCGGGAATTGCCGTATTCACTGACGTGAGCGCCGATCATGGTTTCGCGAGACAGCGGATTGCCTTCCAGGGATATTTCGGTGTGCGCTGAGATATTGCGACGGTTTCGGACGATCTCGTCTGGCAATTCCCTCAACTCATTGCGAGCCAAAGACAACGCGTCGATTCCGCCGGGCAGGAATTCATTCAACCAGTTCGGCCATGTGCTGATCCCGACCTTGTCCAGCGTCAGGGACTCCCAATGCCGTATAAGCCCAGGCGAGGCGACGATAGGTGCCAGATGGTTACCGCTCAGGTCCAGATTCCTCAGGTTATCCAGGCTGCTGAGGTACTCCATGACGGCTTGATCAATCACCATGCCCTGATCCATCAACGCCAGGCTTCGCAGGTTTGGCAGTGCGCTGAGAGTCCGCGGCGGCGAGACCATCGGCATGACGTGCCCCATGATTTCCAGCGTTTCGAGATCAGGAAAGCTGGTTAAAAACTGACTCAACTCCTCGGGATCGGTCGCGACATTTCGCAGCATCAGGCCGTTGATATTCTGATAGAACGTCTGAGGCAGACCCTGCGGAAACTCGGCCAACGCCATCGACTCGATCATGATCGGTAGAGAAGCACGCCCCGCCACAGTCCCGCGCCAGTGATCACGCAATGCTGCGCCCATCTCGCGACGTGTGATCAAACTTTGATCGCTAAAAGGCGCGTGGGAAGTTGACGCTTCTGCCCAATCACGAAGGGCTGCCTCAAGCACTGCCTGCTCACCCAGCAGCACGTTAATGCGCGGTTGAAGTTCGACGGGCGCACCCGGATCGATCCTGACCGCGCGAAGCTGTCCGGCCAGAGGCTGTTCGCCCGCACGCAGGCAAGCTTCGATCATATCCGTGCGTGACAGCCGATTGCCCTGTAGATGGATCAGCGTTGTGCGCGCGGACTGCCCAGTCTGCAGCAACCCGTCGGGTAAGTAGAGAATTTGATTGTCGGCCAACGAGACTTCCTCGATATGGCCCGGCAGCAACTCCGTCAACCATTCAGGCCATTGCTCCAGGCCGATACGATCAAGCCCTAGTCTGCGCAGGTTCAGATTGACTGACCCCGGCAGCGGTGCGTCCAGGCTGAAGTTGCCGCTCAGGTCGAGGCTTTCCAGGTGCGGCATCTGACCGAAGAGGTTGAGGGTTTCGGCGGTGATGTCCACGCCCTGGTTGATCAGGCTCAAGGCCCTCAAGCCTGGAAGCTGGGTGGTCACGATACGCGGCAGCTCATGAAACTGCGTGAAGCTGAAGCCTGACGAGGGGGATCTGCTGATTTCCAGTACGGTGATTTCAGTGAACCGACTAAGGAAGTTCTCAAGCGGAATCGAGCTCCACGGCCGCCCACCCATCAACGAACCAGGCTCACCCTGTGCAACGATGTTCGAAAGCTGCAGACGCTCGACCCGTGAGTAGAAAAACCCTGGCAGTTGCTCAGGAAAATCACTCAACCGGGCTGATTCCAGACGTAAAGCGACGTTCGCTGGGACACCCGGCAAGCTGGTTGCCTGCCAATGTTGCAGGATCGCCTCACCGATCCGCGCCCTGCTGTTCATTCGGGATTCGCTGGGGGCCAGTATCTCGCTCGACGCCATGGCCCATTGATCCAGACTGGTGCGCAATGCCTGGCGCTCATCCTGCAACACATCCAGACGCGCGTTGATATCAGCATTGGACATCCCCTCAAGACGCAGACTGGTCAGCACGTCCTGGGCCGTGACATCAATCAGTTCCAGCAAGCCGATGCGGGTCAGCAGATGATCCTCGCTGATAAAGCCAAGCAGTTGGCCCATGCCGCTGAGCGCATACCCCATACGCCCCTGTTTCATGCGTTCAGGCTTATTGAATTTCAGCCGGCCATCGCGAATGCCTAAAAGGCGCGACGCACGGGCGCGATCGCCCGTGGCCAATGTTGCCAGCGCCGTATTGAGTTGCGGGCCTTGGGACACATGGGAAAAACCCAGCGCGCTGCGATGTGCGTCTGGCAGCGCATGCAGAATCGAAGCGCACAGATTGTTACCCGCTTTGGGCACGCTGTTGAGTTCGTTGCCCTGCGCATCGAACGCCTGGTACTGGCCATTGGACTTGACCAGCACCTTATGGACCGTGGCTTCAGGGACGCCGATGCTGTCGAGCAGGCTGCCTTCGGTTGAGCCCAGGCGCACTTCAAGGCGCACTTGATCGGACCAACCCGGCAGTTTTTCCAGCAAACGCAGGCTGAGGATTTCGGTGTCCGCGTTGCTGACGGACTTCAAATAAAAACCCTCGAATGCACGGTTTAGCCGAGTTTGCCGTTGCTGCCAGACGGCCGCTTCGCTGACGCGCAGAGGGAGGCGAGCGTTGTCCAGAATTTGCAGCGTTTGCGCCGATGTCAGGGTGCTGGCCAAGTCCTCTGCCACTGCGGTAGATACGCCGGGGAAATCTCGGCGAATCAGTTGCACCAGCGGATCAGACGACACTTCACTGGCCTCGTACTGCTGCCGGAACTGCTCGGCTCGCTGGCTGCCAGACGTTGCGATAGCCGCATTATCCAGGGCTGTGTCCAACTGAAAGCGTTTGACCGTATCGCGCAACTGCCCTGGCGGAACGGCATTTTCCACATGCACTTGGCGCAACAGCGATTCGTCGACGTCGGTCACGCGCAGAATTTGCTCAGCGGACGATTCCGACAGTCCCGACACCGTATGGCCGAGGCGCTTGAACAACTTAACCTTCGACCACTGCTGCGGCCTCTCACCCTCATGTCGGAAAGCGCCCACACCGTTGTGCTCCAGAACAGGCGAAAACTTCGCGTCTGGATGGGGGTGTCCGAGCTGCCATTTATTCAGGTCTTTTCGATGAATCACTTCGTACTGCTGCCCGTCGAGGGTCAGGTACTTTTTCCCTTCGCGCTCAAACACACCGCTGAGCTCAGCGCTGGTGTCTTGCGGGACATCAATGTTGACCTGAAAAGGCTCAAGGTCGGGCTTCCACAGGCGTGCCTGACCATTGGCCAGCTTGATGGGCACCACCTTCCCCACAAAGTTATTGCTGGCAAGCGGCGGCGGCTCTTTGGGCGATACGCCGTGCGCGGTCGTAGCCAACGCCGCCATGAAGGCGATGTTGGCACCTGCGCTGACAAGATGATCGAAACCCTCTTCCAGGTCGCCATGACTGAGGTCTTCCAGACCGTGATACACCTCGCTGACTAATTCCACACTGGCATACACCATCATCAGTTGGCCCAGAACAGGGACAAAGAATGAGGCGACATTGGCGATGTTCATGCCCACGTCGAACCAGGCCTGAAGTCGCTCACTGCGGCTTTTCGCATCTTCGTCTTCAGTAGGGACTGCCAGGAATCGAGCGTTGTCTTTGATCACCGCGATCTGCTGCTGGTGCATCCTCTGGAACAGCTCGGTGTCGATCGGTGCGCTCTGCAAACGCAGATCGGCGCGATGATCAGGCGTGTTGTGCCACAGCCCTTTGGTAAACCAACTGCCATCAACAGGTGCCAAAGGGAACAAGTGCCGGTTCAATTGACCGAAGAACTGCGCCCTTCCCCGCTCACCAATCAGCCGTGCAAAAAACGCTTGATACGCCTGACTCATCAATCGGCTTCGCAAGTCGTCTTCCAGCTCGCTCAGCGTGGCGAATTCCTTGAACGGCGTCACTGGGTCCTGCGGCACGTACAACACCAGCGGCACCTGCGTGAACGTCCAGGTTGCCAACGGCTTGATAATGACGACGCGAGGTATTTCGACACCCAACAGGGACAAGGACTCGAACGCGACGGGCAGACCGTTGAACATTGGACTGGCACGTCGCGTCACCACGTCCAGCACTGCCGCCAGTGCTTGTTCACTGATGTCCTTGCGCAGCGCTGCGGCTCGGGCATACAGCTCCATATCAGCCAGGTCGTTGGTAATGAAGATAGCGCGCGCGTTAAGCCGGGCAGCGTTGGGTGCATCGCCCGGCAGGGACATCGGCTCCAGCACATCCTTGAGATGGTCCTGATATTTACTGCCGATATTGAGGTGTCGGCAAACGTCAGCAAATTGGTCGGGGGGGATGTTTTTCGGGTGCGGGCCGTCGAGCCCCTTATCGACAGACGCAGAACGCAGAAACCCGCCTTTGATTGCTTCCTTACGCTCGAAGTTGTGCAGTGCGGCTTCGAGCAACGTCAGCTGGCTGGCCGAGCCTGTCGCACCGCTGGGCCTGAGCGTGGGGTGAAACAGCGTGTCGACCTTGGGCTCAAGCCCCGGTCCAAAGCGGGTATCCAGGGCCTGACGCAACAGCGGCTCGGCAAAATCGGACAGGCCTTTGAGCGGTTTGAGCAGAGTCTTCAGCGCATGGCGGGCGGATTTGCTGGCCAGCAGCGCACGCCGATAGTCTTGCTGCTGTTGCGTAGACGCGGCGCTGAAGGCTTTGGGCAGTTGGTGATGAATGACGCGCAGGACCGGGTCCTCGCTGAAGCGTTGCTGCAATTGAGTCAGGCTCGGCGGCTCGCTCGCCTGGGGAGTGTGTAACCTGGACGACAGAATGGTCATCGGGCAATTTCCTTATTGCTGAAAGATAAGGAAATGACGTTACACAGTGGTTTTCTGGCTGAAGCATAAATAGATATCGCGACCAAAATAACCTAGGGGCAATGGCCGGCTTTCGGCCGCCGGCAAACGTCAAGCCCCGCCGGCGGCACAAGGACTCACTCAGTCAGTCAGTCAGTCAGTCAGTCAGTCATGGCCGAGCCCCGCCCGGTGAGTAAGCCGCCTGATCAGGTCCAGGTCTTTTTCCTGTTTCTGATCAAGCAGCCGTTTGGCCTGCTCCAGGTATTGGTCGTTGAGCTCCGGGAAGTCGTCCTCAAGGCGTGAGCGCTGTTGATCGAAGGTCGCTTGCAACTCCTCAAACTGCGACGCGTACGTCTCTCGAAGCCAGTCGGTCCAGAAATCCCTGTTGGCCGCGTAATCCAGCAGCCCAGGTCCGTTTTGGCCTGCCATCACCTCACCCTGCACGCCAGCCAGCTCTTCGGACGTTACCCCGGCGATGGTTCGATACAACATGCTCGATGGCGCAAGCGGCAGATCGAGACGTTCGGCAAGCCCCAGTCGATAGGCCAGACGCACCTCGGCCTGATCCCGCCCGCGAGTGTTGGCAACCGCCAGACGATCCACCTCGCTCAGGCGGAATAGACGTCGCATCAGCTCATACAGGGTGGGGCCTCGCTCGCCGTCCGCCACGTTTAGCAGTGAACGACGGGTGAACACCTGAACCTCCATCTGGTTGAACTCCAGACGTACGCCGTCGGCGCAGGTTGGATTGCCGATGTCTTCGTCCTGCGCCATGCCATTGAGCAGCGCCCGCAACTCGGGGTCCTGCTCTGCCGCCTCCAACACATGCCAGACCCGTGGCGTCAGCGTAGCGCGCGCCCTGAGAAAATCCGCCGACTCGCGCAGGCGGTCAACCAAGGCCATCAGTTGCGGGGCATCGGCGGCCGTTTCAAGGCGCTCCCAGATCCCACGACGGGAAAACAACTCATCGGCTGTGCCTGTCAACCACGGGTCAACCAGCGGCCTTCGCGAGCTGACCCCGACCCGGCCGTGACCATGGACGGGCGAATCGGGCGAGTACTCAAGATCAGAGTCAGAGTCGGTATCAAAACTGTCACCCTCTCGCCGTTCCACAGGCATCGCGCGTATGTCCTCAGGCAAGTCCATGTAGAAACTGAAGGATGTATTGTTGCCGTGATCGCGGACGTGCATGGCAATCATCGACTCGCGTGACAACGGATTGCCTTCCAGCGAGATTTCCGTGTGTGCCAGTTCGTTACGAGGGTTCTCCATGATCTCGGCCGGCAGCGCAGTCAGTTGATTGCGGTTGAGCGACAGGGAATTGATGTGGGCAGGAAGCAGCTCGCTGAGCCATTCGGGCCAACTGGTCATGCCCACGTTATCCAGGGTCAGCGAACGCAGAGAACGCGCCGCCAACAAGGTCGTGTCCGAGATAATCCCGAGGCGATTGCCACTCACATTCAAGTGCTCCAGCCGGGGCAGTCGGGCGTAAAAATCCATGGCGCTTTGGTCCAGGGTCATTCCCTGATTAGTGATGTCCAGCTCCCTGAGGTTGCCCAGCTCGGTCAGCACCTGAGGCGGTACAACTAGCGCAGGGGAAAGCTCGGCCAGTTCCAGACTGGAAACTTGGCCAAACCTGCGCAAAAACTCCTCCAGCTGTAACGGTTCAACCCCCACCTCGCTCAAGGACAAACTGCTGACATTGCGATAAAAGCTGTCCGGCAGCGTGTGAGGGAAAACTGTTAGCGGCGAGGCCTCTACCGCCACCGCCAGCGGCGCGCGTCCCGACACCGCTCGCCCCCAGTGAGTGAGGAGCAACTCACTGGTTTCTCGTCGGGCCTGCGCGCGACTTTCATCTACAGACTCGGTTGATCCTGGTGCCTCGCTCCAGTCGCGCAATGCGTTCTGCAGCTCAGCCTGTTCACCCAAGAGCACATCGATGCGGGCTTGAAGCTCCGGCGCCGGCTCACAATCGAAGCTGACCGCACTGTCAGGCCGGGCCTCGTCCAGTTGCATTTCTATGAGGACGCTGCGGGGCAGTTGATTGCCTCTCAGCGAAATATGCGTTCGGGCAGGCGTACCGATGCCATTGCTCACCAAGCGCTCAGGCAACGCCGAGATACGGTTGTCGTTGAGCGAAAGTTCGCCGATACCTCCGGGCAGACGATCATTGAGCCAAGCGGGCCAGCTAATACCGGTGCGATCAAGCCCCAGGCGCTGAAGGCGGCGCTGGATAGGGAATTGCGTGGCGTCGGAAAAGCCTTGTAGCTGGCTGCCGCTCACGTCCAGCCGCTCCAGATCCTCAAGGCCATTGAGTGGAGCGAGGGTTATGGGGGTAATGATCAAATCCTGATTGATCATATTCAGCGTTCTGAGGCGGGGCAGTCGGATTGCTGCGATACGCGGCAGTTCGAAATATCCGGGTGACCGATAGCCGGCACTGGCCGTCCGGCCCACTTCAAGCGATGTGATATGGGCAAACCGGCTCAAGAATCCATCCAGCACCTGCTCCACTCGATCCCACGTAAGCCTTGGATTTGAGTGCAGTGTGCGAAACGTGTCGTGCAACTGGAGGCTGTTGACCCGGCGGTAAAAGAAAGCGGGCAACGGTTCGGGAAAGTCCACCAGCGCCACGTTTTCCAGACGCAAGACTGTGGCGGTTTCCTCAAGTACCAGGAGACTGCTGGCCTGCCAGTGACGCAAGATCGCCTCTGCGATGCGCGCTCGACCGGCGGCGCGGATTACGTTCAATTCCTGCAACGCGCTGGAGGCCAGTGCCCACTGATCAATGCTGGCACGCAGTGCCTGATATTCATCCTGCAATACATCCAGGCGAGCATTGATGTCGGGGTTGGATAATCCCTGAGCGCGCAGGCTGGTGAGTACGTCCATCGCAGAGACATCTTGCAGCTCAAGCAGACTGATCCGGTCCAACAGATGATCGTCGCTGACAAAATCCGGTAATCGGCCGACACCGCTCAGGGGATAACCGAGTCGCCCCCACTTCAGCCGCTCAGGCGTGTTGAATGTCAGGGTGGCATTGCTTATCCCCAGAATGCGTGATGATTGCGCCCGATCACCCATAGCCTGTTTTGCCAGCGCCGTATTCAGTTCAGCGCTCTGTGAGGCGTTAGGGAAACCGAGGGCACGACGAGGGTCGTCCGGTAGCGCGTGCAGGATCGAGGCGCACAAATTATTGCCCTCCCTCGGCACGCCATTGAGCTCGTTACCCTCGGCATCAAACGCCTGATATTGGCCATTGGATTTGACCAGCACCTTGAGCTTCGTTGCGTTAGGCCTACCGATGCTCTGGAGTAGCGTGCCCCTATAGGTATGCTGACGCACCTCAAGGCGCACATGCTCCGACCAGCCCGGAAGTTTTTCCAGCCAATGCAGGCTGAGGATTTCGGTGTCCGGTGAGCTGACCGCGTTCAGGAAAAAACCCTCGAACGCTCGGTTCAGGCGGGTCTGGCGCTGTTGCCAGGCTGCCGCTTCACCGACGCGCAACGGAATGCGACCGCTGTCGAGCATCTGCTGTTTTTCCGATGGCGTCAGCGTCGTGAGCAAATCCTCGGCGACTGCTTCAGGAACCGTCGGGAAGTCGCGTTGAATCAGTTGCACCCCTGGATCTTCCGAGCGCTCGCTGGCGACATACTCTTGATTGAACTGCTCGGCACGGCTGGTCGTGAGCCTTTCGGTCGAAGCGCTTTCGAGGGCCGCATCCAGCTGGAAGCGCTTGACCGTGTCACGCAACTGACCGGGCGCAACGGCGTTTTGCACATGCACCTGGCGCAGCAGCGACTCATCGACGTCGGCAACACCGAGTATCTGCTCGGCAGACGATTCCGATAGGCCAGCGACCGAATGCCCGAGGCGTTTGAACAGTTTGTTCTTGGCCCATTGTTGCGGCAGTTCACCCTCATGGCGGAAAGCCCCCGCGCCGTTGTGCTCCAGCACAGGGGAGAACGGATGGTTGTCACGGGGATGCCTGACCACCCACTTGTTGCGGTCGGGATCGTGTTGCACTTCATAACGCCGATCGTCGATATCCAGATACTTTTTCCCGTCATGTTCGACCACGCCGTTGATGTCCGCAGTGGCGCCAACGGGCAGCGCATGGGTTGACTGAAACGGCGTAAGGTCCGGCTTCCAGAGCCGCGTCTCCCCGGTGTTGAGCTTGATGGGAATCAGTTGCCCTACAAAATGGTTGCTCAGGATTTGAGGCGGCTCCGGTATTTGATGCCCCGCCACAAGCAGCGCCATGAACGCCAGCTGTTCGGTCACCGAAAGCAGGTGCTCAAGCCCTTCTTGCAGATCACCGTGACTCAAGTCCAGCAGGCCGTAATAGACCTCACCTACCAGTTCCACGGTGGACTCAAGCATCATCAACGCGCCCAGCGCCGGAACCGCGAATGAGGCGACATTGAGAATGTTCATACCGATATTCATCCAGTACGCCAACCGTTCCTGACGGCTTTTTGCGTCCTCCACTTCGGTGGGCACGGCCAGGAACTGTGCGTTGTCCTTGAGCAGGAAAAGTTGCTGGCGATGCATTCTGCTGAACAGGGATTCTCTGATCGGGTCGCAGTCGAGCACCAGATTGGCCTTGGGATCGGCGCGGTGATGCCACAACCCTTTGCTGAACAGTTTTGCGTCATCCGGCATCAGGGGGAAAAGGTGCTTGTTCAGGCGATTGAACACTTGCGCCCGAAGGCGCTCACCGATGAGTTGCGCAAAAAACGCCTGATAGGATTTGTCGGTCAGCCGCTGCCGAAGGTCGTCTTCAAGCTCAGTCATGGAGCCAAATTCTTTAATGGGGCTGACCGGGTCGTGCGGGATGTACAGGACAAGGGGCACCGGGGTCGTGGTCCAGGTGCGCGTCGGCGAAATCAACAATGCGCGCTGAATTTCCACGCCAAATATCGTCAGCCGCTGCAGCAATATGGGCTTGCCGTCGAATAACGGCTTTGGCTGTTGTTGCGCCAGCGCCAGCAAGGCGTGGCCGGCAGTTTCGCCCAGGGTCTTTTTGATCATCGCGGCGCGAACGCTGAGCTCCATCTCGGCTTTGTCGGCGGCGATGAATTTGGCTCGCGTGTTGAATCGGGCAACGTCCGAAGTGTCGCCAGGCGCGGTGTCAGGCTCCAGCGTTTCGCGCAGATGGTCAAAATACTTGAGCCCCAGATTCAAGTGCCGGCAAACGTCAGCAAATTGCTCCGGCGTTATGCCCACGGGGTGAACATCGCCCTGTTTGTCCAGGATCGCCGCGCTCTTCAGGAATCCCCCCGCAACCGTTTCCTTGCGCTCGAAGTTATGCAGCGCGGATTCCAGGAGCGTCAGTTGCGTGAACGGGCCGGTCGCGCCATCGGCGGTGAGCGTGGGGTTAAACAACGTGTCGTTGGTAACGTCCAGGCCAGGGCCGAACTTCGCCCGTAGCGCTTCGCTCAGCAACGGCTCAGCAAATTCAGCAATGCCCTTGAGCGGCTTGAACACCTGTTTCAGTTCTTCGCGGGCCAGCCGGCTTCTCAACAGCGAAGCGCAGTAGTCCTTGCGCGCTTGAGACGAAGCCTCAACGAACGCCGCAGGCAGATGGTTGTGGATGACTTTCAGAACGGGGTCGTGCATGAAACGCTGTCGCACCTGGTCGTACATGGCGGTAGACAACGGCGACATAATCGGTGGAACGGTAGGTATGGAAGACACGGTGCAACATCCTTATTGCAGAGAATAAGGATGCGACGTTATCGGGCACGCCCCGGAAAAAGGCCTAGATAGTTATTTAGAGGGGAGGACTTTCACTGGCTGGCCTGAAATGCCTTGAGCCCCTTGTGAGCCTGGGCACGGATGGCGTTTTGCACCATCGGCGTCCAGCCAAGCAAGGCACCCTTGGCGCCGAGGGCCTGTCGTGACCAGCGCCACAGGTCAAAGCTGTCGTGGTGCTCGCAGATCTTGCCGTCTCGAAAGACGAAACGTGCCTGGATGTCGTCGACCACGGTGCGGCCGGTCTGGGTGAACAGATACCTCGCGACCCAGTGAGCCGCGCCCGTACGCTCATCGGCGCGGATTTGATCGAAGGTGACCGAGAACTCTTTGGCGCGGGATGTGAGCATGCGCCACATGTCCCCCGCCTGGCGGCCGCGCAACTCACCGAAGACCGGATCGCTGAACAGCACGTCCTCGGTGTAGCAGGCCGCCATCGCTTCGGCGTCCAGTCGACTGAACGCCTCATAGAAGCGGGCAATCAGGTCAGCGTTTTCGTAACTCGGCGTTGTTTCGCTCATGCGTGCAGCGTCCTTGGGCAGTCGTTCAGAAGCCGAACGATAAGCGCCTATGAGCATCTTTACCACGGGCATTCGCGGCGCAAATATCGGCACTCACAGCTTTTCGCTGGTGACCTGTACGTAAAGCGATCGGCCGGCGCCAAGCCCGGCAAGGGTCGCGGCCACGCCAATCACACCGAAGATCCAGCCCAAGGCACTCCATCCCCCCGTCACGTCGTGAACGATGCCCACGGCAAACGGCCCCATGGAAGCGAGCGTGTAACCCACGCCTTGCGCCATGCTCGACAGGTTCGCGGCAACGTGAGAGTCCCGCGAGCGCAACACGATCAGGGTCAACGCCAGACTGAACGTGCCGCCCTGCCCCAACCCAAGCACAATCGCCCAGCCCCACAGCCCTTCAATCGGTGCGTACAGGCAGCCGAACAAACCCGTCAGCGTCAGGGCCATGACGATCACGATCGACAGGCGTTGGTCTTTACCACGGGTTGCGAGCCAGGGCGCGCTCAAGGAGCTGATGAGCTGAACCATGATCGAGCCGGACAGCAGCAGCCCCGCATCAACGGGCGTCAGACCTCGACTGATGAGGATCGACGGCAACCAGCCGAACACGATGTAGGCCAGTGACGATTGCAGGCCCATATAAAGAGTGACTTGCCAGGCGAGCGGATCTCGAAACAGTCCGCGCACACGGTAAGCCGCTTGATGCAGGCCATGGCCCTGTCGCGCTTGAGGAAACCAGAAGATGGCGGCCAGGATTGCAGGCACGATCCAGAAGCCCAGCCCCATTTGCCAACTGTCCCCGAACACGTGGCTTAACGGGACCGTGGCGCCTGCCGCGACGGCCGCACCCAGACACAACGCCATCGTGTAAACGCCGGTCATGGCACCGGCCTGTTTAGCGAAATCGCGCTTGACGATGCCCGGCAACAAGACACCAATGATGCCAATGCAGGCGCCGGCCAGGATGCTGCCGGCGAAGAGTCCGGCTTCGCCGAACAGGCTGCGCACCACGATACCGCTTGCCAGCACCAGCAGAACGCCCAGCACCACCCGCTCACTGCCGAAACGTCGGGCCAAAATCGGCGCCAGTGGCGCAAACAGGCCAAGGCACAACACCGGCAAGGTGGTCAGCAGCCCGGCCCTGGCGGCGGACAGACCCAGCCCGCTCGACACCTCGCTAAGCAACGGCGCCATGCTCGACAACGCCGGACGCAGGTTCAACGCCACGAACACCAGGCCCAGCAACAACAACCACGGGCGTTTCAACACCGGATGCGCCTGCTGCACCTGATTGTCGTCAGCTTCGCAGTCAATCAGCAATTCATCGATGTCGTGAGGGTGAACGGGTTTATTCCGGGTGTCGCTCGCCGTTGGCGCCTTGGTCGTCATGGGATTCTCGTGGGAGCAGGAGGTGTAACAGCGCATTGCGCAAAGAAGGCATCCTGTTGGAGAACAGCATGGAACACAAGTTTTGGGGCGGATTGGGTACAGCTTTAAGACCCGCAGAATTGCTTCTGCCCGAAGGGCGTTGGAGCGCACATACGCAATGCTGTAGGAGCGCGCTTGCCCGCGAAGACCTGGGTACGTCCAAACTGTCGTCATGGCCTGACAGATTTTTCGCGGGCAAGCGCGCGCCTACAGGGCAATCAACAGGCATAAAAAAACCCGGACCTGAGTCCGGGTTTTCTATGCGGTCATTTCAACCGATCAATGCAGGATCTGGCTAAGGAACAAGCGCGTGCGGTCGCTTTGCGGGTTATCGAAGAAGTCATTTGGCGCGGCCTCTTCGACGATTTCGCCTTTGTCCATGAAGATCACCCGGTTCGCCACGGTGCGGGCAAAGCCCATCTCGTGGGTCACGCAGAGCATGGTCATGCCTTCTTCTGCCAGGCCGACCATGGTGTCGAGCACTTCCTTCACCATCTCCGGGTCCAGCGCCGAGGTCGGCTCATCGAACAGCATGATTTTCGGCTTCATGCACAACGCGCGGGCAATCGCCACACGCTGTTGCTGACCGCCGGAAAGCTGCCCCGGAAACTTGTGCGCCTGCTCTGGAATGCGTACGCGCTCCAGGTAGTGCATGGCGATTTCTTCGGCCTTCTTCTTCGGCAGCTTGCGCACCCACATCGGCGCCAGCGTGCAGTTCTGCAGGATGGTCAGGTGCGGGAACAGGTTGAAGTGCTGGAATACCATGCCGACTTCGCGGCGGATAGTTTCGATCTGCTTCAAGTCCGACGTCAGCTCGGTACCATCGACGACGATGCGACCTTGCTGGTGCTCTTCCAGACGGTTCAGGCAGCGAATGGTGGTCGACTTGCCCGAACCCGAAGGACCACACAATACGATGCGCTCGCCCTGACGCACGTTCAGGTTGATGTCTTTCAGAACGTGGAACTGGCCGTACCACTTGTGTACGCCTTCCATCCGGATCATGCCTTCGGCGCCCAGAGGCTTGGTGATAACTTCACTCATGTCAAAACTCCTAACGCTTGTGGCCTGTGTCCAGCTTACGTTCCAAATGCATGGAATAGCGGGACATACCGAAACAGAAGATCCAGAACACCAGGGCCGCGAACACGTAGCCCTCGGTGGCCATACCGAGCCATTTAGGATCGGCGGCAGCTTGTTTGACGCTGTTGAGCAAGTCGAACAGACCGATGATGATCACCAGACTGGTGTCTTTGAACAGCGCGATCACTGTGTTGACGAGGCCGGGGATAACCATCTTCAAGGCCTGCGGGAGAATCACCAGCCCCATCCGGCGCCAGTAACCCAGCCCCATGGCAGCAGCAGCTTCGTACTGCCCCTTTGGAATGGCCTGCATACCCCCGCGCACCACTTCGGCCACATAGGCTGACTGGAAAAGAATCACACCAATCAAGGCGCGCAGCAGCTTGTCGAAGTTCATGCCTTCAGGCAGGAACAGCGGCAGCATCACCGACGACATGAACAGCACAGTGATTAATGGGACCCCTCGCCAGAACTCGATGAAGGTCACGCAGATCACGCGAATCGCCGGCATCTCGGAACGACGACCGAGGGCCAGCACCACGCCCAGCGGCAACGCGCCTGCGATGCCGACGGTGGCGATTACCAGCGTGAGCATCAGACCGCCCCACTGACTGGTGGCCACGTTTTCCATGCCGAAGATCCCGCCATGCAGCAGGAAATACGCCACGATCGGGTAGATCACCAGAAAGCTGAGACCGTAGGTAGCCTTGCGCGGCATCATCTTGATGAACAACGGTGCAGCACCGATGATCGCCAGCCAGACCGTCAGGTCGACCCTCCAGCGCAGTGCCTGAGGGTAGTAGCCGTACATGAACTGGCCGAAGCGCTGCTCGATGAACACCCAGCAAGCGCCAGCCTTGGTGCAGTCCTGTTGCGTTGTGCCGACCCAGTTGGCATTGAAGATCGACCAGCTCAACAACGGCGGTACGACCAGCCAGACCAGGTAAATAGCGAACAGCGTGAGAACGGTGTTCCACCAGTTGGCGAACAGGTTCTGGCGCATCCATGCCACGGGGCCGAACACTTTGCTCGGCGGCGGCATATCGGGTTTGAAAGTATGAGTCGTCATGCGCGTTTCCTCACTGCTCGATCAGCGCAATGCGCTTGTTGTACCAGTTCATCAGCAGAGAAATGCTGATACTGATCGCCAGGTACACACTCATGGTGATGGCAATGACTTCAATTGCCTGGCCTGTCTGGTTGAGCACAGTACCGGCGAACAGCGACACCATTTCCGGATAACCGATACCGGCCGCCAGCGAGGAGTTCTTCGCCAGGTTCAGGTATTGGCTGGTCAATGGCGGAATGATCACACGCATGGCCTGCGGAATGATGACTTTACGCAGCGTCGGGCCGGAACGCAGGCCCAGCGACCGAGCCGCCTCGGTCTGGCCGTGAGCAACCGACTTGATGCCTGATCGCACGATCTCGGCGATGAACGCCGCGGTATACACGCTCAAGGCCAGGGTCAACGCGAGCAACTCAGGGATCAACACCCATCCGCCGACGAAGTTGAAGCCCTTGAGCTCAGGCACTTCCCAATGCACTGGCGAGCCGAAGATCAGCGCGCAGAGTGCCGGAATCACAATGATCAGGGCCAGACCTGCCCAGAACTTGTGAAACGGAACGCCCGTCGCTTCAAAACGTTTATTGGCCCAGCGCGCCATCAACACGATCGCAACAATAGCCAACCCAATGCTCAGCAGAAACGGGAGCGTGGCGTCGTTCGTGACGGCAGCCGGCATGTTAAGGCCGCGGCTGCTGACGAAGAATGAGCCGAAGAAACCATGCGCAGCGCGCGGTCCCGGCAATGTCAGGAAGACAGCGAAGTACCAGAACAGAATTTGCAGAAGCGGCGGAATGTTACGGAAGACTTCGACGTAGACGGTCGCCAGCTTGTTAATGATCCAGTTGTTGGACAGTCGGGAAACGCCGACGATGAACCCCAGCAAGGTCGCCAGAATCACACCGATGAAGGTCACCAGCAGGGTGTTCAACAAACCGATGAGGAACACGCGTGAATAAGAGTCAGATTCCGTGAAAGGAATCAGATGTTGCGCGATGCCGAAGCCAGCGCTGTTTTCGAGGAAACCGAAACCTGAGGTGATACCCCGGTGTTGCAGGTTGGTTTGGGTGTTATCGAACAGATACCAACCCATGGCGACTACGGCGATAACGGTGATTATCTGAAATAGCCACGCACGCACTTTAGGGTCGCTGAGGGATAGCCTCTGCTTTGGTGCGCTGATTTGATTTTGCATGGAGAGCCCCAGGAAATATGCAACAAAGCGCCCGGCCACTGATCAGGTGGCCGGGCGCAGGTCAATCAACGCACTGGTGGTGCGTATTGAATGCCGCCAGCGTTCCACAGAGCGTTTTGACCACGGTCAATTGCCAGAGGAGTGGCTTTACCCAGGTTCTTCTCGAAGATTTCGCCGTAGTTACCAACTTGCTTCACGATCTGAACGACCCAGTCCTTCTTCAGTTTCAGCTGTGGGCCGTAGTCGCCGTCAGCACCCAGCAGACGAGCAACGTCCGGGTTCTTGGTCGACTTGGCTTCGGCTTCAACGTTTTTCGAAGTGATACCGGCTTCTTCAGCGTTCAACAGAGCGAAGCCAACCCAACGAACGATAGTGGTCCACTCTTCGTCACCGCGAGCGACGACCGGGCCCAGAGGTTCTTTGGAGATGGTTTCAGGCAGAACGACGTAGTCCTTCGGCGAAGCCAGCTTGGAGCGCTGTGCGTAAAGCTGGGATTTGTCGGAGGTCAGCACATCGCAACGACCGGATTCCAGCGACTTGGCGCTTTCGTCGGAGGTGTCGAAGGTGATCGGGGTGTACTTGAGGTTGTTGGCGCGGAAGTAGTCCGAGACGTTCAGCTCGGTAGTGGTACCGGCCTGAATGCAGATGGTCGCACCGTCCAGTTCCTTGGCACTTTTTACGCCCAGCTTGCTGTTGGCCAGGAAGCCAACGCCGTCGTAATAAGTGACGAAGCCCGGGAACACCAGACCCATGCTCGCGTCACGGGAGCTGGTCCAGGTGGTGTTACGCGACAGAATGTCGATCTCGCCAGACTGCAGCGCGGTGAAACGCTCTTTGGCGTTCAACTGGCTGAATTTGACCTTGGTCGCATCGCCGAAAACGGCAGCGGCAACAGCACGGCAGAAGTCGGCATCGATGCCTTGAATCTTGCCACTTGCATCTGGAACCGAGAAACCTGGCAGACCGTCACTCACGCCGCACTGGATGAAGCCTTTCTTTTGAATGGCGTCCAGTTTCGCACCTGCTTGAGCGAAGCCGGTGATCCCGAGCGCTGCTGCGGCGGCCACTAAAGCCAGGGTGGATTTCAACATCTTCATTCAAACCTCCAAGTTTGCTCTTTGTTGTGTAGGAGCTTTAGCCCCGCCGCACCCTTGTGAGGCGTTAACGACCCGTGCTGGCTTATTTTTGGGTCATTCGGCGTAAGACCAGAAGCTGGAACGGTCGCAAGATCATCTCACCAACCTTGTTTCAACTTCGATTTTGGCCCGTGGACTGAAACTCCCTGATGTTCCCCGGCCTGTGAGGCCTGAGACGAACCGTGCCTGGAGTCCTCCTGAATGGACTCCTTGCCGCCCGGGAAGGCACTATCAGTCGCCTGTTAGTGTTACCGACCAAGGTGAGCGCTTTCACTCCGCAGGTTTTATAGCAAAGCCCGTACCAGCATGCTGGCATTGTCGAATTAGCGACAGGTCAGGCGCTAAACTTGTAGTCTTGCGACATCTTCTTTCATCTAGCGAACCGCCATCCGCACCGCTTTAAAGCGCCGCGCCAGAGCCCTCGCACACAAATGGAGCACACATGACCGAACCTTTGATCCTGCAACCCCAGAACACCGCCGACGCCTGCGTTATCTGGCTCCATGGACTGGGGGCCGACCGCTTCGATTTCATGCCCGTGGGCGAAGCATTGCAGCGCTCACTGCTGACCACCCGCTTCATCCTGCCACAGGCCCCGACCCAAGCCGTCACCATCAACGGCGGCTATGAAATGCCAAGCTGGTATGACATCAAGGCCATGAGCCCGGCCAGAGCGATCAATGCCGATCAACTGGAGGCCTCGGCCCAGCGCGTTCTGCAGCTGATCGAGGCGCAACGCGACAGTGGCATCGATCCGGCGCGAATCTTTCTGGCCGGCTTCTCTCAGGGCGGCGCGGTGGTGTATCACGCAGCGTTTCTGCGCTGGCAAGGTCCGTTGGGGGGCGTGCTTGCGCTCTCCACTTACGCGCCCACGTTCAGCGATCAGATGAGCCTCTCGGCAAGCCAGCAACGCATTCCGGTGTATTGCTTGCATGGTCAGCACGACGAAGTTGTACAAAATGCGATGGGCCGCACGGCGTATGAGCAGTTAAAGGCTCAAGGCGTCACCGCGACATGGCAGGAATACCCAATGGGGCACGAAGTGTTACCGCAGGAGATCGCCGACATAGGTGTCTGGCTGGGGGATCGGCTGCGCTAAGCCGCTATCCGGTCCTTCCAATTGTTCAGCAGATTTGGTAAGGCACTACGCCGGGCCCTGTTCTTGCTTTACACTGCCCGGCGTACATTCCCTAATCAATTGACGAGATGACCGTGCTCAAAGCACTTAAAAAGATGTTCGGTAAAAGCGAGGCTGAGCAGCTCGCGCCAAGCCCAGTCGCTCCCCTCCCCGCAGCCAAAAGCCCGAATGAAGGCGCGCAGCGCGAACGCAGTGCAGCCGTTGCAGCGCCCGCTGCCACCGCACCCGAGCCTCAAGAGCAGGCCGCTCAGGTCGCCGCCCCCCAGCCAAAGTCCGAACGCCCCCGTCGCGAGCGCACGGTCAAACCGCCGGTCAAGCCCTGGAAGCTCGAAGATTTCGCGGTTGAACCGCAAGAAGGCAAGACCCGTTTTCACGATTTCGATCTGTCCCCGGAACTGATGCACGCCATTCACGACCTGGGGTTCCCGTATTGCACGCCGATCCAGGCGGGCGTTCTGGGCTTCACGCTCAAGGGCAAAGACGCCATCGGCCGCGCACAGACCGGCACTGGCAAGACTGCCGCCTTCCTCATTTCGATCATCACGCAACTCCAGCAGACCCCGCCGCCCAAAGAGCGCTACATGGGTGAGCCCCGGGCGCTGATCATTGCGCCGACTCGCGAACTGGTGGTGCAGATCGCCAAAGACGCCGAACTGCTGACCAAGTACACCGGCCTCAACGTCATGACGTTTGTGGGCGGCATGGATTTCGACAAGCAGCTTAAACAGCTCGAAGCACGTCATTGCGACATTCTGGTCGCGACACCTGGCCGTTTGCTGGACTTCAATCAGCGCGGCGAAGTCCATCTGGACATGGTCGAAGTGATGGTCCTCGATGAAGCCGACCGCATGCTCGACATGGGCTTCATCCCGCAGGTACGTTCGATCATTCGTCAGACGCCGCACAAGGGCGAGCGCCAGACACTGCTGTTCTCGGCAACCTTCACCGAAGACGTGATGAACCTCGCCAAGCAGTGGACGACCGACCCTTCCATCGTCGAGATCGATTCGGTCAATGTGGCCAGCGACAACGTCGAGCAGCACATCTATGCCGTTGCAGGCGCCGATAAATACAAGCTGTTGTACAACCTCGTGACCGATAACGGCTGGGAACGTGTGATGGTGTTCGCCAACCGCAAAGATGAAGTGCGCCGTATCGAAGAGCGCTTGGTGCGCGATGGCGTCAACGCTGCACAGTTGTCGGGCGACGTGCCGCAGCACAAGCGGATCAAGACGCTGGAAGGATTCCGTGAAGGCAAGATTCGTGTGCTGGTGGCAACCGACGTCGCCGGTCGCGGCATTCACATCGACGGGATCAGCCACGTGATCAACTTCACGCTGCCCGAAGTGCCGGACGATTACGTGCACCGCATCGGTCGTACCGGCCGTGCTGGGGCAGACGGCGTATCGATCAGTTTTGCGGGCGAAGACGACTCGTATCAGTTGCCCGCCATCGAAGAAAAGCTCGGTCGCAAGATCAGTTGCGAAACCCCGCCAACGCATTTGCTCCGCGCGGTAGTGCGTCAGCCCAAGCCTGAGCCCGCCGTAGAGTAATCACCCGCCCCGCTCGCGGCGACGTCCTGTTGCCGCGCAGCGCTTGGAAGGTCGGTTTTGCAGCCTCGCTGCCGGATCAGAATCAAACCGGATCTCCTTACTCCGTCCAGCCTGAAGCGAGAAAACGGTCTAACGGCGCATCTCACTTTTTACCCCCTCAAGCCGATACCTCCTCCAATGGAAGTGCCTTCAGGCTCTTAATTATTGGAATGTCCCCCATGAGTTTCTTTTCTCGATTCAAGTCAATCGCCTCTGACAAATCCGGGGTGCTGACTGTCGTGACCAGCGCCAGAGAGCTAAGCGCTCAGTTGGCGGCCATGCGTATCGAGCCTGTTTACCTGACCGGCTTCGTGTCACCCCACGTTGATCTCGAGCAAGCGGCCCGTGCAATCGCCCAACGCTTTCCCAATGCCACACTGAGCCTGTGCACCACCTCGGGAGAGCTGTATTCGGCAGGCAATGCGCTTTACTGCGCCACCGGTGACAACTGGGACAGGATTGTTCTGGCCATGTTTGACGCCAGCGTCATCGCATCAGCCGAATGCGTACACATTCCGCTGCACAGCGAAGACATCCGCGGTCAAGGCCGCGTGCTGCCGATGCGCGAGCGTCTTGCAAAGTTAGTGGATTCGATCAAACGCATCCAAGTGTCCACGGCTATTGATCACCGGGACACGCTGGCATATGTCACGTTCGATGGATTGTCGGCTTCCGAATCTTTTTTTATGGAGGCGCTTTACGAATCAGGCCGCTTCCCTTGCTTGTTCGTGGGCGGCTCGGCGGGCGGCAAAAGCGACTTCAAAACCACATCGATCCACGACGGCAAACGCACCTACGTCAACCACGCCCAAGTGGTGTTTCTCAAGAGTGCAAAAAATACCCGGTTCGGTGTATTCAAAAGCCAGAACTTCGAGCCGACACCGTTCAGCCTCAGTGTGCTGACGGCGTCCCTCGAAGAACGCTATATCAGTCAGGTGATCAATCCTCAGGGGGAAATCACCAGCATGGTGACGGCACTCTGTGAAAAATTCAGCTGCCTGCCTGGTCAACTCGACGAGCATCTGGCCAATTACTCATTCGCCATCCGAGTGGGCGACGAATTATTCGTGCGCTCCATCGCCCGGATCGACCCGCAGACCCAGCGCATTTATCTGTTCTGTGACGTCGCGCCCGGCGAAGAGCTGGTGATGGTCAAGCGTACGTCGCTGATCGATACGACGCGCAAGGACTTCGCGAAATTTCTGCGCAACAAGCAAGGCACGCCTCTGGTGGGTTTGCTGAGCGACTGCATCCTGCGCCGCCTCAACAATGGCGCCGAACTGGGCAGCATGGGTGGCGTGTTCGGCGAGATCCCTGTGGTCGGGTTCTCCACCTTCGGCGAGATACTGGGCCTGAACCTGAACCAGACTCTGACGGCCGTGTTCTTTTTCCGGGTTCCCGATAAAGCCAGCTTCGGCGACGATTACATCGACAACTTCATCGCCTACTACGGTGAGTTCAAGGCGTTTTTCCTGCGCAGACAGATCAAGAAACTTGCCGGACTCAACCATGTGGTGGTCAAGCAGATCGAGCAGTTCAAGGTGCGCAACTTCAACTCGGCAATCGACACAAAAGGCCTGGACGAACACATCAAACCGGTCTTTTCCGGGCTGTCTGATTTGGGCGAGGTCCTGCATCAGGCACACGCTGATCAAGCTGATATTTCAACTCAGTTGCAACGTTACTCCGGCGAACTGCATGTCTCGATGGACGAACTGGGTGGCACCATCGACCAGCAAGGGGGCGTGATCGGCAAAGCCAGTGCAACGGTCAATGCGCTGGCAGGGCAAGCCGATGACGTGGTGCTGAGTTCTCGGGAGCTGGCGCAGTCGAGCCTGCGCATTCAGTCAATCGTGCAAATGATCCAGCAGATTGCCGGGCAGACCAACTTGCTTGCGCTCAATGCCGCCATTGAAGCGGCGCGTGCAGGAGAGATGGGCAGAGGCTTTGCCGTGGTAGCAGACGAGGTGCGCAAACTCGCGGAGAAAACCACACAAAACGCCACCGAAATCGGCTCAGACATCGACCGTTTAAGCATCGAAATCCGCAAAGTGGCTGAACACATCGAACACCAGTCGACCGAAGTGGGCACGCTTACCGGCCTGTTGGCAGAGCTGGAAGGGTCAAGCCAGCAGACCGCAGGCACCGCGCAGCGCACTCGCCAAGTCGCCGATACGCTGATAGGCCTCACCCATCGTTGAAACATGCATTTAACTGTGTAGGAGCGAACTTGCTCGCGAAGCGTTTTAGCGGCGTGCCTGACAAGCCGCCTCGCCAACAAGTTGGATCCTACAGCGTGAGGCACTCACTTCCAGACGCTTTGTTGGGAAGACGCTTTCAGTCGGTACCGTACTTGGGCGAGCGTGGTCCGTACAGCAGACCTGCCGGGTGACCCGCAGACAACAGACGACCACTGGTGATACCGGCGATAGGGTGGGCAGCGTCGGTTGAGCTGTTAACGATCTGTTTAACAGCAGCAGTGATCAACATACCGACCAAACCGCCACCACTGTTATTGCCGCCCTCATCACTGGAGGCACTGGCCGTACCTGTCCACAGCGTAGTGCCGGTGCGCAGGTCAACGAGTTTGGCGGTGGCCGTCACCAGAGTCTGGCTGGTGATAACCATGTAAGTAGTGCCGTACTGCGTCACCTTGACGTACAAGGCCGAATCAGCGCCGAAGATCTCACGCAACTTGGCCGGCGATGTTTCCTGAATATCCGTGGCGTTGGTCAGACCGTTCTGCTTGAACGTCTCATCGACCAGTCCAACCGGCAGTACGTAATAGCCCGCCTCCGCCAGCGGGTACTTCACCTGAGAATAAAGGCTGTAGGTGGCCTTGACGTCAGGAGACTCGTTGACCGGCGGCATCACCAGAATAGAACGCGGTTTGCTTTCCTTGAACGCCGAATAGTCGACATTGGCTTTCGGTGCGACGCAGCCACCCAGAACGATTGCAGCCAGAAGACCGGCCGCCAGTTTCAAATAACGTGCGCTCATTTGGAGGCGACTCCTGTCTTGACGTTTCTAAGCAGAAAATCCATGTACGTTGCAGACTCTGGAAACAGCGCCTTCTCGGTACGCAGTTCCTGAACCATCTGATCATCTTTGCCCAGGCCGCCATACAGCATGCCCAGTTGCGCGTGATAACCCGGTGGCGGATTGCCGTTGGTCGAGCGGATTTTCTGCAAGTCTTCTTCCAGCTTGGCGACCTGCATCTCCTTGGACTCGCCCTTGAAGTATTCGTACACCTCAGGCTGATAGCTGCCCCACTGATACAAAGTCTTGGGCTGCTGCGCACAGCCACTCAACCACAAGCTTGCCGCTACGGCTGCGATAACACGCAACCCCATCACTTTCTTAGCCATGATGCTTACACTTCCTTGTATGAATCAGTTAACTGCTGGTTTCCAGGCGCCGCTATCGATCGCACGCACCATGTTGTTTACCGCTTCACGCATTGCCAGGTCCAAGACCTTGCCATTGAGCGTCGAGTCGTAGCTGGCAGTGCCGCCGAAGCCGATGATTTCGCGATTCGACAGTTGGTATTCGCCAGCACCCTGCGTGGAATAAACCACTTCGGAGGTGCTGATATTGACGATGTTCAGCGCGACCTTGGCGTAAGCAATTTGCTGTTTGCCACGACCCAGCAAACCAAACAATTGCTGATCGCCGACTTCTTTACGGCCAAACTCAGTCACGTCGCCGGTGACGACAAAGTCAGCGCCCTTGATGTGCTGAGCCTTGTTCTTGAACGCGGCTTCCTGGCCGATCTCAGCCATGTTGTCGCGGTCCATCACACTGAAGCGATTGGTCTGCTGCATGTGCGTGATCAGAATGGTCTTGGCCTGGCCACCGAGACGATCAACGCCGTCTGAGAAAATGCCGCGCATGTAGCTGGAGCGGTTATCGAATTTGCCCACAGCAATCGGCGTACGAACGCCGGAATAAGCGATACCCGCGGTTTCGACCTTCTCCACCGGCATTGAACGCGAACTCTCCGTTGCACAGCCGCTGACCAACGCCAGCGTTGCGGCCGCTATCCCTGAAACCAAAACCTTGTGCAGTGTGTTCACACTTATCTCCATGTTGTCGAAATCTGTAGCGTCACCCGCAGTCAATGAACACTTGTGTGCTCTCTGCGCGGGCGGTTGCATCGCTGTATCGGCAATGTTCACCGTTGCCGTAACACTCAATTGAATTTTTGGTTCAACACTCAAGCGGCCAGAACAAGCGCAGTGGCAAGCAAAGGTGATGAGATTTAATGATGGATGACGCGAACGGACCTGAAGGCTTGCGAGGTGCCTTAAACAGATGCTCGGAAAACGTTCTCACTCCTTGAGAGATATCATTTCGATATCACTTTTGCGGCATGCTAGTCCGCCGTTTTCCTGACGTCAACTATTTGAGCAATCGCGTTACTTCCAGCGCTCGGCCGCGGCATGATCGCTATCGCGCCCTTCTACCCAGCGCGGCCCCTCTGAAGTGCTTTCCTTCTTCCAGAACGGGGCGCGGGTTTTCAGGTAGTCCATGACAAAGTCACAGGCCTCGAAAGCCGCCTGGCGGTGGGCGCTGGCCACACCGACAAACACGATAGGCTCGCCCGGTTCCAGCGCGCCCACCCGATGCAGCACCTCAAGCTTGAGCAAAGGCCACCGCTGCTGCGCTTGCTCGACGATCTTGCCCAGTGCCTTTTCGGTCATGCCCGGATAGTGCTCGAGGAACATACCCGCCACTTCGCGCCCCTCATTGAAGTCACGCACGTAACCCACAAAGCTCACCACCGCGCCGACGCCTACATTGGCGGCGTGCATTGCGTTGACTTCGACGCCTGGGTCAAACGCTGTGGCCTGAACTCGAATGCCCATGTTCAACCCCCAGTGACGGTCGGGAAAAACGCAACTTCATCCCCAGGCTGAACGGGCTCGTCCAGCTGGCACAGCTCCTGATTACGCGCGCACATGATGTTTTGCTCGCCCAAAACATCCCACACGCCACCCCGCTGCAGTAAATGCTGGCGCACTGCGTCGACAGTTGCAAAAGAGCCTTCCAGACGCTCACTTTCGGTGCCGAGGGTTTCGCGAAAACGTGCAAAGAACTGCACTTGAACATGAATGGTCACTGGGCAAGCTCCTGCTCATCGGCAACGAAGTGGCCACTTTTGCCGCCCAGCTTCTCCAGCAGACGCACCTGCTCAATGACCATGCCGCGATCAACCGCTTTGCACATGTCGTAGATCGTCAGCGCAGCAACGCTGGCAGCGGTCAATGCCTCCATTTCAACGCCGGTCTGACCCGAAAGCTTGCAGCGCGCGATGATCTGTACGGTGTCTTCACCTTCAGCGCTCAGCTCGACCTTTACACCGGTCAGCATCAGCGGGTGGCACAGGGGGATGAGGTCACTGGTTTTCTTTGCCGCCTGAATGCCGGCGATACGCGCCACAGCGAACACATCCCCTTTGGGATGACCACCCGAGACGATCATTTTCAAGGTTTCGGGGAGCATGCGAACACGCGCTTGTGCCACGGCTTCACGGAACGTCACGGCTTTTTCGGTGACGTCGACCATATTGGCGCGACCTTGGGAATCGAGATGAGTCAGCACAACAGTACTCCTGAGCAGGAGCGGGGATTGTAGGTAGCTGGAGCTGCAAGCTGCAAGCAAGCTACAAGCAAAAGCAAAAGCAAAAAGCCAGGGAACGACTCACTCGCCCCTGGCTTGTAGCTAACAGCTTGAAGCTTGAAGCTGGCTTTACCTACAAATGACTCTCCGCATACTCGGCCAGGATCGAGCGTGGCACCCCTTGCAGGGTGATATGCACGCCGTTGGGGAAATCCTTGAAACGCTCCGTCAGGTAAGTCAGCCCCGAGCTGGTGGCCGACAGGTAAGGGGTATCGATCTGCGCCAGGTTACCCAGGCAGACCACCTTGGAACCGGCGCCGGCACGGGTGATGATGGTTTTCATCTGGTGCGGCGTCAGATTCTGACACTCGTCGATCAGGATCAGGCTTTGCTGGAAACTGCGGCCTCGGATGTAGTTGAGGGATTTGAACTGCAACGGCACTTTGCTGAGGATGTAATCGACGCTGCCATGGGTGTTTTCGTCGTCCATGTGCAGTGCTTCAAGGTTATCGGTGATGGCGCCCAGCCACGGCTCCATTTTTTCTGCTTCGGTACCGGGCAAAAATCCGATCTCCTGGTCCAGCCCTTGCACACTGCGCGTTGCGATGATGCGGCGATAACGCTTGGTGACCATGGTCTGCTCGATCGCAGCAGCCAGGGCCAGAATGGTTTTACCAGAGCCTGCTGCACCGGAAAGGTTGACCAGATGAATGTCCGGATCCAGCAGCGCGAACAGTGCCAGACCTTGATAAATATCCCGCGGCTTCAGACCCCACGCTTCCTGGTGCATCAATGGCTCCTGATGCATGTCCAGAATCAACAACTCGTCCGCCTTGACGCCTTTGACCCAGCCGACAAAACCTTGCTCATCAATGATGAATTCATTCATGTGCATCGGCGGCAGGCTTTCGCTCAATTGCACACGGTGCCAGGTGCGGCCACGTTCCTGGCGGGTTTCGACCTTGCTGACACGATCCCAGAACGAGCCGGTCATATTCTGATAGCCACGGGACAACAGGGAAACGTCGTCCACCAGTTGGTCGGTACTGTAGTCCTCCGCCGCAATCCCGCAGGCACGGGCCTTGAGGCGCATGTTGATGTCTTTGGTAACGAGCACGATGCGCAAGTCCGCTTTGCGGGCGTGCAGGTCAATCAATTGGTTGATGATGATGTTGTCGTTCAGATGCTCGGGCAGAAGGCTGTTGGGCTCTTCACGCCTGCTCATCATGATCGACAGATAACCTTTGAGAACGCCGGTACCTCGATCTATCGGTACGCCTTGTTCGACCTCCTCCGGGGTTGCTTCACCCAGTGTCTTGTCGATCAACCGGATAGCCTGGCGGCATTCTGCTGCGACCGAATGTTTGCCCGCCTTTAGCTTGTCCAGTTCTTCGAGGACCGTCATGGGGATGGCGACATGGTGTTCTTCAAAATTCAGCAGAGCGTTTGGATCGTGAATCAGAACGTTGGTATCGAGCACGTAGAGGATTGGCTGGTTAGAGGAAGGGGTGCGTCCGTGGTCATCCATACTCGCTCACCTTATTAGTAGCCAGATAACGCAGTACACGAGGGTGCTGCGCTAAGAAAGGCCGCCGAGGCTCTCTTCTTCAGGCAGAAGAGAAATGCGCAAAGTGGGGTCTGGGTGACGCCACCTGTGTTGCAGGGTTCGGCGGTCTGTTGTCGTAATACCGCAAAACCGATGACATAAAAACGCGTTTTACAGGTTTTTAATGTTTATTTTTCAGCATGACAAATACCCCTTGGCGCAGGGGGTTTACGCGTTTACAGTCGGAAGTCCGGTCGACGGGAATTGCTCGAAAAATCCACCGATTGCTCCTACCGATCTCCCCTGCTTATCAGTCACTCCCCCCCTTGTTTTTCGGGCTCCACAGCCTTATCCGTGCTGTCCTGCACACCCTCCTGGACTGGCTCATCGGTTTGTTCGTCCTGCTCGTCTTCTTCTGCGGGCGAAATGTCGGATTCGTCTGACAGCTGCTGCGGATAAATATGGCAGTCCTCCCAAATGACGCCTGACTGCGCTGTGTTCGCCATCAGCCATGGCACGGCCTGTTGCGCCAGCTTTTGAGCGTCGTGGAAGACCACCGTCCCTTTGCGCCACAGCAGCATCAGCGTCAAGACACGCTGGGACGTCTGCTCGGCATCCAGCTGCCCGCTGCTGTCTTGGGAGTCGATATTCCACAACGCCACACGCAGGTGCTGGTCTCGGAAAAAACCGGCGCTGTCGGCACGGCGATGACCGTAAGGTGGACGAAACAAGGGAACGAAATTATCCGGCAGCACCTGCTGCACCAACGCCGCGCTGCGCATGATGGAATCCTGCCAGTCCACCCAGTGCGCGTGCGAGCGGTACTCCCAGCCCTGCACACCCACGCACTGCTGTTTATATAGCGTCTGTAACGCTGTGGCTGACGTGGCGTCGATCCGGGCTTGCAAGGTTTTGCCGAGAACATAAAAGGTAGCGTTGATGTTTTGCTGCCGCATGAAGTCTGCCAGCCAGTCGGTGGCGCCATCGGCAACCGAGGGGCCACTGTCGAAGTTGAGCAGGAACGTGCGGTCAGGCATTTCCTCACCGCTCAGCTCATCGGAGTTATAGCGTTCAACTTCGCTGCTGGTGGTCGGAAACAGCGCCCCCATTCGCAGCAGCTCGTTCAGGTAACGCTGATTGAACGCCGCAGCAGGGGCCGCCCACCTGGCATAGAAGGAGTCATCGGCGACTTTGAACTCAGCCGCCCGCTGACGCAGCATTGGCAGATCGTCGACCAGCACGCAGAACGACGCGTCTGCTTCACAGCTTTTCTGGGCGAACTGATAATTGTCGAAAAGACGTGACCACAAGCGCGTACGGATCACGTTGATCGACGCCAGATTGATCTGACGCAAACCCAGACGCGCTGCCAGTTGCCCTTCTTCAAGCTGCTCGCTCTCAAGCAACTGATGGGCAAAACCGAGGATCTGCGCACGCGAAGCGACGTCGAACAACTCGGGCGTCACCAAAGCCTCTGGCCAGACGCTGCGGTCCAGGGTGGAGACGTCCATGGGCGCTGCCTGGGCAGTGAGCCCAACGAGACAAGCTGCGATCAATAAGACTCTGCGCAAAACGAAGGCTCCCCACCCTTGAAATCGACCTTTGAACCAAGCGGCGCACTATAGCGGATTTGAAGGGCTCGCCTGACTGCTGATCCTGTAACGCCGGACACCGATGCCCCTATTACCACCATAGCTGGAGTCACCTGCTTACAACCTCTAGAATCGCCGCACGATTAAAGGAGACGACCGCATGCTAATGGTGATTTCCCCAGCCAAGACCCTCGATTTCGAAACCCCGCCGACCACTGAACGCTTCACGCAGCCGCAATATCTGGATCACTCCCAAGAGCTGATCGCTCAACTCCGGGAACTGACGCCGTCTCAGATCGGTGAACTGATGCACCTCTCCGACAAGCTGTCAGGCTTGAACGCCGCACGTTTCGGCAGCTGGACCCCGGCATTCACGCCTGACAATGCCAAGCAGGCACTGCTGGCGTTTAAGGGTGATGTCTATACCGGCCTTCAAGCCGAGACGTTGTCGGAAGCTGACCTCGATTACGCGCAGCATCATCTGCGCATGCTGTCCGGCCTTTATGGTCTGTTGCGCCCGCTTGACCTGATGCAACCCTATCGACTGGAAATGGGTACAAAGCTCGCAAACGCTCGAGGCAAGGACTTGTACGCGTTCTGGGGCACCCGCATCAGCGAATGGCTCAATGAAGCGTTGGCAGAACAAGGCGACGACGTGCTGCTGAACCTTGCCTCCAACGAGTATTTCTCTGCCGTGAAACGCTCGGTGCTGAACGCCCGGGTCATCAATACAGAATTTCGCGACCTGAAAAACGGCCAGTACAAGATCATCAGCTTCTATGCCAAGAAGGCCCGCGGCATGATGAGCCGCTTCGTTATCACAGAACGCATCAAGCACCCGGACGCACTAAAACAGTTCGGCGTGCACGGCTATCGGTACAACCAGGATCAATCCACACCCACCAACTTCGTTTTTTTGAGAGATGACCCTGACCAATGACCGATTCAAGTCGCGCGAGTACCTCTCTCGCGCGACTCACTTCCATATAAAAATTCTAACGCAACATCTTTTTTTGACGACTTATTGGCGCCAATAATAAGGCGCACAGTCCTCCGGCCTGACTTTCTCAAAAAATTAACACTAAATTTTAATGCTGGCACATTGGGTTTTTTTCACTGATGGCAGAATTACATATAAGAGGCGCATCCCCTTTATAACTAGGGGCCAAACAGAAAGTGCCTGCACCCTCCGACTACCTCAACTTTCTTCCAGAGTTCCCAGATTCTAAAAAAGAGGACGAGTGGCCAGGAACTTATTTAGAATTATCGCGTTCCTACATCCCGTAACAATTCTCACCCCCTGCGTAAGCCATCTCTTACATGGAATCGGGACGAATCTGGAAGAAGTTGTCTGACAATGTTAGGCCGATCGGTCAAGTGGTACGTACAGGGAGATAACGCACCAGATTAGTTGAAGTACTTCAGGCAAGCACCGTATCGGAGCCTGAGCCAACCACGGGCAAGACAGACTGGCTGACTGAGGGCGAAACCCTTGATCCAGAGGCGCGGCAGGCGGCTCGACATCGACACAGGAGTGCTATGTCACATCCCAGACCGGGAACCCATATAACTATTTACGGGCTACTCGGCGTCCGTATTCTGTAGCATTTGAGCCAGCCTCCCGCTTGTAAGGTACTCATACTTAAATTCTGCCTGCATCCGTCTAACAACATTAATCTGTTGCGTGAGCGGGTGCTTGAAAGTTGATAACTGTATTTATATTCGGCCAACTAATGGCGTAAAAATCGAGGAGATTACGATGCATATCAGCATCTTTGGTTTGGGCTATGTCGGTGCAGTATGTGCTGGTTGCCTCTCTGCGCGCGGTCATGATGTTGTTGGTGTGGATATTTCCAGCGCCAAGATCGACCTGATCAATCAGGGCAAGTCTCCAATCGTGGAACCAGGGCTCGGCGAGCTTCTCGAGAAGGGAATCAAGACCGGCAAACTGCGCGGTACCACTGACTTCTCAGAAGCCATTCGTTCTACCGATCTCTCGATGATCTGCGTCGGCACGCCAAGCAAGAAGAACGGTGACCTGGAACTCGATTTCATCGAATCGGTGTGCCGTGAAATCGGCTTTGTCCTGCGTGATAAAACCTCCCGTCACACCATCGTAGTGCGCAGCACGGTCCTGCCGGGCACTGTTGCCAAAGTGGTTATCCCGATCCTCGAAGATTGCTCCGGCAAGAAAGCCGGCATCGATTTCGGCGTTGCAGTGAATCCTGAGTTCCTGCGTGAAAGCACCGCGATCGCAGACTACGATCATCCGCCAATGACCGTGATCGGCGAGTTCGACAAAGCCTCCGGCGACGTTCTTCAGTCGCTGTACGAAGAACTGGACGCACCGATCATCCGCAAGGACATCGCCGTTGCCGAAATGATCAAGTACACCTGCAACGTGTGGCACGCGACCAAGGTCACGTTCGCCAACGAAATCGGCAACATTGCCAAGGCAGTCGGTGTGGACGGTCGCGAAGTGATGGAAGTCGTCTGCCAGGACAAGACGCTCAACCTGTCGCAGTACTACATGCGCCCTGGTTTCGCGTTTGGCGGTTCCTGCCTGCCGAAAGACGTTCGCGCCCTCACCTACCGTGCCAGCTCGCTCGACGTCGAGGCGCCGCTGCTCAACTCGCTGATGCGCAGCAACGTATCGCAGGTACAGAACGCGTTCGACATCGTCGCCGCCCACGACTCGCGCAAAGTGGCACTGCTGGGCCTGAGCTTCAAAGCCGGGACCGACGATCTGCGTGAGAGCCCACTGGTCGAGCTGGCAGAAATGCTGATCGGCAAGGGTTTCGAACTGAGCATCTACGACAAAAACGTTGAGTACGCTCGTGTTCACGGTGCGAACAAGGAATACATCGAGTCGAAGATCCCTCACGTCTCGTCCTTGCTCAACTCGGACTTCGACGCAGTGATCGAAAACTCCGACGTGATCATCCTGGGCAACCGCGATGAGCGCTTCCGTGCACTCGCCAACAAGACGCCTGCCGGTAAACGCGTCATCGATCTGGTCGGTTTCATGGCAAACGCCACCGAAGCGAACGGTCAAACCGAAGGTATTTGCTGGTAAGGCAGCCGCAAGCTTCAAGCCACAAGCTGCAAGTTCCAAGCCTCAGGTCTCACCCTCAAGCACATCGTCTTGAGCTTGAGACCTGCAGCTTGCGGCTTGAGTTTGCAACTGACTCAGGGATGCACACTATGCAAAGTCTCAAGCACGGCCTGCTCCAGGCCGCCGGCTGGCTGTTTTATCTGAGTTTGCTGGCCGCCATCGCATTGGCTTTGCCTGCAAGCATCTTCGATTCGCAATCGAAGGACTTCATTTTCCTGATCGGGATCGTCGGTATCTGGCGTTACTCGATGGGCGCAACGCACTTTGTGCGGGGCATGATATTTCTGTACATCGTTTACCCGCACCTGCGTCGCAAAGTACGCAAGCTGGGTAAGTCGGCTGATCCCTCCCATGTGTTTCTCATGGTCACCAGTTTTCGTATCGACGCGCTAACCACCGCGCAGGTGTACAGCTCCGTGATCCGCGAGGCCATCGAGTGTGGCTTCCCCACCACCGTGGTGTGCTCGCTGGTAGAAATGTCGGACGAGCTGCTGGTCAAGGCGCTGTGGGCCAAGCACAACCCGCCTGACCACGTGAAGCTGGATTTCGTGCGCATCGCAGGAACCGGCAAACGTGACGGGCTGGCCTTCGGCTTTCGGGCGATATCGCGGCACATGCCCGACGACCGCGCAGTAGTTGCAGTTGTCGATGGCGACACCGTGCTCAGCGAAGGCGTCGTACGCAAAACGGTTCCGTGGTTCCAGCTGTTCGGCAATGTCGGCGGCCTGACCACCAACGAGTTCTGCGAAGTACGCGGCGGCTACATCATGGCCGAATGGCACAAGCTGCGTTTTGCCCAGCGCCACATCAACATGTGCTCCATGGCCCTGTCCAAGCGCGTGCTGACCATGACTGGCCGCATGTCAGTGTTTCGCGCAACCGTTGTTACCGACCCGGCTTTCATCGCCGACGTTGAAAGCGATTCGCTGCAGCACTGGCGCCTGGGCCGTTTCAAGTTCCTGACCGGCGACGACAAGTCCAGCTGGTTCAGCCTGATGCGCCTTGGCTACGACACCTTCTATGTACCGGACGCGGCAATCAACACGGTTGAGCATCCACCTGAAAAGAGCTTTTTGAAGGCCAGCCGCAAACTGATGTATCGCTGGTATGGCAACAACCTGCGCCAGAACTCTCGAGCTCTGGGCCTGGGCGTCAATCGTCTCGGTGTGTTTACCAGCATCGTGCTGTTCGACCAGCGCGTGTCGATGTGGACCTCGATCCTGGGCCTGACCGTCGCGATGATCGCGGCCTTCAAATATGGCTTCGCCTTTCTGCTGGTTTATCTGCTGTGGATCGGTATCACCCGCCTGATTCTCACACTGTTGCTGTCGCTGAGCGGGCACTCCATCGGACCGGCTTATCCGGTGATTCTTTATTACAACCAGATCGTCGGCGCGCTGATGAAGATTTACGTCTTCTTCCGCCTTGACCGCCAGTCCTGGACTCGACAGGACACAAAGCTCAGCCGCGACATGGCCAGTTTCCAGGGTTGGTTCAACACCTGGTCGTCTCGGACCATGACGTTTTCGGCTGGCAGCATCTTCGTTGCCGTGCTGCTGACAATGGTCTGACACGGTCATTTGACCGAACCAATGGATCAATTCGATTAATCAGGAACTCTCGCCATGAACACAGCCATGAATGCCAACGTCGTACACGAATCCGAAGCCCAGCGTCAGCACGCCCGTGTCCGGATTCCAGCCAAACTGCGCCTGCTGGGCAATGACAAAACCCCTGTCGATGCCAAGGTCGATGACCTTTCTGCGGGCGGTCTGGCCTTCAGTGTCGGCCAGCACAAACTGACCGTTGGCCAGGTGTACAAAGGTCGCCTGCAATTCGTCATCGACAACCTGGGTCTGGCGATGGACGTCGAGATTCAGGTGCGCTCGTTCGACAGCGCCACCGGTCGCGTTGGCGCGCAGTTCCAGAACCTCGATACACAAGACATCTCGACCCTGCGCCACCTGATCACCTCGCACCTGAGCGGGGAAGTCGTCAGCATGGGCGAAGTGCTCGCCACGTTGCAGCGCGACAACTTCACCAAAGCACGCAAAGTGAAAGACGGCGGCAGCGGCATGAGCGCCTTTGGTCGCTTGCGCGCAGTCACCTTCAGCGCCGGTATTTTCATCGTGGGCCTGGCGGCGTTCGGTTTTGTGTTCAAGTCGGTGTACGGCATGTACTTCGTGAGCCACTCCACCGCAGGGCTTGTCAGCGTCCCGACCATGGACGTGACCATGCCACGCGAAGGCACCGTGACCAGCCTGGTTGGCGCGGACGGTGGCGTCGCCAAGGGTGCTCCGCTGGCGTCGTTCACCACCAACATGCTGGAAATGCTCAAGGGCAACCTCGACCCTGATGAAATGCAGCCGGCCAAGATCGAAGAACTGTTCGGTCGCCAGATGGCAGGCACCCTCACCAGCCCTTGCGACTGCGTAGTTGGCAAGCAACTGGTCGCAGACGGTCAGTACGCCGCCAAGGGCCAGGTGATCTTCCAGCTGACGCCACGCAACGTCGCCGCCAATGTCGATGCCCGCTTCACGTATCGCCAGTTCGCCGATGTCCAGCCTGGCGCCCGCGTCAACTTCCAGGTCGCCGGCGAGCCAGGCACCCACGGCGGTCAGATTGTCAGCGCCGCCAGCCTGAACCCGGTGGATCTGTCTTCAGACATTCGCGTCCAGATCAAACCTGATGACTCCATCAGCAGCAGCCTTGCAGGTCGCCCTGTTGAAGTGGTGAGCGACCGAGGCCCGTCCTTGAACTGGCTGATCGACAAAGCCACGGCCGCAGGTCTCTAAACATGGCTAGCCCACTACGAAGCTTGTCAGCCCCTACGTTATTGAGCCTGGCGATCGCCATCGGCATCGGCGGCTGCGTCGGTCTGCCCGATCAACGCCTGGCCAATGAAGCCCTGAAGCGCGGAGACACCGCGGTCGCAGAGCAAAACTATCGGCAACTGGCGGACCTGGGTTATAGCGATGCACAGGTTGGTCTGGCTGACATTCAGGTTGGCACGCGCGACCCTGAACTGATCAAGCAGGCCGAGGCCACTTATCGCGCTGCCGCTGCGACTTCCCCGCGCGCGCAATCGCGTCTGGGCAAGCTGCTGGCTGTCAAGCCGAACGCCACCGAAGCCGAGCAGCACGAGGCTGAAGGTCTGTTGAAACAAGCCTTTGCCAACGGCGAACAGGGCGTGTTGATTCCGCTGGCCATGCTTTATCTGCAATACCCGCACAGCTTCCCGAGCGTCAATGCGCAACAGAAGATCAGTCAGTGGCGCGCCGAAGGTTATCCTGAAGCGGGCCTGGCTCAAGTACTGCTTTATCGCACTCAAGGCACTTACGACCAGCATTTGGCGGAAGTGGAAAGCATCTGCAAACAGGCGCTCAACACCACCGACATCTGCTATGTCGAGCTGGCGACCGTCTACCAGAAGCAAGGCGCGGCGGACAAGCAGGCAGATTTGCTGGACCAGTTGCAAAAGGGTTATTCAGTCGGTGCCGTGACCGCACAGCGCGTGGACAGCATGGCGCGTGTGCTGTCCGACGCGACGCTGGGCAAGCCTGACGAGAAAACCTCGCAGCAATTGCTCGAGAAAGTCGCACCGGTCTATCCCGCTTCATGGGTGAGCCTGGCGCAACTGCTCTACGACTACCCGGAACTGGGTGACGTCGACAAGATGATGGAATACCTGGACAACGGCCGTGCAGCCGACCAACCCCGCGCAGAACTGTTGCTGGGCCGCCTGTATTACGAAGGCAAAATGGTGCTCCCTGACGCCCATAAAGCTGAAGAGCATCTGCAAAAAGCCGCTGCCACCCAACTGTCCGCCCACTATTACCTGGGGCAGCTTTATCGCCGTGGCTATCTGGGCAACCCGGACCCGCAAAAAGCCGTCGACCAATTGCTGACCGCTGCGCGCGGTGGGCAGAACAGCGCCGACTTCGCGATTGCGCAGCTGTTCTCCCAAGGCAAGGGCATCAAGCCAGACCCTGTAAACGCATGGGTGTTTGGTCAATTGGCGCTGGCCCAGGGCACACCTGAGGCCACCGACCTGGCGCAACAACTCAACGATCAATTGCCGTCGGAGCAACGTGCCACCGCGCAACGCCTGCTCCAACAAGAGCAGCAGGTGCGCGGCGCGAGCGCTCGGAACGCGTTGGCCATGCAAGCCCTGCAACCCGAAAAAGACGGCGAGGACGCACCCCTATGAAGCTGAAACTGAAACCCTTGATGGCCGCTGGCCTGGGCTTGGGTTTTTCCCTGATCTGGGCAACTCCGACGCTCGCCGCCCTCACCGAAGACAAGAACTTCGGCATTGAAGTGAAGCTCACCGGCCAGGCGGAAGATGATCGCGACCTCGGTACCCGTGAGGGCGGCGACGTCAACGGCATCGGCCTGGACGTTCGCCCGTGGATGTATGGCCAGTGGGGCGCCTGGAGCGGTTACGCGATGGGCCAGGTGGTCACGGCCACCGACACCATCCAGACCGACCCCCTGCAACAGGAACAGACCGACAGCAGCGGCCAGAGCACTCAGCGCGCTCGCAGCACTGCCAGCAGCCGCAAGGTCTCTGACAGCTACGCAGCACTGCGCGAGTTCTGGGTCGGCTACAGCGGCTTCACGCCCTACCCTGGTGAAGCTTTGAAGTTCGGTCGTCAGCGCCTGCGCAATGACGATGGCCAATGGCACGACGTCAACATCGAAGCGCTGGACTGGAAATTCGACACCACGCTGCTGAAGGCTGAAGTCGGCGCCGCGCAGCGTTTCAGCGAATACCGCACCGACCTGACCGAGCTTGATCCGCAGGACAAAGATCGCCAGCACCTCTATGGCGACGTCAGCTACCAGTGGACGCCGGGGCATTGGGCGGGCATTCGCGGGCATTACAGCCACGACGACGGCAGCCTCAAAAACCAGGGCGAAGTGCTGGACGATCTGGACAAGACTTCGACCGGTGATCTGACCTGGCTGGGCCTTGAAGCCAACAGCGACGCCTACAACTATCGCAACACTAACCCCATCAATTACTGGGGGAGCGTGACCTGGCTCAACGGCAACCGCGATCGTATCGGCGCTGCCTACGCCGCCACCACCGATCAGTATCTGGCCGGCGCCAAGGACAAGAGCAACGTAAACGGCTGGGCCAGTGATCTGGGCCTGCGGTTCCGTCTTGATCCGATGTGGCAGGTCGGCGGCGCTTATTCACGCGCCAGCAAAAACTATGAGCAGAACGGCCTGGAGAGTAATCGCTCCAACTGGACCGGTACTCGCTCGCGGGTTCATCGCTTCGGTGAAGCCTTCCAGGGCGAAATGGCCAACGTGGAATCCGGCTCCCTGTTCGCCTCCTGGCAACTGCGCGACGAGTACGACGCGTCGCTGATCTACCACAAGTTTCGCCGGGTCGATGGCCACTCCGGCATCGGCGGCGCAGGCGTGAATCCGGCTCGCGACAACGTCGATGCCAACGGTATCAGCACTGGCAACTTCGACTCTCTGCCGCTGGAAGACGGGCGCAAGGATCTGGGTCAGGAAATGGATCTGGTCGTCACCAAGTACTTCAAGCAGGGTCTGCTGCCCGCCTCCGTCAGCCAGTCGTTCGATGAGCCATCGGCGCTGGTGCGTCTGCGCGCAGGCGTGTTCAAGCCAGGCGATGCGTATCACAACGGTGTGGACGAATACATGCACCGTGCCATCGTCGACGTCATCTGGCGCTTCTGATGCAAGCCGCGAAGGGAGTGCGATGAGATGAATAGTCAACCAAGCAGTCTGCGTCAACGGGCATGGGCGTACGCCCTGCTCGAAAGCGCAGTGTTGAGCAGCGCCTTGCTGCTGGCGAGCACTGCTGCCATAGCCAACAGCGTGCCGTCAGCACCTGCGGCTGCAGCCACCAAAGAGGCCGGCAAACCTGTCGTGGTCAAAGGCCTGCAGCAAGCCAAGAACTACACCATCAGCAGCCCGCCAAGCGAGCCACTGATGATGGACAAGCCCACGCTGCCGGACCTGTCGGGTTACACCGCACAGGCGGTAGAGAAGAAGATCGTGCGCAGCAAAGCGGGCAAGGTATCGATCAAGCGCATGATGCAGGAAGACTCGCTCAAGGAATTCATCGGCGGCGACAACAAGATGGCCGAGTGGGTGGCGCGTCAGCACGGCATCCCTCAAGCCATCTTCATCGACGACGGCTACATGAACCTTCGTGATCTTGCCAAAAAGGTGCCTAACCAGTACCTGAGCGAAACATCACCGGGCGTATTCGTGGCACGCCTGCCAATTGTGGTGGGCAAAAAAGGCATTCTGGAAGTCGACAAAAAGACCCAGGAACTGCGCCTGTCCCAAGAGGCCGGTGCGTTCATCGTCAACGACAACCTGCTGTTCATAACAGACACCAAAGTGACCGGCTGGAGCGAAAAAGCCAACGGTCCGTCGACCTACAAGGCAGCCAAGGAGTTTCGTCCGTTCCTGCTTTCGTGGGGCGGCACCCAGACCTACATCGTCAATACCAAGGTGGCGAGTCTGGGTTACAGCAACAGCAAGTCGTACGGGATCAGCATTTCCCAGTACACGCCCAACATGAAAGCGGCGATGAACCGCCCGGACCCGACCGGCTGGATCATCAACTCCGAATTCTCTGACATGTGGTACGGCTTCTATTGCTACGAAACCCGTGACTTCGTTGTCAAGGGCAGCACCTACCGCGACAACATCGTCTACGGCATCGACCCGCACGACCGTTCATACGGCCTGATCATCGCCGAGAACTCGGTCTACGGGACCAGGAAGAAGCACGGCATCATCATTTCCCGTGAGGTGAACGACAGTTTCATCTTCAACAACAAGAGCTACGACAACCACTTGTCAGGCGTCGTGCTGGACCGTAACAGCGTGAACAATCTGGTGGCCTACAACGAGATTTACCGCAACCACGCAGACGGCATCACGTTGTACGAAAGCGGTGACAACCTGATCTGGGGCAACCACGTATTCGCCAACAAACGCCACGGCATCCGGGTGCGTAACAGCGTGAACATCAAGCTGTACGAGAACTTGTCCATGGGCAACGGCCTGATGGGCGTGTACGGCCACATCAAGGACCTCGGCGACACCGACCGCGATATCAAGCTCGATCCGTTCGACGCCGAAGTGTCGTTGATCATGGTCGGCGGCAACCTGGCCTCCAACGGTTCCGGCCCGCTGTTCATCGATTCGCCGCTCAGCGTCGAGCTGTACAAGGTGGCGATGCTGTCGCCGACCAAGGCCAGCGGCATCACGTTCAACGGGGTGCTGGGTGATCGTCAGGATGAGATTCTCGACCTGCTGGTGCGCCAACAAAAAGCCGTATTGATCGACCCGGTCGAACGTCAGACAGACTTGCGGGACTGAGGAAGGTATTTTTTATGCACGCTCAACTGATCAAGTTTCTCAGCCTTTCCGGCCTTGCCGCAGCCATGTTCGCTGCGGGTAATGCCTACGCCGACGATACAGCCCTGCCCGCCTTCAAGGCCGAGCCCTGCTGCAACCTCTGCCCGGAAGCGCATGACGAGAAAAACTACGTTTCCCGCTACCAGCAGAACTTCACCACGCTGGTCCAGGCCCAGGGCGACTGGCTGTTCCGGACCAAGGAAGACCTGCGCACCGAGTTCGATACCACGCCTGAAGGCTATGCGCGGATGAAAGAACTGCACGATGCCTTCAAGAGCAAAGGCGTCGAACTGGTGGTGGTTTATCAGCCAACGCGTGGCCTGGTGGATCGCAACAAATTGTTCCCGGCCGAACGCGACAAGTTCGACTACGACACCGCTCTGAAAAACTACAAGGCGATGCTCGGCAGGTTCGCAAAAATGGGCTACACCGTGCCGGACTTGTCGCCACTGACCAACGAGCAGCAGGCGCACGATTTCTACTTCCGCGGTGACCAGCACTGGACCCCTTATGGCGCCCAGCGCACCGCAAAAATCGTCGCCGGGTCGGTGAAGAAGCTGCCGGAGTTCGCCAGTGTTCCCAAGCGTGAGTTCGAGTCCCACATCTCTGGCCGCATGGGTAAAAAAGGCACCTTGCACAACATGGCCGGGCAATTGTGCAACTCCAGCTACGCGATCCAGTACATGGATATGTTCGAGACCGAGCCCAAGGGCGAAGCCGCCGATGGCGACTTGTTCGGCGATTCCGGCACCCCGGAAATCACCCTCGTGGGTACCAGCCACAGTGGCAAGAACTACAACTTCGCCGGGTTTCTCCAGGAATACATGAGCGCCGACGTCCTGAATGTCTCTTTCCCTGGCGGTGGCCTCGAAGGTTCGATGCTGCAATATCTGGGCAGTGAAGACTTCCAGAAACACCCGCCGAAGATTCTGATCTGGGAGTTCTCGCCGCTGTACCGCCTGGATCAGGAGACCATCTACCGCCAGATGATGTCCTTGCTGGACAACGGCTGCGAAGGCAAACCGGCGCTCATGAGCACCAGCACCTCTCTCAAGCCTGGGACCAACGAGCTGTTGGTCAATGGCAAAAACGGCATCAAGGACGTGCGTAACGGCAGTAATCAGATCGATATCAAGTTCGCCGACACCTCGGTGAAGACCCTTCAGGCCCGACTCTGGTACATGAACGGCCGCCATGAAGATTTGAAAATCGAGAAACCTGAAACATCCGATACCGATGGGCGCTTCGCCTTCGAACTGCGCGATGACAAGGACTGGGCTGACCAGCAATTGCTCGCACTGGAAGTGCAGGGCCCCGAAGCGGGCACTGCGCCACAGCAAGTCGAAGCCAAAGTATGCAAACGCAACGTGTTCCCGAATGTCGCGCGTAGCACCGCGCAAGCCGGGTTATGAGGCTCTTATGCACACTCCAAAAATGATGTTACCCACCCTCCTCTCGCTGGCCATGCTGTCATCCACAGTATTTGCCACCAGCGCCAGCGCCGCCGCGACCCTCGTGCCGCCGCAGGGCTATTACGAGAGCATCGAGAAATTCAAGACCGGTGAAAACAAGTTCACCTGTGAAGCCATTCCGCAGCCTTACACCGACAAACTGGTGTTTCGCAGCAAATACGAAGGCTCGGACAAAGCCCGCGCCACGCTGAACAAGGACTCGGAGCAAGCGTTCAGGGATGCCACGAAAAGCATCACCACCCTTGAGCGCAACACCAGCAAAGTGGTAATGCAATACATGCGTGACGGCCGTCCCGAGCAACTCGACTGCGCGCTGAATCTGCTGACCACCTGGGCCAAGGCCGATGCGCTGGAGTCCACAGACTTCAACCACACCGGCAAGTCCATGCGCAAATGGGCCTTGGGCAGCATGGCCTCGTCGTATCTGCGCCTGAAGTTTTCAGACTCCCATCCGCTGGCCACGCGTCAGCAGGACGCGAAAGTGATTGAAGCCTGGTTCAGCAAACTGGCCGATCAGGTGGTCAGCGACTGGAACGACCTGCCGCTGGAAAAAACCAACAACCATTCGTACTGGGCAGCCTGGTCGGTGATGGCAACGTCTATCGCCACCAACCGCAAAGACCTGTTCGACTGGTCGGTGAAAGAGTTCCGTGTTGCCGCCAATCAGGTTGACGAGCAAGGGTTCCTGCCCAACGAGCTCAAGCGCAAACAGCGCGCCCTCGCCTACCACAACTACGCGTTGCCGCCGCTGGCGATGATCGCCAGTTTCGCTCAGGTCAACGGCGTGGATCTGCGCCCGGAAAACAACGGCGCACTGAAACGTCTGGGTGACCGGGTACTGGCCGGCGTCAAGGATTCCGATGATTTCGCCGCACGCGGTGGCGAGAAGCAGGACATGACGGACCTGAAAAAAGACATGAAATTCGCCTGGTTGGAACCGTACTGCTCGCTGTACGACTGCAGCCCGGATGTCACTGAACAGAAACACAAGATGCAGCCTTTCAAGAATTTCCGCCTCGGCGGCGACATGACCCGCACCTACGACCCGACGCATGAAAAGGGCGAGAAAGGCGGTTCGTAAGGACGGCACCTGATGTACCTGGGCGTGTGACTTTGTAGGAGCGCGCTTGCCCGCGAAAGCGATTTCCAGACGACACAACTGTGTCTGATGTACTGGCCTCATCGCGGGCAAGCGCGCTCCTACAGGTTCAAAGCTTCATGTGTTACCTCCCCCGCTCTGGAGCTGGGGGGTTTGGGGGGGCTTCGGCCCCTGGATGCTGGACAAACGGAGAGATAAGGATGGTTTTCTCATCCAACGTGTTCCTGTTCCTGTTCTTGCCGATATTTCTCGGCTTGTACTACTTGAGCGGGCAACGCTATCGCAACCTGCTGCTGCTGATCGCAAGCTACGTGTTCTATGCATGGTGGCGCGTGGACTTCCTGGCACTGTTTGCAGCGGTCACGCTGTGGAACTACTGGATCGGTCTCAAGGTGGGCGCAGCCGGTGTGCGGACGAAACCGGCGCAGCGCTGGCTGCTGCTCGGCGTAGTCGTCGACTTGTGCATCCTGGGCTACTTCAAGTACGCCAACTTCGGCGTCGACAGCATCAACGCAATGATGACGTCGGTGGGCCTTGAGCCGTTCATCCTGACCCACGTGCTGTTGCCGATCGGGATCTCGTTCTACATCTTCGAGTCCATCAGCTACATCATCGACGTCTACCGTGGCGACACACCGGCAACACGCAACCTGATCGACTTCGCAGCATTCGTCGCGATCTTCCCGCACCTGATTGCAGGCCCGGTGCTGCGTTTCCGTGATCTGGCCGATCAATTCAACAACCGCACGCACACGCTGGACAAGTTCTCCGAAGGCTGCACTCGGTTCATGCAGGGCTTCATCAAGAAAGTGTTCATCGCCGATACGCTGGCGGTGGTCGCCGATCACTGCTTCGCCTTGCAGAATCCGACTACGGGTGATGCATGGCTGGGCGCGCTGGCCTACACCGCGCAGTTGTATTTCGACTTCTCGGGTTACAGCGACATGGCCATCGGCCTCGGCTTGATGATGGGTTTCCGCTTCATGGAAAACTTCAAGCAGCCTTATATCAGCCAGTCGATCACAGAGTTCTGGCGGCGCTGGCACATCAGCCTTTCCACCTGGCTGCGTGACTACCTGTACATCACGCTGGGCGGCAACCGTAGCGGCAAAATCGCCACCTACCGCAACCTGTTCCTGACCATGCTGCTGGGCGGCCTGTGGCACGGCGCCAACATCACCTACATCGTCTGGGGCGCGTGGCACGGCCTCTGGCTGGCGATTGAAAAAGCGCTGGGCATCAACACCACGCCACACAGCTTCAATCCTGTGCGCTGGGCCCTCACCTTCCTTTTGGTCGTGATGGGCTGGGTGATCTTCCGCTCGGAAAACCTGCACGTCGCCGGCCGCATGTACGGCGCGATGTTCAGCTTCGGCGAATGGCAGCTCTCGGAACTCAACCAGGCCAGCCTGACAGGCCTGCAAGTGGCAACGCTGATCGTCGCGTACATCACGCTGGCGTTCTTTGGTCTGCGCGACTTCTACCAGAACCGCGCGCCCCTGAAGACCGACCGCGACAAGCCTGTGCAAGCCGGCGGCGATGTTCGAGCCGATAGCCCCGCAACCGCGCAGCCTGGGATGATCAAAGCCGTGCCGGGCGACAAGCCGGGCAGCATCCATCAGCCGGGTTACACCGTGGGCGTCGAAGCGCAGGTACAGCCGGCCTACTGGACGTTGGACTGGTCTCGCTACGTCATGCGTGGATTGATTCTGCTGATGTTCGTGGCGTCGATTCTGAAACTCTCGGCGGCCAGTTTCTCGCCGTTCCTGTACTTCCAGTTCTGAGGAGCCTGACATGACCCGTTCATTACGAATCCTCTACATCGCGCTGTTTCTGGCGGTCCTGCTGGCACTGGGAATCTGGTCGCTGCGCAGTTTCAGCGGCTTCTCGACGTCGCAGGAAACCACGGTCCTCAACGGCCGCTGGACCAAAGCGGTCGAGACCCACTACGACGAAGAGTTTCCGATCAAGCGTCTGGGCACCAACCTCTGGGCTGCGATGGATTACAAGCTGTTCAACGAAGGCCGTCCCGGCGTGGTGCTGGGCAAAGACCAGTGGCTCTACACCGACGAAGAGTTCGATGCAGTGGCCAACAGCGAACAGAATGAAGCGGACAATCTGGCGTTGATCCAGGGCGTACGCGACCAGTTGAAGACACAAGGCACTGAACTGGTGCTGGCGATCATTCCGGCCAAGACCCGTCTTTATCCGGAGCACATCGGCCGCAACACGCCGGCAACGCTGCACACCGATCTGTATCAACAATTCCATGCGCAAGTGAGTCAGGCCGGCATCTTTGCCCCCGATCTGCTCGCGCCACTGGAAACCGCAAAAAACAACGGTCAGGTGTTCCTGCGCACCGACACTCACTGGACCCCGATGGGCGCCGAAGTGGTCGCGCAGCAACTGGGGGCAGCGATTGCTGCCAAGACGCCGATAGATGGCGATCCGCAGACCTTCGTCACCGAAGCCAAGGCAGCGGAACCGTACAAGGGTGACCTGACCAACTTCCTGCCGCTGGACCCGCTGTTCACCAACCTGCTGCCCAAGCCCGATGAGCTGCAACAGCGCAGCACCAACCCTGCCGAGACACAGACGGACAGCGGCGATGCACTGTTTGCCGACAACCAGGTGGCAGTCGGTCTGGTAGGCACCAGCTACAGCGCCAACCCAAACTGGAACTTCGCAGGCGCCCTCAAACAGGCGCTGCACAGTGACGTCGTCAACTATGCCGAAGACGGCCATGGCCCGATCTTGCCGATGCTCAAGTATCTGCAGACCGACGCCTTCAAAAGCAGCCCGCCGCAGGTGCTGATCTGGGAATTCCCGGAGCGCTACCTGCCTGCTCACAACGACCTTGGCGAGTTCGATCCGAAGTGGATCGCCGAACTGAAAAAGGCGCGTGATCCGCAACAAAATCTGGCGCAAAACGCCGCTAACTCCGAGTCGCCCAGCCGGGCGCAAAACTGAGAGGACTACCCAAATGACCTTACAGCACCCAGCTCACACGACTGCTCGCAAAAACAAAAGCAGCCTGCTCAAAACCTGTGTCCTGGCGGCCAGCCTGGGCTTCGTGTCACTGCACGCATTTGCCGGTGACTCCGCGCTTTACGGCCCCACTGCACCGAAAGGCTCGACCTTTGTGCGTATCTACAACGCCAGCAACGCTGAAGTCAGCGCCAGCGTCGGCAACACCAACTTAAGCGAAGTCGGCCCACTGGCCAGCAGTGACTTCAGCTTCATGCCACAAGGCGATTACAGCGCCAAGATCGGCAGCCAGACGCTGCCGGTGAAACTGGCGGGTGATCACTACTACACCATCGTCAACAACACTGCGGGCGCTCCGCAGTTGATCGAAGAACCACCGTTCAAGAACAAGCAGAAGTCCCTGGTGCGTTTGCAAAACCTCAGCGACAAGTCACTGACCCTGAAAACCGCTGACGGCAAGACCAATGTCGTGGAAGCCGTTAAATCCAAAGGCACCGGCGAGCGCGAAATCAACCCGGTCAAGGTCAGCCTGGCCCTGTACGAAGGCGACAAGAAAGTCAGCGACGTCAAGCCTGTTGCACTGGAGCGTGGCGAAGCCGCCGTGCTGTATGTCACCGGCAGCGGCACCAGCCTGTCGCCAGTCTGGGTAAAGCGCCCGACAGCGACTCGATAAGCGATTTCTGATTCTGGCAGACGGCTTCTGATTCTGGCCGGAGGCCGGAGGAGTAGGGCTTGCCCACGATCTGGCGCGAAGCGGCAGTAAACCAGTCAACGAGGTGATTCAGACACACCTCGATCTCAGGTTTAGGCCTTCGGCAGAAGCGATATATACGGTCGATGCCAGGCCTTGTTGCCAAGAGGGCGCCGACCGATGCAGGACAACAATAAGCAAGACGAAACGACAGACCGACGTACAGCCCATTCGAACGCTTTTGCTATTGGAGAAACAAAATGATTCCAGTGATCTTGTCAGGTGGCAGCGGTTCCCGACTCTGGCCGCTTTCGCGTAAACAGTTCCCGAAACAGTTCCTGGCTCTGACCGGCGAACACACCCTGTTCCAGCAGACCCTGCAGCGCCTGGTGTTCGAAGGCATTCAGCAACCCATCGTGGTCTGCAACAAGGATCACCGCTTCATCGTCAACGAACAGCTGGGCGCTCTGAAGCTGGAGACTCAAGGCATTATCATGGAGCCGTTCGGTCGCAACACGGCCCCCGCCGTTGCACTGACCGCCATGATGCTGGCCAACGAAGGTCGCGATGAGCTGATGCTGGTGCTCCCGGCCGACCACGTCATCGAAGACCAAAAAGCCCTGCAACGTGCGCTGGCTCTCGCTACCGTTGCCGCTGAACGCGGCGAAATGGTGCTGTTCGGTGTCCCGGCTACCAAACCGGAAACAGGCTACGGCTATATCAAATCCACCTCTGATGCGCTGCTGCCCGAGGGCGTGAGCCGCGTGTCGCAATTCGTCGAAAAACCCGACGAGCAACGCGCCACAGAATTCGTCGAAGCAGGCGGTTACTACTGGAACAGCGGCATGTTCCTGTTCCGCGCCAGCCGCTTCCTGGAAGAACTGAAAAAGCACGATCCGGACATCTACGACACCTGCCTGCTGACGCTTGAGCGCAGCACCAGGGAAGGCAGTAACGTCGAGATCGACGAGGCCACCTTCGCGCAGTGCCCGGACAACTCCATCGACTACGCAGTGATGGAAAAAACCCAACGCGCCTGCGTAGTACCCCTCTCGGCAGGCTGGAACGACGTCGGCTGCTGGGCTTCGCTCTGGGCCGTGCACGACAAAGACGCCAACGGCAACGTCACCAAAGGCGATGTCATTCTGCAGGACAGCCGCAACTGCATGGTCCACGGCAACGGCAAACTGGTGTCGGTGATCGGCCTGGACGACATCGTCGTGGTCGAAACCAAAGACGCCATGATGATCGTCCACAAGGACAAGGTTCAGGGCGTCAAGCAGATGGTCAACACGCTGAACGAGCAAGGCCGCAGCGAAACCCAGAACCACCTCGAAGTCTATCGTCCGTGGGGCTCTTACGATTCCGTGGACATGGGCGGCCGCTTCCAGGTCAAGCGCATTTCGGTCAAGCCGGGTGCCAGCCTGTCGCTGCAAATGCACCACCACCGCGCCGAACACTGGATCGTGGTGTCGGGTACGGCTCAGGTCACGTGCGATGAAAACGTGTTCCTGCTCACCGAAAACCAGTCGACCTATATCCCTATCGCCTCGGTCCACCGCTTGCGCAATCCAGGCAAGATCCCGCTGGAAATCATCGAAGTGCAATCAGGCAGCTACTTGGGCGAAGACGACATCGAACGCTTCGAAGACGTCTATGGCCGCTCCAACAACAGCGTAGAGGCGGGCGTAAAAACCCAGACCATCTCGCGCTGATTCTCGCAGCCCACGAGTAACTCCGGCCTGCGCCGACCCTCTGCGTTTACCCCATACGCAGAGGGCTGGCGCAGGCTTTTTTTGTGCTGCGCCGATAACAGTCGTCGCGTTGGAGACTTGCCCGCGAATCGACTGCCCGAGCTACGCTTATCCGGGATTGGCGGTGTCAGCTTCACGGGCAAGCCTCCAACAGTGCCCATGTGCACTCATAGATTTGGTCTACCTCTCCCCTTTCGGTACGATGCCCACATCTGCCCGTTTCGGACGCACTCCCATGATTTTCGGCGCCATACTTTTGCTCACCTGGCTTGTGCTGCTTTTGCGTTATCCGGCCAAGGCGTTGCCGGTCTCACTGGCGGCGGCATTGGGCCTGGGGCTGGTCGCCTTGTTTGTGGTGTGGGAAGACAGCCGCGACGCACAGCGCCTTGAACGGCTGCAATTGCGTATGGACTACGCGCCGCAGCAGTGCCCGATTGGTCGGCCGTTGCTGGTCTTGATCGACAACGGCAACAAGGTGGCGTTGAGTGAATTGCGCTGGAAAGTGGCCGCGTACACACCGGGCGACACCGTCAATCTCGCTGAAGACACCTACACCGCACCGCGCTACCGAGGCCCGGGCGAGCTGCTGCCCGGCAGTCAATGGCAGGATTGCCTGCCGCTGCCGCCACTGCGCGCAGGCTACCGGCCGCAAACGCTGGAGTTTCGTGCCGAACGCTTGCAGGGCAAGTTTTCGGATTAACGCATCGATTGCCCCTCCAACACCGCTCTACGCAAGGAAAATCACGGCATGCCCGTTGTTCTCATTACCGGTTGCTCCAGTGGCATGGGTCGCGCCATGGCCGACGCTTTCAAGTCGGCCGGCTACAGCGTCTGGGCCACAGCACGTAAATCTGAAGACGTTGCCCAACTCAGCGCAGCGGGTTTTACCGGTATAGAACTGGACGTCAATGACGCAGCGGGGATTGACCGGCTAGTGGCTGCACTTGAGCAGCACAACACAACAATCGACGTGCTGATCAATAACGCAGGCTATGGCGGTATCGGTCCATTACTCGACGGCGGTGTGGAAGCGATCCGCAGGCAATTTGAAACCAACGTGTTCTCAATCGTCGGCGTGACGCGCGCGTTGTTCCCGGCCCTTCGCCGCAGCAAAGGACTGGTCGTCAACATCGGCAGCGTTTCGGGTGTGCTGGTGACACCTTTTGCTGGCGCTTACTGCGCTTCCAAAGCCGCCGTGCACGGGATGAACGAGGCGCTACGCCTTGAGCTGGCACCCTTCGGCATCCGGGTAATGGAAGTGCAGCCCGGCGCCATCGACACACAATTCGCCAATACCGCAAGGCGCGAAGCCGAGCAGGTCATTCATGAGGGCTCGGCGTGGTGGCCTTTACGGGACAGCATTCTCGCCCGCGCCAACGCCTCGCAAAACAACCCGACGCCTGTCGCCCATTTCGCGCAGGACGTGCTCAAGGCCGTGCAAAAAGCCAAACCGCCACGTCTGCTGAGGTCCGGCAATGGCAGCCGCGCGTTGCCATTGCTGGAGCGCTTGCTGCCCAAGGGCTTGCTGGATCGGATACTGAGCAAGCGCTTCGGACTGAACGGCAGGCTGTAAAAACCCCGGCCAACCCCTATTCCCTGCAGGAGCGCGCTTGCCCGCGATTGGCCAGTACATCCGATACAAATGCAGCGTCGGAACCTTGCAATCGCGGGCAAGGGCGCGCCTACAGTTCCGGCGTTACAACGTCGAACGGGCCGTTTCAGGATTCACAATCACCGTACACGTGATCCCCGCCGCCAACACCACGCCCGCCGGTACGGAATCCAGATGGATATGTACCGGCACGCGCTGCGCCAGTCGCACCCAGTTGAACGTCGGGTTGACGTCGGCAATCAACTCGCGGCTCTCGGGGTTGTCGCGGTCGTAGATGGCGCGGGCGATGCTTTCGACGTGGCCTTTGATGACCTCACCGCTCATTAGCTGCATGTCTGCCGGATCGCCCACCTTCACGTGAGGCAACTTGGTCTCCTCGAAGAAGCCATAAACCCAGAACGAATTCATGTCGACGACCGCCATCTTGGCCTCGCCGATGCGCGCGTAATCGCCCCGATGCACATTGAGGTTAGTGACGTAGCCATCGACCGCGGCCAGCACGCGGGTGCGTTTGAGGTTGAGTTCGGCGGCCTCCAGTTGCGCCTGGGCCAACTGGTAATCGGCTTGAGCGGAGCTGGCGACGTTGGAGGCGTCTTCCCGGCTTTCGGCCGATATCACCAGATTGTCCATGTCCGCACGGCGGCTCGCGTTGACCTTACGCATCTCCCACGTCGCTTTGCGCGAGGCAACCAGCGCCTGCGCCTGCTTGACCGCCAACTGATAGTGCTCGGGATCAATCTGCATCAACAGATCGCCCTTTTTTACCTGCTGGTTATCACGCACCGGCACATCGACCACGGTGCCGGTCACATCAGCGGCAACGTTGATCACGTCGGCACGTACCCGTCCGTCGCGGGTCCAGGGCGTGTCCATGTAGTGAACCCATAACGACCGGCCTAACCACAGGGCCAACGCGAGCACCAACAACGTAGCGATCAGACTGAAAAGCTTTTTCATCTCAAGCAACGAGCCTCAACGGTAAACAGTGAGCGCCATGGCGGCAAAAATGCAGCTGAACAGGCTCAGACGCAGCAGCGCCGGATGCCAGAAGAAACGGTACAGATCGAACCCGGCCATCAGCCGATCCAATGCCCAGGCGATGACCATCGCGACCACGAACATCACTGTCACGGTGGGCATGTAAACGCCATTGAAAGCAATTTCACGGGGCATGCAGAAGTCCTTGCGGCTCGTGGTGAGGGGCGTAGGCGGCGAGCGGCGATTGCGGATCGAGCAGCGAGGTGCGAATGAAATGCAGGTGGCTTTTGACCCGGCGTAGCGGCGAGGTGTCGAAGTGCGGCGCGAAGGGCTCATCGGTATGCGCCACGCAATTGATCGCATGGTCGACGGCCCTCAAACTACGCGACAGATTGCTGCCATCGGGCTGTATGAACAGACGGATCAGCGAGCGCCCCATGGCCCGGATCGCCTGACGCCAGTGCTGCGATTCGGCGTAGCTGGGGTGCACCGGCAGCAGCGTTTGCTCGCGGCGCAACTCGATGATCGCCTGACCGATTTCCAGCACCACGAACATCCAGCGCAACGCACTGCGCTGCACCTCGGGCCGCCCCGCCGCCAGACCGTAGGCTTGATGCATCAAGTCACGCGTGCGGCTCTCGAAGCCCGAGCGCATGCCGCGCAGCGGCGCACTGATCGCAAACACCACTTGCCGACGCAGGTCATCCTCAAGCCGCGACCACAACCAGCGACTGTTGGGCGGAAGAATGATCGCCCCCGCCGCCGCGCACAGCAGCATGCCGACGACCATGGCGATGTAGTCGTTGATGAATGCATATGGGTTGTAGACGGTCAGGTTGTCCGGGGCCGATCCGATGCAAAAGAAGATCAACAAACCCAGGCCATACCCCGCCCACTGAGGGCGCGAGGTGAGAAAGGCGCCGAGCATGAATACCGGCGCCAGCACCATGCACAACAGTGCAAAACCATCGATCTGCGGGAACACGAAAAACGTCTCGAAAAAGCCCAGCACGGCCCCCAATCCCGTACCGCATGCCATCTGAAACGCCATGCGTCGCGGGTTTGGCGTGGTCGCAGAGAGCGCGACGGTCGCCGCAGAAACCATCGTCATGGTGGCGCCACTCGGCCAGGCGGTCGCCACCCAGTAGACCGACATCACCCCCAGAATGAAGGTGGCGCGGATGCCGGATGCCGCGCACGCCATCCAGTTGGTTTTCGGCACGAACGGTTCGACCCACTTTTCCCGCTCATGGTTGTGATCCGCCAGTGAGGCATGGGTTTGCGCGTAGTCATGCATGTCTTCGACGAAGCGATAAAGCAGCTCGTAGGCGGTGTGAAAATCCAGCTGCTGATCATCGCTTGGCGCATGCCTCATGAACTCGGCGCGCAGCGAACGCACGTGTTCCGGCAGCTCGCTCTTGAACGCACTCAGTTGGCGGGCCAACACCGCTGCATCCGCATCGATCAGCGGCCGGTCGGCAAATGGCGTCAACCTGTCCACCAGCGCCTTGAGTCCCGGCTCTATCGCATTGAGCACCACCGTTTCGTCCCGGCTACGCAGCCGCTCCAGCAATTGGTGCAGCGCGTTGAAGCGCGTGGTGAGGGTCATGAATTCGCTATTCAATCTATTGAGACGACCGTTGCGCCGTCGCATGTGCGGGTCTTCGAACACCGTGACCGCGCGCAAACCTTCCAGCCCTACGGCCTCAGCGATAAAGCGCACGTTATGGGCCTCGAACGCCGCCGGATCCGTGGTACCGCGCAGGCCATCATTGACGAACGCGGCGAACACGCCGAAGCGCTGATACAGCGCGTTGCGCATAGACGCACCGGCGCTTTGCGGCAGGATCGCGGCGGTGACGAGTGTCGAACAGGCAATGCCGAGGGAAATTTCGAGCACCCGCCACATGGCCGCCATGAACGAAGTTTCCGGGTGCGCCAGGGCGGGTAAGCCGGTCATGGCGGCGGTGTAGCCGGCGAGCACAAAACCATAGGCGCGAAAGTTGCGATAACGCGCAGCACCGGCGCAGCATAGGCCCACCCAGAGCGTCAGGCTGCCGAGAAACAGCTCGCTGTTCTGCGCGAACAAGGCCATCAGCAACACCATCACCACCGACCCCGCCAGCGTGCCGAGCAGGCGATAAAAACTCTTGGCGAATACATGCCCGCTCTGGGGCTGCATAACGATGAACACGGTGATCATCGCCGTACGCGGTTGCGGCAACTCCAGACGCATCGCCAGCCAATAGGTGAGAAAAGCCGCAATCAGGACTTTGAAGATGTAGACCCAGGTCACGCCATCGCTGCGCGCCCAACCGTTGAATTCACGGCGCCATGGGAGGTGGGTGATGCGCCGCAGGAGGGAAGTCATTCAGTGCATGACCTGAGGTGACCGGCACACTGCATCGCGAGCAAGCTCACTCCCACATTGAATTTTGCGCTGGCCGATAAAGCGGGCACTGCGTGCACACTGTGGGAGGGAGCTTGCTCGCGATGACGCCGTGACCGGCGACAGGTCTCTATCTGCTTCACCGCTCAAACACTGCCAATATAGCGGGCGGCTTGGGCGCGACGGTCTTGTCGTCAGCCGGCGAGTCATTGCCCGCCATCAAGCCACCGCCCAGCGCCACCACCAATTCGGCATGCACCGTCAAACGCGCGGCCTGCACCTGTTGCTGCACCTGTTGTTGGTGAAACAGCAGCGTCTGCGAGTTCAGCACATTCAGGTAATCGGTCAGCCCGCGTTTGTACGCAATCATCGCAATGTCATAGGTCTTCTGCGCAGCCGCCACCGACTCATCGGCGAACCGTTGCTGCTTGTCCATCGAGGCACGGTGAATCAACTGATCTGAAATACTTTTGAGCGCATTCACCAGTGTCTGGTTGTACTGCGCAACGGCCTCGTCATAGCCAGCCGAGGCCTCGCCCAGCTCTGAACGCAGCCGCCCGCCATCGAAGATCGGCAGCGTGACGGCGGGGCCAACGCTGTAGTTGAATTTCTTGCCAGCCAAAAACTCCAGCATGCCGCCGCCCGTGGCCATGTAACCGAGGCTGCCGACCAGATCGACGTTGGGATAAAAACCAGCGTGCGCCACGTCAATTCCCCGCGCCTGCGCCGCCACGCGCCAGCGGCTCGCGACCACATCGGGACGCTGCCCCAGCAACTCGGCCGGCAGAACCGACGGCAACGTCAACGGCGCTTGCAGCGACAATGTCGGGCGTCGCAACTGCGCGCCCTCCCCCGGGCCTTTGCCGGCAAGCGCTGCAATCTGATTGCGGCTCAGGGCAATCGCTTCCTCCAGTGCGTCGATCTGGCGATGGGTTTCCGGGAGTGGCGTCTGAGCCTGACTGACCTCAAAGTGCGTGCCGATCCCGCCCTGCAAACGGCGCTGAGCCAGATCGAGCATCTGTTGTTGCTGGGTCAGCGTTGCCTGAGCGATATCGCGCTGGGCGTAATTGAGCGAGAACTGGATGTAGGCGCGGACCAGATTGTCCTGCAACTCCAGTTGCGCCTGCCGCTCCTGCGCAACGCTCTGGTGTGCAAGGTCCAGCGCACGCTCGGTGCTGTTGCTCTCGCGGCCCCACAGGTCCAGGGAATAACTCAGACCCAGCGACGCATTGTTGTCCCACGTGCTGGTGTTCGATAACTCACCCGGACCATAGAACTGATCCGTCGGCCAGTTGTGGCGCTTGAAGGTGCTGTCGGCGTTGATGTGCAGCGATTCTGCAGATTCAGCCAGCCCGGCCATGGCCTTCGCCTGACGCACACGTGCCGCCGCCATCGCAAGGCTTGGGCTGCCTAGCGCCGCCAGGTCGATCCAGTGGTTGAGCTGATCATCGCCAAACGCTCGCCACCACTGACCTGCGGGCCAGTGAGCATCTTGCGCGGCGTGCTCGATGGCCTCATCGGTGGCCAGCGCATTGGCTGGCAATGCGCTGTCTTGAGGTGCAATCCCGCCCGTTCCGATGCAGCCGCTGATAACTAACGATAAGCCCCAGACAGTAAGGGGCTTGAGCACTCTGATGATGCGACGCGGCACAGCTGCATTACCTGGATGAAAGGGGGCATGAATCGAGCCGCGATTCTAGGATGCGTCCGGGACGGCGATAAGCGGGGAGTTTTGTGATTCTTTGTTACCGAACGGAGGATAATCCTGCGGCAAGGCTGACACGGATAAGTAACTTCATGTCACAATTTGCTATCTCACCAGAGAACGGCCAATGGACACTCTGCAAAACATGCGCGCCTTCAGTTGCGTAGCACAAGCGGGCAGCTTCACTGCGGCAGCAGTTCAGCTGGACACCACCACCGCAAACGTTTCGCGTGCAGTCTCCAATCTTGAAGCACACCTGCAAACACGGTTGCTCAACCGCACCACACGACGGATCGCCCTGACTGAAGCCGGCAAGCGCTACTTGCTGCGTTGCGAACAGATTCTGGGCTATGTCGAGGAAGCCGAAGCCGAAGCCAGCGACGCCCATGCGCGCCCTGCCGGACAGCTCAAGGTGCATTCGATGACCGGCGTTGGCCAACATTATGTGATCGACGCTATTGCGCGTTATCGACGTAATCACCCGGACGTCTCGTTCGACCTGACCATGACCAACCGCGTGCCGGACTTGCTCGAAGAGGGTTACGACGTGTCGATCGTGCTGGCCAGCGAACTCCCGGACTCGGGCTTCGTCTCTCAGCGCCTGGGCATCACGTACAGCATCGTCTGCGCCTCGCCCGCTTACGTCAAAGCGTTTGGCATGGCCCATAAACCAGCGGACCTGTTGAATCACGCGTGCCTGCGGCTGGTCAGCCCGGTTTTTCCGCTGGAGAAATGGGCATTTGATGGTCCGGATGGCCAGGAGATGGTCACCATCGCCAGTTCGCCGTTTCTGGTGAACTCCGCCGATGCTATGACAGCGGCGATAAGCAGCGGCATGGGCATTGGTATTTTACCGATCTATTCGGCTATCGAAGGCCTGCGAAACGGCACGCTGGTGCGGGTGTTGCCGCAATATCGCTCCCATGAGCTGAACCTCTACGCCATCTACCCTTCGCGCCAGTACCTGGATGCAAAGATCAAGACGTGGGTCGAATACCTGCGCGGTTCACTGCCGGAGATCATGGCGGCGCACGAAGCGGATTTGCAGACGCACGCGTTGCTTGAGTCGGTCTGACGACTAAGCAACTGCTTGTGTGGGAGGAAGCTTGCTCGCGATAAAAACCAGATCCGACAAAGATCTGTCAGCTGGACCGGCCTCATCGCGAGCAAGCTCCCTCCCACAATCGGACAAGGCACCGCCTCCCGCTGCCAATCCTGCGGCAAGAATGTTAGCGTGCTACGCACTTTCCATCCGAACCGCCCGAGAGAAGCTATCCGATGAAAAAGACCGTCCTTGCCTTCAGCCGCGTATCCCCTGAAATGGCCGAGCGCCTGCTGCAAGATTTCAACGTGATCATCCCCGATCCGAAAAAAGGCGACCTCAATCAACAATTCGACGAAGCGCTGCCGCACGCCCACGGCATGATCGGCGCAGGCCGTGCGCTGGGACGTGAACAACTGGCCAATGCCACGCAGCTGGAAGTGGTGTCGAGCATCTCGGTCGGTTACGACAACTACGACGTCGGTTACCTGAGCGAACGCGGGATCATGCTGACCAACACCCCGGACGTGCTGACCGAAAGCACTGCCGACCTGGGCTTCTCATTGATCATGAGCAGCGCCCGCCGCGTCGCCGAACTGGACGCCTGGACCAAAGCCGGCAACTGGAAACGCAGCATTGAGGCGCCGCACTTCGGCACCGATGTGCATGGCAAAACGCTTGGGATTGTCGGCATGGGCAACATCGGCGCAGCGGTTGCGCGTCGCGGTCGTCTGGGGTTCAACATGCCAATCATCTACAGCGGCAACAGCCGCAAGACCGAGGTCGAGCAAGAGCTGGGCGCACAATTTCGGACGCTGGATCAACTGTTGGCAGAAGCAGACTTTGTTTGCCTCGTAGTGCCGTTGAGCGAGAAGACCCAGCACATGATCAGCACGCACGAGCTGTCGCTGATGAAGAAAAGCGCAATCCTCATCAACATCGCACGCGGGCCAATTGTCGACGAGCCGGCGCTGATCAAGGCGCTGCAGGACGGGACGATTCGCGGCGCCGGGCTCGACGTGTATGAGAAAGAGCCAATGGCTGAGTCGCCGCTCTACCAACTGAGCAACGCGGTGACACTGCCGCACATCGGCTCCGCGACCACGGAAACCCGTCAGGCCATGGCCGACCGCGCCTACGCAAACCTGCGCGCCGCGCTGCTGGGCGAGAAGCCGCAGGACCTGGTGAATCAGCAGGTCTGGAAAGGCTGATCGCGCCATCAGGAACGCACAATCTCTGTAGCCAACTTGTTGGCGAGGCGTCTCTTCGGCCAAAACCGTTATGGCGCCTCGCGAATGAATTCGCTCCTACAGAGAGATCACGCCAGCTTGCCCCCCACCGGCACCAGCGCTTTGGGCTTTCTGAAGACCAGCACGTTTCCAACCATCACCAGTACCAGCCCCATCAATGCCGGCGTGGTCCATTGGTAGCCCTCAAAAAGCGCCGAGACATTCAGCGCCACCACAGGGAACAAGACGGTGCAGTACGCCGCGCGCTCCGGCCCCATGCGCCCGACGAGCGTCAGGTAGGCGGTAAAACCGATCACTGACCCCGGAATCACCAGATACAACAGCGACCCCACGTAACGCGTGTTCCACTCAAAGGCGAATGGCGTGCCGCTGATCACGCAATAAATGCTGAGCATCGCCGCGCCATACAACATGCCGTAAGCGTTGGTGGTCAGTGGGCGCAATCCGGCCTTCTGTTGCAGGCTGGACAACATGTTCCCTGCGGAAAAACACAAAGTCCCCAACAGCGCCAGGCCCAGACCGAGAAGGGTTTCGGGGCTCGCGGCATGGCCGGACAGCTCGGGCCAGAACATGCAGGCCAATCCCACCAGCCCCACTGCGCCGCCGGTTATCACGTTGCGTGCGACCTTCTGCTTGAAGAAAATCCGGGCATTCAGCGCGTTCCACAACGTAGCGGTGGAAAACACCACCGCAATCAACCCGCTGGGGATCCACTGACTCGCGGTGCAGAAGCACACAAAGTTGACGCAGAACAGACACAGCCCCTGAGCGAGGCAAATCAGCTGTCCGCGACGATTGACCGGTTGAAGTCTGCGGCTGATCAGCAACACCGCAAACAGGATCAACGCCGCCAGTCCAAAGCGGTAAACGATGGAAACCGGGATCGCCACCTCACCCAATTGAAGTTTCAAGGCAATCCAGGTGGTGCCCCAGATCAACACGGTCAGCAGATACAGCGAGAGGTTCATGGCGGGCTCCTTGATGAGGCGCCAGTCTGGACAACCGCCTCGTCGCGCACTTGCACAATCTTGCGCATTTGATCGGCAGGTGGCTGGCAGCGTGGGCGCTACAGCGTAGGATGCTTCTAACCCGTTTGTAGGCGCGAATTTACTCGCGAGGCGGCCTGGGTGATCAGCGCGTAATCCGTCTGGCCAACAAGCTGGCTCCTGCAGAAACACACCCGAACCGAGATCCCATGCCGCCCCTAGAAACCCTCCAGGTGTTTCAGTCCCTGAACAGCTCGCCCAATGCTCAACTTGAGCAGAGCGCTTCGCTGGGCGACGGGACGGTGGCGGCGTTATGGAATAACCGGCACGACGCCCAGGAATATCAGGCGCCTAGTCACCACACGCTGTCGTGCTACATCGACGGCGGTCTGGGCACGTTTCGGCGCGACCAGCCGGGCAACAAAGGTTCGCCGGGGAAACTGTGCATTCTGCCCGCAGGTCATCAATCAGCGTGGGTTATCAACGGCGAAATCCGCCTCGCGCATCTGTACATCAGCCCTGAGCAGTTCGCACTCACCTGCGTGACGATGCTCGACAAGGAACCCCGTGAACTGGCACTGCGCGAAGCCACGTTTCTGGAGGATGCACCGCAAGCCCTGCGCTTCCAGCAGCTGATACGAATGAACTGGAACGAGCCTGGCGAGCGCCTGCTGACCAGCAGCCTGGCGCACGAAATGCTCAGCCACACGGTCCTCAATCAAGTGGGCAAGCGCGACGGTCTGCGCTTGAAAGGCGGGCTGGCGCCGCACCTTCGGCGTCAGTTGATCGAGTTCATCGATAACCAATTGGCCGAGCCACTTAGCCTGGGGCAACTGGCCGCGTTGTGTGCGTTGTCCGAATACCATTTTGCCCGGATGTTTCGCGAAAGCTTCGGCTTGCCGCCTCATCAGTATCTGCTGGCGCGGCGTCTGTTTCGCGCACGTGAACTGCTGCGCAACACGCGTCTGGCGTTCGGCGAAATCGCCATGGACTGCGGCTTCGCCAGTGCCAGCCATTTCAGCAACCGCTTTCGGCAGGCCGTTGGCGCAACGCCGGGCGCCTATCGGCTGGCGTTCGCCTGACGCACCCCGCAAGGCCGTAAGTGCTCAATTGTTGGCGAAGCGGGCCCTGAGCGTTGAACCCGCCCCATAGCCGCGCGAATGAATTCGCGCCTACAGAGCCACAGTCTGTAGGAGTCGCCCACTCCCCGGGACAGACTTGACCGCGAGCCAAATCTGGCAAACGCCACAAAATCTGTAGGAGTTGACGAGCCTGGGCGAGGCCGCGATGGGCGCGAAGTGTTTGATGTCAGAGCTGCAGGTGCCCTTTAAAACTCCAGGGTCGTCGCGATCTGTATCTGCCGGGCATCGCCTATCGACACAAAATACCGGCTCACCGCAGAGCTGTAATACGTGCGGTCAAACAGGTTTTTGACGTTGAGCTGAATCTCGACCTTCTGTCCTTCGAGTTTTGTTTCATAAGTGGCAAACGCGTCGGCGACTGTGTAGCCGGGCAGGCTGAAGTCGTTATCCGGGTTGCCCGCCCGCTCACCGACGTAATGCGCGCCCGCGCCCAGCCGCAAACGGTCGCCACCGATCACTGAACCCACGTCATACACCGCCGACAATGAGCCGCTGTGCCTGGGTACATTCTGCAAACGATTGCCCTCAAGCAACGGGTCCGTCGTCACCTGAGCGTCGGTCAACGCGTAGCTGCCCATCATGCTCCAGCGTTCGGACACTTCCCCGCTGACATCCAGTTCAAGCCCTCGCGAACGCACCTCCCCCGCGGTGCTGTAAACAGTGGACGCCGTGAGCGAATCGAAATTGGCGACCAGTACGTTGCGTTTCTTGATATCGAACAGTGCCAGATTGGCGCTCATCCCGCCCGGCACCTCCCACTTGGCGCCCAGTTCCCAGGATTTGGCCTGCTCGGGCAGCGTGCCCGAGTCCAGCGTCGTGCCACCCGCCAGCGCAGCGATGCTGGAATTGGGTTTGAACGACTCGGTGTAACTGCCGTAAAACGACAGTTCATCGTCGACGCGGTACACCAGGCCCGCGCGCGGTATCCACTTTTGGCCGTTGAGATGGGTATTGACGGTAAACGGCCGTCCTTTACCGGCGAGCTGGTCGTACGTCTGAAAACGCGCGCCCGCCACCAAAATCCAGTGTTCGTCCAGATGGATCGAGTCCTGCGCGAACACAGAATCGCTGCGCAGCACATCGCTCTGGTTGCTGTCGGGCAGGCTAATAGTGCTGCCCTGCGTTTCCAGACCGTAGACCGGATCCACGTAGCTGAAGGTGGTCTGGCTTTTCTGACGAATCAGCTCGCCGCGATAAATCTTGCGGTACTCGTCGTCGATGCCCACCAGTACATCGTGCTGCATCCCCAGCCACTCTGGGCTGCCGCTCACTGTCAGTGTGGTGAAGCGGTCGGTACTCAGTGCGCCGCCAGTGCCGTCCATGGAGCGGGTCAACGTGCCGGTCGCCGGATTGACCGCTGTGATCCGCACCTGACTGGCGTCGTAGGTTTCGCGGTTGTAGCTGTACCCCAGATGGCCTTTCCAGTTGTCATCGAATTGATGATCGGCCTCGAAGCGATACAGATCCGAACGCCCTTCCATATTGTTGAACGGCTCGTCCAGCCGACGCGTGGCGGGAATGTCCAAGGGGTGACCGATGCCGGGATCAATGGCCGTACCGCGATCGAATGGGTAGACAAATTCACGGTGTTCGTAAGCGCCGAGTAACTGCGTGGTATCGCCATACCAGGCCAGCGATGGCGCCACCAGCGACTCGCGATGCACACCAAAATTGCGCCAGTAATCCTCGTCTTCATGATCGACGATCAGGCGATAAGCCAAGCCCTGCCCCTCCTGACCCGGCTCACCCAGCGGCCCGGTGCTGTCGAGCGTACCGCCGCTGCCGCTTTTACCGTCGCCAAAGGTCGAACCGCGTGCGGTCAGTGCGTGATAGGCCGTCATCTGCGGACGTTTGCTGACCACATTGACCACGCCGCCCGGGTCCTGAATGCCATACAACAAGGTCGAAGGGCCTTTGAGCACTTCGACCCGTTCAGCTGTGGCATTGAGGCTGCGGCCCTGCACCACGGGCATGCTATCGCGCATGATCGACCCGTCGCGGTTATCACCAAAACCGCGCTTCATCAGCGTGTCTTGCGTGCTACCCAGCGTGTTGCCCTGGGTGACGCCGCTGACATTGCTCAGGGCATCGTCGAGGTTGCGCGGCGCTTGGTCGCGCAGCACTTGAGCTGGCACCACGCTGATGGCTTGCGGCGTATCGAGCGTCGATGCCGACGAGCGCGAGACCGAGTTGGCGGATGGCGGTTGATCGAGGGTGGGCGATTGCACCCGCGAATCGATATTCGTTGCCTGCAACGTGATCGCACCTGACTGACCCGCGACAGGCTCGAGGGTGAAGGTGTGCGGGGTTGCGCGGCGATAGGTGAGTCCGGACGTGCCCAGCAGGGTTTTCAACGCCTGTTCCGGGCTGAATGCGCCGTTGAGTGCGGGAGCATTGATCGCGTAGGGCGTTTCCTGGGTGTAGACGACGCTCAACCCGGTGACACGGGTGAACTCACTGAGCGCTTGCGGCAAGGGCCTGGCCGAAATCGAAAAGCTGAACGTAGGCTCGGCGGCCTGTGCACACAGGCTCCAGAGCGCGAATGCGCCTCCACCGATCCAGTGTCTCAACGCGCTTCCCTCTCTCCAGTCATCTCTGAAGGTCTGCAGATCATGGTCATCACCGCAGCACGATCACGCGCCCCAACAACGCGTACTGCTCAAAACCCACCACAGATTTCAAACTGGCCAATATCGCTTCAGGGTCGTTGCTGGGGAAGCTGCCGCTGACACGGGTAGCGCCGAGTTTGTCGTTGAGCAACACAATGCGGCCGGGGTAATACCGGCTCAAGTCGCTGATCACATCGGCCAGCGGCGTGCGGTAGTAATTCAGCCAGCCCTGACGCCAGGCCAGAGCGCTCTCGCTGTCGACCGACGCAGGAACCGTGGTGAGTAGCTGGTCATAACGCACCTGTTGCCCGGCCGTCAGAACCTGTTGCGGCTGATCACCCACCGCGCTCACACCGACCTTGCCCGACAGCACTGTCACCTGCGCGCCGACCGGTTGCAGGCGGACCTCGAAACGGGTGCCCATCACCCGGGTATGGCCGGCATGCGCGTCGACCACAAACGGCTCATTGGTGTGCGTGACATGGAAGAACGCCGCGCCGCGACGCAGTTGCACGTGGCGCTCACCGATTCTGAAATCCACGGCGATCGCACTGTCGGCATCCAGCGTCACCTCAGACTTATCGGCCAGCGTAACGGTGCGCACCTGCCCCGGTGCCGACACATAGTCGGCACCGAAATCATCTGCCCAACGCTGCGGCTGCCAACCCATGCCGACGCTGACCATCAGCAGCAGACACGCCGCCATCGCCAAACCCGCTGACCAGGGCGCGACCCTGCGACGGTGGCGCGCCACTTCAGGCGCATCCATCGCAGCGAGCAGCACATCCAGTGACGCGGCGTTTTCACGCGCCAGGCGCTGGGCGGGTTCTTCGGTCAACTCCCACACCACCTGCGCCTGAGCGTAGGCTTCGGCGTGCACGGGATCGGCGCGCAGCCATTCGCTGAACCGGGCCTGATCGCCAGCGCTCGGCCGACCATGCAGACGGCCCAGCCATGCCAGCGCGGCGGCGTGCTGATCGGGCGACACGTTGACACGCGCAGGCGACGCATTCATCGACGGGCATCCTGTGACTTGCCACGCAGGCCACGGGCCGGCGGTGCGTCATGCGCAAGACTCGCCTTGCAGGCCTGCAAGGCGCGCATCATGTGTTTTTCGACCGCGCTTTGAGAAAGCCCCATGACCTTGGCGATCTCGGCGTATTTACGCCCGTGAATGCGATTGAGCAGGAAGATCTGCCGGGTTTTTTCCGGGAGCCCGCGCAGTGCAGCCTCGACGTGCCGCAGATCGTTGCCGGCTTCCAGCGCGGCATGGGGCTGATCATCGACCACGTCGTTCGGCTGGGTCATGCATTCCTCGCTAAGCCGCGCGCGCGTGCCCTCGTTGCGCAGATGATCAATGGCGATATTGCCCGCGCATCGCAGCAGATAGGTGCTCAGTTCTTCCACCTGAACCAGCGGACGACGCCAGAAACGCACGAACAGATCCTGTACCAGATCGGCTGCCGTTGCCCGGCATCCCACGCGTCGACTGACCAGCGCCTCCATTTGCAGCCGCTGGGACAGAAACACCTGGAGAAAATGCGCACGACTGCCGTTGGAAAACTCTGACTGCGCACAGGGCTGACGAGGCTCCGGAGTGTCCGGGTTTGGTGAGGTCATCAGGCTCACGTCAGGCCAACCACTGGCTAATGGCGGCGACCGGACTGATCAATAGCGCCATACCCGCCAGCAATAAAGCCAGACGGGGTCGCCAGGACAGCGCGATCAACAGCGCCATCGCGCTGATCATCAGTGATGCGGACCACTGCACCAGCCCCATCCCCCAACCGCCCGCTTCGATCCCCGCCCACAGCGAAAACAGCAACGCGACCCAGCCCAGTACACGCAGCCACTGGCGCCGCCCGGGTGCAAGTTTGCCGCCGATGGCGTCCGTGTAATGCCGGCTCATCGACAGGCTCAGCGCGCTGAATCCGACAAAGCACAGCAGCGTGGTCAAGAGCATCAATGCACCTCGTGACGGGAAGTGTTGAGTTCGTGAGCAAGCTCCCTCCCACGGCCGTCAGCCAGATGCAGCTTTTGCGTGCCGCTGGCGTGTGTGAGCTTGCTCGCGATGCTTTTTTGCCGCCCGGTGCGAAACTTCAACGCCGACCCGCCAAGAAATAACCCGGTGACCAGCGCCGTCAGGTCCACCCCCGGAATTGCCCAGTGCCCTTCGCGCACCGCTGCCGCCAGATAAGGCCAGGCCGTCAGTGCATCGAGCAGCGGCAGACCGGCAAACAGCAGCGCGCCCAGCCCCAGTTGTTCGCGCCACGCCGCTTTGCCCTTGCGCAGCAGGGCATGCAGCAAAGCCAGGCCCCACATGATGAAGAAGACGTTGATCTCCCAGCCATCGCGTCCGACCAGGCCGACCGGCAACAGCCGATTGGCCCAGAAAAAACTGCCCACGGCCAGCATCAGTCCGGCCATGCTGGCGACGTTCAGCACCTCCACCAGACGCAATTCAAAGGGCAGCACGCCACTGATCGCGTGCTTGAGGCGGCGCTTGCCCAGCCACATCACCAGCCCGGTGCCGATCAGCGCCGTACCGCCGACACCGAATACAAAGTAGAGCCAGCGCAAGACAGGCCCTGCGAAATGCCCCATGTGCAAGCCGTACAAACCGCCAGCCAACATCAGCGGCGCGGCGGTCATGACGCTTTCGCCGTCCACTGCGCCGGTGGTGCCGCTGAACGTCATGCCCGACCCTGGCTCGTAAAGAATGCGGTCATCGCTGCCGCGCTCGAACGTCACCGTTGCGTTGGCGTCTCCCGGCCGATTGACCACCAGCCGCGCGATCGACGCGCCCTGCCAGTGCTCCCGCGCGGTGTCCATCATCGGCCGCAATGGCGCCAGCGGTACCGCTTTGCCCGACGCTTGCACCGGCTTCTGCGAAGGGAACAGGTCGTTGAAAAACGTCTGCGTGTCGCTGCCGTAAGCGGTGAGAATGCTAGCTGGCATGACCATGGTCATGAAGATCACCAGGCTGCTGTAAGTGATCATCAGATGAAACGGCAGGATGAGCACACCCACCGCGTTATGCCCGTCCAGCCACGAGCGCTGTCCCTTGCGCGGCCGGAAAGTGAAGAACTCCTTGAAAATCTTTTTGTGAATGATGACGCCGCTGATCATGGTGACCAGCATCACCATGGCCGCGATCGCCGCCAGCCAGCGCCCCCACGGATAAGGCATCTGTAACTGAAAATGGAAACGGTAGAAAAACTCGCCGCCTTTGGTCTCCCGTGCGCTGGTTTCAGTGCCGGTGAGTGGGTCGAGGGTTTTGTTTTCGAAGCCTCGAACGGGCTTCTGCCACATCACCGTCAAACCGGGTGAGCGTGCGTCCGGCAGGTTGATGAACCACCGTGGCGAATCCGCCGCGTTCTGTTGCAGCCAGCGTTGCGCATGATCCAGGCTATCGCCTGGAGCAACGTCGCGCAGCTGCACCTCAGGCTGTGCCCACTGAGTGATTTCATCTTTGAAATACGACAACGTGCCCGTCAGGAATATCGCGAACAGCAACCAGCCGAACACCAGGCCCGCCCATGTGTGCAGCCAGGCCATGGACTGACGAAATCCTTCTTTCACGACAGCCACCGCCCGATGCCATAAAGGCTGGCGAACACGCCCGCGGGCAGCAAGACACCGAACCAGGCCAATACGACGCTGCGACAGGCAAAACACCACAGGGCCACGAGTAGCCAGGCAAGAAACGACACCGTCATGGCCAGCACGACAGACTCTGCGCGAGTGAACGGCAGCCACTGCGCCAGGCAGACGCTGAAAAGCGCCGCGACCAGATAGCCGCCCACAGCCGCAGCCAGCACCCGGAACGCTACAGCCAGGCGCCAGCGCAAGGAAACCCCGCCGCGCTTGGCCCTGCCAGGATTACGCCTGACTGATGAAACGCTCTCCATCAGTGAGCGATCCTCGATGGCGTGTAGGTGATTTCGACAGAATTTGTCTGAATCGACATCGAGTGTTGAGTCCTGATGACGGCATGTCGGTGGGACTTTGCCGGAGTTGAAACAAAAGAACGCAATATTAATGATAAATATTCTCATACGCAAAGGACTCTGACAGAATCGTCCGCATTTACAGGCCCCTCCCGGATCACCACTGGCTATGTCGACCGCTCATCCCCTCTCCCACCACATCGTGGAAGGTCTTTACAGCGCTCACCATCGTTGGCTGACGACATGGTTGCGCCGCCGTCTGGGTTGCCCGGACAGCGCGGCCGACCTTGCGCAGGACACTTTCGTCAAAGTCCTGCTGGCCCGTGACACGCCGCAGCTTGTGGAACCTCGCGCCTTCCTCACCACCGTCGCCAGGCGTGTGCTGTGCAACCATTACCGACGTCAGGAGCTGGAACGTGCCTACGCAGCAGCGCTGGCCGAACTGCCTGAATGCGTGGCCCCGTCGGAAGAAGAACGCGCGATTATTCTGGAAACGCTGGTGGAGCTCGATCAACTGCTCGATGGCCTGCCGATATTGGTCAAGCGCGCGTTTTTGCTGGCACAGGTGGACGGCCTGACCCACGGCCAAATCGCCGCCTGCCTGAACATCTCGATTGCCACCGTCAAACGCCACCTGAACAAAGCGGCCCTGCGCTGCTACTTCGCTCTGTGAGCATGAATCGCCCGGATATTTCGCCAGAGGTCGCCGAGCAAGCAGTGAGCTGGCTGGTGGAAATGCAAAGCGGCGCCCTTGAGCCCGGTCGGCAACACGCCTGGCAGGCCTGGCTGACCAGCCACCACGATCATCAACGCGCCTGGGCACATATCCAGCGGGTCAATCAGCGCTTGAGCGGTTTGTCCTCGCCGCTGGCCCACGCGGCTATCAACGCACCCGCCTCTCAAAGCCGGCGACATGCGTTGAAACTGCTGCTGTTACTCGGCGCAGGCGGCGCGTTGACCTGGGGCATGCGCGACCAGTTAGCGCTGCCACCCTTGTTTGCCGATTACCGAAGCAGCGTGGGTGAGCGGCGCGAAGTGGCGCTGGCGGACGGCAGCCAGGTGCAACTCAATACCGGCAGTGCGATGGATGTACGGTTTGACAGCCACCAGCGGCTGATTCGCCTGCTCGAAGGCGAGATGCTGATGACGGCGGCGTCGGACCCGCGCCCACTGCAACTGCTGACGGCGCAGGGCAGCCTTCAAACGCTCGCCGGTGAAACGCGTTTTAACCTGCGGCAACTGGACGGTCACTCTCAACTGGCGGTGTTTACGGGCAGCATGAGATTGACCCCGGCTGCTCGTTCAGGCCCGCCTTTTTTGCTCCAGGCCAACCAGCAAGTCACGTTTACCGCATCGCAATGGACGCCAGTGCGCGAACTGGATGCCAGCAACGGTGCGTGGGCCGACGGGATGCTGGTGGCTGCGCACATGCGGCTGGAGGACTTCCTCGTCGAACTTAACCGCTACCGTCGCGGCAGGCTCAATTGCGATCCCAACGCCGCAGACCTGTTGATTTCCGGCAGCTACCCGTTGGCGGACAGCGAACGGATTCTCGACATGCTTGAAGTAGCGTTGCCGGTAAAAGTCCAGCGTTTTACCCGGTATTGGGTCACCGTCGAAAAGCGCGTCTAGACCCAAGCATTTACTGCATCGGCAGGGTCCGACTCGACCTGTCCGCCCACAGCCACCGTTCGTGGCGCGATAACTCGGAATCCGGCGGCATCTCAACGACGAGGGGATTGCCTACAGATTATTTTCAGTTTTTAACAAATTTTATGAGCTGTTTTCATCGACTCGCGTGACAGACAGGAAAAGCACTTTTTATCCGTCTTTCCAAAGGACTCCTGCATGTCATCCCGCCCGACCCCGCTGCTGCCGCTCGCCCGCACATTGCGTCATGTCATCTTCGGCGCCAGCCTTTCACTGGGGGCGGTGTCGCTGAGCCACGCGGCCGAAGCGACCAAGCCGTATCACATCGCCCCCACTGAACTGGAAGCCGCGCTGAACCAGTTCGGCCGCGAAGCCGGTGTGCTGATCTCATACAGCCCGGACGTCACCAGCGGTCGTACGAGCCGAGGCCTGGAAGGCAGTTTCACCCCTGAGCAAGGGCTCGCCCAACTGCTGGAAGGCACCGGCCTGCAAGCCAGGACAGACGGCAATAACGGCTTCACCTTGCAGCCTGCCACTCAAGCCCAGAGCGCCGAAAACACTAACGACCCGATTGAGTTGGGCGCCTCCACGGTAGTCGGTGACTGGCTGGGCGCCGCGCAGCAGACCAACGTCTTCGAGCATCCTGGCGCACGTGATGTAATCCGTCGCGACGAATTCGAACGCACGGGCGCCACCAGTGCGCGTGAAGTCCTGAACCGCATTCCTGGCGTCAACGCGCCGGACAACAACGGCACGGGTAGCCACGATATGGCGCTCAACTTCGGCATTCGCGGCCTCAACCCACGACTTGCCGCCCGCTCCACGGTGCTGATGGACGGCATCCCGGTGCCGTTCGCGCCTTACGGTCAGCCGCAGTTATCTTTTGCGCCGATCAGCATGGGCAACATGGACGCAGTGGATGTGGTTCGCGGTGGCGGTGCCGTGCGCTACGGCCCTCAGAACGTGGGCGGTATCGTCAACTTCGTGACCCGGGCGATCCCGGACGCGCCGACTGTCAAGGGCGGGATTCAGACACAAACCAGCCCATCGTCCAGCCACGACGGCTTCAAAACCACAGGCAATCTGCTGGCGGGCGGTACAAACGAAAACGGCTTGGGCGGCGCCGTGTTGTATTCCGGCACGCGCGGCGGCGATTGGCGTGAGCACAGTGATACGCAGATCGACGACCTGATTCTCAAGGGCAAATACCAGATCGACGAAGCTAACAGCATCAATACCGAAGCGCAGTACTACGAAGGGCAAGCCGACATGCCAGGCGGCCTGAACGTGGATGACTACGACGCTGATCCGTACCAGTCGACGCGCCAGAAAGACAAATTCTGGGGTCGCCGCACAATGTTCAACATCGGTTATCGCTACGAACAAGACGCGCGGGTTTTTACCGTCAACAGCTTCTTCACCAAGACCCTGCGCAGCGGCTATCTGGACCAAGGCTCATTCGTGTCGCTGTCACCGCGTGAATATTGGGTGCGGGGGCTGGAAACGCGTTTCTCCCAAGGCTTCGGGCTTGGCGACACCTGGCACGAGGTCGGCGTTGGGTATCGCTATGTCAACGAAGCAGGCCATGAACTGCGCTATCGCGAAAATACGGCGCTGAATCTGCTGCCTACCACTGACAGCCGCAATGACCGGGACACCCGAGGCTCGACCCAAGCCCACGCGTTCTACATCGATGACCGCATCGACATCGGCAAATGGACGTTCACCCCCGGCATTCGCTACGAAATGATTGATTCTGCGCAGAACAACAACCTGACCAACGTCAAATATCAGGGCGATTACAACACCGCACTGCCTGCGCTCAATGTGCTGTATCACCTGACCGAAAGCTGGAATCTTTACGCCAACACCGAGGGGTCTTTCGGCTCCGTGCAGTACAGCCAGATGCCAAACCGTGTGATTGGCGGCGAAGTGAAACCGGAGAAAGCACGCACCTGGGAACTCGGCACCCGCTATGACAATGGCAACCTGCGGGCGGAGATCGGCGCGTTTTTGATCAATTTCGATAATCAATACGAGAGCAACCAGACCAACGACACGGTGATTGCTCGAGGGCAGACACGTCATCGCGGCATCGAGACCAGCGTCAACTTCGCGCTTGATGGTTTGAGTCCGATGCTGGGCGGTTTCGATGTCTACGCCACGTATGCGTTCGTTGACGCGACCATTGAGGAAAGTGGCCCGAACCAAGGCAATCGTGTTCCGTTCTCGTCAAAACACAAAGGCACCTTGGGTGTCGGTTACACCGAAGGTCCGTGGAAGCTGAACGTGGACAGTTCGTACCAGAGCAGCCAGTTCGCTGACAACACGAACACCTCTGCCGAAAGCGCCGACGGCAGCACCGGGCGCATTCCAGGCTTCATGCTGTTCAGCAGCCGTGCGGCCTATGATTTTGGTCCGCAAATGTCTGACCTCAACGTCGCCATAGGGGTGAAGAACATCCTCAATCGCCAGTACTTCACCCGCTCGTTCGATGACAACAACAAGGGCAAGTACGTGGGCGAACCTCGCACGCTGTATGTGCAGACCTCGGTTTCGTTCTGATCTCGCCCGGTGGGCCAGCTGGATAATTAGTTCCGTATCCAGCTGAAATATATTCTCTGGTTTTAGGGGTTGAATTGTTCGCCCATCGGCGCCAACACTGTGACTGAGGGCAGACGCAACTCTGTGACGTCGAGACTCTCCCGAGCAAGCCAAAGTAAGGGAAGAATTATGCAAATCCAGGTCAACAGCGATAACCACATCGAAAGCAGTGTCCGACTGGAGGAGTGGGTACGAAACACCGTTGAAAGCACGCTCGAACGCTACGAAGAAGACCTCACCCGTATTGAAGTCCATATCCAGGACGAAAATGGCGACAAGCCAGGCCCGCACGACATCCGTTGCCAGATGGAAGCCAGGCCAAAAGGACACCAACCTATTTCTGTCACCCACAAAGCCAGCTCACTGGACATGGCTGTGGACGGCGCTGCGGTGAAACTCGATCACGCACTGGAACACCTGTTCGGCAAACTGCGCAGCAAACGCGGCGGCGTGTCGGCCATCAGCAACACCAAAGACAGCGACGCCGAAAGTCCGGATGCGCTGCTTCAGGAAGAATTTCTTGAGAAGGATGATGCGCTGCACGGTTGATCCGGCAGCGATGGACCGACTGACAACAGCCGGCCCAACGAATTGAAGCACTCGAAAAGGGCGGGCCCGTGAAGACAGGCCCGCCCTTTTTCGGTTTGGCTTATTGCGTCGAAATCACGGAACTACTGGCTCGCACACAAAGCATGCACCCCGGGCACTAATGGTGCTTGTCGGTCCGGATAAGGGCATTTGCCTCTTGCGCTTTACCGCCAGCGAAGCGCCGATGACTGAATGAAAACAGGTTGAATGCCGCTGAATTGATGCGTTTGCACCGTTCATCGTACGTGGCCCAAACCATGCAGGTTACTCAGGGCAACGCCAAATACGTGCGCACAAGCGCGAATGCAATCCTCATCAGCTTCACGTCCAATCAGTATTCGCTTAACCGATAGCATCAACGGATCAGAAACAGGACGAAACCGTTAAGTCAGCGATAACGGCCAAGACAGGAATTTTTCTACCGTTGATCAGCGTCAAGAACTAAAGGGACTAACCCCCAGTCAACTTATGCAGACTCGATAACCAGGTACAGGCCATGGACAATCCATTTCAACAGATCACCGACGCTTTCCACCCAGACTACCGGGTTAATTTGAGTATCCAGGGCTTGGACGGGACCATCATGCTGACACTCTCCAACGAGTCAGGGGTGGTCGCTAAACGCTTGATCAGCGCAGAACAACGCAACTCCCCCAAACGCCTGAGTCGCTTGATCGAAAGCGTACAATTTGGCATTGCGATCGAACAGGGTCACAGCGCTATCAAGATCCTCGCCGCCATGACTGACGGAGACCTTAAACAACTTGCCCCCGTCGCAGCCAAGCCCCGCATGCTGAGCCGCCCCACAATGGCTGCGGGCATCTGAATGAGCTCAATCAGCGCGGAGGCGATGACCGTATCGCCTCCCTCTTCCTCAGGCGCTTAACCCAGCTTTTCCTGCCCTTGGTCCACCCAAGCCAACTGTCCGCCACATCAAGAATCAACAAACGCCAATACCGGCGATCGCCACAACGTCCCGATCCCCTGCCAGTTCAGCGCCCAGACAGAAAAGACCTGTTACAACAAAATCACAAGAGAGACTTCGGTCAATCATTCGTGGGTTGTTTCACGTTGTGGATAAGTCTGAGGTGGCGATATGTTTTTACGTAATGCAGCAGTGATTGCAGCACTGGCCATGACCGCCGGTTGCGTACAAGAGCGCGTCGTTCATGAACGCCGCGTAGTCGAGCGACCCGCACCCCGGACTGAATACGTCGAAGTCGTCGCTCCCCAGGCACCACCCGAGCGAATCATCGAGGAAGAACCGGCCCCCCGCCCCGGCTACATCTGGGCACGGGGTTATTGGCACTGGAACGGCAACCGCTACGTCCCGGTCCACGGACATTGGGAAACCGTGCGCCCTGGCTACCGCTATCAACATCCGTACTGGGAAAGCCGAGGCGATGGCTGGCACTACCACGTAGGCGTTTGGGTGAACTAAGCAATCCCGGACAATCCCAGACAGCAAAATGCCCGATGACCGGGGCATTTTTTTGGGGGTGGATGCTTGGGGACGAGTGAATGGTCACCGGCAGGTTTGGGCCCAGGCTGTGTGAAAACGCATGCACCATTTTGAAGTCCGCGTCGCTAATTGAAGTCTGCCAGCGTTCGGTTGGTCAGCGGACCTGAAATTTTCGTAGGGGCGCGATTTTCGGTCCGGTTCTGATCGTCAACCCTGCTCTAAAACGTTTTCACACAGCCCGGGCCAGAAGCGGACGTTCAAACATAGGCCGGAGATGTCTACCACAGCGGGGCGGTTCAAGCAGTCATTCAATGCATCGACAAAAGTAGGGTCGATTCAGCTGGATGAGTTTTTTTGATTTCAAACCCTTGCGAAGGCTAATAGATTACTTGTTGAACATTTCGTAAAAAAGCGTAGCATTGCCGACCATGATACTCGAACAGCTCAAAGCCCTGGCCAATGACACTCGCATGCAAATGATGGAGTGGCTCAAAGACCCACTTAGTAATTTCCCACCTCAGGATCATGGCGATCCTGCAATAGGAGTATGCGTAACCCATTTGCAGCACAAGGCAGGGCTTTCACCTTCTACCGCTTCTGCACACTTAGCTATCTTGCAGCGCGCAGGCTTCGTGCTAACCACCCGCATCGGAAAGTGGACTTACTACCGACGCAGTGAGCAGGCGATTGACGACTTTGCGGCTAGGTTGATGATCGAGTTGTAATTTTTAAACTTTCATTTCGTTATTTCGCGTAATTAGAAAACATAAGGAACCCCCTATGAGCAGCAAAACTATCTTCGTCCAACCCGGTGGCGGCTATGAAAACGTTGTGGTCGGCAGCAGCGAAGTCCAAGCCGCAGCGCTTGGCGAAATCACCGTACGACTTCACGCCAACTCGCTCAACTACCACGACTTCGCGGTGGTCAGCGGTATGTGGGGCCCTAGCGAAAAACGCATCCCCATGGCCGATGGTGCAGGCGAAGTCATTGCTGTCGGCCCAGATGTCACTGAATTCAAGGTGGGTGACTCGGTCGTCAGCACATTCTTCCCGGAGTGGATCGACGGTGTGCCACTGGTTGAAGGATTTGTCAGCGTCCCAGGCGATGGCATTGACGGCTACGCTCGTGAGCAAGTGACGGCCAAAGCCACATCTTTTACCCTCGCGCCTAATGGCTACAGCCATGCTGAGGCGTCGACGCTTACCACCGCTGGCCTTACTGCATGGCGCGCCCTGATGGCCGATGACTCACTCAAGCCGGGCGACACCGTGCTCGTCCAAGGCACCGGTGGCGTTTCAATTTTCGCCCTGCAGTTCGCTAAAATGGCCGGTGCTACCGTCATTGCTACCTCTTCAAGCGACGAAAAACTTGAACGTCTGAAAGCTCTAGGCGCTGATCATGTAATCAATTACCGCAAAGACCTTAACTGGGGCGAAACTGCACGCGCTCTAACGGGTGGCCGTGGTGTTGACCACATCATCGAAGTCGGCGGCCCTGCGACGCTTGAGCAATCGATGATTGCAATTCGGGTTGCTGGTCACATTTCCGTCATCGGGATATTGAGTGGTGTAAGCGGTGCAATGAATTTTGTGCCGGCACTGATCAAGCAAGTGCGTCTGCAGGGTGTATTGGTGGGTAGCCGCAGCCAGCAGCAAGACATGGTCCGAGCCATCAATGCTAATGGCATGCGCCCGATTATTGATCGTCATTTCCCTTTGAGCGAGATTGTCGAAGCGTTCAAGTACCAGGAAACCAACCAGCATTTCGGCAAAATCTGCCTGGATATCTAAGCCCACATAATGGGCATGATCCATATGCCTATCTAAAAAATATGCTGACATCGCTGCCGACGCAGCGGATCAGAGATTGGCCCATAGCTGCCTGTAGCACCGGCAGCTATGGGTCGATTCTGTTGAAAAAGTCCGCCGTGGTTTTCACGTTAGAAAAGTATGCGCGTGAGATTGAAATCTAGAGTCGGCGCAGAGGTATTCGGACTCAGACTTCAAGTGGCAGCGCATAAAAAAGACACTTTCACTGATCAGTATTATGGCAGTTTGAGAAAACCGACTTTTTCAACCGAATCGGTCGGTTGCAGCCCTTCATGAAAGGCAGTAATCGGGCGTAAACGGGGAGGCTCCCGTATGAGTTTCCCATGCTCAGCCATGCCCACCTATCAGAGATACGAAAGCCGTAAAGTTTTCCTCAATACTTTGCACCGACTCTTCTGGAGCAATCGCATAGAGTCAACGATAGGCCAGGGTGGTAAGTTCCCTTTGAGATCGAAAGCCACAAGCTCACCGCCGCCGTTGCTCCCGAAAACAAACATCTCTGGAGCTGCCTGCGCTTAGTGCGAAATCTCCCAAGGGTCGAGCACAACCTCCACAGCATCGAGTGCGAAGTTAAACGGGCCTACAGGCAACGACATCTCGTCAACATTGCTCAAGCGCAGCAACAGGTAGTAATCATCAGGAAGCACTTGCGGCACAGCCGCTCTTAGCGCGGTTAATGCATTTTCAGAAGCTCCCGGCAATTGGTGCCACTCTCCGTTGATGTCAGAACACTTGATCGGGAAGTTAACTGCGGCATGACTAAGCAATACAGATTAACAACGGCCGCCAACGAATCACGGGCATTAAAAAACCCGCCGAAGCGGGTCATTTTTCTCCATCAAAACCATTCCAACATCCTGTCGGTAGCCGTCCAGGCAATGGTGATCATCCGTGACCTCCGAAGCGCTTCCTGCACTTCAGTTGATGGCCTATCTTGAGCAATGCTTCGATGCTAGTAAACGGCCATTACACTGAAAAGCGTGTAAGCCTTTCGCTATCCGTGAGCGTACTGCTAGCTTGCTGAACTCCGTTCTAATGGATTTGCGCAGACTGATGACGCAGAGCTGACGCTGTTTGTGTGGCGAGAGTGCTGCGAGCGTCCTGAGTCACCTCCCATACAAGGCCCGTCTGTTGATCAGGTGATTGAGACTCTACGCTATGAATTGGGTTTTCAGCGCGCATGCATAAAAGGTGGCGGGTAGCGTCTTAGAAGCAGAAACACAAACCCGCCTATATAGGATCGTCGCAGTGGTTGCGGCAAACCCCAGGCGGTCCCGGGCCTGGTTCATGACAGCCCGTCCCGAAGAGTTCGCCTCAAGATCTGTTGGTACGTCAGCTTTGTACGGACAGCACTCGACTAAAAGAGCGAAATGAGCTCAGCTAGCACGGGTTAAAACAAGGCTGCCGGTCGCCTTCATTTCTTCAACGAAACCTGCTTGGCTTCGATATTCAGCTCGCTCATGCGTTTGAGCAGCGCTGTGATGTTCGCCCGAGCGGAGCCTTCATTGGCCAGGCGTAGGCGCTTGACACCGATGACCGAGTCGCCAACGCCAGCGGTGAACGGGGTTCGGATGATTTCGCGCCAGAGGACATTACTATTGCGCGATTCGATCAATGTATATTCAACCTCACTGGTCACTTCGAAATTCAACCCAATGAAGGGCTGGTCCACGCGCAGCAGATTGGCTCGCAACGAATAAGGGGCCGACCCATCGCCCAACAGGTTGGCATTGGCGAGAGACTGCTTGAGTGCGGCACCGAAGTCAGGCCCGTCGATTTCCGACGTCCATAGCGGGTTGGTTTTATCTCCGCCATCCACCTGGGAAATTTGCACGTTATGTTGCAGACCTGAATTGTAGGTAGCGGCCTGAGCCTGGTCAGCTCCGACCGACATTCCAGATACTTGGGCGGGCGAGGCACAGCCAGCACAGAGAGCAATGAGTGCTGACGCTAAAAGCGGGCGTAGATAGGTCATTCGACAATTCCTTTTGAGAAGTAATCCGAGGGGTCGCCGATGATAGCGCATTGCCATTCCAGTGACGAATTCTGGCAACGTTAGATTGGTCGTGGCGTTCGCATTGTGAAAATGCCAGGATTTCCTCACCGTTGAAATAGGCTCGGTCAGCCAGCACCGAAAGCGAATCCGAAGCCATGGCCATGGCCATGGCGCTGAGCTGATCGCGGTCGGAACCGACGGTGAAGTTACGGTCGCGGTCGTTGGCGGCGTTCTACGCAGCGTTGGTCGAAAACAGCCCTTTAGGTCAGACAGCAATCGGTCCTAAGCGGGTGTTTGCACCACTTCGGCTTTCAGCCGAATGCTACCGTCATGCAACACCCTCCGGTGTTGCCCCTCTCGACACTCATGTGAGACGTTGAGGTGTGGCTAATTTTTCAGGAAAATCATGCTCATTCGACAGACGGAAACAACAGACTGGATACGTTTGAAGCAAGTGCGACTCGCTGCGCTTTTGGACACACCAACGGCGTTTGGTGTGAGTTACCAAACAGCCGCTAAATACGATGATGAACAGTGGAAAGAGCGAGCATCATCGACCGGAACGGAGTTCTGGTTGGCTTTCGATGGAGACAAATCTGTCGGGATGGTGGGGGCCGGAGTTAGCATCGCGAATCGCTATACCTTGATCGGAATGTGGGTTGAGCCCGCCGCACGGGGCTCTGGCGTCGCAGTCCAGTTGGTTGATGCAGTAAAAGCTCGCGCGATGGGCAAGGGCTTTGATCGCGTTTTTCTCGACGTCTCACCAGACAATGCGAGAGCCTCAAACTTCTATCTGAAACAGGGTTTTGATTTCCTGGATGAATGGGAGCCGTTGGAAAGTCATCCTTATATTACGGTTCAGACAATGCTCTGGCTCGCAAACTGATTCACCAAGATCGGTACCAGCGGGGTGTCCGCAATGTGTTGGCGCTTATGCGATTGTGACCCAGGCTGCCTCAATTCATTGCGCTATCTGAATACTCAGCGAACGAAGTCTTTGCCTGGGATTTCAGAGGCCGCATATAGGTCAGTCAAATTAAGCAACAAGGGTCAATGACATCTCGGCAGATGGCTCAATTATCCCTTTGGCGATATCGAAGTGTGCCCTGGCCACGTCATTCAACGCGTTCGAGCATCGTATCGAGCGCCTGCTCGAGCGCTGACGATTCAATCTCAATACCATCGGAGTAAACAGCTGTACCACGAGTGCAGTCGATGGTCACCGTTATTCCCTTACCCGTGAGCCTTCCGGGGTATTTGCGCAGCGTGAGCTCAACACATGCGCAGTCCAACCACCGCGCCTGATCTGCTGACCAGAGATTGCTTTTTAAAGCAAACACACGGGTGTTGCGCTTTATATCTAATATCTCGGGCGGATAAATCCAGCACGTGTTACTCGCCTCCCAAGGGGTCGCCTGGACACGATAGCGGGCATTGGGCGACAGCGCGATGACCTCGATGCGTTCGCAGCGCGAGGTCAGTCCTTCATTCCGGATGTCCTCATCGGCTCGCCCGAATATGGGCTCGTAACCTGACCCCGCAAGGGTGAAGAATTTTGTTTTTCCGTCTGACCTCAATTGAGTCAACGCTGCGCACACTAATGGAAGAGTCCGATCGTCAGGCTCGAGCGCACGATCGTATCCGTCGAACTCAATGCCCATAAAGGCTGCTTCATCAGGCTCATCCGCGTAGCAGCGAGCGACGAGGGACAAGTCGCCATCCTTGAAGTAGTACACATCGTACTCATAATAATAATCATAGAAGCCATCCTTATCCTGCGTACCCTCGTCAATGTAGTGATACCTCTCCATGAGGACTGAACCCGGGCCCTGGCGCGTCCACTGCGGTTTAAGCTCACGATCACGATCACGATTGCCACTGATCTTTTTAATCCCGGCCTTGATCATGGCTTTGAAATGTAAGTACATGGTAGATCCATATTGACGATGGACTTCAGGCTACTCCGGCAAAACCATGCTTACCAGCCAACGGAAAGTGTAAGTTTCACCACAAAAGGTTACACCGGCCTTAGTAAGGTGCTATGCCCTTATCGCCTTAACGATAAACGCAGGGAGCAATAATGCAGTCGACGGTTGATACAGGCATAGGGCCGAGGGTTTTGATTATCGGGAACTCAGGTTCGGGTAAAAGCTGGCTTGCCTCGCAGCTCGGGAGGAAGTTGCGCTTCCCGCACATCGATCTGGATGATCTTTACTTCGTGGGCAGCGGGTACACCCACATGCGTACCAAGGAAGATACCGTCGAGCTTGCTCTCGTGAAAGCACAGCAAAATCGCTGGGTAATCGAGGGCATTTATGGATGGCTTGCTCAGGCACTCTTGGTCAGGGCAACTCATTTGGTCTGGCTTACCCTTCCCGAGGAGCAGTGCATGTCAAATATCGCGGCTCGCGGCAATCGAGGCAGTGCATCACCAGAGTCATTTCTTGATTTGTTGGAGTGGGCAAATACCTATCGCACCAGAAAAGGATCCAGTGCATTTGGATTTCACGAAAGGCTTTTTTCAAATTTTCAGGGCGCCAAATATCGACTGAATTCAAGAGATGAAGTCTCGACGTTGGCGCTGATTGAAAACTGACCCACCCTGCCAACTCATCAGCTCTCGGACTTTTCCTTCACTGACGGATACTGAGAAGAAGAATACCTGACAACAAGAATGGAAAAGGCCAACAGGAGCACGCCACCGCACACGTAGATAATCCCCATATCCGGTGCGTTGTGGTGCGAAACATCGCTGATCAGCAATCGGATCAACGCAGTAACGCCGATGTATAACAAGAACCGCAGAGGCATGTGGTTGGTTTTGAAATAGATGCCACTCATCGCGAGCAGTTCGAGATAGATAAACAGCAACAAAATATCGTCGACACTTATTTTTTCTTGCCCGAGCATACCGATGAACGCGCAGATTGCGGCCCACACGGTTACAGCCGCAATGCCGAACAGCGCCAGATAATGAAAAGCCTCAACCACCAGGTTGCCGACCGAGTCCGCCCCGCCGTGCAGGCTTTTTCGCAGCCGTTCAGCCCACTTTATTTCGCTCATCATTCACCACCACATCGGAAGAAGAAAACGCATTTCAGGCGTTGTCAGGCGCGCCACGACCCGGAACGGATGATGCCGCGCCAGCGTGACGATTTTATTCACGCTGTTGGCGGCCATTGTCTAGCAGGAACGAGGCCATAGACTAGGGTTTAGAGCGTGGCGGTTTGTCGCAAGGGACCCTACCTGACAGAGACGCGTCTTGGAAATCCCACTATCCAAAGCGGATCGATTACCTTATGCTGCGCACTGTATAAATAAACAGTACCCATTACTGCACCCGATGACGAGGCCGAAAGATGGCTGTTGAGACCCTGTATCGCAGTACCCGCGACTTGGAGACTACATTCGTGGACCGCAAACTCGCCGATGCGCATGACCAAATGCTTGAGCTGGCTGAATCGCTCACAGAGGTTTTGCAGAAGAACGTGGCTGGCCTGACAGAGAAGCAGGCAGAAGACGCCGGCATCTTCATGGCGAAGAACCGCGCAGCGTTCGCCGCCGCATTCAAGAGCAACGCCAGCGCCCTGGCCGAGCTGATCAATGCAGGCGAGGCGTCAGCCGAATGAGGGTGACGTCGTGAACGTGAAGCACCCGACAGACAGCGCCTGCAATGGCCCTGTCTGTTTTTTTACCTAAAGAAACGCCCCCTGAGCAACCGGCGGCGCTGATCACCGCCCGGCTCAATCAATCTCTAGCAACCGCTCGGCCAATGCATCGGCGACCCGGGCCGGTGAGCGCTTTTCGGCTTGGGCATGGGCGAACACCTCGGTCAACCGCTTACCGATTTGCGCCAGGTGTGCGGTGATGGTGCCGGACGCTTGTCCCTGATGTTGCAGAGCGATATGAATCAGGCCACCGGAGTTGATCACGTAATCGGGCGCGTACAGGATCCCACGTGCTTCGAGCTGATCGGCAACGACCGCACAACTCAGTTGATTATTGGCGCCTCCCGCTACGGCGGCGCAACGCAGTTTTGCGACGCTGTGGCTGTTGAGAATGCCGCCCAGACCACACGGCGCGAGGATGTCACAAGGTGTGCTGAGCAAGGCTTCGACAGCGATGGGTTTAGCACCTAACTGCTCCATCGCCAATTGCAACTTGCCGCTGTCCAGGTCGCTGACCAGCAGTTCGGCGCCAGCGGCATGCAGTTGCTCGGCCAGGGCATAACCCACATGCCCCAGGCCTTGAATAGCCACCCGCAGACCTTCCAGATTTTCGCTGCCCAGCCGCGCCATGGCCGTGGCGCGGATGCCGGCGTAAAGCCCCATTGCGGTGTGGCGTGAGGGATCGCCCACTTGCGTGGTGCTGGTAACGTGCTGGGTATATCGGGCAATGCAGTCCATGTCAGCACTGGACGTGCCGCTGTCTATCGCGGCGATGTAACGCCCGTCGAGGGTCTGGACGAAGCGCGCGAACGACTCAAACAAGGCCGAACGGTCAGGCACGTGAGCGGTACGCAGGATGACAGCGGTGCCGCCGCCCAGCGACAAACCCGCCAACACGGCCTTGTAGCTCATGACCCGGGCCAGCTGGATTGCATCTTCCACCGCGCTCTGTTCCGTTGGATAGGACAGATAGCGGCAACCACCCAGCGCAGGCCCTTTGCGGCTGCTGTGGATGGCGATCACGGCTTTAAGACCGGTCGCAGGGTCGACAGTCATGTGCAGTGACTGTACCTGCGAGCTTTGCATGAGAGCGAACATTGGCCGTGCTCCCGATTTTCATAGGGCGAGTATAGGCGCTGGCAAAAAAAACGACGGGCCGTTGTGGCATATCTCGGCCCGACATTGCGTCGCCAATGCATAAACAGCACGCAAACAAACGTCACTGGACGAACACGCCATGCAAGGGCTACAACGAAGCTTGCGATGACCAACGCCCAGCCGCCTGATCCAGCCGGAGACGTCGATGAACCCACGTAGTCAGTGCCTTGCCTGCCTGCAACGCATGCCACCCGCCATCTTCGAAGCGGGCCTCTGGATTTCTGTCGAACACGACCCGGATTGCGCGCCGGTCGAAACCCTCAGAGAAATCGACGATCTCACCCGCAAGATTGGCTTTGCGCTGCCCATCCTCCCTGCCGCAGAACTGGCCCAGCCGATGCTGCGACAACTGGCGACCCTCGGTTTTCAGCAGGACGACATGGCGCATCCCAAACCGCATTCCGCGCTCTTGCACAAGGTGGTTGAGCGTAGGCGTGGGCAACCATTGGGGCTGGCAATGATCAGCCTGGAGATAGCCCGGCGTCTTGAGATCCCCCTCGAGGGCGTGAATTTTCCGGGACATTTCCTGCTGAGAGTACCAGGGGCGGACCATTTGCTCGATTCCTGCGGCGGTCGCAGGCTGTACCCAAAAGATTGCAGAGAATTGCTGATACGTCAGTTTGGTCCCGAGATGTCGCTAAGAGCCGAACACATGAGCACTGCGACAGCACAGACGATGTTGCAACGCCTGTCGCGCAATTTGCGCCACTTGCACCACATCAATGACGACCCGCTGGCATCGCTCAAGGACGCCAATCGCGTGCTGGAGTTGGGCCAGGGGAATGTCAGTGACCACCTTGCACGAGCGGGTCTTTATCAAGCGCTCGAATGCCCTCAGGCAGAACGCTTCGATCTGGAGCATGCGTTGTTATTGAGTGACGACCCCGTGCAGCGTTTCAGGCTTGAGCAGCGACTCAGAGAACTCCCGTCAAGCCATGCCTTGCATTGATACTCCCCGGAAACTGCTCGCAGCTCCCACATCGAATACTCGGCGGAGCTTTTAATTAAATGATTCTTCACTTGATCAGGCGTTGATAGTTGCCTCTTACACAGGATTGTTACGCATGAAGTAACACTTCATATCATTAAGCGTTCTGTTAAGTACCACTCACTCACGTTAGTATCCGCACCGTTCCCAAACGTTGATTCTAAAGCTCCTGAGTCAATCGTTTTTTTTAGCCGCTGCAGATGCAGCGGCTTTTTTTTGCCTGTTAGTACGTCGCCTTCTTTTCTGAACATAACGCACTTCGAGGGAATTAAAAGAAACTTCCTACATAGAACTTAACTACCTCCTACAAAAGGGCCAATGTACAACGGCATATCGGCCCCGATACGAATCCAGACTTATTTAGTCCGCATACTTGTGCAGGTTTGCCATCATCTCTTTCAACGCATCGATATTATCTTGGGGATGGGCAGCACCCTCGAAGTCACCAATGGAGGCCCACTGTGCGGCGACGTCTCCAGGCCCGAATCCCGCGCGCGGGTCAAATCCGACACCGAGGCTGCGTTCCCATCGGACTTTGCCGATCCACCCGCCCCCCACCTCATACAAGCCTGCGCTGTCCGCACACTGCTCGCTGCCCAGATAAACCACCAAGGGGCTGATCAACTCCGGCTTGAGCAAATCGAAGACATTGGCCGGTAATAACCCTTCAGTCATGCGGGTGCCACCCGTAGGCGCGATGGCATTGACCAGAATGTTGTTCTTGCGCCCTTCGAGCGCCAGCGTCCGGGTCAGGCCGTACAGCCCAAGTTTGGCCATTGCGTAGTTTGACTGCCCAAAGTTGCCGTAGATGCCAGAGGTCGACGCCGTGAAAATCACCCGCCCATAGTTTTGCTCACGCAGATGAGGCCATGCTGCGCGGGTAACTTTGTAAGCACCCTCCACATGAACACGGTAAACCAGATCCCAGTCGGTATCGTCCATCTTGGCGAACGTCTTGTCTCGCAGAATGCCTGCGTTGTTGACGACAACGTCTACACGACCAAACGCATCCAGCGCACTCTGGACGATTTTGTCGCCGTCGGTCACGGAGTCGTGGTTGGCGACGGCGTGCCCGCCGGCTGCACGAATCTCGGCAACCACACGATCCGCAGCCGATGCGTTGGCGCCTTCGCCATGCGCAGAACCGCCGAGGTCGTTCACCAACACGCGCGCGCCATGCTTAGCAAACAGCAACGCGTGCGCACGCCCCAGTCCGCCACCGGCCCCCGTGACAATCACGACTTTATCTTCCAGACGTACGGATTCACTCATGCTGACTTCCCCAAACGGTAGGCGCACAGGCCAAGGTGCAATTGAGGGTCGAGTGTCGACAAGACCGACGCGGGTCACAATCAAGTCAGGGAGCGCTGAATAATGCGCGATAACGCAGCTCGATGATCATTCAAACGTCTTGGCGCCGCGCTATTCAAGACACCGCGAACACATTTTCACGGACACCCACGGCAGCACGAAAGGCGTTGTAGTGCCGTAACAGCAAGGCTGGCGCTTCAGTGTGCGGATAGCGACCGATGCCGTGCAGCAGAACGGTATCAGGGTTGGGCACAAGTTCGCGGTAACGCTGAACCATGTGCAAACCTGAGACCGGGTCAGCGGCACCGTTGATGAATTTGAGCGGGACTTGATCCTGCTGCATCGCCAGCACCCAGCGCTCTCGCAGCTGTATACGTTCGGGGATGTAGTTGATCAGCCGGTGCAAAATACGCGGACCGCCGTTGGCCGCGATCAGGCTCCAAAAATCATCCAGCTCACTTTCGCTTGGACGCGTGTCCACCCCGAAAATACGGCTGAAATCCTTGTCCAGGCTGGCACGATCAAACACCCGCCCGACCATCCATCCCAAGGGGCTCAACAACAGCTTTTGAATCCGCAGCGCGCGGTGGGCTTCCGGAAGCAGTCCGCCGTTGAGAAACACGCAACTGCCGAGATCAAAACGGCACTCGCAATGACGCGCGAGCAGTTCCTGCGCGACGCTGTCGCCGTAATCGTGGGCAAGTAAGTGAACGGGCTGATCAATCTGCAAATGGGTCAACAGTGCCTGCTGCAAATCAGCCTGCTCCAGGAGGCTGTACCGATGGGCGCTTGGTTTGGCTGAATCGCCAAAGCCCAGCATGTCGCAGGCGATCACCTGATAGCGCTGCGCCAGGGGTTGCCACAGGTAATTCCAGTCCCAACTGGCAGTCGGAAAACCGTGGATGAGCAGCAAAGGCTCACCCTGCCCGGCCACCCAGTACCGGATCGCGTGCCCGCGAAACATGAAGTCGTACCCGCGAGTGCGCCATACGGACAGAGGTATCTCGGCGATATTCATCAGGCCGCATAGCCGGGAGAAAACTTATCCAGCTTGCGCAGCAGCCCGGGCATGACCAACAGACCGCCCATGGTTTCACCGCTGTGAATGGTGTAACCGGCCGAGTTGATGTCGTAGGGGCTGTGCAGCAAAGTCTTGCTGGTTTGATTGGCCTCTTGCGAGCTGACCGGCACTTGAGGGCCTTGCGCAACCAGGGAGACATTCACGATGGCGAGTCCTCGGTGAGTTTCCTGCTCTTGGGGTGCAAGCAGTCTAGTCAGCGATGACAACAGCGAGAGTTGCCTTGGCAGCCACGTTAATGGCTTGGCGGGTCAGTAACGCCGCGAAGCGTCTGGATCAGGCGCTCAAGCGCTGCAGAAAATCTGCCAGCCACGGCTCCGCGTCGGTTTCAGGAGTAACGGTTTCGCTGGCGTCAAGACGCAGCATCTCAAGCACTTCGCGCACGCCCAGTTCTGCGAACAACTCTCGCATCTGCTCGCCGCCGCCACAGAACGTATCGCCATAACTGGCGTCGCCAAGCCCGATAACGCCGCCTGGCAATCCCCGCCATGCAGAAGGCAGGACGTCCCGGATTTGCGAATACAGGGGCTGAATGTTATCGGGTAACTCGCCCATACCTGTGGTCGACGTCACGACCAGCAAAGCTTGGGGTTCAAACGCCTGCAGCGCGGCAAAGGTGATGCGCGGGTTATGCAAAACTTCATGCCCGGCAGACTTTATGATTGACTCGGCATGCCTGGCGACTTCTTCGGCTGCGCCGTAGACCGATCCGGAAAGGATGGCGACTTTCATTGCGTAATCCTGTGACTGAGTAAAAACGTCCGGCATTATGCCCCACCCGGGCGCAATGTCTTAGAATGCCCACTTCGCGATCGGCTCGGAAACACGCTCATGATCAGTGCAAAACTGCTGCAGATGGTGGTAGATGCTTCCAACGATGGCATCGTCGTTGCCGAGCAGGAAGGCGACGACAACATCCTGATTTACGTCAACAAGGGGTTCGAGGCCATGACCGGATACAGCGGTGATGACATCCTTTATCAAGACTGCCGGTTCCTCCAGGGCGAAGATCATCAGCAAGCCGGACTCAATGCGATCCGTAAAGCCATCGCTGATAACCAGCCCTGTCGTCAGGTGCTTCTCAACTATCGCAAGGATGGCACGCCTTTCTGGAATGAACTGTCCATCACGCCCGTGTTCAACGATGCCGAAAGGTTGATGTACTACATCGGCGTTCAGAAAGATGTCACCGAGCAGGTTCAGGCTCAGGAAAAAGTGATAGAACTCCAGGCTGAACTGGCGCAGGCTCGCAAAGAGATCATCGAACTGAATAAACGGAACGGGTAAACTGACGAACGGCAGCAACTCCCCAAGGGGTTCAAGGTCTGCTTTTTAATAACCGGTTAATCGAGCTCGATCATGCAGCGCGACACTATCCTTACTCAGGATGAACTGGACTTTATCCAGAACATGCAGCACAACCCAAACCTGAATCTGCGAGACAAGTCGCGCAGTTTGGTGGTGAATGGCGGTGTGCAGATTCAGGACCTGCTGACCCGACTCGCGGCGCATGAGCAGGTGACGATTCAGGCGCAGTTCGATAACCAGCAAATGACCTTCCCGCTGCACCTTGTTGAAGACGAATTCCATGCGCTGCACCTTGAACTCGGTGCGCCAAGCATTTTTGAAGAAGGCCCGAGAATTCGTCCATGGAGGCTGGTGCTCCCCGAGCCCGCTGCCTTGCATACCGAAAAGGGCTCGCTGACTTCACTCTGGGTGCATGAGATTTCGTTCAAGGGGATCCTGCTGGAAACTCGCAAACAGACCAAGCCGCCGAAGTATTTTTCAGCCTGGTTTGTGGCTGAGGGCATCGCACCGATTGCCCTTCGCGGCGCCTTCGAACGCCTGACCGAGCAGGGCCTTGCAGCTTATCTTCTGAGCCAGAACAGCAAGGAAGACACCGAGCGGCTGCGCCAGTACATCCTTCAGGAACACCGCAAGATCCATCCCTCGATGCACCTCTGACACCTTCCCTCCTGCGCAGCTTCTAAACCGCTTGGCTAACACCTTGGCTCGTACCGAGCCTCGTCGACCACAGGTGTTTAGCGGGTCAGGAATTGCTGCAAGCGCTGGCGCATGGTGGCGGCGTCGCTGCCCAGGCATGTCATGGGAGACTCATCGGCATTGTCCTGCAAGATGTCCGCCGCCTCGCCGGCTAACACCAGTGGGCAGCACAGACCCAAACCCAACTTCACCAGGCGCTTTACCAGTTCGGCAGTGGGCGGATGATTGGAAAACACCACCAACGCGTCCGGCTTCATCTTGCCGCACACCAGGCCCAGCTCCTCCAGCGGTTGCCCCGGCGCCAGCGCAATGATCGCTGTTTCAGGGGTGCACATCATCAGCGCTGCGACCCATAACTCAAGCTCCAGGCAGTGGCCGGGAATCGATGCCAGCACCACGCGCTGCTCGGCATGAGCCGTCGATAGCTGCAATCGCTGCAACGTGCGTCCACGCAGAAAACTGTCGAGGAACAACCACTCGCTCGCACGCCCATGCTGATCATGCTGCGAGGCGAACTCTCGCCACACCGGCATCAGAATGTCTTGAAACACCTGAGCGATTGGGTAGCTAGAAAACACTTGCCCGTAGAGCCGTTCAAGCTGGCGCTCATCAAAGCCGTTGATCGCGATACGCAGCCGCGCTTGCCACTCACCCCACTCGCCAGCCCCGAGGATTCCCTCGACGGCCTGCGTCTCGGCACGCACAACGTGCGCCTTGGCGAGGATCTTGCCGACCTTGCTCACGGCCACTCCGCGCTCTATCCAGCCCAGGATACTGCGCACGTCGTCGATGTCGGCCTGTGAGTACAAGCGATGACCGCTTTCGGTGCGCGTCGGCTGAATCAAACCGTAGCGACGCTCCCACGCCCTCAGCGTGACCGGATTGATCCCCGTCAGGCGAGAAACTTCCCGAATAGGGAAAAGCTCTTCCTGTTGCAGCGCTCCGGCAACCGCGTGGTAGGTCAGGAGTTCGGTCATTGATCAAGTGTCACTCATGGGTAATGTAGGCATTGTAACGTTGCCGTTGGACATATAAGCGCTTGCGCCGAAAAAGTGTTCTGGCTTTTCAAGCGGAATCAGGAATAATCCTTGCTTGCTTTTTCCAACGAAGCTGACGCAACGCCACCACCCCGGCGTTTCGCCATGTGATTTCCCTATCCGGGAACCTCACTCGTTTATCGGAGATACACAATGTCTACCTCACCCGTCACGCTGATGGTTGCCCGTCGCGTCGCCCACGGTCGCTACCAGGAGCTGATTACCTGGCTGCACGAAGGCGAACAACTCGCTACAGACTTCCCCGGTTATCTCGGCTCAGGTGTGCTTGCTCCGCCGCCCGACGATGACGAATTCCAGATTATTTTCCGCTTTGCCGATGAAGCCACTCTGCACGCCTGGGAGCATTCGGCATCGCGAAGCTCCTGGCTGGTGCGTGGCAGCGGGCTGTTCGCTGCGCCATCCGAACATCGGGTCAAAGGCATCGATGGCTGGTTCGGGGCCATTGGACAGCGGCCGCCTCGCTGGAAGCAGGCCGTGGCTATATGGCTGGCTTTTTTCCCCGTGTCGCTGATTTTCAACTTCGTGCTGGGCCCGTTGCTGGGTCAACTGGAGTTGCTGCCGCGCATCATGATCAGCACGCTGATCCTTACGCCATTGATGGTGTTCTGGTTCATACCTCTCTCGACTCACCTGCTTGCCGCCTGGCTGCACAGCACGCCATCAGCCCCCGCGCGGGTCGAAACTGCCTCCACCCTGTAGCCGTTTCGGTACGGGTTTCGTGGTGGCGCCGCCCGGCCCCTCCCACGAAACCGGCCTATCCAACCCTGCGTTTAAATAAAGACCCAGTCCCCGCCCTTGCGCAAGGTTGTACAACCAACCAACTTGGTATAACTTTGCTGCAACTAATGACTGCGTGATTGCGCAGTAAAGGCAGCCCGCGCTCACGTTCAGCGCCGCAGCTGCCGCTACCCCGACGACTCCCCACTTGAAACGCGAGCGGCCCATGGCTTCTTACCCTGCCCCTGTCCTGATCACCGGTGCCAGCAAGCGCGTCGGCCTGCATTGCGCAGAGCGACTGTTGGCCGACGGGTACGCTGTGATCGTCAGCTACCGCACCGAGCGCCCCGGCGTGCAGCGCTTGCGGGAACTGGGTGCCATCGCGATTCATGGGGACTTTTCTTCGCAAGAGGGCATTTTCGCCTTCATTGCTCAGTTGAAAACTCACACCCAATCCCTGCGTGCAATTGTCCATAATGCGTCCGACTGGCTGCCCGACACCGACGATGACGGAGGCGATGGGTTGATGCGTATGGTCAACGTGCACATGCTGGCGCCTTACCTGATCAACCTGCACTGCGCCGAGTTGTTGCACCGTTCGGAAACGGCCGACATTATTCACATTGGCGACGATGTCACCCGTAAAGGCAGCAGCAAGCACATTGCTTACTGCGCTACCAAAGCAGGGATGGACAACCTGACGCTGTCTTTCGCGGCGCGATTTGCGCCCAGGATCAAGGTCAACGGCATTTCCCCGGCGATGTTGATGTTTCAACCTGACGACGACGAAGCATACCGCGCGCGCACACTAGCCAAAGCGGCGCTGGGCATCGAGCCTGGCGCCGAAGTGGTCTATCAAAGCCTGCGCTATCTGCTGGAAAACCCTTACGTTACCGGCACAACCCTGACCGTAAACGGTGGGCGGCACGTTAAGTAAGCTGCCCCCGAGGACCCTTTGATGACTTTGTCACTGCCACAGCATTACCGTGAAATTCTTGTTGGGCTGGGTGAAGACCCTGAACGCGAGGGCCTGCTTGACACCCCGAAGCGCGCCGCAAAAGCAATGCAATATCTGTGTCACGGGTACGCTCAGACCCTAGAAGAAATCGTCAACGGCGCGCTGTTTGCGTCCGACAACGATGAGATGGTGATCGTCAAAGACATTGAGCTGTATTCGCTGTGCGAGCATCACCTGCTGCCATTTATCGGCAAGGCGCACGTGGCCTACATCCCTACGGGCAAGGTGCTGGGCTTGTCGAAGATTGCGCGGATCGTCGACATGTTCGCCCGTCGCCTGCAAATCCAGGAAAACCTGACACGACAAATCGCCGAGGCGATTCAAGACGTGACCCATGCGTCCGGCGTTGCGGTCGTGATTGAAGCGCAGCATATGTGCATGATGATGCGCGGCGTCGAGAAGCAGAATTCGACCATGAACACGTCGGTCATGCTGGGCGCTTTTCGCGAGCTGCCCACGACGCGTATGGAGTTTCTGCAATTGATCGGACGGAGCAAATAGTCCATGGCACGACTTGAACCAGGGACAGCGCGCATTCGGGTCAAAGATCTGTGCCTGCGCACGTACATCGGCATCAATGAAGACGAGATTCTCAACAAGCAGGACGTCTTGATCAACCTGACCATACTGTACCCCGCGCAGGAAGCCGTACGCGACAACGACATTGATCATGCACTGAACTACCGCACAATCACCAAAGCCATCATTCACCACGTTGAAAACAACCGCTTTGCGTTGCTGGAGCGTTTGACGCAGGAAGTGCTGGATCTGGTGATGAGTCACGAGCCTGTGCAGTACGCCGAAGTCGAAGTCGACAAACCGCACGCGCTCCGATTTGCAGAGTCCGTGTCGATCACCCTCGCGGCTCAGCGCTGATTCAAACGTGGGAGGGAGCTTGCTCGCGAAGCCTGTGTTCAGGCTCCCTTTCAATCAATGACATACCGTCATCGCGAGCAAGCTCCCTCCCATAGGTCAGCCAACAACTGCCGATCATTGCCCGCCCGCCCTTGCACTCTTATCATCCGCCCTTCCCTTACTGAACAGAGCCCATCATGACCGAGCAAGAACGCCTCGAACTCGAAGCTGCCTCCTTCCGCCGTCTGGTCGCCCATCTGGACAGTCGCAAGGACGTCCAGAACATCGATCTGATGAACCTTTCCGGCTTCTGTCGCAACTGCCTGTCGAAGTGGTACAAGGCTGCCGCCGATGAAAAGCAGATCGACATCAGCCTCGATGATGCCCGCGAGGTGGTCTACGGCATGCCTTATAGCGAATGGAAAGCGACCTACCAGAAGGAAGCCAGCGCTGACCAGCAAGCCGCATTCGCCAAGGAAACAAAGCATGACTGATCTCAACACACTGCGTGCTCACTTGCGCAGTGGCGAACACGCGTTTGCCGACACCCTGGCTTTTGTCGCAGAGCAGTACGACTACCAGCCGCAAGCGTTCAGCAACGGCGGCGTCGAGAATGCTGCCGGTCAAAACGAAGGCTCTGGCAAAACCCTGGGTCTGGCATTGCTCGAAGGCTTTACCGATGAGGAAGCCTTGCTGGCTTTTGGCGAACACTACCGCTCGGTTCAGGCCACTCCGCAAGGCAGCGATCACGGTAATATCCGGGCGCTGATCGCCCATGGATTGGCGGGCGTAACGTTTAGTGCGCCGCCATTGAGGCGCAAGTGACCCACAAAAAAACCGGCCTTTTGAGCCGGTTTTTTTATTTAGAGCACTGACTTTTTGATGCTGATCAGAACGAAGCGTTGGCCAGTCCGTCCAGATAACGCTCTACATCGAGCGCCGCCATGCAGCCTGCGCCGGCCGAGGTGATCGCCTGGCGGTAAACGTGGTCAGCCACGTCGCCTGCTGCGAATACGCCTTCGACGCTGGTCGCTGTCGCGTTACCTTCACGGCCGCCCTGCACCACCATGTAACCGTCTTTGAGCGCAAGCTGGCCGTCGAACAACGAAGTGTTTGGCGTGTGGCCGATAGCGATGAACACGCCGTCGACTTTAAGCTCGGCAAAACTGCCGTCGTTGTTCTTGAGGCGTGCACCGGTGACGCCCATGTTGTCGCCGAGCACCTCGTCCAGTGTTGCGTTTAGCTTGAGTTCGATCTTGCCTTCAGCGACACGTGCATGCAGCTTGTCGATCAGAATCTTCTCGGCGCGGAACGTCTCGCGACGGTGCACAAGCGTGACTTTGCTGGCGATGTTTGCCAGGTAAAGTGCCTCTTCAACCGCCGTATTACCGCCGCCGACAACGGCCACTTCACGGTTGCGGTAGAAGAAACCATCGCAGGTCGCGCAGGCCGAAACGCCTTTACCCATGAACGTTTCTTCAGACGGCAGGCCCAGATAACGAGCGCTGGCCCCGGTCGCAATGATCAATGCGTCGCAAGTGTAGGTGCCGTTATCACCTTTGAGGTTGAACGGTTTGCCCGCCAGATCCACGGCGTTGATGTGGTCAAAAACGATCTCGGTCTCAAAGCGCTCTGCGTGTTCACGCATGCGTTCCATCAACACAGGGCCGGTCAGACCATGCGGATCGCCCGGCCAGTTGTCGACTTCGGTCGTGGTGGTCAGCTGACCGCCGGACTGCATGCCTGTGATCAACAAAGGCTTGAGGTTAGCGCGGGCCGCATAGACCGCAGCGCTGTAACCGGCAGGACCGGAACCGAGAATGATCACTCGGGAATGACGTACATCGGACATGACACACTCCTATCAACCGGCCATCGTGAAGCGAGGCACCAGGTCGGAACACCGGCGTACCGGCAGGGATAAAAAAGCAATCAGCGAGAGCCTCGGGATACCCTTGAAGCGGCCCGCTCACCCGCTGATCCTGAAATTTCCAGCAGAGCCGCAAAAGTGGGCGCAAGCTTATCGAGGTGGCAGAGATTAAGGAAATATCGTTTCACAATCCAGCTCATAGCCCACTTCTATGCCCATGCGCTGACGCATTCAACAGCCTGTGAACGTTATGTCGCTAGACTTAGCGCCAATGAGTTTGTTTCCGAGAATGTCACTGGCGGCACGTAATCCGGGCTGGCGCTGCCGTCTTGGGTCCACCCGATCAAATCCCCTTCACGCGCCGCATAAACCCGCTTTCAACCGCTTCGTAAAGCCGGTAAGGTCAGCGCGTTTTCAACGTCTGGAGGCTCCGATGCCTGCACCCGCTCTGTCTGGCCCGCAATACCTTCGCGAAGGCCTCAAACTGGTTCTCAGCCCTGGCCTGCGGCTGTTTGTATTGCTACCACTGACCATTAACCTGGTTCTGTTTGCCGGGCTGATTTACCTGGCCGGCCACCAATTCGAACTGTGGGTCGACACCTTCATGCCGACGCTGCCCAACTGGTTGAGTTTTCTCAACTACATCCTCTGGCCGCTGTTCGTGGTGCTGGTCATTTTGATGGTGTTCTTCACCTTCACCATGATCGCCAACATCATCGCTGCACCGTTCAACGGGTTTCTGGCTGAAAAGGTCGAAGTCGTGGTTCGCGGTACAGATGACTTCCCCGCGTTCAGCTGGGGTGAACTGGCCGCCATGATTCCCCGCACTCTGAGTCGCGAGATGCGCAAGCTGGGGTACTTCCTTCCGCGTGCGCTCGGGCTGTTCATTCTTTCGTGGATACCGGTGGTTAACATCATTGCTGCACCGCTGTGGCTACTGTTCGGCGTGTGGATGATGGCGATCCAGTACATCGACTACCCCGCCGACAACCACAAAATGAGCTGGCAGGACATGCTGGCGTGGCTACGCGCCAAGCGCTGGCAGAGTTTGAGTTTTGGCGGGATTGTCTATGTTGTGCTGTTGATACCCGTGGTCAACATCCTGATGATGCCGGCCGCAGTGGCGGGTGCGACGTTGTTTTGGGTCAGGGAGCGCGGCGCGGAGACGCAATTGGCAAAGACTGCCTAACCGCGATCGACACACAACAAAGGCCTCGCAATGAGGCCTTTTTTTATGGCTGGCTTAAAGCGATGGGGAGGAAAGCACGACAAGTGCAAGGTAATTCCCGTACCAAAAAAGCAAGCCGACAACGACCCACAGCCAATTGGCGCCGGAGAGTTCTGCATTGCTGCTTCCAGACGGATCATCGTTCACGACATTAATGAAGCGTTGCACCCGCATCAGCAAAAGGCTGTAAAGCGTTATCTGAGCAAGTGAGAAAAGGAGCAGCCCAATGGGGCCTGCATCTATCGCCAGCAGGCTTGGTTGCCTCGTCAGTGCTCTGATAAATCCATCCAGAAAACCCAGCCACCAAGGAGAAAAGACGATCAGGATGAAGAGCACTGCAATGAGTTTCCACCACGGCATCCCGCCCTTTCCCCTCTCCAGATGCACACGATCAACCTTGCTAAGCAATGAGGGGAAGAAGAACCAGGAAAACACAGCGCGCGGAACCGGCCAGATAGAACGCCCGGAAAAATGTTTATACAGCGCCCAGTTCTTGTAGAACCAATACACTCCGTAAAGCCCTGATGTGGTAATCAACATAAACAGCAGTTTTGCAGGCGAAACAGTAAAAAACGCTGAGCCGCCTTTGGTTTCAGGGGTGAGGTCAGCCTTAGGCGACGTATAGTTGGAATCAGGCACAGTAGATACTCGACAAGATGAAGCCGCGCATCCTATCGACTACCCATCCGCTTTAATCTGTTACCAAAAAATCAGGACCGATCCTACACAAGCCCTTCCCAAATCCCACCCTGGACCGTGTGTCTACTGACGCCTTTACCTTCGCAAGTAGCTGATGAACTGGCGTTTCAACTCGCCTTGCGGGTAGTCATAAATAGCCAAGTAGATGGCTTCATGACTCACATGTAGCTCGGGGTGATCGGGCAGATACAGTGTAGTCTGCTGGCGATTTGCTGGGGTGACGCCAGACCAAAACGGCGATAGCTCGAAGATGAGTTATTGAAGCTGAATCACCATGATGGCGACGCGTTCCTCAGTGCCGAGATGTGTGTATTTCACTGACGTGGCAAGACCTTGCATCAGGTGGTGCACTTGGTCGTTGAGTCCGCCGAAGCATAGGCCAAAGGCTAGCATCATCGAGCGAATACAACACAGCGCAAGAGTGACCCTCTTGTTTGCCCATGAAACGATTGAAGCCATGCGCCATGGTACTCAGTAATATATATCCTCTGTCACCAGTGTGTTTCCATCGTAGCGATTATTACTATCGAAACTCTGCGGTGCAAGGTACGTCTCAAATGTTCCAAGATGAGCGATTTTCTCATTGGACGTCCTCAGCATAGAATCCGCCAGTGCGAGTGCCAATAATGTTTCATTCCAGTAGGGTGAAGGCCTTCCATGCTTAGGAATGTTAAACACGGCTTTAACTCGGGACAGTCGATGCGGCTTAACAATAAGTGCTTTATGAACATCAGAACAATCGGAGTCGTCGATGAGAACTATACGATAAACGGGCACACTAGAAAGTCTTTTAATAATATTCCTAGCAAAATCATCATAGCCAAATATAACATATGTATCACTTCTGCCAAAATGTGCTGGAACTGTGTCTGTTAGAATTACCCCCCTAAACAAAGGTATTAGTCTTGACAGCGTTTTGCCGTATTCATTATTTTGGGCAATGACAATTATGTTTCCGCTCCCTCGTTTAGCAATACAATCAAACACACAGTATTGCACAAGCGCTTTGTTGTTGTTTTGATACTTATAGGTAAGGTATTGTTGATTAGCAGGCAACAGGTCAAGTTGGCAAGAAGTGGCTGCAGGCAGGATCACCGGCATATGGGCTGCGGCATAATACGGCATAGCAGAAATCGCAGCTATACTGGAAAAGTGCCCTATGACGATGTCCGCGCCCCAATCGATCAATCCCTTCGCTGAGTTGGCGCCCCCCGATCGGGATTTTTGGTCGCTCACAGTTCTATACATATATGAATTGAGGGCAGGAAAATTATCGAGGCTATACGCGATAGCCTCGATAAAAGTCTGAGTGTGGTAGGTTGCACTGTCATCGAGTGCAATAGCCAATCCGATTTTTTTCATTTAATCGATATTTTTATTTTATTACTGTAGCTTAACGCTTTAAATTCGGTCTCTTTACGTACGCTTCCCGATACTCCAAGGAAACCGACGATGTCATTTCCAAAAGGAGGCCTTTTAATTAAAGTGCCAGGCTGAGCCGTGATTTTCAACATAAATACAGCTGGGTCATTTGTAATGGTCGCAGGCACCAAAATATCGGTGATTGTGCCTGGACCGGAAATCAAACATAAAGCGAATGTATCCAAACCTGTGGGACTATAAAAACCATGGTTAGGTTTGACTCCCATTGCAATATCTATTGCCGATTTGACTGGGCAATAACCAGATGATAATCGAGACATAAAATCAAGGCCGCCGCCACCCAAGCGAGCGGCGATTTCGATTATATAAGGCTTATTCTGATGAAAGCGAATTTCTGCGTGCATAGCACTCCGCGTCAAGCCTTGAGCGACTGCGCCAGCATGCACCGCGGCTCTCACCCTTTCAATATCAAGCGGGCACAGGTCGGTGGGCGCGTGATGCACATCGTCATCAAAGGAATTACCTTCCAATGTAACTCTATCAACGATAGAGCCAAGCACAGTTTCACCGTCCCAAGTAAAAGCTTCAATCAGAAATTCCCGACCATCAAGGTACGACTCTACAAGCAAACTGTTAGGGCCTAAAAGACTCGTGATGCCTTCCTTCAAAAACTGACTCATCGCGTTGATACCTTTGAACGCCGTTGGGAATGCGTCGTTGAGTTCTTCATGATTATTGATTTTATACACAAACTGACTACCGGAACCAAGTGTGGGTTTGAGAATGACGGGAAAGCCTATTGAGTCGGCGGCTTTGCGTGCTTCATCAATCGTGTTCGTAAGCGCAAATGCTGGATGTGGGGCATTGTGGGTCCTGTGCGCGTTTCGCATGAATATTTTATTTCGGCTGTTCGCCGCTGCATTCACCGTGATTGATGGCAGCCCTAGCGCGGTCGCTATAATGGCAGTAGCGATAACGCTGTTCTCGGCAAGCGTGAAAACACCATCGAATTTTTGTTCCTGATTAATCTCTATGGCTCGTTTGGTTAAATCGGTGGTGTCCATGGTGTTGGCAACAAAAAATTTTCCCTCTTTCCAATGGTCGAAGTCAGCGACACCGGAAAAAACATATAAATCTACACCATAGTTTTCAATCTGTTGATATCGCGAGTTGTAATAATCACCAAATTGCCCTACTTCGATGGCTAACAATTTCATTTCGTTGGCCCTTTGATAACGAATAATGAAGCAAGTGATGTCAGGGCAACAACGGTGGCTGCTAATGCCACGTATCCTGCTATCACATCGAATGTGTCTACCAAGCTGCCGATGACGTAAATCAACACAACCGATGATGCCAGGCCAAGCGCGTTGCTCATTCCAAAAAAGCGGCCAGTGTATTGTGAGGAAATTGAGTTAAACATTAGTGTTCGACAGGAAATTCTGGCGATGCCAAAGGACAGTGCGCCTAAAGGGAAAAACACGATAAGCCACATAATATTAAATTGCGGTTGCAAGGCAATAAATAAGGCGTTTCCGATATAGCCTATAATTACTATTGATAACAGTGAATAGCGTTTTTGTAAAACGGGCGTCAGTGCAGCAGCAACGAATACACCAACACCGGCCAAAGCATCGACAATACCAAGTACGCTGGCTCCCGCGCTGTAATGTTTGGTGACGAGTATAACCAAGAGCATATTGCTGACGGTTATAATAATGTTGCCGATACCATATAGCAGGATTAACCAAGGCTTCCTAATCTGGACATCTCCTTTCTCCAGATCGGCGTCAGCATTTGAGCTAGTGTCCGTCAGCGTTGTTGATTGGCGGTTGATGTTGATTAGTTTGAATAAAAAAGCGCTACATAAGAAGGTTATTGCATTCAACACAAATACAAAATTCACGCCTGAGTACTGAATCAGAAATCCACCAATAGCAACCGATGTCAAAGTACCGATCTGTGTTGACATTTCTAATTTCGAGTTAAAAATGGCCATTCGGGTTTTAGTGATGGCGTCTTTGATAATAGCGTTGTTTGCCGGGAAAAACATTGCGGTTGTTAAGGACAGCATAAAGCTACCGACATATACGGTCATTGACGGGTCATCAAAAAAGGCGATGCCCACCAAAATGCTAATCACAATAACCGCATTTAAAATATTTGTAACGATACAAATTTTTTTGCGATCGTAGGTGTCTGAAATTTTTCCGAATAAAAGCGAGAAAAATGCTTGTGGGAGAGCCACTAGTATAAATAGAAAACCTACAGCTTTGGCGGTTCCCATGATTTGCGAAATAATAAGCGCATTGGCAATAATAAGAACACCGCTACCCAGAGTAGAGATCAATGAAGCGAGAAGTAGATAACGCTCATTATTATCTCGCGCGGGGAGTGTCTGTTGATTTACAAGGATCTCACTACTCATTTCATCTAGCCTTTATAATCATGTCACTTATGATTTCTGATATTGCTGGCGCGGCCTTAAATAACGATGCGTCGCAAGCGTTGATAGAAATTACGTTGTGATCTGGTCGTATTTCCCAATAGGTATTCGTATGTCGGGCAGATACCGGTAGTTCAAAATACTCAGAGACGCGCACGTCGAACGTTGTGTATTCGGCTTTTATTTTGCGAATAAGATAGTCAGTCATCTCATTAATTTGATCTACGCTTATTTTCTTTGTTAGAAAAAGATTACTAGCGCTCACACTCAGAATTTTTCTATCGACTGAGGGCACAGCCCACGTCGTTTGCGGATCACCAAAATTAAGCAACGGTAGGAGACCGTCATTAGTCGTGGCCTCGCTAAGGTTGAAGTCAATATGCAGTTGATAATGTTTTTTCAGTGTGCATGGTTCTCTTTGTGAGAACGCGTATTTCCCTGGTCGACCGGTTAAAAGAATAATCCCAGAGTAGTTGCGTTTTCCATGCGCAGTCTGAATAGAGCATTCAGAGATATCAGCATCGACGTTAATTTTTGTGTTAGGAAAAAAACTGACTTTACTCATGGATTTAAGCGTATCCACGAGATAAGAGTAAATCAATTTCCCGTTAATCAATAAGGCATCATTCGCAACAAACAAACGTTGTTCGCTAGTGATATCAATATCGTAAGCCTTCTTGATCGACAATTGGTCCGCGCTCAAGATTTCGAAGGTGTTGCCGCTGTTGTCATAGGCATCACCTAAAACTTCACACTGCGCCGATGTCAGCAGACGAACTATTTGGGTTTTTCTGACTGCTTCGAATTTAGACAAACTTTGGAGTCTCAGCCAAGCCTCTAACGACGACGCGGCTAATGCTTCTAGTGCTGGATTATTCTGGTGCACGTGCCGCCACATGCGAGCATCGGCAAAGGATAGATTACGTTTGTTCGGAATGTCTTCAGTATCATAGATCGCAACGGCCGCGCCCTTTCGGGCACAAGCCAGTGCTGTCATAACACCCAAGATCCCCGCGCCTACGATCGCAATTTCAGGACGCATGAAGTTCACTAATTTGAGTGCCATTGGTTAATACCGAGAGTTTCGGTAGTGTGAGCGTGCGTTTGGTATTCAAATTGAGTTTATTGTAGTTTTTTGCTTTGAATGAGTCATTGAAATCAATCATGATCAACGCCATTCCTTCGACGAGCACTAAGACCTGTGCGTTGAGTGATTCGGTGGTGCAGTGTTTCTCTAAGAGCAGGCTGTAAATTCTGTCAATGTGAGCTAACACCCAGTCAGCTAAACGGCGCATGCTGAATGTTTGAATATCACATGCTTGCTGTAAGCGATCTTTCATCACTTGAATAGCTAAGGTGTCGCGCTTCAGTTCAGCGTTTTCCACCATGCACCATTGGTGATTGTTGTAGGCATTTACTAAGTTGTTCCAAGGCGCGATCAACTGCCTCTCGATAACGGTGTTGAGCGCGGCGAGGCTAAAGTTACTTCTGTTGTGCTCCGGACATGTCAAACAAAGGTAAAATCTAGCGTAGTCGCGAGCCACGGTTTTTAGCAAATCGCGCGCCCAGATCAAATGATTTCGACTGGTTGAGAATTTAGAATTTTCCAATTCGTAAAACTCATTTGGCACGATGAAGTCTGGCAAAATGTATTTGCCCTCATGCGCCATCAACAGAGCTAAGTGAGTGACACCCCAGAAGTAAGAGTTATCAAAGCCTAGAAAATACCCAATAGTATTACCACTCTCTACGCGCCAAGATGCATCTGTTTCGGCGCGGAGAGTTTCTCCTATCGCATTACAATACATGGATGCAGCCATTCCTTCAGCCCAAGCATTAATAACCTGCCCTTCTGTACCAGGGAATGGTGATGGCAGACCCCATGTGATGGGATAGGTAATAGGGAATTCAATCAGGGCCTTACTGAACAACTCATTCATGAGTTGCAGGATATGAGGTCTCCATTTACCTTTTTTACCTGTATAAAAAGCCTCAAGTTGTTCCCGATAATCCTCGAGGACCAAGACAAGAATCTCGGCGTCTTTATAGATAAGTTCTTCGTAGGGTGGTAGCGTGGCCCGTGGATTTAGTAAGTTGTCAAAGTTGTTGGGATGGCCACAACTTTCGCAAAGCCCGCCGCGGGTCTGACTTAAACATATTGGGCATTCACCAGAAACGAATGACTCGACCATGAATTTTTTACGGTTGACAGAGAAGGGTAACTTTACGGACTTCAGTTTAAACTTTCCTGCATTGTGTAAGGGAAGTAGAAAATCCATAACCATCTTTTTATATTCATCATCGAATGGAGCATATCCGTCCAAGCTAATACCCCAAGCCGACAGGCTGCGTTCAATTTCTGTGGCTGCGCTTTCGCAAAGGCTTTCTGGCGTGATGCCTAAATGTAACGCGCTGGTGACAACATATGTCTGGCTGTCGTCAGTGCCAGTTGCGTAATTGACATGCTTGCCCTGCGATCTAAGTGCTCGTGCATAGATATCGGCAGCAAGGTAAGGACCGGCCATGTGTCCAACATGCAAGTCGCCATTGGGTGTCGGTGGCGGGGCAATAATAAGTACATTACTCATTGTTGTCACCTCCGCGATTGGAGAGGCTAAACATATGACGTTGAGAAAATTTTCGGGCCATTTCTTCATCCCACCAGATGCTGAACATCTCAAATGTTTCGTCACTTTCATTGATAACACTATGCTGTAAATTAGGCGGAAAATGCACAACGTCACCAGCTTTAAACAAAGTTTTTTTACCTTCCGAAATAATGAAGGCATTACCTTTCAAGGCGATAAAAATTTCATACTCATGATGGCAATGAGGAGACGATGATGTATGTGCATCAATTACGCACCACGAACCCTCGAAGGGCGCATTTAGCTCAGGCCAAGGTAGTAGCCTGTGTGAAAACAAGTTGTTCTCAAATTTAAACATTTTACGGTGTAATGTTTTTAATGAATGCATTCAATCACACTCCTTATTAGTCAGGTATATAGGTCATTAACTATTTCCTGTGAACGTTGCGCCAATACGCTAAGCAAGGAATCGGCAATGCCATGGGTAGATTCGTTAACACCTTGAAGGTGCAGAGAGGCCCCACCGACATACGGGAGTTCAGCGCGGTAGTGCCTGCTTACATTGAAGGATGTGCGATCCATCATCAGCATTGATTCGTTAAAAATATCCGGAATAGTGTTTTTATAACCTGTGCCTAAAAACACCAAATCAAACTGCTCTGTTTCTGTCTTACTCTGTACCTTATTAAACCAAGTTAAAATGATTCTAAGCCCATCATCATAGGCGCTTTGAATGTTGCATTGCGTATAAATCGCGGCACGGGTGCTGCCGTTTAACTCCTGCAAGTAATGAAAACGGTATAAGGTATCCAAGCTGACTGGAGCGACACCTGAGTAGTTGGTAGTGTGCATTTCCGCAAGCACTTGAGCGCGCGACCTGGCGTCGATATTGAAAAAAGTATTGACTTGGTCATTGCTGAACAGCGTATTTGTAAATTTGCTGCCTTCATAGTTTACAAGCCCAATTGAGCGCATAATCATTTTTACGTTGGCTTGTGGGAATTGCTCAAGGCAGCTCTGGTAAATTTCCACACTACTTTGCCCGCCACCAATAACAGCGATGTTGTTCACTGTTGTCTTATCGATGCCCTGAAGAGACGTCAGATAGTTTGAGCTATGCGTGACTCGGTCCCGACTTATTTTTTAAAGGCTTCTGGAACGTTTATATCGCGGCCAGCACCAAACACCAATTTTTTAACCTTGTACCTTTCTCCGCTCTCAGTGCGTACAAGCCAGGCGCTAATTTCTCCGGCCTCAGTTAGTTCAGGTTTAATCCGAGAAACTTTGCTCCCGTATAAGATTTTGGTTTTTGTCAAGCTACCCGCGACCCACTGCAAGTAGTCCGACAGTTCACGTCGATACGGATTGAACGTTTGAAGATTGATGAACCTCTCAAGTTTCCCGGTTTTGTGAAGAAAGTTGAGAAAACTAAAACGGCTCGTCGGGTCTCGTGGCGTTACCAAATCTTTAAGGAACGAAACTTGCGATTGGGCTTCTGGAAATAACATTCCTTTTTGCCAAGATACGCAGAGTTCTTGCTCAAGAATGACAGAACTTCCGATTTCGTTTGTGGAAGCATATTCTTCCAGAGCAACAGCGATAGATAGGTTCGCTGGACCACTGCCGATCATTAATAAATCAACTTTTTGCATGTGCCTTTCTTATGTACACATCGAATGTAGTTCGCATTTTTTGCCACGTCTGATGCATTTTATTTATTCGTTTCTTTAACCATTCATGAGCGTTTATCGGCCACGGCCGGTTTGTTGGAAATAGCTCCACACCTCGGCCAGACGCATGATCGGGCGAGTATGTTGAAGGCGATCAATAGGCCGACCGACAGTTGCCCGTCCATCACAAACCGCGCGCCCAGCCATAACGCGGCGACGTCACCAATTTGCCAACCAAACCCATGGCTTGGTTGGCAAATGCCGATAGGTTTTGCATCCGAAAACCGGCAGCCACATAACCGGCGAGCTGGTTGTCCCACTTGCGGATGATTTGTGGCTCTTCTGCTATGGATTTCAGGGTGTCGATCCCATTGATAGTTTCGACTAGAAACGACTGATTCTCCCCGCCCCGACTAAAGCTTTCGTTCAAACGCACCCGCAAGGGGGGGGTCACCATTAGCAACGAAAGAAAGAAATACAGCGGCAGCGCCAACCGCACTACCAGCGTCAGCCGCCCGCCGTAGACGAACATCACGGCGATAATTGCCACCGAGAAAAACACGTCGAAGATCAAGGTGATGCTGTTGCCGGTGAGGTAGGTACGGATCTGTTCCAGTTCGCGCACCCGCGCTACCGACTCACCGACCCTGCTTGGCTGGAAACAAACCAAGGGTAGGGTCACCAGGTGTTGAAACAGCCTTGAGCCGAGTTCGACATCTAGACGGCTAGCGGTGTGGGAGAATAGAGATGTGCGCAAACAACTGAGAGCGCTTTCGAACAACAGGATGCAGAGCAGGCCGAAAGGGATCACGTCCAAGCTGCTAAGCCCGCGGTGGACCAGAACCTTGTTCATCACCCCCTGAAAAAATAGCGGGGTCAACAGCGCAAAGATTTGTAGCCCAAAAGAGACCAACAATACTTCACCGAGAAGTTTGCGGTATTTTACGATCGCCGGAATAAACAAGGTGAAGTCGAACTTCGACAGTTCAACGGTCAACGCGGCGTCGGAGCGCAGCAGAATCAATTCTGCCGCTCCAGCGTGCCTGCAAGTCGAGGGGAAAGCTCTCGGGGAGCTGAGCACGGGATCATGGATCAGCAGTTCGTCTTCGGACAGGCGCGCGATGATGAAAAAGCGTCCCTCAGCATCGACCGCTATGACCGGCAGCGGAAGCTGGGACAGTCGATCGACGTGGCTACTTACAACCTTCGCTTTCAAGCCGATTTGCTTTGACGCGAGCAACAATTGCGGAGTAGTGAACACGCGATCACCTTCCAGAACCTGGTGAACGAGCTGTTCCGCGGAGACTGCCAGATGGTGACGACGGCCCGGCATTACCAGGCAGGCAAGTCCAGTATCGGATAGGGGTTGAGCACCTGGTCCTTGGGTTTCATTGTTCACAGCAAAATCCTTTTCTTAACAGGGGCTGAACTCAAGCAAGGCTGCACAGCGCGCAAATCTACTGGTTTGCAGACCGAAGACCTTTCATGCGCCGAGTATTAGTATTTTCCAGATCAATAGATGTAGGGATCTTCCGAAAAAAGCACGGGGACTTTCCGCAAAAAAAATGGTGGTTTTTGTGAGCCCGGTTCCTTTCAGAAGTACCGGCACCGGTTGGCAGCGAGTCCTGACAAGCCACCACCTCTAAGTAACCCTAAGGTGCCACGCGGGCATCAGACAGTGAAAAAAAGCCAAAAGTTGATTTTTGACAATTGAAGAGTTTCAAAATAATCTTAAATTGATGGCGTCAAATGACAATAGAATTACTACTGAAATCCTGAAGAAGACTTCCAAATTTGGCAGAATATCCGATATCAACCGCCGAAACGCTTGATGAAGCAAATGACCTTCGCCGACGCTGAGTACGCTGGCAAACGCAAGCAAACCCGTAAATAGCGTTTCCTGATTGAGATGACTCAGATCGTACCCTGGAATGGATTAATCAATATGATCGAGTCTCATTACCCAAAGGCGATGGTGGCCGTGCAGCCTGTCCGTTAATGGCGGTGTTGTGCATGCACCTGATTTAAAACTGGTTCGGCTACAGCCATCCGGCGGTGTTAGAAGCGCTGTACGAGACAACGATCCTGCGCCAGTTCCCAGGTTTGATTCTGGACCGGATTCCCGATGAAGCCACCATTCTCAACTTCCGGCGCTTACTCTAAAAACATGAGTTGGCAGGCGGGATTATGGACGTCATCAACGGCTATCTGGGTGATCGTGGTTCGATTCCGCGTCAAGGTACGGTGGGCGATGCGACGATCATTCATGCGCCCAGTTCGACCAAGAATAAGGACAGCAAACGCGATCCCGAAATGCACCAGACGATGAAAGGAAAGTACTATTTCTTCGGCATGAACGTGCATATCGGCGTTAATGCCGAGTCGGGGTTAGTCTATAGCCTAGTCGGCACAGCGGCGAATGTGGCGTACGTGACTCAAGTCGATCAGTTGCTGCGCGGCAAGAAAACCTATGTCATTGGTGATGTGGGTTGAACCGGCATGACGAGCGTGCGGAGAATCAGGATCGCCAGATGATCTGGTCGATCGCGGCACGCCCAGGCAGTTACAAAAAGTACGGCGAGAACAGTTTGATCGCACGCATGCGTCGCAAGATCAATTGCGCGAAAGCTCAAGTGCGGGCATAAGCTTGAACATCCGTTTCGTGTGATCAAGCGCCAGTTTGGTTATACGAAAGTCAGGCTTCGCGGATTAAGTAAATACATCACGCGATAGCCCACTCTATTTGCCCCGTCGAACCTTTGGATGATCCGAAAACGGCTGTTGGCTACGGGAGATGTGCGCCTGTAATGCGCTATAGACACCAGTTCACCGAGTTTTTCCACCACAGAAAAATGTGGGTTTCCGCCCCCTGTTTTAGTAAGTGGTCGGTCGCATTCCAGTCAAGGTAGCAGGCAATGTATAAAAGATGCATAGCAATTGTTCCGGGATCAATTTTTGCGAACTAAAGCCACTGGTAGACCATGGCCTTAAAAACTTACATTTGCAAATCGTTGTCTGTCGCCCACTGCAACTGGTAATTAACACGCCCCAACGATAGTTTCTATGTCACCTATTATTAAAAATAATCGTCACGTAAACGAGCGGACAATCTATCTTTAGTTCATCAAAGACAACAAACAGCACCATCCACGACCGAAGCGTCTATTGGAGTGTGCTCGTCGACAACTTAGCCGTTCGTAGCCCTGTCAGTCCCCAAAGGTTACCGCTGTGCACGGGCATGCCGTCTTGCTGAAGGCAAAGCACTGGGAACGCTCCACTGTCGAATCGCACGAGTTTGATTCTGTAAGGGTTCATTGTTTACACACTCCCAAGGTAAGCAATGATAAGCGCTAGACTACGATTCCATTTTTAGCGAAACTTTCTAACTGTTTGTTTTTATAATGTTTGCTTGATAATTATTTACGTTTTAATCTAAGTCGGCGCTACTGCCTGGCGCCCGTGAAAAACCTCGGGCCGGTTGCTGGACTAGTCAACTCAGCTCCGAAAATCAGGACCCGTCCTACAATAGTCTTCACGACATCCCACGCCCTACCTAAGCAACCATCAACGAGCCTCATCCGAGAGAGCAAATGCCTGTGAACGTTGTTTGCAGGCCAGCGTTTATCCTCAGGAGTCTTGATTGCCATGGAAGTGAAAAACAATACTCAACCCATCCAGAACCCACCCGCCTACCTGGAACGCAAGGTGGATTCTCGTTCGACAAAGTTCATGCAAGCGCTGGGTGAAGCCGTGGACGCCACACAGCCCGTTAAAAAAACAGTCGCATCCGAACCCGCCGCCCTCACCCGCCTCATTAGCCCACGCGCATCCATGGAGCTGAGAAGTCTCAATCCCGTCGAAATGATTTATTCACCTAAGCCTGCAGCGCTGGAAAAAATTGGAAATTCGCGAGTTTTACCGTTTGCGGCGGACTCTCGTCAGTGAGTGGGTGCAAAAGTGCTGCATACGAAAACAGTCACAGGCCGTCACAAATCCATCACATCGGCGCCACAAAACCGCAACGCTCGACTCCGAAACTGGCCGTCATGAGCGAATCCCTGCAGATCACCTTGATTACCGAAACTTTTGCACCCGAGATCAATGGGGTGGCCAACACGCTGAGTCGCTTGTGCGATGGATTACGTCTGCGTGGGCATCGGGTTGAGGTGGTACGACCCAGACAGGCTGGCGACAAAACGGGCGCGGCTCGGGACGACGTCATGCTCTGTCGGGGGTGGCCGATTCCGGGTTATCCGGGGCTGCAATGGGGGCAGTCCTCAATGCACAAGTTTCTGCGCCGCTGGAAACGTACTCGCCCGGATGTGCTGTACATCGCCACTGAAGGGCCGCTCGGGTTGTCTGCGTTACGCGCAGCGCGGCGTCTGGGGATCGCGACGGTCAGTGGGTTCAGCACCAATTTCCAGCAATACGCCCAAGAGTACGGGCTGGGGTTTCTCACACGTGTACTGACTCACTACCTGCGCTGGTTTCACAACCGCTCCGACGCGACGCTAGTGCCCAGTCCCAGTCAAAAAGCCGAGCTTGAACGTCGAGGTTTCGAGCGTTTGCAACTGCTATCACGGGGCGTCGACAGTCAGCTGTTTCATCCGTCTAAGCGTTCGGGTTTTCTGCGTGAAAGCTGGGGGCTTGAAGCCGCCGATGTGGCAATCGTGCATGTTGGCCGTCTGGCGCCCGAGAAAAACCTCCGGCTTCTCAGGCCGACATTCGATGCGCTGCAAAAGGCTCACCCCGACAAGACGCTCAGAATGATCATTATCGGTGACGGGCCAGAACGTGCAGCGCTGGAACAGCAACTGCCCGATGCCGTGTTCTGTGGCACGCAACGGGGCGAAGCGCTGGCCGCTCACTACGCCTCCGGCGATCTGTTTGTATTCCCGAGCCTGACCGACACCTTCGGTAACGTGGTGATGGAAGCTCTGGCGTCGGGGTTGGGGGTGGTCGCGTACGACGAGGCGGCCGCCGCGCAACATATCCGTCACGGACACAACGGCGCAGTGGCGATGCCAGGCGACGAAGAGGGCTTCATCGATGCAGCGCGCTGGATGCTGGAAGATGAGGAAACTCTGCGCCGTGTGCGCCTCAACGCCCGCCAGCACGCTGGCCGCCACGGCTGGGCAGGGATTATCGAGCTGTTCGAAAAACAGTTGCGATCGGTGATTAAGGTCCACGCAATGCCTGAAGCGGATGCCACCCCACGCCGGGCATCAAGACCGTCGTGAGGCCCGGCACGTCACTCAATCAAGTGTGGTCAGCGCTTCACGACTGAAGGGCAGAATGTCGTGTTCACGCCCTTCGCGCACCTTCACCGCCCAGTCCGGGTCCACCAACAGGGCGCGCCCAACGCCGACCAGATCAAACTCGTCGTTGGCCAAACGCTGCAGAAGATTCTCCAGACTCGCCGGCTGCGCGACCTTGTCGGTATTGACCATGAACTGCAGAAACTCGCCGTCCAGCCCGACGCTGCCAACAGTGATCGTCGGCTTGCCAGTAAGTTTTCGAGTCCAGCCAGCCAGGTTCAAATCAGAGCCTTCGAACTCGGGCTCCCAGAAACGCCGCGTCGAGCAGTGGAAAATATCGACGCCAGCGTCCGAAAGCGGCGCGAGAAACGCCCCAAGTTGTTCAGGCGTCTGCACCAGACGCGCCGTGTAATCCTGCTGCTTCCATTGTGAAAACCTGAAGATGATCGGGTAATCAGGCCCGACTGCGGCTCGAACCGCCTGAATCAACTCAATGGCGAAACGCGAGCGGTTGGCAAGGCTGCCGCCGTACTCATCGGTGCGCTGGTTAGTGCCATCCCAGAAGAACTGATCGACGAGATAGCCGTGTGCGCCATGAATCTCCACACCGTCCATCCCGATGGACTGGGCGTCTTTGGCCGCCTGGGCAAAAGCCCCGATGACTTCATCAATGTCCTGCTTGCTCATGCCATGGACGACGACCTTGCCATCCTTGAGCTTTTCGGTGGGACCATAAGCCGGCACCGTGCCGTCCGGCTCAGTGCCCAGGCGGCGGACAGCACCGACGTGCCAGAGCTGTGGAACGATCTTGCCGCCTTCGGCGTGAACCGCTTCCACGACCTTTCTCCAGCCTGCCAGTGGCGCTTCACCAAAAAACTGCGGAACGTTGGGGTAGCCGTTCGAGGCCTTGTGATCGACGGTAGTGCCTTCGGTGACAATCAAGCCAACGCCCGCTGCCGCACGTCGTCGGTAGTACTCGATCACCTTTGAATTGGGCACACCACCGGGCGAAAAAGAGCGCGTCATTGGCGCCATTACCACCCGCGACGGTAGGTGCAGCGTGCCCAGGGTGAAAGGCTTGAACAGGGCTTTTACCGGCATGCGCGCTTCCTCGAAATGAGCTGGAATTTTCAGATGACGGAGGATAGAGCGAGGGGTCGGGCGCGGGACAGCACTATTGATTGCCGTGATCAAGGCTCAGAAGTCGCTGCTCAGGGTCTGAAACCGGGAGCTATTATCGGCGGGGGAGGATGTTAAAGGAAGCGCGACACTGAAAGGCTCAGTGCAGCGCTTTTTCGATTGCAGCGATGACAGCGGGGTCATCCGGCGCAGTACGCGGGGAGAATCTGGCCAATACGCGACCATCCTGCCCAACGAGGAATTTTTCGAAATTCCAGGTGATGTCGCCCGGGAACTCAGCGCCCTCGCCTGCCAGCAGCCGGTAAAGCGAATGACGATGCGGGCCATTCACTTCGAGCTTGTCGCCCAAAGGGAACGTCACGCCGTAGTTCAGCGAGCAGAATTCCTGAATCTCGTCCTGAGTACCAGGTTCCTGGCCAGCGAACTGATTACAAGGCAGGCCCAACACGCTGAAGCCCTTGTCCTTGTAAGTTTGATAGAGGTTTTCCAGCGCAGCGTATTGCGGTGTCAAACCACATTTGGACGCCACGTTGACCACCAGAACCGCTTTGCCTTTGAGCGGCGCGAGAGGCAATTCCTGGCCATCCAGAGCTTTTAATTTCAGGTCGTGAAATATACTCATGACGAACTCCCCTGCTCACCCTATAAAAAACACCATCGGCCGAAAAAAGCGCCCTTTCCGGTACGAAAGCAAAAAGCGCTTTCGTCACACCCGGGAGGACGCCTGGCCAGCTATCTGAGCCTAGCAGCAGAAATCAGTGGTGATGACCGCCTTCGCCGTGCACGTGACCGTGCGCGACTTCTTCTTCGCTGGCATCACGAATGTCCACGATCTTGACCTGGAAATGCAGGCGCTGACCGGAAAGCGGGTGGTTGCCGTCGACAGTTACGTCGTCGCCGTCCAGGTCGCGGATGGTCACAATCTGCATCTGGCCATCCGGTGCGGATGCATGAAACTGCATGCCGACTTCCAGCTCGTCAACGCCTTCAAACATGCTGCGGCTCAGGGTGCTGACCAGTTCAGCGGAGTATTCGCCATAGGCATCTTCGGGTTCAATGGCAACCTTCAGTTCTTCACCTGCTTCCTTGCCTTCCAGCGCCTTTTCCAGACCCGGGATAATGTTACCTGCACCTTGCAGGTACACCAGCGGCGCGCCGCCGGCAGAACTGTCGATGACCTCACCAGCGTCATTGGTCAGGGTATAGTCGATGGAGACAGCCTTGTTGGCGGCGATCGGCATGGGGCGAGACCTTTTGCTTGAGAATTTAGAACGAGCAAGTTTAACCAAGCCCTCGCGCGAAAGCGAACGCAACTCAGACGGACGGCCCCGATCACAATCGGCTAAAAGCTTCACCGTGGCTGGTGTGCGCGCGATGCAGATAACGATAACCTTGTGCCCCGTTGAGACGCTGCGATTGAACAGCGTCCTGTTATCTCCGGTCGACTCATTGGCGAAACACGCCCCGGCCCTTGCACTGCTTTATTCGAGAAGCCCGCATGCAGACTTTTTTTATCGCGCCCACAGACTTTGGTGTGGGCTTGACATCCATCAGCCTTGGGCTGGTCCGAACCCTTGAACGCGCAGGGCTCAAAGTCGGCTTTTTCAAACCCATCGCCCAGCCGCATCCGGGCGACACCGGCCCCGAGCGGTCCACTGAACTGGTGGCCCGCACCCATGGCCTGCAGCCGCCAAAGCCACTGGGACTGGCGCATGTAGAACGCATGCTCGGCGACGGTCAGCTCGATGAGTTGCTCGAAGAAATCATCAACCTTTATCAACAGGCAGCCGTCGGCAAGGACGTACTGATTGTCGAGGGCATGGTGCCGACGCGCAGTGCCAGTTACGCCGCTCGGGTCAACCTGCATTTGGCGAAGAGCCTGGACGCCGATGTGATTCTGGTCTCGGCACCGGAAAACGAAGTGCTGACGGAACTGTCGGGACGCGTAGAGTTGCAGGCCCAGATGTTTGGCGGGCCCAAAGACCCGAAAGTGCTGGGTGTGATCCTCAACAAAGTGCGCACCGACGAAAGCATGGAGGCTTTTGCTGCACGTATCAAAGAGCACTCCCCGTTGTTGCGCAGCGGAGATTTCCGCTTGCTGGGCTGCATTCCGTTTCAGGCCGACCTCAACGCGCCGCGCACTCGTGATGTCGCCGAACTGCTCGGTGCTCAGGTGATCAACGCCGGAGACTACGAACAGCGGCGCATGTCGAAAATAATCATTTGTGCACGCACCGTGCTCAACACCCTGCAATTGCTCAAACCAGGGGTGCTGGTCGTCACACCGGGCGACCGCGACGACATCATCCTGGCGGTGAGTCTGGCCACCTTGAACGGTGTGCCGCTGGCCGGCCTGCTGCTGACCAGTGACACGCTGCCCGACCCGCGCATCATGGACCTGTGCCGCGGCGCCCTGCAGGCTGGACTGCCCGTATTGTCGGTGAGTACCGGCTCGTACGACACGGCCATGCTGCTGAACCAGTTGAACAAGGAAATCCCGATTGATGACCGCGAACGGGCGGAAATCATCACCGATTTCGTCGCCAGCCATCTGGACGCCAACTGGCTGCACCAGCGTTGCGGTACGCCGCGTGAGCTGCGCCTGTCGCCAGCCGTGTTTCGCTATCAGCTGATTCAGCGCGCGCAAGCGGCGAACAAGCGCATCGTGCTACCCGAGGGCGCCGAGCCGCTGACCGTGCAGGCAGCCGCCATATGCCAGGCGCGTGGCATCGCACGCTGCGTTCTGCTGGCCAAGCCGGAAGAGGTGCAAGCCGTGGCCCGCGCTCAAGGTATCGAATTACCGCCCGGGCTGGAAATCCTTGACCCGGACGTGATCCGCGAACGCTATATCGCGCCCATGGTTGAACTGCGCAAGAGCAAGAGCCTCAACGCGCCAATGGCCGAGCAGCAACTGGAAGATCCGGTGGTGATCGGCACCATGATGCTGGCGCTGGATGAAGTGGACGGTCTGGTGTCCGGGCTGATTCACTCCACCGCCAATACCATTCGCCCCGCCCTGCAACTGATCAAGACCGCGCCGGGGTGCACGCTGGTGTCTTCGGTGTTCTTCATGCTGTTCCCCGATCAGGTGCTGGTGTACGGCGACTGCATCATGAATCCGCACCCAACGGCCAGCGAGCTGGCGGAAATTGCGGTGCAGAGCGCCGACTCCGCCGTGGCGTTCGGTATCTCTCCGCGTGTCGCGATGATCAGTTATTCCAGCGGCAACTCGGCCAGCGGCGAAGAAGTCGAGAAGGTCCGTGAGGCTACGCAACTGGCCAGGGAAACTCAGCGCGACCTGTTGATCGACGGACCATTGCAATATGACGCTGCCGCCAATGAAACCGTTGCCCGGCAACTGGCGCCGGACAGCGTGGTGGCTGGCCGGGCCAATGTGTTTGTGTTCCCTGACCTCAACACCGGCAACACGACCTACAAAGCCGTGCAGCGCAGTGCAGACTGCGTGAGCCTCGGCCCGATGCTGCAAGGCCTGCGCAAACCGGTGAACGACCTGCCACGGGGTGCTCAGGTGGATGACATCGTCTACACCATTGCACTGACAGCGATCCAGGCGGTCAATGGCAGCGCAGAACCCCGGTAGCCGGGGCGCTGACATATTCGTTCCACACAATAAAGCCGCCGGGCAAACACCGGCGGCATCGGTCTTATCTGGAGTCTGACCCACCATGGATTTTCTCCCCGCACCCGTGCGCGGCGTCATCGCCTCGCTATTGTTGGCCCTCAACACCATCGTGTGCTGCACGCCGCTTTTTATCGTGGCGATCTTCAAGCTCTGCCTGCCCTTCCCGGCTGCGCAGAAGCTCACCGACTGGCTGATGAGCCACATCCATGAAGCCTGGATCAGCAACAACAAGGGGTGGATGAACCTGATGGACCACACCCGGTGGCACGTGACCGGGCTCGAAGGGCTGGACTACCAGCACTCGTATCTGGTGACCAGCAACCATCAGAGCTGGGTCGACATCATGGTGTTGCAGTACATCCTCAATCGGAAGATCCGTCCGCTGAAGTTCTTCCTCAAACAAGAGCTGATATGGGTGCCGGTGATCGGTCTGGCGTGGTGGGCGTTGGGCTTCCCGTTCATGAAGCGATACACCAAGGCGTATCTGACCAAACACCCGGAAAAGAAAGGCAAGGACCTGGAAACCACGCGACGCACGTGTGCGAAGTTTCGCAACAATCCGGTGGGAATCTTCAATTTCGTCGAAGGCACGCGCTTCACTCAGGGCAAGCACGACCAGCAGCAATCGCCCTTCAAGTACCTGCTCAAGCCAAAGGCCGGCGGCATCGCTTTTGTACTGGACGCCATGGGCGAACAACTGGAATCCATCGTCAACGTCACGATTCACTACCCGGGCGGTCAACCAGGCTATTGGGACTTGCTGTGTGGCAACGTCAATGAGGTCGTGGCGCATTTCGAGGAGATAAAAATCCCACAGCAATTCATTGGTAAAAGCTACGACCAGGACGGCGAATACCGACTGGAGTTTCAGCGATGGATTAACCGGTTGTGGGAAGAGAAAGACGCGTTGTTGGCAAAGATGCATGAGCAGCAATACGCGACGAAACGCTGATGTGACCTGTAGGACCGCGCTTGCCCGCGATTGCATTTTGTCTATGACGGATGCATCGACTGACACACCTCAATCGCGGGCAAGCGCGCGCCTACAGAAAACGAAGCGGGATTACTGCTGCTGATACTGCTGTCCAGGAATCGGCTTCAAGTTGACCTCAACGCGACGGTTCTGCGCACGACCGTTTACGTCGGCGTTGCTGGCAACCGGCTGATCAGGACCAGCACCGCGTACCGACAAGTGCGAACCGTCAACACCTTGCGACGTCAGGTAAGTCGCCACGCTTTGCGCGCGCTGCTGGGACAAGTCCATGTTGTGCTGGCGGCTGCCGGTGCTGTCGGTATAACCCACGATCTCGATCATGTTCTGGTTGTACTGCTTGAGCGAACCAGCGAGGTTGTTCAGCGGGGAGTAGAAGCTGCTCGCGATGGCAGATGAGTCGGTCGCGAACGTGATGTTGCCTGGCATCACCAGCTTGATCACGTCGCCCTGACGCTGCACCTCAACCCCGGTGTTGGCCATGCTCGCACGCAAGGCGGCTTCCTGCTTGTCTGCGTAATAACCGTAACCCGCCGCACCTGCACCGACCACGGCAGCACCGATCAACGCGCCTTTGCCTCGGTTGTTATGGTCGATGGCAGCACCGGCCAAAGCACCGGCCAGCGCGCCTAAACCACCGTATTTAGCGGTTTTGCTAACGCCGCCGGAGTTTTGGGCCTGGCCTTGGTTGTCGTAGGGGTTGGATTGGGTTGCGCAACCGGACAGCAGCGCAACGGCCGTGGCGGCAATGATCAAACGGCGAGAATTCAACATTAAGACTGCTCCTGATTTCGCTGTATGCGGCACAAAATTCTTTGCCTGGCCAACGAACCATCCGCCTGGCCATGTGCGCGTTTAGAGCGTGACATTAGGGGAAAATTCCTTAACCGCACCTGAACAGCGATGACCCGCTGATAAGACATGCCCCCCATCATGACGCCTAGCAACGCCTTTCTCAAACCGACGAGCGGGCATCTGCCGAATGCCAGTGAACTCAAACTCCACCTGCTATCGCCGATAAATTCAGACGAAAGACACCTATATTCACTCTTGGGGACCTGCAGATAGTGGCATTCAGCAACTAATCTATACGGCACATGTGCCAGCTGTATCGATGTCGACTCAACACTCGCTCCCTGAGACACGCCTTATTTGTCCTTGCTCGTCCGGCACAACGCCAGCGACGAATTGACCACAACTTCGGTAGAGCCACTGATGCTGAGAAAAATACTGGTTTGCGATTTGACGGTTGGCATGTACATCCACGAATTCTGCCGGCCATGGGTCGATGATCCGTTCTGGATCAACAACGTCGAATCGCTGCTGCAAGACGCTGCCGTACTTGAACGCATTTGGCAGTCCTCTACCACCGAGGTGTGGATCGACACCGCTCGTGGTTTGCAACCGAGCGTCAACTCAGCCGCGGCCGCGCCTGGGACCCAACAAGAAATTCCAACGGTCAGCGATGCTTCGCCGTCAACCATGAATGAGGAATTGGCGCGCGCCCGTATGATTTGTGGGCGGGCCAAAGCTGCGGTCATAGCCATGTTCAGCGAGGCCAAAATGGGACGCGCCATTCAGTCCGAAGACGTCGACCTGATGGTGGAGGAAATCTCGAACTCCGTAATGCGTAATCCTCATGCGCTGATCAGCCTCTCTCGCCTGAAAACGTCGGACGAGTACACCTACATGCATTCGGTGGCTGTGTGCGCGTTGATGGTCGCACTGGCACGGCAGATGGCGTTGTCAGAAGCTCAGGTGCGCGAAGCGGGCGTCGCGGGGCTGATGCACGATGTCGGCAAAATGATGATCTCCAACGCCATCCTCAATAAGCCCGACCGGCTGACACCCGATGAATTCGAAACGATGAAATACCACCCGGAAGCGGGGGTAAAAATTCTTCAGGAAAACCATCACATGACGCAGGCTGTGAAGGACGTTTGCCTTCACCATCACGAGAAAATAGACGGCACAGGGTATCCGCATCACCTCTCAGGCGACCAGATCAGCGTGTTTGCGAAGATGGGTGCCATCTGTGACGTGTACGACGCCGTGACCTCAGAACGGCCTTATAAAAAAGGATGGGATGCGGCGTACTCGATTCGCGAAATGGCGTCATGGAAAGGCCATTTTGACCCCATGGTCTTTCAGCACTTTGTCCGAACAGTCGGCATTTACCCGGTGGGCGCACTGGTGCGTCTGAAAAGCGAGCAACTTGGCGTGGTCATCGAGCAGAGCAGCAAATCGCTGCTCAAGCCGGTCGTTAAGGTGTTCATGTCCACGCGCACCCGAATGAATGTCGAGCCGGCAGTCATAAACCTGGCGCACCCGGACACCAGGGATGCCATCGTCAAATTCGAGCTGGCCCAGGATTGGGGAATTGGCAACGTGGATGCTTTGTGGTCCAAATCTTCAGTGGGTTAATTAAGCACCTGTTGAAGCGACGCTTGGCCGCGCAATTAACGACGCGCAGTGTCAGGCACATCAGGACGGCAGCTTCGCGGGCAAGGCTTGCTCCAACAAGCGGGTGTTACACCGCGACAAAATGCCCATCCCCGAGCGCCTTGAACTGCTGGGGCGGCATCACAAAACCTTTGCCCTTGATGGGGCTCGGCTGCTCGAACTCTTGAAGCAGCGCCTTGAAATCACGCTTGCGGTCGACGTCCGGCAATGGCACAGCGCTGAGCAACCGCTGGGTGTAAGGATGCTGCGGATTGTGCAGCACTTGATCACGCGGACCGATTTCGACGATCTGGCCGCCATACATCACCGCCACTCGGTGACAGATGCGCTCAACCACGGCCATGTCGTGAGAGATGAACAGATAGCTCAGTCCGTGTTGCTGTTGCAGTGATTCGAGCAAGTCCAGAACCTGCGCCTGCACGGAAACGTCCAGCGCCGAAACCGACTCATCAGCAATGATGACCTTGGGGTTTAGCGCCAAGGCGCGGGCGATGCAGATGCGCTGGCGCTGACCGCCGGAAAACTGATGCGGGTAACGCTGCATGGCGTCGGCGGGCATCCCCACCTGATGCAGCAATTGGGCGACCCTCGCCTGCCGGTGTGCGGCCTGCATTTTGTCGTGAATCAACAGCGGCTCGCCCACCAGTTCAAAGATGGTTTTGCGTGGATTGAGCGCCGCGTACGGGTCCTGAAACACCATCTGGATGTCGCGGCGCACGGCTTGCAAATCCGCGCCGTGCAAACCGTTGAGCTCTTTGCCGGCCAGCTTCACGCTGCCCTCGAAAGCGATCATGTTCATCAGCGCCTTCCCGGTGCTGGACTTTCCGCAACCACTCTCGCCCACCAGGCCCAGCGTCTCACCGTCACGCAGTTCGAAATTCACCTGCTCGACCGCATGTACCGTCTTGATTTCCTCGAACCAGCCCACGCGTAACGGGAAGCGCACGCTGAGGTCTTTCACCGCCAGCACCACGGTTTTTTCACTGAGGTCTTCGGGTTTGCCTGCGCTGCCCAGCACCGGCACAGCGTCCAGCAGCTTGCGCGTGTAGGCGGCCTGCGGCTGGGTGAACAGCTGACGCACCTGCGCGTGTTCTTCAGTACGGCCATGGTTCATCACCACCACTTCGTCGGCCATTTCCGCGACCACGCCCATGTCGTGGGTGATCATCAGCAGGCTGGTGCAGTAGACCTTCTGCAGCTCGCGCATGAGTTCCAGAATCTGCGCCTGAATCGTCACGTCCAGCGCCGTGGTCGGCTCGTCGGCGATCAATACCTTGGGCCGGCAGAGCATTGCCATGGCGATCATCACCCGCTGACGCATCCCGCCGGACAACTCATGGGGGTATTGGGTGAGGCGCTTTTCAACCTGCGGCATGCGCACCGAATCGAGCATTTCCCTGGCGCGACGCTTCGACGCCTGACGATCAAGCGGTTCGTGTCGGCGAAGGGTTTCGTCCATCTGCTGGCCGACGGTCATCAGCGGGTTGAGCGAGGTCATCGGCTCCTGAAAGATCATGCCGATGTGCTTGCCGCGCAGCAGTTGCAGCTCGCGTTCGGGCAGGGTGATCAGATCGCGGTTGTCGAAAATGATAGCGCCGCCGGGCACTTTCGCAGCTTTGGGCAGCAAGCCCATGATCGCCAGCGACGACAGCGATTTGCCGCTGCCCGATTCGCCAGCGATGCACAACGTCTGACCTGCACGCAGCGTAAAGCTAAGCTCATCGACCACTCGCCGTGGCGTGGCGCCGTGGCCGATGTCGATGTCGATGCTCAGGCGCTCGACCGCCAACACCGCCGGGGGAAGCTGATCACTCATTGCAACGCCTCACGCAAACACGATTTTCGGGAAGTAGAACGACACCACCCAGTTGGGCAGATCGACCACTTCACTGATGCGCAAATCCCCACACACCGAACACAACATGTACGCCTGCTCCGCTGGCATGTGGTGCTCGCGGCAAAGCCAGTCGATGGTGTTGCTCAACGCCTGTCGTGCCGCCTGCATGAGGTCAGGCCCGATGCCGGTGAAAGCTTCGTAGCCTGCGCTGTCGAGGTGACGGGTGACCGGGCCTGGCGTGCTGAAGCGCGGGCTCGCAAGCGGCGTGGATTTGATCAGGTCGAGTTTGACCACCACGTCCATCTGGCTCTCGATCGCGGTGCCACAGACCTCGCCATCGCCTTGGGCCGCATGGGTATCGCCGATGGAGAGCAGCGCACCGGCCACTTCAACCGGCAGGTATAACGTGGTGCCCGCAGACAAGTCGCGGATGTCCAGATTGCCGCCTACACGGCGCGGCGGCACCACTGAATGCAAACCTGATTCAGCAGGCGCCAGGCCGATGGTCCCGGCGAATGGCTTGAGCGGTACTTTGGCGAACTCACCAAAAGCGGCCGGGGCCAGCGTGTCTTTGTCGTAGTGCCACAGCGTCAGCGCCGGGTCTTTGAATTGGTCGGCCAGCAAGCCGAATCCGGGGATGTTCGCGGTCCAGCCAAAGCCGCAAGGCTTGAAGCTGTCGAGGGTGATCTTGAGGATGTCGCCGGGCTCAGCGCCTTCGACGTAAATCGGCCCGGTGACGGGGTTGATCTTGTCGAACGACATGGTCGCGACATCATTGGCGGTGGAGTGTGGCGTGAAATAGCCGTTGGAAGAATCCAGGCATTTGAACTCCAGCATCGCTCCCGGCGCGACGGTTTCCACCGGGGCGAAACTTTTGTCCCAACCGAAATGGCTGTTGATGCTGTGAATGGTTTTGACCAGGCAGTTCTGGCACATGACACCGTTCTCCGATATGGGGTGTTTCGTTTGGTAGTCGACATACAGCCCTGTATGAGCGCGCTGGCCCGCGATAAATTTGCCAGGCGATACATCTCGTTTAGATGTACTGGCCTCTTCGCGGGCAAGCGCGCTCCCACAGTTTTGTGCCTGACTCCTTTGCGCGCTCGACCCTGTAGGAGCGAACTTGTTCGCGAGGCGATTTACCTGACACGACGCAAAGGCCTCTGGCCAAAAGTGGCTCCTACAGGATCAGCGTCATCTATAGGCCGCTTTTATTTGATCCAGATGTAGTCGTAGTTCACAGGCACATGGACCGGGTCGACGTACAGGATGTCGGCGCCGCCCATACGCGATGAGCGCACGGTGAAGCGCTGCTCGTTGAAGACCGGCACCCACGGCGCGTCAGCCATGACATCGGTGAAGATCTTTTTCCACAGCTCGGTGCGTTCTGTCTGCTGCTCGGGTTTAGCCATGCTGTCAGCCTTGGCCGCATCCGCGTCCAGCTTCTTGTTGCAGTACAGCGACCAGTTCCAGCCACCGTCCACCGCGCCATCACAACCCAGAATCGGCCCGTAGAAGTTGGAGGGATCCGGGAAATCCGCAATCCACGCCATGCCGCCTGACCACACCATCGGCGCCTGATCTTTCGAGCTGCCGGCTGCAATCACGTTGGCTTGGGCCAGGGATTTGATCTGCACCTTGATGCCGACCTTCGCCAGATCCTGCTGGATCGACTGCGCGATACGCGGCTGCGGATCGGTATTCATCACGTACAGCTCGGTCTCGAAGCCATTGGGATGCCCGGCTTCAGCCAACAGTTTTTTCGCGGCTTCGACGTCATACGCATAGCCCTTATAGGACTTGTCGTAACCCGGCATCGCAGGCGGCAAAGGCTGATTAGCCGGCACCGCACGCCCGTTGATGATGCGCACGATGCGATCTTTGTTGATCGCCATGTTCACGGCCTGACGCACCTTGAGGTTATCGAACGGCGGCAAGGTGGTTTTCAGCGTCACGTAGCCGGTGTGCAACTGGTTGCCGGTGATCATCAGGCCTTTGTATTTCGGGTCGTTCTTGAACTCGAGGAACTTGGCTGGAGGCACGCCGTCGCCAGCAATGTCCACTTCACCCTTTTGCAAGCGCAGCAGCGCGACCATCGGGTCTTGCCCGACTTCGAAGGTGATGGTGTCCAGGTGCGGCAGGCCAGGCTTGTTGTAGTTCGGGTTTTTCTTGAAAACGATCTGCTGACCGAGCTTCCATTCCGCCAGGCTGTAAGCGCCTGACCCCACGGGATGCTTGCCGAAATCGGCGCCCCACTTCTCGACTTCCTCCTTGGGCACGATGGACGCAAAGTTGATCGCCATCACGTGCAGAAAGGTCGCGTTGGGCTGTTTCAGCGTGATCTTGACGGTGTAGTCGTCGACCACGGTCACTCCGCTCAAATGCTCGGCCTTGCTGGCCGCCATGTCTTCGTAACCCACGATGGCGTTGAAAAATCCGGCGCCGGGGCTCTGGGTTTTCGGATTGACGGTGCGCTCAAAAGAATACTTCACGTCGCTTGCCTTGAGCTCGCGGCCGTTCTGGAACTTCACGCCCTTCTTCAGGGTGAAGGTGTATACGGTGCCATCGTCGGAGATGGTGTAGTTCTCGGCCAGATCCTTCACCAGTTCGGTGGTGCCGGGCTTGTAGTCCATCAACCCGTCGAAGAGGCTTTTGATCATCGACCAGTTCTGCCAGTCGTAACCGATGGCAGGGTCCAGCGTGGCGACGTCGTTCTGATACGTGATGACCGCCGAACCACCGTTTTTGGCGTCGGCGTCGATGTCATCGGCCAGCGCGGCTGCGCTGAGCCCGAATCCATTGAACAAGGTGGCCGCAATGGCCAGGGACAGTACTTTACGCTTCATGCTCCAGCTCCCCTTTGGTAAACAGTGTGTCGCTCAGGTTTTAGTGTTTTTTCACATCGATACGCGGGTCGACCAGGGAATGATCAGGTCGGCCACCAGATTGCCGAGCACGATTGCTACCGCCGAAACCGTGGTCACGCCGACAATCACGGGAATATCCACTTGCTGGATCGCTTGCCAGGCGAGCTGGCCGATACCCGGCCAGCCAAACACCGACTCCACCACTACCAGCCCGCCCATGAAGATGCCGATGTCGATGCCGATCATCGGGATGACCGGAATGATCGCGTTAGGCAGTACGTGCCGCAGTACCACACGCACGCGGCTCAACCCTTTGGCCCGGGCAGTGCGAATGAAATCCTGGTGCAGCACCTCGATCATCGACGAGCGCACCATGCGCGAGTACCAGCCGCTGCCCAGAATCCCGAGTGTCAGCGCGGGCAACATCAGGTGTTCGACGCCACCATATCCGCCCAGAGGGAACCAGCCCAGCTGCACGGCGAAGAAGTACAAAAACAGCATGGCCGCGATAAATTGCGGCGCCGACACGCCGACAAACGAAAGCGCCATCAGCAGCTTGTCGGCGAAGCTGTCCCGACGCAGCGCCGCGATCACGCCGAGGGTGATGCCGATCAACAATTCAAAGCCGATACCAGCCGCCATCAACTCCAGCGATGGCCGCAAGCGCGAGCCGATCAGCTCGGTGACGTTGGTGCGCTGAATGTACGAACGCCCCAGATCACCTTGCAGCAGGTTGCCCAGGTAGTTGGCGTATTGGTGATAGAACGGCAAGTCCAGCCCGAGCTGGGCACGTATACCCGCCACCACTTCCGGTGTGGCGCTGCGTCCGGCAATTTGCCGCGCCGGATCTGCTGGCAGCATGAACAGCAATAGATAGGTGATGAAGGTCACGCCCAGCAAAATCAGCAGGGAGTAACCGATGCGACGACTGATGAAGGCCAGCATTCAGCTTCTCCCTTGCAGCGTGGGGTCGAGTTCGTCGCGCAAGGCGTCGCCGACCAGATTGAACGCCAGCGACAGCAGGACGATGGCGATGCCAGGGAAAAACACCAGCCATGGCGCGGAGGTGAAGTACGTCTGGCTCTCGAAAATGATGTTGCCCCAGCTCGGCGTCGGCGGCTGTACGCCTACCCCGAGGTACGACAGCGTGGCTTCCAGCAACACGGTGGTCGAGATCCCCAGCGTCGCCCACACCAGAATCGTCGGCAGCAAATGCGGCAACAGGTGCGAGAACAAAATGCGTAACGAACTGGCGCCCAGCGTTCGCTCGACCGCAACGAAGTCCCGTGCGCCAAGGGCAATGGTTTCGGAGTAGATGACGCGGGCGATCTGAACCCAATTCACCATCGCAATCACCAGCGCAACGATCCACACACTGGGCTGGAAAATCGCCGACAGGGCAATCGCCAGCAACAACGCCGGGAACGCCATCATCAGGTCGGTGAAGCGCATCAGGATGCTGCCGATCCAGCCGCGCAGAAACCCGGCCGTCAGCCCTACCAGGGTCCCGATCAACACCGCCATCCCGTTGGCCACCAGGCCAATGAACAGCGACGTACGCGCGCCATAGATCAAGCGTGAAAACAGGTCTCGACCGAGCAGGTCAGTGCCCAGCCAATACGCTGAATCAGGCGCCAGCGGTGCGCCCTCCATCGACAGCCCTTCAACGAATTGCTCGGAAGGATCGTAGGGACTCATCCAGGGCGCAAAAATGGCGAAGACCACCACCAGCGCGATGTACAGCAACGACAACGCAACGGCAGGACGACGAATCAGCGCACGCATCACACTCATGTCCACATTCCGCCTTGCTGGGGATGGTCAGCGGCAAGGTCTGCACACAGGTCGTCAATGCTGCGGTTGAGTTGCATCGACAAGCCGCGCAAGCGCTCGTAGGCGTCGCGCTCGCTGAGCTGATGATCCGTCATCAATCGCGCCAGCGCCTGTGCCAGCAATGGCCGCGCATCAAGACGCCGTTGCAGCGCATCGATGGTGCGGGCATCAGCGTCGCGGCGTTCGTGCAAACCGATTGCCATCATCAGCGTGGTGTAAACCGAGCTTTGGGTGATGGGTTTGTTCAGCAGCGCAGTGGCGCCTAACCCGATGGCGCGCTGCACCTGCGACAGCGTTTCATGAGGGGTAAGGGCGACGATGGTCACACCGGCCACGTTGAGGCGTTGCAGCAGATGCGGACTGGCAAAATGTTCGAGCTCGACGATGGCCGCGAACACACCTTCCAGCGAGTCGGCTGCATCGTTGCCCAGCGCCAGCGCACTGATGCCCAAGCGGTTCAGGCTTTTCTCAAGACTGGCCAGCGTGCGCGGCTCGCAGTCCACCAGCAGCAATCGGCTCTGTTCGAAATCCGGACGCTTGAGCAGACTCATTTTTTGACGATCCTCAAGTGAGGCAATGGCGCCACGGCGCGCAGCCGATGAAATTCGCGCAGATCGGTCGATGTCAGATACGGGTCGGCAGGCAACGCCAGGTTTTCGCTGTGCAGCACCACGAAACGGCCCTCGCTCAACTCCGCTATGCGGCACGGCAGACTGCTGTGATTGTTGCGCCCGGAAATTTTCAGCCGCCCCAGCACGCTGTCTTGCGCGTGGGCGTAGAGGTAACGGCAAATATCTTCGGGCTCTTGGTTACCCGCGTTGTGCAGGGCCTCGGCAAACAGGTGCAGCGCAACATACATTCCGGTGTAGTAATGCGAGCAGGGCCGCTGCCCGTGCTCTCTGAACTGGCGTTCAGTGAATGCATCGTCAACCCCTTCAAAGAACGGGCCGCAGGACAACAACCTGAGGTTTTTCATCTCGCCCACCTCGCCCAGCTCCGCCTCGGTCAGGTTGCAACTGAGTACCGGGAGGACCATGTCGTGCTCGACACACGCGGCATCCAGCTGATGCAAAAACGCGTAGGTCGATTCGCCCACCAGGTTATTGAGGATGAAGGAAGGCTGCTCGGTGAGCAGAAACTGAACCAGATCACTGAAATTGGTCGAGCCCATGTGCACGTATTTTTCGCCGACCACGTCGCCATGGGCCGCCTGCAATACCTCGCGGGCAATGCGATTGCTTTCCCAGCCCCAGATGTAATTCGAGCCCACCAGCATCGCGCGCTTGCCAAACGTGGTCAGCGCATAACGCAGCAGCGGGATCAGCGTCTGGTTGGGGCAACCGCCCAGGTAGAGCACGTTTTCACTGCTCTAGAAACCCTCATACGGGCAGGCGTACCACAGCAGACTGGCGTTCTGCTCAAGGTCCGGAATGATCTCCTTGCGACTGGCCGACGTCGTGGTGCCGAACAGATGCCGGATGCCACTGTGCATCAGCGACACCGCGCCTTCGTTATACCGATGCAGATAACCCTGCGGATTGATGTGCGTGGCCTTGAGCTCAAAATCGTAGTCACAATGCCGATTGATTTCGGCCAGCGCGTGCTGAGCACCCGCCAGACCGTGCTGTCCCATGCGTTTGTAAGTCCCGTCGGTGGAAAACAAAAAACCCACCTCAATCGTGCGTCGCATCAATGCCACTCCGACAAAAGCCGCTGCAATAAAAAAGCCCGACCCACCGGTAATCCGGTCGATCAGGCTTCATCACCTGGCGCTATGCGCTGAATGTAAACAAGTCTTAACGGCCGTGACCGAGCTTGAGTATGAATCCTTCCATGGAAAAAGCATGCCATCTCCCTTGATCACGCCGCTAAAGGCGTTGGCGACTGCCCCTTGCCAGGAAGTGCCCCTTTATGAGGCCGAGCGTAGCCGAAGTGCCCCGAGTTCGTGCGAATTTTCTTCAGCCGGGTAAGCGGTTTGGCTGCTTTGAGTTCTGGCCCTACGGGGCAATGTGCTGTGACGCAAGGGAGATGGCGCTCCGAAATAACCGAGGCTAGCTTCGACCGCAATAAAGAAGATTTTACAAAACCATGACCTGCTACACCGATCACAAGATTTGGCAGGACGTGTATCGGCCCTGGGTTGCGGATGGTCAGCTTTACCTAAAGCTGACTGTCACCGATAACGTCCTCGTCGTGTCTTTCAAGGAATGCTGATATGAAATGCCCAGCCTGTTCGCATGAGTTAGAAAATGAGACTGCTGACCAGCCCTATACCTACAAGGGATGTTCAACGGTGATACCTGCGGTAGCCGCTCAGCACTGCCGCCATTGTGGTGAGGCCGTTCTGGACAGTGAGGAGTCGGCACGCGTCAGTGCGCCAATGTTGAAATTCAACAAGCAGGTCAATGCGTCAATCGTTGACCCTGAATTCATCGCAAACGTGCGCAAAAAGCTCGACCTCGATCAGCGCGAGGCGGCGGAAATATTCGGAGGTCAATGCATTTTCACGGTATGAAAATGGAAAGACCAAACCCCCACTCTCTCTGGTCAAGCTGCTTCAAGTTCTGGATAAACACCCGGATCTGCTTGCAGAGATAAGGATTCAGTGAAACCGCAACGGCACTCAACACCTGACAGGCATAATCCCGGCCCGCATTCCGAATGGCTTGAACACTTGATTGAGCGTTTGGAGGGTCGGGTTACGTTTCTTCAACCCAGCAGCCCCATCTCCTGCGCCCTGGCCACGGCCTGTGTTCTGCGCTCTACGCCCAGCTTGCTGTTGATATGGCTGGCGTGGGTCTTGACGGTGTGCAGGGAGATGAACAGCCGCTCGCTGATTTCCTGATTGGAGCAGCCTTGGGCGATGAGTTGCAGGACGCTCATTTCACGTACGCTCAGTTGGTCCGTGCAGTGGGAGGTTTCTGCACTGTCTCGACTGACAATGGACGGCGGCACGAGGGTCAGTAAAAACTGCACGAGCAGGCACGGCTTACGCGGCAGCAGTTGCTCGCGCAGCCAATCGGGGTGTTGCTTGATCAGGCGCTGGAACGGCAGCAGTGCCCCGCCGGTAGCCGATTGCAGGGCGCGATCCAGCAGCGGCCTGGCCTTGGATTCCTGCTGAGTACTCAGCAAAAACAGGATGTGCTGATTGAGCGCGGTCAGGCCGAGCAGATTCGCACCCGTTAGCTGTGAGCCTTCCTCGAGACGCTGCAAGCGCGCTGCAGCTTCGGTCTTGCGGCCCTGAATATTGTCCAGAACGGCTTGCAACAATTCGATGTTCTGTGGCAATTGCGGGTGGCACTCGGGCGCTGCGGCGGCGTGCTCGCCGCTGTAGGTCTGCCCCAACCGCATCAGCCAGGCTTCGGCCAGATCGATACGACCCTGAGCCAGCCACAGCTCGCATTTGACCAGCGTGATCATCGCCAGATAGTAGATCGGCGGGACGTCCCAGATGTGCATCAATCGCTCGGCTTCGGCGAGTTCGGCGAAGGCTTCGGCAAAGCGCCCTTCCCGCCCCTCGAGCCCCGCGATCACGCAATGCCCTATCAGCACGCTGATGTCGCGACACGCACGCGCTTCGGCAAGGCCTGCGGCCAGTCGCGCACGCCCGGTTTCGGCCTGCATGCACAAGGTCAGCAAGTGACCTTCGTACAACGTCAGGCGAGCCCGCACCGCATACAGCCGCTGCATCGACAACCCTTTCAGGCGCTGCTGTCCCTGGCGGACTTCTTCCAGCGCTCGGAGAATTTCGCCCCTCGCGTGCAAGACACGGGCGCGATCGTAGTGGGCCAAGGCTTCAAATAAAGGATTGGCGACCCGTTGCGCCAACTCGAGTGCATCGCGATTCAGCGCCCTGGCGCGCCACAGATCGCCATCGGCAATCGCCAGATTAGCCAGCGTGGACAGACACAACAGGCGCTGGCCGTAGCGTTTGTGCGGCAAGCTCACCAACGCTTCGCTGCAGTAGCGCTCGGCCTTTTCACTGTCGCCACGCCCTCGCGCAATGATGCCGCTGAGTGCGAGCCATTGCGCGAGCATGGACTTTTGCGCGGTGGCCGAGGGTGCGGGCAAAAACCGGCTCAGGTGATCGGCGAGTTCTTCGGCGGCATCCAGCTGGCAGGCCAGCCCCAGCGCCCAGGCGTAGAGGACGATCAACCGCGGGGTGCTGATCAACAAACTGTCAGGCAAGTCCATTTTCCAGCGCAGCAGCATGCCGACGTTCTGCTCGGCCAGCAGCTGTTCTTCGGACAGGTTTTGCACCAGGTTGGCGGCGACATCCAGATGGCCCGCTCTGAGCGCCTGCTCAATCGCTTCGTCCAACAGGCCCTGCTCACTGAACCAGCGACAGGCATTAAGGTGCAGGCGGGTTTGTTGCGGCCCCATGTGAGCCCCGGCGCGCGCGCGCAACAAATCGGTAAACAGATGGTGATAACGAAACCAGCGACCGCCTTCGTCCAGCGGCACCAGAAAGACCTGATGCGCCTGGAGGTAACGCAGCATCTCGGCACTGTCATGGCTGTCGCGAGCGGCGTTGCACAGTTCGATGCAGAAGCGCTCCAGACACGCAGTGTCATAAAGGAACGCCTGGACATCGGTCGGTAAGCAGTCGATGACCTCCTCCAGCAAATAGTCGCGAATCAGCCCTTCGCCTCCGTTGAGGGCGCGCGGCAGGCTGTTGTCTTTGCCCTCTTCAACCGCTGCGAGCAACCAGAACCGCAACCCGGCGACCCAGCCTTCGCTGCGCTGGACCAACGTGTGCAGCGTGTCTTCGCTCAACGAATTGCTGTGCTGGTCAAGCACCGCGATCGACTCGGCATCGGTCAGGCGCAAGTCCTGCTCGGTCAATTCCTGCAACTGGCGCGACAGCCGCAGGCGCGCCAGATGCCAATCCGGACGCTGGCGACTGGTCACCAGTACGATCATGCCCGCCGGCAAATGATTGAGAAAAAACTGCAGACAGCGATCCAGCACCGGACCTTGCGCCAAGTGGTAGTCGTCGAGCACCAGCAGCAAAGGCTTGCTCAACATAAGATGCATGGCGAGCTCATCGAGCAGGCCATCGAGCCATTCTTCGAAGGCAAACGGTTGATGCCGCTGGCGCATTTTCAAGAGACTCAGCGCCTGGCCACCCAATTGAGGAAAGAACTGTTGAAGACCGGACAGCAAACGCTCAAGAAAACGTCCCGGATCGCTGTCGCGGTGGCTCAACCCCAGCCACAGGCTTTGCCACTGCTCGGGCAGGCTTTGACAGAACTCTACCGCGAGGGAGCTTTTACCGAAGCCGGCAGGGGCGCTGACCAGGAGCAGTCGACCCGACAAACCTGCACTCAGCCGCTCGCACAGGCGCGGACGAGGCACATAGTTTTCGGGTAACGGGGGACGGAAGAATCGTCCTTCCAATGCAGTGACCGCGTGACTTGCGAATCCCTGCAAACGCGACAGATCAGTCATAGCCGGCTCTTATTGAAAGTGCTTGTTGTTCGGCAGTCAGATGCAACCGAGACTAGCGGCTAAGTCAACGCTTTTGAAGGATGTACTACGAAAGACTGTAAGAAAAGATCTCTAATTGGCGTGGCGAATGATCATCTATAGCTGTTGGACAGCAATCCATGAACCGATAGGAGCGCACTTGTCCGCGAAGCCTTTGATTCTGACCGAAGGCCTTTAATTGCCTGCTTCTGCCCGAAGGGCGTAGGAGCGCACGAGCAACGCGAGGCCGCGATGGGCTGCGAAGCGGCCCTGAACCGGACACCCAGTTGCACCCGATACACCGCGTGTACAGGTTTACTGCCGGTTACCGGCAGATCGTCAGCAAGCTGGACTCCCACGCCCTGCGGGCAGAATCAACGGCAATACTCAAAGCTCCGATTGCCCGCTTCTGCCGAAAGGGCGCGATGGGCAGAATCAACGGCAACACCCAAAACGCGATTGCGTGCCAATGAAAAACACCCCGACCAATCGGGGTGTTTTCTTTTTGCACCATGGGGTTCAGCCATAGGGTGGGACGGCGCAAGACTGCGGTGCACTGCAGCTGTGATCAACGATGCACCCATTGCGCCTGTTCGGTTACGCCATTAACGCACGCCGTCCTGACGCAGGGCGTTGGGCTGGAAGTCGCTGGTCGACGCCGTAAAGCCGAAGTCGTAGGCGCGTTTCTCTTCGTTCTTCATACCCAGCGCCAGGTAACGACCCGACTGCAGGTCATACAGGGCTTCGAGGGCGTACCACGGCACTTGTTTGTCGTAGTAGTTTTCGGCGTGCGCCTCAGCTACGCGCCACAGTTGACCGCGACCGTCGTAATGATCGATTACGGCTGCCTGCCAGCTGTCTTCGTCAATGAAGAAGTCACGCTTGGCGTAAATGTGGCGCTGGCCTTCCTTCAAGGTCGCGGTCACGTGCCACACACGGCGCAACTCGTAGCGCGTCAGGTCCTGGTTGATGTGACCAGCCTTGATGATGTCGGCGTACTTGAGTTTAGGATCGTCGAGTTTGTAGCTGTCCGAGGCGATGTACAGCTCCTGCTTGCCGATGAGTTTCCAGTCGTAACGGTCAGGAGCGCCGTTGTACATGTCCAGGTTATCGGACGTACGCAGCCCGTCAGCCGCTGTGCCCGGACCGTCGTAAGACACTTGCGGTGCGCGACGCACGCGACGCTGGCCTGCGTTGTAAACCCACGCCGAACGCGGTTCCTTCACCTGATCAAGTGTTTCGTGAACCAGCAGCACGCCACCGGCCAGACGCGCCGGCGCGGTCACTTCCTGCTTGAAGTAGAACAACACGTTGCCAGGGTTTTTCGGGTTGTAATCCTTCATTTTGTCGCGGAAGACGAACTGATCGCGGAAGTACACCAGGCTGAACGAGCCATTGGTTTGCGGCGTGGCCTGGGTCACCAGACGCGTCACGCTGCCACCACGATAACGGGTGATGTGGTTCCAGATGACTTCAAGACCGCTTTGCGGAATCGGGAACGGAACGGCGGTTTCGAAGTTTTCCAGCCCGTTGCCACCGGAAACCAGTTTGGTGTTGGTGGCGTTTTTCTTGATCGAGGCAAACACGTCGGCTGGCACAGTTGCGCCGCGATGCGAGGGATAAACCGGCATTTTGAAGGTGTCGGGGTAACGCTTGAACATCGCGTATTGCCCTGGCGCCAGCTTGTCTTTGTACTGCTCGACGTTTTGCGCGGTGATGATAAAGAGCGGCTTTTCACTGGCGTATGGATTGGCCAGGAAACCACGGTCGTCCACAGCGCCGGCGTTGGTCGGCAGCGGCGTCCAGGCTGGGATGGTGTTGTTGGCATTACCGGCCTTTTCCGCACCCATCGGTGTCAACGTGGTGCCCAGTTTCGCAGCTTCGGAATCCGACACCGCAGCCATCACGCCGGTCGCCAGCAATGACAGGCCCAGCACACCGACTTGCAGCAGACTCTTTGTTATTTTCATGTTCATGTGCGTCCTTAGAAGTTCATGCCGAAGCTCAGCGCTACGAAGTCACGGTCATCCACGGTGGTGTACTTGCCGTCGAAGAAGTTGGTGTAGGAAAGGTTGGCCGTGTAGGTGTTCTGGTACTCGGCATCCAGACCCAGGCTGACCGCTTTACGACCTTCTTCAAAGTTGCCGCCAGGGCCTGGCGAGTAACCGCTGACGTCATGCGACCAGGCCACGCTCGGCTTAAGGTTGATACCGGCGAACACGCTGTTGTAGTCCCAGATGGCGCGGGCGCGGTAACCCCAGGAATCGGCCGTGGTGAAGCCGTCGTTTTCGCAATAACGGGTCAGGTTGTTCTGTGCAGCGCCCCCAAGCGTACTGGCGTTGAGCGTCTGGCATTGCCCGCCCGGCAACGGACCCGGGCCATAGCTTGGGTCACGGCCGTAGCGCAATTTGGAAGTGCTTTCCAGCCCGCCGACGTGGGTCCAGCCCACCTCGCCCACCACGGTCAGACGTTCCGCGCCCATCACCTGATCAAAGAAGTGCGTCAGGGTGGTTTGCGCCTGAGTGATTTCCTTGCGGTGATAACCGGCCTGATCGGTATTCGGACGGCCTTGCAACAGCGATACGTTAGGGTTGAGCGGCGACAGACCCGAGTAGAGGATGTCGGTGGTGTTGAGCTGAACCGGCGCGTTCGGACGATAGCTGACCTCGCCGCTCCACGCGGTGCCGGTGCGCAACGTGGTCGAGAAGCTCAGGCCATACAGGTGAATGTCTTCGGGGTATTCGATGTAATAGCTGGAGTTGCCAGCCACCACCACGGGCAGCAGCGTGGGCGCCAGTGCCGCTGCTACACCGCGCGGCACACCATTAGCCGCCAAGCCGCCGACCAGCCCGGCTGGGCTGTAGGCACTGGCTGGGCCGCCGCGACCGCTGAAGATCGGCAGACGGCTGTGGTAATTCATGAAGTAGCCACCAAATTCGGTGTCCAGCGGCTCGAAGTTGTAATGCACCGCAAGACCATACTGGCCGCTGTCACGTGCATCGCGGTCAGGACCACGTGCAACGATGGCGCCTTCGTCCGGGCTGCCAAAACTCACGCCGCGTTGAGCGAGCGTATTCTGCACGGGAGTTCGAAGTGCTGCTGGCAAGGCACTGTTCAAACCGTTGCGAGTGCGCAATACCGCCAGGTTGTTATTGCAGCCGTCTGAAATCACGTCCGGCTGCGAGAAGAAGGTGCCGCAGTTATCGGTAACGGTCTGGTCCCACTCCAGCTGATAGAAACCTTCAGCCGACAGGTTCTCGGTGATGCTTTGAGACAGGTAGAACATGTTGACCGGAATCAGGCCTTCCTTGATTTCCGAGCCTGGACGACGGAACGCCGACACGTCGACCGGGTTGATGCTGTTGATGCCGCCCTGAATGAAGGTACTTTCACCCCAACTAACGACTTGCTTACCAAAACGCACCGAACCTGGCTCATCGCCAATGGAATAGTTGTGGTAAATGAACGCGTCAAGCAGTTGCCCGCCAGATGACTTGGCGCCCTCCTTGCGGTTGGAGTCGCTGATGTCCTTGAAGTCGCGGCCTTCGTCTTTGAGCTCGAAGTCATACCAGTACTTGCCCCGGATAAACACGCCGGTGTCGCCGTATTTCAATTCAAGGTCGTGGATGCCCTTGAAGATCTTCGAGAACGTTTCGCCGCTCTTGAAGTTCAGGTGGCCATCATCGGACGTCTGTGAAAGGCCATGCCCGCCATTGTTGGAACCGATGAGGTTCTTGTTGGCGTTCTGGGTTGACCAACTGGCGCCCACGGAGAGCGAGGAGTCGAAGTTGCCTTCGATTTCACCGATATTGAAACTGACGCCGAATGCAGGGCCGGCGAGCGTAGAGGCGAGACTGACGGCCAGAGGCAACTTCGCCCGGCGCCAGAACTGGTTTGCTGATGTCATCGACGCTACTCCATGTGCTTTTATTTTTATGGCAGTAAGTGATCCCGGAAACGACTCAGGCAGATGAATCCGCAGGGCCTGGTTTTCGACGCGCTTCGGGGCAGTCCATATGAAACTGCGAAACGAAACTGCGTTTTTTTTCCGGTTTCTACCTAGTGCCGACTATAGCCAGCGGCTTCTACTGCGCGATCCCTCTAAAGTGTGATTTGCAGCGTCAAAGCGTCTGGCACGCCGATTTCGGCGTACCCGGGGGTGTGGCACGGAGGGGAGGATGGCTGATTTTGCAGATTTGGCAAGCGCGATGCCCGCCGTAGAGGCCTTTGGCCCTGCGCCGAGGGTCAAACCAGACGCAGGGTCGATTCAACGAATGAATCAGAGGGTAGAAAGAAACGTGCTATTGGTGCTTTGCCATTCGACGATGTCGAGGCGAATGCGCTTCTTGTCGAGTTTGCCGACACTGGTCTTGGGAATTTCAGTAACAAGCGCAATCTGACTCGGAATCGCCCACTTGTTGATGTGGCCCAACTCCACGAATGGCTTGAGGTGCTCTTTGAGCGACCTGGCGTCAATGACGTGACCTTCGCGCGCCACCAGTAAGGCAAAGGGTCGCTCGCCCCACTGCGGATCGGCGATCCCCACCACCGCCACTTCGCGCACGGCCGGGTGACGACTGCACAAATCTTCCAGCGCCAGCGAGGAGATCCACTCGCCGCCGGTTTTGATCACGTCCTTGATCCGGTCGCGAATATCAATGGTGCCCATGCTGTCGAGCGTCGCCACGTCGCCGGTGTGCAACCAGCCACCCGCCCACAACTCCGAGCCTTTTTCGGGCTCCTGGAAATAGCCTTCGGTCAACCATGGTGCGCGCAACACCAGCTCGCCCTGAGTCTCCCCGTCGGACGGCATGAAGTTGCCTTGCAGGTCGACAATCGCCGCTTCCACCAGAATGCATGGCGCGCCGGCCTTGATGCGATACGTAATGCGCTCGTCTTCTGTGCCGGCCATCAGCTCTTCGTTGAGGTGGGCGACGGAGATCAGCGGACAGGTTTCCGACATGCCATAGGCGGCGGTCAGTTGAATGCCTTTGGCCTTGGCAGCTTCGTACAGCGAACGGTTAAGCGAGCTGCCGCCGATGATGATGTTCCACCCGCTGAAGTCCACGTCCCTGGCAGCGTCGGCGTTGAGCACCATCTGCATGATGGTGGGGACGCAGTGCGAGAAGGTGACTTTTTCCTTGCGCCATAACTCGACCAGCAGTTCCGGGTCATAGCGGCCGGGGTACACCTGCTTCACGCCGAGCATGGTCGCGGCATACGGCACGCCCCAGGCATGCACGTGAAACATCGGCGTGATCGGCATGTAAACGTCGTCATGACGCAGCACGCCTTCAATGCTGCCCATTGTCGTTGCCACGGCCATCGAGTGCAGCACCAACTGGCGATGGGTGAAATAAACGCCCTTGGGGTTGCCCGTCGTGCCGGTGGTGTAGAAGGTCGTTGCAACCGAGTTTTCGTCGAAATCTTCAAACTGATAATGGGGGCTCGCAGCCGCCAGCAAGGTTTCGTACTCCCCGACGAAGCCTGGCAGGTCGGCGGTCTTGTCAGCGGTATCTGTGATCAGCAGCGTCTTTTCTACCGAGGTGAGATGCGGGGCAATCGCCTGATACAGCGGCAGGAACTCACTGTTGACCAGCACAAAGGTGTCGTTGGCGTGATTGATGGTGAACAAAATCTGCTCGGGGGAAAGGCGCACGTTTACGGTGTGAATCACTGCGCCAAGCATCGGGATCGCGAACATGCACTCAAGGTAACGATGGCTGTCCCAATCCATCACGGCCACGGTGTCGCCGGCTTTGACGCCTGCTTGCGTCAGCACGTTGGCCAACCGACAGATGCGTTCGTTGAGGGTCAGGTAGGAATGGCGCGACAGGTCCCGATAGACGATTTCTCGCGACTTTTCATAGCGGCTGCCAGACAACAGCAGACGTTTGATCAAGAGGGGATATTGGTAGGCGCCATCGGCGGGTGGAATCACGCGAGTCTGCAACATAAGAATCCCTTTTCGAGGTGCATAGGCGTTGCACAAAGATGTGCACTCTAGAGGCCCGCCCTGCGACCCAAATCAGCCAAAGGGATGATTTGGGTCGCAGGGCACTGATGCAGGCGTTACGCCATTTGATGCGGTGGACTGGACAACACTTCTTGCGTTGAAGCGAGGCTTGCCCGCGAAGCCTGCGACGCAGCTCTCGCGCCAACCCCGAAAAACTTCGCGGGCAAGCTTCTCCCAAACAGTGCGCAGCTCAATGCATCTCGGTAAACGCAAGCTTCACACCGAGCGCTACAAGGACGCCGCCCATTGCGCGATCAAACCAATGCCCCATTCGCGCGAAGCCTGCACGCACGCGCGGCTGACTGAACAGACGGGCGACCATGCAAAACCACAAGCCCGTCGCTATTGCCAGATAGACGCCATAACCGGCCTGGACAACCATCGGCGTGTGGGGATTGATCACAACGGTAAACAACGACAGGAAAAACAGAGTGGCTTTGGGGTTCAAGCCATTGGTGACGAACCCCGCCGTGAACGCTCCGCGGGCGGTGCGCTGGCCTACCGCGATATCGACCGGCGCATCTGAGGCGCTGGCCGGTTTGGAACGCAGCGCCTTGATGCCGATGTACAGCAGGTAGGCAGCGGCCGCCCATTTCAGCGCGTTGAACAGCACGATCGATTGCGAAACGATCAGCCCGATGCCCAGCAACGAATACCCCACATGCAGGAAAATCGCGCTGCCCACCCCCATCGCCGTGTACGTTCCGGCCTTGCGGCCATGGGTAACGCTTTCACGTACGACGACCGCAAAGTCAGGGCCTGGGCTGGCGACCGCCAACAAGTGAATCAGCGCAACAGTGAGAAATTCCGTCAAGTACATAGTGGGTCTCCGGGGTCAGACAGAGCAGCAGGCTCGGGGAAGAAAGCTACCTTACGCTTCAGCCCATGCGAGCAAAAGCCCGCCGCATCGCGACGAAAGAATTCACGCCGACAGAGTGGCGCGGGACGCGGGCGGGTGGCGTCAGAGCGAGATCCTGAAGCACTATGACCCCATATCCCTATCGTTTTCTTGACCCTCAACCACAGGAACCCTGCCCATGAGCGCTAACCGCAAAGCCGTTTTTCTCGATCATACGTCGCTGGATCTGGGTGATCTGGACCTGAGCCCGTGGCGTGAGACATTCGGTGAGCTTGAGCTGCATGCCAGCACCACGCCCGATCAGGTCGCGGAACGACTGCACGGCGCCCATGTGGCCATCTCCAACAAAATCATGATCGACGCGGCCGCCCTCGCCGCCAATCCGCAGCTCAAGCTGATATTGATTACGGCGACGGGCGTCAACAATGTCGATCTCGACGCGGCCCGCAAACACGGCGTGGTGGTCAGCAACTGTCAGGGTTACGGCACGCCTTCGGTCGCGCAGCACACGTTGATGCTGCTGCTGGCGATGGCCACTCGGGTTCTGGACTATCAGGCAGCGATTCACAAAGGGATGTGGCAGCAGTCGAAGCAGTTCTGCCTGCTGGATTTCCCGATTGTCGAACTGGAAGGAAAAACACTGGGGTTGCTGGGCCACGGCGAACTGGGCGGCGCGGTCGCCAAGCTGGCAGAAGCCTTCGGCATGCGCGTGTTGTCGGGGCAGATTCCAGGACGCCCGGCACGCCCCGACCGCGTGCCGCTGCATGAGTTGCTGCCGCAAGTCGACGCCCTGACGTTGCACTGCCCCCTCAACGAACACACGCGCGACATGATCGGCGCCCATGAACTGAGCCTGTTCAAACCCCACGCATTCATCGTCAACACCGCACGCGGCGGGCTGATCAACGAGCAGGCCCTGGCCGATGCCTTGCGCAACGGTCAACTGAGCGGCGCCGCCACCGACGTGTTGACGGTCGAGCCACCGGTCAACGGCAATCCATTGCTGTCAGGCGATATCCCGCGCCTGATCATCACGCCGCACAGCGCCTGGGGCAGCCAGGAAGCCCGACAACGCATCGTTGCGCAGGTCAATGAGAATGCGCTTGGGTTCTACGCCGGTGCGCCAATCCGGGTGGTGAGCTAACAGCCCTTAACCTATGCAAGAGCGCGCTCCGATAGGCGTGCGCTGTTAAACTCCGCTCTTTTTCAAGGACCCGACGATGGACCCTCGCAGTGAAGTGTTACTCCGTCAGCCCGATTTTTTTCAGGGTTCCTTGCTGCTGACCGGCTTGCCAGCCGATGACCTGATGGGCAAGTTACCCAACGCCCATGGCTGGAGCTGGCATGCGGGGGACCGTGCGGCGCTCGACGCACGTTTCCCGGACCGCACGCATTTCGGCGTGCACGCGCCGGATCAATCATTCGATGCAGCGGTGTTGTTTTTGCCCAAAGCCAAAGACCTCACCGATTACCTGCTCAACGCCCTCGCCTCACGGCTGGCTGGCCGCGAGCTGTTTTTGGTCGGCGAAAAACGCGCCGGCATTGAAGCGGCTGCTCGTCAGTTGAGCCCTTTTGGACGCGCACGCAAACTCGACAGCGCTCGCCACTGTCAGCTCTGGCAAGTCACGGTAGAAAACGCCCCCCAGGCCGTGCCGCTGGAAAGCCTGGCCAAGCACTTTGACGTCCCTGCTGGCGACACGCCGCTCAACGTCATCAGCCTGCCTGGCGTGTTCAGCCATGGCCGGCTTGATCGCGGCTCGGCACTGTTACTGGAAAACCTCGACCGCTTGCCGGGTGGCCATGTGCTGGACTTTGGCTGCGGCGCAGGCGTTTTGGGAGCGGCTGTAAAGCGTCGTTATCCCGACAGCCAGGTCACGTTGCTGGACGTGGACGCGTTCGCCACGGCCAGCAGTCTTCTGACACTCGCCGCCAACGGGCTTGAAGCGGACGTCCTGACAGGCGACGGAATTGATGCCGCACCGAGCCATCTGGACGTGATTCTGACCAATCCGCCCTTCCATACCGGCGTTCATACCGATTACGCCGCGTCTGAAAACCTGCTTCGAAAAGCACGCGAACATCTTAAAAAGGGTGGCGAACTGCGACTCGTCGCCAACAGTTTCCTGCGCTATCAGCCGATCATAGAACAGCATCTCGGGCCCTGCGCGACGATGGCTGAGGGGCAAGGATTTCGTATCTATCGCGCCAAGAAAGCCTGAAAATTATCGCTTGCCGATCACGACCGGTGTAGGCAGAATCCGCACCGTCCTAGGGGAGTAGTCTCCCACGAGCGCCATGCTCGTCCGGCACGCATCAACATACTTGGTCAACAGACCATGGTGCGTGCGACCCCAGATTCGCTCAGACGGATCGGTGGTTTGACAAGACCTATGACACGAACACCTTACCCGGGGCGGGGAGGCTGTACGTGTCATAGCCGTGTCGACCCGCCCCTTAGGAAATACCTGATGCTGGAATCATTGTTGGTCCCGACTGCGGTCGTTGCTCTTGCCGAAATCGGTGACAAAACCCAACTCCTCGCGCTCATCCTCGCTGCTCGTTTTCGAAAACCCTGGCCGATCATCGCCGGCATTGTCGCGGCAACCTTGGCCAACCATGCGGCGGCCGGTGCGGTAGGGGCCTGGTTCAGCAGTTTCTTCACCGACGCCACGTTGCACTGGATCCTTGCTGCCAGCTTTACCGCCACCGCGTTGTGGACACTGGTGCCGGACAAAATGGACGACGACGAAGCAAGCACCGGACGCAAATTCGGGCCTTTCCTGACCACCCTCATTGCGTTTTTCATCGCCGAAATAGGTGACAAGACGCAGATCGCCACGGTGATGCTGGCCGCGCAGTATTCCTATCTGTGGCTGGTGATTCTGGGTACAACGCTGGGCATGCTCATCGCTAACGTGCCGGTGGTGCTGGCGGGGAATTTTGCGGCTGAGAAGCTGCCACTGACACTCATTCGACGCATCGCCGCGACGGCGTTTTTCGTGCTGGCGATTATTGCCGTCTACAAGGCGATGCAGGTCAGCGGCTGGGTTTGACCGACGCTGAAGGAGTCGCCAAGGCGCCGGACTGGTGGCCAGCGGCAGTAAAGCCTAAGCATGCGGCGTATCAGGAATAACCGAGGTCTCAGGTTTTGGGGCCGCTGCGCAGCCCATCGCGGCCTCGCGTTGCTCGTGCGCTCCTGCATTGATCGGTGCAGGCACCGATCTAGTCATTTCTAAGACTTCGGCGCTTGCTGGTACAACGGCATGACCTTTGGAATTGCCGCTTGCAAGGATGCAATACGGTTGCTCGATGCCGGGTGAGTGCTCATGAATTCAGGCTGCGACGCGCCAGCCTGCGCGGTCATCTTCTGCCACAGCGTGATCGCCGCGTTCGGGTTGTAGCCGGCACGCGCCGCCAGTTCCAGACCGAGCAAATCCGCTTCGTTTTCGTTGGAACGGCTGTTCGGCAATGTCAGGCTGTAATTGACTACCGTATCGGCCAGCGCAAGGCTGTCCTGCCCCAGTCCCAAAAATGCGCCAGCGCCCTGCTTGGCCATTTGCACGCCATACGCCTTGGACATCGCTTCACGTCCGTGCTCGCGCAGTGCGTGAGCGATCTCATGACCCATCACTGCGGCTAACTCGTCGTCGCTGAGCTTGAGGGTGTCGATCAGACCGGTGTAGACGATGATCTTGCCGCCAGGCCCGCAGTTGGCATTCAGGTCGTCGCTTTTGATCAGATTGACTTCCCACTGCCATTGCGCGGCATCAGGGCGAAGCTTGGGCGCCTGAGCGATCAGCCGCCGCGCTATGGTTTGCACGCGCTTGGCTTCAGCGCTGTCTTTGTCCAGCACGCCTTTGGTGCTCGCTTCACTGACGGTCTGCTGGTACGACTGCGCGTACATCTGGTTGACCTCATCGGTCGACAGCATGCTGAACATGTACTGCTTACGCTCAACCCCTACCGAATCACCGCTGGTGGTGTTCACGGCGGAACAACCGCTCAACAACAGCGCTGCGCTCAAGGCACATAGAGCAAATGTCTGACGCATCGAAGATCTCCTGAAAATCATGGCGAATATCCTAGGTAATAGAAGGGGCAAGTTCCAGATAGCAGCGGTTTGCCACATGTTAAAGCCATTAATCAACCCGGAGTAAGACACTCCGGCGCGTTAAGTTTGGGGTCGTTCACCAGATTGGCCAGCGGTCGCTCGCGCAGTGCGGTTTGCGGCGCGGCCAACAGCGCTTGCAGTGTTGGCAGTGGCGTATCGCTCGCCAGCCAGGCTAGCTGCCCCTGCGCGTCCAGAATCAAAGGCCGGCGCTGACTGGCGGCGGCCTGTGTCACCACCGCCACGCTCAGATAGGTATGCCCTTCTACAGGATAGGCTTCCCAGATGGCGGCGAAATAAAGCGCCGAGCCTTCCCCCGGCGTCAGCCAGAATGGTCGTTTGCGCACGCTGCCGCGCCACTCATAAAAACCGTTGGCAGGCAGCAGGCAGCGCCTCTCGCGAAAGGCCTGGCGAAACATCGGTTGTTCGGCGACGGTTTCTGCCCGGGCGTGAGCGGGCGTGCGCGACATGTCGGTCAACCACGGAGGGGTCAACCCCCAGCGCGCCTGTGCCACCTCCCTGCCCGGCCCGGCTTCGTCCACTGCCGCAGTTGCACGCAGCATCAATACCGAATCAGCAGGTGAAATATTCCACTGGGCTTTGTGGTCTGCAGGAAACCCCGGCAGGGCCGCAACCGCAGGGGTCCAGCGAAACAGTGCATAACGTCCACACATGGGCTCAAGACAACTCTTCTGGAAAGCGAGCGACGCAGCACTCAAGGTGACTCAGCACAGCAGCACGTCGGGGTAGCTGTCCGGCTCATCGCCGGACAACGGAAAGGCGGCATTGTACTCAGTGATCAGCTCGCGCGCCCGGTCGGCAAGACCGTCATCGACCGTCAGTCCGAGCAAACCAAAGACAGGCAGCTCGCCAATCCCTCCGAGCAAGTGACGGCCGGTGATGTGGGCTTCAATGCCTTCGCTGGCGAGCATGCCCTGAAGCAACTCACCTTCCATCAGATTTTCCGGCTCGTAGATTTTGCGCATCAATCGTTCTCGGCGCGGACTTCCAGATCCCATCGCTGACCGTCGGTTTCGAGGTGAAACTCGATGGGACGGCAGCACACGTGGCAGTCTTCGATAAAGTTGTTGTCGCCCTCGGAGAGGTCCAGTGTGGTCTCCCCAGGCTCGCCGCAGTAAGGGCATTCGTAGGGGGCTGAAGGTTGTATTTCGTGCATCGCGGTCTCCACGGTCAGTTTTGCGTATAATCGCCGCTCATTTAAAGGCCGGTCTTGATATTCACAGCCCCGGGCTTGTTTCCCCGGTGCCGGCCACCTTTACCCTAGCCGTTTTCAACAAGAGAGCATGATGGGCGAATTCGATGCCATCCGACCTTACAACGACACCGAAGTAAAAGCCGTACTCGAACGGCTGCTTGGTGACAAGGCGTTCCTTGCAATCCTCACGCATTTCCGCTTCCCGCGCCTCGCGGGCACCCTGGGCTGGGTACTCCAGCCCGCCATTGCGCGCAAACTGCGTCGCCAGTTCGCCGGGATCGACACGGTCGCGGCGCTGCAGGATAAAGTCGAGCATTACGTCGACCATACAATCGAACGCGCCACCGATGGTGTGACCTATACCGGTGTCGAGCAGTTCAAGTCCGGCGTCGCGTATCTTTTTCTGGCTAACCATCGCGACATCGTGATGGACCCGGCTTTCGTCAATTACGCCGTGTACCACGCGGGCCTGCCGACGCCGCGCATCGCCATCGGCGACAACCTGCTGCAAAAGCCCTTCGTCGGCGACCTTATGCGTCTGAACAAGAGCTTTATCGTGCATCGATCGATCACTGGCCGCAAAGAAAAAATGGCGTCGTATCACTTGCTGTCGGCGTACATCAATCACTCGATCCGCAACGACTGCCAGTCCATCTGGATCGCTCAGGCCGAAGGACGCGCCAAAGACGGCGATGATCGCACCGAGTCGGCCATCCTGAAAATGTTCCACATGAGCCGCAAGGATGAGCCGTTCGAGGACGTGATCAAGTCGCTGAACCTCACGCCGGTTTCGATCAGCTACGAATACGATCCGTGCGATCACGCCAAAGCGCGCGAGCTGTTTATACGCGCCACCACCGGTAATTACACGAAGGCGCCGGGCGAAGATGACGTCAGCATCGCGCTGGGCATCACTGGCTATAAAGGCCGCGTCCACGTGAACTTTGCGCCGCCCATCACCGAGACCTTTGAGGACACCAAACAACTGGCGATCGAAATGGATCGGCAGATCCTCGGCGGCTATCGGTTGTTCCCGGTGCATTACCTTGCGTACGCACGCTGGGCCGATGCCGATCCGAGCCTGAACGTGCCCCGTGCAGCCGACGTATTTGCGGCAGACGAGCTGGCGCGTGCCGAAGAGGAATGGGAGCGCCGCCTGCAGGGCTGCCCTGATGAGCATCGTCCTTATCTGGTGCTGCAATACGCCACACCGGTGCGCAATCAATACCGGGTCAAGGCTGGGTTGCCGCTTTAAAAAGCGAGCCATGAAAAAACGGCGCTTTCGAGCGCCGTTTTTTATTTGGGGTCCATGCAGCACTCAAAGCTGGGTGCTGGCCCAAGACATCAGCAATGCAAACCCCAGACATGCAGCCCCAATCCTGTAGCTCATGCGGATAAGACGCAGTGTCGGCACGTCCATCAGGTGCATCGGCTCGTCAATCTGCGCCTGTTCGGTGAGCGCGTGCAGGTGAGCGTTTTCGCGCTGTTCACGGTGCCGCGTGATGTGCAGCAGCCAAATGCCCGGCCCCGCCGCAAGCAGTGCAAACAGGTTCATGGTCATCGCGGGAGAAAGCGAGAGCAGCGACATAAGGGCCTCGATGGCGTCGGGATAAGAGACGCCGCGGATTCTGGTGGATCTAGATGGCAATTTAACGGGTGTCACCTTAACGTCACCTGAACCGGGCACTGTGTGGCACCTCATCCTGACACCCAGTTTCACGGAGCCCCTTCATGCTGCACGCAAACAACCAGGATCGCTTGTACCTGATCGCCCCCAGTGATGAACAGGAAGCCTTGATCGATGCTTTGGCGTTCAACGTTCAGGACCGTCACTGGCTGGTTTATTGCGCACTGGGCGGGCACGCGCACTACGACTGGCCGGACGTCGATCTGGATACGGGTTATACATTTTTGAGTTTTTATCAGCAGGCCGCCTGAGAAGCGGCGTGATGATGTAGGAGCGCGCTTGCACGCGATGACAGTCAGTCTGTGACAAATGCGGTGACTGACCCACCTCAATCGCGGGCAAGCGCGCTCCAACAAAAAAGCTGTCCAGCAAAAAGCCCCGGCTTCTCACGAAACCGGGGCTTTTTTATGCATCAGCCAGGGATTACTGACCCAGCATGCGACCAATGGTTTGATCCTGGAACAGACGCGTCAGCGCATCGCTGAGCACATCACTGACCAACTTGGTGTTGGTCTCTTCGTTGGGTGCCATGCCGAAACGCTGATCGAGCGAGGCTGCGTAACGACCGCTGTAGCTACGGCCGTTGTTTTGCACGTCAGCACGGAAGGTTGAGCTGATGGTCGCTTCGGTCACGTACATGCCCTCTTTGGGCGACTGATATTTCAAGTCTGCCAGCGTCACTGTCAACTGCGGGCCGTTCCCGCCGGTGGTTGGGGTGAAACCAAGCAGACGTACAGCGGCTTCGGCCTGTGCTTGCAGTTGTGGCAACAATTGCTGGCCGTTGACGGTGATAGAACTGGTTTCCGGGTACAGGCCACCTCGAGTCCCGAGGGTCTGGGATTGACGTCCGTCGACCACCCGCACCACCACTTGCTGACCGTGACCTACCGGTGCCAATTGGGCATTCAACTTGGGCTGTGGGCTAAGGGATTGCGGGCTGTGGGCGCAACCCACCAACGTCAAACTGCTAACAGCAAGCAAACCGAACAAAAGGCGACGCAGCATGCTCATCTCTCCATGGGTCAGGCACAAAAATGTGCCGCAGTATAGCGACGTCTCGACATCGCTCACTAGCTCAATGATACGACCGGGCACCACGGACACGGTTCCGCCACAGGAGTGTCACTGAGGTGTCATCGCCATAGGACACACTTTTCACACGTCCCCATCACGGAGTTGCGCCATGGACTTTCTCTTGTCGTTGTTTTCGCTGCGCCGCCGCTATCGTCACTACGCGCGGCTGGACAAACAGGGCATCTGCCTGTCGTTCAAGCACTGCGCAGCGCCGCCAACAGGTTCGGACTGGGTAGAAATCACAGAACCCAGACTCATCTGGCTGCAACAGCCGCTGCCGTCCAGCGCCCGGGTTGCGCGACGCGCGCGTTCGATTACCGCCCGGCATTTGATCGTTACGTGACTCAAGATCGAATAAAAGTCATTTAATTAGGATCAATTCCTGACGTTTCATCGCTATAATCTTCCCCCGATTATAAGGACGTCTCCTGATCGGGCCTCGCAGCATCGTTGATACCGCGTATCGACTCCTCCGTATCGCCCACAGAGAGCCTTCCACACAGACATGTGCCCTTCAGCGCGCGCGGTCTTACGGTGAGAAAACGCTCGACTCGATCGAACCTTTCCAGCCCGCAAGCCTCCCAAGCATGACTCGCATCTGATCTGCCAGAGCTGCCATCGCGCAGCCCTTTTTGAGGTTCACGTCTTCAAAAGAGCGTGAAAAAAACGGGTTTTCACAACTTCACAAGAGTGTGGCAAGCAAATGAATAGTTACGCGTTTGTAAATGCACCGTTAGCGTCTGACCCAGCCCCCTTGAACAGGACTGACCGCTGCTGCGCAGTCTCCATAAACGGAGTCTGAAGCCTGTCCGATACGGATTTGGTTGCACAACCGGACGCCTTGACGATAGTCGAATGGCTGTTCGGGCCAAAAAATGCGTTGATGCCATCTATCAGGCATTCACACAGGCTCGACAGGCAGCGTCCGCTGAAGATGCAAAAAATTGCGAAGAATCGGACATGGCGATCCCGACCAGGGTCAAGATGGGTGCACTGCAAGGCACGCCCATCCTACGCCCGGCACCTGACCTCGGGAACGCATGCCGTCAATTTGGTGCTGCAGATTTTGGAGACGCGTTAAATGGCGCATAACGAAGCAGTCGATGTGGTACTGGTCGGGGCAGGCATCATGAGTGCCACCCTCGCCGTACTGCTCAAAGAACTCGATCCCAGCCTGAAGCTGGAAGTTGTCGAGCTGATGGATTCTGGTGCTGCCGAGAGTTCCAACCCCTGGAACAACGCCGGTACCGGTCACGCCGGTCTGTGTGAGCTGAATTACACGCCACAGGCTGCGGATGGCTCAATCGACATCAAAAAAGCGGTTCAGATCAACGCTCAGTTCGAAGTGTCCAAGCAGTTCTGGGCGTATCTGGCCCGTAAAGGAACCTTCGGCTCATCGCGCTCATTCATTACCCCCGTGCCACACCTGAGCTTCGTTCAGGGCGATAAAGGCATCGCGTTTCTGAAGAAGCGTTTCGAAGCGATGCACCCCCATCACGCTTTCTCGACGATGGAATACACCGAAGACAAGGCCAAACTGGCTGAGTGGATGCCGCTGATGATGCCAGGCCGTCCGGCTGATGAACCCATCGCCGCCACCCGCATCATGCATGGCACGGATGTTAACTTCGGCAACCTGACCAACAATCTGCTCAAGCATTTGTCGAGCGGCCCGGATGCTCAGGTCAAATACTGCAAACGCGTCACCGGTCTGGGCCGCAAAGGCAGCGGCTGGAGCGTCACCATCAAGGACGTCAACAGCGGCGACACGCGTGAAATCGACGCCAAATTCGTTTTTCTCGGCGCAGGCGGCGCGGCATTGCCGCTGCTGCAGATGTCGGGTATCGACGAAAGCAAAGGGTTTGGCGGTTTTCCGGTGAGCGGTCAGTGGCTGCGTTGCGACAACCCGGAAGTGGTCAAGCATCATCAGGCCAAGGTCTACAGCCAGGCGGCCGTCGGCTCGCCTCCGATGTCGGTGCCGCACCTTGATACTCGCGTCGTTGATGGTAACAAGTCTCTGCTGTTCGGGCCTTACGCAGGCTTCACCACCAAGTTTCTCAAGCACGGCTCTCTGATGGATCTGCCGCTGTCGATTCGGGCCGCCAACATTGCACCGATGCTCGCCGTAGCGCGTGACAACATGGACCTGACCAAATACCTGATCAGTGAAGTGCGTCAGTCAATGGAACATCGTCTGGATGCGTTGCGGCGCTTCTATCCTGAAGCCCGTGCAGAAGACTGGCGTCTGGAAGTGGCCGGCCAACGCGTACAGATCATCAAGAAAGACCCGAAGAAAGGCGGCGTTCTGCAATTCGGTACCGAACTGGTATCGGCCAAGGACGGTACGCTGGCTGCTCTGCTCGGCGCATCGCCTGGGGCTTCGGTCACTGTGTCGATCATGCTCGATCTGATCGAGCGCTGCTTCCCCGATAAAGCCCGCAATGAGTGGGCTGCCAAGCTGAACGAGATTTTCCCTGCTCGCGAAAAAGCCCTGGAAACCGATGCGCAGCTTTATCAGCGCATCAGTGCCCAGAGCGATGCGAGCCTGGAATTGACCGAGAACAGCGAAGCACCCAGCTTTGCTTGATTCAGCGCTCGCGCTGAATCAGTGAAAAACTGAAAGCCCCGCCCACGCAGCGGGGTTTTCAGTCCTGTTTGATTCATTGGGTAATGTCCTGCATTACCACTCTTACTGTATAGGCCGACAGCGAGTCGGTACCTTTGATAACCGATGCGCCACACTTTACCTGTACACTGCCAACCGATTTTGCGCTCGCTGTTTTCTCTGGTGCAGGATTAACGGGCATCCACTGAAACCTGGCCTCATGGCCCAGTTTAAACTCACACACTTTTTCGTCACTGCGCAGCCGAAATGCTGCCGAGTCTTTTTTTGGATTGCCCTGCGTGACGAAAAAAGATGCGTTTTCGGAGTCGCCGGGGATCACATATGGGCTCAAGTCAGTGCCCGGGGCAAGCCAGCTGGCACCGCTAAGCGAAAGATCCTCTCCCGTGCCGTTCCAGACTTCAACGTTCACAGCCATCTCGGTTGGAGACGCAGCGCTCGCAACAGGCGCGAGAATCAGCAATGAAGCAACAAACATAAAATGCCGGGTAAAACGTTCAACTGCATTCATCTTAAAGTCCTTTTAAAAATGACAAACTTCCTGCTCGCCAGCGTGCTTAATGCACGAAAATAAGTATGCATCGACAATGAATTAATTAAATAAGAAAACCAGAAAGACACTGTAGGAACAGTCAATAGGGTTCGTAATAACTTCAAGTTCCCCGGCTTATGACAGACGCCTCGTCATGGGGAGCCCGTTGCAGGCGCCCCATCGGCAACACTTACGATCAGTTGCGAGCTTGCGCAATCAGCTCGATGTATTCCTCGGCATTGCGCTGATCCTTGATCAACGTAACGAAGTCGTTGCCCTGTTCGTCTTTGCCGTCAAGGTCGTAGCCGGCTTCTTTGAAGAACACCAGAAACCGCCCGAAATCATCGACGCGCAGACCGCGGTAGGCCTTGATCAATTTGTGCAGCGAAGGCGAAGTGGCATCCACCGGCTCGAAATCGAGGAACAGTTTGATCTGGGCATCACCAATTTCATCGCCAATCAACTGCTTCTTATCTTTACGCATTGCTCACTCCAACGGACTCGCGGGGACATTCACGGTCCAGCAGTTTACCCCTCGCCCGGTCGCAGGCTCAACGCGCGCGTAAGGCGGCGGTGTGGATATCCGCCCACACGTGGCCATTGGCATAACTGAGGAACTGGCAGTAGACCTTTTCGTTACGCAGCAGATCCACCAGCACGCGGTACTGCGCTACCGGGTAATACAGCGTAAGGGCGCGGGTCTTGTCGTCAAAGGTGGGTTTTTTCAGGCTTTTGCTTTCGCCATCGAAGTGAATCAGCACTTCGGACACCGTGGCGCCCTTGTTCATTGGCTTGCCTTTGAGCCGCAGCAATAGCGGCGAAGTCACCGGGATAGGCTGCTGACTGGACTGCCGCTGGCTGCCAACGACCACCGAATATTCGGTGATCTGCAACAATTGTTGCTGCTCCGGCTCGCCCTCACGCACGGATAGCTCATCGGGCGGAAGGTACTGCGCATGCATAGGCTCGGCCAGCACGGGGAGCGGCAGGCTCAACACCACTATCAGCACCGCTTTGCTGCGAAACGAAAACGTCATGGATGCCTCCCGAAAAAGTGCGAGGCACTCTAGCATGGGACGGGCGCCGATCATCTGTAGGAGCGCGCTTGCCCGCGAAAGCGAGCCACTTGGGCCTGATTTTGGCAAATGACACACCATAATCGCGGGCAAGCGCGCGCCTACAAACGCAGCAGCCTTTTACATGCCTTTCACGGCATAGATGCCGGCCGCGTTGCGCCAGTAGCCTTTGTAATCCATGCCGTAACCGAAGATGTAACGGTCGATGCAAGGCAGGCCGACAAAATCAGCCTTCAGGTCCGGTCGCGCTTTGCGGTCGTGGTCTTTGTCGATCAGCACCGCAGTGTGCACGGCACGTGCGCCAGCGTGCTTACAGAAATCGATGATCGCGCCCAGCGTATGGCCTTCGTCGAGAATGTCATCGATGATCAGCACGTCGCGGTCGATGAACGAGACCTCCGGCTTGGCCTTCCAGAACAAATCGCCGCCGCTGGTCTCGTTACGATAGCGTGTGGCATGCAGGTAGGACGCTTCCAGCGGGAAATTCAGGTGCGTCAGCAACTTGCCGGCGAAGATCAGCCCGCCGTTCATCACGCAGAAGACAACCGGATTACGGTCTGCCAGCACGCTGTTGATGTGCTGACCGACGCGGGCGATGGACGCCTCGACTTCAGCCTCCGTGTACAGGCAGTCAGCCTCGCGCATGATTTGACGGATATGCTCGAGATCAGCGGACATGGCGCTCTCCAAGGGGCTGTGTAAGAAAAGCGGGCAAAGGTACGCATCAGGTTCAGCCAGAGCAAGCGTTTCTGGACTAACGTTGCACGGACGTTCCAATGATGTAAGAAATCCGAACCTAACCGGTAAGACAATTAACCGCTGAATAGATTAATCTAAGCCGTTTTTTTTGCCCGCCGCTGGAGCCTTTCCCCTTATGCCCATTCGTGAGATCCGCCATCCGCTGATCCGTCACAAGCTCGGCCTGATGCGCCGTGCCGATATCAGCACCAAGAATTTCCGTGAACTGGCGCAGGAAGTCGGCGCCTTGCTGACCTACGAAGCAACCGCAGACCTGCCGCTGGAAACCTACGACATTCAGGGTTGGGCTGGCACTGTCCAGGTCGAGAAAATCGCCGGCAAGAAGATCACCGTGGTGCCGATTCTGCGCGCCGGTATCGGCATGCTCGATGGTGTGCTGAGTCTGATTCCGGGCGCGAAAGTCAGTGCAGTAGGACTGGCCCGCAACGAGGAAACCCTGCAAGCGCACACGTATCTGGAAAAGCTGGTGCCGGAGATCAACGAGCGCCTGGCGATGATCATAGACCCGATGCTCGCCACTGGCAGCTCTATGGTCGCCGCCATAGATCTGCTCAAGAAAGCCGGCTGCCGGGAAATCCGCGCCATGGTGCTGGTGGCTGCACCGGAAGGCATCGCTGCTGTCGGGGCGGCGCACCCGGACGTGATGATCTACACCGCGTCCATTGATGAGCGCTTGAACGAACACGGCTACATCATTCCGGGCCTGGGCGATGCCGGCGACAAAATTTTCGGCACCAAGCAAAAGGACGCCTGATGAGCAAGGACGAGTTCAACGATCCAACGTGGCGCACGATTCTGTCAGGCGCACAGATGCTGTTCGTGGCCTTCGGTGCACTGGTGCTGATGCCGCTGATCACCGGGCTCGATCCCAATGTTGCGCTGTTCACTGCCGGGCTGGGCACACTGTGCTTTCAGGTAATTACCGGACGTCAGGTGCCGGTTTTCCTGGCGTCGAGCTTCGCTTTCATTACACCGATCATTCTTGCCAAGGGTCAGTTTGGCCTCGCGGCGACGATGGGCGGTGTGATGGCCGCAGGCTTCGTTTACACCTTTCTCGGCCTTGCGGTGAAGATCAAAGGAACAGGCTTCATCGACCGTCTGCTGCCGCCTGTTGTGATAGGGCCGGTGATCATTTCCATTGGTCTGGCGATGGCGCCGATTGCCGCCAACATGGCCATGGGCAGAACAGGCGACGGCGCGGCGGAGTTGATCCCCTATAACACCGCGATCATCATCTCGATGGCGGCGTTGCTGACCACGCTGATCGTTGCCGTCTTCGGCAAAGGCATCTTTCGTCTGGTGCCGATCATTTCCGGGGTGCTGGTAGGGTTCGCGCTGTCGTTCTACTTCGGCGTAGTCGACACCGCCAAAATCGCCGCCGCACCTTGGTTGGCACTGCCGCATTTCACGGCGCCGGAATTCAATTGGCAGGCGATTCTGTTCATCGTGCCGGTTGCGTTGGCACCGGCTATCGAGCACATCGGCGGCGTGATTGCCGTTGGCAGCGTGACGGGGCGCGATTACCTGAAGAAGCCCGGGCTGCATCGCACCTTGCTCGGTGACGGCATCGCAACCACCGTCGCCGGCGCCTTTGGCGGCCCGCCTAACACTACTTACGCCGAAGTGACAGGCGCTGTGATGTTGACCAAAAACTACAACCCGAAAATCATGACCTGGGCGGCGATCTTTGCGATCACGCTGGCGTTCATTGGCAAATTCGGCGCGCTGCTGCAAAGCATTCCGGTGCCGGTGATGGGCGGGATTCTCTGCCTGTTGTTTGGCTCGATTGCGGCGGTTGGCATGAACACGCTGATCCGCCACAAGGTTGACCTGGCCGAAGCTCGCAATCTGGTGATCGTCTCGGTAACGCTGGTTTTCGGAATCGGCGGCGTACTCATCGGCACCGGCAACGGACCGGACGATTTCGGCATGAAAGGCATTGCTTTGTGCGCCGTGACAGCCATCGTCCTGAACCTGATCCTGCCCGGCAACGATGCCTGGAAGAACAAGCATCTGGACGATCAGTTGCCGTAGATACACGCCAAACCTGTAGGAGCGAATTTATTCGCGAGACTGCGGTAAATCGGACATAACCCATTGTCTGGACTACCGCTTCGCGAATGAATTCGCTGCTACAGAGGGCATGTGATCACAACATCAACGGCGCTCGTTCGCACAGTTTGTTCAATGCTGCCGCCCAGTTTGGGTCGTCGTTGAGGCACGGGATCAGCACCAGCTCCTCACCACCCGCCTCCTTGAAATGCTCCGCCCCGCGATCACCGATCTCCTCCAGGGTCTCGATGCAGTCGGCAACAAACGCCGGGCACATCACCAGCAACTTCTTCACGCCTTGTTCGGCCAGCTCGGTCAAATGCGGCTCAGTGTAGGGTTCGATCCATTTGGCGCGGCCCAGCCGGGACTGGAACGACACCGACCATTTGCCTTCAGGGATGCCCATCAGGCGGGCGAACTCCGATGCTGAGCGCAGGCACTGCGCGCGATAACAGGTGGCAAGCACCTCAGGCGAAGCGTTCTGGCAGCAATTGGCGTCTTTGAAACAATGATTTCCGGTGGGGTCGAGCTTGGTCAGGTGGCGTTCCGGCAGACCGTGAAAACTCAACAACACGTGATCGTGCGGCTGTTCCAGGTGCGGGCGAACATTGTCCACCAGCGCCTGCAGATACTCAGGCTGATCAAAGAATGGCTGCAATAGCGAAAACTGCACCTTGAGTTTGCGCTCGCGGACGACGCGCTTGGCTTCTTCGATCACCGTGGTCACGGTGCTGTCGGCGAACTGCGGATACAGCGGCGCCAGAGTGATTTTTGTGATGCCCTGCGCAGAGAGCTTCTTGAGCTGGGTCTCGATGGAGGGCTCGCCATAACGCATGGCAAGCTCGACGGGGCCAGAAGTCCACTCTTTTGTCATGGCCTGCTGCAAGCGCTTGCTCAGCACGACCAGCGGCGAGCCACCGTCCCACCAGATTGAGGCGTAGGCATGCGCCGACTGCTCCGGGCGCCTGATAAGGATCAGCGAGACGATCAGCCGACGAAGCGGCCACGGCACATCGATCACGTAAGGGTCCATCAGAAACTGATTGAGGTAGCGACGTACATCCGCTACCTCAGGGGAAGCCGGCGAACCGAGGTTAACCAGCAACAACGCGTGATCGGTCATGCAACACCTTAAAGTCAGTGGCGGCTCAGCAGATTGTCTAGGGCCGCGCGCAGATCGGTGAATCGGAAAGTGAACCCAGCTGCCTGCAGCCGGGATGGACGAGCGCGCTGCCCACCCAACAACAGCACCGACAATTCGCCCATCAACAACCGCAGTGCAACAGCGGGCAGTGGCATAAACGACGGCCGGTGCAAAACAGCACCTAATGTTTTGGCAAATTCGTGGTTACGAACCGGTGATGGCGCGCAGGCATTATAAGGACCTCGTGCGTCTTCCCGGTTTAACAGAAAATCAATGGCCGCGATTTGATCGTCGATGTGAACCCACGGCATCCATTGGCGACCATTGCCTATCGGCCCACCCACGCCCAGCTTGAAGGGCGGCAGCAAACGCTGGAGAAATCCGCCTTCGTTGGCAAGTACCAGCCCGGTTCGCAGCAGAACAACCCGGATGCCCAGCGCCTCTGCGCGCATGGCGGTTTCTTCCCAGGCAATGCACAGGCGGCTGGAGAAATCTTCATTGACGGGGGGCGATTCTTCGTCAAGCTCACGCTCGCCGCCGTCGCCGTACCAGCCGACTGCGGAACCGGAAATCAGCACGCCAGGCTTTTGCGCGCGACGCTCAAGCCAAGTGATGAGCTGTTCGGTGAGGGTAATGCGACTGTCCCAGAGGAGCGCCTTTCGCTTGCGCGTCCAGGGACGATCAGCGATGGGAGCGCCCGCCAGATTGATGACCGCGTCCACAGTCTCGGTGCCGATGTCGTCCGGGTGCGCAATACCGCGCACCCCGGCACCGCAGATTTTCGCGACGTCGTCGGGCTTGCGGCTCCACACCGTCAGTTGATGACCTTGACCGAGCCATTGCCGGCAAAGTCTGCGTCCTATCAATCCAGTACCGCCGGTCAGCAAGATGTGCATGACAGAGTTCCTCGGGTGGCGTTCGTCGCAAATCAGTAGTCTATTTCTTCACAAGGTTCGCGCATCAGCACAACGCGAACAATAGAACCATAGGCCACGTTATAGAGAACGGCGCGGGCTCGACTCGTTCGATCGGTTGAGCCCCATTCGAGCGAAGCCAGACTCAGCTCTACCCATACGAGTGGCGTTGCGCCTTTCGCTATAGAACGACGCCAAGTTATACCGAAAAACGAGATTGTACAGGTTTTAACTACGGCGTAGTCTGTGCAGACAAGGTAACGAGGCCCCTATGACTGTACCTATCGCAATCATCGGAACCGGCATCGCCGGACTCTCCGCTGCCCGCGCACTGCAAGCGGCCGGGCACGCGATCCATCTTTTCGACAAAAGCCACGGCAGTGGCGGACGCATGTCCAGCAAGCGCAGCGATGCCGGCGCGCTGGATATGGGTGCGCAGTATTTCACTGCCCGAGATCGCCGATTTGCGGCCACTGTCCAGCAATGGCAAGCCGACGGCCACGTCGCCGAATGGAAGCCGCTGCTTTACAACTTCCACGGAGCAAAACTGAGCCCGTCGCCTGACGAGCAGGTGCGCTGGGTGGGCAAGCCACGCATGAGCGCCATCACCCGCGCGATGCTCGGCGACATGCCGGTGACGTTCGCGTGCCGCATCACTGAAGTCTCGCGCGGTGAAGAACACTGGAATCTTTTGGACGCCGATGGCCGCAGCCACGGCCCGTTCAGTCAGGTGATCATTGCTGTGCCAGCACCTCAGGCCACCGCGTTGCTGGCCGCCGCACCAAAACTCGCTGGCGTAGTGGCCGGTGTCAAAATGGAGCCGACCTGGGCTGTGGCACTGGCCTTCGAAACCCCTCTGAATACGCCCCTCGAAGGCTGCTTCGTGCAGGACAGCCCTATCGACTGGCTGGCCCGAAATCGCAGTAAACCCGGACGTGAAAGCACCGTGGACACTTGGGTGCTGCACGCCACCAGCGCCTGGAGTCGCCAGCATCTGGACATGCCCAAGGAACAGGTCATCGACCAGTTGCACGGTGCGTTCGCCGAACTCATGAACTGCGCAATGCCCGCGCCGGCGTTCACCCTCGCCCACCGCTGGCTGTATGCCCGACCGTCCGGAGCACGAGAAATCGGCGCGTTGTCTGATCCGGATCTTGGCATCTATGTCTGCGGAGACTGGTGCCTGTCCGGACGGGTTGAAGGTGCGTGGCTAAGCGGTCAGGAAGCAGCACGCCGACTGTTGGAGCATCTCAATTGAACCGGCTCAATCCGCGCAAGCTGCTGCTGTCGAAATGGACCGCCGCAGCGCCCCAGAACCGGGAAAAACATTTTCTGGTTACCGAGCTGTTTTGCGACGAAGAAGGCACCGTGCTGGAAATCGAGTTACAGGCCGTGATGACCAAGCGGGTTCAACGGCTGGGATGGCAGACGTTGCAGGACGATGGGTCGTGGCGGATGGGCTGGAAATAGTGTTGAGCGGCGAATAGCTATACAAATAATTTGACTTGTACAAGTACAAAACTATGATGAGCGGAGGTTGTACAGCCAAAACATCCTGTACAAGCAGTTCTCAGAGGTTTTGCCATGTCCACGCCCGCACACAGACTGCATGCCCCCTCGATCTCCAAGCCGAAACTCGGCATCAGCGCCTGCCTGATGGGTGTTGAAGTTCGCTTCAATGGCGGGCACAAACTCTCTCACCTTTGTACCGATTCACTGAGCCAGTATTTTGATTTTGTCCCCGCGTGCCCTGAAGTGGGCATCGGTATGGGCGTCCCACGCCAGGCCATCAGGTTGGTGGGCGATATCGACAAGCCACAGGCGGTCGGCTCTGTCGACAGCGATATGAACGTGACTCAGGCCCTGGCCGAATACGGCGAGCGCATGGCCGATGAGATGGATGATCTTTGCGGCTACATCTTTATGCAGAAGTCACCGTCTTGCGGGCTGGAGCGGGTCAAGGTCTATCGCGAAAACGGCGCGCCTTTCGACGGCGGTGGCCGAGGTATTTATGCCAAGGCGTTCTGCGATCGCCACCCCGATCTGCCAGTCGAGGAAGATGGACGCCTGAATGATCCGGTGCTGCGCGAGAACTTTGTTACCCGCGTCTACGCCTACGCCGCGTGGCAAGCACTGGTCGACAGCGGTATCACTCGCCGCGCCCTGACCGAATTTCACTCGCGCTATAAATATCAGTTGATGGCCAACGACCCCGTGCAATACCGGGCGCTGGGTAACTTGTTGGGCACCATGGGCAAAAGCGATCCGAAGGAAATTGCCCCGGGTTACTTCAGCCAATTGATGAGCGCTCTTAAAAAGCCAGCCACGCGCCGCACGCACACCAATGTGCTGCAACACCTGTGTGGTTACTTGCGCAAGACCATCGGCACCGAAGACAAGCAGGAAATCCAGGCGGTCATCGACCAATACCACCAGGGCATCGTGCCGCTGGTGGTGCCCTTGACGCTGCTCAAACACCATTTTCGCCAACACCCCGATCCCTATGTAGCGCTTCAGGTTTACCTGCAACCTCATCCGGAAAACCTCAGCCTGCGGAACGCCATCTAATCTATGAACAACCCCCCTGCTCCTGCCGCCGACGACCAAGAGCCAAGCGCCTACGCGCTGGAGAACGGTTGGCTGCCGATTAGGGAGATCGCGCGCCTGACGGGTGTCAACGCCGTGACCCTTCGCGCATGGGAGCGGCGTTATGGCTTGATCGTGCCGCACCGCACACCTAAGGGTCACCGGCTGTATTCCAACGAGCACGTCCAGCGCGTGCAGGCGATTCTGACCTGGCTCAACCGAGGTGTTTCCGTCAGTCAGGTCAAGCAACTGATCGACTCGCACCCCGCGCCGCAACCGACTGCGCCGCAAAGCGACTGGGATGCCTTGCGACTGACGCTGCAACAGGCCATCAGCGAACTGGCCGAGCGGCGCATCGACGAGATGTTTAATCAGGCCATGTCGCTGTATCCGCCGCGCACGCTGTGCGAGCAATTGATGTTGCCTTTGCTGGACGCACTCGAGCAGCGTTGGCAAGGTCAGTTCGGTGCCCAGCTGGAGCGAGTATTTTTCTATTCATGGCTGCGCAGCAAACTCGGTGCTCGCCTTTACCACAACAATCGGCAACTGAGCGGCGCGCCAGTCTTGCTGGTCAACCATTCGGATCTGCCGCTTGAGCCGCACCTGTGGCTGACCGCCTGGCTGGTTAGCAGTGCCGATTGCCCCGTGGAGGTCTTCGACTGGCCGTTGCCGGTAGGCGAACTGGCCTTGGCCTGCGAGTATCTCGAGCCGCGTGCGGTGTTGCTGTATTCGAGCAAGTCTTTGAACGTGGCTCAGTTGCCGCGCCTGTTGAACAATATTGCATGCCCGATTGTGCTGACCGGACCAACGGTACGCATCCATTGTGCCGAACTGTCCGTATCTGTCAGTGAGGTTCCGGGGCTCACGCTGGCCCGGGACCCGCTTGCCGCCCAGAGTGCGCTGCAGCGCCTGGGGCTAATCTAAGGAATGAACATGCAATTGATTTGGCTGCGCAGCGACTTGCGCGTTCACGACAACACGGCCCTCTGTGCTGCCATGGAGCAGGGGCCAACGCTGGCGGTTTACATGATCAGCCCGGCGCAATGGGCGAGTCATGACGATGCGCCTTGCAAGGTCGACTTCTGGCTGCGCAATCTGGTTGAGCTGAAAACGGCACTGGCCACGCTTAACGTGCCGCTGTTGATCGTCCACGCAGACACTTGGGACAAGGCGCCGACCGCGTTGATGCAAGTGTGCAAGAAGCACGGGATCGAGAAAGTCCACGTCAACGAGGAATACGGGATCAACGAAAGCCGCCGCGATGACGCCGTGGACGCTGCGTTGAGCGACGCCGGTATCCATTTCCAGAGTCATCTCGACCAGCTTTTTTTCAAGCCAGGCAGTGTGCTGACCAAAACTGGCAGCTACTTCAAGGTATTCAGTCAGTTTCGCAAAGTCTGTTACACGCGGTTTCACCAGAGTGTTGCGCCGCTGGTTCGTCTGCCGGGCAAACAAAAAGCGCTTGAGGTCGAGGGTGATGACATCCCCGACAAGGTTGAAGGCTTTGCTCCTCCATCCGACGCATTGCGCGCACTCTGGCCAGCCGGCGAGCAAGAGGCACGCAAGCGCCTGGAAACCTTCGCAGACGCTCAGATCGAACACTACCTGGACGAGCGCGACTTCCCGGCAAAACCGGGCACCAGTCAGCTCTCGGCCTACCTGGCGGCTGGCGTTGTCTCCCCACGCCAATGCCTGCACGCGGCGCTGAGCAGCAATCAGGGCGAGTTCGAAACCGGCAATGCGGGCATCGTCACCTGGATCAACGAGCTGCTATGGCGTGAGTTTTACAAACACGTGCTGACAGGCTTCCCGAGAGTCTCGCGCCATCGTGCCTTCCGACCTGAAACGGAAGCCGTGAAGTGGCGGCAGTCGCCCAAAGACCTTGAGGCCTGGAAACAGGGTCGCACCGGCTTTCCGATTGTCGACGCCGCCATGCGTCAGTTGCTGGAAACCGGCTGGATGCACAACCGGCTGCGTATGGTCGTTGCAATGTTTTTCAGCAAAAACCTGTTGCTCGACTGGCGTGAGGGCGAACGCTTTTTCATGCAGCACCTGATCGATGGAGACTTGGCAGCGAACAATGGCGGCTGGCAGTGGAGTTCATCGACCGGGACCGATTCGACGCCCTACTTCCGTATTTTCAACCCGCTGAGTCAGTCGGAGCGGTTCGACGCGCAAGGTGTGTTCATCAAGCGCTGGGTGCCTGAGCTGGCTTCACGCAACAAGAAGGACATTCACAATCCGATCTCGCAGGGCAGCCTGTTTGGCGATGCCGACTACGCAGCGCCCATCGTTGATCTCAAAAGCAGCCGAGCCCGTGCGCTGGCAGCTTTCAAGTCCTTGCCTCACCTGCAAGCCGCGGAGGAGAGCCATGAGTGAGTTCCTGCGCGACTTCGCCAAGCGCTTCGCGGCCCTGGACAAGAACAACCTGAATCGGCTTCCCGAGCTGTACAGCTACGACGTGGCTTTTGCAGACCCTATTCATCAGGTCAATGGCCTGAGCGATCTGCACGTCTATTTCGCCGAGCTGTACGCCAATGTACAAAACCTGAAATTCGACTTTCATGCATTCGATCAAGTGCGCGAGGGCAAGGGCTACCTGCGCTGGACGATGAGCTACTCGCATCCGCGTCTCAACAGCGGCAAGGTCATTCAGGTGCAAGGCTGTTCGCACCTGTTGTGGAGCGATAACAAGGTGTTCCAGCACCGGGATTTCTTCGACGCTGGCGCAATGCTTTACGAGCACTTGCCAATAATTGGCAGGGCGATTCGCTGGCTCAAAGGGAGATTGGCATGACGCGACGTATCTGGCTCACCGGCGCCAGCAGTGGAATTGGTCTGGCACTGGCAGAGGAACTGCTCAAAGCGGGGCATCGCCTGGCGCTGACCGCTAGAACACTGGAGCCCCTCGAAACGCTGGAGCGGCGTTTCCCGCTGCAAGTGCTGGTGGTGCCCGGCGATGTCTCGGACAGCTCGCAAGTGATCGCCATGGGCGAAAGCATCGCGAAAAGCTGGGGCGCGCTGGACACAGCCATTCTCAACGCCGGAACGTGTGAGTACATCGACGCCAAACATTTCGACGCACAGATGATGGAGCGTGTGATTCACACCAACCTCATCGCCACGTCGTACTGCATTCAGGAAGCCTTGACTCTGCTGCGCCTGGGGGATGCTCCGCATCTGGTTGGCGTGGCGAGTTCGGTCGCGTTTCTGCCGTTGACTCGCTCCGAGGCCTACGGTGCTTCGAAAGCCGGCTTGCGTTACCTGCTTCAGTCGCTGCGCATCGACCTGGCGGATGAGGGTATTGACGTGACCATCGTCAGCCCGGGTTTCGTCGACACGCCGTTGACGGCGAAAAACGACTTTCCGATGCCCATGCGCTGGCCTGTGGATAAGGCCGCACGCTACATCTTCGAGCGTCTGGAAAAGTCGCGGCGCCCGCTGGAAATTGCGTTCCCGAAGGTTTTCATTGCGGCCCTCAAGCTGATATCGCTGCTGCCTGACCGGGCGCAACTGGCGTTGGGCAAACGCATGGCGCGCTCGTCCAAAGAAGGCGGGAATGCATCATGAGGATCGCCATCATTGGCAGCGGGATTTCAGGCCTGACCAGCGCCTGGCTGCTTAACCGTAACCACGACATCACCGTGTTTGAATCCGAAAGCTGGGTCGGCGGCCATACCCACACGGTCGATGTGTCGGTGAACGGCGAAAGCCATTCCATCGACACCGGCTTTATCGTGTTCAACGACTGGACGTATCCGAACTTCATTCGCTTGCTGGAGCAGTTGGGGGTGGCGTTCAAGCCCACCGAAATGAGTTTTTCGGTCAACGATCCAAAAACCCGTACCGAATACAACGGCAACAACCTCAACAGCCTGTTTGCGCAACGCAGCAACCTGCTATCGCCGAGTTTCTGGGGGATGCTGCGCGACATCCTGCGCTTCAACAAAGAAGCCTTGAGCGACCTGCAAAACCAGCGCATCGCTGCCGATACGACACTCGGCGCGTACCTGAAGGCCGGGGGCTACGGCCAGCGTTTCACTGACCATTACATCGTGCCGATGGGGGCTGCCATATGGTCGATGTCCCTGGCGGACATGCTGAGCTTTCCGTTGCAGTTCTTTGTACGGTTTTTCAAAAACCACGGTTTGCTGTCAGTGAGTGATCGACCGCAGTGGTGCGTCATCGAAGGCGGTTCAAGCGCCTACATCGCGCCGCTCACGGCCTCGTTCAAGCAGAAAATTCGCGTGGATTGTCCGGTTCACCGTGTCGAGCGAGACAGCGATGGCGTGACAGTACACAGCGCTGCCGGTAGTGAGCGGTTCGATAAAGTGGTCTTTGCCTGTCATAGCGATCAGGCGCTGTCGATGCTCGCCGCGCCCAGTGCCGCCGAGCAGGATATTCTTGGCGCCCTGCCCTACGCCGACAATGACGTGGTGCTGCACACCGATACGCGTTTGTTGCCACAGCGCGAGCTCGCATGGGCCAGCTGGAATTACCGTTTGGGCGGCGCGGGCGATCAACCGGCGGCCGTGACCTACGACATGAACATCCTGCAAGGCATCACGAGCGACACCACGTTCTGCGTCAGCCTTAACCAGACGCCGTCCATCGATCCTGCAAAAATTCTGGCGCGGTATCGTTACGCACACCCGCAATACAGCCTCGAAGGCGTTGCTGCCCAAGCGCGCTGGCAAGAGTTATCGGGCGCGCAACACACGTATTACTGCGGGGCCTACTGGGCCAGCGGATTCCACGAAGACGGCGTGGTCAGCGCGTTGCGCGTGGCATCCGCGTTCGGGGAGTCCCTGTGAACAGTGCCCTTTACAGCGGGGTGATCAGCCATCGTCGGTTCTCGCCCAAGTCCCATGCGTTCAGCTATCGCATCGGCATGCTGTACCTGGATCTGGATGAGCAGGACGCCGTCTTCGGCCTGTCGCCATTGGCGGGCACCAGTCGTTTTGCGCCGTTTTCGTTCAGACCCGGCGACTACCTGCGCGAATACACCGGGCGCGGTATCTCCTTGACTGCCGCTGTGCGCAGCATCGTCAATAACGCGCTGGGGCAATCTCCACTGGGGCGCGTTTGCCTGCTGACACAAGCGCGCAGTTGGGGCTTGTCATTCAATCCGGTGAGTTTTTTCTACTGTTTTGAGCGCGACGGCTCGCTCGCAGCGATCGTCTGTGAGGTAACGAACACGCCATGGGGTGAGCACTATCACTACGTGCTGCCCGCGTCGGACACCGGTCATCAACATTTCGCTGTAGCAAAGGCGTTTCATGTGTCGCCGTTTCTACCGCGCGACCTCGAGTACCGCATGAGCTTCAGCCCACCCGGCGAGCGGCTGGGCGTGCACATGGCTGACTGGCAGGGCGATCTGAAAGTGTTCGACGCCACGCTCAATCTGCAACGCCAACCGCTGACCCGACCGGCGCTGCATCGCCACTTGCTGAACTTCCCATGGATGACGGCCAAGACGTGCGCCGCGATCTATTGGCAAGCCGTGCGCCTGTTCATAAAGCGCATGCCGATTTTTTCCCATCAGGCCGCCGAAGGCGCCTTTCGCACTGCAGCCGCGCAACAAAAGGATCGACGCCATGAAAAGCAGTAGCGTTATCGCCGGTCTCGGCACCAATAGCTTCACCGCAGGCATTTTGCGACGCGCCGTTTTACGGCAGCTGTCACACCTGCGTCACGGTCAACTGGTTGTGATCGAAGGCGACGAACGTCGTGTGTTCGGTGCAGCTGGCGCAAAAATCCAGGGCGAGATACATATTCAGGATTCCGCCATCTGGGGGCTGGTCGCCAGCAACGGATCCATTGGCGCCGGTGAAGCCTTTATTCACGGGTACTGGACAAGCCCGGATCTGACGGCCGTGATTCGCGTATTCGTCAGTAACCTTGAAGTGCTCGATGCGCTGGAAGGCGGACTGGCACGGGTCAGTCGGCCTTTCGTTCAGGGGCTGCACTGGCTCAACCGCAACACGCGCCAAGGCTCGCAAAAAAACATCGCCGCGCACTATGACTTGGGCAATGACCTGTTCGAGCAGTTTCTCGACCCGACCATGATGTATTCCGCTGCGCAGTTCCTGAGCCCGGACGACACACTGGAGCAGGCGCAGTTGAACAAGCTTGAGCGCATCTGTCAGAAGCTTGCGCTCAAACCCACCGATCATTTGCTGGAGATCGGCACAGGCTGGGGCAGCATGGCGATCTACGCGGCGCAGCATTACGGCTGCAAAGTCACCACCACTACGCTGTCCAAAGAACAGTTCGCGTACACCGAAAAACGAGTAGCCGAGCTGGGACTTCAGGACCAGATCACCTTGAAGCTTGAAGATTATCGCGACCTCACCGGCGAATACGACAAGCTGGTGTCCATCGAGATGATCGAAGCGGTCGGCCATCGCTTTCTGCCGACGTACTTCAAGCAGTGCACGAACCTGCTCAAAAGTGACGGCCTGATGCTGATTCAGGCGATCACCATTCGGGAGCAGCGCCATGAGCAGGCAAAACGCAGCGTGGATTTCATCCAGCGCTATATCTTTCCAGGCGGCGCACTGCCTTCGGTTGCCGGCATGCTGGAGATCGTCGGTCGCGATACCGACATGAACCTGCTGCACATGGAAGATTTCGGCCTGCACTACGCACGCACGTTGCGCCTGTGGCACGACAACTTCCGTCATGCCCACGGCTATCTGGCCGAACTTGGCTACGACGATTACTTCCTGCGGCTGTGGGAGTTCTACTTGTGCTACTGCGAAGGCGGTTTTCTGGAACGCACCATCGGCACGGCGCAGTTGCTGCTGGCAAAACCCCAGGCAATGCCGCAGCCGTTGCTGGGTCGTTTCGATGCTTAGCGCCAACGTCAAAAACATTGCGAACGCCGTGTTGTTTCAACTCGGCTGGTTTGTCTGCGTACTGGGCGGCAATGTTTTCGGGCTAATGGCGGTGCTGGTAATCGTTGCTGTGCACTTGTCACTGATAGGATCGTGGCGCACCGAGGCGAAGCTGGTCATCGTGGTGTTCGCGCTGGGCTCGGCACTGGACAGCGCTCTGCTCAAACTTGGGGTGTTTGATTTCGGTGATTCCAGCGTGTTGATCCCGCTGTGGCTGGCACTGCTCTGGCCCTTGCTGGCAACCACGATGGGGCATTGCCTGGCGTGGTCTGCGAAACCGATGTGGCTCGCCAGCCTGCTGGGCGCGGTCGGCGGGCCAGCTTCTTATTATGCGGGCTCCAAAATGGCTGCGGTCTATCTGCCACTTGGTTTCTGGCCGAGCATGCTGATACTCGCCGCTGTCTGGGCTGTGGTTTTTCCGTTACTGCACTGGCTGGCCGCCTATTTCAGAACCGCCCGTACAACGGCCTGACACGGCTTTTGATGGCTGTAGTTTGGCGTTCATCTGTCAGGCAACCCACCGGTCGGCAATGCGCTGCTTTACACTGCCGCCATGAACTCGATACCTGTCACTCAAATCCCTGCCGAACCTGTCGTCACCTGCTCAACCTGCGCGGCGTGCTGCTGCCAGCTGGAAGTCATGCTGATCACTGACACAGGCGTGCCCGAACGCTTTATCGATACTGACGATTGGGGTGGAGAGGTGATGCTGCGTCTGGACGACGGCTGGTGTGCGGCGCTGGATCGCGACACGATGATGTGCACGATCTACGACAGACGACCGTTGATTTGCAGGGAGTTCGAGATGGGTGCGCCAGAATGCCTGATCGAGCGCGAAGGGATTGCGACGGCCTATGTGTGAAGCAGTCAGCATCTGGTTTCTGTAAAAGCGCGCGGGCACCGAAAGTGGCCTGCCAGCCGCCGATTCAGCGACTGACGTGTTTATCCGCGGATAAGCGTGCTCTTACAGATTCAGATGCTAGATCTTAGAACGGCATCGTGTAGTGAATCGCGTAGCTTTCGATACCATCGTTATTGGTGGTCATGCCGCCGTTGGAGTAGTGAGTGGCGCGGATGCCCACTTCATGTCCACCGGCAAAGCGCAAACCGAAACCGATGCGGTCTTCAAACTGGAACGCGCTGCCCAATTTGTTGCCTTCGACTTCTGTACGCTGAAACACCGCAGCGCCAATACCCGCTTCGATATACGGCTTAATGTTTTCACCCGAGAATTCGTAAACGAACACAGGGGAGAACGACAGGCTGTTGTTGCTGGAATTCTTGTCGCCTTCCCAGTAGGTGTACGCCCCGCTCCAGTAGCCGGTCAGACGGCCAACACCGGTTTGCCACCAGCTTTTGTCCCAATCAAACTGCGCGCCCAAACGATAAGTCATCGTCGATTCCCCGGTTTCCCCAACCGAGAACTCAACCCCATCAGCTTGCGCAATCGCACTCTGCCCCAGTAACGCGGCCGCAATCGCAGCCAAACAAAACAGTCGCTTCATCTGAAACATCCCATTTTCGAATGCAGTGGTAGAAAATTTTTTATCTAGACAGACCCGCTATAGAAGTCTGCGGCTTACATTTAGTTCAGCCTGAAAACAGCGCGTTTCACGTTTTTTTCACGAGGCGAAGCTTCGCACACTGTCAGACGCTTCTAATAGTACCGGTAGGATGTTTCTGAAGTTATCTGGGTCGCCACTCGTCCAAAACTGGGTTGGCTGCGGGGGACCGCTTGCGAGCATGTCACGCTGACCGAGCAGCCGCTGAAGTTGGCGCGCAACGGCGCCACCGGTATCGATCAAGGTGATAGAAGCGGGAATCATCTCGCGCAGAAGCGGTTTGAGAAAAGGGTAATGCGTGCAGCCCAGGATGATCGTGTCGCAACCGGCCTCCAGCAGTGGCTCGACGTAGCTGTGCAACAGCTGACGGATCAGAGGGCTGGTCAGGTCGCCGGTTTCGATCAGCTCCACCAGCCCCGGGCAGGGTTGAGTTACCACCTGGATATCAGTGGCAAAACGATCCAGCAGGGCTGCAAATTTTGCGCTTTGCAGGGTGCCGGTGGTTGCCAGCACGCCGACTACACCAGTGCGCGTCGCGGCAGCAGCGGGTTTGACCGCAGGCTCCATGCCGACGATGGGCCACTCGGGGTAACGCTCACGCAGGTCTGCCACCCCTGCAACGGTGGCGGTGTTGCAGGCCAGCACCAGCGCCTTCGCACCTCGGGTTCGAAAAAACTCAGCGATGATCACGCAACGCTGACGGATGAATTCAGGGGTTTTCTCACCATAGGGAATGTGCCCGCAATCGGCGACGTACAAGAGCGATTCGCTGGGCAACAGGCTGCGAATCTCACCCAATACCGACAAGCCGCCGACACCGGAATCAAACACCCCCACTGGCGCATCGTTGTCCCTGGACACGGTTAGCCGCGCTGAGCATGCAGGGCGCTGCAAACGCTGCACGCCGGATCACGCTTGACCCTGAGTTCACGAAAGCGCGTTGTCAGGGCATCGATCAACAGCAAGCGCCCTACCAGCGGCTCGCCGAAACCCGCCAGCAATTTCAGTGCTTCGAGCGCTTGCAAACTGCCGACCACGCCCACCAGCGGGCCAATCACGCCAGCTTCGCTGCAGGTGAGTTCGGACTCGCTGCCGTGGCCGTACAGACAGTGATAACAGGGGCTATGCGGCTGACGCGGATCAAACACGGACAACTGACCATCCAGACGAATCGCTGCGCCGCTAACCAGCGGTTTACCGGCAGCCACACACGCGGCATTGACCGCTTCACGGGTCGAGAAGTTATCGGAGCAATCCAGCACCACGTCCACTGCCTCGACGGCAGCCGCAAGGGAATCGACGTCCAGCGCGGTGCGGTGAGCTAGCAGTTTCACATCAGGATTGATCGCGGTCAGGCGCTCGATAGCCGAATCGACTTTGCTTTGCCCGACGCCAGGGGTGTCATGGATGATCTGACGTTGCAGGTTGGTCAGATCCACGGTATCGAAATCCGCCAGGTGCAACTCACCCACGCCTGCTGCGCCAAGATATAGCGCGACCGGCGAACCCAGCCCGCCAAGGCCGACGATCAGGGCGCGGCTTTGTTTGAGGCGCAACTGACCCTCGATGTCCACGTGCTGCAGAAGGATCTGTCGGCTATAGCGCAACAGCTCCTGGTCGGTCAGCACGGCACGCGCCCGAAGGTGATGCGTTCGTTATCGCCGAGATCACGACGGGTCTGTATCTGCTCAAAGCCGTTGCCGTTGAGCAGGTCACGCACCGCGGCGCCCTGGTCGTAACCGTGTTCGAGCAATAACCAGCCGCCCGGCTCCAGGTGCGCAGGCGCCTCAGACGCGATCACCCGCAAGTCGTCCATGCCGTCGACACCGGCGACCAGTGCACTGCTTGGCTCAAAACGCACATCGCCTTCGGCCAAATGCGGATCACCGGAAGCGATATAAGGCGGGTTGCTGATGATGAGGTCGAAGCGCTGACGCGTGAGCGAGCTGAACCAATGACTTTTCATGACCGCAGCGTTGTCGAGGTTGAGCCGTTGGCGATTGCGCTCGGCAAGCTCAACGGCCTCGTCCACGCGATCAACGGCGGTAATGGTCCACTGCGGACGGTCCTTGGCCAGCGACAAAGCAATTGCCCCGGTGCCCGTGCCCAGATCGAGCAAACGATGAGGAATGGCACCCGGAAGCAATTCCAGTGCTGTCTCTACCAGCATTTCGGTTTCCGGCCGCGGGATCAGCGTGTGCGTAGCGACTTCGAGATCGATGTTCCAGAAACCTTGCAACCCCAGGATGTAGGCCACGGGCTCACCGGTGCGACGCCGCTTCAGGAAACCTTCGAACGTGTGCGCAGCCTCGCTGCTGACAATGCGCTCAGGCCAGGTGTGCAGGAAACTGCGCGGCTTGCCCAGCGCGGCAGCCAACAGCAGTTCGACATCCAGACGCGCCGTCGGCGAGTCCGGTAGCTCAGAGCTTCTTAACAAGCTGGCGATAATGGTCATTTACTCACCCAGTGCCGCAAGTTGATCTGCCTGATACTCGGCAAGTAACGGCTCTATCACTGCATCGACTCCGCCGGCCAAAACTTCATCCAGCGAATATAGCGTCAAATTCACGCGATGATCCGTCACTCGCCCCTGTGGAAAATTGTACGTGCGAATGCGTTCGGAGCGATCGCCCGACCCCACCAGCAACTTGCGCTCACTGGCGATGGCATTGGCCGCCGCGCTGGTTTGTTGGTCATTGAGCTTGGCTGACAACCAGGACATGGCACGCGCGCGATTCTTGTGCTGCGAACGCTCTTCCTGACACTCGACCACAATACCGGAAGGCAGGTGCGTGATCCGCACCGCTGAATCCGTCTTGTTGACGTGCTGACCGCCTGCGCCTGATGACTTGTACGTGTCGACACGCAGATCGGACGCGTTGATCTCGATAACCTGGTGTTCATCAGGCTCCGGCAATACTGCCACGGTGCAGGCCGAGGTGTGAATGCGGCCTTGGGATTCGGTTTCCGGGACGCGCTGAACACGGTGCGCGCCGGACTCGAACTTCAATTTGCCATAGACGTGATCGCCTTCGACACGGGCGATGACTTCTTTGAAGCCGCCGTGCTCGCCAACGTTCTCGGACAGGATCTCGACCCGCCATCCACGGCGTTCGGCGTACCGCGAATACATGCGGAAAAGATCGCCCGAAAAGATGGCCGCTTCATCGCCACCGGTGCCGGCACGAATTTCCAGAAACACGTTGCGACCGTCGTTGGGATCCTTGGGCAGCAGCATCTTCTGCAGATTGCTTTCCAGCACCACCAATTGTTCCTTGGCTTCGCGCACTTCTTCGACCGCCATTTCGCGCATGTCGGGGTCGCTGTCCTTGAGCAGCGCCTGAGCGCCGTCAAGATCGGCCTGCACTTTGAGCAGCTGTTTGTACGCTGCGATCACAGGCTCGGCTTCGGCGTATTCACGGGAATAGCCGCGAAAGCGGGTCTGATCGGAAATGACTTCGGCATCGCCAAGCAGTGCGGTCAATTCCTCGAAACGGTCACTGAGGATGTCCAGCTTATTGAGCAGTGAAGCTTTCATTGCGGGGGTTTATCCGTGGAGCCCTCGGTGAGGGCAAAGAGTTCCTGAGCCATGGCCAGCGCATCGACGCGGCCTTCGGCAGATAGCTTTTTCAGTTGCACGCTAGGCGCATGCATCAATTTGTTGGTCAGGTTGCGGGCCAGTGCCGCCAGCACATCCTCAGCGCTGGCACCGTTCGCCAGCAGCCGTTGCGCCTTTGACAGCTCTTCGTCACGCAGCCTTTCGGACTGCTGACGATACGCCTTGAGCACGTCGACCGCTGCCAGTTCTCGCAACCGCGACATAAAGTCGTCGACACCGATTGTGACCAGCGCTTCGGCAGCCTGCGCGGCACCCTGGCGGCTCTTGAGGTTTTCGGCAACAACTTCATGCAGGTCATCGACGGTATAAAGGTAGACGTCATCGAGCTCGCCGACTTCAGGCTCGATATCCCTCGGGACCGCGATGTCGACCATGAAAATCGGTTTGTGCTTACGCAGCTTCAGCGCGCTTTCCACCGCGCCCTTGCCCAGGATCGGTAGCTGGCTGGCGGTGGAACTGATGACGATATCGCTGTTGACCAGCTCGGCTGGAATGTCCGCGAGCAACACCGCGTGGGCGCCGAACTGTTCAGCCAGGATGCTGGCGCGCTCAAGCGTACGGTTGGCGACGACGATACGCTTAACGCCAAGATCATGCAGGTGCCGGGCGACCAGCGTGATGGTCTCGCCCGCCCCGATCAACAGCGCCTGACTGCGCTGAAGGTCACTGAATATCTGTTTCGCCAGACTGACCGCTGCAAAAGCCACGGACACCGGGTTTTCACCGATGGCCGTATCGGTCCGCACCTGTTTGGCGGCGCTGAAGGTTGCCTGGAACAGTCGACCGAGCAACGGTCCGATGGTCCCCGCCTCACGCGCCACGGCGTACGCGGACTTCATCTGACCCAGAATCTGCGGCTCGCCCAGCACCAGGGAATCGAGCCCGGAGGCGACACGCATCATGTGGCGAACGGCAGCGTCTTCTTCGTGCACATAAGCACTGGCACGCAGTTCGTCGACGTTCAGGTGATGGTAATCGGCGAGCCAGCGCAAGATAACTTCAGCGGTAATGTGATCCTGCTCTATATAGAGCTCGCTGCGATTGCAGGTCGACAGGATTGCAGCTTCGCGGCTTTGAGTCAGGCGGCAAAGCTGCTGCAGGGCGTCAACCAGTTGCTCAGGGGTAAATGCCACGCGCTCGCGGACATCGACTGAAGCAGTCTTGTGATTGATACCCAGAGCAAGAAAGGCCATTCAATGTCGCTGATGGTGACGAGAAGCCGGCAATTGTCCTACTTCAATAGAGTGAGGACAACCACCGCAATACATTCAGAACGACCGGCGCAGGCTATTGTCCCTATAGATATCCGCATCAGGAGCGGCCTGACTGCGACAAATTGTCCAACCAAAGACACTTTAAGCACAGGCCCGAAAGGTGGGTTCTTACTTTTCGCGTAGGCTGTGGGTTTGCTCCCGGCCTTGTGTCATGATGCTTTCAAACCGCAGGTAAGTCGCCCTCTCTTCTATATGAATAAATCCTCCGCACTGTTTCTCGCACTAATCGCTCTGAGTGGCTGCCAAAACAAGGCCACGGTTTCACCGCAGACACCTGCGGTGAAAGAGGCGCCCCCCGAGCCCGAGGCAAAGCCTCAGGTCTATGGCTCGTTCACTCAGGAAACAGTGGTCAGCCTCTTGACCGCCGAGCTCGCCGGCCAGCGCAATCGCTTTGACATTGCGCTGGACAACTATGTTACCCAGGCGATCAACACTCAGGATCCGGGGATTTCAGAGCGCGCTTTCAGAATCGCCGAGTACCTGGGCGCCGATCAGGCCGCTCTGGACACATCGCTGATCTGGGCCAAAAACGACCCCACCAACCTTGAAGCTCAGCGCGCAGCGGCCATCCAGTTGGCACGGTCCGGGCGCTATGACGACTCGATGCGTTACATGGAAAAAGTCCTGCAAGGCCAGGGCGATACCCATTTTGACTTCCTGGCGCTTTCCGCTGCCGAGACCGACTCCAACACCCGTAAAGGGCTGTTGACCAGCTTTGATCGCCTGCTGGCGAAATACCCGAAAAACGGTCAGCTGATCTTCGGCAAAGCCTTGCTGCTGCAACAGGAAGGTGACGGTAACGGAGCACTGAAACTCCTCGAGGACAACCCGCCCAGCGAGGGTGAAGTCGCGCCAATCCTGCTCCATGCACGCCTGCTGCAAAGCATGAATCGTGGCAAGGAAGCGCTGCCGCTGCTGGAAAAAAGCATCAAGAAATATCCGGACGACAAGCGCCTGCGCCTGACCTACGCACGCACGCTGGTCGAACAAAACCGCATGACCGACGCCAAGGTGCAGTTCTCCAGCCTGGTGCAGCAATACCCGGATGACGATGACCTCCGGTATTCGCTGGCGCTGGTGTGCCTGGAAGCCAAGGCCTGGGACGAAGCTCAGGGTTATCTGGAAGACCTGGTCGCGCGCGGCAGCCATGCGGACTCTGCGCACGTCAATCTCGGGCGAATCTACGAAGAGCGTGATGACCCGCAAACCGCGCTGACCGAATACGCTCAAGTCGGCCCGGGCAGCGATTACCTGCCTGCGCAATTGCGCCAGGCCGATATTTTGATGAGCAATGGCAACACCGCCGAGGCTTCGAAACGTCTGGCACAGGCGCGTACTGACCAGCCTGACTACGCGATTCAGCTGTACCTGGTCGAGGCTGAAACCCTGACCAACAATAACCAGTCCGATCGCGGCTGGCAGGTATTGAATCAGGCGCTAAAGCAATACCCGGACGACCTCAATCTGCTCTACACACGCTCGATGCTGGCTGAGAAGCGCAATGATCTGTCGCAAATGGAAAAAGACCTGCGCAGCATCCTCAAGCGAGAACCCGATAACGCGATGGCCTTGAACGCTCTGGGCTACACCCTTTCGGACCGCACCACGCGGTACGCGGAGGCCAAGGAGTTGATCGAACGGGCGCACGTCTTGAACCCTGATGATCCTGCCGTTCTCGACAGCCTTGGGTGGGTGAATTATCGCCTGGGCAATCTGGATGAAGCAGAACGCCTGCTGCGCCAGGCGCTTGAGCGCTTCCCCGATCATGAAGTTGCCGCCCACCTGGGCGAAGTCCTCTGGGCGAAAGGCGAACAGCGCGAAGCGCGTAAAATCTGGGGCAAAGCCCTTGAACAACAACCTGACAGTCCAGTCCTGCGCAGCACCCTCAAGCGCCTGACCGGATCCGAGACCCTTTGAATTTATGTTATTGCGCCACGTAATCGTATTCGGCCTCATCGCCCTGCTCGCTGGCTGTGCCGGCATTGGTTCCCACGAAGCCCTACAAGGCCAGGGCGACGCCAAACAATGGCAGGCACACAAACAGCAATTGAGCACCCTTGATGGCTGGCAGATCAACGGCAAGGTAGGCATCCGGGCACCCAAGGACTCCGGCAGCGGGACGCTGTTCTGGCTGCAACGTCAGGACTATTACGACATCCGCCTGTCCGGTCCGCTCGGCCGCGGTGCTGCACGCCTGACCGGGCGCCCTGGTGCAGTGTCGCTGGAGGTCGCCAACCAGGGCCGCTATGAGGCACCGGATCCGGAAACCCTGCTGCAGGATCAAATGGGCTGGAAACTGCCCGTGTCGCATCTGGTGTGGTGGGTTCGCGGATTGCCCGCACCTGACAGCAAAAGCAAGTTGACGCTCGATGGCAACAGCCGGCTGGCCAGCCTGGAACAGGATGACTGGCAGATCGAATACCTCAGCTACACTGAGCAGAACGGCTTCTGGCTCCCTGAGCGGCTGAAGCTGCACGGAAAAGATCTCGACGTCACGCTGGTCATCAAGGACTGGCAACCGCGCAAGCTGGGGCAATAACATGCCCCAGCCGATCCTGACGCTGCCCGCACCGGCAAAACTCAATCTGATGCTGCATATTCTCGGTCGTCGAGCTGACGGCTATCACGAATTGCAGACGCTGTTTCAGTTTCTCGACTACGGCGACGAACTGAGTTTCTCCGTCCGGGAAGACGGCAAGATTTGTCTGCACACAGAAATTCCTGATGTCCCTCACGACAGCAACCTGATTGTTCGAGCCGCTCGATGGCTGCAAGAACAATCGGGCAGTTCGCTGGGTGTCGATATCTGGCTGAAAAAAGTGCTACCCATGGGCGGCGGAATTGGCGGCGGAAGCTCCGATGCCGCAACGACGCTGCTGGGCCTGAACCATCTTTGGAAACTGGCCTGGAGCGAGGACAGACTCGCCGCTCTGGGGCTTACTTTAGGCGCGGACGTCCCGGTTTTCGTGCGTGGGCGGTCCGCATTTGCCGAAGGTGTGGGCGAAATCCTGACCCCGGAAAACCCCGAAGAACCTTGGTATCTGGTGCTTGTGCCGCAAGTATCTGTAAGTACAGCAGAAATTTTTTCAGATCCCCTGTTGACACGTGACACTCCTCCCATTAAAGTGCGCCCCGTTCTCGAGGGAAACAGTCGTAATGACTGCCAACCGGTTGTAGAGAGGCGTTACCCAGAAGTTCGTAACGCTTTGAATTTGCTAGGTAAATTCACCGAAGCGAAATTAACCGGAACTGGAAGTTGTGTGTTTGGGGCCTTCCCAAACAAAGCTGAAGCTGATAGAGTCTCGGCCCTTCTTACAGAGACCCTTACAGGGTTTGTAGCGAAAGGAAGTAACATCTCGATGTTGCACCGAAAGTTACAAAGTTTGTTCTAAGAAACGAGTGCTGGGCACTCGGCAACATCGCTACAGGGGCGTCGCCAAGCGGTAAGGCAGCAGGTTTTGATCCTGCCATGCGTTGGTTCGAATCCAGCCGCCCCTGCCATTTTCCTATACTCATCCAGGTATACCCTCAGCCGGCAGGTACTGCGCGTGTCCAAGATGATGGTCTTTACGGGGAACGCTAACCCCGATCTGGCTCGGCGTGTCGTACGTCAGCTGCATATCCCACTCGGTGACATTTCTGTTGGTAAGTTCTCCGACGGCGAGATCACCGCTGAGATTAATGAAAACGTCCGCGGTAAAGACGTGTTCATCATTCAGCCTACGTGTGCTCCGACCAACGATAACCTGATGGAACTGGTTGTGATGGCCGATGCCTTCCGCCGCTCCTCAGCAACTCGTATTACCGCTGTTATCCCTTACTTTGGTTACGCCCGTCAGGATCGCCGTCCGCGCTCAGCACGTGTGGCAATCAGCGCAAAAGTTGTCGCTGACATGCTCACCGTCGTTGGTATCGACCGTGTACTCACCGTCGATTTGCACGCAGACCAAATACAGGGTTTCTTCGATATACCGGTAGATAACATCTACGGCTCCCCGGTCCTGGTGGATGACATCGAGGATCAACGATTCGAAAACCTGATGATTGTTTCCCCTGATATTGGCGGCGTCGTGCGTGCACGTGCTGTTGCCAAATCTCTGGGTGTCGATCTCGGGATCATCGACAAGCGCCGCGAGAAAGCCAATCACTCCGAAGTGATGCATATCATCGGCGACGTCGAAGGACGTACCTGTATTCTCGTTGACGATATGGTCGACACCGCTGGCACGCTCTGCCATGCGGCGAAAGCCCTGAAAGAACACGGCGCTGCAAAGGTTTTCGCCTATTGCACACACCCTGTCCTCTCTGGCCGCGCCATCGAGAATATCGAAAATTCCGTGCTGGACGAGCTGGTGGTGACAAACACTATCCCGTTGTCCGCTGCAGCACAGGCCTGTAGCCGTATCCGTCAACTGGATATCGCGCCGGTTGTTGCCGAGGCGATGCGTCGCATCAGCAACGAAGAATCGATCAGCGCGATGTTCCGTTAAGGGTTATCCCTTTTCAGACATATCGTTGACGAAAAGCGCCCCGCCCTGACAATTCGCCAGGGCGGGGCTTTTTTGCCCATATCACCCGAGCGTCGGTCGCAAACGCAGAGGCGAGTGTGGTTATTTTGGAGAAACAACATGAACGATTTCACCCTTAATGCCGAAGTGCGTTCCGACCTGGGGAAAGGTGCGAGCCGCCGCCTGCGTCGTCTCGCCGCCCTGGTTCCAGCTGTAGTCTACGGTGGCGAAAAAGCCCCTGAGTCCATCAGCATGCTGGCCAAAGAAGTTGCCAAACTGCTCGAAAACGAAGCGGCTTACAGCCACATCATCGCGCTGAACATTGGCGGCAAAAAGCAAAACGTCATCATCAAAGCGCTGCAGCGTCACCCGGCCAAAGGGCACGTGATGCACGCTGACTTCGTACGCGTGATCGCAGGTCAGAAGCTGACTGCAATCGTACCGGTCCACTTCGTTGGCGAAGATACTCCAATCAAGAAAGGCGGCGAAGTTTCGCACGTTACTTCTGAGCTGGAAGTTACTTGCCTGCCGAAAGACCTGCCTGAGTTCATCGAAGTTGATGTGTCGGCACTGGAAATCGGTTCGATCATTCACCTGTCCGACCTCAAAGCGCCTAAAGGCGTTGAGTTCGTCGCGCTGGCGCACGGTAACGACCTGGCTGTTGCCAACGTTCACGCACCACGCGTAGTTCCAACTGAAGATGAAGAAGCCGAAGGCGCAGCCGAGTAATTCATTACCCGGTAACGTCGGAGTTGCTCAGGAAACACCGAGAGCGATAGTGTCAGGCAAAGCGGGCGAGATCGCGGAGTTTACATCATGGTAAATGAGCAGTTTTCGCCCACTTTCGCCGCCGCCATCATCGGCGTTATCCACAACTCCAAGGAAGAGCCCCTGTCGTGACTGCCATACAACTGATCGTTGGCCTGGGAAATCCAGGCGCTGAATACGAACAGACCCGGCATAACGCGGGGGCTTTTTTTGTTGAGCGTATCGCTGCGGCGCATCGAGTGAATCTCGTGCCCGAGCGCAAATTTTTTGGCCTGACCGGTCGCTTCATGCATCAGGGTCAGGATGTTCGTCTGTTGATCCCCACCACGTACATGAACCGTAGCGGCCAGGCCGTGGCGGCGCTCGCCGGCTTTTATCGCATACCGGCTGAAGCAATTCTGGTGGCTCACGATGAACTCGACATACCGCCCGGCGTTGCCAAGCTGAAAGTTGGCGGCGGTCATGGGGGACACAATGGGCTGCGCGACATCATTGCGCAGCTGGGTAATCAGAATACATTTCACCGTCTGCGGCTTGGCATTGGCCACCCAGGCGATGCCAGCAAGGTCTCCGGTTTTGTTCTGGGTCGAGCGCCGCGCGCCGAACAGGAAAAACTGGACGCCAGTATCGACTTTGCCCTCGGCGTGCTGCCGGACATCTTCGCCGGTGAATGGAACCGTGCGATGAAAAACCTGCACAGCCAGAAGGCCTGACATCACTCGAGGGAAAACACCATGGGATTCAACTGCGGCATCGTCGGCCTGCCAAACGTCGGCAAGTCCACCCTGTTCAACGCCCTGACCAAATCCGGTATTGCGGCAGAGAACTTTCCCTTCTGCACCATCGAACCGAACACCGGCATTGTGCCGATGCCTGACCCACGCCTCGCCGCGTTGGCAGCCATCGTCAATCCAAAGCGTATCCTGCCGACAACCATGGAATTCGTGGACATCGCAGGCCTGGTTGCAGGCGCGTCCAAAGGCGAAGGCCTGGGCAACAAGTTTCTCGCCAACATCCGCGAGACCGACGCCATTGCCCACGTGGTTCGCTGCTTCGAAGACGAGAACGTGATTCACGTTTCCAACAGCGTCGACCCCAAGCGCGACATCGAGATCATCGACCTCGAACTGATCTTTGCCGACCTCGACAGCTGCGAAAAGCAACTGCAGAAAGTCACTCGCAACGCCAAGGGCGGCGACAAGGATGCTGTGGTTCAAAAAGGCCTGCTTGAGCAACTCATCGCTCACTTCACTCTCGGCAAGCCTGCACGTAGCCTGATGAAGACCATGAACGCTGATGAGAAGGCGGTTATCCGCGGCTTCCATCTGCTGACCACCAAACCGGTCATGTACATCGCCAACGTCGCTGAAGACGGCTTTGAAAACAATCCGCTGCTGGACGTGGTCCGCGCGATTGCCGAAGAAGAAGGCGCCATGCTGGTTCCGGTCTGCAACAAGATCGAAGCGGAAATCGCTGAGCTTGATGACGGCGAAGAGAAGGACATGTTCCTTGAAGCGCTGGGGCTGGAAGAGCCAGGCTTGAACCGCGTCATCCGCGCAGGCTATGAAATGCTGCACCTGCAGACGTATTTCACCGCTGGCGTCGAAGAAGTCCGCGCCTGGACCGTTAAAGTCGGCGCCACCGCCCCACAAGCTGCGGGCGTTATCCACACCGACTTCGAAAAAGGCTTCATCCGCGCCGAATGTATCGCCTACAACGACTTCATCCAGTACAAAGGCGAAGCTGGTACGAAGGAAGCAGGTAAGTGGCGCCTGGAAGGCAAGGACTACATCGTCAAGGACGGCGACGTACTGCACTTCCGTTTCAACGTCTGATCGACGTATTAAGTTTTAGGGTGTTTTTTGAAACACTGAGAAACTGATCCAGCCCAAGAAAAACCGCGCATGTGCGCGGTTTTTTTGTTTCGGAATGTCGCATTTCGTTTCTATTCCCCCACCCAAAAAGTGAGCAGACTCGTGAGTACACGAATTTGCCAAGCACTAAGGTGATGATTGCAGCGAGGTATCTACACGCGGAGAACCGGCACCACTAACCGATAGCCACTGAATGGCAACTCCAGCATGATTGGAGCCGACGACTACCCTCCCCCCTATGAGCGGTGCGCAGTAATGGCATGGGAGTAGCAGATCGGCTTATGCTTCTTGCGATTTTTAATCAAGGAACGATGAAATGATTACGGTAACTGCTGCACTGTTTGTTACCCGTTTGCCGTTCGTTTTTTCATGAGCCTTGCTCTTGGAGCAGTACAGTAATGCTCGCAAAGAAGCGTCGAACATTGGCCGGTTTTATGGCGCTCGCGCTCGGCTTGATCGTGTTGTCTGCGTATTCATTGTTTCACTCGGAGTTTCGCGGCCTGGAAGGACGTTTTTCCGAAAACGTACGAAACGTCACGGCGGCCGTTCGCAATCAACTGGACACCAACGAGGCGGTGATTGCAGGGTTTGCCGCGTTTCTCCAGGCCGTTGACCAGGGCGATACCGAAGCCGCGGCCCGTTACGCTGAAGTGGCGCTGCGTGGGTATCCCCATATTTATATGATGGAGGTGGCCAGGGCCGTTCCCGCCGCTGAAGAGCGTCGATTCGAGGCTTTGCTTCGGCGCACCTGGCACGCAGATTTTGAGTTGAAATCCTTTCCCGGGGTCGCTCCGCAACTTTCGTCGAGTCCAGCGATAGTCACTGAGACTTGGCCAATACTGTTCATGTATCCGATGCTCCCCCAGGCCAGCGCTATTTATGGGGTAAGGCTGGAGACAGTACCTTACCTGTCCGATGCATTGGCCAAAAGCCATGCAAGCCCTAACGCAGTCGCGTCACCTGTTTTTTCAATGTACGAGGGGGGTAACGCGTACATCGTCTTGCAGTGGGTCTCCCGATCAGACGAAAAAGTCCACGGTTCACTTCCCAATTTTTTCGGCAGCACGATGGTCGCATTGCTGCTTGTCAAAACAGATGCGTTGCTCAGTGCAATAGAGCACGGCAGTGGTGACCCGTTGCTGAGCATTTACGCCGCGCTCAAAACAACAACTGAATCGCTCAGTCCTGTTGTCTCTGTCCAATCGCAACCGGCGGGTTGGTTAGACCGGTTGATCATGCCGAAGCTGACCAGAGAGGTCGAAATCGATAGCCTGTCTCAGCCCATGAAAATGCACTATGAACGTCAGTTGCGGTTCTCGGATGTGCTGTCCATGGGGAACCTGTCCATCCTTGCAGGTCTTCTGATCGGTCTGATAACAGTGCCTGTGGCGCTGGTACGACATTTCGCAGCCATAGAGTCGGCTGAAATCGAACACGCACGTGCAGCCTTCCTCGCGTCTCACGATGTGCTGACACGGCTCCCCAATCGCTACCTGCTCGCGGATCGATTCGAACAAGCCCTCGACAGGTTGAAAACACATGAAACGCCATTCGCTGTATTCGTGATTGATCTGGATCACTTCAAAAAAATCAACGACCAACATGGCCATGTTGTCGGCGATCAAGTGCTTCATGCGGTTGCGGCTCGTATGGTTAAGGCAATGCGCAACAGCGATACCGTGGCCCGCTATGGAGGGGATGAGTTCGTGGTGTTGGTTGCAGACATCGCCGACTCAAGTACGGCCAATCTCAGAGCGAACAATGTACTGGAAGCCGTGCAACAACCGATCTCGACCTCGGTAGGCCTGCTCTCACTGTCGTGCAGTATCGGTGTCTCGCTCTGCCCTGCCCATGGTCAGGATCTGGACACCCTGCTCAAAGCTGCAGATGATGCGATGTATGACGTCAAGCAGGAGGGCAAGAATGGGTTGGCGGTCAGCGGTGATGAACGGCGGTGAATCCATGGGTTGAATACGTTCGCTGAATGCCTGCGACGAATCGAGGTCAGACGTTTAACTGACTTATTCAATGAGGCGTAAACATGAACGTGCCCAGCCGCATGAACTATATCGAAATTACCCAACCGGGAGGCCCGGACGTGTTGCAGATGGCACAGGCAACTGTGCCCGAGCCAGGAGAGCATGAACTGCTGATCAAGGTTCACGCAGCCGGGATCAATCGCCCGGACGTCATTCAACGAACCGGCAAATACCCGATGAAGCCCGGGATGAGCCCTGTGCCCGGGCTGGAAGTGGCGGGTGAAGTGGTGGGCATCGGTGCATCGGTCTCTGGGTTCAAGGTCGGCGATAAGGTCTGTGCGCTCACCAACGGCGGTGGTTATGCCGAGTACTGTGTTGTGCCAGCCACCCAGACACTTGCGATCCCTGACGGTGTCGACATGATCCACGCGGCTGCCATCCCGGAAACATTCTTCACCGTATGGGCCAATCTTTTCGAGCTGGGACAAGCCGCGGAAGGTGCAACCGTGTTGATCCACGGCGGCACAAGCGGCATCGGTACCACTGCGTTGATGCTGTGTCAGGCGCTGGGTATCAAGACCTTTGCTACGGCAGGCAGTGAACAAAAGTGCGAGAAGATCCGTGCGTTGGGCGCCGAGGCAATCAACTACCACGACGCGAAATTTGCTGAAGTCATTGCCCGGGAAACCCAAGGCAAGGGTGTCGACGTGATCCTGGATATCATGGGCGCCAGCTATTTCGACGACAACGTGGCATCCCTCGCCCGTCGCGGACGCCTGGTGATTATCGGCTTTCTCGGGGGTAGTTCCGTCAAGGATTTCAACCTGCCCGCCTTAATAGAGAAACAGGCGGTGGTAACGGGCTCGATGATGCGCTCGCGCAGCGCAGAGGAAAAAGCCGAGATCGCCCGGGCGGTCAAATCCAACCTCTGGCCTTTGCTGAGCAAAGGCCAGTGTCTGCCCATCATTGATCGAGTTTTCCCCCTCGCCGACGCCGCCAGCGCTCACAAGCGGATGGAAGAAGGCGAGCACATCGGGAAAATCGTGCTGAAGGTGGTGTGAGCGTTGCGATTGCCGTTGGTGGTGTTGAGTGTGAATGAGGGGTCATTTTGATGTGTGCCGATGTTGGCGGTCGTCAGTGACGTGGAGAGGCGCCATTGGATTGCCCGCAGTCCAGAGGCTGCAGTCGGCCAAAGGCGCCCAACCGCGAACGGTTCTATCGACCCGAAGCGTTCATTCGGCGAATGATGAGGCCGACGCCAAAAGGACTTAGAAGCCTTCAGCCCCCTGCCGCAGAATTTGCATCAGTTGTCCAACAACGATGGCTTCAACAGCACCCTCACTGGCGCCTGCCTCAAAAGCAGCGCAACAAGCCGATGCGCCGCCATCGCAAATACGGTAGACAGCAATGGCACTGCCAGGCCCGCAGCCTGTGTGCCCGCATAGGGAATAACCGCCATCAATCGACCCATGCGTCACACCAAGGCCATAGCCCGGCGTGACCCATGGGCGTCCGGGAATCGGGCCGCCCAATATTCGTGCGGTCTGCATTTCTTCGAGCAAGTCCGAGGAGAGCAGGTCTTCGCAGAAGAGTCGATCCAGAAATAGCGCTGCTTGCGAAATTGGGCCGATTAACAGGCCGTGATAAACCCAGGCGGGGTCGTAATTGGAGGTGTTTCCAAGATGGGTCGTTTGTAAGTCTGCTCGTGTTTTAGCAAAGCGAACGTTCGAAAGGCCCAGAGGGGAAAGCGCCCGTTGAATCACCGCGTCATCAAGCGTCAGATCAGTCAGTCGTTCAATTAGCCGGGCGATGAGCAAGTAGCCCACATTCGAGTAACGCCAACCAGTTCCGGGACTGTATCGAAGCCGAGCACCGTCAAGGCGTTGCATCATTTCATTTGCCGACCAGGCTGACTCACTGCTCCTGACGGCGGCGTGATACTCCGCAAGTTCGCCGTAATCAGCCAGACCTGCCTCATGCCGCAGTAGCTGGCGTAACGTGAAAGGCTGATCAAGAACGGGGTCGTCCAATCTGATCAGCCCGTCACGTACCAACGATAGGGCTGTCGCAGCCAAGACTGTTTTCGTGAAACTCCACCAAGGGGCCACCCGCTCTAATCGGTCAGGGGTTTGTGGCTGACCATTCGATACGAGTGAACTGAGCATTGGCTTCCCTGGAGTGTTGAGCGGATCGACAGCCCCACAAGATATCTCATTCACTCTTCTTCACCAGAGTGAAAAGGCAGCTGTTTGTGCTGTCCTGAACGACTTGTATTGGCCGATATTCGTGTCCCATGATGCGTAGCTAGCGGCCAAAGGCTGTCTGAAAACGGCTTCGGTGGGAGGCGTCCCGGCTTGTCAAAAAATGCGGCACCTTGTAGGCGCTCCCGTTTTTGTGCAAGGATTCGCTATGACTCAATTTACTCCAAGCAATCGCCATCATCATCACGGACCTCGCTCAGGGTGCCGCGGTTGCGTACGCTCATCGATTGATCAGAGTTCGAAACATCGATTCTGACCACTCAGTGAACCAAACCAAGGCGCCAATGGCGCTTTTTTATTGCCTGTAAATTGGAGATTATGAAAATGACTATGCTTCGTGGAACTCGAATAGTGACTGGGACAGAAGCTGCAATGATGCGTGAGATAGAAGGTCGTTTTCGGAGCTACCTTCATCGATGCCGGGGCTGAAGAGACCATAGTTCCTGCGCTGTGGGGCCAGGACACTTTTATTGAGAAAACCGGCGGGAGTGAAATTATCGGACAAATGTGGGCCTTTAATGACAAGGCCGGACGTCCTTGTTGCCTCATCCCAGAAGCAACCGCGCTCTTTCAAGAGCGCAACGATGTGCTTCTCGGGTCACGACAAGAAGCGATGTTTTTCTATGTAGCGCGATGTTACCGGTATGAACGACCCCAAGCCGGTCGTTATCGCGAATTCACTCAACTGGGACTCGAAATTCTTAGTCCTACACCAGCACAGGCTTTGGAGCGTAGCCAAACAATTTGCACTGGTTTTCTTGATTCGCTGGGACTGGAATATGAACTCAGTCTCGCAGTTAAGCGCGGACTAAGTTATCACCTTGAGGGGAATGGCTTCGAGGTCCGTTGCCCCGTATTGGGCGCACAACAACAAGTTGTCGGCGGCGGTGCCTATCGAGAAGGAGCTGGGTTCGGCATCGGACTTGAACGGTTGGTGCTGGCCTCAGGGATGACTCGGAGTCTGTGATCTTTAAGGCGCCTCCACCAGGAGGCGCCAAACATAGAATCATGGTTCACATCCTTTAAAATCGTGCCGTGTGGCTAAACATGAAGCCTCCCCAAGGTTCAAGGACGCCGAGGCTATCGACTAACAGAAGGGCTGTCCAGCTGCTGCTTCTGGCCGATCTTAGCCCCTGACGACCGGCTGCAAAGGATCGGTTATGGGGCTTGAATTTCTCGGTCATCAAACTGGGACTCGCAACGGTCGATCCCTTCATTCTGGCGGGTATTCGCTTCACCCTCTGCGCCCTTCCCGCGATTTTCTTCATTCCCAAACCTGATGTGCAGTGGCGCTACATCGTCGGTTATGGGCTGGTCTTCGGCATTGGACTGTGGGGTGTGGTCAATCTGGGCATTGCGTCCGGTCTGTCGCCGGGCATCGCCTCGCTGGTGCTACAGTTCAGCGCGTTTTTCACCATCCTGCTGGGGTCTTGGATATTCAAGGAAGCGCTTTCCCGCTATCAGATCGCCGGAATGGGCATCGCTTTGTGTGGGTTGTTCAGCATCATCTCCATTGTCGACGGGACAGTCACAACGATCGGGTTGATGCTGGTGTTGCTGGGCGCGTTGGCCTGGAGTGCGGCCAACGTCATCAACAAGCAAGCCAGGACCACCCAGGTATTTGCCTTCCTGGTATGGTCCAGCGCGTTCTCGCCCATCCCGCTTTTCACGCTCGATTTTGCGTTGAACGGCTCAACCGGGTACCAAACATTCAGGAATCAGCTGGACTACAGCGCCGTGCTGTCGATCCTGTTTCAGGTATACCCCAACACCTTGTTCGGCTACTGGGTGTGGAACTCGCTAATGAAAAGGTACCCGGTATCGACAGTCGCACCCTTGTCGTTATTGGTGCCCGTTTTCGGATTGTTCGGCTCAGCCATGATTTTCAATTAGGACGTATCACTTAACAAAATCGTCGCGGTCGCTCTCATCGTGTCGGGACTGGGGGTGGGGTTGTATGGGCAACGTATTCTGAATGCGATTTTCCCGCGGGCTGTGCAGCCGTAATGCTGATTGCATGGCGCACGATGCTTGAACAGTCTTGTAAGGTCAGGTGACTGCTTTGGGTCTCTCGAAAACGGCCGTGTCGATTTTTCGAAAAGGTTGAGTGGTTGGGGACTTTATCTTCAAGGCTCAATCGGCAGAACCAGCGATACGCCAGGTTCAAATGGGCCTCTTCGCACAACCGCCGTTCAGAGCGGGTGCCAGCGCAGTAGCCCACGATCAGCATGCGGATCATCAGTTCAGGATCTATCGACGGACGCCCGTTAGGGCTGTAGAAATCGGCGAGGAAGTGGCGCAGGTCGCTCAGATCGAGACAGTGATCAATGCGGCGCAGCAGATGATTTGTCGGGATGTGCTCTTCAAGATTGAAGTAGTAAAACAGCCGCTCCTGCCCACTCGATAACTGTCCCATCATGCTGCGTATTCTCCCGCTGGCCGATGAGCAGATTTCGCCTCAGGCCAAGCAGGAGAGCTACTTATTCTATAGGTCGGTCAAAAAGAATCAGTCAAAGAACTCCATACCTTCGTAAGGCTGGCGCCGACATTGATCAAGCCGCGAAGCCAGACTGCCAACATGCAACTCTAGTCGGTGTTTGTCGGGGTCTGAGAAATAAAACGAGTCACCCTCGCTCGAATTGGTTTTCCATTCGAAAACATTCCGTGACCGCAAGGAAGCAGTGATTCCTGCAAATTCGCTTTGCCCTACTGTAAAAGCATAGTGCGTGTAATCCGGATGTTTTTCCGAAACGCGTTTCTCGTCGAGAGACAAGCAGAGCCAGAGATCGCCAACGGTAAGATAGGCCCCCGTTTCCCAGCGGGCAGCCAATCTAAAACCGAGTAATTCCACATAAAATTCGACACTGCGAGGAAGATTAGCAGTCGCCAAAGTAAGGTGATTCAAGCCAGTCAGCATGAGCAGCCATCCATAACACGTCCATGAGAAGGCTTGAGGATAACAATGTCGACTTTTTCGACACAATCGGCCATTAGGTGCCAGTCGCACATCCTGCGCGCAGGATATCGTCTGAGCACCTCGGCCGAGAATGGAGCGAGCGTCCGAAGAGTGAGGCAATGCAAACAACTGTGGTTTGCCAGGATCCAGGGGATGGCAGCGGTAACGTCATCATCAATCTCCATCCGGACGCCCTCAAAGCACTGAACACAGGTCTCAGTGATTCGTTGAGCATTGAGCTGGCCGATGGATCTCTGGTCCTAAAGCCAATCCGTGAAGTTGATGCGAAGTCATGAGGCTGGTTTCGGCCAATCTCAGAAGGTCATACCGCCAGAGACATCAAGCGTGGTACCCGTTACCCAGCCTGCATCTTCCGATACGGCATACGCTACCGCCGCTGCAATGTCTTGAGGCTTGCCTACGCGGCCCAGCGGGGTTTTGGCGATGAAGAATTCATCCATACCTCGTGCAGACTCCGCGTTTCCTTCTGTATGAACAAACCCCGGTGCGATGCCCATAACACGAATGCCCCGAGGCCCTAGCTCCATGCCCAGAGAGCGGGTCAGCGTATTCACCGCTCCTTTTGTTGCGCAATACACGTGCACCTGCGGATAAGGACTGTGGGCCAGGCCTGAACTGATATTAACGATGACTGAGCCGGCATTCATTACTCGAGCAGCTGCTTGTGTAGTGAGCAACAGCCCGCGTACGTTCAGGTTGAAATGCTCGTCGAAACTGTCAGCACTCAACTCGTCGAGTGAGTCAGCTTTATATACGCCAGCGTTATTCACCAGAATATCCAGCCTGCCAAACGCTTGAACAGCCGAGTCGATCAAAGGCCCGATATCTGCGGGATGAGAGATGTCAGCCTTGAACGCGATGGCTTCACCGCCTGCGTCGACAATGCGCTTTACCACACGATTGGCGTCTTCGACGCTTCGTGAATAGTTAATGATGACTTTTGCACCGTCCGCCGCCAGCCGCTCGGCAATACCTGCACCGATGCCTTTTGAAGACCCTGTCACGATGGCAACTTTCCCTTCTAACTTACCCATACATAGCGCTCCTGTGAATGTAGGCACCATGTTAGGCTCGATCACCCCCTTTATTAATAGGCGCAATCGGCATGCAATATGAAGCTTTGCTTCACAATAATGCTATTCGCCCAGACCTCTTGTCCGGCATCGCTGCCTTTGCCCAGGTCGCAAAATACGGAAGCTTTACCAAAGCGGCTGCAGCAATGGGTATCTCGCCCTCGGCTCTTTCACAAACCCTGCGCACACTAGAGAGCCGGCTGGGCGTGCGACTGCTCGAACGCTCCACGCGAAAAGTCGGTCTGACCGAGCTTGGTCAACGTTTTTTGGGGTACGCGCAACCGGGGCTTGCGACCCTTGCATCAGCCATCGAAGACGTAAACGAACTACGAGATAAACCTACCGGCCTTTTGCGACTCAATGTGTCTCGCACTGCTGCGGACATTGTCCTGACGCCTCACTTGGCGGCGTTCATGGACGCCTATCCTGACATCACTCTGGATATCCATTGCGACAACGCATTGCTGGATCTGGTGGCAGGCGGCTTTGATGCCGGCATAAGGGTCGGCGAAAACCTTGCACAGGACGTAGTCGCGTTACCCATGGGAGGCAGTCATCGTATAGCTACCGTAGCAGCACCGAGTTACCTGCGAGATCGCGATCTCGTGCGCACGCCTGAAGATCTGCGCCTGCATCGATGCTTAAATATCCGCTTGGCTGGCGGCGTTTACCGATGGGAATACAGTCAGGATGGCCGTTTAATCGAAATCGAGCCTCCCAGCCCACTGATTAGCAATGATGCAGACACTTTGATGCAGGCAATCCGCGGCGGGGCCGGGATCGGTTGTGCGTTTGAAGCCCAGGTACGAGCTGAGATCGCTAGCGGGCAACTGGTAGCGCTGCTTGAGCCCTGGTGGCCCGGCGTCTCGCCGTTCCATCTTTACTATCCAAGCCGAATGCATATCCCACGGAAACTAAGCGCTTTCATTGAATTTATGAGAGCAAGGATTGAGCATTCAGCGGCAGCTGCCCGCCTAAGCTGGTAACCGCTTTCCCGGTGGAAAGATACGACATACAACGTGCCAAGACGCCCCCGCGATCACGAGGTGTTGCAGCGTCTTGGCACTTATAGTTGCCCGTCTGTTTGGGTCCCCTTGAGAGGAAGACGCTGCTGCTAAGCGAAACTCACATCAGTGGAATGGAATAGCTTACAAACAACCGGTTCTGGTCTTGATCCCTTGCTATCTCGCTGCGCGACATGCCGTTACGCCAGCCGAAACCGACGTTCTTGAACGTGCCGCTCTGCACGACGTAATCCAACGAGATATCCCGCTCCCACTCGGTGGCATTGTTGCCGCTGGTGGTGAGGATATGGTCGCCCTTGAGGTACATCGCGGATGCCTTCAGCCCCGGTACGCCCAACCCTGCGAAGTCATAGGCGTACTGCGCAAATGCCGTACGCTCGCCCGCCTGGATAAAAGTCTGCACGGTGCGGTCGGTGTAGAGGTACAGGCTGGCGCCGCCCTCCCCTTTATTTACAAGGCCGCCCTGATTGAGTTGAGCGAAATTGCTGTCGTCCGAGACTTGCTGGTAACCGGCCGTAATCGCGTGCGCGCCCAGGGAGTAGATGAACGCGGCACTCCAGGTGTTGTTGTCGATTTCACCGTTACCGTTCTTGGTATAACCCCCCAACTTGTAGCCTTCGGCGCGGCCAGTAGCGCTGCTGTTTTTGCCGTCGGAGGTAGTTTTGAAGTAACGCAGATCAGTTTTCAGTGAACCGTATTCGCCCAGCGGCAATACGTGAATCAAGCCCGCAAAGTGTTGTTGGTAATAGTCTTCGAGGTTGGCGTAGTAGTACTGGACCATCAGGTCCTTGGTCACCTGGTAGTCGGCACCGGCGTAGTTGAATTTATTGCTCTCCTGGGTGCCGCCCGCAGCTGCCAGGCCACTGTGGTCGCTGGAGCCACGGCCGGTGGTGTGCTGGAGTTGCCCGCCAGTCAGGGTCAGGTTGTCGATGTCCTTGCTGGTGACCTGCCCGCCTTCAAACGACTGGGGTAACAGGCGACCGTCGTTACTCACCAGAATAGGCAGGTTCGGGCGCAGGTAACCGTAGCGCGCTTCGGTCTTGGCAAAGCGCGCTTTTGCGGTGGCACCGCCACGGCTCCAGCTGTCCGTTGCCTTGCCGTCTTCATTGGGGATCATCGAACTACCGACATGGCGGCCGGCACCGCTGTCGAGTGTGACGCCAAGCATGCCGATGGCATCGAGGCCAAAGCCCACGGTGCCGTCGGTAAAGCCCGATTGATAGTTCAGGATAAACGCCTGGCCCCACTCTTCAGTCTTCGACGGAGCGGCAGCGCCGTCACGGTTGTCGTTGTTGAAGTAGAAGTTGCGCATGCTCAAGTTGGCTTTGCTGTCGCTCAAAAAGTCAGCAGAGGCCAAGGGGCTCAGGGCAATACCCAGGCCGCCGGTCAGTACGCTTAATACATTAAAAGTAGCTTTCATCAGGACGAACTCCGGCGCGGAATCCAGGTTCCGGGCGCAAAAATAGACAGCAGGAAGCACGCGGCCAAACTCGAGTTGGCCGGTGCGGTACTTACTTTCAGGTGCTTAATTAAGCGTTTGAACTTACTTAAAGCCTCAGTCAATCAATCCATGAACGTCATAAAACGGATACGGCCCCGGGTAGTCTCCAAATACGCCGTTGTGGCTGATCAAACCCTGTTGCGCATCCCAGCGATGCAACAAATAGCCCGCCGGCTCCAGGTTGAAATGCGCGGGCGCCGCGTCTTGCAAGTCCAGTACGATCTGATGGGAAGTACCAGGACATACACAACTCATACTGCCGCCGAAACGCCGCTGCATTGGCCGGTGCAAATGCCCGCACAGCAGACGCTCCACTTGCGGGTGGCGGGCGACGACTGCCTCCAGTGCCGCGGCGTTGATGAACGGTTCACGGTCCATGTGGCCGATGCCGCTGATAAACGGCGGGTGATGCAGGATCAGCAAAGTGGGCACATCCGGACGCAGCGCCAACTGTTCATCGAGCCACTGCAATTGGCTGTGAAGCAACTGCCCGCCATGGCCGCCGGGGATTGTGGAGTCAAGCCCGATCAGGCGCAGCGGATGCTCGTCCACCACCCAGTCCAACGGGCCATCGGACGACGCTGGCAAATAGCGGTGATCACGGAAAGCATCCAGCAACGGCCCGCGTGTGTCGTGGTTGCCGGGCACCAGATAGCAAGGCATGTGCAGGCGCGCCAGCTCAGGGTGCAGCACGGCGTATTCATCAGCGCGGCCGAAGTCCACCAGGTCACCGCTGACTACCACGATGTCGGGGCGTGGGTGGCTGGCGTTCAAATGATCGACGGCACGGCGCAGTGCGCCCAAAGTATCGACAACCCCATAGGTAAGGCGCTGGCCGGCTTTAAGGTGCAGATCGCTGATCTGTGCAACAAGAAACGGACGGTTCAAAAGTCAATTCTCAAGCATTCAGGGTGAACAACATGTGCGGCGCGATGGCCAACGCCATTGGCGCACCGACGGCGTAGAGCTGGTTGTCGCTGCTGTCCACCAGCAGTGGCTGCGGGCCGCCCACATCCACCAACAGGCGGCTCTGGGCGCCCTGGAAAAACTGCGCCAGCAGATGGCCGTGCAGATGACCTTCGCCTTCCATCACCCGCAAATGCTCCGGGCGGCAGTACACGGTGCCGGGCAGGCTGGCCTCATGCCACGGCAATTCGCCGCCACAGACTTTCAAGCCATGAGCCGATTGCTCGATCACCGTGAACGCATTGAGGTTGCCGACAAAGCCTGCGACGAAGGCGTTGGCCGGCTTCTGGTAGATCTCACGCGGGCTGGCGAGCTGAGCTATGCGGCCGTGTTCCATCACCAGAATGCGATCGCCCAAGGCCATGGCCTCGCCCTGATCGTGGGTGACAAACACCGAGGTGATCCCCAGGCCGCGCAACAGTTGATCCAGCTCACTTCGCAAACGCTCGCGCAGTTGTGCATCAAGGGCCGCCAGCGGTTCATCCAGCAACAACACTTTCGGGCGCGGCGCCAGAGCACGGGCCAATGCCACGCGCTGACGCTGGCCACCGGATAGTTCGTGGATGCTGCGCTTGCCGTGCTGCTGCAAGCCCACCAGTTCCAGCAGTTCCTCACAGCGCTTGTTGCGCTCAGGCGCAGGCACACCGCGAACCTTCAAGCCGTAGACGATATTGCCGGCCACATCCAGGTTGGGAAACAGCGCGTAGTTCTGGAACACCATGCCCACGTCGCGGCGTTCAATCGGCAGCCGGGTCACATCCTGGTCACCGAAAAACACCTGGCCCACATCCGGGCATTCCAGGCCGGCAATCAGGCGCAAGGTGGTGGTTTTGCCGCAACCGGACGGGCCAAGAATCGCCAGGGTTTCACCGCCTTCGACGGTTAGATCAATGTTATTCACAGCCACGGTGCCGTCGGCAAACGCCTTGCGACAGCCTTGCAGGCGAATAGTGATAGCGGTCATCGACGCTCTCCACGGGACAAACGAGCGCTGATGGCCTGCAACGCAATCAGCAGCGGCACAATCATCAGCAAAAAGATAAGGGTGTAAGCACTGGCGATCTCCAGGCGCGCCGAGGCGTAGCTGTCAGCCAGGCCGACCGGCAAGGTCTTGGTCATCGGCGTGTGGAGCATCCAGGTCAGGTTGAACTCGCCCAGCGACAAGGTCACCACCATCAACACCCCGGCGAGAATCCCTGCTCGGCAATTGGGCACCACCACGCTGAAAAAGCGCCTGATCGGCCCGGCACCCAGGCTGGCCGCCGCCTCTTCCAGCACCGGCAACTGCTGGCGTTGCATCACCGCCATCACCGGGCGCACCAGAAACGGCAGGGTGAACAGCACGTGGCCAACCAAGATAAACAGCCAGCTGCTGCGGAACGTGCCGAACTGGCCGTAGGTCAGCAGCAAGGCCAAGGCACTGGCCAGGCCGGGCATGGCGACCGGGAGCACCATCAACTCTTCGAAGGCGCGGCTGAAGCGGTTGTTCATCCGCACCAGAGCGTAGGCCGCCGGCACGCCGATCACGCAGACGCAAACAGCGCACGCAACAGCCAATTGCAACGACAACCACACGGTGGGCGAATAGGCCTGCCACACCTGAATCAACCAGTCGAAGGTCAAGCCGCTGGACAGCCCCACAAAGAAGTTACGCGTGAGCCCGGCGAGCAATGACATCAGCACCGGCACCAACATAAAAGCGCACACCAGCAGGGTGAACAGCAGTTGAATCACGAACAGCGATGAGCGCTTCACAGGACAGTCCCCGCGTTTTTCACCAGGCGCCGCGTGAGCAGCAATACCGCCCACGTCACCGCGCCAAGTACCACCGATAACGCGGCGGCGACGGCAAAGTTGGCGTAGTTGGTGAAGACGTTGTAGATCGCCACCGGGGTGACATTCAGCCGCGTGCCCAAGGTAAACGCCGTTCCGAAGGCGCCCATGGACGTGGCGAAACAGATCGCGCCGCAAGACGCCAATGCCGGCGCCAGGCCCGGCACGATCACATCGCACACCACGCGCCAGTGCCCTGCCCCCAAGGAATGCGCAGCTTCTTCCAGGCTGCGGTCGAGGCTTTCGCACGCGGCCATTACCGTGAGGATGACCCGTGGGATCGAAAAGTACAGGTAGCCCACAAACAACCCTGCCAGCGAGTAAGCAAAGATCCAGCGCTCACCCGCCAATTGCAGGCTAATGGAGGCCAGCAGGCCTTGGCGCCCCGCCAACAGGATTACAAGAAACCCCACCACCACACCGGGGAACGCCAACGGAAAGGTGAGCAGTGCCACCAAGGCCGAACGCCCGAAAAATTGCTGGCGCGCGAGAAACACGCCACTGATGCCGCCGATCAACAGCGCCACCAGCGTCACAAAGATCGCCAGCACACAGGTTTGCGCCAGGCTCCCCAGATACTGCGCACTGCTGAGCACCTGCCAGTAACCGCTGCCATTGCTATCGCGGCTCTCGGCGCCGAGCACCATCAGGTGCGCCAGCGGCAGCAGCCAGAACGCGAACAGCACGGCAAACGCGGGGGCCAGCGCCCAGGCCGCGTGTTTTGCCGATGTGGCCACTTACTTGACCTCGTTCAGGTAACGGGCGGCGAAGGCTTCCTGTACGGCGGCCATTTTTTCGTAGTCCACCACACCGGCTCGGGCGTAGTCGCTGTCGGGCAGGAACTGCGCGGCGACGTCGGCCGGCATTTTCATCGGACGCACCGGGCGCAGGTAGGCCTTGGCCCACAGTGCTTGGCCTTCATCAGAAAGCACGAAGTCGAGGACTTTTTCACCATTGGCGCGGTGCGGCGCGTTGGCCACCAGACTCATCACGTAAGGCACGCTGATGCTGCCTTCTTTGGGGATCACGAAGGCGACATTGGCTTTGTCTTTGTAGCGCGCACGGTAGGCATTGAAGTCGTAGTCCACCAAGATCGGCAACTCACCGGACAGCACCCGCGCATAGGCGGTTTGCTTGGGCACGATGGGTGCGTTTTTCGCCAGTTTCTGGAAGTAGTCGATGGCCGGGGCGAAGTTGTCCAAATCACCACCCATGGCGCGGTTGATCGCGACCGCCGAGACGTAGCCGACAAACGCGCTGGACGGGTCGAGGTAACCGACCATGCCTTTGTATTCAGGCTTGAGCAGGTCGGCCCAGCTTTGCGGCACGGGCAAGCCGCCGAGCGCGTCGACGTTCACCATGATGCCCAAGGTGCCGGAGTGGATCGCGAACCAGTGGCCGGCGGGATCTTTCAAGCCAGTTGGAATCTGCTCCCAGCCCTTGGGTTTGTAGCCCTCGACCACACCGGCCTTTTGCGCCTGTAAGCCGAAGGTCACGCCGTAGTAAACAACGTCCGCGACCGGTGCGGCCTTTTCGGCCACCAGTTGCGCAAGAGACTGGCCGGAGTTCTTGTTGTCCAGCGGCACTTGCACGCCGGTGCTGGCGGCGATGGCCTTGAGCTGCGAACCCCAGTCGGCCCAGTCCGGTGGGCAGTTGTAGCAAATCGCGGTGTCGGCGGCCTGGGCCAGGCTGGCCATACCGCAAAGCAGCATGGCTGCCAGGGGTTTACTGAATGCGCGCATCAGGGGTCTCCTCAAACGGTTGAGTGCTTTCGCCGGGCCGGATATGGCAAGGCAGGCAATGGGAAATCGGGGCGTTGCCGGCAATCTGCGCCAGCAGTTGATCAATCACTGTGCTGGCGAGCAGCGCGATGGGCTGCACCACGCAGCACAGCGTCGGGTGCATCTGGGTGCCGAGGGCGATGCCGTCAAAGCCCATCACCGAGAGTTGCTGCGGCACGTTCCAGGCGTTGCGACGCAGTTCGGCGATTAGGCTAATAGCGAGGAAATCGTTGGAGCACACCAGCGCGGAGGGTGCGTCCGGGCCGTCAAGAAACGGCTCGATAGCGGAGAACTCGGCCTGGGTGTGGGCTGGCATTTCGATCACCGGCTGCGCTTCGAGGCGGTATTCGGCCATGGCGTCGCAATAACCGGCGTAGCGCAGGCGTGCCCGGTCCGACTGCAACGCGGGCCCGGCGACCATGCTGATGCGGCGGTGGCCGGCTTCCAGCAGGTAACGGGTGGCCAAGGCCATGCCGGCGCGGTTGTCCACCGACACGGCGCTGTAGTTGAGGTTGCTGGGTTGGTGGTAGGCCAGCACGAACGGGGTTTGTTCGGTATTCAGGCTGCTGAGCACGCTATTGCTCTCAGCATCGGTGACCGTCAGCACCAGGCCATCGACGCGCTGGCGCAGCAGTTCTTCCACTACGATGCATTCGCGCTCGGCGCTGTAATCAGTGGTGGCCAGTAACAGGCTGTAGCCGCGTAACCGCGCCGCCCTTTCCATCGCCTGGAATTGCTCGGCAAATACCGGGTTGAGCAAGTTGGGCACGACCACGCCGATCAGATTGGTGGTTTGCAGTCGCAGTTGGCGACCCAACAGATTTGGGCGAAAACCCAATTCACGGGCAGCGGCGAACACCTGTTCCCGGGTCGCCGGGCGCACCTGGTCGGGTGAAGCAAAGGTGCGGGCGGCGGTAGCGCGGGATACGCCGGCCAGCCGCGCAACGTCTTTCAAGTCAGTCATTGTCACTCGCTTGAGATCGATCTCATTGGCGAGCAAGGTACCGTTCGAATGTGGCAGGCACGTGGTGGGCAGATGACAGTTCAATGTCAAAAACCCCTGTGCCCCAATCTGCACAGGAGTCGCTTCAGAATGCGTGGAAGAGGTTAAGGCTTACTGCGGCGCAATAAGAGGCAGGCATGGGAGTGAACGAAGGTGAACCCCAAGCTGAATGTGAAAAGGCAGGCCGCAGTAACACTACTACCTATCGATGGACTGCGAGGCGCTGAACATCAGCACACACCCTTCTCGCTGCAATGACACCTCGCCAAAATGCTTACGCAGAAAGGCCTCAAAGCCCGCCTGAGTATCGTGTCTATTACCGAAAATGCCTTTGCTGTTGTAGAGGCTCATAAGCTTGCGACCAAACGCATTGTGACCGGCCTCACAGCTCAGAATCGTGGCGCCGAAAAGGACGCCGTCCGGCCTGAGGCTGTGCTTGAGATTGCCGAAAATAGAGCCCTTCGCTTCAAGCGGCCCCGGCAGACAATGCAACAAATAGAACAATGAAATCGAATAGAAACACTTGGCGCCCGGAAAGGGGGTCATGACGTCATGCTTGATGGTGCGCGCCCCCGCACGACCTATACGCAGCCGGGCTGCTTCCAGACTGCTGGGACTGAGGTCCCGCAGAGTGATCGCCGTATCGTTCGGTAAATCAGATTTCGCAAGGGAGTAGCCCGTGCCAACGCCAATATCCAGGTGATGCGTTCGAACATGGCGGCGAAAAAACGGCAGTAACACATGCTGCGTCGAGCATCACAAGGCGTATCGATTGGAGATGCCCAAGACCCAGGCGTCGTAAAGCGCCAGGGTCAGAGGGGAATAAACCGCCGCTCCTGCGGCACTGCTGTCAGTAATGAGAAATACCCTACTCGTCAAACACACGTTGGACCGGAGTAAACCGGACCAATCTTACGCTCAGTAGGTTGTCACGCCGGCACCTCTCAACTCAGTTGAAACCTCGCGGTGTTTTCGCTCAACGCCCGGCTGCCTTTGCTCAACGTATCGGCCGCCAGATTGACTGCACGCGCGCCTTCGAGCAAACGCCCGGCGGCTTGATCAACCTGCTGGATGTTGCCGCTGACCTCATCGGCAGTCGCCGCTTGCTCCTCAACGGCTGTGGCGATCTGCGCCAGTGTATCGGTGACGTCCTGCACCGCAGTGGCGATCTCACCCAGACGGTTGCCCAGGCCGGTGACCGACTCGGCATCGGTGATCGCCTGGCCACACGCGGCCTCCATCAACGTGACAGCCTGACTGACCGTCGAACGCAAGCTATCGACTGTCCCGGCGATCTGCGCGGTCGAGGCCTGGGTGCGTTGCGACAGGCTCCTGACTTCGTCCGCCACCACCGCAAAACCACGGCCCTGCTCCCCTGCCCGCGCGGCCTCAATGGCCGCATTGAGCGCCAGCAAGTTGGTCTGCTCGGCGATGCCGCGAATGGTGTCGACTACGGACTGGATCTGCTGCCCTTGCTGGCTTACCCGTCCCAGCGCATCGGCCGTGTCGGTCAAGCGCTGGTTGAGCTGCTGAATACTGGCGGTCGTGCGCAAGCTGTCACGGCTGCTGTCTTCGGCAATACGGCGGGTGTGTTGAGCGCTGCCAGAGGCTTGCTCGCAACTTTTGGCGACGCCCAGAGACGTTGCGGCCAGTTGGGTCGCCGCTGCGGCAATCTGGCTTATTTGCAACTGCTGATCTTCAACTTCGGTGAGTGTGCTGCCCGATTGCGAGTTCAGCGTCAAGACAGCGGAACCCAGTTGCTGAGTTTCATGGTTCACCCCCAGAAGGCTGGTGCGCAGCTGCACCACCGCAACGTTAAGTGCGGTACTGATGGACGCCAACTCATCACGCCCATCAACCGGCACCTGAACACACAAATTGCCGTCACGCAGAGACTCGGCAAGGGTGGTGATGCCACTGGCACTGCGCCTGATCGACGCTTGCAGGCAGACGAGCAGATACAGCGCCGCCAGCGCCAGGATGCTGAACGTCGCCGCCACCGGAATGAACTGCTGAAGGGAAGCGTCGTGGTAATAGGTCAGGCGCGCGTCAAGAGAGATCAGCGATTGACTGCGCAGCGCGCTAACGGCGCCCAACATGCCATCGACACTGCGGTCGAATGCCACGGTATCGAGCTTGATCGAACCGCCGAAAACACCATCATCAAGAGACTTCAGCTCGGTATCCAGCAATTCCAGGCTGGTGTCGTATTGAGCGGTCCAGGGCTCCATCCCCGGATACGCCTTGGATTTGAGCGATGCCGCTGTCTTGACCAACTGGTCCCGCGCGTCACCGATGCGGCCCCGCAGATCGCGCATCTGCAAACGGCTTTGCAGCGTGAACTGGCCCGAGGCGATGGAGGACTGCCCAACGCCTGCCATTCGCCCGATACGCTCTATAAGGTCGGGGGTCTGCTGGGTTGATATCTGCATCAATAGAAAGGTTTCAAGCCATGGATCAAGGATCAGCCCCGAGTCCATGGCGATCTGCTCGCGCAGGTTTTGCATGGCGCTCAGCGCAGATGTGAAGCGATCGTAGCCATCGGGCCACCATCCCACTGTGCGTAACGACGATGAGTCCAATCCGGTCACCAAAGCCTTGAGTGCTTCAAAGCGCACCAGCGTGTCTGCACTCGCGCTCTGCGCTTTGAGTGTGTCACCCAATCCCTGCAGACTTTGCAGCATCAGGGGGTTGTTGACATCGAGGTCGGCCATCGCCGCCTTGGCAGCTGGCGTGGGGTCATGAAGGATATCGGAAGCTTTCCAGCGCGCTGCACGGTTGCGCTGTGCGGTCAATTGCCCGTCCAGTGCATCGAGTGCCTGCAATTGGCGCACCCCGGATTGCTCGCTGGAGATGACCTCAAGCTTGGCGCGATTGTCTTGCCCCATCATCCAGAGACTGCCCACCAACGGCAGCATGAACAGGAAAAACAGGATCTGAAACTTGCGCGCAAATCCGAAGCGCCCGAGCAGACGAATTCCTGGCGATAAAAGGCGCTGCATGTCCGACTACTCCCCTGAACAACCCGCCGAAGGCACACTGCGCAACAACGGATGCCGACTAATAAATGTTAGCGGCAAAATGCCATGTTATTGATTGAATGGCGAGATCCGCTTATCCCCTGCACTGCAGAGATGCGACGCTTATTGAGATCTTCAGGGCTTGCCCCAGAACGGAGCCCCTTGCCGATGCTGGCTCTAGCAAGAACCGGACCGATGCGATCAGGCCCGTTCTTACGCGGCTCCGATCAGAACAGCACAGGTCGCGTGCACGAAAGTGGGGCAAAATCACTCAGCGCTCGCAACAAACTGTAACCACGGTTTGATGACGGGCGTGCGAAGCAGGATTGTTTTCGTAAAAGAAGGCGATAAATCCTAACCGGTTGATCACACGCATAATTTTTTTACCCAGATGCTTGACACATCTTCGAACCAAGGGAATAATGCGCGCCACTTGGCTACATAGCTCAGTTGGTTAGAGCATAGCATTCATAATGCTGGGGTCCGGGGTTCAAGTCCCTGTGTAGCCACCAAGTACCGGTTTACAGATTTCCAACGGAATCTGTAAACCAATCAAGAAGCCCGCCTCGTGCGGGCTTTCTTGTTTCTGGCCTTTCACTCTCGTCCACCCTCCTCTCTTCATACGAGTCTCAGCCCAGACTTTTGGGTTCGTACACAAGCTTCCTTACCCGGGTATCAGTAACCCGCCGTCTCAATCGCCAAAGCATCTTCCCCAAGCACCCACGCGGGTTATCGACCAGCAGCCGCCGCCGTTGCATCGCGCTGCGGGCAACCTCAAACAGGCGGCGACGCTGGTGCAGATCATGTGCGGGGTGGTGCTGAAGTCGAAGGTTGCATAAAGGACCTCTTACGTATTCTTGGGTGCACTGATGTGCTTATTCCGGTGGAGGGGGCAGGCCAGCATCGATGATCACCTGGGCCACCGCTTCCATGCTGGTGCGGCTGGCCATGGCATCCCGCTGAAGGCGGCGATGGGCGTCGCTTTCGCCGATGCGGTGGCGCGCCATGAGCAGTGCCTTGGCCATCGATATCTTGGAAACTGCCGGTTGCCGGGTCTGTAATTTGCGCAGCTGCGCCAGCATGTCGATGCGCGCACGCCAAGCGGCACGGGCCATCAGCAACTGCGTCAACAGGCCGAATGGCCGCAGCGGACGCTCGATCACCGCCGCCGGCTGGGTTTCCAGCACCAGTTGCAGCATTGATGGGTTTTCGTAACCCACCACAGCGATGATCGGCGGCGCCTGCTCGCTCAAACCCTCCACCAGCGCCTGGGTATTGAGGCGCTGACTGAGTTCAACGGCGAGCAGCACCACGTCGGTGTTCTGCGGCAGGCAAGCGGGCACTGGCCAACACTGCTCGACGATGCAGCCGATCCGCTGCAACTGGTCCAGCACAACACGCGCTTCGGCATCCACCGGGTGAATCACCAACACACGCAGGCCCTTGAGTTCGCGCAACAGCGACGGCGCACTCGTCATCTCGCCCTCCCGCCGTTCATGGCTGCACGTCCAGCTGGTAGTCGACCATGTAAGGGCTGGGTTTCACCGGTTGCTCGCTTTGCAATACCAACTCGAAGCGTCGCTGATGGTCGAGCCGCGCGATGCGTGGCCACAGCCAGGTGTGCTGCGTATCCGGGTCGATCTGCACGCGCCCTTGGGGCGCTTCAAATTGCGCGCCGGCCAGACTCTGGCGCAGCGCTTCGATGGACGCCCCCTCCGCGCGCCTTGCCGCTTCAGCAAATACATGCACCTGAAAATAAGCGGCCTCGGCCCCTGCCGTCAGCGGTGCCGCGTCTCCGAAGCGCGCCCGGTAACGTGCGACGAACGCCTGGCTGGCGGGCGTCTGCAAGGTGGAAAACCAAGGTGCGGCCGACACATGCCCCTCGGCTTCCTCATCGCTCATGCACAGCACGTCCACTTCATTGGTGGCAAGGCTGACGATGGGCATGCGTGCCGGATCGAAGCCGGCCTGCCGATACGCACGGTGCAGTGCCGGAATATCACTGCCGACGATAGTCGAGTAAATCGCATTCGGAGCGGTGGCACGTGCCCGTTGCATCACCCGTTCAAAATCCTCGGCGGTAGCGTGGAACGGCAGGTAGATCTCATCCACTACCTCGCCACCGGCCTGCTCGAACAACTCGCGCATGATGCGGTTGGACTCGAACGGATAGACGTAGGAACCGCCCACAAACAACACCCGGTTGCCGAAATACTCGAGCACGTAACGCGCCAGTTGCACCGAGTTCTGGTTCGGCGCTGAGCCCGTGTAGAAGCACCACGGCGAGTATTCGAAGCCTTCATAGAGCGTCGGGTAGAACAACAAGCGCCGCCGGCTTTCCACCACCGGCAGCACCACTTTGCGGGTGCTGGACATATGCGTGCCGAACAGCACCTGCACCTGATGTTCGTCACACAGGCGCAGGGCGCTATCGCGGTAGTCCGCTGGCTCAGGGCCGGGGTGGCCATCCACCGGAACCAGCGGCCGGCCATTGATGCCGCCGGCGTCGTTGACCTCGGCGATGGCCAGGTGAGTGGCATTGGCCTGAGTGGTCTCCGAGGCAGCGGTGAGGCTGCTCTCGGAAAACAGCAAGCCGACTTTGTAGTCGGAGACGCTCATGAAGTCAGACTTTCCCAATCGATATGTTGTTCAAACGCGTGCGCGACCTGGTACAGGGTGGACTCATCATAGTCCCGCGCCACCAGCATCATGCCAACGGGCAGACCCGAAGCAAGGCCACATGGAATCGACAGAGCGGGATGCCCGGTGACATCGAACGGCGCGGTGTTCGCGTTCATTTCCAGGGCCCGTTGTACCCATTCGCTGGCAGAGGCGTCGGCTGTGGGCAACTTTGGCGCCTTGAGCGGCACGGTGGGCATCAACAGCACGTCGAAAGCCTGCAATTGCTTGTCATAGGCGGCACGCAACTGCCGGGCGGCGTTCTGGGCCTTGGCGTAGTACCGGCCACCAAAACGCTGGTACGCGTATTCACCCGCCAGCAGGCAGGTCTTCAGGTCATGAGGGAAATCTCCGGCCTTGCTCTGCCAGTCCTGTTGCGCGTGCATCAAACTTTCTACATACAAGCCCTTCCAGTTCGAGCCGTAGTTATAGCCGCGCAACAACTGGGTGGTGCCTTCCACTGCAATCGGGGTCCAGATCGCATGGCCCAGCGCGTGCATCGGGATTGATATGTCCTCGACAGTGGCTCCGAGGCCTTCAAACATCGCGGCCGCGCGGCGCACTGCTGCGTCCACATCGGCCTCGGAATTGGCGTGCCCGAATCCCTCGCGCACCACACCAATTCGCAGGCCTGCGCAGCCCTTGCCCAAGGCGTCGGTGTAGGCCTGTGTCGGCACAACACGGTCTTGCCGGGGGTCGAGGCCATCCGCGCCGGCAAGCACCTCAAGCAGCAAGGCGTTGTCGGCGAGGTTGGCACTCATGATCCCTGCGTGGTCCAGGGTCATTTCGATGGGCATGATGCCCGTATAAGGAATCAGCCCATGGGTCGGCTTCATGCCATAGATCCCGGAATAGGCGGCAGGAATGCGAACCGAGCCGCCCTGGTCGGTACCGATGCCCAGATCTACCTCACCGGCGGCGATCAGCGCCGCGCAACCCGATGACGAACCGCCGGTTGAATGCCCCGGATTGCGCGGGTTGTGCACCGCACCGGTGGCATTGGTATGGCTGCTGCCCGACACGCAGAAGAACTCGCAATGGGCCTTGCCGAGGATCTGACCTGCGGCGCCCAGCACGCGGGTGGCGACAGTGGCGTCGATATCCGGCACGTAGCCGCGCAAGGTCGACGCACCGTTCATCATCGGCACGCCAGCCAGGCAGATATTGTCTTTGAGGGCCACGCGCTTACCGGCCAGCTTGCCGGTTGCGGCGCCCTGAATGTCGGTGCGTACGTACCAGGCGTTGTAGCGGTTGTTCTCCGGAACCTGACCGGGGCCTCTCGGATACCTCGGGGCCGGCGGCGGGTTGGTGAGCTCGTCGAGGCGGTCGTAGTCCTGCCAGACGGCTTCCAGAATTTCCGCGTATTCGTGCAACAGTGGCGCGGCCATTTCCAGACCAAGGCGGTGCCCGACGTCAGTGAGATCGGCCAGGGTAGGACGTTGAATAGACATGACAGATTCCTTATGCATGAAAGCCCATGAAGCGCTCAGCGATGGCCTCGGGGGTGGTGTTAGACGGGTCGACCTCGTCCACCAACTGGCCGTTCTCGATGATCAGGATGCGGTCGGACAAAGCACTGAGAAACTCGATGTCCTGTTCCACCAGGATCACCGCCAGGTTTTGCTCCACACGCAGGCGCTGCAGGGTTTCGATGATTTCGTCGCAGATCGATGGCTGGATGCCCTCGGTAGGCTCGTCCAGCAAAATGATTTTTGGCTCGCCACACAGGCAGCGGGCCAGGGCCAGCAGTTGCTGCTCACCGCCAGACAACGCGCCGCCGGGTTGGTCGAGCAGACGTTGCAGACGCGGGAAATACGCGAGGATGCGTTCGATAGTCGCGTGTGCAGCGGCGAAGTCCTTTACACAGCCCATGCGCAGGTTTTCCCGTACGCTCAGGTACGGGAAAATCTGCCGGCCCTGGGGCACATAGCCGATACCGGCGCGTGCGCGCTGGTGAGCGGCGGCCTTGCTCAGGTCTTTACCTGCAAAATGCAGGCTGCCAGCCATGGCCGGCAACTCGCCCATCAGCGCTCGCAAAAGGGTGGTCTTGCCCATGCCGTTACGGCCTAGAACCCCTACGCAGGCGTTCGCAGGACTGCTCAGACAAATGTCGCGCAACACGGGAATGCGGCCGTAACCTGCGGATAAACCGATGACTTCAAGCATGTTTGATCTCCTGCTTGCCCAGGTACGCTTCGCGCACGGCCGGGTTCTGTGTCACTTCAGCAAAGCTGCCTTGAGCCAGGATCGCCCCCTGGTTGAAGACGGTGACGGTGCCGGCAATCAAGCGAATGAACTCCATATCGTGCTCGACCACCACCACAGTGCTGTGGGCATTGATTTCCTTGATCAGCGCGGCGGTCTTGCGAACCTCATGGTGGGTCATGCCTGCGGCTGGCTCGTCCAGCAGCACCAGAGCCGGACGAGAGGCCAGGATCATCCCAAGCTCTACCCATTGGCGCTGGCCGTGGGCGAGGTCGCCGACAAGGCGCGAGCGCAGATCAGTCAGCCCTATGCGTTGCAGGGTCTGCTCGGCGGTGTCGCGGGCTTCGCCGGGAGCTTGCAGGCGGCTGGCGGCCAGACGCAGGTTTTCCAGCACATCCAGGCCATCGAACACGCTGGGCGTCTGGGTCTTGATGCCAATACCGAGTCGGGCGACCTGATGAGGTGCCATCCCGGAAATGCGCTGACCCTTGAAGTGGCACACGCCGCGGGTGGGCTTGATTTGACCGCTGAGCATCTTGAAAAACGTACTTTTGCCGGCCCCGTTGGGCCCGATCAGGCAGCGAAGCTCCCCGCTCTCAAGGGTAAAATCCACCTCTTTAACCGCATGGACACCGCCGAAACTGACACCCAGGCCTCGGGTTTCCAACAGCCTCATAGTGCGCGCTCCTGTGTCGGTGTCGGCCGGGGGAGTCGTTTGCAGACGCGGATCACCAATGTGCTCAACGCCGGCAGCAGGCCACGCGGCAACAGCATCACGAAGGCCAGCAGGATCAGGCCCAACACAAAGCCGCTGTCCACATGTTGCTGCTCACCCAGTCTAGCCATCAGCGCCTGGATGCCGATGCACGCCAGGATCGGCCCGAACAAAGTGCCGCGCCCGCCGACGATGACCCAGATGATGATCTGCGCCGATTGCGCCAGCCCAAACACTCCGGGGCTGACAAACGCACCCCAATTGGCGAACAGGCAACCCGCCAGCCCAGCGATGCCGCCACCCAGGCTGAACACGATCAGCTTGTGCAGGCGCGTGTCATAACCCAGCAAGCCGGCGCGCTGTTCGTTCTCGCGAATCGCCACCACCACTTTGCCGAAGCGGCTGGCGAGCAGCCCACGCAGGCCCAGGTAGCAGAGAATCAACGCGGCGCCGATTACCTGAAACAGGGTTTCCGGTTCCAGCAAACGATCAGGATTGAACGGGACATTCAGTGTGGGAATCGCCGGGATGCCATTGAAGCCGCCGAGCAATGCGCTGCCGATGTGGTACTCGGAGCCGGAGGTGGAGTTCATCACATTGAACAGAATCAAAGTGACCGCGAGGGTAATCACCCCCAGGTAAACGTCACTGATGCCGCCGTAGAACATGAAGTAACCCATGGCGGCGGCGACCAGCGCGGGCACCGCAATTGCCAGCAGGACTGGCCAGGTACTGTCGCCGATGTTGAGCACACCGATGGCATAGGCGTAAGCACCCAGGCCGAAAAACGCCGCCTGGCCAAAGCACAGGATGCCGCCAAAACCCCAGATAAAAGCCAGGCTCAGCGCGAGCAGCGCCATCACCAGGTAGATGGTCAGCGACAACAGGGTAAACAAGTCCAGCCACTGAGGCAGGATCGCCACTAACACCGCGGCTAATGCGCAGCCGAGCAGGGGTAAAAGCGTGCGGATATCAACAGGCATCAGAATGCCCTCCGAAAGAAGCGACCGGTAATGCCCTGGGGCAGTATCCGGATCAGTACAATGGCCGCCAGCAGCAACGCCACTTCACCGAACACCGGAGTGCTGAAGAACGTCACCACTTGGCTGATCACGCCAAAGCCGCCTGCCGCACTCAGGGTGCCGGTGATCACCGCACTGCCGCCGCCGATCACCGTGATGAAAGCCTTGGCGATGTAGCTGGCACCGAGGGTGGGAATCACCCCGGTGAGCGGCGCCAGCACGGCACCGCCCAAGCCGGCAAGTGCAGCGCCCAAGCCAAAGGTCAGGCTGTAGATGCGCCCGGGGTTGGCTCCAAGGGCAGCGGCCATCTTGGCGTTTTGCATGGTGGCGCGGGCACACAGACCGAAGTGGGTAAAGCGCAGCAGCGCCCACATGCCGAGCAACACGGCGACGGCCACGGCGATCACAAACAGGCCGTAGCCGCTGGTTTGGTAAGCGCCGATGCTTATGCCCGGCAAAGGCGAGCTGATGCCCACCGTGGTATTGCCGAACAACATGGTGGCAGCGCCGGTCAGCGCCAGGCTCAAGCCCCAAGTGGCGAGCATCGTGTCGATCATGCGGCCATACAGATGACGCACCAGCAAGCGTTCCACCAGCATGCCGAACAGCCCCACGCTCAGGGGCGCAAGTACCAGGATCGAAATCCAGATCGGTACGTGCAAGTTATGAGTGGCAAGCACCGCGACATAACCGCCGAGCATCATGAACTCACCGTGGGCCAGGTTGATGATCTTCATCATCCCGAACACCACCGCCAAGCCGATGCTCAACAGCACCAGCGTGGCGATGGCACCCACGATCTGCAGGGAAAAAATGGCAGCCCAATCCATGTCCGCCTCCTTACAGCGCGATGCTGTATTGTTTTGCGTCGCGTGGATTTTTCACCAGGTCGCACACGGCGGCGGTGTCAGAAGGCGCTTGCTGGGCGAAGCTCTCGATCACTTCAAGGCGGCGATCGCGCACTTCGGCGATGTGCACGTCGAGCACGCAATGGTGGGTGCCCGGATCAATGCTGACCTTGCCGCTTGGCAGGTCCAGGCTAATGCCTTTTTCCAGCGCCTCGGTCACGGGCATGCGCTCAACTGTCCCGGCCTGGCGCACGCCTTCAGCCCACAGCATCATGCCTTGATAGGCCCCCATCGCCAGTTCGGTGATGTACGGATAGTCAGCGCCGAAGCGCTTGTGGAAACGTTCGACGAATACCTGGTTCTGCGGCGTCGCCAGTTCCTGAACGTAGTTCTGGCAAATGAGGATGCCGTTGCACTCTTCCGGCGACAGGACGACGTGCTCGTTGCCGCCGGCGAAGGTGGTCGAAGCGATTGGCAGCTTGCCGGTCATGCCCGCTGCTTTCCACTGGCGGTAGAACGACATATGCGCGCCGCCCACCAGCGCCGACCACACGAAGTCCGGCTTGGCTTCCTGAATCTTCGAGATGGTCGCGCCGAAGTTGGTCACGTCCAGCGGAAAGAACTCTATGCCCACGCTTTGCCCGCCGGCCTGCTCCACGTACTTTTTGACCCATGCGGTGACAATCTGCCCGTAGTTGTAGTCCGCTGCGACGATGTAGACCTTCTTGCCCCACTTTTTCGTGACATGGGAGACCAGCTTCTCGACGGTCTGGCCGGGGGTAACACCGGTGCCGAAGAAGTTGCGGTCGCACACGCCGCCTTCGTACTGGTTGTTGTAAAAATACAGGGTCTTGTAGCGGTCCAGCACCGGCCGCACCACCTCCCGCGAGGCCGAGGTGATACCCGCATGCACAACCGCCGCTCGATCCTTGAGCGCCGCTTGCTGGGCGTACTGCGCGTAGAGCTGCATGTTGGACTGGGTGTCATACTTGATCAGGTTCAGCGGGCGGCCGAGTAAACCGCCGGCACTGTTGAGCTCCTCGACCGCAAAGGTCAGAGCGTCGACGATGGGTTTGCCATAGATGTCCAGGCCACCGGAGTTGTCATAGAGCGAGGCAATATTGATCGCATCCTCGGCGGCAAACGCCGAGAAACTCTTGAGGCTCAAGGTGGACAATGCAGCAGCAGAAATAGCGGACGAACGCAGGAAAGTGCGACGATTCATAGCCATTCGGGAGACTCCTGGAATCCAGACCCGCACACCGATTGCAGCCCGGCACAGGCAACCCGTTGAGGGGCCGGCAAGGGATGCAATAGAGGAAAAAGATCTGGCAGAAATACAGGCGGTGGAAGGAGGGCCTGATTTCACATACCGACGACGCTGTCGGCTGGATGTGTGAGTCGCTTCACTTGGAGACGGCAGCCGCTTCGTTGAGGCTGAGTCGCCCACCACATCTGATGGGGGAAGCGAACACCGCGATAGGCGGCTTTACTCCAACAGCAAATTTCAGACCAAAACCTTATCTATCTGATTCATAAGAATTTTTAAAAACCACCAAAAAGCTTGTGCGCTCCAGAAGATGCCACCTGAGTAGAATCTACGCACTGAACGCTCAGCTTTGGGGCGTAGATCATTCCGGCTGGTCTCCAAACTGCAACGCTTGCAGGCAGAAGTTGAACCCTGTTTCGGAACCACTGATTTACAACTACAAGCCACGTCAATCGAGAGCGGGACAAAGGCGTAAAACACGACAATGAAGAACGGCACAACGCCGATAAGCATCGATCACTACGTTGATCTTTCGCACTGTCTACCTTCCATTCCGGGTTACCCGTCAGGGCTTGAGCTGTCAGTCAATGCAAGTACCGCGATGTCCAGGCGCTTCAAGAGTGCTTGCACCTGTGCAGGCAGCGTGGAATCGACACAGGCGAATACCTGCAATCCTTTGTTGGTCGCGGTGGCCGCGTAACCGCGCACGGCGTCCTCGAAGACGTCGAGCGGGCTGAAGGTAATGGTTTCCAGGGCCATTTGCCCGGACTCGATTTTCGAGACATCAGGCACATCGCTGATCAGTTGAAGGAGCACCGACGACGAACGCCCGATGGTCTGCAGGTAATCGCGTTGAGGGGCGTCCAGGTCGTTCAGCCCCAGTGTTGTCAGCAGTGTTTGACGGCTGACGAAGAAACGCTGGGCGTCAGAAATGGCGGCGTTCATGTAACCGCGGCGCCGGGAGATTTCATCGCTCAACGTCGAATTCAGGTAGCTGAAGGCAAATGCGTACACACGCATGACCAATGCGATGGCGAACAAGTGCAGTAACTTGCGCGCAGCCTTTGGCGTTGAGAAGGAAGGATCGAGCGGATGAATGAATTGGCGTAGTTTCATGCGCGTAACTTGGGGCTCGTCACGCAGATGGGGAATCAGACAATTCTTAAACCCCACCAAGGTGTCTGCGCAACCCCGTTCAAGGAGCGTTATTACCGCACGGCGGGGTCAATCAGTGCGGGGCAAGCCAACGCCAGCGCCACCTTGACCATCAGCTATCAGTAATCACGACGCTTGTCGGGTTTGCTGCCATCCGCCGTTGCCCCGTGACAACGGCGCTCGGGTCCAATAGATTAGCGCCCCCGAAACGCCTAACGGCTTTCGCGCCTCAACCTCAGCTAATGAAGTAGTGAATGTCCAATGCCTGATTCCAATACCGATGCCGCCGTGACGTCCTTGTCTTCCAAGCAGGAATACGAGAACGCCATCCATCTTTCACAGCACGTGCCGCAGGCGAAAATCGTCAGTGAAATGGTGCTCGACGCCTTCCAGACCGCCAAGGAAAGCGACCAGATTCGTGAGCTTCGGGTTGCCATTCGTCAGGCGCATGACCAATTCGACGACGACAAAGCCTACGACCTGATGGGCGAACTCAAGCAACTCAAGGACGCTGAAGCGTCGGACATGGCCGCCCTTGAAGACTTGAGCAGCAGGTTCCCGATCAGCCGGATTTTGTCCTGCTACAAAGACGACCCGTCGTTTCAGGAGTTGGTCTACAACCTGGCACTGCGCGTGTTGAACCAGACGCACCAGGCCGTGAGCAACCCCAACCCGGGCAAAGGCAAAGTCGCTCGCGCCAAGAAAGACATCGAAGTGTTCGTCATCAGCAAGGACGGCACCAGTGTGACCCTGCCGCTGCGCAACCCGCGCTCCAAGCCATACGTAGACCGCGAAACGTACGAGTTTCTGGGCTTCACCTTCGTGGGCGAAGGCGACGAAGCTGAACTGCAAAGCGAAGTGTTCGTGGACAAAGACGGTAATGAGCAGCCAGCGACTCGCAAGAACATCGTCACAGCGATTCAGCAGCAGACCGCGTTTGACGGCTATAGCGTCGTTCAGCAGTAACCAGCTGTACGCCTCTGCCACGCAACAGGCAATTTCACCGCCGTTCTATGCATGGCTGGCGATAACGACCTCATGATCTACCCTCAGGCACTGGGCACGGCGGCGACTAAAGCGCTTCGTGGCTGGTTGTCGTGGTGGTTGTCTCTTCGGCAGAAATCGCCCTAGGCCCGTCTTGATTAAGAGGTGTTCAGCAATGCAGATTCTTGGTGAAACGATCATTGGTCAGCGCTCCGTTCGGGGCGACGCCGGCGAGGTGTTCGCGCTGGCAGCGGCGACGGGGGAAAAACTGCAGCCTGCGTTTGGCGCCAGCAGCCTGGCCGACGTCAACACGGCTTGCGAGCTGGCCGAAGACGCTTTTGATGCTTACCGTCAATTACCCGATGAACGCCGTGCGCTGTTTCTCGAAGCCATCGCCCAAGGGTTGCTGGACTTGGGCGACACGCTGATCGAACGGGTTCATCAAGAGAGCGGCCTGCCCAAACCGCGCCTGGAAGGCGAGCGCATGCGCACCGTCAACCAGTTGAAACTGTTCGCCAGCCTCGTGCGTGACGGCCGCTGGCACGGTGCGGTGATCGACAACGCTTTGCCGGACCGCACGCCCTTGCCCCGTGCCGATTTACGTTTGCGCCGCATTGGCATTGGTCCGGTCGCGGTGTTCGGTGCCAGTAACTTTCCCTTGGCCTTTTCTGTCGCAGGTGGCGATACCGCGTCAGCCCTCGCGGCTGGCTGCCCGGTCATCGTCAAAGCGCATCCGGCGCACTTGGGCACCAGCGAACTGGTAGGCCGGGTGATTCAGAAAGCCGCCTACGACACCAATATGCCGGCTGGCGTGTTCTCGATGGTGATCGACAAAGACATCTCCGTTGGCCAGGCGCTTGTCAGTCATCCATTGATTTCTGCGGTGGGCTTTACCGGCTCGCGCCGAGGCGGTCTGGCGCTGGTGGCTGCCGCACAAGCGCGGCCGGTGCCGATTCCTGTGTACGCCGAAATGAGCAGCATCAACCCGGTGTTCTTGCTGCCCGCCGCGTTATCCGCTCGCGCCGACAGCATTGCCAAAGGCTTTGTGGAGTCATTGGTCATGGGCGCCGGGCAGTTCTGCACTAACCCAGGCATCCTGTTGGCACTTGAAAGCGATCATCTGGAAGCTTTCGTAGCCGCCGCCGCACACGCGCTGTCTGACAAATTGCCAACCACCATGCTCACGCCCAACATTCACGGCGCTTACTGCAACGGTCTTAATAGCCTGCACAGCGCGTCGGGGGTTGAACTGGTGGCCGAGGGCAAAGAGGCTGAAAGCGCCTATCAAGCGCGTCCGGCCTTTTTCCGAACCGATTCGGCGACCTTCCTCGCCAACCCCGGGCTGGAAGAAGAAAACTTCGGCCCAAGCGCGTTGCTGATCGTCTGCAAGGACGCGGATGATCTGCGCAACGTCGCGACGAAATTTGCCGGGCAATTAACGGTAACGCTGCATGTTGACGAAGGCGACCACACCATCGCTCAAGCGCTGATGCCAACACTGGAGCGCAAAGCCGGCCGCATTCTGTTCAATGATTTCCCGACAGGCGTCGAGGTCAGTTACGCCATGGTCCATGGCGGCCCCTTTCCGGCCACGTCCGACAGCCGCAGCACGTCGGTCGGTGCAACGGCGATAGACCGCTTTTTGCGCCCGGTTTGCTACCAGAGCGTGCCGGATTCGCTGTTGCCACCGGCGCTGCAGCAGGGCAATCCGCTGGACACATGGCGTCTGGTTGACGGTCATTTGACCAAGGGTTGATGGGTGGGTTGTCGGGTGTTGTGAGCCAGGCAGCACCTGGCCCTCCGCCAACTGGCAGGCTCCGGTTGGAATACAGCGCTGAAAACCACAGCGTGGTGCGCCCCGCTCATTACTCAGGGCGCGGTAACACCTTTCCTTCAACGCTATCGCCGATCACCAGAAAGTGACCACCGGCCACGTGATGCACGGTGCGTAGCGCGTCATGCCCTTGAAAGTGCCAGTGGCCATCGGAGAACACCCTCTCGTCTGCATACGCCGCCACCACCTCGCCGATGAACAAATCGTACTGGCCCTGATTATGCGACTCGGGTAGCAAACGGCACTCAAGCCACGCCGCACAGCTTTCGAGCAGCGGCGCATCAATGACCTCGCCTTGAAAGGTTTCGAGTGAGTAGGCACTGAATTTGTCGACGTCCTTTTCTTTCGAAATCTCCAGACCAGAGGTTGAGCCTACGGTTTCGACAATGTCGACCTGACTGACTGTCGGGACGTTGATGACGAAAGTGCCGGAAGCTTCCACCAACTGCCGCGTCCACACTGACTTGTCCAACACCACAGTGACTTTCGGCGGATCGAAATCAAGCGGCATTGCCCATGCAGCGGCCATGATATTGCGCTTGCCATCGTGGGCAGCGCTCACCAATACGGTAGGACCGTGATTAAGCAAACGGTACGACTTGGCCAGCGGGACGGGACGACGATGAGATGCGGACATAAAGGAACCTGAAAAGAAAAAGCCTGAAAGGAAAAGCCTGATCCGGAAATTACAGTGTTTACGCTGCAGGGAGAATGCGAGAAGTGAACAGGTCTCTAACCTGTCCCCTCCCTGAACCTGCAGAAAATAGCCCTTCCCTCCCGCCCGAATAAAGTGATGTAATACTATAACAAAATATTTCAGGCTTTCCGTTTGTGAAATCTTCTACGCGCTTACCCCCAAACATTTCGGCTTCCGCCCTCGCTCAGTCCGCAGGCAAACGCGTGCTGATTTCCTTAGCCGTGCTCGCGCTGCTGTGGATCGGGATTATGTGGGCGGTGGCCATCCCATGAGCGCAGCCATCAACCTTCATGACCTGACAATCACCTACGAGCGGCGCCCGGCCGTCCATCACGTCACTGGACGTTTTGCTGCGGGGAGCCTGACGGCGATTGTCGGCCCCAACGGCGCGGGCAAATCGACCTTGATAAAGGCCATTGCGGGCACGTTGAAGCCAGCCCAAGGCCGTGTTGATCGCGGCAATCTGGCGACACGTCACATCGGTTATCTGCCGCAAGCCGCCGAGATTGACCGCAGCTTCCCGCTCAGCGTCGCCGACACCGTGCTGATGGGCGCGTGGCATGCGCTCGGCCCGTTTCGCGGCGTGGGCCGCAAGCAAGTCGAGCAGGCGCAACACGCATTGCTCGCCGTCGGCCTGGAGGGTTTCGGGCAACGCAGCATCAGCTCGTTATCGGCCGGGCAATTTCAGCGCGTGCTGTTTGCACGCCTGTTGCTGCAGGACGCATCGGTGATTCTGCTGGATGAACCCTTCACCGCCATCGACGCCCGCACTACACGGGATTTGCTCAAATTGATCAGCCAGTGGCACGACCAGGGCCGCACCGTCATTGCCGTGCTGCACGACATAGAACAAGTACGCCAGCACTTTCCGGACACGTTGCTGCTCGCACGGGAAACCATTGCCTGGGGCCGCACGACGGACATTCTCCACAGCGACAACCTGCGTCGGGCAAAGAACATGGCCGAGCACTGGAACGCCGACGCGCAGCCATGCGCCATCAACGACGAGGACAACCTGTGACCGTTTATCAGGCGCTGATTCAGCCCTTCGTCGAGTTCGGGTTCATGCGCCGCGCTCTGGTCGCCTGCCTGGCACTGGGCGTGGGTTCCGGTCCAGTAGGCGTGTTGCTGATGCTGCGGCGCATGAGCCTGGTGGGCGATGCGATGAGCCATGCGGTATTGCCCGGCGCCGCAGTGGGCTTTTTGTTTGCCGGGTTATCGCTGCCAGCGATGGGGTTCGGCGGGCTGATCGCAGGCCTAGCTGTGGCGTTGCTGTCAGGCTTGGTCAGCCGCTTTACCACGTTGCGCGAGGACGCCAGCTTCGCCAGTTTTTACCTGACATCGTTAGCCGCGGGCGTTTTGATCGTGTCGCTGCACGGCTCCAACGTGGACCTGCTGCATGTGTTGTTCGGCACGATTCTGGCCATCGATAACCAGGCGATTTTCATGGTTGGCGGCATCGCTTCCTTCACGTTGATCCTGTTGGCGCTGATATACCGGCCGCTGATTCTTGAGTGTTTCGATCCCGGTTTCCTGCGTGCTGTGGGCGGTCGCGGCTCCCTGTATCACGTGCTGTTTTTGCTGTTGGTAGTGCTCAATCTGGTAGCAGGCTTTCAGGCACTCGGCACGCTGATGGCCGTGGGTATGATGATGCTGCCGGCAACGGTCGCACGCTTCTGGTCGAATTCTCTGACAGGCATGATCGTTATATCCACGGTAATTGCCACGCTATCGGGCTTCATCGGGCTGATCGTGTCTTATCACGCCAGCGTCGCTTCCGGCCCGGCGATCGTCCTGACCGCCAGCGCCTTTTATTTGTTTTCACTGTTTTTTGGACGCAGCGGTTTTCTTCGACGCCTGCTTCCAAGGGTTCACTTGTCCGGCTGATTGTTCTCTTACACAAAGGAAACCACATGAAACGTTTGACGCTTCTGACCGCCGCTCTGGCGTTATCGGGTCTGGTGCTGTCGAGTCTGGCCAACAGCGCCGAGACGAAACCTCTGGAAGCCGTTGCTTCGTTCACAGTCATTGCCGACATGGTCCGCAACGTTGGTGGCGACCACGTTCACGTCACTTCGCTGATCGGCCCCAATGGCGATCCGCATGTTTACGAGCCCACGCCCAACGATGCACAGGCACTGAAAAAAGCCGACGTGGTATTTGTCAGCGGCCTGCACCTGGAAGGCTGGCTGGACCGATTGATCACAGCCTCTGGCTACAAGGGCGAGCCCGTGGTGCTGTCCAACGGCATCATGACCCGAAGCATGGAAGAGGACGGCAAGAAGATCACCGACCCGCACGCCTGGAACAGCGCTATCAATGGCGTGGTGTATGTAAGAAATATCATCGCCGCACTACAGAAAGCAGACCCGGCCAATGCCGCCGATTACAAAACCCAGGGCGACCTTTACATCAAACAGCTGCAAGACATGGACGCATACGCCCGTACGCAGATTCAGTCCATACCGAAATCGCAACGCAAGGTGCTGACCTCCCATGATGCCTTCGGCTATTTCGGTGATGCCTACGGCGTTACGTTCCTGTCCCCACTGGGCTTTTCCACGGAGACAGAAGCGTCAGCGGCTGATGTCGGCAAGCTGATCAACCAGATCAAACAAGAGCATGTCAGCGCGTATTTCTTTGAGAACTCGGGCGATCCACGGCTGGTGCAGCAAATCGCCAAAGCCAGCGGCGCGCATCCTGGCGGCGAGCTGTATGTGGAATCGCTCTCGCCTGCAGACGGGCCAGCAGCGTCCTACGTGCAGATGTTCAGGTACAACGTCGACAAGCTGACGGCAGCGATGAAGGGCCAGTAAACGCAGGTATTCAACGGCGCGCCGGCGATGAGTGTTCGAGCGAATGACGACATTCCTCGAACCGCCTTCGAAGCTGGCGCGGCTTTTGGCTCGTTTAATGTTGCGCCTGGATCTCTGTATGCTTGCCAAACAGCTCGCCGGGATAACCAGGACCCTTCGATGAATTCACTTTCATTTGCGCCGTTTCAAAGCCTTGCCAATCTGCTGATACCTCACACCGTGGCCGAAAGGCTCGACGGCTCTCACGATGAATCCCATCTGCATCGGGTCTGGATGAATGTCTGCGCGATCCGTGACAAGGAAGGCGGCGATCACGAGGTGCTGCTGGCCGCGACGTTGCTGCACGACTGCGTGTCGGTGGAAAAGAACTCGAAATTCAGGTCCAGCGCTTCCCGCCTGGCCGCCGCGAAAGCGTCCGAACTGCTGTCGGAAATGGGCTGGAGCGAGGAGCGAATCGCAGCCGTTGCCCACGCCATCGAAGCGCACAGCTACTCGGCCGCCATCACGCCTACAACCCTTGAAGCAAAGATTCTGCAGGATGCCGACCGCCTCGACGCACTGGGCCTGATCGGCGTTGCGCGGCTGTTTTATGTCGCAGGCCGTATGGGCAGCCGCCTGTATGACGCCGCTGACCCGCTCGCAGCAAACCGTCCTCTGGACGATAAGCAGTTCGCGCTGGACCACTTCAAGAACAAGATCTTCGGCCTGTCACAGGGATTCCAAACCCAGGCCGGGGCCGAGCTGGCTCAAGCTCGACACGCCCGGGCCGTGCGTTTTGTCAGTGAGTTAATGGAGGAAGTGGGCGCAGGTCAGTGACGCTGCTTAAACAGTCCGAGCGCAGTGCCGAGACGTCCTGTAACCAGTTTTCACGTCGTCATGCTGTTTGGTTTCCTAAGCTTCGACAACGCGTTCAAGGCTTGAGCGTGATCCCAATCAGTCATGGAGATTGTGCAATGAGCACTCGAGACACAAGCGTTGCCGAAGGCGTGATGGTGGTGGCCGCGGACGTGCCGCCGGGTTATCTGGTCGATGCCATGCTTGCCGAGGTGTTGCGCGCAGAAGCCGTGCTGCTGCTGATATCGGGGCAATTCAGTGGGGCGGACGAAGGCGATTGGTCTGATCAGGTGATGTCATCGGCTGTCTGGGCAGCACAAGGACACCTCGGGATGCTGAAAACCCTGATCAATCACGGCTACAAAACGTCCAGAAGTGCCTGCAGGGCAACGACCACAGCAGCCGTTGAAAAAAAAGAGTCTCCATAAAACTGCAACATTCCTCGCCGATGTCATAAAGACATCACGGAACGTCTCTATAACCAATGTCTCCGGTTTAATCGTCGATGGGATTGGTCTGTAGTGAAAACGTTATTACATCGGTTACGCGGCCGCTCCTCCAGACCTGGCCTACTGCGTCGTCTGAAAATCACCCAGCGGCTGGTTCTGTGCTTCGGCATCACTGCACTGCTGCTGGTGGCGTTGGGTGTGTTCTCCCTGCTGCAGATGCAGAGCATTCGCGAACAAGGCGAAGCGGTTGAAAGCGGAACGTTGCCGAGCATGGCTATGGCCGACGCGATCGCCATCGACCTGATCAAACTGCGCGGTGAAAGCGCTCGCTTGATCGCCAACGCTGATGATCCGGGCGCCGTTGTGACCAGCAAGATCAATGTCGAACAACTGCGTAACGAGGTTGATAAAGGCTTCAACGATTACCTGGCGCACGCCACCGATAGCACCGAACGCGATTCGATTGCGGCGTTGCAGGACGCCTATAAAGCTTTCATGCCCGGATTGCAGGATGAAATTGCACTCATCGAACAACGCAAACTGGACGAAGCAAGAATGCTGCTCAACACCGCATTGAGTTTACAGGGCGACCTGATGGACATGCAGGTGCAGTTGCTGCGTGAACTCAATAAACAGAGTGCGGCAGCGGCCGTCGAGGCTACCGGCAGTCGCTTCGAGCAAACCCGGATCATTGCCGTCAGCGCCATTGTCGTCGCACTGGTCTTGACGTTGCTGCTTGCCTGGCGCCTGAGCGTCAGCATTATTCGCCCGGTTCGCCATGCGCTGCAGATCGCCAGCACCATTGCCGAGGGTGACCTCAGTCCGCAGCCGATTCCGGAAGGTAAAGACGAAACAGCACAACTGCTGATGATGCTTGGCCGGATGCGTGGCAACTTGCACGGCACTATCGAGCAGATTTACGCAGCCGCGACGCAATTGACTCAATCGGTTCAGGAAATGGGCGCTATCGCCGAAGCCAGCGCCCAGAACTTGCACCTGCAAAACAACGAAATCGAACAGGCGGCCGTGGCCGTGAACCAAATGAGTCAGGCGGCGGTGGAAGTCGCGGACAACGCCAGCAACACATCCACTGAATCCCAGGCATCCAACGCAGCCGCGGCCCAAGGGCGGGAACGCCTCTCGGGCACCATCGAGTCGATAAGGGAGCTGACCGACAACGTTCTGGATTCATCGCATCAGGCCGAAGGACTGGCTGAGCGTACGTTGAGCATTAGCAAGATTCTCGACGTGATTCGCGCCATCGCCAATCAGACCAATCTGCTGGCACTCAACGCCGCCATCGAAGCCGCGAGGGCCGGCGAAGCAGGACGTGGCTTTGCCGTGGTGGCAGACGAAGTCAGATCACTTGCGCAACGCACCAGCGCCTCGACTACAGAAATAGAAGGCTTGATCAATGGTGTGCAGAAAAGCACCCAGCAAACAGCCCAAGCATTGCGCGTGACCGCAACTCAGGCAGGCATGACGCTGGAACAGGCCGCCGCCACCAGCGAGGCGCTGTCGGTGATCATCAGTTCCACCTCCACCATCAGCGACCGTAACGTGTTGATCGCCAGCGCCGCTGAACAGCAGGCCCAGGTCGCCAACGAGGTTGATCGTAACCTGAGCAGCATCCGGGATCTGTCGACGCAATCGGCCTCCGGCGCGCAGCAGACCACGGTCGCGAGCAACGCGCTGTCGATGCTGGCCACGGACTTGAACACCATGGTTCAGCGCTTTGTCCTGTAGCTGGCGGCAGACTCGATTATTTTCTCGTCCCCCGCTTATTAAGCCTGTCCGAGTGTTTCATTATTGAAATGCCGTCCGCCCGGACTCGTATCTCTCTATCAAGGACAGAAGCATGAATAAAAAAACAGTATTGAGCCTGGCCCTCGCCGCATTCTCAGTAATGAGTGCAGCGCAAGCTCAGGCAGAGGCGACTGTGAAGCTGGGCAGCAAGGAGCGCGTCGCACGACTCTTTGCGTTCCCCAACAACTGCAGCGTGATCTGTTTTCGTCAATGGACGCTCGAGCAAACCGCTGAGCATTACCTGACACAGAGCGTGCAGCGCGACGGCTACTCCGCAGGCAAGGTCAGCGTGCATAACGACAACGATGTGCTCTACGCCGAGATAACCGGTGTGCCCGAAGGCTACGACAAACCGCTGTTAGCGTTGCTGGATGCAGGCGAACTGGCCTACAACGGCGCGAAAAAACTCAACATGGACGGCAAGTGGGCGTTCAACTGGTATTTTTATCTGCCTCTCGGCATGGCGCTTGAGAACCGCAAGAGCGTCGAGTTGCTGCACTTCCCGCCGGACACCTCGCTGACCCATTTTCAGGACTATCTGAATTCCGCCACCACTGACCGCTGGTCGATGCTGCTCACGGCCAACGGCATCCCCGCTGCGCAAACGCCGGGCTATCAAACCATTATCGACATTGCCCCTATCGCCGCGCCTGCCAATGCCGGCAGCACCCTGGAAACGGTGTACGGCTATTTTCAGGATTATCAGACCAGCATGATCAAACAGCTGAGTCAGAGCAGAGCGGGCACCTCACTGCCGATGGTGGCGTTCGGCGCGCCCGTCAGGACCTGGCTTGAACAGCAATATGGTCAGAAGGTCGGGGTGTTAGGGCTGGCGATGATCAGTCCTTCGACCGGTCAACAAGTGTCGGTGCTGGGCTCTAATCACCCCAGTTACATCTGGTATGCGGCGGACCAGGCCAACAACGGGGGCGACCAGGCCAAGGCTGACGCTACTGGGCTGAAAGTCATGGGGCAGGATCTGAGCGCGGCCTGCTGGCAGGCGAAGATGGGCAGCGAGCCAACGGCGAATCCGAGCACCACGTTGAGCCAATGCACGCAAAACTGGCAAGTGACCAATAAGGTCCAGACCTGCCAGTTGTTCTTTACCTCGGTGCGCAAGATGACCGCCGATCAAGCGGCCGCCAAATGCAGAACCGGGGACACCTCACGCGAACTCAGGCAGCTGCAAAAGCCGCTGCCTGAGATGGCGCCGTCAGCGATCTGATAAGCGATGCACTAATCGCCCAGACCGTGAAGATGCCGCAGGGGGCGTTATTCCCCTTGCGGCATCAAACGGTACTGCGGCGGTAGTTGATCAAAACCGCTGATGGTAGCGTTCAGACTTTTCCAGCGCCCATCCTTGATGCCATAAATGCATCCATGCACCGACAGGCTCTGCCCACGATGCCATGCGTTCTGCACGATGCTGGTATGGCCCACGTTGGCCACTTGTTGAATCACGTTCAGTTCGCAGAGGCGATCCACACGTTCTTCTTCGGTCGGCAGCTTGGCGAGCTCTTCACGCTTCTCGTAGTAAAGATCACGAATCGAGCGCAGCCATCCATCGATCAGCCCCAACTGGCGAGTCTGCATCGCCGCGCGTACACCGCCGCAACCGTAGTGGCCGGTGACCAGAATGTGTTTAACCTTCAGCACGTCGACGGCGTATTGAATCACCGAAAGGCAATTGAGGTCCGTGTGCAGTACGACGTTGGCGACGTTACGGTGGACGAACAAATCACCCGGCAGCATGCCGACGATTTCATTGGCCGGGACGCGAGCGTCCGAACAACCGATCCATAGAAACTCCGGAGTCTGTTGACGCGCCAGCTTGGCGAAGAACTCAGGGTCTTCTTCTTTGATGGCAGCGGCCCAGCGCTCATTGTTGTCGATCAGGTCTTGTAGGTCGTTCATGCGTTGATGCCTCGAAAATGATGCTCAGCTATGACTGGCGCTCGACGTTCCGGGTCACGCCCTATTTGCCACTATGCGCCTCCAGAACAAAAAGGAATTCTCGAGAACGCTGTCGGTCCACCTAATTAAGGCCCACTACGTAATGAGGATTTCGCCATGACTGATGAACGCCGCCCTTTAGGTGCAACCCAACCCGAGCCCATCGATACCACCGAAGATCAGATGGGATCGATGGAAGAGCTGAACTTCAACGACAATAACGAACCCAGTGGTCGAATTGGTGACACGATTCCTGCTGATGAGCTGGAAACGTATATCCCTGATGAACGAGCGCGCGAAGCGGGGATGACGGGTGCTTCCACAGAGGATCACGAGCCGACCGACGACGACATGAGCCCGGAAACGCTGATCCACGAAGACGGCGCCCGCTCCGCACGCGAGCAAGGCGAAGGCGGCCCGGCGGATTCCGACTTGAGTATCGTCGATGAAGACGAAATCGGCGCGGGCGGAGGTCTGGACGAAGAAGAAGAGGCGATTGTCCACCCCCTGGACGGAAAACCTTAAGCGTCGCGGTTCAGTCCAGTAGCGTGCACGCCATGACCAGCGCGTCTTCCCGACCACCGATTGCCGGATAATAGTCGCGACGCCGGCCTATCTCGTTGAAGCCATAACGCTCATACAGACGATAGGCCGACTGGTTGCTCGCCCGCAGCTCCAGAAAGCATTCACGCCCATTCAGCTCGTAAGCACGCTTCATCAAACGGTCCAGCAACAACAGTCCCAGTCCACGGCCCTGACTTTCCGGCTTGACCGTAATATTGAGCAAATGGGCCTCGTCGATGATCACGTTGATCACGCCATGCCCCACTTGCTGCTGCCCTTCGAACATCAACCAGATTTCGTATGATTTCAGACCATCCAGAAAAATCCCACGGGTCCACGGGTGGCTGAACGCTGCGTATTCGATTTTTAGAACGGCATCCAGATCTGCCTCGGTCATCGGGCGAAACGTTACTGCATCACTCATTTACGGTCTTCCAACGTGCCATCAATCGCCGCATGGCTTTCCAGACATCGGCTTTGCGCTGAGGCTCGTCCATAAGGAGTTCTAGCCCTGGCAGCGCCCAGGCAGAACCCAGGCCATCGACCTGAAGTTCTCGGTTATAGGATTCGGCATCCACTTCGCCGGCAAACTTCAGCGACGGCAAGCCGACGAGCCAGAGAACACTGCAAGGCGCCTCTTCAAGCCGTGCGAACAAGAAGCCCTGCACGAAATCGCGCGCCGCTTCCGGCCCCTGATCCATTTGACCGCGCACCAGCAACGGCCAGCGCACCGGCTCCCCAATGATCTGCGGACTGTCCGGAAGACCCGCGGCGCGGAGCATGTCCTTGAGTAACAGATAGGAAGGATCGCGGCTCTGAAACGGCTCGCCCGTGGCCAGCTCTACCAGCAGCAGGCAATTGCCCGCGCGCAGCAATTGAAGCGCAAAACGTGGAGGCTGCACGACGGGCGCCTTAGCGACTGCCGCAGGCGCTTCTTCTGCCTTGGCGACGGGTTTGACTGTCGGCTTGACGATGGAAGAAGGACGCGGCACCTCTACCTTTGCTCGCTCGACAGTGCGCGCTGAGGCGGCAGGCGTCGCCTGTTTCTCAGGTTGTGGCGCAGCAAAGGGAACAGCCGCTTCGACACTTGCCGGCAAGGGCGCGAGCAACTGCGGGCGAGACGGTGCGGCAAAGGGCAATTCAGTGCGCGGCAGCCAATTGACCACCTGCATGGCAGTCATATAAGCGCGGCGGCGGGACTCGTTGAGCAAAGGTCAGCCACCTGTGGATAAGTTAGGCACGCGATTCTACAGACCTTCGCCCTCTCGCGCCGCAGTTGATCGACCGAGAGTAAAAACCAGCGCCTGCTATGCAGTACAATCGCCGCTTTTCTTCGCTAACCAGCTGGCCATCCAATGATCGAACCTAAGCGCGTCTTGCGCGCCCTTGCCGAACACTGGGCACTGCTTGAGCCTCTGTGCGAGCATTTCGACCAAGGCACTTTGAGCCTGAGCGAATTGCGTCTGCAACTGGCCGCCCAGCAGCTCGAAAGCACGCCGCAGGACATTACTCACTTGCTGGATGTGTGGATCCGCCTCGATATCCTGGTGCCTGTGGCCAAAAGCCCGAACCGGTTTGAGCTGAATGCACAAATCCACGACTTCCTGTCTTACCTGCGCCGCGAGCACCGTCTTGGCCTGTGCCTGGAGATCGAAGCGTACTTGCGCCATCTGGAGCGCTTAGCCGGTTATATCCAGGACGCTTTCGATGTGCGCGATGCCAATGATCTGGCCCGCCAGTTGCGCTTGCTTGATATGCGCGTGCGAGATGTCCTGAAGAAGCTCGCTAATGATGAGCAGGCACTGGTGTCTGTCGCCGAGCGGGCCAAGACCAGCGACAGGCAAATCCCACTTCGCCAGCGATACGCCGAGGTGCTGGCTACGTGGGACGAGTACGTCGAGCCGATGATTCAGTTGGTCAACGCAGACGGCGCATTCGAACAAGGCGTTCGCAAGGTGGAGAACGTGTTGTTGCGCATGTTGACCGATCAGCAGCGCCTGGGGCACCTCGTTGACGACGACATGTTGCTGCGCACTCATGCGCGAATCCTGGAGATGCAGACCAGCGCGCAACTGACGCTGCGTCATGCCCGAGAACTACTGCTGCCTCTTCGCGAAGAAGCGCGCAGGCACAACGCCGTAACCCGCGGCGCCGCGCTAGCCCTGTCGGCTATCCGTCGCAAAGGTATCGATGCGGTGCCGCAGGCTGCGATGCCGCTGTTTACTCGCGCGCAAAGCACGTTTCTTGGCAGCGCAAACCAGGTGGAAGCCTACGTCTACGCCCTGGCGCGTTTCGAACCCAAGCCAGCAATCTTTCCCAAGGCCAGCACCACACGCAAGGGCGAGTCGGCTCGCGCACCGCGCACGGTCAAGGAGATGGTCGAGCGTTGCGAAGACGCGTTGCCGATGCCAGACCTGATGGTGTGGTTGCTCGAGCAGGAGCCGACTGGCGCGACCGATGAATTGCTCTACTGGTTCTCTCGTTTGTCCCGGGATAAGCGTTTCCAGCGCGAGCGTCTGGAACGCCGCGACTACTTCACACAGGAGCATCGGGTCAGCCTACGCTCCTTCGCCCTGCTCTCGAGTCGAGACGTCACCCCAGAGAATACAGAGGGCAACGCCCATGCATCTTGATCTGTCCGAAATGTCTCAGCTCGCGCCTATCTTCCGCGAGCTGTTCAAGGGATATCACATCAGCCGTCGTGACCCTGAGCTTTACGCTCAGTTGTCGAACTCGCAGGACCAGTACCGAACTCTGTTCAAGGCGTTGGGTTTTGAATTGGTCTGCGATACCCGAGGCTTCTATTACTTCGTGCCTGACCTGGCAGCGGCTCAAGTGAACAAAACGGCCCAACGGCTGGCGCTGTTTACGTTCATTCTGGTCGAGCATCTGGCAGACCAGGGCCGTGACCCGGTGGCAGTGCTGGACGGCGGCAGTCTTGGGCGCGACGAGCTGCCTTCGCTGCTTGAAAAGTACCGTGATCTGTTTCTGCAAGCCGAAGTCCAGACCCACGAAGAGCTTGAAGAAAAGATCATGCGCCGCATGACCCAACTGGGGTTTGCCAGTGAAGAGCCTGGCGCGTATCGCTTTTTGCCGCCAATGCATCGATTCCTCGATGTCTGCCTCTCCGTCCAGCAGGACCGGGACCTTGCCGCCAGTCTTCACAGTGAGTTGCCTTTGCCGACGCCGATTCTGATCGACGATGACAGTGACGAAAAATTACTCGAAACCGATGACCCACTTGATCTGGCAGATTTCGGGGATGTCGAGCTGACCGAAGAGCAGGCCTTGGCCCGCGCGATTGCCGAAGAACAGGAGCTTGATGCATGAGCCAGGAACGTTATGGCATTCGCCGCTTTGCCCTGCTGAACACGGCAGGTTACAGCCTCGGGCTGTTCCCGCTGGAACACCCGCTGTCTGTCTACGGCGCAAACAATCTGGGCAAGAGTGCGTCGATCAATGCACTGCAATTCCCGATTCTCGCCCGCATGTCAGACATGAGTTTCGGCAAGTACAGCCTGGATCAATCCCGCCGCTTCTACTTTGCCACCGACACCAGTTACATCCTGGTAGAGGTCGCATTGCCGCATGGACCTCACGTCATTGGTGTGGTCGGGCGGGGCCCCGGCGGCGGTTTCGGTCATCAATTCTTCGCCTACGCAGGCAAGCTGGATCTCGCGCACTACCAGATCAACGACACCTGCCTGCGCCAGAAAGAGCTGTTCAGCAATCTGGAATCCCAAGGCCTCAAAGCCTACGAACTCAAACCTGATGAATTACGCCGTCTGCTGGTTGGGGGTCATACCTCGATTCCGCTGGACCTGACGCTGATTCCGTTGCGTTCCACCAGCGAGCAGAGCCTTAAAACCTTCCGCGCCCTGTTCATCAACCTGCTCCACATGCGCGAGATCACTGCGGCAAAGCTCAAACAGCTGTTTCTCGATGCCTTCGAGCACAGCTTGCGCTCCGGCAGTGTTGATTACATCGCAGCGTGTGAAGAAGCCTTTCGCGACGTGCGACGCATGGAGCAGGACTACAACGCTTTGGTATTGGCGGGTCCTCTCGTTGAAGCGCTGGCCAACGGCGTCCGGCAAAGGGAAGTGCTGCGCGGCAAGTTGCATCGGTTATCTCCGTTGCTGGACTCATTGCTCGGCACATGGCAGGACTATTCCAACGCTCGCAAGGAGGAGCTGGTCATTCAGGCCGAGCACTACCGTGGTGAACAGGACGGTCTGCAAAATGATCAGCGCGGTGGCACGCAAGAGTTGATGCGCCTGGAGCGGGAAATCTCCGGTATTCAGCGTTGGATCGGCGAATTGGCTGTGCTTAAAAATCGCTTTGCCCTGGTCGACGATGTGCGCGTGCTAGAGCAGCAACTACTCGCGGCCAAAGACGCGCACGACGAATTGGCGGGCGCGTTGGCGCAATCCCGTCAGTTCAGCGCCGAGGATCTGGATGAGCGTCTTCGCGACCTTGAAAAACGTCTGAAGGCAGTCAGACAGCAACTCGATCACGCAGATAACAATAGTTATGCGCGGCTGCGCGAAGAATTTTCGCAGCCCGATGTAGAACGTCTGATGCGCCTGTTCAACAGTGCGTTGTTCAGCCTGCCGCTGGGCGAACAAGGTATCGCGCTGGCAGACGGAGACGCTTGGGTTAAATCACTGGAAACCATTCTCGACAGCTTCAAGGGCGATCACTTTGAAGTGCCGGGGCTCTCGATCAATCTCTCGCACATTGAGCCGCCTGCGTTGCAAGCGTTGGCCGATCGCGCCGCGTTGCGTGATCAGAAAGAGCGTCTTGAGAAAGAACTCAAACAGCTGAAAACCCAGCAAGCCGTTGCAGCAGATCGCGCAGCCAGCAAAACACAGACCGAAGCGCTGTATCAGCAGGTCCTTGACGCTCAGAAGGCCCTCGAGGACTTCCGCCGCTCACAGACGCTGTCTGCTGAAGAGCCTGAAAAACTCGATCAACTGGCCCAAATGGAAGCCGCGCAGGATGAACTCAAACGCTCGTCAGATGCATTCACGGAGCGTGTTCAGCAGCTGTCAGCCAAACTTCAGTTGATTGGCCGTCAGATCGGCGATCTGGAATCCAAACAACGAACGCTTGATGATGCGTTGCGTCGTCGTCAACTGCTGCCGGCTGATCTGCCCTTCGGCACGTCGTTCATGGAACCGGTCGACGACTCGCTGGAGAACCTGCTGCCACTGCTCAATGATTATCAGGACAGCTGGCAAGGTTTGCAGCGCTGTGATGGTCAGATTGAAGCGCTGTACGCCCAAGTGCGTCTCAAAGGCGTGGCCAAGTTCGATAGCGAGGACGACATGGAGCGTCGTTTGCAACTGTTGATCAACGCCTATGCGCATCGCCAGGATGAAGCACTGACTCTGGGCAAAGCGCGTCGAGCGGCTGTCACGGATATTGCGCGCACCCTGCGCAATATCCGAAGTGACTACGACAGCCTCGAGCATCAATTGGCGCTGTTCAACCGTGAGATCAACAAGCGTCAGGTCTCGAACCTTGAAAGCTTCCGAATTGTGCTCGCGCCTAACAAAGAGGCGCTCAAGCACATTGATCAGATCATCCATAGTGCAGGCCAATACGAGGAAGGCGAGACGCTTTCCGTGTTCGATCTCAACCAGAGTGCGGATCAGGATGATAAGAATGAACAAGCGAAGGAGTATCTGGCACGTCTGGTTGCGGCTAACCACAATCAACTTGGCTTGAAAGATCTTTTTGAACTGGCGTTTGAGATCACCAAGGTCAACGGTCAACCAGTCATTCACACCGATATTGATGGCGCTGCATCTAACGGCACCACTATGACGATCAAAGCGCTAACCAATATGTATCTGCTCCTCCATCTGATGGATCGTGATCAGGCAGGTCGTATTCGTCTTCCTTATTACCTTGATGAAGCCGCTGATATTGATGAGAGGAATCAGGCAGCACTCCTTGAAACGAGCCTGCAACTTGGCTTCGTCCCCATCCTTGCCAGCGTCAAACCTCAAGTATCGGCTCATGTAGCGATCGATCTTGAGGGAGGCAGCGGACCAGCAGGGATTTACATTGATGAGGCTGACTGGAAATACATTCAGCCACGCGAGCCGGTGTTGAAGGCGAAGGTGACTGCGGAAGCTGAAGAGGCTGCGGATTGACCTGAACAGCCCGCTGAAATAGAAAGGCCGCACTGATGTGCGACCTTTTTTTGCGTTCTAAGATGCGTGCAGAATACTGTAGGCCAGATAGGGAGTATATGTTCGAGCATGATCGGAACTGGAACGGCGGCGTCAGGAGCTGTACGTAGTTTTCGCGCGCATAAACAAAACCCCATCTGCGTAAGCAGATGGGGTTTCGGAATTTAATCTTGACGATGACCTACTCTCACATGGGGAAACCCCACACTACCATCGGCGATGCATCGTTTCACTGCTGAGTTCGGGATGGGATCAGGTGGTTCCAATGCTCTATGGTCGTCAAGAAATTCGGGTACCAAGTCGCTGCACCTGTCGCCAGGGCCTCGCTTCGGCAAATCGGGTATGTGATCAGGTAGTTTGGTTCGTGTACTGCAAACTTTCAGCGTCTGTCATCTTCACAGTCACCGCAATCTGTGCCCTCTCGGGTCGCTAGATTGCTTGGGTGTTATATGGTCAAGCCTCACGGGCAATTAGTATTGGTTAGCTCAACGCCTCACAGCGCTTACACACCCAACCTATCAACGTCGTAGTCTTCGACGGCCCTTCAGGGAACTCAAGGTTCCAGTGAGATCTCATCTTGAGGCAAGTTTCCCGCTTAGATGCTTTCAGCGGTTATCTTTTCCGAACATAGCTACCCGGCAATGCCACTGGCGTGACAACCGGAACACCAGAGGTTCGTCCACTCCGGTCCTCTCGTACTAGGAGCAGCCCCTCTCAAATCTCAAACGTCCACGGCAGATAGGGACCGAACTGTCTCACGACGTTCTAAACCCAGCTCGCGTACCACTTTAAATGGCGAACAGCCATACCCTTGGGACCGGCTTCAGCCCAGGATGTGATGAGCCGACATCGAGGTGCCAAACACCGCCGTCGATATGAACTCTTGGGCGGTATCAGCCTGTTATCCCCGGAGTACCTTTTATCCGTTGAGCGATGGCCCTTCCATACAGAACCACCGGATCACTAAGACCTACTTTCGTACCTGCTCGACGTGTCTGTCTCGCAGTCAAGCGCGCTTTTGCCTTTATACTCTACGACCGATTTCCGACCGGTCTGAGCGCACCTTCGTACTCCTCCGTTACTCTTTAGGAGGAGACCGCCCCAGTCAAACTACCCACCATACACTGTCCTCGATCCGGATAACGGACCTGAGTTAGAACCTCAAAGTTGCCAGGGTGGTATTTCAAGGTTGGCTCCACGCGAACTGGCGTCCACGCTTCAAAGCCTCCCACCTATCCTACACAAGCAAATTCAAAGTCCAGTGCAAAGCTATAGTAAAGGTTCACGGGGTCTTTCCGTCTAGCCGCGGATACACTGCATCTTCACAGCGATTTCAATTTCACTGAGTCTCGGGTGGAGACAGCGCCGCCATCGTTACGCCATTCGTGCAGGTCGGAACTTACCCGACAAGGAATTTCGCTACCTTAGGACCGTTATAGTTACGGCCGCCGTTTACCGGGCTTCGATCAAGAGCTTCGCGTTAGCTAACCCCATCAATTAACCTTCCGGCACCGGGCAGGCGTCACACCCTATACGTCCACTTTCGTGTTTGCAGAGTGCTGTGTTTTTAATAAACAGTCGCAGCGGCCTGGTATCTTCGACCGGCATGAGCTTACGGAGCAAGTCCTTCACCCTCACCGGCGCACCTTCTCCCGAAGTTACGGTGCCATTTTGCCTAGTTCCTTCACCCGAGTTCTCTCAAGCGCCTTGGTATTCTCTACCCAACCACCTGTGTCGGTTTGGGGTACGGTTCCTGGTTACCTGAAGCTTAGAAGCTTTTCTTGGAAGCATGGCATCAACCACTTCGTGTCCTAGGGACACTCGTCATCAGCTCTCGGCCTTAGAATCCCGGATTTACCTAAGATTCCAGCCTACCACCTTAAACCTGGACAACCAACGCCAGGCTGGCCTAGCCTTCTCCGTCCTCCATCGCAATAACCAGAAGTACAGGAATATTAACCTGTTTTCCATCGACTACGCTTTTCAGCCTCGCCTTAGGGACCGACTAACCCTGCGTCGATTAACGTTGCGCAGGAAACCTTGGTCTTTCGGCGTGGGTGTTATCACACCCATTGTCGTTACTCATGTCAGCATTCGCACTTCTGATACCTCCAGCAAGCTTCTCAACTCACCTTCACAGGCTTACAGAACGCTCCTCTACCGCATCATCATAAGATGATACCCGTAGCTTCGGTGCATGGTTTGAGCCCCGTTACATCTTCCGCGCAGGCCGACTCGACTAGTGAGCTATTACGCTTTCTTTAAAGGGGCTGCTTCTAAGCCAACCTCCTAGCTGTCTAAGCCTTCCCACATCGTTTCCCACTTAACCATGACTTTGGGACCTTAGCTGACGGTCTGGGTTGTTTCCCTTTTCACGACGGACGTTAGCACCCGCCGTGTGTCTCCCATGCTCGGCACTTGTAGGTATTCGGAGTTTGCATCGGTTTGGTAAGTCGGGATGACCCCCTAGCCGAAACAGTGCTCTACCCCCTACAGTGATACATGAGGCGCTACCTAAATAGCTTTCGAGGAGAACCAGCTATCTCCGAGCTTGATTAGCCTTTCACTCCGATCCACAGGTCATCCGCTAACTTTTCAACGGTAGTCGGTTCGGTCCTCCAGTTAGTGTTACCCAACCTTCAACCTGCCCATGGATAGATCGCCCGGTTTCGGGTCTATTCCCAGCGACTAGACGCCCTATTAAGACTCGCTTTCGCTACGCCTCCCCTATTCGGTTAAGCTCGCCACTGAAAATAAGTCGCTGACCCATTATACAAAAGGTACGCAGTCACCAACAAAGTGGGCTCCCACTGCTTGTACGCATACGGTTTCAGGATCTATTTCACTCCCTCTCCGGGTTCTTTTCGCCTTTCCCTCACGGTACTGGTTCACTATCGGTCAGTCAGTAGTATTTAGCCTTGGAGGATGGTCCCCCATGTTCAGACAAGGTTTCTCGTGCCCCGTCCTACTCGATTTCATTGCAAAGAGATTTTCGCGTACAGGGCTATCACCCACTATGGCCGCACTTTCCAGAGCGTTCCGCTAATCTCAATACAACTTAAGGGCTGGTCCCCGTTCGCTCGCCACTACTAAGGGAATCTCGGTTGATTTCTTTTCCTCAGGGTACTTAGATGTTTCAGTTCCCCTGGTTCGCTCCATACACCTATGTATTCAGTGTAAGGTAACCATCTTATGATGGCTGGGTTCCCCATTCAGACATCTCCGGATCACAGTCTGTTTGCCGACTCCCCGAAGCTTTTCGCAGGCTACCACGTCTTTCATCGCCTCTGACTGCCAAGGCATCCACCGTATGCGCTTCTTCACTTGACCATATAACCCCAAGCAATCTGGTTATACTGTGAAGACGACATTCGCCGAAAGTTTGCATTTCACAAACTTTACCTTAGCCTGAATGAACACCAGTGAAAGTGCCATCCAGTCTATCTTTCTATCACATACCCAAATTTTTAAAGAACGATCTAATCAAAGACTAGAAATCAACATTCACCGCCTCATCAGCGGAATGCTCATTTCTAAACTCTAACAACGAAACAGCGGTAAGTGGTGGAGCCAAACGGGATCGAACCGTTGACCTCCTGCGTGCAAGGCAGGCGCTCTCCCAGCTGAGCTATGGCCCCGTATTTCTACAGGCGTTTCCCACACAAAATTGGTGGGTCTGGGCAGATTCGAACTGCCGACCTCACCCTTATCAGGGGTGCGCTCTAACCAACTGAGCTACAGACCCAATTTCGGGCTGTTTCTATCGTCTTCTTCAATGAATCAAGCAATTCGTGTGGGAACTTGTGAAGAAGCTGAGTCTTCGATTAAGGAGGTGATCCAGCCGCAGGTTCCCCTACGGCTACCTTGTTACGACTTCACCCCAGTCATGAATCACACCGTGGTAACCGTCCCCCCGAAGGTTAGACTAGCTACTTCTGGTGCAACCCACTCCCATGGTGTGACGGGCGGTGTGTACAAGGCCCGGGAACGTATTCACCGTGACATTCTGATTCACGATTACTAGCGATTCCGACTTCACGCAGTCGAGTTGCAGACTGCGATCCGGACTACGATCGGTTTTATGGGATTAGCTCCACCTCGCGGCTTGGCAACCCTTTGTACCGACCATTGTAGCACGTGTGTAGCCCAGGCCGTAAGGGCCATGATGACTTGACGTCATCCCCACCTTCCTCCGTTTGTCACCGGCAGTCTCCTTAGAGTGCCCACCTTAACGTGCTGGTAACTAAGGACAAGGGTTGCGCTCGTTACGGGACTTAACCCAACATCTCACGACACGAGCTGACGACAGCCATGCAGCACCTGTCTCAGTGTTCCCGAAGGCACTCCGCCATCTCTGGCAGATTCACTGGATGTCAAGGCCTGGTAAGGTTCTTCGCGTTGCTTCGAATTAAACCACATGCTCCACCGCTTGTGCGGGCCCCCGTCAATTCATTTGAGTTTTAACCTTGCGGCCGTACTCCCCAGGCGGTCAACTTAATGCGTTAGCTGCGCCACTAAGAGCTCAAGGCTCCCAACGGCTAGTTGACATCGTTTACGGCGTGGACTACCAGGGTATCTAATCCTGTTTGCTCCCCACGCTTTCGCACCTCAGTGTCAGTATCAGTCCAGGTGGTCGCCTTCGCCACTGGTGTTCCTTCCTATATCTACGCATTTCACCGCTACACAGGAAATTCCACCACCCTCTACCATACTCTAGCTCGACAGTTTTGAATGCAGTTCCCAGGTTGAGCCGGGGATTTCACATCCAACTTAACGAACCACCTACGCGCGCTTTACGCCCAGTAATTCCGATTAACGCTTGCCCTCTGTATTACCGCGGCTGCTGGCACAGAGTTAGCCGGTGCTTATTCTGTCGGTAACGTCAAGACACCAACGTATTAGGTTAATGCCCTTCCTCCCAACTTAAAGTGCTTTACAATCCGAAGACCTTCTTCACACACGCGGCATGGCTGGATCAGGCTTTCGCCCATTGTCCATATTCCCCACTGCTGCCTCCCGTAGGAGTCTGGACCGTGTCTCAGTTCCAGTGTGACTGATCATCCTCTCAGACCAGTTACGGATCGTCGCCTTGGTGAGCCATTACCTCACCAACTAGCTAATCCGACCTAGGCTCATCTGATAGCGTGAGGTCCGAAGATCCCCCACTTTCTCCCGTAGGACGTATGCGGTATTAGCGTCCGTTTCCGAACGTTATCCCCCACTACCAGGCAGATTCCTAGGCATTACTCACCCGTCCGCCGCTCGCCACCAGGTACAAGTACCCGTGCTGCCGCTCGACTTGCATGTGTTAGGCCTGCCGCCAGCGTTCAATCTGAGCCATGATCAAACTCTTCAGTTCAATTACTTCATGGGTTTTGAGAAAACCCTAAACTTGGCTCAGCAATCGTTGGTTAAACCATGATTTCTCGCGGAGTAACTTGCGATGCTGATAATCAGTTGACATCAGTCTTACAGCACAAGCCCCACACGAATTGCTTGATTCAGTTGTTAAAGAGCGGTTGGTTAAGATCTTTCGTCTCAACCGAGGCGCGCATTCTACAGCGCCCCGTGTATCTGTCAAGCGGTTATTTTCAGAAGCTTTCAAAGTTTCGCTTGGAAATCTTTAACAACTTCAACCACTTGCGCCGTGAGTGACTTAGCGTCTCTCGTCAGCGGGAGGCGAATTCTACAGCGTTACAATCTGCTGTCAACCCCCTTTCTGCACCTTCGACTCGAACCACTCAATCGAAGCACTTCCTCACCGCTTACTTCGTCCAACTCATTGATTATCAAAGAGTTTTCCGTTTCGTCTGCGCCGGAAGTGGAGCGAATTATAGACAGATCCTGAGGGCCGTCAACACTTAATATCAACCTTTTGCTCAGACTGCGTTCTTGCGCACACCATACCGGGGGATTCGCCTAGTAATTACGGGAATTCGAACGATCAACAGCAAGGCTCCAATCCCCGCGTATAAAGACCATTCTTTAAGATCCGCGCGGACAATCCACAAGAAGTGAAGCAAACCAAGCCCCAGGATTACATAGATAAGCCGATGCAACTTGCGCCACCGAGAACCCAAACGCCGCTGGCTATAACGATTGGAAGTCACAGCCAGCGCCAGCAAACACAGAAATGCCAAGCTGCCGACGATGATGTAAGGGCGCTTCACCAGCTCCACACCCAACTGCCCGAAATCCAGCCCCAAGATAAAAACCGCGTACCCGGTCATATGCATGACCACGTACCCAAAACACCACAGTCCCAATTGACGTCGTACTGCAATCCATCCCGGCCACCCACTCACGCGCTGCAACGGCGTCATCGCCAAAGTGATCAACAGCAGAATCAATGTGCCAAGTCCCAGTCGATCAACGAGGACCTTTCCAGGATCAGGCCCCAACGCAAAGATCCACGCTTGATAGACCCAAAGCACCGGGGCCACGCAGCAGGCAACGAACACACTCAAACGCCAAACCGGAAACCGCATCAGTAATTCTTCCGTAGATCCAGGCCTGTATAGAGAGAGGCAACTTCCTCGCCATAGCCGTTGAACATTTCTGTCTGACGAACATTCGGACTGAAGAGCCCACTTGGGAGACGACGCTCATGAGCCTGGGTCCACCGGGGATGATCGACAGAGGGGTTTACGTTCGCATAAAAGCCGTACTCATTCGCGGCAATGCTTTGCCAGGTAGTCTTGGGCTGCTCACTCACAAGGCTTATACGCACGATGGACTTCACGCTCTTGAAGCCGTACTTCCAAGGCACCACAAGTCGCAGAGGTGCCCCGTTCTGATTCGGCAGCTCACGTCCATACATACCGACTGCAAGTATCGCTAACGGATTCATCGCCTCATCCAGACGAAGCCCCTCTACATAAGGCCAATCGATGAGCGCAAAACCGGATCGCTGCCCAGGCATGGACTTGGGATCCTGAAGCGTTTCGAACCGGATGTACTTGGCGCTGGAGGTGGGCTCGACCTGCTTGAGTAACTCGGAGATCGGAAATCCCATCCATGGTATGACCATCGACCAGGCTTCCACACAGCGCAGCCGGTAGATTCGCTCTTCCAGCTGATATGGCTTCATGAAGTCCTCAAGCGCATAGCGGCCCGGCTTGCCCACCTCTCCATCAATGACAACGCTCCACGGCTCGGTTTTGAGCGAGCCGGCGTTCTGTGCCGGATCCCCTTTGTCGGTACCGAACTCATAGAAGTTGTTGTAGTGCGTGGCGTCTTTGAAAGGAGTGATCGCTTCATTTTTGACGTTGACCGCCTGCCACTTGACCGAGGCAAGCTTATCTTTGAACCACTGAGGCGCCGCGCCAGGTTCGACATCAGAGTACTGAGATGCGTCGACCGCACTCGCCCAGCGCGGCAAAGCGCCCATCGCGAGACCAGCCGCAGATGCACCGAGCAGAGCCCGTCGGGAAAGGTAGATTGATTCAGGCGTGACGTCCGACTCTTTGCAGGCAGACGTTGAAGGCAATTTTATTAGCATGATGACTCCACAGCTATGGGGGACTGATGCACCTATAGACTGCGGAGTATGCGCGAAATTTAATCGGCTTTTCTATTTCTGCCGACGCAGGCGCAGCAGGTATTGGACCGGACCTGAGGCTGCATACGCGAGGAAAATCAACAGCAGTATTCTTGGTGGATCACTGAACACCACCGCAAACACCAGAACCACGGCCAGTATCGCCACGAAAGGAACACGCCCTTTCAGATCCAGCTCCTTGAAACTGTTGTATTTGATGTTGCTGACCATCAGCATCCCAGCGGCAGCAACCAACAGCGCAACCAGAAACGACATCTTCGAGCCCTGAATGCCGAAGTCGCTGAATGCCCATACAGTGCCTGCTACAACCCCTGCCGCTGCTGGGCTGGCCAGGCCAATGAAATATCGCTTGTCCGCTTTGCCCACTTGGGTATTGAAGCGCGCCAGACGCAACGCAGCACCTGCCACATAGATGAAAGCAACCATCCAGCCCACTTTGCCCATGTCGCCCAACGCCCAGCCGAAGGCGAGCAACGCAGGCGCGACACCGAAAGCCACCATATCGGAAAGGGAATCGTACTCGGCTCCGAACGCGCTTTGGGTGTTGGTCATGCGCGCAACGCGGCCATCGAGACCATCGAGCACCATCGCGACGAAGATCGCGATGGCGGCAAATCCGAAATACTTGCTCGCGCTCGCAGGGTCGCCGGCGCTCATCGCACTTTGAGCGCTCATGGAACTGATGATTGCGTAAAAACCGGCAAACAGATTAGCCGTGGTAAACAGGTTGGGCAGAAGGTAGATCCCACGATGGCGGACCTTGCGTCCTTCATCATCGTGACCGTCTTCAACATGCTCATCAATCGGTAACAGGCTTTCGGCGTCAGAGGCCTTGTTCGGCTCTTCGGGACGTTCGCTCATAAACAATACCTTGCAGCTGTGAATTTTCGACGAATGCTTGCGACACAAGGTCGGCAAACGATGCAGCTTTATACCAGATGAGCTCCCATAACGAAAAAACGCGACCCTGGGGTCGCGTTTTTCATAGGCGGTAAAGCCCGGAACCAGACTCAGTTCTTGTCTTTATCGACGATCTTGTTCGCAGCGATCCACGGCATCATCGAGCGCAGTTGCTCGCCAATGATTTCGATACCGTGAGCAGCGTTGTTGCGGCGCTTGGCGGTCATCGATGGATAGCCAGTAGCACCTTCGCTGATGAACATCTTGGCGTATTCACCATCCTGGATGCGCTTCAGAGCGTTGCGCATGGCCTGGCGGGATTCAGCGTTGATAACTTCAGGGCCGGTCACGTACTCACCGTATTCGGCGTTGTTGGAGATCGAGTAGTTCATGTTGGCGATGCCGCCTTCGTACATGAGGTCAACGATCAGCTTCAGCTCGTGCAAGCACTCGAAGTAAGCCATTTCTGGCGCGTAGCCTGCTTCAACCAGAGTCTCGAAACCAGCTTTGACCAACTCGACAGTACCACCGCACAGTACGGCTTGCTCGCCGAACAGGTCAGTTTCGGTTTCGTCTTTGAACGTGGTTTCGATGATGCCGGTACGACCGCCGCCAACGCCCGACGCGTAAGACAGTGCAACGTTTTTGGCGTTGCCCGACGCATCCTGGTAGATAGCGATCAGGTCAGGGATACCGCCGCCCTTCACGAACTCGGTACGTACGGTGTGGCCCGGTGCTTTAGGCGCGATCATGATCACGTCAAGGTCAGCGCGGGGAACAACCTGGTTGTAGTGAATCGCGAAGCCGTGGGAGAACGCCAGTGTTGCGCCCTTCTTCAGGTTTGGCTCGACTTCGTTCTTGTAGAGGGCGGACTGGAATTCGTCCGGGGTCAGAATCATGACCAGGTCAGCAGCAGCGACAGCGGAAGCAACGTCAGTCACTTTCAAGCCATGAGCTTCAGCCTTGGCGACAGTGGCAGAACCTTTGCGCAGGCCGACAGTGACATCAACGCCGGAGTCTTTCAGGTTGCACGCCTGAGCGTGGCCTTGGGAGCCGTAACCGATGATGGCAACTTTTTTGCCTTGGATGATCGAAAGGTCGCAGTCTTTGTCGTAATAAACTTTCATGAAATACCCCTGTTATCTTGGCCATTCAGGCCATTCGCAAAATTTAAGTTAGATACTCAGCACTTTGTCGCCGCGGGCAATGCCCGTCACGCCGCTGCGGACTGTTTCCAGGATGGCAGCAGTGCCAATGGCCTGAATAAAGCTGTCGAGCTTGTCGCTTGTACCGGTCAATTGAACGGTATAGACGGTGGCGGAAACATCAACGATCTGCCCGCGGAAAATATCCGTGGTGCGTTTTATTTCCGCACGTTGCGCGCCAGTTGCTTTCACCTTGATCAGCATCAGCTCACGCTCGATATGCGCGCTCTCCGACAGGTCGACCAGCTTGACCACTTCCACCAGCTTGTTGAGGTTTTTGGTGATCTGCTCGATCACCTCATCCTGCCCCACTGTGGTCAACGTCAGGCGCGACAGGGTCGGGTCTTCGGTGGGTGCCACGGTCAGGCTTTCGATGTTGTAGTTGCGCTGCGAAAAAAGACCAACGACACGAGACAAGGCGCCCGGCTCGTTTTCCAGCAACAGCGAAATGATATGCCGCATGATTAAGTCCGCTCCGTCTTGCTCAGCCACATATCGCGCATGGAGCCGTCTTTGATCTGCATCGGGTAAACGTGCTCGGTGACATCAACCTGAATATCCAGGAACACCAGCCGATCGGTCATGGCAAAGGCCTCTTCCATCTTCGGCTTCAAGTCTTTCAGATCCGTGATCTTCATGCCGACGTGACCATACGCTTCGACCAGCTTCACGAAGTCAGGCAGCGATTCCATATAGGAATGCGAGTGACGACCGCTGTAGCTCATGTCCTGCCATTGGCGAACCATGCCAAGCACACCGTTGTTAAGCAGAATGATCTTGACCGGCAAACCGTATTGCAGACAGGTCGACAGCTCCTGGATGTTCATCTGGATGCTGCCTTCGCCGGTCACGCAGGCAACGTCAGCATTCGGGAAGCTCAACTTCACACCCATCGCAGCAGGAAAGCCGAAGCCCATCGTGCCCAGACCGCCTGAGTTGATCCAACGGTTCGGCTTGTTGAAGCGGTAATACTGCGCGGCAAACATCTGATGCTGGCCGACGTCGGAAGTGACGTATGCGTCGCCCTTGGTCACTTCGCACAAGGTTTCGATTACGGTCTGCGGCTTGATGACACTGCCATCGCCATGGTTGTACGGGAACATTTCCCGATCGCCACGCCATTCATCGATCTGCTTCCACCAGCTGGCGACCAATTCCTTATTTGGCGTCTCGCCAATCTCTTTGAGCGTGGCGACCATTTCGGTGAGTACGCTTTCCACCGGACCCACGATTGGCACGTCTGCCTTGATGGTCTTGGAGATCGAAGCAGGGTCAATGTCGATGTGAATCACTTTGGCGTTAGGGCAGAACTTCGCCGCGCCGTTGATCACTCGGTCATCGAAGCGCGCACCAACGGCCAGAATCACATCGGCATGGTGCATCGTCAGGTTGGCGGTGTAACTGCCGTGCATACCGAGCATGCCCACGAACTGGCGATCGCTGCCCGGGTAGCAACCCAGGCCCATCAGCGTGTTGGTCACGGGAGCATTCAGCGCTTGAGCCAACTCGGTCAACGGCACAGAACCATTGCCCATGATCACACCACCACCGGCGTAGATGATGGGGCGCTTTGCAGCCAGCAACATTTCCACAGCCTTGCGGATCTGGCCCGAGTGCCCACGAACGGCCGGACTGTAAGAGCGCAGTTTGGCTTTTTTGGGAAATACGTACTCGAACTTCTCGGCCGGATTGGTCATGTCTTTCGGGATATCCACCACGACAGGACCGGGGCGGCCGGACTGTGCCAGGTAGAACGCCTTTTTCAAGACGTCCGGGATCTCCGATGGATGCTTGATCATGAAGCTGTGCTTCACGATCGGACGGGAGATCCCGATCATGTCGGTCTCCTGGAACGCATCGGTGCCCACAAGTGTGCTTGCGACCTGACCGGACAGCACCACCATCGGAATGGAGTCCATGTAGGCAGTGGCAATACCGGTAATAGCGTTAGTTGCACCCGGTCCGGACGTGACCAGGACGACGCCGGCTCGACCGGTTGCGCGTGCATAACCGTCCGCCATGTGAGTAGCAGCCTGTTCATGACGAACAAGGATGTGGCTCAGTGACGGCTCTTTGTAAAGGGCATCGTAAATATGCAGGAGGGCACCACCGGGGTACCCGTAGATGTGCTCAACGCCTTCGTCACGCAAAAAGCGGACGACCATTTCTGCGCCAGATAAAAGCTCCACGTTGTTCACCTCTAAAACGCCAGAATACCGTCCACACTTGGGGAGACGGGTCTTAATAGGTTTACTGCAAAGCAGAGCATGAGCGACGGTGGTCGCCGACTACGTCAGCACTGACTGAGCAAGTATTGGGATCCCCCCATAAGTGTTTCGGGGCTTTCCCACCCAGCGCGAGGTAACGCGTTGCGGGTGTTACAGGTCGGCGCGGGTGTGCGCCTCATGATCTACCGAGATGGCCTGCTTCTGGCAGTCCCTCCACAGCGAACTTTGGATTGTTGTGATTCGACCCTCTCAAGTCAAGTCATCCGTGAGGTTTCTTATCCGCAGGCGCATGAATAAGTACCCAATGGCGACCGTTTCGGCAGGCTTGTGATAGCGTGGCCCGGCAACTCATTGACATCGAAGTTAAGGAAGCAGTATGCGCTGGATGATTTTAGCCGCCGCACTGACGCTTGGCGTCAGCCCCATGACTCAGGCTGCGCAGATCTATAAATGGGTGGATGCTCAAGGCGTCACTCACTTTGATGCCCTGCCACCGGCAGACCAGCAAGCACAGGAGATCGACACGCAAAAGCCTGTCCCGCCACCAGGACGCGAAACCGCGCCACTGCCGGACCCGAACGGTGCGCAACGCGCAATCAATGAGCGGGTAAAAAAACAGGTTGCCGACCAAGAGGAACGACGCGCCGAGTACTGCACCGCGGCGCGGACTAACCTGGCCTTGTTTCAGAACAATGCGCGCGTCCGCGAGCAGGTGAATGGCGAGTACAGGCGCTTTACCGAAGAAGAGCGCCAGGCCCGTATCATGGACCTCAAACGCGCTATTACCGACAACTGCCTTTAAAGGGTCAGGTGGTTTCAGTGATGAGCCGGTCGAACTCTGCCAGCAATGCTTGAAGGTTACGGGTTTCAGCGGCTCGGCCGGCATAGACCATCTGTGCCATCTCCAGAATGCCCGATGCATTCGGCAGTTGAAGATCATGTTCAAGAATGATTTTCATGCGGGGCAGAAAAATCCACTGCAGCCATTGATCAAAGTCCAGCGTATCGACACAAAACGGTTCACGACTGGATAAATCTTCATCGCTTGGCGGGACCGCTTTCCACAACCCCAGCAGCCGCAGCTCGCGTTCGATCAGCAACAACTGCTCAGCAATTTGAGGAAACCGTTGATCCATCAGAGGCTGACCTTGGCTTTTTGGCGTGCAGATGCAGCACCCGCTGCATCACCTTGCTTCTCGCGGGACTGTGCGATCAGGTTCCAAAGGCTGGCTTGCAAGCTGGCGCGACCATTGGCGAACGTCAGACCACGACGAGCCAACTGCTCAGCCTGAGGCGCATCGCCCTGTGCCAATCGGACCTGCGCCAGGCGGTAAAGCACCTGCGGCTCGCGGGGTGCTACACGTTGAGCACGCTCAAGGCTCGATGACGCGCCATTTAGGTCGCCGCTACTTTGCTGCTGCTGAGCGGTCGTCAACAGTGCCAGCACCGGACCGTCAAGCTGTTCATCTGCCGACAAGCCTCCCGATGAAGGGATGCCGCTTGGCGCTGTCTGAACCGGGGCGCTGTACGGGGCATTAACTGGCGCTGGCATGTTGTAACTGTTGCTCGCCGGGGCCTGATTGACCGGAGACGTATCGATCGGCGCAGTATTGATTGGCGGCGTAAACGGTTGAATCGGCGCAGCGCTGGTCGTGGCTCCGCCGCCCGGCACCATCACTACCACACCTGAGTCCTCGGTAATCGACTGCGGCTGAGCCCGATTTTGCACAGCGGCAGGATAGGTGTTGTTACGCGTCGCAGACACACGCTCCCCGTTTGAAACACGAGAGCCGGAATCCACCACCGGAATCGAACTGCGCGTCTGACTTGCGCAACCGTTGAGCAAAGCCAGAGCCGTTAAAGCTGGAATCCACCACTTGTTCACTTCACTTCCTCTTCGCTTAGTTCAACCAGCCCTTGACCCAATCCATCACTTCGGCCGGCGCAGAATTACCGCCACACGCAGGACCGGGCTGGGGCTCACTGCCGCGAATATACGGCATCTGCACCGCATTCGGGCATCCAGCATCACTGCCCTGCCCGGTACTGGCATCAACCCACGCCTGCACCACATTGTCAGGCAGCGCCATGTCCAGCGGCAGCGGATCGGCTTTCTTCATGAAGCTGGTCCATACCTGCAACGCGCCGGTTGCGCCGGTGAACGGCGTTTTGCCGTTATCGTCGCGCCCCAACCACACCACCGCCAACAGATCCTGACTGAAACCTGCAAACCAGCTGTCGCGCGAATCATTGGTAGTCCCGGACTTGCCCGCAAGATTCAAATTGGCCGAAAGCGTGTTGTAAACCGACTTGCCTGTGCCTTCACGCATCACGCGCTGCATGGCGTTTTGCAACAGATAGATGGAGCCCGGATCGAAGCGCTGCTGAATCTGAAACGGATACCGCTTGAGCGGCTCGCCTTCAGCGGTCAGTACGCTGCGAATACCGCGCATTGGCGTGTTGAAACCGCCATTGGCGATGGTCTGGTACATCACGGCGACTTCCATGGGGCTGAGCGCGCCGGCCCCCAATAACATCGAAGGATAGGCTGGCCATTCGCGCGTGACCCCAAGTTTGTTCAGGGTTTTGAAAACCGTTGGCACGCCCAGGTCCAGCCCCAGTTTGGCGCTGGAAAGGTTGTAGGAATGCGCCAGTCCCTGGTAAAGGAAAATATTGCCATGGGCCTTGTGATCGAAGTTCTGTGGTTTCCAGATCTGGCCATCAGCACCCTTTACCGAGAACGGCTCGTCAGCCACCCAACTGGTCAGCGTGTACTTGTTGGGCTGTTCGAGCGCCGTCAGATAAATAGCTGGCTTGACCAGTGAACCAATAGGCCGAACGGCGTCGATTGCACGGTTGAAGCCAGCAAAGCCAGCCTGACGACTGCCAATAAGCGCCTGAACCTCGCCAGTCTCCGGGTTGGTCACGACCATGGCGCCTTCCATCTCGTCCGAGCCTTTTCGCCCTGCGAGCCGACTGAAGGTTTCTTTCATCGCCGACTCTGACTTCATCTGCAGGATCGGATCGAAACTGGTGAAAATCCTCAGCCCCTCTTCGGTCAAATCCTCATCGCGATAGTCTTCGCGCAACTGACGTTTGACCAGATCAAGAAACCCGGGGAACGAGCTGTCAGCAAGCGAACCTGTTTTGGTCACACCCAGTGGCATCTTCTTGGCTGCCGCAACAGCTTCGGGTGTGGCGACCCCTTGCTGCTCAAGCAGATCGAGCACCAGATTTCGGCGCTCAAGCGAGCGCTCCGGGTTTCGGCGCGGGTTGTAATAGGAAGGCCCCTTTACAAGTCCGACCAGCAATGCGACTTGGTGCAGCTTGAGTTCAGACAAAGGCTGGCTGAAGAAATACTGACTCGCCAGGCCGAAACCATGAACGGCGCGCTGCCCGTCTTGGCCGACGAATACCTCATTGAGGTAAGCCTCCAGGATTTCCTGCTTGCTGTAATGGATCTCCAGCAGGACAGCCATCATCGCTTCAGTCAGTTTGCGGGTAAGACTGCGCTCGTTGGTCAGGTAGAAGTTTTTGACCAGCTGTTGCGTGAGGGTACTGCCGCCCTGGCGCATTTGCCCAGCCGATGCGTTTACCCAGAAGGCCCGCGCAATCGACTTCGGCGAAACACCAAAGTGGTGATAGAAGTCGCGGTCTTCGACGGTGACCAATGTATCCAGCAAGTAAGGCGGCGCCTGATCGAGCTTGATCAGAATGCGGTCTTCGAGATTTTTAGGATACAGGCCGCCAATGAGTAGCGGCTCAAGCCGTGCGACTGCCAGCTTGGAACCGTTGGCGGCTGTCAGGTCGGCGACGTAATCGCCAGAAAATCGAACGCGAATTTGCTGGGCAGGATCGGCGCCCTCGTAAAACTGAAAGCCACGGGTGTTCAGGTCGACCGTGTTGCCGCTTACCGCAGCAGCACCAGGACCATTGGCTACGGCTTCACGGCGATAGCCCAGCGCATCGAGTTCAACGAGAAAGTCATCGCGGGACAGTTTTTGACCGACGAACAGTTCAAGTGGCCGCGCGTAAACCTTCGCCGGGATGGTCCAGCGCTTGCCGGAGAACTTCTCCTGGACAATGGAATCCAGGTAGACGGCAAAACAGGCGAGTATCACCAGGCCGACGAGACTGAGCTTCAGCGCCCAGCCCAGTAAGGAGCGGAGGCGGCCGTTGGCGGGTTTGGGGGATTTCTTGGGGGTGCGGGTACGAGTCATGGCGGCGGATTATACGCACTTTCCCCTGGTTCGGCAGACCGCCCTCATAGCGGTTTGCAGTGCTGCGCCGAGCGGCCATAATGACCCTCTTTTTTTAGCCGTTCGTAATCGACTTTTACTCTTTGAAGGATCGCCCGTGAGCCAGTCACTGATCGCCGCTCTGCAGAACCCTGCCCTTTTTCCTCATCCAGTCGAGCATTTTCAGGTCATCGAAACGCATATTTCATGGGTATTGCTGACGGGCGCCTATGTTTACAAAATGAAAAAGCCTGTCAATTTCGGCTTTCTGGACTTCACCAGTTTGCCGGCGCGCGAACACTTTTGTAACGAGGAGCTGCGCCTTAACCAGCGTCTGACCCAGGATTTGTATCTGGAAGTACTCCCCATCACCGGCAGCGTCGAGGCGCCGCAGATAGGCGGCACCGGTGAGGCGATCGAATATGTGCTGAAGATGCGCCAGTTCCCGCAGGACGGTTTGCTGAGCACGCTCCAGGCCAATGGCGAGCTGACCACGGCACAAATTGATGAAATGGCCAGGCAAATCGCGGAGTTTCATCTTCATGCTCCGCGCGTGCCTGTCGATCATCCACTGGGCACGCCCGACGCAGTAATGGCCCCGGTGACGCAAAACTTCGAGCAGATCAGTCCCTTCCTCACTGAAAAAACCGACATTATTCAGCTCGAAGCCCTCCAGGCCTGGGCCGACGCCAGCTTCGAGCGCCTCAAGCCACTGCTCGAAGAGCGCAAAAAAGACGGATTCATTCGCGAGTGTCATGGCGATATCCACTTGGGCAACGCGACCCTGATCGATGGCAAGGTCGTTATTTTCGACTGCATCGAGTTCAACGAGCCGTTTCGCAAGACGGATGTTTACGCCGATATCGCATTCCTGGCGATGGACCTGGAAGACCGCGGCCTGAGAGTTCACTCACGTCGCCTGATCAGTCAGTACCTTGAGCAAACCGGCGACTATTCGGGCCTGGAACTGCTGAACTTCTACAAGGCTTACCGCGCATTGGTTCGCGCGAAAGTAGCGCTTTTCAGCCTGAGCCCCGACGCGGATGCCGTGCACCGCGGCACGACCATGCGTCAGTATCGCAACTACGCAAATCTGGCCGAAAGCTACAGTGCCATTCCTTCACAGTTCCTGGCGATCACTCATGGCGTGTCTGCGGTCGGCAAAAGCCATGTCGCGATGCGTCTGGTGGAAGCACTGGGCGCGATTCGTTTGCGCTCCGACGTCGAGCGCAAGCGGCAATTTGCCGACAAGGCAGATCTCTACGCAGATGATGTCAGTGTCGCGACCTACGACCGTCTTCACCAATTGGCAAGCGTGGTGCTGCATGCGGGTCTTCCAGTGGTAATCGATGCCACTTACCTCAAGCGTGCCCAGCGCGAAGGCGCTGCCAACGTTGCTGAGGCCACTGGCACACCGCTACTGATCCTGGACTGCAGCGCCCCGCAGGCCGTGATCGAAGGTTGGCTGGAACAGCGACAGGCAGAAAATCAGGACCCATCCGACGCAACGCTTGCGGTCATCGAAGCCCAGCAGACCAGTCGCGAACCGCTGACCGCTGAGGAGTTGTTGAGCAGCAAGCACGTTGAAACCAATATCAGCTCGGATCTGGATGGGTTGGTGGCGCACATACGTCAGTGCCTTCCAGGACTCTGATTCCACCGCGTTACCGGCAGTCGAGTTGTGAAGCCTTACTCTTCACAGCTCGACGATAGTGGCATCATACTGGCGCCAGAATCCCAACAACGGAGACGTGTCATGAGCCAGCCAAGACAGCTTGATTCCGCGCTTTATGCCTTGCTTCATAAAGAAGACATCGCCAGCTTCAATCTCCAGCGCCCAGCGTCAGGAACCGTCGACATGCTCAAAGGCGACTTCAGAGGGCTGGACCTGCGTGAACTTAACGCAGAAGGCATTGATTTCACGGATGCTTACTTTCGTTCTGCTGACTTGCGTGGAATCGATTTCCGGACCTCCTCGCTGGAGGGCGCCAGCATTAGCCATGCGCAGATATCAGGGGCCTACTTTCCGCCTGAACTGAGCGCAGACGAAATCCTGATGTCGGTGAACTTCGGCACTCGACTGCGCTACCGAACTCGCTAACTACCGCCTGGCATTTAAATAAGCCAGAGCCCCATGTTCACGTGGGAGTTTTCCTGCAGCCGCTACAATGAGGTCAGACTTGCTTGCGCTGTTCGTCACAAGTCTTCACGTTTACTGGAGCGTTATCCCCCATGGAAGATGAACTGCGACAAATGAAGAACCTCGGAAAAACCTCCGCCCAATGGTTACACGCCTCGGGCATCCACAACATTGCTGATCTACGCAGACTTGGCGCCGCCAACGCGTATCGTGCGGTCAAGGCACGAGGCTTCAAAGCATCCAGGTCGCTGTTGTATGCAATTGAAGGCGCACTTGAGGATCAGCACTGGAGCGACATCCCACCTGCACGCAAAAAGGTGCTCAATCTGCAGATAGAGACGTGCCAGCGGTATGCCTCGTTGAGCGCCTGAAAATAGTTTTATTCTGCCTGTTTACTTACAAATGAGAATCACTATGATTATCACATCCGGTCGCGAGACCGGCCGGTAACCTGAAAGGCTCCTTGGTTCGGACCTTCAGATTATCTCCTCATCAGGCTAATCACGGTTTTTGACCCGGCTCTTTGCCGGGTCTTTTTTTGCCCATGGAAAAGCAGCAGTATTAAACGGTGGCCCTTTCCTCACCCGCACATCCCCAATCGCAGCAACAGGTCGTCCAGCAGACTCGCGGCCCCGATTCGCACCTTGTCCGGCCCAAACCAGAGCGGGCCGAAGCGAGAAAGCGCCATGTCGAGATAGAGATTCGCCTGGGCCAACGTGTGAACCCCGCCCGCCGCTTTGAAGCCCACCTGCCCCCCCAACTCGGCAATCGCCTCAATCATGATGCGGGCGGCTTGAGGCGTGACGTTGACGCAGACCTTGCCCGTGCTGGTCTTGATGAACGCCGGCCCCACCTCAATCACCCGGCGACACACATCATGAATAATCTGGGGATCGCGCAGTACGCCTGTTTCGAGCGTGACGGTAAGTCCCGCCCGCCCCTCGCATATCGCTTTGCAGGCAGTCAACATCTGCGCCCCTGCCAGCCGGTTCCCTGCCATAAGGGCACGAAACGGATACACCAGGTCGATTTCATCGGCGCCGGCCATCAGCGCTGCCTGGGTTTGAGACTCGACCGTCTGGGTGCTCGCTGTCCCGCCAGGAAAATTCACAGCGGCTACAACCTTGATCTCACGCGCTTGCCAATCATCAAGCGTGCGCCTCGCCAGCCCGGCGAACCGGGGAGCGACACACACCGCAGCAACCGGACCGAACGGCGTCATCGCTCGGTGGCAGAGCGCAATGATGCGTTCAACTGTGTCGTCGTTGTTGAGCGATGTCAGCTCAAGCAACCCGATTGCCCGCTGCGCGAGCTCTTCATCGCTACCCGTTATCCCTGTCATCAGTCATCCCAAGGGGTTGTACATCGAAGGACGAACCTTAAACGAGCCAACGCCTTCAAGAATGGACATGCGGTTACAAAAGAAGGAGACGACAGCATTGCAGGAAATGTCCTAAGGCAACTTCCTGCAAATAGCCGCTTAACGGATAGCCAGTGAAGATGCGAGCGTCAAAGTCCGGTCGTTAAGCAACAAAACCTCAGGGGTTAGCCCCAGGCTTTTTCTAATCAGCCACCCCGCCGCAAGAGCTGCGAAACTACGCCCTCGGCGATCACCTAAAATTCGATAACTTTTTTTTGTAGTTGCGCATCACGCGCCCAGGAGACGTATCTGAGATACCTGTGCGAAAGCAGCGATATTCCCGAAGGACACAGTCGCGGATTTGAAGTCGACGGCATGAAGATGTTGGTCGTGAGGCGCGCCGGGCAGGTTTACGCGTATCAAAACCGCTGCCCGCATCGCGGCGTACCACTGGAATGGCTTCCCGATCAGTTTCTGGACACCAGCGCCAGCCTGATCCGGTGCGCGACGCACGGTGCCTTGTTTCTGATCGAAGACGGTCAATGCATCGCCGGGCCTTGTGAAGGAAAATCCCTCACCCCCGTTGCCTGTTACGAAGACGCCGAGGCTCTCTGGATCAGCTCACCGGACGTTGAATGAGCGTGGATATCTCCCCGATGTGCACTTCCAGACGCCGATCGATATGCACCTCCTCAGGGTTTAGTTGCACACCGTAAGCCAGCACCTCAACTCCGGCGGCGACAGCTTCACGCAGTGCAGCGGCGTAGGCGGCGTCTACTTCTTCAGCAGGACGTACTGCCTCAATGCCGGTCAGGTTGACGCAGTACAGCAAAACTGCACGTACGCCGTTCCGGGCCAAAGCGGCCAGTTCACGTAAATGCCTGGCTCCGCGCTGAGTAACAGCATCAGGAAAAGCCGCCACCTCCGAGCCGTCAAAGCCCAACGTGACGCTTTTGACTTCCAGGAACAAAGGGCCATCCGGGTAATCCAGCCGAAAATCAACCCGACTGTTTTCCAGCCCGTAGGCGACTTCGCGCTTGATTGAGGTGAAGCCGTTGAGCTCTGTGATGATGCCCGCAAGCAGCGCCTCCTCGACCAACCTGTTGGCTCGCCCGGTGTTGACGCACGCGAATCGGCCTTGCGGTGTTTCGCTGATTTCCCAGGTCCCTGGCAGCTTGCGCTTGGGGTCGTTGGATCGACTGAACCACACGCGCCCGCCAGGCATCATGCAATTGAACATAGACCCTGTGTTGGGGCAGTGAATGGTCAATCGCTCTCCGCTGGCGGTTTCAATATCAGCCAGAAATCGCTTGTAGCGAACCAGCAATCGACCTTCTTCGAGCTCTGGAGAAAAACGCATCAGCCTTGCCAGCTCCGCAAACCACGGCCAATACGCTCGACGGCTTCCTGCAAGCGCGGAAGGCTTTGCGTGTAAGCGAATCGCACGTGATGAGCTGATTGGTAGCGCCCAAAATCAAGCCCCGGGGTGAACGCTACGTGCTCGGTTTCCAGAAAGTGGCGACAGAATGCGAAGGCATCGCCGCCAAACGCGCTGATGTCGGCGTAAAGATAGAACGCGCCTTCAGGCTCAACTGCAATCGAGAAGCCCAGCTCACGCAGCGCCGGCAGCAGGAAGTCCCGGCGACGTCCGAATTCGGCACGGCGCGCCTCAAGAATCTCAAGCGTCTCTGGTTCAAAACAGGCCAAGGCCGCGCTCTGCGCCATGCTGGGTGCGCTGATGTAAAGGTTTTGCGCCAGCTTTTCGAGATCGCCAACGGCATCGGCTGGCGCCACCAGCCACCCGAGACGCCATCCGGTCATGCCGAAATACTTTGAAAAACTGTTGAGCACAAAAGCATCGTCATCAACTTCCAGCACACTTGAGGCATCAATTCCGTACGTCAGGCCATGATAGATCTCGTCTACCACCAGATGACCATTACGAGCTTTGAGCGATGCAGAAAGCGCTGCCAGTTCATCGCGATGCAGCAACGTGCCTGTTGGGTTTGCGGGGGAGGCGACCAGCGCACCGACGCTGTCTTCGTTCCAATGCCCTGCAACCAACTCAGGCGTCAATTGATAACGCGCCTCTGGCCCAACGGGCACCAGTTGCGCAGCACCTTCTACCAAGCGCAAAAAGTGACGATTGCACGGATACCCTGGGTCCGCGAGGAGCCAATGCTTGCCGGGGTCCACCAGCAAACTGGCGGCCAGCAGCAGCGCGCCAGAACCGCCAGGCGTGATGAGAATCCGGCCGGGGTCAACATCGACGCCATACCGCTGAGCATAAAACCCCGCAATCGCTTCGCGCAGTTCCGGCAGGCCGCGCGCAGCGGTGTAGCGGGTCTTGCCCGCAGCCAGCGCCGCCTGCCCCGCTTTTATGATGGGCTCAGCCGTAGTGAAGTCGGGTTCGCCGATCTCCAGATGGATGACGTCATGCCCCGCCGCCTGCAGCTCATTCGCCCGCGCCAGCAGCGCCATCACATGAAAGGGTTCAATCGCGCGGCTGCGTGCACTGTAGGGCTGAGGCATTGGTCTTCCTTTAAGGAGGGCGGGAGCAATGCCGGGATTCTACCCAACCGATCGCCCCGAATCAGGTTTAAAAACATTGATAGCCAGCTGACACCATTCCGTCCACAGACACAATTCCAGCGCCGTATTTAGTCTGGACTCGCCCCCACTCTACTGTTTTCGAGCCGACGCGCTCATGGCGGTGTCATAGGCACACGCACGCCGTAAAGACACGCTCGACAACCGGGAGTGGCGCGCTCTGATTTGATCTGGTAAGTTCGCCCGCTTGCAGCCGCAGGGCCGGCAGGTGTCGGCGATGGAACCAAACCCTGCGCAATGGATAGATGAGTGAGAGGCGGTCCCTTCATGCCCACCCAAGAAAAGCAAAAAAGCAGTCAACTGATCAGTGGTTTCGAACCCTACGTTGCATCGAAGGGTGAGGAATACATGGGCAAGCCCATGCGCGCGCATTTCACCAAGATCCTCAACAAGTGGAAGCATGACTTGATGCAGGAAGTTGACCGGACAGTCGACCACATGAAGGACGAAGCGGCCAACTTCCCTGACCCGGCGGATCGCGCCAGTCAGGAAGAAGAATTCAGCCTCGAACTGCGTGCCCGTGATCGCGAACGCAAGCTGATCAAGAAGATCGACAAAACGCTGCAGCTGATTGAAGACGAAGACTATGGCTGGTGCGAGTCGTGCGGCATCGAGATAGGCCTGCGTCGTCTGGAAGCCCGTCCAACAGCCGATCTGTGCATCGACTGCAAGACACTGGCTGAAATCAAGGAAAAACAGGTCGGTAAGTAATCTGACTTTTTCCCACAACAAAGGCGCTCCGGCGCCTTTTGTTTTTTCAGGCTGAGCAGTGCGCTTTTGGCCCTTTCATTTCCTGTAGCATCCGCCCCCATGAAATCCCCTTCGTATATAGGGCGCTTTGCGCCAACTCCCAGCGGTTATCTGCACTTCGGCTCATTGGTCGCGGCGTTGGCGTCCTATCTGGACGCGCGAGCGGCAGGCGGGAAATGGCTGATGCGCATCGAAGACTTAGACCCGCCGCGCGAAGTCGATGGGGCGCAATCGGCCATTCTCAACACCCTCGAACGCTATGGATTCGAGTGGGACGGGCAACTGGTCAGACAAAGCGAACGCCATGAGGCGTACCAAGAGGTGATCAACCGCTGGTTCAGCCACGGCCTCGCCTACGCCTGCACCTGCTCTCGCAAACAACTGGAAGAGTTCTGCGGCGTTTACCCAGGCTTTTGTCGTGACGCGGGCCACTCCCCGGAGAATGCCGCGATACGGATTCGCGTGCCTGAGCTGGAGTACCGTTTCACCGACCGCGTTCAGGGTCAGTTCGACCAACACTTGGGACGCGAGGTGGGCGATTTCATCATCCGTCGTCGTGATGGTCTTTACGCCTACCAACTGGCCGTGGTGCTGGATGACGCCTGGCAAGGCGTGACGGATATAGTGCGCGGCGCCGATCTGCTCGACTCCACACCCCGCCAGTTGTACCTGCAAGAACTGCTCGGCCTGCCGCAACCGCGCTACCTGCATGTCCCGCTGATTACCCAGCCCGATGGTCACAAGCTCGGAAAGTCCTACCGCTCCCCACCGCTGCCCGCCGATCAGGCCAATGCCTTGCTGCTTCGGGCACTGCGAGCGCTGGGCCAGCCTGCACCCGACGAGCTGAAATCAGCCAACGCAACCGAGGTATTGAGTTGGGGCGTCGCGCACTGGAATTCAGAATCCATCCCCAGCGTCGGCACCCTTGAAGAAGCTCGAATAGACTGATCCAGAGCGCTTGCCCCACACTGCGTAGCAACGGTGGCCGAAACGCCACTTGCAGCCTTAACGGCATCCGTTACCATGCCGCTCCTGCGCTGCTTAGTCCGCGTCATTCACTGTAGGAGGCCAAATGTACATATACCGATTGGTCCTGCTTCTGGTGGTAGGTATCTATCTCTTTTCCCCGGCGATCATGGACTGGTGGATCGATGCAACGGGCGCCTGGTACAGGCCGTACATGCTGTGGCTGATCCTCATTGTCGTGACGTTTATCCTGCAGAGCCAACGAGATGCCGATGAGCTTTAGCCTGACCCAGATGATTCTGATCAGCGCCGCGTACCTGATGGTGCTGTTCAGCGTTGCCTGGATCAGTGAGCGCGGGCTGATTCCGCGCTGGATCATCCGTCATCCGCTGACCTACACGTTATCGCTGGGCGTTTATGCCAGCGCGTGGGCTTTTTACGGCACCGTTGGCCTGGCGTATGAATATGGCTACGGGTTTCTGTCCAGCTACCTCGGTGTATCGGGCGCATTCTTGCTGGCACCCGTGCTGCTTTACCCGATCCTGAAAATAACCCGCACCTATCAGTTGTCCTCTCTGGCCGACCTGTTTGCCTTCCGATTTCGCAGCACGTGGGCCGGGGCGCTGACCACGATCTTCATGCTGATCGGCGTACTGCCGCTGCTGGCGTTACAGATCCAGGCCGTCGCCGACTCCATCGGCATTCTGACGCGCGAGCCCGTACAGAACCGTGTCGCACTAGCCTTCTGCGCCCTGATCACCTTATTCACCATTTTCTTCGGCTCCCGCCATATCGCCACGCGAGAGAAACACGAAGGCCTGGTGTTCGCGATCGCGTTTGAATCAGTCATCAAACTGATCGCCATTGGCGGTATCGGCCTCTATGCGCTGTACGGCGTATTCGACGGCCCGCAGCAACTGGAGCAATGGCTGCTGCAAAACCAGAGCGCCCTCGCTGCGCTGCATACGCCATTGCAGGAAGGCCCTTGGCGCACGCTGCTGCTGGTGTTCTTCGCCTCGGCAATCGTCATGCCGCACATGTACCACATGACGTTCACCGAAAACCTCAACCCGCGCGCGCTGGTCAGTGCCAGTTGGGGTCTGCCGTTGTTTCTGCTGCTGATGAGCCTGGCAGTGCCGCTGATTCTATGGGCCGGACTCAAGCTGGGTGCCACCACCAGCCCGGAATATTTCACTCTCGGCATTGGCATCGCCGCCAATAGCAAGACCCTGGCGCTTCTGGCTTACGTTGGCGGGCTGTCAGCGGCCAGCGGCCTGATCATCGTGACGACGCTTGCGCTGTCCGGCATGGCCCTCAACCACTTGGTGCTGCCGCTTTACCAGCCGCCCGCCGAGGGCAACATTTATCGCTGGCTGAAGTGGACACGCCGCGCGCTGATCGTCGCCATCATCATGGCCGGCTATGGCTTTTATCTGCTGCTTGGCGCGCAACAGAATCTCGCCAACCTGGGCATCGTCGCGTTCGTCGCCACCCTGCAATTTTTGCCCGGCGTACTGTCGGTCCTGTACTGGCCTGCCGCCAACCGCCGCGGCTTTATGGCCGGGCTGCTCGCAGGCATGGCGGTATGGCTGATCAGCATGTTGCTGCCGTTGATAGGCAATCTGCAGGGCTTCTACATTCCCCTGCTCAACATGATCTACGTGCTGGACGACACCAGTTGGCACATGGCCGCAATCGCATCGCTGGCTGCCAACGTACTGATGTTCACGCTGATATCACTGTTCAGCAATCCGAGCCCCGAAGAAGCGAGCGCCGCGGAGGCCTGCGCGGTAGACAACGTAAGGCGTCCGCAACGTCGCGAGCTGCACGCGGTATCTCCTCAAGAATTCGCCACGCAACTGGCAAAACCCTTGGGTGCCAAGGCGGCCCAGAAAGAAGTCGAACAGGCGCTGCGTGATTTGTACCTGCCGTTCGACGAGCGCCGCCCTTACGCGCTGCGCCGTTTGCGGGACCGCATCGAGGCCAACCTCTCCGGGCTGATGGGGCCAAGCGTTGCCCAGGACATGGTCGAAACCTTCCTGCCATATAAGTCCGGCAGTGAAAACTACGTCACCGAAGACATCCACTTCATCGAAAGCCGTCTTGAGGATTACCACTCGCGGCTGACAGGGCTTGCCGCCGAGCTCGATGCGCTGCGTCGCTACCACCGCCAGACGCTTCAAGAACTGCCGATGGGCGTCTGCTCGCTGGCCAAGGATCAGGAGATCCTGATGTGGAACAAGGCCATGGAAGAACTCACCGGGATCGGAGCACAGCGAGTCGTGGGGTCACGGCTGGAGACCATCGCCGATCCATGGAAAGAGCTGCTGCTGGGCTTCATCAATCTGCCCGACGAGCATTTACACAAACAACGCCTGGGGCTGGATGGACAGACGCGCTGGCTGAACCTGCACAAAGCCGCCATCGATGAGCCTCTTGCACCGGGCAATAGTGGCCTGGTGTTGCTGGTCGAAGACTTGACCGACACCCAGATGCTCGAAGACAAACTGGTGCATTCCGAACGGCTGGCAAGCATCGGCAGGCTGGCGGCAGGGGTTGCGCACGAGATCGGCAACCCCATTACCGGCATCGCCTGTCTGGCGCAAAACCTGCGCGAAGAGCGCGAAGACGACAGCGAGCTGACTGAAATCAGCAGCCAGATCATCGAACAGACCAAACGCGTTTCGCGCATCGTTCAGTCGCTGATGAGCTTTGCCCATGCCGGCGGCCATCAACACAGCGACGAGGCGGTTTGTCTGGCCGAGGTCGCTCAGGATGCCATTGGTCTGCTCGCGCTGAACCGACGCAACTTCGAAGTGCAGTTCTATAACCTGTGCAACCCCGAGCATTGGGTCGATGGCGATCCGCAACGGCTGGCTCAGGTTCTGATCAATCTGCTGTCCAACGCTCGTGACGCCTCCCCCGCAGGCAGCGCGGTGCGGGTGAAAAGCGAAGTCAGCGAACACACGGTCGATTTGATCGTCGAAGATGAAGGCACAGGAATTCCGAAAGCAATCATGGACCGCTTGTTCGAACCGTTCTTCACCACCAAGGATCCGGGGGAAGGGACAGGGCTGGGCCTTGCGCTGGTCTATTCCATCGTTGAAGAGCATTATGGACAAATCACCATCGACAGCCCGGCTGACCCCGAGCACCAGCGCGGAACCCGTATCCGGGTGACCTTACCGCGACATGTCGAAGCGACGTCCGCCGTGAACTGAGACCGTCGAGAGAATCGAATCAATGCCCCATATTTTGATCGTCGAAGACGAAACCATCATCCGCTCCGCCCTGCGTCGCCTGCTGGAACGCAATCAATACCAGGTCAGCGAAGCTGGCTCGGTGCAAGAGGCACAGGAGCGGTTCAGCATTCCCTCGTTCGACCTTATCGTCAGCGATCTGCGCCTTCCCGGAGCGCCCGGCACCGAGCTGATCAAGCTTGGCCAAGGCAAACCGGTGCTGATCATGACCAGTTATGCCAGTCTGAGATCAGCCGTCGACTCGATGAAAATGGGCGCTGTGGATTACATCGCCAAACCCTTCGACCATGACGAAATGCTGCAAGCGGTCTCCAGGATCCTTCGTGATCGTCAGACCGTCGTGAGCATGCAGGCCGAACGTGCTGCCACCGCAAAATTGCCCGGCGGCGACAAATCCGGCGCTGACAACAGCAACGGCGAAATCGGCATTATCGGGTCATGCCCACCGATGCAGGATCTTTACAGCAAGATCCGCAAAGTCGCACCAACCGACTCAAACGTCCTGATTCAGGGCGAATCCGGTACGGGCAAAGAACTGGTCGCCCGCGCCCTGCACAACCTTTCCCGCCGTGCCAAGGCGCCGATGATATCGGTCAACTGCGCGGCAATCCCTGAAACCCTGATTGAATCCGAACTGTTCGGCCATGAAAAAGGTGCCTTCACCGGTGCCAGCGCTGGCCGTGCGGGTCTGGTCGAAGCGGCGGACGGTGGCACCCTGTTTCTTGATGAAATCGGTGAGTTGCCTCTTGAAGCTCAAGCCCGACTGCTGCGCGTGCTTCAGGAAGGCGAAATACGCCGCGTAGGTTCGGTGCAGTCGCAAAAGGTCGACGTGCGCCTTATCGCAGCCACTCACAGGGACCTTAAAGGACTTGCCAAGATTGGCCAGTTCCGTGAAGACCTTTATTACCGCTTGCATGTTATTGCCCTCAAGCTTCCGGCCTTGCGTGAGCGCGGCCCGGACGTGAACGAGATTGCCCACGCGTTTCTTGCCAGACAGAGCGCGAAGGTCGGCCGCACTGATTTGCGGTTTGCACCAGATGCCGAGCAGGCAATCCGTCACTACTCCTGGCCAGGGAACGTGCGTGAACTTGAGAACGCTGTCGAGCGCGCGGTGATTCTGTGCGAGAGCCCGGAAATTTCCGCAGATCTGTTGGGGATCGACATCGAGCTGAGCGACATTGACGTCGATGAGTTCATCGGCCTGGCACCACAGCAATCGTCTGCCAGCTCCACCGCACACGAGCCGACTGAAGATCTATCGCTTGAGGATTACTTTCAGCACTTCGTTCTGGAACATCAGGACCACATGACTGAGACCGAGCTGGCCCGCAAGCTGGGCGTCAGTCGTAAATGCCTGTGGGAACGACGCCAACGCCTGGGCATACCTCGCCGCAAAACGGGTGTTGCCAGCGAAACGTAAAATCCGTTCGCCGCGCAAGGCTCTGGCCCGGGCGTAACAGACAATGTGAAAAAACTGTTACCTCGATAGCAGCACGTAACAAGAGCCGGGGCTTACGGTAACGAAGCCCCGGTTTTTTTGGGTGTGCGAAAAGTAGCGTCGTTTTGCCATCCTGCCGGTTTTAAAGGGCTGCAAGAGGTTTAGCAAAAGTTGGCACAGCTTCTGCTATATCTATTCGTACAAGAACAACAAAAACCAGTTACCCGCAAAGCACCACAATAAAAATAATACGAATCGACTCACGCATAATAAAAACAACACGGCGGAGGCGCAGCTAACTGATTCTTTTGGAGAGGCGTTGCATTTGGGACTTGTCCCGCGACCAGGCCGAGAACAACAAAAACTACCCTTAGGTAGAGCCTGAACTGGTTGGATCGATTGATCACTGCCGCACAGCGACCAAAGCAATCCGTTTGCTCTTGACTCCCGATTGGGAGGTTTCACTGGCGAAAGCCGTGAATTGGGCACTCAACAAAAATAAAAAGCCCGACAGACAATAAAAATAAGAGCACGCACTTTGGGGGAGCTTCGGCTCCCCCAGTAGCATCCGCAACAAAATCGCTTCAGCCCCTACTCCTGCGCCATATCTGCTGCTTTTCGCAGCGTCCTACACCATCCCTCGACTAAATGCTAGAATCCCCGCCCATCGTGCGGTCATTCTTTGAAATTGGCCGAATATCCCTTCAAACAGTGCATCCCATGCTGAAGAAGCTGTTCCAGTCATTCCGTTCCCCACTGCGCAAGCCGCAGCAACACGTGCGCACCACGCCCGAAGTGCTCAGCAGTAGCCAGCATTCGTTGCAGCGCAATCAATTCAGCCGCTACGCCGTCAACATCGTCGAGCGTTTGCAAACAGCCGGTTACCAGGCCTATCTGGTGGGCGGATGCGTTCGCGACCTGATGTTGAACATCGAACCCAAGGATTTCGACGTCGCCACCAGCGCCACGCCGGAGCAGGTTCGGGCCGAGTTTCGTAACGCACGCATCATCGGCCGTCGTTTCAAGCTGGTTCACATCCACTTCGGTCGCGAGATCATCGAAGTCGCCACATTCCGCGCCAATCATCCTATTGATGATGAAGACGAGGACAGCAATCAATCCTCGCGCAACGAGAGCGGCCGCATCCTGCGTGACAATGTCTACGGCACTCTGGAAGAGGACGCGCAACGCCGCGACTTCACCATCAACGCGCTGTATTACGACCCTGTCACCGAACGCGTGCTCGACTTCGCCAACGGCGTACACGACATCCGCAATCGGCTGATCCGCCTGATTGGCGATCCGCAACAGCGGTATAAAGAAGACCCGGTGCGGATGCTGCGTGCCGTGCGATTCGCCGCCAAGCTCGACTTCGGTATCGAAAAGCACAGTGCCACGCCGATTCGCCCGCTGGCGCCGATGCTGCGCGATATTCCGTCCGCTCGTCTTTTCGAAGAAGTCCTCAAGCTGTTCCTGTCCGGGTACGCCGAGCCCACCTTCGAAATGCTGGTCGACCTCGAACTGTTCGAGCCGCTGTTCCCCGCCAGCAACAAGGCGCTGGAATACAACCCGACTTACACCCACACGCTGATCAGCGATGCGCTCGCCAACACCGACTCGCGCGTCAAGCAGAACAAGCCGGTAACACCGGCGTTCCTGTTTGCCGCGCTGTTGTGGCCGGCACTGCCCGCTCGGGTGCTGCGCTTGCAGGAGCGCGGCATGCCGCCAATCCCCGCCATGCAGGAAGCTGCTCATGAGCTGATTACTGAACAGTGCCAGCGGATTGCGATTCCCAAGCGCTTTACCATGCCGATTCGCGAGATATGGGACATGCAGGAACGACTGCCACGTCGCTCCGGCAAGCGCGCCGACCTCCTGCTGGACAATCCCCGTTTCCGCGCCGGTTACGACTTCCTGCTGCTTCGCGAGTCTGCGGGCGAAGAGACCGAAGGCCTGGGCGACTGGTGGACCGAGTACCAGGAAGCCAATGACAGCGGGCGCCGCGACATGATTCGCGATCTGGGCAGCAAGTCCGAAACCGGCCAGGGCCCGCGCAAGCGTCGCCGCAGTGGCAGCACCAAGCGCAAACGCACGGGTGCCGACTCGTCCGCTTCCGGCGAATGATCGAAAGGACGCTGAGCATGGAGCGCGTCTATATAGGACTGGGCAGCAACCTTGCCGACCCCGCCGAGCAATTGCGTGGCGCGATCAAGTCGCTGGGGCAATTGCCCCAGACCCACCTGTGGGAAGTCTCTTCTTTTTATGTGAGCGACTCTTTGCTGCCAGGTCAGCCGCGCTATACCAATGCGGTAGCAGGCGTGGACACCGGCCTTGAGCCTTTGGCGCTGCTGGATGCGCTGCAAGCCATCGAAACCGGTCAAGGCCGCGAGCGGCATGAGCGCTGGGGGCCGCGCACGCTGGACCTGGATATTCTGACGTTCGGTGACCGCCTGATAGACGAGCCCCGCCTGAAAGTGCCGCACTACCACATGCAAGCACGCGCATTCGTGCTGTATCCGCTGGGAGAAGTGGCGCCAGGGCTGATGTTGGCCGACGGTCGAACGCTGGATCAACTGCTCGCCGAGTGTGCTTTCCAGGGGTTGGAACGTCTCCCAGGCTGAGGTCCGCACCGCACGCCGCCGCGCTCCCGGTAACATCCGCTCAAAACCGGTAACACCCGGAATTGACTTCCCGCCCCCTCCTCACGAATATAAGCGACCCAAAGCCGGAGTACCGGCCAAAAGGCGCGAAACAGGCCTTTGCAAACATCGCGAAACGACGATGTGCCTGCGTTTTCAGAATGAATCACGCGTTGCTCGCCGTCGTGTTCACTGCGCCTGAATGAGGACTTTTTGATGCCCGATATCACCGTTACGTCCCTGCAGGCCTTGAAGCAGCGTGGTGAAAAAATCACCATGCTCACCTGCTACGACGCAACATTTGCCCACACAGCCAGCCTGGCGGGTGTTGAGGTGCTGCTGGTCGGCGATTCGCTGGGCATGGTCCTTCAGGGCCATGACAGCACGCTGCCGGTGACAAACGCAGACATGGCTTATCACGTCGCCAGCGTCAAACGTGGCAACCGGGGAGCGTTGATCCTCGCAGACCTTCCTTTCATGGCGTACGCCACCCTCGAACAGACCTTTGCCAACAGTGGGGCCTTGATGCAGGCCGGTGCGCACATGGTCAAGATCGAGGGCGCGGCGTGGCTGGCCGAGTCGATTCGGTTGCTGGCAGAGCGAGGGATTCCGGTGTGCGCGCACATGGGGCTCACACCGCAATCGGTCAACGTGCTTGGCGGTTACAAAGTGCAAGGCCGTCTTGAAACGCAGGCGCGGCAGATGCGTGCCGACGCCATTGCACTGGAACAGGCTGGCGCGGCGATGATTTTGCTGGAGTGCGTGCCCAGCGAACTGGCGATCGAAATCTCCAGCGCCGTGAAGATTCCGGTGATCGGGATTGGCGCCGGCAGTGGCACAGACGGCCAGGTACTGGTGATACACGACATGCTGGGCTTGTCGATTACCGGCCGCGTACCCAAGTTCGTGAAAAACTTCATGGTCGGCCAGCCCGACATCCAGTCAGCAATTAGCGCGTATGTCGCCGCCGTCAAAGACGTCAGCTTTCCGGCCATCGAACATGGATTTTCGGCATGAACACAGTCAAGACCGTCCGTGAACTGCGCGCAGCCGTAGCGCGCGCGCGCAGTGAAGGCAAACGTATTGCCTTGGTTCCGACTATGGGAAACCTGCACAGCGGACACATTGCGCTGGTGACCAAGGCCGCTCAGCGGGCTGACTTCGTGGTGGCAAGCCTCTTCGTCAACCCTCTGCAGTTCGGGCCAAATGAAGACCTGGCCAGCTACCCGCGCACGCTGGCAGCCGATCAGGAAAAGCTTCTGCAGGCCGGTTGCCACTTGCTGTTCACCCCCACGGTCGAGGAGATGTACCCGCACGGCATGGCAGACCAGACCATCGTTCGTGTGCCCGTGGTTTCGGAAGGTTTGTGTGGTGGCAGTCGCCCCGGGCATTTCGATGGCGTTTCCACAGTGGTCAGCAAGTTTTTCAACATGGTGCAGCCCGACATCGCCGTGTTCGGTCAAAAAGACTTCCAGCAGCTGGCGGTGGTAAGCGCACTGGTGCGCGATCTCAACATGCCCATCCAGATCATCGGCGAACCGACCGTTCGTGCCACTGACGGCCTGGCGCTATCGTCGCGCAATGGCTATCTGAGCGAGTCACAACGCGCCGCCGCGCCTGCGCTTTATCAGGTGATCAACACCGTGGCCGACGCGATTCGCAACGGCGAGAAAGACCTCGAACAACTCCTGGTCAAAGGCAAGCACGATCTTGAAGCCGCAGGCTTTCGTCCCGACTACCTGGAAATACGCCAGGCTGTCACGCTCCGACCAGCAACACCGGATGACAACGATCTGGTGATTCTCGCCGCAGCGTGGCTCGGCACCACACGCCTCATCGATAATCTGCACCTGAACAGAAGCTGATCCAAGCAGTTCAGTCAGCGGTCTCCGGGCTCAGGTAAGTAGCCGCAGTCGCGGCAAGTGGCCCCGAGCAGTGAACTTAGCCATAGCGGCAATGCCATACCCGTACAGTTCGCCTGAAAAGCGGCAGTACTTTGTAAGAAAGAGCTGTGTAAGAGAAGGCTGTGTAAGAACAAGCTGTGTGAGAAAAAGTACCGATTAAAGGAAAAGCGAGGCGCAGACAGCAGGGCCTCCGGGGCGTAGTCTCCGTTGCACGTATTCGAGTCTGTGTTCAACCTGGCTTTTGTGTCCAAAAGGCAGTTCAAGTACAAGGAAACCCGCAGCGATGGCGCACTACCGCACTCCTCATGACGTCACCACCCTGCCCGCTTGGCAGGCGCTCAAACAACATCGCGAGACCATGCAGAATTTCAGCATGCGCGAGGCGTTCAATGCAGATCCAAAGCGCTTCAGTGAGTTCACGCTCAGCAGCTGCGGTCTGTTTCTCGACTATTCGAAAAACCTGATTACCCCTGAAACCCGTACCTTGCTGGTCAATCTGGCCAACGAAGTGGGTCTGAAGGACGCGATCAAAGCCCAATATGACGGCGAGTTGGTCAACTCGTCCGAAGGTCGCCCGGCACTGCACACAGCGCTGCGTCGTCCGGTTGGCGACAAACTGTCGGTCAACGGTAACAACGTGATGCCGGAAGTGCACAAAGTGCTGAACCAGATGACCGATCTGGTCGGGCGCATTCACGACGGTCTCTGGCGCGGCTACACCGAAAAGCCGATCACCGACGTGGTCAACATCGGCATTGGCGGGTCCTTCCTCGGGCCTGAACTGGTTTCGGAAGCTCTGTTGTCCTACGCGCAGAAAGGCGTTCGCTGTCACTACCTGGCGAACATTGACGGCAGTGAGTTTCACGAACTGACCATGAAGCTGCGCGCCGAGACCACGTTGTTCATCGTCTCGTCCAAAACGTTCAGTACGCTGGAAACCCTGAAGAACGCGACCGCTGCCCGCGCCTGGTATCTGGCACAAGGCGGTTCCGAGGCAGAGCTGTATCGTCACTTCATCGCCGTGTCGAGCAACAACGCCGCCGCAGTGGCCTTCGGTATTCGTGAAGAGAACATCTTCCCGATGTGGGACTGGGTTGGCGGTCGTTACTCGCTGTGGTCGGCCATTGGTTTGCCGATTGCGCTGGCGATCGGCATGTCCAACTTCAAGGAACTGCTGTCCGGTGCCTACTCCATGGACCAGCATTTCCAGAACGCCTCGTTTGAACAGAACATGCCGGTACTGCTGGCGTTGCTCGGTGTCTGGTACGGCAATTTCTGGGGCGCGCAGAGTCACGCGATCCTGCCTTACGACCATTACCTGCGCAACATCACCAAACACTTGCAACAGCTGGACATGGAGTCCAACGGCAAGAGCGTTCGTCAGGACGGTACGCCCGTCAACACGGACACTGGCCCGGTCATCTGGGGCGGCGTAGGTTGCAACGGTCAGCACGCTTACCACCAGTTGCTGCACCAGGGTACCCAACTGATCCCGGCTGACTTCATCGTGCCGATCGTCAGCTTCAACCCTGTGTCTGACCACCACCAATGGCTGTTTGCCAACTGCCTGTCGCAGAGCCAGGCATTGATGTTGGGCAAGACCCGCGCCGAAGCCGAAGCCGAACTGCGCGAAAAAGGCGTTTCCGAGGAAGAAGTGCAGCGCGTCGCGCCGCATAAAGTCATCCCCGGCAACCGTCCGAGCAACACGCTTGTGGTCGAACGTATAAGCCCGCGTCGTCTTGGCGCGCTGGTGGCCATGTACGAGCACAAGGTGTTCGTGCAGAGCGTGGTCTGGGGGACTAACGCCTTCGATCAATGGGGCGTGGAGTTGGGCAAGGAGTTGGGCAAGGGCGTCTACTCACGCCTCACCGGTGAGAACGAGGAAACGGCAGAAGACCCGTCGACTCAAGGCCTGATCAATTATTTCCGTGGTCGTCACCGCGGCTGATCCAGCCTCGCAGCACCCTGAGAAACCCGCTGTCTCGCAAGAGGCGGCGGGTTTTTTGCTTTCCCGTAGACCTAATCGATCTCGGGCAAGACCGTCGGGTCGAGGGTAATAGTGTGCTGCCGAGGGTTACGCTCGCAGATGAAGAGATCATCGCGTGGACCTTCTTTCGGCCCTACGTGACGTAAATGCATACGTGAGCCGCACCATGGGCATGTCGCCGTGAAGCGATTGACGTACAACCGCCCGTTGACGCCCATTTCGAGGTAATGCCTGGACCCGAAGAAGTGGTCGAAGCGGCGCCGTCGCAGCAAGGCCGAAAAAACCACTGCCATCAAACCGATGATGAACGAGAACATAAACAGCGACGCCCATGAGCTTTGCCAACCGGTGACGGGTTGAAACAAAGAGACGTAAAGACCTATCAGGCTCGCGATGCCCGTGATGTAGCCGAAGACCGAGACGCGTTCGCTCCTGACACCTAGCCCGCCGAAAGCCGGGTGACGTTGAATGTCCATCTGCTCGGGCGTAAAGGTGGGTCGATCGCTCTGATTGATGCTGACATTGGCACCCCTGAAATCGCCGACACCGACGTTGAGGCTGCTGTCGCCATTCTGTGAACCGTGATTGTCGTTCGGCACAACCGTCCTCCTGCTGCGCTTAAGCCGCAAAAAATGGAAGACGATTATTCAGGTCGTGCCACATTGAGAACATCAGCCCAATCCGGCAGGTCGGTGGGATCACTCGTCATTACTTGTCATACATAACTGACAACGCCAATTGATTCGCGGGGCGTCGGCGATGGGCGACTCTTACGGACCAATGCGCCTGACCCCTCGCCGTTTCGGACTACTCTCATGGAATGTGATACCAGAAGAATAAGGAGACGCCATGATCAATCTCAGCGATTTCCCACACGCCGACGCGGTTCGCAAAGCGGCTCAATTGAGTACGGATGATTACAGCCGCTTGTACCGGCAATCCGTCGAGCAGCCCGACGTATTCTGGGCGGAACAAGCGAACAGGTTCATCGACTGGTTTTCTCAGTGGGATCAGGTACAACAGTCCGACATGCTCACCGGCAAAGCGCAGTGGTTCAAGGGCGCCACACTCAACGTCAGTTACAACTGCATCGACCGTCATCTGAATGATCGCGGCGACCAGGTTGCCCTCATCTGGGAGGGTGACAGCCCTAAAGAATCCGCTGAAATCACCTACAGAAAACTTCACGACAATGTTTCGCGCCTCGCCAACGTGCTTAAAGGCCGAGGCGTGAAAAAGGGTGATCGTGTGTGCATCTACATGCCGATGGTGCCAGAGGCTGCTTACGCGATGCTCGCGTGTGCACGCATAGGTGCTGTGCATTCGGTGGTATTCGGCGGGTTTTCACCGGATGCATTGCGAGATCGCATTCTCGATGCGGACTGTCGCACCGTGATCACCGCCGATGAAGGCGTACGTGGCGGTAAGTATGTGCCGCTCAAGCAGAACGTCGACAAGGCGCTGGTGGGCTGCCCTGACGTCAGTACGGTGCTTGTCGTGCAGCGCACGCAAGGTGAGGTCGATTGGGTCGAAGGCCGCGATATCTGGTACCACGAAGCGCGGCACGGCATCAGTGACGATTGTCCGCCAGAGCCGATGGACGCCGAAGATCCGCTGTTCATCCTCTATACCTCGGGCAGCACTGGCAAACCCAAAGGCGTGCTTCACACCACCGGCGGTTATCTGCTGCAGGCTGCCATGACGCATCAATACGTGTTCGATTATCGCGATGGCGAGGTTTTCTGGTGCACCGCCGATGTGGGCTGGGTCACGGGGCACAGTTACATCGTCTACGGCCCCTTGGCCAACGGTGCCACGACACTGATCTTCGAAGGGGTGCCCAACTATCCGGACAGCTCACGGTTCTGGAAAGTGATCGACAAGCACCGCGTCAATATTTTCTACACGGCGCCCACTGTATTGCGCGCACTGATGCGTGAAGGGCTAAAGCCGTTGCAGAACACATCGCGTGAAAGCCTGCGATTGCTAGCCACAGCGGGTGAGCCGATTAACCCCGAAGCGTGGGAATGGTATTTCCATCACGTAGGTAAAGAACGCTGCCCCATTGTCGATACATGGTGGCAGACCGAAACCGGCGGCATCATGCTGACGCCCCTGTTGAGCACCAACCCTTTGAAACCCGGTTGCGCGACGCAGCCCATGTTTGGCGTGCAACCGGTCTTGCTGGACGAAAAAGGCAACGAGCTCGACGGCGCGAACAGCGGCCTGCTGGCGATAAAGGCCTGCTGGCCGGGGCAGATACGTAGCGTGTATGGCGACCCGAAGCGCATGTTCGATACCTACTTTGCGCCCTACCCTGGTTATTACTTCACGGGGGATGGAGCAAGGCGCGATGAGGATGGTCATTACTGGATCACCGGTCGCGTGGACGACGTGATCAACGTGTCCGGTCACAGGATTGGCACTGCGGAGGTGGAAAGCGCACTCGTGCTGCACGGCAGCATTGCCGAAGCCGCGGTGGTGGGTTACCCGCACGATGTAAAGGGCATGGGCATCTATGCGTTCGTCACGGTGATGGACGGCGTGGAGCCGAGCAACGACTTGAAAAAAGAGCTGCTCGCGCACGTCAGTAAAGAGATTGGCAGCTTTGCCAGGCCTGAGCTGATTCAATGGGCGCCTGCGCTGCCGAAGACTCGCTCGGGCAAAATCATGCGCCGCATCCTGCGCAAGATCGCCTGCAACGAACTGGACAGCCTCGGCGACATTTCGACGCTGGCGGACTCGAGCGTCGTCGAGGGCCTGATCGAGAAACGCCTGAATCAATGAGCCGAAACGGCCACCTGAATGGTAAGAGCGCGCCTGCAACGAAGTGCGTCAAACTGATCCGCCCCATACGATAGGCGCCCATGGAATTCATCCGCACACGCATTGAAACTCAAGTCATGAGCATGACCGGTCTGTCCTTGGGCCAACTGGACATGGAGAACCCAAAGGGCGACCCCGGACTGTTCGGTCCTGACGCCGTGTGCTGGCGGGTACATGGGGATTTTCCAAGCATGTTGATCGGTGGCGTATGCGCGTTGATGCTGCAAATGCTTCACCCTCGAGTGCTGGCAGGCGTCTGGGATCATTCCAATTTTCGCGAGGACATGCTCGGGCGTCTGCGCAGGACCGGGCAGTTCATCTCCGGCACCACCTTCGGCTCGACCCGCGACGCCAACTGGCTGATCGATAAAGTGCGCGGTATTCACTCGCACGTTACCGGGATCGCGCCGGATGGCAGCACCTACGCTGCCAGCGATCCGGAATTGCTCACGTGGGTGCATGTCACGGAAGTCAGCAGCTTCATGAGTGCCCATCAGCGCTACCTGGACCCGTCGATTTCGTCCGCAGACAAAGACCGGTATTACGCCGAAACGGCGATTGTGGCCCAAAGGCTCGGCGCTACAGACGTGCCGACTTCACAAAGCGCTATTGACGACTATTCACGAAGCATGCGTTCACAGCTCGAATGCAGTGAGCGCACTCGTGAAGTGCTGCGGGTGCTCAAGGGTGCTCCCGCGCCGAGTCGTCTGGCAAAGCCTGTGGGCAGTTTGATGATGCAGGCCAGCGTCGATTTGCTGCCGGGTTGGGCGAGCACGATGCTGGATATTCAGCAGACCGATCTTGCCCGCACGATGATCCGCGCCGGGGTCAACCGCAGCGCGCCAGTGCTACGCTGGGCCGTGCGCAATGCGTCGGTCCACCGCGCGAAACGGCGGATGGGCGTTGTGTAAAGGAGCTCCGATCTGCGGGCAACTTAGCGTTAACGGCTGGTGTAGCCGCCATCAATCGGCAGTGACACACCGCTGATCATCGACGCTGCGGTGCTCAACAGGAACAGGATCGGCGCGGCGACTTCCGCTGTTTCAGCAAAACGCCCAAGTGGAATGGCCGCCAGTGCCGGGTCACGTTTGCTCGGCTCGCTCCAGGCCATGATCGCCATTGGCGTCAGGGTTACGGTCGGGTTCACGCTGTTGACCCGAATCCCGAACCTGCCCCACTCCGCACACTGCACGCGAGTCATGGCGTCCATCGCGCCCTTGGATGCGCAGTAACTCAAATGGTCGTCCAGCGCCACCAACGAGGCCTGGCTCGACACGTTGACGATGCTGCCCGCGACGTTCGCTTCGATCATTGACCGGGCGACTGCGCCCGCCACCAGCGCCGCCGCTCGCACGTTGACCGACATGACGTGATCAAACGCCTGTGCGCTGACCTCGGTCGCCGCCTCCAGCACCGAAACCCCGGCGCAGTTGACCAGCCCGTGCATCACCGGTAACGCCTGCAACGCGGCTGCAAGCTGGGCGTTATCGGCCATGTCCACTCGCAGCACCGTGCAGCCCTGCGCTGCGAGTGTTTCCAGCGCCGCAACATCACGGCCCATGGCGTAAACCTCGGCCCCGCTGCGTAACAGATGCTGAGTCACTTCCCAGCCAATCCCGCTGCTGGCGCCCGTGACCAGCATTCGCTGGCCGCTGAAATCGAATGCAGCATTACTCAAGATGACGCTCCTTGCAGGCGATGCATGATCGGTTTAAGCGCGGGATACAGCGCCACGTAATCGGCAAACATGCGCGAGTACAGTTCTACGTTCGCGGCCTGCGGCTCTGCGCGCTTTTCGAGTTCCACCCAGCCTTTTCGCACCTGCGCTTCGTCTACCAGACCGACCGCCTGCGCCGCCAGCAATGCGGCGCCCAGTGCGGCCTCCACCTCTTGAACGATGGTATAGACGGGGTAGCCCGTGACGTCGGCGATGATCTGCATCCACAAGTCCGAATGACTCGCGCCGCCCACCACAATCAAGCGTGGATCAAGCGACTGCGCGCCACGCGTACCCGCTTCGATGTTGTGGCGCAGAGCGAAGGTCACGCCCTCAAGCACCGCGCGATAAAGATGGGTGCGGGTGTGATACAGGTTCAGCCCGACAAAACTGCCGCTGGCCTTGGCATCCCACACCGGGCTGCGCTCGCCCATCAGGTAGGGCAAGAACAGCAGGCCATCGCTGCCCGCCGGAATCTTGTTGGCGGCGCGTTCGAGAATGACGTGGCTGTCCTCACCCGTCTCGCGTGACTGCTGCTCTTCGCCTTGGCAAAACTGCTCGCGAAACCAGCTCACCGATGCGCCGGCCGTGATCGCGCCGCCGAAGATGTAGAGGTCTTCGGCGCCGTTGAACACATGCGGGAAGCTGACCAGACCGTGACGCGCGTCCACGTGCTGATTCAAATACCCCCAGCACATGCTGGTGCCGATCATTGCCACATGGTTGCCCGCCTCGGTGACGCCTGCCGCGAACGTCGCCATGGCCGCATCGACACCGCCGCCAAGTAAAGGGATACCGGCCTGAAGCCCCAGCCTGTCGGCCCACGCTTCAAGCAGGCCGCCCACCACATCGCCTGAATGCACAAGGCGCTCGGGCATCATCGACAACGGGATTCCCAACGCATCGAGCATCTCAGGCGACCACTGTCGCTTGGCGACGTCATACACGCCGCCGATGTTGCCCGCCGAGCTGTGATCCACCGCCACTTCGCCTGTCAGGCAATAGTTGATGTAGCTGTTGGGCGGCAGCAGATAGCGAGTCTGCTCCCAGATTCGCGGCTGTTTGTCTTTGAGCCATAGCATTTTGGTGAAGCCGTAATAGCTGTCCACCGAGTTGCCGGTGATGTCGTAAAGGCGCTCAAGATCAACGTGCTGGTTGACCCATTCCACTTGCTCCCCCGCTCGCCGATCCATCCAGATCAGGCACGGATAAAGCGGTTTGATCTGCGCGTCGACGGCAATCCCCGAACCGCCATACAAGCTGCTGACGCAGAGGGATTTGACGCTGTCTTTGGCTACGCCGGCTTTGCGCATGCACCCGGCGATGCAGACTTCCACCGCGTCCAGCCAAACCTGCGGCCACTGCTCGGCCCATCGCGGTTTGGGCGTGTCGACTTTATAGCTGTGGCTGTGCTGAGCGACGATGCGTCCCTCGGCGTCTACCAATAGGGCTTTGGTACTCTGGGTGCCGATGTCGACGCCGATGACGTAGTCCATCTGAGTGGTCTCTCTTGTTATAGGGTTTGTCCTGAAGACGTATACGGCGCAAGGGCCTCTCGCGAACACGTTCGCTCCTACAGAGAACGCGTCAAAGCTGTAGGAGCGAATTCATTCGCGAAAGGCCATACGCGGTCACCTGTAGGCGCAATCGGAAGTAACGACGGTCGCGATGCGGTTTGTCTGACAATCCGCATCGGTCGCCCACGACCCCGGAGCTTTCGTACCTGGGCAGCTCCTACAGGGTTCGGGGTTAGCCTATGACCGGTTTTAGCAGCACTTTGATCGACTTGGTCGAGTCCGCCAGCGCGAAGGCTTCGGCGTAGTCGTCCAGGCCGAAGTCGTGGGTAACGATGCCTTTGGAGGTGACAAGGCCGCGTTCGAACAGGTCGATGGCCACCGGATAGCAATACGGCCCCAGATGCGCGCCGCGCACGTCGAGTTCTTTGCGGTCGCCAATGATCGACCAGTCGGCACTGGTTTCTGCCCCGAACACACTGAACTCCACAAAACGTCCCAGCTTGCGAATCAGGTCCAGCCCTTGGGTAACGCCGATCGGTACGCCAGTGGTTTCGATGTAAACGTCACAGCCGTAGCCATCGGTCAGGCCGTTGATGATTGCCTTGGCGTCGTCGCGGCTTGGGTTGATCACCACGTCAGCGCCGTATTTCTTCGCCAGCTCCAGACGCTCGTCGACCATGTCGATGACCACCAGTTTTTTCGGCGTTTTCAGGGCCGCGACTTGCACCATGCACAGCCCCAACGTCCCGGCACCCGCAATCACCAGCACGTCGTCGAGCTGCACGTCGCCACGGTTGACGGTATGAATGGAGCACGCCATCGGCTCGATCAGCGCCGAGTCTTCCAGTGAAACGGATTCCGGGATCTTGTGCACGATGGCGGTCTTGGGAATACGCATGAACTGCGCCATGCCGCCTTCAGCGACGTCTTTCTGGAAGCCGAAAATGTTGTGCACTTCGCACATCCAGTACTTGCCGGTTTTGCAGAACTTGCACTTCTCGCACGGCACGATCTGCTCGGCGATCACCTTGTCGCCAACCTTCACGCCGAAGTGTTCCTCTGCGCCCTCACCCAGTTGTTCCACGTAACCGAAAAACTCGTGACCGGGAATGACCGGGGCCTTCACCCACGGGCTCTCGCCGCCCCAGAACATCGCCGCGCCGGAGTGGCATTTGCAATCGCTGGCGCAGATGCCGCAGGCGCCGATGCGGATCACCAGCTCATTGGCCCGGGCCTGAGGCATGCCGACACGCTCCAGACGGTAATCTTTGGGCGCATGGCAGACGACGGCTTGCATGGTGTTTTGTGTGTTTTGTTCCATGACTGGTTACCTGTGTGAAGTTCTTTAGATGAGCTGTACGAGCGCGCTTGCCCGCGATGCAATCGACCAGACGATACGATGGCGTCTGAAAAACCAAATCGCGGGCAAGCGCGCGCCTACAAGGTGTTGTTCCATCCCTACTTATGCCGCTGCCGGCTGATGAAAATCGCCAGCAAAATAATCCCGCCCTTGATCACGCTCTGCACATAGGGCGAGACGCCGAGCATGTTCAATCCGTTGTTGAGCACACCTAAAAGCATGGCACCCACCAACGTTCCGACAATCACGCCGCGACCACCGGCAATCGAGGCGCCGCCAAGCACCACGGCTGCAATGGCGTCCAGCTCAAAACCGACGCCGGCATTGGGCTGTCCGCTCATCAGTCGGGACGACAGCACCAGCCCGGCAATCGCAGCGGTCAGGCCGCTGATCGAATACACCAGCAGCTTGAATCGTGACGCCCGGACGCCTGACAGACGCACCGCTTCCTCGTTGCCGCCAATGGCGTACACGTAACGCCCGATGCGGGTGTGTTGCAGCAGCACCCAGGCCACGAAGTACGTCGCCAGCATGATCAGGATCGGCACCTGAATCCCGAACAGCGTTCCGCGACCGAACCAGGAGAACCAGTCGGGCATGCCGGAAATCGGGTAGCCATCGGTGTACATCAAGCCCAGCCCCCGCGCGATGCCCATGGTCGCGAGGGTGACAATGATCGGCGGCATTTTCAGGTACGCCACGAAGATCCCGTTGCCAACGCCAAAACCCACGCCAATCAGCAAACCGATGAGGATCGCAATCGGTGGTGGAACGCCCGCAACCATCAAACCGGTGGTCAAGGTGCCGGATAACGCCATCACCGGCCCGACCGACAAATCGATGCCACCTGTGAGAATCACGCAGGTCATGCCGACCGCGATGATCGCGTTGATCGACACCTGCCGGGCAATGTTCTCCAGGTTCGCGCCGGTCAGGAATTTGTCGCTGGCGAAGATCATGAAGACCGTCACCACCAACAGCCCGACAAACGGATAAAACGCCGGCGAGCGGATCAGTTGGGCGAAGTTGAGTTTCATCCGGCCGGGTTGAGTGTTCATGGTTTTAATGGACGTATTCACTGTTCAGACTCCCGGTGGCATGGCGCATCACCTCTTGCGGGTTGATGTTCGATGTCTCCAGCACGTTGACGATTGCGCCCTTGTGAAACACCGCCACGCGATCGCACATGCCGATGATTTCCGGCAATTCCGAGGAGATCATGATGATCGCGAAGCCTTGCTCAGTGAGTTTGCGCATCAGGGTATAGATTTCGGCCTTGGCACCAACGTCGATGCCTCGGGTCGGTTCGTCGAAAATCAGAATGTCGCAGTGGTGATTGATCCAGCGTGCGATCACCACCTTCTGCTGGTTGCCACCGCTGAGGTTCAGCACCCGGCTTTCGCAGGTCGGCGCCTTGATCGACAGCTGCTTCATCAAGTCAGCGGTGGTGTCGTTTTCCTTGCGCCGGTCCAGCAGATGGCTGTGGCCTTCGTACTTGCCGAGGTTGTTCAGGGAAATGTTCTCGCGAATGCTGAAATCCACAATCAGCCCTTCGCTTTTGCGGCTCTCGGGCAACAGGCCGATGCCATTGGCGAGTGCGTCAGCAGGGTCGCTCAGACTGACCGGCTGCCCGCGCAGCAAGACGTCCTTGCTGACCACCGACAATGCGCCGATGACGCCAAGCGCCAGCTCCGTGCGCCCCGAGCCCACCAGCCCGGCAAAACCAAGAATCTCGCCCTTGTGCAATTTGAAGCTGTTGTGCGGGCCGTTTTTTGTCAGCTGAATGTCGCGCACCTCCAGCAGCACTTCACTGACGGCGGTGGAAGTTTTGGGCGGAAAGCTGGCTTCCAGACGCCGCCCGACCATCATTTCGACCAAGGTGTCGATGTCGCTGTCAGCCACCGTCAGCGCGCCGACATTGCTGCCATCGCGCAACACACTGATGCGGTCGCACACCTGGAAGATTTCTTCCAGATGGTGCGAGATAAAGATCACCGCCACGCCCTGGCTTTTCAGCTCGCGCATGATGTCGAACAACAGCTCGGCTTCGGACGGTGTAAGCGTGGCAGTGGGTTCATCGAGGATCAGCAAGCGCGCTTCGAGGGCCAGGGCCTTGGCGATCTCCACAAACTGCTGCTCGGCGACGCTCAAATGCTGCACCGAACAGTCCAGGTTGATACTCACGCCCAGGCGATCAAACAGCGCGATTGCTTTTTCGCGCATCTCGTTTTTGCGCAGCAGGCCGAAGCCGTTGACGATCTCGTGACCGAGGAAAATATTTTCCACTGCATTGAGGTACGGGATCAGGCTGAATTCCTGAAACACGATGCCGATGCCAGCCGCGATGGCTTCGTTGTAGGTCGCAAAATGCTGCACGGCGCCATCGATCAGAATGCTGCCCTGATCCTGATGTTCGACGCCTGCGAGGATCTTCATGAGGGTCGATTTGCCCGCACCGTTTTCACCCAGCAACGCATGAATCTCGCCACGCTCGACCTGCAGGTTGATCGACTTGAGTGCGTGCACGCCGGGATAGCTTTTACAGATGTTTTCCAATTGCAGAAGGCTGCTCATGCGCACCTCGTCAAACCAGAAATCGCTCGGTCGGTGAACCCCCGTCAAGCAGAATAGCTGCTCGACGGAGGCTCACAGGCGTGTCACCAGGAGAAGGTTTTGGCCTTGGCCTGATCCACCAGCAAGATATCGACGGGGATAGCCTTGGGCACTTGCGAGCCCCACTTCTTGGCCAATGCGATACCGAGCGCCAGCCGCACCTGATCGCGCGGGTACTGGGCGGAAGTGGCGATGAACTTGCTGCCCGGTTTCTGGATTTCCTTGATGGCTTCCGGCGCGCCATCGACGCTGGTCAGCTTGACGTCCATGCCGCTGGACTCGATGGCAGCCAACGCGCCTAGCGATCCGTTGTCGTTGACGCTGAACAGCCCTTTGAGGTTGGGCTGCGCCTGCAGCATGTTTTCAGTCACGCTGAGCGCCTGATCACGTTCCTGCTTGCCGTTCTGAATGCTGACGATCTTGATTTCGGGGTGCTTGGCCAGCGCGTCCTTGCAACCGCGAACGCGCTCAAGGATTGGCACCACAGCGATGCCGTCGAGGATCCCTACATCGCCTTTACCGCCGATGTTCTTGGCCAGGTATTCACACGCCTGAACGCCTGCGTCGTAGTTTTTCGAGCCGACGAAGGAATCCAGCGGGCCGTCAGCCTGTGCGTCTACCGCGACAACGACCACGCCTTTGTCATGCGCCTGTTTTACGGCGGACTGCACACCTACTGAATCAGTCGGGTTGATGATCAGAATATCGATGCCCTTTTGCAGCATGTCTTCGATATCACTGAGCTGCTTGGAGACGTCGTGACGGGCGTCGGTGACCAGCAGTTCGGCACCAATGCTTTTGGTGGCGTCCTCAAGGGCGGCCTTCATGGTCACGAAATAGGGGTTGTTGATTTCCTGGAACGAAGCACCGATTTTCATCGGGCCTGTCTTGGCTGCATCAGCGGCCTGAGCAGTGACGGCACTGCCGCACGCGATGGCTAAAGCGAGGGAGCACACGACCGTTGATAAGCCTTTTTTGGCGCGAGTTGTCATAGCGAAAATCCCGTTGTTTTTATTTTTAAGGCGAAAATGTCATCGTTAACATTTTCGAAATTATCAGAAAACATTGAGCTTGGCAACTGGCTTCCTTCAGCACAAATGCACTCACGGAAGACCGGCATTGATGGTCACCGGCAAGGTCTTCAAGACGGTTGAAAAGCCTACGTCAATTTAAATGAGAGGTTCGCGTTGACAGCCAAGGAAATGCTGCCAATAATCCTGCACGTTGTACGACAACGTATAACGGCATAACAACAATAAAAAAGGTACTCGCACCATGACGAACGCCGTCAATGCACCCGTGTTGCGCTCAAAACACGCCTCGCACTATTCCCGATTCCCCCTGACCGCCACTGCGTTGCGTCAGCGCTCGACTCCACTTCTGATCCCTCACCGAATGCTCTGACGGCAAGCCCGTCAGCACCACTTCGCCAATGCCTGCTGCTCGGTCCAGAGCGCGGGACAGGGGAATCACCGGTCCCGCCAGCAAATGCCGATCATTGATGATGGGCGCAGGGATCGTCATGTCGAGAAAAGGGAGAACAACCATCATGGCAACCTTCAACACCCGCACACTTGTCCTCTGGAGCACCGCCAGCGCCGCTCTCGCGCTTCCCGTATTGGGTCAGGCCGAAGGCTTTGTCGAAGACACCAAAGCGTCGCTCAACCTGCGCAACGCGTACTTCAATCGCAACTTCACCAACCCCGACTACCCGAACGCTGCGGCACCGCAAGGCAAGGCCGAAGAGTGGACGCAGAACTTCATTCTCGACGTTAAATCCGGCTTCACTCAGGGCACTGTCGGCTTCGGTGTGGACGTGCTGGGGCTGTATTCGCAGAAGCTCGACGGCGGCAAAGGCACGGGGGGAACGCAGTTGTTGCCGATCCACGATGACGGCCGGCCCGCCGATAACTTCGGCCGCTTTGGTGTAGCCGGCAAGGCGCGCATTTCCAAGACCGAACTGAAAGTCGGTGAATGGATGCCCGTGTTGCCCATCCTGCGCTCGGACGATGGCCGCTCTTTGCCACAGACCTTTCGCGGAGGCCAGGTCACCTCCCGAGAGTTCTCGGGTTTGAGCCTCTACGGCGGTCAGTTTCGCGGCAACAGCCCGCGCAACGATGCGAGCATGGAAGACATGTCGCTCAACGGTCGCGGTGCGTTTACCTCGGACCGCTTCAACTTCGGTGGCGGTGAATACCAGTTCAACGAGAAACGCACGCAAGTCGGCGTGTGGTACGCGCAACTCGAAGACATCTACAACCAGAAGTTCATCAATGTCATACACGCCCAGCCCATTGGCGATGTCACGCTGGCTGCCAACCTCGGTTATTTCTGGGGCGAAGAAGACGGCAGCAAACTGGCGGGCGACCTCGACAACAAGACCGCCTACGCGCTGCTTTCGGCCAAGTATCTGGGCAACACTTTTTACGTCGGGCTGCAAAAGGTCAGCGGCGATAACGGCTGGTTCCGTGTCAATGGCACCAGCGGTGGCACTCTCGCCAACGACAGCTACAACGCCAGCTACGACAACGCAAAAGAGCGCTCGTGGCAACTGCGTCACGACCTGGATTTTGCCGTCCTGGGTGTGCCCGGCCTGACCCTGATGAACCGCTACATCAGCGGCGACAACGTGCACACCGGCGCGATCACCGACGGCAAGGAATGGGGACGGGAATCGGAACTGGCCTATACCGTGCAGAGCGGCGCGTTCAAAACCCTGAACGTCAGGTGGCGCAATTCGAGCATTCGTCGAGACTTCAGCACCAATGAGTTCGACGAAAACCGGCTGTTCATCAGCTATCCGATCTCACTGCTGTAGCGCCTTGGCCTCTTTCGACACGCGCAATCTGAAAACGGCCGGTCTTGTACTTTGGTCCCGTTGACAAATTTTGCCAGGCCTGCCGATAATTCCGCGCATGTCATACGACGACAGATGACACCACATAACAACAACACCTGAATCAGGGCTCCTCATGACCAATACCACGCCTGCCCAGACTCCCTTCAATCGGCTGCTGCTCACCGGCGCCGCAGGTGGTTTGGGCAAAGTCTTGCGCGAAACCCTGCGCCCCTACACCCATATTCTCCGTCTGTCCGATATATCGGAAATGGCCCCCGCCACGGGCAGCCACGAAGAAATCCAGACCTGCGATCTGTCCGACAAGGCCGCCGTTCACCAACTGGTCGAAGGCGTCGACGCCATCGTGCATTTCGGCGGTGTGTCGGTTGAGCGCCCGTTCGAAGAAATTCTCGGCGCCAACATCAGCGGTACTTTCCACATTTACGAAGCGGCGCGCAGGCACGGTGTGAAGCGGGTGATCTTCGCCAGCTCCAACCATGTCATCGGCTTCTATCGCCAGGATGAAAAAATCGACGCCAGCGCGGCCAAACGCCCCGACAGTTACTACGGGCTGTCCAAGTCCTATGGCGAAGACATGGCCAGCTTCTACTTTGATCGCTACGGCATCGAAACCGTCAGCATCCGCATCGGCTCCTCATTCCCGGAACCGCAAAACCGTCGAATGATGAGCACCTGGCTCAGCTACGACGACCTCACGCAGTTGATCTATCGCGGGCTGACCGCGCCGAACGTCGGACACACCGTGGTTTACGGGGCTTCCGACAATCGCGATCTCTGGTGGGACAACCGCCTCGCCAGCTATTTGGGCTACTCGCCGAAGGACACTTCCGAAGGTTTTCGTGCGCAAGTCGAGGCGCAGCCAATGCCGGCAGCCAACGACCCGACGATGGTTTATCAGGGCGGTGCGTTTGTGGAAGCAGGACCGTTCGGCGACGACTGACCCTGCAACATCCCGACTAGCCAGCACCGGCTGAAAATGCCGGCCAGACCACAATCACGGAATGATTGCCATGCCAGCTCAACTGATAGTCGACGCGCGCAATGCCACCGGTGAAAGCCCGGTGTGGCGCCCTGAGGAGCAGGCGCTTTACTGGGTCGATATTCCAGCCCAACGCCTGCACCGCTGGAGCCCGCTGGACAACCTGACGCTCACTTGGGAGGCGCCGCAAATGATCGCCTGCATTGCCCGATACGGCGATGGCAGCTGGATCGCCGGGATGCAGACCGGCTTGTTTCGTGTGCATCCCAATGCAGATGGAACGCTCGCTGCAAGCCTGTTGATCGATGTCGAACATGCCCGCGACGGCATGCGCTTCAACGACGGCCGATGCGACCGGCAAGGGCGTTTCTGGGCGGGCACCATGTTCATGGACATGGCCGCCAACGCGGTGGTCGGCGCGATGTACCGCTACGACGCCGGGCAGACCACTCCTCTGACGCCGCAACTGACGGACTTCATCGTCCCCAACGGCCTGGGTTTCAGCCCCGACGGCACGATCATGTACCTCTCGGATTCCCACCCGACCGTTCAGAAAATCTGGGCGTTCGATTACGACATCGACACCGGCACACCCAGCAATCGCCGAGTATTCGTGGACATGAACCAGTTCCCTGGCCGCCCCGATGGCGGTGCGGTAGACGCCGACGGCTGTTACTGGATCTGCGGCAACGACGCCGGCCTGATCCATCGCTTTACCCCGGCGGGCAAGCTGGACCGCTCTCTCGCCGTACCGGTCAAGAAACCGGCCATGTGCGCGTTCGGCGGCAAAGACCTGGACACCCTCTTCGTCACCTCGATCCGCCCGGGCGGCGACATCAGCGATCAACCGCTGGCCGGTGGCGTTTTCGCTTTGCAGCCTGGCGTCAAAGGGCTCGAAGAACCGTCTTTCAAGGGCTGAACCACCCTCTGCACCCTCATCACACAGCGTCACCTTGCACCTAAAAAAATAACAACACTGGAGATATCCATGGACTTCAAACGCACGTTGCTCGCCGTCGCACTTCCGCTGGCCTTTGGTCTCTCGGGCATGGCCCAGGCTGAAATCAAGATCAAGTTCGCCGAGGTCCATCCAGCGGGTTATCCGCCCGTGGTGGCCGAACAGCAGATGGGCAAGAAGCTTGAAGAACAAAGCAAAGGCGAGATCACCTTCAAGATGTTTGCCGGCGGCGTGCTCGGCTCCGAGAAAGAAGTGGTCGAGCAAGTTCAGACCAACGCCGTGCAGATGACCCGCGTCAGCCTCGGTATCGTTGGCCCCGTGGTTCCAGACGTGAACGTGTTCAACCTGCCCTTCGTGTTCCGTGATCAGGCCCACATGCGCAAGATCATCGACGGCGAAATCGGCCAGGAAATCCTCGATAAAATCACCAACTCCGAATTCAATCTGGTCGCGCTGGCGTGGATGGATGGCGGCACGCGCAACCTGTACACCAAGAAGCCGGTCCGCGACATCGCCGACCTCAAAGGCATGAAGATCCGCGTGCAAGGCAACCCGGTGTTTATCGACACCATCAACGACATGGGCGGCAACGGCATCGCCATGGCCACCGGCGAAATCTTCAGCGCCCTGCAAACCGGCGTAATCGATGGCGCCGAAAACAACCCGCCCACCCTCCTCGAACACAACCACTACCAGAGCGCCAAGTTCTACACCCTGACCGAGCACCTGATCCTGCCGGAACCGGTGGTGATGTCGAAAATCACCTGGAAAAAGCTCAGCGCCGACCAACAGAAACTGGTGCAGACCCTGGCACGTGAAGCACAGATGGAAGAGCGCGTGCTGTGGGACAAAAAGTCAGCCGAAGCCGAGACCACACTCAAGGCCGCCGGCGTGGAATTCATCACCCTCAGCCCTGCGCAGAAGAAGGCGTTTTTTGACGCCACCCAGCCAGTGCGCGACAAGTACGGAGCGCCGTACAAAGACCTGATCAGCCGTATCGAAGCCGTTCAGTAAGCCCTTCTCTGTCTGATAAGACTGCGGTGACAGGCCTGGCCTGCTCATCGCCGTCGGCGTGGTGATTCCCATGAAAAATACGCTGTTGCGCATCAACGACAGGATCTACCAGCTCTGCATCGGCATCGCCGGGCTGTCCGTGCTGACCATGACCCTGATCATCCCGTGGGGCATTTTTACACGCTACGTACTGGGCAGCGGATCAAGCTGGCCGGAACCCACCTCGATCCTGCTGATGGTGGTGTTTACCTTCTTTGGCGCCGCCGCCAGTTACCGGGCCGGCGCACACATGGCGGTGGCGATGGCGGTCGAGCGCATGCCCGCCCCCGTACGCACATTGGCAGCGGTGCTGGTGCAGGTGCTGATGGCCGTGGTGTGCCTGTTCATGATCACCAAAGGTTTCAAGCTCAGCTTCAACACCTGGAATCAGTTCCTCGGGGAAATGCCTGGGTTGCGGGTGGGCATTTCTTATCTGCCTATTCCGATTGGCGGCGTGCTGACGCTGATCTTCGTGCTGGAAAAGCTGTTGCTGGGCGATCAAAGCCACCGCCGCGTGGTGCGCTTCGACGTGCTCGAAGAAAGCGAAGGAGCGGCATAAATGGACGCATTCATTCTGTTGGGCAGTTTTATCGCGCTGATCCTGCTGGGCATGCCGGTGGCCTACGCGCTCGGCTTGTCGGCCTTGGTCGGCGCGTGGTGGATCGACATTCCGTTCGATGCGCTGATGATTCAAGTGGCGGGGGGCGTCAACAAATTCTCGCTGCTGGCAATTCCGTTCTTCGTGCTGGCGGGCGCGATCATGGCTGAAGGTGGCATGTCTCGCAGGCTGGTAGCGTTCGCGGGGGTGCTGGTTGGGTTTGTCCGCGGTGGCTTGTCGTTGGTGAACATCGTGGCATCGACCTTCTTCGGCGCGATCTCGGGCTCCTCGGTGGCGGACACCGCCTCAGTCGGCTCGGTGCTGATCCCGGAAATGGAACGCAACGGTTATCCACGGGATTTTTCGACTGCAGTCACCGTGAGCGGCTCGGTGCAGGCGCTGCTGACCCCGCCCAGCCATAACTCGGTGCTGTATTCGCTGGCAGCCGGGGGCACTGTATCGATTGCGTCGCTGTTCATGGCCGGGATCATGCCGGGCTTGCTGCTCAGCGCAGTGATGATGGGCCTGTGCATGATCTTCGCGCGTCGTCGCAACTACCCAAAAGGTGAGGTGATTCCGCTGCGCCAGGCGCTGAAAATCGCGGGCGAAGCGCTGTGGGGGTTGATGGCGATGGTGATCATCCTCGGCGGGATTCTGTCCGGGATATTCACCGCCACCGAGTCCGCCGCAATTGCGGTGCTGTGGTCGTTTTTCGTGACGATGTTCATCTACCGCGACTACAAGTGGCGCGATCTGCCCAAGCTGATGCATCGGGCGGTGCGCACCATTTCCATCGTGATGATCCTGATCGGTTTCGCTGCCAGCTTCGGTTACATCCTGACGCTGATGGAAATCCCGATGAAGATCACCACCGCGTTCCTGACACTGTCGGACAATCGCTACGTGATCCTAATGTGCATCAACGTGATGTTGCTGCTGCTGGGCACGGTGATGGACATGGCGCCATTGATCCTGATTCTGACGCCGATCCTGCTTCCTGTGATCATCGGCATCGGCGTCGATCCGGTGCATTTCGGCATGATCATGCTGGTGAACCTGGGCATCGGATTGATCACGCCACCGGTGGGCGCGGTGCTATTTGTCGGCGCTGCGGTCGGCAAAGTGACCATCGAAGCCACTGTAAAGGCACTGCTGCCGTTCTATGTCGCGCTGTTAGCCGTACTGATGGCCGTGACCTACATCCCCGCCATTTCGCTGTGGCTGCCTAACCTGGTGCTGTAATCGCCAGCGCTTTCGCCTTCACAAAACCCGCCCCTTGCCGGGCGGTTTTGTTTGTCTGACAGACCGCATCGCGGCCCCGCCCTGGCCCGTCAGCTCGCACATGTCGGGCCTGTGTTCACGCGAATGAATTCGCACCTACAGTCAACCGCTCAGCCGACTCGACGCAACACACACGCCGGTTCACGAACTGAGTCTTCAGAAAGTTCTACCCATAGAAGAAAAGGTGATTGTCGGATCTGCCCTTCATATCTTTAGGATCTGAGCCGTACCAACCGGGCCCAAGCGTTCAGACATGGGCGGATAAACGGCAGCGAGGATGTTTGTGGCGTGCCGCCCCGCTCATCACTCACCACAGGATCGAGACATGCCCCACGCACTCAACCCAGCGCCTACCCCTTCTTTAAGTGGCGAGTTACAAGAGAGAAACGGGCTGCGGCTGGAAAACATCAGCAAGCGCTTCAGCTCATCATCGGGCGATGGCGCGCAGCTACAGGTTCTGGATAACGTGCGCCTGGACATCGAGCCAGGCGAATTCATCACCATCGTGGGCGCCAGCGGCTGCGGCAAATCCACACTGCTGCGGCTGATCCTGGGGCTGGACGAAGATTACGATGGCCGCATTCTGCTTGGTGAAACGCCCATTCGTGGCACCGGGCTTGAGCGCGGGATCGTGTTTCAGGATCACCGGTTGTTCCCGTGGCTGACGGTGGAGCAAAACGTCGCTGTAGGCTTGAAGAATGCGCCCCTGAGCGCTGCGCAGAAACGCGAGGCGGTCACCGAGCACATTGAACTGGTGGGGCTGCAGGATTTTACCGGGTCGTTCCCGCACCAGATTTCCGGTGGCATGGCGCAGCGCGTGGCCATAGCCCGCGCACTGGTGAATCGGCCCAGCGTGTTGCTGCTGGATGAGCCGTTCGGCGCGCTCGACGCTTTGACCCGTACGCGCCTGCAACGTGAGTTGCAACACATCTGGCAGCACGAAAAAATCACCGTGGTGCACGTCACGCACGACGTTGATGAGGCGATTTACCTAGGCGACCGGGTGGTGGTAATGCAGCCCAATCCAGGACGTGTTCGCCGCGTCGTCGACATCGATCTGCCCCGACCGAGAAATCGCAGCGACGCCCGATTCATCGCCCTGCGTGATGACGTGTTGAGTGATTTTGCGGAGCTGTCGTGAAGGGGTAAAAACAGACTGCTGTGCCTTATAAGCGTAAGGCGAGCCTTGGCGAGACCGCGAATGCGCTGCGCCAGATAAATCGCATCGCGGCCCCGCCTGGGCTCGTCAACTCCTACACGATAGCGTCGGCTGTCGGTAAGGTGCCAACCTCACCGCGAGCAAGCTCCCTCCCACGGGATCGTGGTCGCTGCGGTGTGCGGCGGTCGTCATCGGTAGACGCGAATTCATTCGACGCGTACAGCGCTTGATCGGTCCTGCGAATCACATATATGCCCGCCAAAACCTGTAGGAGCGAACTCATTCGCGAGGCGGCGGTTCTGGTTCAACTCGGACGACGCCTCGCCAACAAGTTGGCTCCTACAGAGTCGGCGTCAGCCAGCGTCAGCCATCGGCACGTTTCAGGGCCGGATCAGCGTCAGCCAACGGCACGTTTCAGGGCCGTGTCAGCGTCAGCGATCGGCACGTTTCAGGGCCGGGTCAGCGTCAGCCCTCGGCGCGTTGTCAGGGCCGGAGCCGCGTCAGCAATCCGCCATATTGGCTGTTACAGCGGCTCGTATACGGACACTTGATTTCGTCCGTTTTTCTTCGATGCATACAGCCCTTGATCAGCCGATTCGATCAGGGCTTTGTGGTCGTCGAGCGGCAGGTACAGGTCGGCCACACCGAAGCTGATAGTGCAGCGCACGGTTTGTCCCTCATGCTGGATTTCCAGCGCTTGAACAGAGATGCGCAAACGCTCGGCGAGCATCGCACCACCGTGTTTATCGCTGTCAGGCAACAGCATGGCAAACGCCTCGCCACCGTATCGGCCTGCGATATCGGCGTCGCGAATGTGCTCACGGATGATGTCGGCGACGCGCTGGATCACACGGTCACCGCACTGATGACCAAATGTATCGTTGACCCGCTTGAAGTGATCGATGTCGAACATCACCAGCGCGGCCGCGGCGCCGTAGCGAGTGTGCCGGGCGTACTCAAGGCGTAGTGCTTCTTACCAGTGCGCCCGGTTTTACAACCCGGTCAGCACGTCGGTGCTGGAGAGCTTCTGCAATTGCTGATTCGCTGCCTGCAACTGCAGACGGTTGGTCGCCACATCAGTGACGTCGTAGATCACCAGACACACATGCGTGATCTCACCGGTGGTGGAACGCAGCGCAAACATCGTGGTGTTCTGATACATGAAATCTTCTTGCCCGGTGATCGGCTGGTAGCTCTTGAAGCGCACCAGATAAGGCCGTTGCTCCCAGATGGTGAAAGCAGGTGTGCCAAGGGTAACGACGTTATCGATCTTGCGCATGAACCACGGCGCATTGACCTCGGGAAACAGCTCGAAGAACGACCGGTTGGCCGCCTCGTAAGGCACTACGCCCGAGCGATTCTCCATGAACGTGTTCCAGACCTGCACGCGATATTCCCGGTCCAGCACCACAATGCCGACGTCGATGCTCTGCGTGATGGTCAGCAGCCAGTGGAGTTCTCTGATATCGATACGATCAGTCATACATCAGCTCATCAAGTAGGCGAGTTTGCGCGAAAGCAGCTCTACCGAATCCTCGGTGAACAACATCAGCAAATCGAAATGAATGTTGTGGCCTTCCAGGCTGTAGCTGATTTCCACCGCGAGGGTCTTCTTCCAGCGCTGCTCGTTGATGCGGATCAGTTCATCGATACCGCCCTGAGTGCCGAGGACCTGCGGATGGCTTTGCGAGAAGGCGATGTCCAATTGCTCGGCGATACTACTCAGACAGGCGCCAATGAGGATCGACGACAAATCCAGCAGCATCTCCATGTCCGAGCTTTCGCCCCCGCTGCCATGGGCGTCGAGTTTCATCAACTGCGCCATGTCGGCGATCTCGGAATCATGAAACAGCAGCAAGGCCTCCCCTGCGATCCCGCCGCCGATGTAGCCCTGACAGACCGCCGTCAGCCGGTCTCTGCTCTGCGCATCCGCCAGCGCCATATGCAGCTCACCGACCTCAAGCATGTTGACGTTGGGCACTGGCAGTTGCACGAACACGCCAAGCACACGCGCCAGCAACGCTGCGGCCCGGCCCATGGCGACGTTGACGGTTTCGCGTAAAGCGTCCTGAAGACTGATAGCGGCGTGCGCGGTTTGCGGCGGGGTGGCAACAGACTGGCTTGGTTCGCCCAACAACCCCAGCCGCTCAAGGGTCTGCTGCAACTGGACCGGATCGGCTGGCTTTTTGAGAAACGCCAGCGCGCCCAATTCCAGGACTCGCCGCACAGCCTCTTCCTGCACGTCTGCGGAGACCACGATGACACGGGTGTCGAGACTTTCGGCACGTATCGCCGCCAAGGTCTGATAGCCATCCATGTCGGGCATGGTCAGGTCCAGCAGCACAATCTGCCCCAGCCCCTCACGAATAGCCGCAAGACCTTCACGACCATTGGTCGCCGTGGTGATTGAAACGCCCCAATCGGCGGGTAAAGCCCTTATCAGCTGCTTGCGCGCCATATTGGAGTCGTCGCAAATCAGCAGGGGAATCATGGGCATTGCTGTCTTCTCACTGCAAAAGAGTTTCAGGCCGGACCCGCTGTCTCGAGGTCGCTCATCAGAAGCCGACAAGGCGTCGCGCGATTATCACAGGAAATTCTTTCAGATCGGTAACGACAATGAGTCGTTTCTCCACCTCAAGACTTACGTGACGGTCACTATGCAATATTTGTGCTCAGCGGTGGAGATCTTTGCGTGGGGATTACACGTCAACCACTCAGCCAATAACGTGCAACACACAAAAATGCCCGGCACCTGAATGGTGCTCATCGCGAGCAAGCGCCCCCCACGTTTATTTGCGAGCGTCTCGACATCTGAGCGCAGCGACACGTCTCTAGACTCGATGGCGGTGGGTCAGGTGAACCGCATCGCAGCTTCGTAAACCCGTCAGCTCCATAAGCGGCATCGTTTCTGCCTGTCGGACACCAATATGTAGGCGCGAATTCATTCGCGTGGGCGAAGGATTTACAGGCTATTGCAAATAACTTCTGTAGGAGATTCCCCGTCGTCCAGACGCCGCGCTTTCGCGCAGCAAACATTGGCAGCACGCGCTTCTTTTTTTGATTCTGTCCGAAGGGCGTGGGAGCTGGCCGGGCGGCGTTCCGTTTGCCTGCGATTTGCCGCAAAGCGGCAACAAATCCTGACAACTCAGCGTGTCAGGAACGACTAGGGCATCTGATTTCAGGACTGCTGCGCAGTCCATCGCTGGCAAGCCGAGCTCCCACGCCTGCGGCAGAAGCGAAATACTGGGGCCTTTTAAATCAGTGACATATCTGATGTTTAATGCGAGTTGACGAGCCAACGCGAGGCCGCGATTGCGGTGTGTCAGGCACATGGCATCGCGGCCTCGCCAAGGCTCGTCAGGGCTCGTCAGCTCCAGGGGATTTTCAGTGAGCAGCCGAAGGTAACTCCGGCCGCCAACCCCAACTATCAACGCTCGTGCAATGCCTCGGCGCGGGCTTTGAGGACGGGTTTGAGCAAGTAGCTCAGGACGCTTTTTTTGCCGGTGATGATATCCACCGTGGCGACCATCCCCGGGATGATCAACAGCGGATGCTCATCAGTCCCCAAGTGGCTGCGGTCGGTGCGCAGTTTGATCACGTAAAACGTGTTCTTCTTTTCTTCGTCCTGGATCGTGTCAGCACCAATCTGTTCAAGCTTGCCTTTGAGGCCGCCGTAGATGGTGTAGTCGTAGGCCGAAAACTTGATCATCGCTTCCTGCCCTGGGTGCAGAAACGCAATGTCCTGCGGGCGAATCCGCGCCTCCACCAGCAACGTGTCATCCAGCGGGACGATTTCAGCAATGTCACTGCCCGGCTGAATAACGCCACCCACGGTGTTGACCAGCATCTGCTTGACGATACCGCGCACCGGGGACGTAACCATTGTCCGGTTGACCCTATCCTCCAGTCCTTTGGCGGTCGATTGCGCCTTGCTCAGGTTGGTGCGTGCTTCGTTCAATTGGGTCAGTGCATCGCTACGGAATTTGCCGCGGGTTTCATCGATCTTGCGTTGCACTTCGTTGATCGCAGCCTGAGCGCGAGGAATGGCCAGCGTGGTGCCGTCGAGCTGACCGCGTGTTTCCACTTCCGAGCGCTTCAGGCGCAGCACTTCAACCGGCGACACGGCGCCCTGCTTCACCAAAGGCTCGGACATACCGATTTCCTGGCGCAACAAACTCAGGCTGTTACGGTACTGCTCTTGCTTAGAAGCGAACTCGCGCAGCTCTTGCTGACGCTGAATCAACTGCTGCTGCAAACCACCCAGTTCGTCGGCCAGTTGCTGGCGACGGCTCAGGTAAAGCGATTCTTCGTTGGCCGCCTGATTCGGTGCGGTCTTGCGCGCGTCGGCCGAGATGTTCAGAGGCCGCGCATCCACTTCTGCACTGAGGCGCTCGACGCGTAATTCCATCGACACCCGGTCCGCTTCCGTCTCCCCGACGTTCGAAGCAAAGCGCGTGTCGTCAAGACGAATCAACGGCGCGCCGGTTTCGACGATCTGGCCATCATGCACGTAAATCTGCGCAACGATGCCGCCCTCAAGGTTTTGGATCTTCTGCACTTTGGTCGAAGGAATTGCCTTGCCCTCGCCCTTGGTGACTTCGTCGATAACCGCGTAGTTGGCCCACACCACCAGAAACGCGAAAAACAGAATCACGGCCCAGATGGTCAGCCGCACGATGCGTGGGGCGTCGTCGACCAGGGCCTTCTCGACTTCAGGCAACGGCTGCCCTTCAAGTGAAGAAGTGCCACGGAAGTAGCGCATGATCCCGCCGCCGGATTGCCCGGAACCTGACTTAAGCAACACTGATCTGCCCCTTCTTCAACGCTTCCATCACAGCGGCCTTAGGGCCATCAGCGAGAATCTGGCCCCGGTCGATCACGATCAAGCGATCCACCAGACTGAGCAGCGAAGCTCGGTGAGTCACCAGGATCATGGTCTTGGTTTCGATAACCGCCTGCAGACGTTGCTTGAGGCGTTCTTCACCGGTGTTGTCCATCGCGCTGGTGGGTTCGTCCAGCAGCAAAATAGGCGGGTTGAGCAACAGCGCCCGCGCCAGGGCAACGTTCTGCCGCTGACCGCCCGACAGGTTTTGCCCACGCTCGCCCACTTGCAGCTCGTAGCCCTGTGGATGCAGACGCGCGAACTCATGCACGCCGGCCAGCTCAGCGGCTTGCAGCACCGTTTCGTCATCGACGTAACGCGCGCCCGACACCAGATTGTCGCGCAGGGTGCCGGACAACAGCTGAATGTCCTGCGCCACGTAACCAATGTTATGGCGCAACTCGCTCACGTCGATCTGACGGATATCCACGCCATCCACCAGCAACGAGCCAGCGTCTGGCTGATACAGGCCGACCAGCAGTTTGGCCAGCGAGCTTTTGCCCGAGCCGCTACGGCCAATGATGCCGATTTTCTCGCCAGGGCGAATCATCAGACTGATGCCCTTGAGCGCCAGGGTCTGCTGGTTAGGATAGGTGAAATCAAGCCCACGAAACTCCATGGCGCCCTGCAAAACCTGGCGGCTGAGCGGGCGTTCATCGAAGTTGCGCTCCTGCGGCAGCTCCATCATCTGGTCTACCGACACCATCGTCACTTTGGCTTGTTGATAGCGCGTCAGCAGCCCGGACAACTGCGCCAACGGTGCCAGTGCGCGACCGCTCAGCATGTAGCACGCCACCAGGCCGCCCATGCTCAAGTTGCCGTCGATGATCTGGTACACGCCAAAGCAAATCATCGCGACGCCAGCCAGTTGCTGGATCATCAGCGTGATGTTCATGGCCAGACCGGACAACACTTTGACGCGTAACTCGAGGCGGCTCAGCGTGCCGATTGTCTGTTCCCACTGATATTGACGTTCGCTCTCGGCGTTATTGACCTTTACCGCATCAAGCCCTGCGAGGGTTTCGATCAGGCTCGACTGCCGCTCTGCACCCAACGCCATGGTGCGCTCAAGCGTGGCAGTCAATGGTTTTTGCAGGAAGTGGCCGATACCCAGCGCCAGCGGGAACGCAATGATCGGGATCCACACGAGGTGGCCACCAAGCAGCGCGATCACCAACAGAATGATGAGGGTGAACGGCAGGTCGATCAGGCTGGTCAGGGTCAGCGACGTCAAGAAGTCGCGCATGCCCTGAAACTCATGGATGTTCTGGGCGAAGCTGCCGACCCTGGCCGGACGCACTTTCATGGCCATGCCAACGATCCGCTCGAACAATGTGGCGGAGATGATCAGGTCGGTTTTCTTGCCCGCCAGGTCCAGGCACAAACTGCGCAGGCCCTTGAGCAGCAGGTCAAAAACGTAGGCGCCACAGATACCCGCCGCCAAAACCCACAACGTGGCGGTGGCCTGGTTGGGAACCACGCGGTCGTAGACGTTCATGACGAAAAGTGGCGCAGCCAGTGCGATCAGGTTGATCACAAAGCTTGCTGCGATCGCATCGGCATACAGCCAGCGCGAGCGCTTGAGGGTGTCTTTGAACCAGGACTTCGCGCGTGGGATCAGCGAGCCTTTGGTCACATCAAATTTGTGTTGCGGCTGTGCGAAGAAAACCTTGCCGCCGTAATCTTTGGCCAGCACCTCGCGGGCCACCTCCACTTCGCCGCCGTCGCTCTCGCTCAGCAGCAGCCGCGCATTGTCGTCATTCCAGCTCAGCAGAACGGCACTGCGGCCGTCCTTGAGCATCAACAACGCAGGCAAGGCAATGGAAGGGATCTGATCGAGCTTGCGTTGCAGCAAACGACCCTGCAAACCGGCGCGCGCCGCGGCACGTGACAGTAAATCGGCGCTCAAGCGCTGATCGGGCAATGGCAGACCGGTGGTCAGCATTGCCCGACTGGCGGGCTTATGGTGCAGGGCGCAGAGTGTCAGCAAGCCGTCCAGCAACGGATCATCATGCTGGCTGCGGGGATCATGGCCCAGTTGAACCGACGGTAATTCCAAATCCACGCTGACACTCTCTTTATATCGCTAGCTGTTTAAGACCCTGATTAAGACCCTGATTACGTCAAGAATCAGTTCATTCCCGGCAACTGAACTGTCGGTTTCGTATCGTTCTGCACAACTGATGCCATCGGCGCCATCACACCCTGACTTTTCAACAGCACGCCCATGTCGGCCTTGATGCGGTACTGCGTGTACACCTTCAGGTTCTGCAGTTGAACCAGACGCTGGGAAGCGGTGAACAGCTCGTTTTCGCTGTCCAGCAAGTCGAGCAAGGTGCGCTCGCCAAGGCCGAATTGCTGCTGATAAGAAGTGCGAACGCTGGTGGTGCGATCAACGTACTGCTGCGCGATAGGGATTTGCGCATTGGCGTTGTTGTAGGCGTTCCAGGCCAGGCCCAGTTCTTCGTTCAACTGACGCAGTGCGTTGTTGCGGATGTCCAGCGCTTGCGAGGCGAGATAAGACTTGGACTGCAAGTCGGCCTTGGTGCTGCCACCCGAATACAGGTTCATGCGCATGCGAACCATCGCTTCCCAGCCATTGTTGTGGCCTTCGTCGCCGCCGACGTTGTTGTCGGCGTTGCGGCCCAGCTCTGCATCAAAGCGTGGGTAGTAGGACGATTGAGCAGAGCTGTACTGCTTTTCAGCGGCAGCGATGTCGGCTTCAGCGGAACGCAGCACCGGGCTGTTCTCAAGCATTTGCTGACGCGCTTCCTGAAGCGTGGCCGGCATCATGGTCATGTAAGCCTGTGGCGCTTCCAGTTGATCAGGCACCTGACCGACTGCGCTGAGGTAGTTGGTCTCGGCGTCCGCCAGATTCGTCTTTTCGGTCATCAGGTTGTTTTGTGCCTGAGCCAGACGCGCGTCGGCCTGGTCCATGTCTGCCATTCGGCCTACACCGCGAGTGGTGCGCAACTTGATCTGGTCATAAATGCGCTCGTGACTTTTCAAGTTTTGCTCGGCCAGGCGGACCATTTCACGCTGAGTTAGAACATCCAGATAAACCTGAGCAACCATCAAACCGGTGCGTTCGGAAGTATTAAGCAAAGAGTAACCACGGGAATTAGCGGTTGCTTGTTGACGCGCTACTTCGTTGGAGGTTTGAAAACCATCAAAAAGCATTTGTTGCAAACGCACGGCCGACTCGCCGCGATTGAGCGTTTGCCAGTCGTGATTGCCATTGATGGCGCGGGTGCTTGGGGTATCGGAACCGGCACGACCATAACCTGCGGTAACGTCTACGCGCGGCAAGTATCCGCCCTTGGCAGCACGAACGGCGTAGTCCTGAGCGATGCGTGCATTAACGCCGGCCTGAACTTCGGGGTGCACGTCCATCGCCTTCTGCATGGCCTGCGGCAGGCTTTCTGCATGGGCCAGGGTGGCGGTGAGGGCGAAAGGAATAACGGTAAGGAAGTGCGCGCGCATGTGATTGGGTCCCGAGAACGTTCTTGTTCAAAACGCAGCTAAGCAGCCGCTGCATCATAAAATGGCTATTGAATGGGACCGGTTTGGAGTGTTCTGAATGGGACTTGAGGATCACACAGCAGAAATACGCGATTCCATCGAATATCAATGTGACATTACGGGGGGGATTGTTTAGGATGTCGCTGAATAGGTCAATAGTTTGACTAAAAGTTAATTCCCAAACTTCAAAACCTGCGTAAATAAGCTGGCGTCAAAAATACAATTTTAACTAATTCAGACAGTTATTAATTTGACGCCAGATAACAGTGTAAAAAATACGTACTCCAGTATGAAGCGGCTCACAGAAAAGCCAGTCGGCATCATGGATACCCCTGAACGGTAAATGCGGAGAGTCCCCCTAATGAGCAGTGTTGTTGCCATCGTCAAAAGCATTGTTGGCCAAGTAGTCGCAGTCTCCCCGGAAGGGATTCGCCGTGTGCTGATCGAGGGGGACCGGTTGTTTGCCGGTGAACAGGTGCTGACTGGTCCGGCAGGTGCCGTCACGCTCGAACTGCCTGATGGCCGTCAGCTCGACATGGGCCGTGACAGCCAGTGGAGTTCGGAAATCCCGACGTCCACGGTCAATCTTTCGGAAGCCACCGCGCAAGCTGCGCCGTCGGTTGCGGAATTGCAGCAAGCCATCGCTGCGGGCGCTGACCCTACCAAAGACCTTGAAGCAACCGCAGCTGGCCAGAACGCCCCAGGCGGCGGTGATGCCGGCGGCGGGCACAGTTTCGTGCTGTTGAGCGAAACCGCTGGCGCGGTCGCCCCGACCATTGGCTTCCCGACAGCAGGCCCGGCCAACGCAGCTCAAGCCCCGCTACTGCAAACTGCTGGTGTCAATGACACCAACAACATAATACAGACTCAATCGACGCTTACGGTCACCGGAACGCCGACGTTGACTGAAAACGGCGGCACGCTGGTTTACACCGCGACCGTGACCCAGGCCCCGCAGACTGACCTCATTGTTACTCTCTCAAACGGCCAGACCATCGTCATCGCTGGCGGTCAGACCACCGGAACTGTCTCCGTTCAGATTCCGAACGGTAATACCCCTTATATCGATCCCACCCAGATTTCCACCACTATCACCGGGACCAGCGGCGGCGCAGGCATTGTGGTCACCACTGACCCGACGCCCGCTGTCACGCAGATTACCGACACCATCGATACCACGACTGCCAGCATCACCGGCACCGCGTCTGTAGTCGAAGGCCAAAGCGCGACGTATACCATCACGTTGAGCAACCCGGCGCAGACTGAAGTCACCATCAACCTGACCTACAGTGGCACCGCGGCGGATGGCAGCGATTACACCCAAGTGGTCAGCGTCAAAGTGCCTGCCAACTCCAGCAGCGTGACCTTTGACATTGCCACGATCAATGACACCATCCCCGAAGGCGTTGAAAACCTGACCGTCGCCATTGGCGCCATCACCGGCGGCAACTTCGAGCAAATCGTTGTCAGCCCGACCCAGGGTAGCGTCACCACGACCATCATCGACAACGATGCGTTGCCAGTGGTTGATCTGGACAACAACACCAATGGTGCCAACTTCGCCACGACCTTCACAGAAGGCGACAAGGGCGTGCCAATCGTTGGCGACCTGCGCATCACCGACGTAGACAGCCCGACCGTGACCGGCGCAACCGTCAGTCTCGGTAACCCGCAAGCCGGCGATAGCGTGGTGGTCGGCAGTAACAACCCGGCAATCACTGTTACCACCGCTACCGTCAATGGCGCGCTGGTCGTGACACTGAGCGGCGCCGCGAGCGCTGCGCAATACGAAGCTGTGATCAAGTCGATCACCTTCAGCAACAGCAGCGAAGACCCGAGCGCGATTGATCGCAACATCACGATCACCGTAAACGATGGCCAGAACAACTCCGTACCCGTCAATGCGGTTGTGAGCGTTGTTCCAGTCAACGACGCACCGACAGCAGCGATCGAAGGCTCAATTTCCTTCACTGAAGGTCAGAGCGGCGTATCCCTGGACGGCAAAGTCACTCTTGCTGACGTCGACAACGCTACGTTGAAAGGTGGCTCCGTCACCCTTAACGGGGCGCAAACGGGCGACAGCCTGGTTGTCGGCAGCCCGAACACCAACATCAACGTCACGACATCCGTCGTTGACGGAAAAATTGTCCTGACCCTTACGGGCGAGGCGACCAAAGCCGAATACCAGGCGCTGATCAATTCGGTTACCTACGGCAACAACAGCGAGAACCCAGGCACCCTCCCGCGCGACATTTCGGTGGTGGTCAATGACGGTCAGCTGGATTCAGTGGCGGTCAACACGCCGGTCAACGTGATTCCGGTCAACGACGCACCTACCGTCGGCAACACCTCGGCTGCCGGTGACGAAGACAACACCATCGCTGTCGTGCTTCAAGGCGGTGACGTTGATGGTTCAGTTGATCACTTCAACCTGGTCACCATGGCTGAACACGGCAAGTTCTACAGCGACGCGGCTGGCACTACAGAACTGACCAACCTGAGCGACATCCGGGCCTCGGGCAACACTGCGACCATTTACTTCAAGCCTGATCCGGACTGGAGCGGCAGCACGCAGTTCACTTACAACGCTGTGGATAACGGCGGTCTGGTCAGTGTCGGCAATGCCACGGGCAGCATCGTCGTTGCTCCTGTTACCGATATTCCGGAATTGTCCCTGGGCGCCAACACTACCGTGGCCTCGCTAACGGCCAATGGCTCGACCACCACTGTGGCCGGCGACATCGGTAGCGGCGCATGGCACACCGATAACAGCGGCGACATCCTGGAAATCCGCAATCCGGGCACCTACGGTGTGGACGGCAGCGTGCGCAACAGCAAGGTGATCGAGCTTGAGCGTGACGCAGGCGATCCGGCAAACCTGTATACCAACATCGACGCCAAGGCCGGCGCCACCTACACCATCTCGGTCGACTACTCGCCGCGTCAAGGTGCGGAAAGCAACTCCCTGATCAACGTTTTCTGGGGCGGCGCTCTGGTCGGCACATTGAACGCAAGCCAGACCGGCATGCAGACTTACACCTTCAATGTGCCGGTCACCTCCGACGGCTCGGCGAAACTGGAATTCAAGGCTGGCGACAGCAACTCGTTCGGCGGCGTGATCAACAACATCAGCGTCACCCAGACCCTGAACAGCGGTCTGGAAGACAACGCCATCCTGCTCGCGCCAATCCAGGCCCGCGCCACTGACATCGACGGCTCGGAAACCCTGACGCTGAAAATGAGCGGCCTCCCGGTCGGTTCCACGCTGACTGACGGCACTCATACTTTCAGCGCAAGCGCTGGCAGCACCTCGACCGACATCACCGACTGGAACCTGAGCAACCTCAAGTTCACCGCGCCGAGCAACTTCAGCGGTACCGTGCCGTTGACCGTGACCGCCACGGCCCAGGACGGCGATGCCACGCCTGTGAGCAAGGACCTGAGCTTCGACGTTCAGGTCGGCGCCGTAGCCGATGCCCCGACTGTCGCGGCCACCTCCGCACAAGGCACAGAAGACACCGCGATCCAACTGACACTCAGCTCGGCGCTGGTCGACACCGACGGTTCGGAACGTCTGACCACCCAGATTGGCAACATCCCGCAGGGCGCTGTGTTGACTGACGGCGTCAACAGCTTCACCTCCACCGGGGGCGCTGGCGGCACTGTCATTATCAATGGCTGGGATCTGAGCAAGCTGACCATCACCCCGCCGAAAGACTTCAACGGCGTGATCAACCTGACCGTGACGGCGACCTCCACCGAAGCCACCGGCCCGACAGCGTCTACTTCGCAAACCCTGCCAGTGACCGTGACGCCAGCTAACGACGCGCCGATCCTGAATTTCAGCAGCGTCGAATACACCGAAAAAGGTGCAGCAACACCTATCGTCAAAGACCTGGTCATCAGCGATATCGACAGCACCGAGTTAAGCGGCGCGAAGATCACCCTCACCGGTGTTCAGGCCCAGGACCTGATCGTCTCCGAATACTATAAAGGTGGCGAAACCGGCACGGCTGTTCCAGGTGTGACCTACACCGTCAGCAATGACGGCGCCGGCAACGTGGTCATTGAACTGACGGGCAACGCCTCGATTGCGCAGTACGAAACGCTGATCAACTCGATCAAGTACCAGAACACCAGCGTTGATCCGAGCACCGACGTGCGCGGCGTGAAGGTTGAAATCACCGACGCTGATGCAAACGGCAACAACAATCTGAAAGCCATCCACGACGGCACGATCACCGTCAACCCGGTCAACGACGCCCCGGTGGTCCGCGATTCAGCAGTCGTCATGGACGAAGACGCGCCTCGCACTGCCATCACGCTGACCGGCAGCGATGTCGATGGCAACGTGAGCCAGTTCCGCCTGTCGAGCCTGCCTGAACACGGCACGTTCGTAGACGCAAACGGCAACACGCTGACCACGTCCAGCGTGATCACCGCGAGCGGCAACAGCGCCACTATCTACTTCAAACCCGACGCAGACTGGAGCGGCAAGACCAGCTTCACCTACAGCGCGGTCGATAATCAGGGCACCAACAGCACCGGCACCGCGACTGTCGACATCGACGTCGCGCCCGTGACCGACAAGCCAAGCATTGCGCTGGTCGGCGAAGGCTTCAGCCGTGGCATCGACTTCGAAAGCAGCGCCAACGTGGGCAACTGGAAAGACATTGCTGTCGATCAGTTGGGCGGCGGCCTGTGGCAAACAGGCAACCGCAACAACGCCGTCGAAATTGGCAAAGCCAGCACTTACGGCGTCATCGACCCCAAAGAGAGCGCGGGCAACCACGTCATCGAACTGGAAAGCAACGCAGGCGAAGTCCGCAACCTGTACACCGACATTCCGGCCAAGGCTGGCGCGACTTACACGATTTCAGTCGACTACTCGCCACGTGCCGGCTCACTGGACAACTCAGTGATCAACGTGACGTGGGGTGGTGTCCTGATTGGCACGCTCAACGCCTCGCAAACCGGGCTGAAAACCTACACCTTCCAGGTGCCGGTGACCTCCGATGGTTCCGCGCGTCTGGAATTCAAAGGGGTGGACAGCAACTCGTTCGGCGGCATTCTGGACAATATCAGCGTCACTCAGGCTGCCAACACCGGGCTTGAAGGTCACTCGATTGCGCTGTCGCAGTTCGCGGCCGCTGCAACCGACACCGATGGCTCGGAAAACGCATCGCTGAAGTTGAGCGTCAGTGGCCTGCCTCAGGGTTCTGTGATCACCGATGGCGTGAACACTCACACCATCACCACCGCAGAAGCGGGCAAACCGTTCGACATCACCGGTTGGGACACCAGCAAACTGGCGTTCACCCCAGCTACCGGCTTTAAAGGGGATGTCCCGCTGGTCTTCACCGTCACCACGCAAGATGGCAGCGCCGCAGCGAGCAGCAGCGACCTGAACCTCATGGTGCACGTATTGCCAGTGACAGCGCTGGTGCTTTCGGCGGCTGCAACCGGCGTGGAAGGCAGCCCGATCGAGTACACCGTAGCGCTGCAGGACAGCTCGAAAAACCCTGTTGTCGCCAGCGCCGACATCACCGTCAAGCTGGACAACAACCAGACGGTCACTATCCTCAAAGGTCAGTCGAGCGGCACTGTCAGCGTCGCCGGCCCGGGCGATGACGTCTATAAAGATGGCGGCACTCTCGTCCACTCAATCAAGGAAGCCACCGTTGGCGTGACTGCCGGGTTGACGGTCGATAACTCTCCAGTCAGCACGCTGATCAGCGACACCATCGACACCACCCGCGTGACGCTGAACGCCAACCTGGATTCGGTCAACGAAGACGGCACCGTTCGCTACACCGCCACACTGGATCACGCAGCCCAGACCAAGACCGAGCTCACCCTGTCCAACGGTCAGACCATTGTCATCGACGCCAACAGCAAAACCGGTTACGTCGACTACAAAGTGCAGAACGACGTCTACAAGGCGAGCGATCTGACGGTCAACGTCACCGGCACCACGACCACCACCGTCAACGGTAAAACCGTGGTCAACGATGGCAACTTCGAAAACCTGGACTACAGCAACGCGACGGTGACCACCAAGGTCGTCGACGTGGTCAACAGCAGCAACATCGCGCTGACGGCTGAAAGCAATGTGACCGAAGGCAACTACATCACGTACACCGCGACGCTGAAGAACGCCGCACAAACCGACATGCTCATCACCCTGAGCAACAACGCCACGATCACCATCGCGGCGAACACGACCTCGGGTTCCACGAAGGTCTACACCCACGACGACACCATCTATATCGATGCGGCCTCGGTGGGTGCGCACATTGTCAGCGCGGTAGGCGGTAACTTCGAGGCCGTGAATTACGCCTCAGGCGACCAGACCACCCAGATCCTGGACAGCAAAGACACTACCCAGCTGGCGCTGTCGACCGTGGGCACTGCGACTGAAGGCGAGACCATCACCTACACCGTGAAACTGACGGGCCCAACCGGCACGCCGGTGACCGCGCAGACCGACATGTCGGTCACGCTGGCAAACAACATGGTGATCAAGATCGCCGCAGGCCAAAGCTCGGGCTCGGCGCCTTACACTGTGCCGGACAGCGCCTACACCGACAGCGCGAGCAAGGTGTCGACCGCGATCAAGAGCTACACCGGCGGCAATTTCGAGGACGTGAACGCGGACCGCAGCGCGGTCAATACGCAGATCACTCAGGTCAACACCGACACCGTGGTGACGGTTCAGGCGCCGACTCAACTGCTTGAAGGCGGCACTGGCGTGTTCACCATCAGCGTCGATCACGCACCGAAATCCGACCTGACGCTCAAGCTGTCCAATGGCGACGTGGTCACTATCAAGGCCAACGAAACCAGTGCCCAGTACAGCGTGAGCGGCGACACGAACGACGTTTACAACACCGTCGCTTCCAAGACCGTCACCGTGGTCGGTTTCGCCAACGACAACAGCGGCCACGGCAACCTGGAAGGCCTGGACGTGAGCAAGGCAACGGCCACCGTCAACGTCAGCGACGTGATCGACCCCACCCAAGTGACAATCACCGGGGCCGGCTCGGTCATCGAAGGCGCCAGCGCAAGCTACGTCCTGCACCTGGACAACCCGGGCCAGACCGACGTGGTGGTGAAGTTGAGCTACAGCGGCGTTGCCAAAGATGGCAGCGACTTCACCGGCGTAGCAGAAGTCACGATTGCGAAGGGCACCAAAGACTTTGGCTTCAATATCCAGACGCTGACGGATTCGCTGGTAGAAGGCGCTGAAAGCTTTACCGTCAAAGTCGCTTCGGCAACCGGTGGCAACTTCGAGCAACTGGTGATTGGCGGTGCAGACAGCGTGACGACGACCCTCGTCGACAGCAGCCTGCCCACGGCCAACAGTGGCACGCAAACCGTCAAAGAAGACACGGCGATGGTGCTGTCCTGGAAAACCTTCGGCATTGCCGATCCTGCCAGCTCCACCGTTGCCATGAGCGTCAAGATCAGTGGCTTGCCGGCCAGCGGCACCCTGGAATACAAAGACGGCAGCGCCTGGAAAGCCGTCACTGCGGGTCAGGAATTCACCAAGCAATTCATCGTTGACGGCGGCTTGAAATTCATGCCGGTCGCCAATGAGTCCGGCGACAACTCGTACACCGCGTCCGGCGTCGGCAACATGCACGCGGACTACGCAGAGCTGGGCTTCGTGCCCGTTGCGGGTGGTTTGAGCGGTGCGTCATCGACGCTCAAAATCGACATCACGCCAGTCGCTGACGTACCGAGGATCACGCTGGGCACCACCCCGATCACCTCGACCGGTCTGGTCAAGGATGTGTGGGTCGGCACGCTGACCAACATGGGCAACGGCGGTGGCGGCGCCAATGAAGCGACCATCAAGGCTGGCTTCAACACCACGACCGCAGCCACCACCCACGGCCTCGCGAGTTCGGCAATCGACAGCAACGTGGTTCAGGGCACCGGCACCAAACTGTCCGGCCTGATCTACCTGGAAGCCGGTAAAACGTACAGCTTTGGCGGCAAGGCCGATGACAGCTTGCTGATCACAATCGGCGGCAAAACGGTTGCTACCGCGCAGTGGGATCATTCGAGCGGCGCGCTGAGTTCGACCGGCTACACGCCGACCGCGTCCGGCTATTACACGCTGGACATCTACCACTACAACCAGAGCGGGCCGGGCAGCTACGACCTGAACCTGGTAGTGGGCGGCACCAGCGTTGCACTCAACAGCAGCAACGCGCTGCTCTACACGTCGGTCGATGACCTGAAAGCGTCCGGCCTGAGTGTTTCCGGTCTGAACGAAGTCAACGGCGTCAGTGGCGAGGGCTATTACAAAGGCTACGAACTGAACCATGGTGTTGAAAACAGCCCGATCAAGCTGAGCTCGATCAACGTCGCCTACACCGACAACGATTCGGAAACGCACGTCACTGCCCTCTCCGGCGTACCGAAAGGTTCGGTGTTGACGGATGCGGCGGGCCACACCGTGACGAACACTGGCGACACCAACACGCAGGTGGACATCCGCGGGCTGGACCTGACAACGCTGACGATCAAGACGCCGGACTACTTCCACGGCACGTTCAACCTGACCGTTACCGCCACCGCCACTGAAAACTCGAACAAAGACGTAGCCGTCACCACCCAAGTCATCAAAGTGACGGTCGATCAGGGCGTTTACAACACCGGCAATGGCGATGCAGGCAGCGATCAAACGCCGCTGACCGGCAGCGCTGCCAATGACATCCTGGTGGGCGACGTCTCGGGCACCAGCATCGTGCAGGGCAAGAGCTACAACATCGCGTTCATCCTCGACAGCTCGGGCAGCATGTCCAACACGCTCGCCACTGCCAAAGCGCAGCTGTCTTCTGTCTTCGACAAACTCGCCACCAGCGCGAGCGGTTCGGATGCAGGCAAGGTGACGCTGATGCTGCTGGACTTCGACACCAATGCACGTGTGCCGGTGACCGTGGACCTGAAGGACAAACAGGCGGCACTCGACTCACTTGAGCAGGCGATGAACGGCATCAAGGCTGACGGCCGGACTAACTATGAGGACGCGTTCAAGACAGCGGCTGACTGGTTCATCGAGGCCAAAGCTGCGAATCCGGGCGCGCAGAATCTCACGTACTTCATCACTGACGGCGCGCCGAACGAGTTTCAGAGCACCGACGGTACGCTGTTCAACTACAGGGATTCCAACGGCAACGTGACCAACGTTACCCTGGTCGATGCCCTGGCGACCTGGAGTGTTGGCAAGACCGTCACGCAGACGCTGTACGGCAAAACCTATACGTTGATCGACACAGCGGGCAACGTTGACGCCTACAAAGGTTCGGGATCGACCCTGACCAAGACCGACATTGGCAAACTGTCGGCGCATGACGACGGCAAAGGCGGCACCGAATACAGCTTCACCGTCGCCCAGGACAGCCTGGACAAAGCGATGGCCGAAGCCGATACCGGTTTTGCGCTGCTGAGCAAGTTGTCCAACAACGGCGTCGAAGCCATCGGTATCGGCAGCGGCACCAACACCACCGTCCTCGATCACTACGACACCAGCGGCAAATCGCTGGCCAACGTCAGTGTCGATGATCTGGCCGCTGCGGTATTGGGATCCAAGACGGCGGTTGCGCCAGGCAATGACATGCTCGTGGGCGGCGATGGCAATGACATCCTGTTTGGCGACGTGATCAACTTCGGTGGCCAGGAAGGCACCACTGCACTCAAGGCTTTTGCCGAGAGCAAAGGGGTGACGATTGCCGACAACCAGGCGCTGCATCAGTACATCACCGAGCATCTGACCGATGTCATCGCGCTGTCCAACAACTCGACGACGGCTGGCTCCAACGGCGGTAACGACACGTTGATCGGGGGCAATGGCAACGACATCCTGTTCGGCCAGGGCGGCAACGACATATTGATCGGGGGCAAAGGCAACGACATCCTCATCGGTGGCGCTGGCAGCAACACGTTTGTCTGGAAGCAAGGCGACGTCGGCACCGACGTGGTCAAGGACTTCAAGGACACGCCGGTGAGCAAGGGCGGTGACAAGCTGGACCTGAGCGATCTGCTGCAAGGTGAAGACGGCAACTCCGACGCCATCTCCAAGTTCCTGCAGATCACCAACGACGGTAAAAACACCACGGTGGAAGTCAGCACAACGGGCCAGTTCAACTCAGCTGCGGACGTCGCTAAAGCCGATGTTCACATCAAGCTGGAAGGCGTGACCTGGAGCAACGACATGATCAAGTCGCTGGTCGGCGGTACTGATCCAACCATCAAGGTCGATCATCACTCCTGATGACGAGCGTTAGATAGCTGATGTACTGTGCCGGCAGCCGCTCACGCGGTTGCCGGCCTGTGCTTTTTTAGGGAGTGGTCCATGTTTTACGTTCAGCGCGATGCCAACGGTGAGATCACGCGTGTGGAGGCTGCCGCCTTTGCCGAAGCGAGCGAAACCTTGCCAGCCGATGACCACGAGATACAGGCGTGGTATGCCGATGAAGTTGTCGAAAAAAGTCTGAACCAGCTCAAGATGAGCGACATGGAGATGATCCGTGTACTCGATGACTTGATTCAGGTACTGACGGCAAAAGGCATTTTGAATATCACCGACCTGCCCGTTGCGGCGCAGGCCAAATTGATGGATCGCAACCAGGCCCGGGAATCACTGGGCGGCCTGAGCGATCTGATCAACGACGAAGAAACCGGGCTGATCTGAGCCGGTTGCGCCTGCGGACAGCGGGCATGATGTCAATCACCTTTAACCCGAAAACGCCTCGGCGGGCATCCGTCTGTGGGCGCGAAACCCTTCGCGTGGCGGCGCTGCTGATTCAATCCATAACGCCGCAGCGCATTACCCGTAGGAGCGAATTTATTCGCGAGACGTCAATCCTGTCTCAACCCGCAAGACGCCTCGCCAACATGTTGACTCCTACAGCAGCTCATTGCTAAGCAGATCCTCATTACCCGCGACTCTTACGCCCTCCCCTGTACGAGTTGACGAGCCTGGGCGAGGCCGCGATTGCGGTGGGTCAGACAAATTGCATCGCGGCCTCGCTTTGGCTCGTGAACTCCTACAAAAGCGCACACAGCGCAAATCGGGTAGCGCGAACAGCCACTACTAGCCACTCTCGTTTCATGATTTTCCGAAAAATAAGACTCACCAATCCGAGCCTTAAGATCTTTAATATTGAAAAATCCTAGCCTTAACCTTTAATCACACCCGGTTATGTATGCTAATTTCAGCCTTAAACGGCTTAAAGCTTACGTGGATTAGTATTATGGATAGTTATTTTCCGGTCATTTGCGCAGACGCACTGCGCAAGATTGGCCTTCTGGTAAAAGCGAAGCGTCTCGTACTGGGATTGCGCCAGGCCGATCTCAAGGCGTCACTGGGTGTCTCTACACATACTCTGCGTAAAATCGAAAGCGGTTCTGAAGCGGTAGACCTGAGGTCGTTCCTACTGGTGCTGTGGCGGCTTGGTCTTACCGAAGCGATCTTCGCCTCTCTCGACAGCATAGAGCTGACCCCAGCAACTACCCTCGAGAACAAGCGCGACACCATTGCGTCAAGGCGAGTGCGGCTGACCAAGCCCAGACCGGAGGACTTCTGATGCAGCGTGCCTACATCTATATGGAGCATCCCGAAACCGGTGAGGTTCTGACTCTCGGCAGACTGACATTGATAGGGAAAACCGGTGAGTTCATCTACGCTCCTGATTACGTAAAGCGTGGAGGCTGGGTACCGGATTCGATCAATTATCCGTTACGTAACGAACCCTATACAGGCATCAGCAAAAACCGCGGGATACCCGGTTTCATCAATGACGCCATGCCCGATGGCTGGGGGGAGCGTCTCCTCCATCGCTCATATGGTCAGGACCTGGGACCGATTGACTACTTGCTCAAATCCCCAAACAGCGACCGCATCGGCAATCTTATGGCGGGAACTACGTCTACGTCCCCGCCTGGCATTGGCCACGCTAACGTCCCGACGTTGAAAGGACTAGCCAAATTCGTTGAGGCTTGCGAAGCGGTATACGACGGCCAACTCGATAGCGACTCAGCCACCAGTCTCAAGATTCGCCAGCAGCGGTCCGCACTCGGCGGCGCGCGCCCCAAAAGAACGCTGCAGGATAACGGCATGTTGATCCTCGCCAAACCACAGGACCGGTTTGATGACTATGCCCTGCCCCCTGTCGAATACGCGTGCATGACCTTTGCCGCCTCGAAGGGGCTGAATGTGGCCAAAACAGCTTTGCATGCAGAGCGTCCGTCCACACTACTGGTCGAGCGATTTGATCGTACCGCCATTGCGCAAGGTGCCAGACGCATACCGATGCTCAGCGCCTTGACGCTACTGAATTCGGAATGGAATGACTCATATCACCGGGACTGGCTCTACGCAGGTGTCGCTGATGAGATGCGTCGTCGTGGCGTGCCGGACGTGGACCTGCAGGAGCTGTTCAAACGCATGTGCTACAACGCCTTGGTGGGCAACTCCGACGACCACCCAAAAAACCATGCGGTCATCTGGGTCAGTGGTCAGTGGCGTCTGTCCCCTATGTATGACGTTTTGCCCGTACTTGGCGAGGGGCCCGCACAAACGTTGATCATGTCGGTTGGCCAGGAGGGACGCAGAATCAGCCGATCCAACATGATCAGCCACCATAGCCATTTCGCACTGTCTCAGAATGCAGCAGAGGAAATTCTCGAAGAGGTCGCAGGCTGGGAGATGGAATTGAAAGACCATTACGGTGAGAGGCTAAACGGCGCCGAACTGGAAATGGCCTGCGATGCAACAAGCTCGATACGGATGCTCAGCTGACATCGGCCGGTGTGTCACCGCGACTGCATCGCGACATCCATCTGTGGGCGCGACTTCATTCGCGTGGCGGCGGCTTATTCAATCCATGACGCCACAGCGCCTATCGCTGTAGGGGTTGACGAACCAGGGCGAGGCCGCGATTGCGGTGGGTCAGACAGATTGCATCGCGGCCTCGCTTTGGCTCGTCGGCTCCAACAAAAGCCAGGTCAGCCGGGACGCGGTTTACTTCCAGGGCGCAGGATCGCCGACCAACTGCCCCTGCACGCCTTCAATGCCCATCTCGGCTATCACCAATCGCTCGCCTTCGGTTTCCACACGCTCGGCGATCAGCGGCAGATCGATGCTGTGCGCGGCACGCTTGACCGCTTCGATGAACAGACGCTTGTGGCTTTCCTCGTCAATGGCGCGGATGTAACTGCCGTCGATCTTCAGGTACGCAAGCCCAAGGTGCGCCAGGTTGCCGATCATGCTGAAGCGCCCCCCAAACCGCTGCAACGCCAAGGTGAAGCCAATTGCCTGAAGCCGTCGGGTCAGTTGCTCAAGCACCGCTTGCTCCGGCAATTGCTCCTCGCCGATCTCGAACGTCAGGCGGGCGCCCACTTTGGAGTGCTGACGCAACGTATCGAAGACTTGATCCAGCGCCTGACTGTCTGCCAGCGTCGCCGCAGAGAGGTTCAAGGCCAACGCGTGATCGTGTGTCTGCAGGTGCAGCAACACCTGCTGCACCATCCACAGATCCAGACGCGTCGACCAGCCAAAGCGCTCGATCCACGGCAGGAAGCGACCGGCAGGAATGGTATGCCCGTGCTCATTGACCAAGCGCGAAATCACTTTGAAATGCAGCACCCGATTCTCATCACGCGCATCGACCACGGGCTGGAAAAACAACTGGAAGCCGCCTTTGCTCAACGCCTGATCCAGCACCCGGTGCCAGGTGTGATGGTCATCGCCCAGATTGGTGACCGCGCCGTGATCAATGCAACTCCACGTCTGCTCACCCTGGGTTTCCGCCTGGGACAGCGCCTGATCGGCGAGACCGAGCAAGGTCAGTGGCGCATCGCCAGGGCTGTAAGGCGCAAGACCCATGTGCGCGACCGCGGACACATCCGACGCGCCTGTATCGGCCAGAGTCTGCAACGCGACTTCAAGATTTTGTGCCAACTGCAGCGCTTCTTCCCGCACCATCCCCGGCGCCAGCACCGCAAACTCGCCGCCACGACTGCGGCTGATCAAATGCCGCGTTTCCGGGTAGTGCTCGCACTGGCGCACCAACTGCTGCGCCACGGCGATCAACAACGCATCGGTGCGTTTGCCACCCAGGCGCTGGTTCAGACCGGCCAGGTCCTGCACCCGCAACAGCAACAGATAACCCGCGCGCTCTTCTTCAAAATTGCTCACGTGAGCGGCCAGTTGCATGTCGAAATAACGGCGATTGGACAACCCCGTCAAACTGTCCTGATACGACTCAACGCGCAGCTTTTCACTGCGCTCGGTGCTTTCCTGAAACAGCGCCTTGAGCTTTTCGACCATCTGGTTCATGGCCTGCACCACGCGGCGCAACTCAGGCGTGCGCGGCAGCTCCTTGATACTGGTGAACTCACGACGACCGATGGCGTGGGACTGCGCGACCATGTCATCGAGCGGGCGCAACTGACGACGCAGCAACAACGCACCCAGAATCGCACTGACCACCCCGCACACCAGCAACCACCCCAGACTCCCCAGCGCGCTTTGCCACAATTTGGCCAGGGCGAACATCGGATGGCTCACCACCTCGACCCGTGCCCTCTGCTGCCAACCGCTGCTGACAATGGCCTCGCCTCCCGCCGGCTCAAGCCCGATAGCGTTGATGAACCACTGCGGCACGCCCTGATTGTCCGGTGTTGCGCTGCGCTCGACGATGGCTGTGTTGCTCGCCAGGTCCACCACGCGGATGCTTGCGTAATAACCGCTGTCGAAAATCGAGCTGACCATCAACTCAACCATCGCCGGGTCTTCAATGTTGGACGTGAGCGACAACGCCAGCGAAGTAGCAGCATCCTGCGCGTGGGAGCGCAACTGGTTGACGTACTGCGCACGGGAGCTTTCGAGGCTCACGACAAAGCTGCCGGCAAACGCCACCACCAGAAACAGACAGATCGCGATCAACAGTTGTTTGAACAGAGACATCGAAACTCCTAGTACTCAGGCTCGGCCGGGAAGCCTTCAGCGGTCATTTTCTTCAGCAGATCCTGCCAACGGGACAGACGCTTGGTGTCGCCCACCTTCTTGTTGCCCTGCGCGCCCGGCAAAAAAAGTCCCTCGCCATTAAAGGCATAAACAGGCAACAGGTCGGGACGTTCGTTCGCAGGCTTGATCACGTCAATCAGGCTGTCGAGCACCAACGGCATGGCGTTGGGGCTTGGGTAATAGGTCAGCACCATGTGCGCTCGGTTCAGGCGCAGGGCTTTGACGTAGGTGATCAAGAGTTTTTCGCTGGGGACGCCCAATCGCCTCAGGCTGAAATACTTGGCGATGGCGTAATCCTCGCAATCCCCCGCACCTTTCATCAGCGACTGAATGGGCGTGGCCCAGTAGTCGACCTCGTGCCACAGGTCGATGTCTTCTTCGTAACGCATCTGCTTGTTGAAGAACCGGTTGACCACGTTCAGCTGTTCAAGCTCGGGCGTCTGCTTTTGCGTGGCGAGCAGATTCTGCCAGGCATCGATGCGCTGCTTTCCAGCGCCCAAAGGCCCGTACAACGCTTCGGCGCGCCGACTGATAACAGAGAAATCCCAGTCGGCATTGAGATAGCCCGCCCCTGCGCCGCAAAACAACACGAGCGCAAGCAGCAGCCAAAGCCCAGGCCGTCCATGAGCTGAACGTACTGCCAATTCGTTTGACCCGATATGCAAGCAGGTGGCAAAAAAGCGATGGTGACGGGTTGTAGGGGGAAAGACAATGGCGGGGTGGTCGAGACGATGGAGCAGCTCCGTACGCTCAACAATCAGCGGTCGACACTGGTGATCGCGCCTGCTCAACACTCCCTTATATAAGCTAGCGACTGAAACGTCTTAGTATGATTCTGCCCCACTCATCGTAGCCCGCCTTTCTCAGCCGCTTATCAATGCGCATGCCACGAGAGACATAAAAAGCCCCATCAGTGCGGGCTGATTGCAGACTACAGCCAATACCAGAACAGGCACTCCGATAATCACTAACGGATTACGTAAGACCTTAAACCCCCTCAAAACGCGCTCCTCTGTGCTGGACATTTTAATAGGCGATGTAGAGGCGCCTCGTGACACGAGGTACTGAGCCTGCGGTTACTTGAACAGCCACCTCAGAAGCCCGAAAATGCTGATAAGCACAGCATTTCGGCCTAGATAAAGACACAACTATGATAAGGCCGGCTATACCAAGCGCAAGTGACAATTTGCTTAATGCGGATGCTGACGTCGATCAGGGCCGCGGGTTAAGATGCGCCGTTGTTTCGGCTAATGCCTCATTAACAAATACCGATAGTACGGAAGAGGGTAAGCAGCCGGTGTCAAGTCAGGTCAAAGACCAAGCTCCACAAGCCCCCTTTGGCGGTGTTGAGGATCCTCAAACAAGCGTCGCGATTCTGATGTGTACCTTTAATGGCGCTCTGTTCCTCGACCAGCAGCTCGACTCGTTTGAAGCCCAATCGTGTACCAACTGGACGCTCTACGCCTCAGACGACGGGTCGACCGACGCCACCAAGAAGATTCTTGCCGAATATCAAACACGTTGGGGTTCTGATCGACTGATCATCCTCGATGGCCCTAGAAAAGGCTTTGGTCAAAACTTCCTGTCTTTGATCCGCCGTCCGGAAATAAATGCGCGCTACTTCGCCTTCAGCGACCAAGACGACATCTGGTTTCACAACAAGCTAGAGCGCAGCATCGCTCACCTTCAAACAATGCCACCTGACAGGCCATGCATCTTCTGTTCGAGAACCAGGCTTGTTGATGAAAAAAATTATGTGATTGGCCATTCTCCAGCATTCTTGAAACCCCCCTCATTCCAAAACGCCTTGGTACAGAGCATCGCTGGAGCCAACACGATGCTGGTGAACGGTGCAACCAGACAACTTCTGGCGCAGGTGTCACCTGAAGCAAAAATTATTGCTCATGACTGGTTGACCTATCTGCTTGTCACGGCATGCGGCGGCAGCGTCAAATACGACGTTAAACCGAGCATTGATTACCGCCAGCACAGCAATAACATCATTGGCGCGAACTCAAGCTGGCGTGAAAGAGTTATTCGACTGCGAAAAATGTGTGAAGGGCAGCGCAAAGAGTGGAGCGACGCAAATCTGTCGATACTGAACGATATCCATACGCCACTATCTAGCGATGCCAAAGAGACACTTCTGCATTTCAGTCGAGGCCGTGCCGGCGGAATAGCAACCCGGCTTCGCGAAATTATAAAATCCGGGATCTATCGTCAAACGCTTGAAGGCAATTTGAGCCTCTACGCGGCTGCGATCCTCGGAAAGATCTAGGTACAGCTGTAAGACATGTCTGATTATCGCCGCGGACAGCGTTCACTGTTGCAGCTCGGTCGGGAAATCCCTTACCGTTGCGACCTCCCCCTCTTTCACACCGGATCGAAAGGGGAAAACGCCCGGCGCTGAATGTCCGAACGCCCTGATTATGGTAATGTGCCGCCCGCCCAGCGAAAGCGGAATTGCAAGTTAAAAGCCGAGAGCGTCGGTTCTCAGAACAAGTGCCCCCGATTGGGGTCTGAGAGCTTACCTGCGAAACCAAAGAGGATAAAAAGAGGCAAGTGGCGCATTCCGACTGCTCAAAAAATATACGCTTTTGGCGCATTGCTCCCGCAATGATGATTGCGTATTTCCTCATCGCAGCCAATATTTGCCAGCGCCCGGTTGCGGCACCAAGGGCAAATAAACTGACCTTTGCGTGCCTGCTTCTTAGCCCAACTCGTCCAGACCGGCGCGTAGATCAGGTATTGGCATGACAACGAACACGTAACAAGCTGATCCTGCCTTCAGTGGGGTCAGACTTCCTGAACTGAGCTAATAGAATTTCAAGCCAGCAGCGCCGCCTATCCGGCCCTGGCTTCTTTTTGGAGATACCGTAAAAATGAGAGCTACCGCCCTCGCCATTCCGGATGTTGTTCTATTTGAGCCGAAAGTATTCGGAGACGAGCGTGGCTTTTTCTATGAAAGCTTCAACCAAAAAGTGTTCGAAGAAGCCGTTGGAAGACCGGTACAGTTCGTCCAGGACAACCATTCCAAGTCAGCGAAGGGAGTGCTTCGCGGGCTGCATTATCAGATCAGCCAAGCACAGGGAAAGCTCGTTCGGGTGACGCAAGGAGAAGTGTTTGATGTGGCCGTGGACCTACGCAAAAGCTCAGCAACATTTGGCAAGTGGGTAGGTGTCCACCTCAGCGCCAACAATCGATCACAGCTCTGGATCCCAGAAGGGTTCGCCCATGGCTTCGTAGTGCTCTCGGAGACTGCCGAGTTCCTGTACAAAACCACCGATTACTGGGCGCCTGAATTCGAACGAAGCCTGGCGTGGAATGATCCCGCCGTGTCGATTGACTGGCCTTTCGCCGAGCAACCAATCCTCTCTGCAAAAGATGCCGTCGCCGTGAATCTGGCCGACGCAGAGGTGTTCGCCTAGTGAACCCTCATCTTACCCCTTCCGCAGGTCCGGTCAGCTTAACGACCAGCTTGTGGAGAAACCGCTCACTGATTTCACAGATGACCAAGCGTGAAGTTATCGGGCGGTACCGCGGATCTGTGATGGGTCTGGCATGGTCGTTCTTCAATCCAATCCTGATGCTGGCTGTCTACACCTTCGTGTTCTCTGAGATATTCAAATCTCGCTGGGTGGGCGTGGACACAGGGAAAGGTGGATTCGCGATTCTGCTGTTTGTAGGAATGATCGTTCACGGCTTGTTCGCCGAGTGTGCCAACCGCGCGCCTTCGCTGGTCATGACAAACAGTAACTACGTAAAAAAAGTCGTCTTTCCGTTAGAGATTCTTCCCGTCATTACGTTGGGGTCAGCGCTATTTCACAGCTGTATCAGCCTGTTCGTTCTGCTGGTCGCTCAGTTCTTGATCATTGGCACGCTGCATTGGACGGCACTGCTGTTCCCCCTGATCCTGGTACCACTCATTCTTGCAACACTCGGCATCAGCTGGTTTCTGGCATCTCTCGGCGTATTCCTTAGAGATGTTGGCCATGTAATCACCGTGCTGACCACCGTTCTCTTGTTTCTATCTCCAGTGCTGTACCCCGTAGCGGCGCTGCCGGATGCATATCAGCCGTGGCTGAAGCTGAACCCTTTGACTTACATCATCGAGGAAAGCCGCAGCGTGCTCCTATTTGGCAATCTGCCGCAGTGGGACAGCCTGGCTATAGCTATCATCATTGGGGCAGTGATTGCTTCCATAGGCTTCTGGTTCTTCCAAAAGACACGCAAAGGGTTCGCTGATGTCATCTGATCACTCGGTAATCAGCGTTCGGAACGTCTCCAAATGCTTCTACACTTACGACAAACCTCACGATCGCTTGAAACAAGCGATCGTGCCTCGCTTTCAACGCTGGGCCGGTGATCAAGTCACCACTTATGGGAAAGAATTCTGGGCATTACGCGACATTAGCTTTGAAGTCAAAAAAGGCGAAACCGTAGGGATAGTTGGTCGCAATGGGTCAGGAAAGTCGACTTTGCTTCAAATCATCTGCGGCACGCTGACCCCAACGACCGGTGAAATTGAAACCCGCGGGCGTATCGCCGCCTTGCTCGAGTTAGGCTCTGGTTTCAACCCTGAGTTTACGGGCCGAGAGAACGTCTACCTGAACGCCGCCGTTCTGGGCCTGACCCGTGAAGAAGTCAACAATCGGTTCGATGCCATTGCAGGTTTTGCAGACATTGGTGAGTTCCTCGACCAGCCGGTAAAGGCTTACTCAAGCGGTATGGCTGTGAGGCTTGCTTTCGCCGTCCAGGCGCAAGTGGATCCAGAGATCCTTGTGGTGGACGAAGCCCTTTCGGTAGGTGATGCACGTTTCCAGGCCAAATGCTTTGAGCGTCTGCGCCAATTGAAAGAGAATGGCACCAGCATTCTTCTCGTTACCCATTCTAGCGAGCAGGTTGTCACACACTGCTCCCGTGCGATCTTACTTGAGCAAAGTCGGGTTGAGATGATTGGAGAGTCGCGCCCGGTTATCAACCGCTATACCGATATACTTTTCGGTCGCGAGAAAACTGACGTCGCAGCTGTCGCGGACCTTGCAGCTTCGGAAGCCCCTGTAGGAAAAACGCAGGATGCACGACCCGACGTTTCATTGAGTTTTGACGAAGACGTCTATAGCTCACGTCCCGGGTACAACCCACACGAGTATCGCTGGGGTGATGGCGCGGCAATCTTGACCGACTTCCATTTGGCTTCTGCTGGTCGTGAATACCCGAGCAGCGTGGAGCCGGGAGACGAGATCACGCTGACTTTGGCCTTTAAATTCAATCGTCATATCATCAATCCTATATTGGGCTTCACAGTTAAAACAAAGGAAGGCGTGACCGTATACGGCACCAACTCCTACCTGCTCGACTGCGAAGAAGCCAGAGAGATGGGAGGGACCGGAGCTAAGTCTAAAGCCAAGTTGCGGTTTAAAAACCGACTTGCCACCGGCGACTACTTCATTTCTATAGGCCTAGCGTCTCGCGAAGGCGAAGAGATAGTCCCACACGACCGTCGTTATGATTCCATTCATTTTATCGTTGAACCCACGCCCAAACTCTTGGGGTTGATTGACCTAGCCGTCACCATGGAAATCGACCCGGTAAGCCACAATGCATAAACTTGACAAATATGGTTATACCAAGGATCCCAACACAGGCGTTTGGGTCCGCTCTGACTTCCAAGGTATCGCCTACAGCGACGGCGATAATGCAGAAACCGAACTGGCGAACATAATCCGTGACGCCAAAGACGTTTCCGTTTTGTCGGATGAGTTACCTCAACACTGCACTGACTGGGCAAAGCTTTACCACCTCAGTGCGACACGCGGGAATATCCTGCGTCCGTTTGAGAAACTGCTCAAGGGAAGGGTTTTGGAGATCGGAGCCGGCTGCGGTGCGATCAGCCGATATCTGGGTGAGTGTGGAGCTGACCTGCTTTGCTTGGAAGGCAGCCCACGCCGCGCGGCCATGGCAGCTAGCCGTACACGCGGTTTGGACAATGTTACCGTGCTTGCCGAGCGATTCGACGACTTCAAAATCGAAGAACAATTTGACGTCGTCACCCTGATTGGTGTGCTTGAGTACGCCAGTATGTTCAGCACTGCGGACAACCCTGCGCTGGCGATGCTGATGCGGATTCGCCAGCTCTTAAAACCGGACGGTCATCTATTCATAGCCATCGAAAACCAGCTTGGTCTCAAGTACTTTGCTGGAGCTCCTGAGGATCACCTCGGGGTTACCATGTATGGAATCGAAGGCAGATATGAGCACGGACAGCCGAAGACTTACGGCAAAAAAGAACTAAGCGACCTGATTAAGCGCTCGGGGTTTGCTTCGTCTGACTTCTTGGCGCCAAGCCCAGACTACAAACTTCCGAACTCGATCATTACTGAAAGCGGCTTTGAGCACGAAAAATTCGATTCGGCGGCTCTCGCTTGGCAGAACGTGAAGAAAGACCCGCAACTCCCAGAGTTGACAACATTCAATCTCGAAAAAGCCTGGCCTGTCGTTATCAACAATAACTTGGGAATGGAGCTTGCGAATTCTTTTTTGATTGTCGCCTCGTGCGAAATAGAGGAATCCATTACCAATAATATTCTCGCGTACCACTACAGCACCGGCAGGAAAACGCGCTACTGCAAAGAGTCGCTTTTCGTCGACACGCCTCAAGGTATCCAAGTCCACTACAGAAAGTTAGGGGACGCCCCGGAAAGTACTTGGGAAACAGACGCAGAAGGCGCATTCAAGTATGTGCTTCCTCGCATAGACACGTACGCAAAAGGCAGCGTTCTAAGCCTAGACTTTCTAAACATAGCAGCGCGCCGCGACTGGAACGTGGCAGGTTTCACTCCTTTTTTGCAAAAGTATCTGGCCTGCCTGCAAACACTACTTGCAGAGGAAGGCTCCGATGTCCAGCTGACGTCGGTCAACTCCGTGCTTCCAGGCCGTTACATCGACGCAGTTCCCCAAAATATCGTTATCGACTCCAACGATGTCCCACAACTCATCGATGTCGAATGGGAAATGAAGGAGGGCGTTGAGCTCGGCCACCTTATGATGCGTGGACTGCTGCTGCTCATGGCCGCCGCGAACCCGTTCTCTCCGAGTAGTTCGTCAGTGAGTCGACAGGAGTTCGTTACGCAGCTTTTAGCAAGCGCTGGCATGGATATCAGCGCCGACGACCTGACACGTTACATCGCTACTGAAGCAGCCTTCCAAGAAAAAGTTACAGGGGCTGACGCAGATCAGTTCTTGAACTGGGCTCCGGAAGCCAAGATCCATAAACTGGGCGTCGTAACGCAGGCTTCGAGGAGTGCCACGCTTTACATAAGCAATGAATACGGCAATTTTTCTGAGGAGTCTGCCCTACATCAAGCAGTCACTGACGGGCACCAGATCGTTAGATTTACGCTGCCGGAGGCTCTAGCTTCGGGACTGACGCTTCGATTTGATCCGGTCAATCATCGCCAAAGCTTTTCGATTGAGGACATCAAGGTATGCTCTGGCTCCGAAACGGTCTGGGAGTGGCATGATGACATCAATCACCCGCTTGTCAGTGCCTCCGCAATGCGGATATCCCGAGCCGATCACAACACGCTTTATCTAGCGCTGAGTGACGACCCTAGCGTGTTGATTCCTTTAGATGCCAACACGCTTAGTGGCGCTGACCTGCTTGAGCTGGAAGTAAGCCTCACATTATTCACGGAAGAGCAACTGGCTCATGAGATCAACGTGCTGAATGAATCTGGACTCAAAAGTCCCAACTCCGAATTGCAAAGCAAGCTGGACCTCAAAAATGAAGCGCTCCAGGCTACGCTCGCCAGATGGCAAGAGTCGCTAATGGAGAAGGATACCCACGTCCGTAATCTGGAAGAGATGTTGCGGATCCAGCAGGTACAGAAAGACACACACATCCATAATCTGAACTTACAAATTATCGCGATGCAGGCCTCGTCAAGCTGGAAAGCAACCGCTCCCGCTCGCAAGGCTGCGCGTCTAGCTGGGCGCAGCAAGAAAGCCTGGAGATTGCTGCGGTCCGTTATTCGTCGCGGCGGCGGACTCAAAAACACCATTCGTAAAGCCATCGCAGTTTGGCGCTTACAGGGCACTGCGGGTTTGGTCGCACGCGTTAACTGGATGGCCGGGGCTAGCAACTTCGCTTTCGTGGGCCAGGAAACGCGCGAAGTCTTGGACCGCCACGACTACGCCACTTGGGTGAAATACTACGACACCCTTGATGATAATGGCCGTTGGAAGATCAGCGAAGAAATCACAAAGTGGAAAACCAAACCAATCATTTCGATAATAATGCCCGTCTACAACCCACCACTCGATCTGTTGCGCGAGGCTGTGGATAGCGTCAAATCTCAGCTCTATAAAAACTGGGAGCTTTGTATCGCTGATGATGCGTCTACGGATGCAGACGTCATCGCATACCTCAAGTCCCTCGCCAAGCAAGATCGGCGCTTCAAGGTTATGTTCCGTACAGAGAACGGCCATATTTCCAATGCCAGCAACTCCGCTCTGGAGTTGGCCTCTGGTGAGTTCCTGGCGCTGATGGATAACGATGACCTGTTGCCAGAGAATGCGCTTTACTGGGTAGCGCGTGCTATTCACGACAATCCAGATGTCGGAGTCATCTACTCTGACGAAGACAAGATCGATACTGCTGGCAAGCGTACTTCGCCTTACTTCAAATCGGATTGGAACGAGTTTCTGTTCCGCTCCCAGAATATGGTCTGCCACCTTGGCGTATACCGCCGAGATCTCGTTAAAGAAGTCGGAGGGTTCCGGGTAGGCTTTGAAGGCGCGCAAGATTACGATCTCGCGCTGCGATGCACTGAAAAGCTGAACCGTAACCAGATCGTGCATATCCCACGCGTCCTTTACCACTGGCGCATACACTCCGGCAGTACCGCAATGGCAGGGCAAGAGAAGCCTTACGCAGCGTTGGCCGGCATCAAAGCGCTTGATGAACATTTGCACCGCAAAGGCGAGATCGGTAGCACTGAGTTGCTCCCCATGGGTATGTATCGCGTCCACTATGCACGCCCTACCACTCCCCCGCTGGTTTCTCTGATCATCCCAACCCGTAACGCTCACGGGTTGGTGAAGCAGTGCATCGACAGCATTGAGAATCTGACCACCTACAAAAATTACGAAATCATCCTGATCGACAACGGATCTGATGATCCGGTGTCTCTCGAATATTTTGAACAACTCGCTCAGCAGGACAACATCAGAGTAATGCGCGACGACGGACCGTTCAACTACTCAGCCCTGAACAACAGCGCGGTCAAGCTTGCTCGCGGTGAATTGATTGGCTTGATCAATAACGACATTGAAGTGATCACACCTGAGTGGCTTGAGGAGATGGTCTCTATCGCTCTGCAGCCAAATGTTGGAGCAGTCGGTGCGCGCCTCTGGTACCCGGACGATCGTCTGCAGCATGGCGGGGTGGTAGTAGGCGTAGGCGGGGTGGCAGGTCACTCTCACAAATATCTGCCCAAGGGCGACTTTGGTTATTTCTGCCGAGCTGCATTGATTCAAGAGTTCTCGGCAGTTACGGCAGCATGTCTGATCATCAAGAAGTCCATCTTTGAGCAGGTCAACGGCCTGGATGAAGAGAATCTCAAGATCGCATTCAACGACGTCGACTTCTGCTTAAGGGTGCAAGAGGCAGGCTACATCAATGTCTGGACGCCTTTCTCTGAGCTCTATCACCACGAATCGGCAACACGTGGCCTTGAGGATACCCCTGAGAAAAAAGCGCGTTTTTCTAAAGAAGTCCTCCATATTCAGGCGCGCTGGCCAACGATTCAGGAAGACTATACCTACAATCCTAATCTGACTCTGGACCACGAAGACTTTGGCTTGGCATGGCCACCAAGAGTCAAGATATAAACGGGCTGGTCGGTTGAGAGGCTGTCTTAAAATTAAATCAGGGGCCAGATAGTGCTGAATGAACACCCTACCTGTAGCTCTACAGGTCTATCCAACTTTCGCTGCCAGCTTTTGCTGGCAGCGTTCTACTTTTGTGTTGTTGCACTTTGGTCGATAGGAATCGCCTTCAACGGTGCACCAGACGAATCAACCCACTTTTTCCTGCTGGAGTATTTAAAAGCGTTCCATACGCTTCCCCTCGCCTCAGAACCTCATGAAGCTTTGCTTGGACCGATATCTGGGCATACATGGCAAAAGGGTGATTTTTGGTACCACGGGCTTCCATTCCCGCACATCGCTGGCGCACTTATAACAACCTATGTTGGTAGTTGGATTCTTCCCGCGGACATGATTTATATGGCCGCCAGAAGTTTTAACTGGATTTTGGGGTGCGTATTCATATGCGCGTTATTCCGGACCTCTCGCTCGACGGGATTGCCGGTCCTCATGTCAGCGCTAATAGCGCTGGTTGTGGCGCTGATCCCGCAAGTGACCTTCGTATTCTCCTACCTCAACAGTGATGCTTATGGTCTTGCAAGTATCGCTTTACTGATTAGCACGCTCGTAAGCTTTCTAAATTCGCCAACAAGAAAACGCGCTCTCTACCTCGGGATGGCGTTAGGCTTGATGTTCATGGCCAAACTCTACTTCATCCCTGCCCTAGTATTTGCATTTACCCTGCTGGCGGCAAACCGCGCGTTCAAAAATACACAACTTTTCAAGCATGCACCTACTGCCATCGTTGTCTCTTTAGTTGTCTCGCTCCCTATGCTGCTGCTTGTCTATACAAAGTATGGCGAGATATCTGGAGTATCGGGGCAGATCGACTTCGTCAATATGCATAAGCTAAATCCGGCTGCAGGATATGGCACCTGTTATTTGTTGTGCGGCGACCATTTTTTAAATACGGAAACTGTGTTTCCCTGGCTTAATCTGACGCTCAAAAGCTACTTCTCAGTGACCGGCTGGATGAATATTTTTATCCCGAATAGCTATTACCTAGCGTCTGCTTTCATTTTGATAAGCATCGCTTTAATTGCGCTTTATCAGATGAAACCGATCGATAGATCTGAGCGCAAACTGGATATTGCGCTGCAATACGGTTTACCTCTTGTGATGATCATCGCGCTTTATCCGTCCATCACGCTGATGAGTCTCATAGCTTCCCAGAACTCACTTCCTCAGCCGCAGGGGAGATACCTCTTCGTCACTATCCCCTTTCTAGGGCTGTTGCTGTCCCTGACTGCTAAGCGATTCATTCAGAGGAGTGTCAGATGATTGCTACTGAACCTAAGGCATCGAAGATCAACAGAAGGATTTGCATAACCTTGCTGTTGTTGGTGATATTTATGGTATTGAGCAACCTCTCGACATGGGAAGCTAACACCACAACGTATGGCAATTTGCACAAATCAGTGATCGGCGCGGCCATACAACAGGGCCTCGCTCAAGCGACCAGTCCAAAAGACAAAGCTACAATTATGCTCGGCAAAGATGACTTAGTCAGCAGGATGTCTATCCCTCTAAGTGCTACTCCTTACCTCTCTGTGCAGCTTATCGCAGATACTGTCGCGTCAGGTAATATTGACGAAGTAACCATGGTCGGCTCCGGCTTGAAAATAACAGGGTGGACTTACGTCCCTGAGAATGCCGGCAGTCCCGAATTCATCATTGCCGTTGAAGATGGAAAAGTCATTGGCGCACTGACGGTTACGGAGCAACGACCCGATGTCGCCAAAGCACTGAATAATCCGAAGGCCGCGCGCACAGGATATTCGGGGCAAATCATTAGCCAAAGCAACTCGCGAGGTTGTAAGTTAACGCTTTACACCCTGACCTCATCCCTGAAGCTCTTCGCAATGCCAAGCGTTTGCGAAAAAGCCGATCATTCCGCTCAGTGATTCTTGGAATTTTTATGGAAAACATCGTTCTTTTCTCCGCAGTCAAAGCTAATGCCGGTCTCGACTTCGTCACGCCATTGAAAGCCGTCCTGGACAGCCACTGGTACGTTCTGGGTAACGAGGTGAAGCTGTTTGAGGAAGAGTTTGCAAAATACGTGGGCGTGAATCACTGCATCAGCGTGGCCAACGGCTCGGATGCCCTTGAGCTGGCACTCAAGGGGTTGAGCGTAGGAAGTGGCGATAGCGTCATCGCGGTTGCCAACGCAGGCTTCTATGGCAGCACGGCTATTCACGCGGTGGGGGCCAAACCGTTTTATATCGATATCGATCCCGTCAGCCTGACGATCTGTCCAAAAGCACTTGCCGCGGTCATCGAAACCAAGCCTTCCGCCGTAATTGTCACGCACCTGTATGGCCAACTGGCAAACATCGAAGAAATCGTGCGCATTGCATCAGCTGCCGGTGTTCCTGTGCTGGAAGACTGCGCTCAGTCTCACGGCGCCCGCCGCAATGGTAAGCAATGCGGAAGCTTCGGCACTATCGCCTGTTTCAGCTTCTATCCGACAAAGAATCTCGGTGCGTTGGGTGACGGCGGCGCGATTATCACTGACGACGATCAACTGGCTAAGCGTATTCGCCAATTGCGCCAATATGGCTGGACGCAAAAATATCAGGTATCGATCCCCGGCGGCCGTAATAGCCGCCTGGACGAAATGCAGGCCGCGATCCTGCGCGTGAAACTGCCTCACCTGGACGCATGGAACGAACAACGTCGCTCCATCGCCAAGCGCTACAGCGACGCCTTCGCTACACTGGACATGCAACTCCCATCCTCCACGGACGAAGATTACGTTGCTCACCTTTACGTCGTACGCGTCAAAGACCGAGCCGCGTTTGCTGCAGCGCTCAAAGAAAAAATGGTTAACACGGACATCCACTATCCAATTGCAGATCACAAACAACCTGCTTACGCCGTTGACCAAGTAGCCTCGCTTGAAGAGACTGAGCAAACATGTGAGAAAGTTATTTCTCTGCCTTGCTACCCTGGTTTGACCGACCAAGAAGTCGATCGCGTGATTGAAGCGGTCACTGCTTACTTCACCGAGGGGAAATAATCTTGCTGACGTTGGTCATCCCGGTATATCGCAACGAGGGCAACGTCCCGGATTTGCTATTGGCCCTCGCAGGCTTGAATACTCAACTGGACAACGACCTCGAAGTTGTGTTCGTTGTGGACGGCAGCCCGGACCGCTGTTACGAGATCCTTAGGGAAAAGCTGCCCTCGCAGCCCTTCCTTTCCAAGTTGATTCTCCTGTCGAGAAACTTCGGATCGTTCATGGCGATCCGTACCGGCCTGCAGAACGGAAGCGGCGACCGATTTGCGGTGATGGCGGCGGATTTGCAAGAACCACCTGAACTGGTGCTTGAGATGAATCGCGTCCTGCTGCGTCAGGAAGTAGACGTCGTGGTGGGTGTCAGGGAGGGTCGCGAGGACCCTTGGGCCACGCGCACAGCCTCAAGAATATTCTGGGGTCTTTACCGCCGGTATGTGATCCCAGAAATCCCTCCGGGTGGCGTGGATATGTTTGCCTGCAACAAGGCGTTCAGGGACACATTACTCACGCTGGATGAGCGGCATAGCTCGTTGATCGCACAAATATTCTGGCTGGGGTATCGCAGGGAGATTGTGACCTACACCCGTCAGGAACGAGTTCACGGCAAATCGGCATGGACCCTGCGTAAAAAGATCAATTATCTTATGGACAGTGTCTTCTCATTCACTGACTTGCCCATCAGACTGCTGACCCGAGTGGGCGCCTTTGGCTCTGTACTCGCTGCAGTATTCGCTTTAGTCACTTTGATAGCGAAGCTCAACGGCATGATTGAAGTGCCAGGCTACGCAATGATCATGCTGACGATAACCTTCTTGGGCTGCTTGAATCTCCTGGGGCTGGGCATCGTAGGCTCATACGCTTGGCGCACTTACGAGAATACAAAAAACCGGCCATTGGCAATTCCAATGCGGGTCGAAGATTTTGGAGACAGGAATGAGCAAAACTAAGGACTTTTTTGTTCACAGCCATGCGCTGTGCGAATCGGAAAAAATTGGTAAAGGCACGCGCGTATGGGCCTTCGCCCATGTCCTGCCAGGTGCCACTCTAGGCAGCGAATGCAATATATGCGACAACGTTTTCATTGAAAATGATGTAATCATCGGCGACCGCGTCACACTCAAGTGTGGCGTACAGGTCTGGGATGGCATTACCATTGAGGACGATGTTTTCATTGGCCCCAACGCAACGTTCACCAACGATCTGTTCCCTCGCAGCAAAGTTTATCCGCAAACTTTTGCTCGAACCATTATCCGAAAAGGAGCCTCGCTTGGCGCCAATTGCACGATTCTGCCGGGTATTACAATCGGCATAAACGCAATGATCGGCGCAGGGGCGGTTGTAACCCGCTCGATTCCGCCCAACGCCATCGTGGTGGGTAATCCAGCGAAAATCATCGGTTATGTTGACGCTAAACCGGTCAGCGCTGTGCAGGATGCAACCAGGGCCGACAAGGCCAAACCAAGCATCGTTGCGACCTCAATCAAAGGCGTCACGCTACACACGATGACCGAAGTCGCTGACATTCGCGGCAGCCTGTCCGCTGGTGAATTCGAGCGAACCGTTCCGTTTAAATCAGAGCGCTATTTCCTCGTCTACGATGTGCCTACCGCTGAGACGCGCGGAGAGCATGCTCACCGGATCTGCCATCAATTTCTGGTCGCAGTAAAGGGCTCGGTGCATGTTGTCGCTGATGACGGTAAAACCCGCGAGGAATTCATCCTCGACAAACCGAATAAAGGGATCCACCTCCCGCCTATGACTTGGGGCATTCAATACCGTTACTCCCATGATGCAGTGCTGCTGGTATTTGCATCCCATTACTATGACTCTGAAGATTACATTCGTAACTACGACGAATTCAGGTCGATAATTGGCACCCCACAAAGTCATGAATAAGCTTTACTCGTGCATCGCACGGCTCGACTTCAGTAGGTTTTTACTGTCTGGCGGCTTTAACACCGCCTTGACATACATCGTGTATATTTTATTGCTTAACGTTGCCACGTACAAAGTGAGTTACACCATTTCATATGCACTAGGGATAGTGCTGGCATATTTTCTAAACCGATTTTTTGTTTTCCGGACACACCGGGGAATAAAGTCAATCCTATTCACACCCTTAATTTACCTAATTCAATATTGCTGCAGCTTGATTATAATTTGGCTTTTGGTAGAAAAAATGCTTGTCAGCCAACTTTTCGCCCCTCTTGCTGCCATTGCCTTTACACTTCCAATAACATTTATATTGAGTAAATTAGCATTCGGAAAAATGCAAAAACAATAACGCGACCTGTCAAAGACAATTCACAAAGAAATCAAGGATAATGGATGAGCCGGCAGATCTGGTACCTTACTATAACCGTATTTTTTATACTCATTGCGTCAATGCTTATCTGCGGTACCATACCGGTTGGCAACGGTGCTGGATGGGACGGGGCCGGCTATTTACGCGTTATTGAAGACATCGGAAAGGGGATTTTTCTAAAAAACGACCCTTATCACGTCACACGCCTTCCGGGATTCGCACTGCTCATATTGTTTTCCGTTTTAGGATTTAAAGGTGGCGACCTGGTAAATATCCAGATCGGAGTCAATATCCTACTGGCCACATCCTCCGTCATCCTGATCTATCATACATTAACAACGCTTACATCCTCTAAGGCCCGATCTACCATATGTGCGCTAACGCTACTGTTTAGCTGGCCATTGTTAGTCATGCCTGTATATTATCCAATCCTCAGCGACCATATAGCTTTATTTATTTCATGCTTGAGCATTTGGCTGTGGGCCAATCATCATCAAAAATTTTTGTATGCCATATCGGGCGATTTTACCTCAATGCGCTAAGACCATAGTTACAGAAAAACCGAATTTGCTAGGCAGAATATTTCTCTTCCTGCTGCTAATCGCTGCCTTTGCCAAAATAGCTGTAGCTAAATTTCTTGAAATCCCAGACGAGTCCATCGTGCAACAAGGTAAAAACCTTGAAGGCGAGACTGCTCTAATTGGATTGAAGTTACTCTCAGGTTCAATGGCGTTTTTGCTAATGGCTTTTTTACTTTGGAGAGCGGGCTCATACCTGCTGACCAAATCCACTTGGACATCGATCAGCATCCCCAAGCTAGTAGGCGCACTCTTACTACTTTTGATAAATGCGCTAATCATGTTCAAGGGTATAAATTGGGATACTGGCTTCAAAGGCCCACCACTATTAAACTTCATGACCGCACAAACTCTTGCACTTCCCCTTAAACCGATCGTAGCTCATTTTATAGGGTTAGGGCCTGCAGTCCTTGTAGTGTTGGCCACAATACTTTTTAAATCCACATCTTGTCGATCCATCATAAGCCTCGAAATTATATTCATTAGCTTTACCCCGTTATTAATTTTTGGGGCAGAAAGTAGACAATGGATTGGCATTCTGCCAGTTGTAATATGCTTACTAGGTGTCTACAACTGGACAACCGCGCAGCGCGTATGGTGCCTTATAGCCTCCGCGCTGATTGTAGCACCTGCTCTGCTGCTTAAAAGTCAGGTTACCCTTGCCACAACACAGTCTCTAAGCTTTCAAAGCACTGCTTGGCAATACTATTTCAACCGACAAGGCCCGTGGATGTCTGTTTACTCCTACGAGATCGCCCTGATTGCACTCGCGATATTTATAATTGTATTTATTTACTTACCATCGATAACCAAAACACTTAAAGCAGTCGGGAACTCGCCTTCGTAACGATAGATTAAGACACATTATTTTCACCACCAATGACCGTCGAGTTAGCGCCTCGGCGCTCATATAATACGGGCATATTTAAAGCTCTCGACGGCTAAGTGGCAGAAAAACAATAGCTCAACTCGGATTAGCGAAGGCGAATAATAGATAAACCATGGAGCAAACAAATAGCTCCAAGTAATATCTTCTCTGCTTTACGCCTTCTACACTGAGGAGAATACCAGGCCAGCTCTATCATCGAACTACGCGTCTTAAGCGCATAACTTTCATTCCACCATGGAGCATCAGCTTCTGTTAAAGACGAAATCAGACGAATTTGATCAAACCACCAACCGTTGAATACTTTTTTCAGGCGTGAGGCTCCTGAACGAATACCAGCATTTACGCCTAACTGATTATTCGCATGCTGGCGATAGTCCAGTCCGGGCACAGGATCAATGAACCATTCGTATCCGGAACTTCGGGCGAACGCGTAGCAGTACCAATCATGCAGGCTCACATCCTGAGCCATAAGCCAATTAGCGATCAATGAGTTCTTGAAGTCAGTGACCAATTGTTTGGTCATAACATAAGTACTGCCGGGCCCTGCCGCTTCAAACAGATGGTCCCATTTGACCTGAGGCTGAGCCTTATTGATCAACATGCGCCGGCCATCTGGCCAGAATGCAGTGACATTACTGGAATACCCGTCGTAAACGCCCGACGCTAGAACCCCAACCGCTCGACTAAGCTTGTCGTGGTTCCAGATATCATCCTGATCGGAAAAGGCGACGTACTCATACATAGAAAAGTCAACGTCGCGCAGCAGCCTGAAGAAGTTCCGCGCTGCACCGCCAAAGCGTCCTGTTGGCGCAAGTATGACGGTATTGGGATGTGCCGCTGCGTAGGATGCACACCACGTTTCGGTGCCGTCCACAGAGGGATCGATACTTATGAATAGGGTCACGCTCACATCAATTTGAGCCTGGATTGAAGCAAGCTGCTCTTCAATCCAGGCCATGCCGTTATAGGCAGCCAACAGGATGGCAATCTTGGGCTGCGCTATCGGCATCGTCGGGTCCATCAGTCAAATCACAGGGCGGCTAGCAAACGTAGGTCAGAGAGACCCTTCTTCGAAAAGCTTCTGCAGGTACTGCCCGTAACCGGTTTTCTTCAGCTTTTCAGCCTGAGTACCCAGTTGCTCGGCGGTGATCCAGCCGCTGGTGTAGGCGATCTCTTCAAGACACGCCACTTTCCAGCCTTGACGCTGCTCGATGGTGTGAACGAAGTGGCTTGCTTCCAGAAGCGACTCGTGAGTACCGGTGTCCAACCAGGCAAAACCGCGACCCAGCATCTGAACGGTCAGGGTTTTCTGATCGAGGTAAGCGCGGTTGACGTCGGTGATTTCGAGCTCGCCACGTTCCGATGGCTTGATGTTCTTGGCGATTTCAACGACCTGGTTATCGTAAAAATACAGACCGGTGACTGCATAGCTGGATTTCGGAACGGCTGGCTTCTCTTCGATACTCAGCGCACGGCCAGTCTGGTCGAACTCGACCACGCCAAAGCGCTCGGGATCGTTGACGTGATAGCCAAAGACTGTCGCGCCATGCACCTGCTCAGACGCAGCGCGCAAGTTGTCCGAGAAGTGTTGGCCGTAGAAGATGTTGTCGCCCAGAATCAGGCAGCAAGGGTCATTGCCGATGAATTCTTCGCCGATGATGAAGGCTTGGGCCAGACCATCGGGGCTCGGTTGTTCAGCATAGGTCAGCTCAATGCCGTACTGACTGCCGTCACCCAGCAGTTTTCGGAAGCTAGGCAAATCTTCGGGCGTCGAGATGATCAGGATCTCACGCATGCCTGCCAGCATCAGAACCGACAGCGGGTAGAAAATCATCGGTTTGTCGTAGATGGGCAGCATTTGCTTGGAAACGCCCAGGGTCAGCGGGTGCAGGCGCGTGCCCGATCCGCCGGCCAGAATGATTCCCTTACGATTGGTCGTGTTCATTTATTGAGGGCTTCCATAAGCATTCGGGTTACGCCACTTTGCCAATCCGGCAAGTGTATCGAAAAGGAGTCGCGGAGCTTTTTCGTGTCGAGACGCGAATTCAAGGGGCGACCGGCGGGTGTGGGATATTCGGTCGTGGCGATGGGATTGATCGTTTCCACAGCCAGCAGTTCACCCATTGCGCGAGCAGTGTCGATTACGTATTGCGCATAAGCGTGCCACGACGTCTCACCAGCAGGCGCCAGATGGTAAATTCCGGACAACTCCGGCTTGGTGCGCGCTTGCAGCAAGGCCATAACCGCTACGTCAGCCAGCAGGTCCGCCCCTGTCGGCACGCCGATCTGATCGGCAATCACGTTCAGGGAAGTGCGATCCTTGGCGAGCCTGAGCATCGTCTTGGCAAAATTGTTGCCCCGCGCCGCATAGACCCAACTGGTCCGGAAGATCAAATGCTTGCAGCCAGACGCCACAATCAGCTGTTCGCCTTCAAGCTTGGTTGCTCCGTAATAATTGACTGGAGCGACCTCATCGCTTTCTTTCCAGGCAACCGTGCCGCCGCCATCGAACACGTAGTCCGTGGAGTAATGCACCAGAAACGCATCAAGCCGCTTGGCCTCTTCAGCCATCACCTGGCTGGCGAGCGCGTTTATCGTGTGGGCCAAATCGCGCTCGGTCTCTGCCTTGTCGACTGCAGTGTAAGCGGCAGCGTTGACGATCACGTCTGGCGCAACCTGACGGATGGCTTCACGCAGGCCTGCCAGATCAGCTAGATCGCCCGCGAGAGTGCCGTAGGCGGTCAATGCAGGATTGCGATCCAATGCAATGACTTCGCCAACAACGCCCAGCGCACGCTGCAGTTCCCAGCCTACCTGGCCGTTTTTACCAAGCAGCAGAATCTTCATGCTTTGTCAGTACGTGCGGCGTAGTTTTTGTCGATCCACTGCTGGTAGCTACCGCTTTTAACATGCGCCACCCACTCAGGGTTTTCGAGATACCACTGCACCGTCTTGCGAATGCCCGAATCGAAGCTCTCTTCCGGCACCCAACCCAGCTCGCGTTCGATCTTGCTGGCATCGATCGCGTAACGCAGGTCGTGACCCGGACGATCTTTGACGTAGGTCAGCAGGTCGGCATGCGGACGGAAAGCGGAATCCGGACGCAGCTCATCGAGCAAGGCACAAACGGTGCGCACGACTTCGATGTTTTGTTTTTCGTTGTGGCCACCGATGTTGTAGGTCTCGCCAATCTCGCCTTCGGTGACGACTTTGTAGAGTGCACGGGCGTGATCTTCTACAAACAGCCAATCGCGGATCTGGTCGCCCTTCCCGTAGATCGGCAGCGGTTTGCCTTCCAGTGCATTGAGGATAACCAGCGGGATCAACTTCTCGGGGAAGTGGAACGGACCGTAGTTATTGGAGCAGTTGGTGACCAGAGTTGGCAGACCGTAAGTGCGTGCCCAAGCGCGCACCAGATGGTCAGAGCTGGCCTTGCTGGCAGAGTACGGCGAACTTGGCTGGTAAGGGGTGGTTTCGGTGAAGAGATCTTCCGGCCCATGGAGATCGCCGTACACTTCGTCGGTCGAAATGTGGTGGAAGCGGAAGGCCGCTTTGCGCGTTTCATCCAGTGAAGACCAGTAGCCGCGGGCAGCTTCCAGCAGCACGTAGGTGCCAATGATGTTGGTCTGTATGAATTCCGAAGGCCCGGTGATCGAGCGGTCAACGTGCGATTCGGCGGCCAGGTGCATCACGGCATCGGGCTGGTGATCACGGAACACGCGATCAAGGTCTTCGCGGTTGCAGATATCGACGTGTTCAAACGCGTAGCGCTCGTTCTGGTCAACGGCCTGCAGGGACTCCAGGTTACCCGCGTATGTCAGCTTGTCGACGTTGACGACGGAGTCTGCGGTATTGGAAATGATGTGGCGAATGACCGCCGACCCGATAAAGCCGGCACCGCCGGTAACAAGAATCTTCACGCGAATTCATACCCTCAGTTGCTGGCAAACCCTCATGCAGGGCTGCCTGATCCATGATGCGAGCGCTGGACGACTATCGTTTCAGCGCCTGTAAAACTAATCCGTCAGATGCATCGACAGCTGAACATCGGACGACCAGCAAATTCCTTCGACTGCATTTTACTGACAAATACATTTATTGCTAAAACAGAATGCAACTCACGGGTGCGAACCGGCGCGCGTCACCGTGCGTGGCGGCCAGCACTGGAAGACCTCAAGGCTTACGCTTCCTCGGCCCGGTATTAAACACCGGCACTTTGCGCACAGGCTTGACCGACGGCGCTTCTGGCGCTGCATCACCGCTGTCCACCCATTTGCCCAGGTTGCGCTTGCCGCCACCGCTGACTTTCGGCTTTTTGGGTTTTTTCGGCTTCTTCAGTATCTGGCCGCTGGCGTCGGTGGCCGGAACGCGGTGTTCAGGCTCGAAATCCTGCTCTTCCTTACGGGTGAGGGTCTGGCGCGTCAGCATCTCGATGGCGGACAACAGCTCCACCTCGTCGGCGCACACGAACGAAATAGCTTCCCCGGTCAGGCCGGCGCGCCCGGTGCGGCCGATGCGGTGGATGTAGTCTTCGGCAACGATCGGCAGGTCGAGGTTGACCACGGTCGGAAGGTCGTCGATGTCCAGACCGCGTGCAGCCACGTCAGTAGCGACCAGAATCTGCACTTCTTTGGCCTTGAAGCGGTCCAGCGCACGCTGCCGTGTGGCTTGCGGTTTGTCGCCGTGAATGCCGTCCGCGTTAATGCTCAGGCCTTGCAGGCGGTCAACCAGTTGATCGACACCGACGCGGGTTTTGGCGAAGACCAGCACTTGGGTCCAGCGCTGTTTTCTCAGCAGATGGATGAACAGTTCGGCCTTGCGCTTTTTGTCCACCGGCACGACCCATTGCTTGACCGAGGACGCCGCCACGTTGCGCGGGCTGACTTCGATGCTCAGCGGATCATCGAGCATCTGTGCGGCCAACGCGCGGATGGCATCCGAGAACGTCGCGGAAAAAAGCAGCGTCTGGCGGCGCTTGGGCAGCGCGGCGTAGATGTCGCGCAGCTCTTCGGAGAACCCCAGATCCAGCATGCGATCGGCTTCGTCGAGGATCAGCGTTTGCACCTGGGAGAATTTCACGGCGTTCTGCCGAAACAAGTCCAGCAAACGGCCTGGAGTCGCCACCAACACGTCCACGCCACGGCGCAGTTTCATCATCTGCGGGTTAATACTGACGCCGCCATACACCGCGTAGGTGGTCAGCGGCAGGTGCTCGGCGTATTGAGCGATGTTCGCGTGAACCTGTTCGGCCAGTTCGCGGGTCGGCACCAGCACCAAGGCGCGAATCGAGTTGGAGACTACTTTCGGGCCTTCCATGGTCAGGCGTTGCAACAGTGGCAAAGCGAAACCGGCAGTTTTGCCAGTGCCGGTCTGGGCGGCTGCCATCAGGTCGCGCCCGGCCAGCACGGGAGGGATCGCCTGCGCCTGGACAGGCGTCGGGGTCTGGTAGCCGAGCGCATCAAGGGCGCGCAGCAAGGGTTCGATCAGGCCGAGAGAGGCGAATGTCATGGGGATACCGTAGGAAAAGTGTCAGCACGTTTTGCAATGGCCGGCAGTTTACCCTTTCTCGGCGGGTTTCTGCTTGCGCCACTGCGGCAAGCCGATCAGCACCACGGCGCTGATGATCACGGCCATCGCCAGCCCTTCTTCGATGCCAATGTGTTCACCGGCGAACGCGACGCCCAGCATCACCGCCACCGCGGGGTTGACGTAGGCATAGCTGGTGGCGGCGGCCGGGCGCACATTCTTCAGCAGGTACATGTAGGCGCTGAACGCGATGATCGAGCCGAACACCACCAGATACGCCATGACCAGCCAGCCGGAGAGGCCGGGCGATTGGGTCATGCGCTCGCCACTGAGGACGCTGCCAGCGAGCAACATGGCACCTGCGATGAGCATTTCACAGGCGCTGGCCATGGGACCGACCGGCAGCGGCAAGTATCGACTCCAGACCGAACCGAACGCCCATGACGCGGCAGCCAGGATAACCAGCGCGGCGCCCATAGGGCTGGCTTGCAGATTGGAGCCCAGGTTGAGCAGGCCTATGCCCACCAGCCCCAGCAGAATGCCGGCCCATTCAAGCCGGGTGTTGCGATGCCCCCAGAACAGACCGAACAGCAAGGTGAACAACGGCACGACCGCGACAGACAACGCAGCAACGCCTGACGCCACGCCTGCGTGCTCAGCCAGCGTCACTCCCCCGTTGCCACAGGCCAGCAGCAAAAACCCGATCATGCCGGCGGACACCCACTGGCGCCGGGATGGCATCGGCGCCCCGCGCCAGCACATGAAGGCGAACAGCACCGCGCCGGCAATCGTAAAACGCACGCCCGCCATCATCAGCGGCGGCCAGGTTTCGATGCCGATGCGAATGGCGAGGTACGTAGAGCCCCAGATGACATACAAGGCGAAAAAAGCACCCATCAACAACAGGGGGAAACGGCGAGAAACAGGCATGAATAGCTCAAGGTCTAGTTGTTGTGGCGGATCATTTTAGGAATGACAGGCGCTGGATATCAGCAACACATGGGATTTATTCGACCCATACACTTTTTTGGCGCTTGGTCTTGGCATCTGCCACAGGCTTTGCTGCGGCTGCGCGGCAGATCGCAGGCAAGCCAGCTCCCACGCCCTTCGCGCAGAAGCGAGATCGCGCTGCGTTTACATAAACGACAGCCGCTGTCTGTAGCCAACTTGTTGGCGACGGGGCGCACAGCGGACGGCGCAGCCCGGTGTCAAAAACCGCGATGGCGTTTGATGGCTTCGCTGACTTTTTTGGCCGGGACTTTTTGCAGGGAGCACATCATCTGGTGGGACACGCTGCTGACGCCGTGGGTGTGGCGCAGTTCGTTGCTGAGGTGCGCGGTGAGGTTGGCGGCCATTTCAGCATCGGCCATGGCCCGGTGGGCCTTGCCGGTGTTTGGCAGGCCGGCCCACGTGGTGAGGGTGCCAAGCTTGTGATTCGGTGCGCCAGGCATCAGGCGGCGCGCAAGTAGCAGGGAGCACGCGAAGCTCTGCTCGCGCAGGCGCTTGATGCGCGAAAGTTCGTAATCCCAGAACTTCTGGTCGAACGAGGCATTGTGCGCAACCAGCGGGGTGACGCCGACGAACTCGGCCACTTCGTTCATCACTCGGTCGGCGCTGGGGGCTGTGCGCAGCATGCTGTTACTGATGCCGGTCAACGATTCGATAAAGGACGGAATGCGTACACCGGCGTTCATCAGGCTTTGATAACGCTCCACGATGCGCCCTTGCTCCATGATCACCACGGCAATCTCGGTGGCGCGGCAGCCAGCGCCGGGGGAGATTCCGGTGGTTTCAAAGTCGATAACAGCGATGCGCTCGTGCACGGTTTTAATGGCCTTTAGCGATGGTCTTGAATGTACGGCTCGCCCTGTAGGAGCCAATTTGTTGGCGAAGCGGTCACAGTGTTGTGTCAGGAACGCCGCCTCGCGAACAAGTTCGCTCCTACAGTGGAGTGCGGCTCTAATTCTTGAGCAACAACCCGCCTTCAATCGGCACATATCGGCTGGCCGCGCGGATCAGCGAGTTGGCAGTGAGCCCGGGCACGCCATACGCCACTGCTTCAACGCCGTGCTTGCTGATGATGCGCTCGAGTAGCAAATCAAAATCGCCATCACCCGAGGCCAGCACGACTTCATCCACGTTGGGCGCGACGTCCATGATGTCGATGGTGATGCCCACGTCCCAGTCGCCTTTGGCCGAGCCATCGCTGCGTTGAATGTACGGCTTGAGTTTGACGACGAAACCCAGGTTGCGCAGGATCTGCTGGAACTGTTGCTGCTTGCTGTCGCCACGGTCGATGGCATAGGCATAGGCTTCGACAATCTGCCCGCGCTGGCTGATATCAGCCCACAGAGCGGCATAGTTGAAGTGGCAGCCATGAGCCTGACGCACGGTGTAATAGAGGTTTTGTACGTCGGCGAACACCGCAATTCTTTTCACCGGAAATCCTCGATGCGCTAACGAGCGACAACGGCCCGAAAGGCGAGCCGGCGCTCAGTATGCCAGTTTGAGGAAGTGATTGAAGAGTGGCGTGGGAAGGAAGACCGAATTAGCGCGTTGAGAACCCGGTGACGCGCGGCTGACACCGCGGGCTGTAGACGCGAATTCATTCGCGTGGCGTCGGGACTGATTCAATCTTTATCCGAAACCGCCTCGCCAACAAGTTGGCTCCTACAGAACCGAGGCGCTTCTGAATGGGCGCTTGATCTGTAGGAGCGAATTCATTCGCGTGGCGTCGGGACTGGTTCAACCTTTATTCGAAACCGCCTCGCCAACAAGTTGGCTCCTGCAGAACCGGAAGCGCTTCTGAATGGGCGCTTGATCTGTAGACGCGAATTCATTCGCGTGGCGTCGGGACTGATTCAACCTTTATCCGAAACCGACTCGCCAACAAGTTGGCTCCTACAGAACCGGAAGCGCTTCTGAATGGGCGCTTGATCTGTAGACGCGAATTCATTCGCGTGGCGTTGGGATTGATTCAATCCGCACGGCCGCCTCGCCAACAAGTTGGCTCCTACAGAACCGGAAGCGCTTCTGGATGGGCGCTTGATCTGTAGACGCGAATTCATTCGCGTGGCGTTGGGATTGATTCAATCCGCACGGCCGCCTCGCCAACAAGTTGGCTCCTACAGGGATTTGCGTTCAGCGCGAAGCTTGTTGAGCGAGGCTTGCCCGCGAAGCTTCGCTGACCAGTGCACATCTCCTGTGCACAGGAATTCATTCGCGAGGCGTCATAACGGGGTGGATTCGTGACGATGTATCAGACGAACGAATCATCGTCGTCGAACATGCCGCCGCCATCGTCGTTACCATAGTCGGTATCGGCAAAGCCACCTGCATCGTTGTTCCCGCCCCAGTTGTCATTGCTGGTGACGTTCTGCTGATCATCGTTCCAGCCACCGGTGCTGCCTGAGTCCTGGCTGAAAGTGTCGCTGACGTTTTGCGCCGGCTCCTCTTTGATGACTTCGACAATCTCCTGCGGCTGGCTGTTTTGATGAAACAGGCTGCTGATGCCTTGCGCCAGCATCACACCGCCGGCCACGCCTGCCGCTGTTTTCAATGCACCGCCCAAAAAGCCGCTGCCCATTGGCGAGGCAGGTGCTTGTTGCTGCGGCGGCTGCTGCGGCTGCGCGTAATTACCTTGCGGCGCGGCGCTGTTGTAAGGCGGTGGGCTAGCGGGCCCCGAGTCCCGCCAGCCGCCCGAAGAAGGCTGCGGATTGGACGGACGCTGTTGGGAAAACGAAGAAGGCTGCTGAGCCTGTGGCTCCCGGGCGCCACCACCAAAGATGCTCGACAGGAAACCGCCGCTCTGAGCCGTTGCGGGCGCCTGCGCCTTGGCGCGCTGAAGCTCGGTCTGCAACTGCTGGATCTGTTCATCGCGCTGGCGACTCTGGGCCTCGAGCTGCTTGATGGCCACTTCCTGCACGATGATAGCTTGCGCCATGTAATAAGGGGCGCCTGGCTGCTCGCCGAGGTGTTCCTTGATCCGCGCTTCGGCCTGGGCGTCTCGTATGGCCGAATCCTTTTCTGCTTGCTTGAGTTTTACAAACAAGTCGTCGATCAGGGTTTGCTCTTCGCTGTTCATGGCGACCTCGTTAGATTGCCGTTGGAATTCGTTGTCAGACCAAATGGTCGGATACAGGCAAGGTAATGGGGCTGTTCCGGGGCGTTTCAATAGGATGTAAAAAAAGTTAACCGGGCCGGGCCCGGCACAGCGCATCCCATTAGCCCGCGCGCTGGCACTGCGTTAAAGTGGCGGCCTGCTTTCAGCCTGTGATGTCGCAATGAACCCGCTGACGATTCTCCGAGATTCCCTTTATTTTTTCCGGCGCAACCTCGCCAGCATCCTGACGCTGTGCCTGCCACTGGTGGTGCTTGAGGCGTTATCCAAACAATTGCTCAGCAGTACGCTTGATCCGAATGCGACCGCGACGTATGAGTTGCTGATCGGGCTGCTGTTCTACCCGCTGTACACCGGGGCGCTGATCCTGTTTCTCGACGCAAGGAGCGGTGGTGACGAGCCATCCAAACGCAATCTGCTGGCCGCCGCGTTGCGGTTGTGGCCGACGTTTGCGGTGCTGTCGGCGCTCAGCACATTGCTGATCATGGGCGGTCTGTCGCTGTTCATCCTCCCCGGCATCTGGGTGATGATCAAACTGGTGTTTTCGGAATATCTGCTGGTGTTGCGCGGCTTGAGGCCGTTGGCCGCCATGCGGGCGAGCTTCATGATGACCCGTGGCCACATGCTGCGCATCCTGACCTGCGTGCTGTTCGTTTACCTGCCGTTGTCGGTGCTGGAGGGCATCAGTTACTACGTTTTGCCTGAGCAGCAAAGCTTTGCGCTGTCGCTTGCGGTGGACAGTACTTCGAGTTTCCTGCAGCTGTTTATCAGCGTGGTGATGTTTCGGATGTTCATGTTGATCGACGAGCAAACCAAGCCTGTCTGACTGAAGCTACAGCCTGCTGCTAGCGCAACGCTCTCCCATTGATCAACTGAGGTGCCAGCCAGAACGATGCCTCGATTAACACGATATGTGCTGATTGCCACGCTGCTGGCGGCGTTCTGCGCAGGGCTTGTCTACGACGTCACCTGGCACCCTGCCGAGCACGAGCGCATGCCGGTGAGTTGCAACGCCAAGGACGCAGCCGCGCCACAACTGGCGCCAGGGCAGACGCTCAAGGTCATGACCTGGAACATCCAGTATCTGGCGGGCAAACGCTATGTATTCTGGTACGACATGGCCGACGGCAGCGGCCCGGACGAGCGCCCGACACCTGAGGATGTGGCCTACAACCTGGACGAGGTGGCGCGAGTCATTCGTGACGAGCAGCCCGACGTCGTGCTGTTGCAGGAAGTGGACGACGGCGCCAAAAATACCGATTACGTCAACCAGCTCGCCTTGCTTCAGGCGCGCGTGACGGACCTGTACCCGTGCAGCACCGAAGCGTTTTACTGGAAGTCAGACTTCATCCCCAACCCGCACATCTTCGGCAGCGTCGGCACCAAGCTCGCAATCATCAGCCGCTACGTGATCGACAGAGCCGAACGCCTGCAACTGCCCTCACCCGCTGGCAATTTCATCAGCCGACAGTTCGCCCCCCGACCCGCGTTGCTGGTGGGTTATCTGCCCATGACCGATGGCAAGCACTTGGCGATAGTGAACACTCATCTCGGGGACTCACACCCCGGCGACCGTACCGCAACGCGGCAGCTTGATGTGATGAGAGGCCTGCTCGACGAATTCGAACATGCACAGGCGCCCTGGATTCTCGGGGGGGATTTCAGTTTGCTGGCAAAGGATCAATACCACCGTTTGGCGCCTGAATTACGCGGTGAATTCGCGCCTGTCAGTGAACTGCAGGCGCTGTGGGACCGTTACCCGATGGTCCCGAGCAACGACGACGCGGCCGGCGAGGATCGGCGTAAATGGTTCACCCGATTCCCCAACGACCCACGCGTGAGCGGCCCGGACCGCACGGTCGATTACCTTTTTTACAGCCCAGCGATGAAGCGCCTGACAGCTCGGGTACGTCAGGACGACACCCTGTTGATCTCTGATCACCTGCCTGTCATCGCCCGGCTCCTGCTGCCCGGAGTCAGGGCTCCTGATTCCGGCCAGCTCCCCCGATAAACGAAGGGCGGGTTGGTGTTGATTCTGTCCGAAGGCTTTAGGCGTGAGCGTACTCGCGATGTGCCAGGGCTGCGTCCAACAGCGTAGCGGCAGCAACTAAAGTCTCTTTGTGCACGCAGGCATTAACGATTAAAAAAGGCAAGACCTGCGACTTAGAGCGACCCTGTCACTAATACGCACCGCAATACACTCATACCTTGCCCACAGAGCGCCTATCTTTTCGCGCAACTAACTTCATTTAAAAACACCAATCTCCGAACGCTAACGCTCAGAACCACCGGACACTTACCCTCCTCAAAAACGCAGTCCCAAGTGCATCGCTAACGCGCAAGACTTGATCATCCCCACACTGGCACCCATGCGAGATCGCTTTACCCTCGCTTGAATGATCAACAGTATTTGACGCTGGACAACCGACGCCATCGAACGATGCAGCCCACTAACCACTTGACCTCCAGCCAACCAGCAACCTGTCAAAAAAGAATCCTTTCTCTGCCGGAAAACAGACAACCCACTATATAAATTAAAAATTGACGCCATATTCCCGTTAACGAAACGACTGTTAGCCCGCTATTTAAAATCGCCACTCTAAGTAAAATTTGACGCCAACAAAAATATTTAAAATATTTCAACTTTAGTAGTGGCAAAGCGTATTGCTTCATCTATAACTAGCAACAGACCCGTATTAGCGGCTCATAAAAATGAATAACAAAAAGACTTGGGGCGCCCTCGCCCTGCAACTATTAGTTGTTGCCACCGCCTGTGCGCAGTCCAGCGTAAGCACTACTGCAACTGTCGATCAACATCGAACGCTCAACCATAAAGACGTGGGCGGTATTGTCATCGGACAAACCATCACGCTGGCCGGCCGTGCCTTTTATGACAGCTTCGCAGTGGCCTGGAGCGAGAAGGACGAAACCGGAACCTTCACGGTTGCGATCACGGAACGCCCGACTGCGCGACTCGGCAGCCAGGTCTTCGTCGACTACGGCAATCGCCGTCTGTTCCAGACGTTTCTGCCGCCAAACCGCACGCTCATTCCGGCCATTGGCGCTGATGCAGCTGCGCAGGTTTTTCAGGCAATTCTCGACTACCAACTCGCGCAATTTTTTGGCGATCCGGACCTGGGGCGCGACGAACTATGAAAGGTATTTCTATGCAGCGTTTATCTCTGACAGTCATCGGCCTGACGCTGATGTCCGGACTCGGCCAGGCCGCGCATGCCAGCGAACTGGCCTATGTGCCCAATAACCCCTCGTTTGGCGGCAATCCATTGAACGGCCCGGTGCTGCTGAATCAGGCCCAGGCGCAAAACCGGTTTACCGAGAAGTCGTCGTACTCGTCGGCTTCGGGACAGACCGCCCTGACTCAATTCAACAGCATGTTGCAGAGCGCCATTCTCAGCCGGGTGTCGTCTGCCGTCACCTCAAGCATCGTCGGCGCCAACGGCCAACTGGTGCCGGGAGTGGTTGAAACCACCGACTTCCGTATCGCGATCACCAATCTTCAAGGTGGGCTGCTGCAAATTGTCACCACCGACAAGAACACCGGGCAGACCACGCAGTTTCAAGTGAATCAACCGTAGGACCCGCTGTACCTGTGCGTCACCAAAACAAAAAACAATCACACGTTGAAAGGATGACTTCTCATGCAAGCACGTAAATCACTGCTGTCCATCGCCGTTCTCGTTGCACTGTCTGGCGCTGCCATGGCCGACTCCAGCACCGTCAACACCTACCAGGACGGCTCCAGCCAGATATTGAATGTCGAGCAACGCGGCGCTACCCAGTCGACCGTCAATATCGATCAAAGGGGAAGCCGCAACAGCGCTGGCACCGTCGCCGGCAACCGCTCCTCCGGTACGCCAATCAGCCAGAGCGCGACTTACAGCGTTTTGGGCATCAATCAAAACGGCAGCAGCAACTTCACCGAAGCCAGTCAGGCGGGTAAAGACAACAGCGCCACGGTCAATCAGACTGGCAGCGGCAATCAAAGCGCCAGGCTTGATCAGTCGGGCGGCTACAGCACTGCCACCATCAACCAGGACTACAACACCCGCACCGGCGCCAGCATCACTCAGGGCGGTGGCAACAACAACACAGCCAACACCTCTCAGAGCGCCAACAACACGTTCGTCAGCGCGGCGATTTCCCAGTCGGGCAGCTACAACTCGGCCGGTGTATCGCAACAAAACAACAACAACGTGGTGTCGGGCAAGGTCAGCCAATCTGGCAACAGCAACACCGGGACCGTTGCGCAGCAGTACAACCAAAATCTGGTGTCTGCAAACGTGCAGCAAAACGGCAACAACAACATGGGCTCCATCGGTCAGGCTGGCACCAGTTTCAGTGCTGCCTCTGCGCTGCAACGCGGTGATTACAACACTGCCAGCCTGTATCAGAACGGCAATGTCCTGAGCGCAGACGTTCAACAACGCGGCAACAACAACTTCGCGTCCAGCACTCAAACCGGCTCCTTCAACGAAGAAACCCTCCTGCAGACCGGCAACAGCAACCGCGCAGTTGTCAGCCAGACCGGCAGCGGTTCTTACCTGGCGGCCAACAGTGTTGGCCTGACTCAGTCGGGCAACAACATGGTCGCCAACGTCACCCAGACCGGCGGCAGCGGCAACGTGGCCGCTATCTACCAACACTAAGATGTTTTACCCCGCCGGGGCTCCGGCGGGGTTTCTTTGCAGGAAGAGAAAGCATGTACATCCGTTCGTTATCATTGATCGTATCTGCCGTAATGTTAGTCGCCGGTTGTGCCACTTCCCGTCCCGCATCAACCGTATCTCCGGCCACGCTGTCGCCTGCCACCCAGAGCCTGCGTGACCTGACTCATTTGCCTGCGCCCGCTGGACCTATCAGCGTCGCGGTATACGGCCTGCGTGACCAGACCGGCCAATACAAACCCTCGCCCGACAGCTCGTTCTCGACGTCGGTGACCCAAGGCGCCGCCTCGCTGCTGATCACCGCGCTGCGTGATTCCCGCTGGTTCAAACCGGTGGAGCGAGAAAACCTGCAAGACCTGCTTACCGAACGCAAAATCATTCGTGCGCTGGAGCAACCGCAAGATCAGGCGCAGGTTCAGCTGCCTGCATTGCGCCCGGCCAACATGCTGATCGAAGGCGCCATCGTCGCGTATGAAAGCAACGTCAGAACCGGCGGGATTGGCGTGCGTTATCTGGGCATCGGACCGTCAGAGCTGTACCGGCAGGATCAGGTGACAGTGAACCTGCGTGCGATCGACATCCGCACTGGGGACATCATCCAAAGCATCACCACGACCAAGACGGTGTTTTCGATTCAGGTCGACTTTGGCATCTTCCGCTTCGTTTCCCTCAAGCACCTGCTGGAGGTCGAAACAGGCCTGTCGCGTAACGAACCCGTGCAGCAGTGCGTGCGTGAGGCCATAGAAACCGCGTTGATCCACATGATTGCCCAAGGTGCCCGCGATGGCAGCTGGAACCTTAAAAACCCGGACGACATCAACAAGCCGTTGCTGCAGAGCTACCTGAAAAACTACGACGAGCAGATGTCCACGTTACCGATTACAGCGTCCGACCGAGACTTGATTCCTGACGGAGAGAAAAATGGCACTCAAAAATAATCGACGGTGGTGGCTCGCTGCCGCTCTGTCCTGCGCCGGCGCGCTGTCCCAGGCGGCAGATCTGATGCCCGAGGCGCGTTACTCGGATATCACGGTGGGCAATAGCGTTTCCACCATCGCGCAGATCGGCTCGAACAACAGAACCCGCGTCGACCAGAGCGGCGCCGCCCAGCGTCTGAATCAGATTCAGTCAGGTAACCGAAACCTGGCGACGATCAACCAAAGCGGCATCAATAACTCGATAACGGCGCAACAGACAGGCGTCAGCAACGGCATGGAAGTCAGCCAGTCGGGCAACAACAACCAGGCGGGCGTGGTACAGAGCGGCACCGGCAACGCAGCCAGCGTCGTGCAAAACGGCGCGTATAACCAGGCGTTTGTGGGGCAATACGGGCAAGCCAACCAGGCATCGGTCAGCCAGGCCGGGTTTGGCGGCACGGTCTCGATCACCCAATACGGCGACAACATGAACGCCACCGCGACGCAGAAGTAGAGGCAACTCCGATGATGGATTTCTCGCAGTTAGCCGTATCAATCGACATGCAGCGCAACGGCAGCGTCGTGATGATCCGCCCACACATCGAGAACCCGACCCCGCTGTCGCTGCATTATCGAATGGCGATCAAGCAAAGCAGTTCGAGCGGTCACTCAGGGATCAATCAGGACGGCGAAGTGCAGAGCGGCGCACCGGGCAACAGCGTCACCCTGAGCATGCCTGAGGGCGCGACGTGCCAGGTGCACCTTGAAGTCTTTCAAAATGACACGTTGCTCAAATCGGTAGAGGGTTCGTGCAGTGACGCGTCCGTAGACTGAACGCGAAGGTGTATCGCTATTGATTCTGGCCACAGGCTTTGAAAAATTCACATCTGCGCCGCTGTTGCTTCTGGCCTGAAGCTTCGGGAACCGCATGTGCTGGCTGTTGCTTCTGGCCGGAGGCCGTGGGAGTTAGCTTGCTGACGATCTGCAGCGCAGCGGCAGTAGAGCCTGCGAATGCGGTCTTTCAGATAGAACCAGGATCCTGCGAATCAAGGCCGCCTCATCGCGGCCTCGCCCTGGCTCGTCAACTCCTACAAAGGAAGGCGTGACTTTCGCGGGACCTCGTACTGCCGCTCGCTCGCGCTAACAGGATGTGCGCTATGTGGGTAAACGATGCCGCTTTTGTAGGAGTTGACGAGCCAAAGCGAGGCCGCGATGCACCACCTCACTTCCTCGGTTTTACCCGCGCCGTGGGCTCAGCCACTAGCGGGTCGTCGGGCCAGTAGTGTTTCGGGTAGCGGCCTTTCAGATCCTTCTTCACTTCGGCATAGGTGCTGCGCCAGAAATTGGAGAGATCCTGAGTGACTTGCACCGGTCGCCGTGCGGGGGACAAAAGGTGCAGTTTGACGATCTGGCGACCTTGGGCGATGCGTGGCGTGTCGGCCAGGCCGAACAGCTCTTGCAGGCGCACGGCCAGAATCGGTGGATGCTCGCTGTAATCAAGCCGGATCGACGAACCCGACGGCACGCTCAGGTGGTGCGGCGCTTGCTCGTCAAGGCGCTGCGGCAACGGCCACGGCAGCAAGTTATGCAGAATCGAAGACAGGTCCAGATTGCCGAAATGACTCAGTCGCGAGACCTTGCCCAGATACGGCAGCAACCAGCGCTCCAGGCTGGCAAGCAGGGCCTCATTACTGACATCGGGCCATTCGCTCGCATCAAGCCTCTCCAGATCCAGCTGCCTGAGCAACGCAACCCTCGCCTGCCATTGCCGCAGCTCGGGCGTCCATGGCAGCAATTCGAGGCCTTTGCGCCGCACCAACGCCAGCAACGCATGGCCACGGGCAGACTCGTCCAGCCCGGTCAAAGGCTCTCGACTGACGATCAGCTCACCGGCCTTGCGCTGACGTTCGGCGCGAAACACGCCTTCGCGCTCGTCCCACTCCAGGTGATCGACTCGCGTCACCTGCTCGCTCAGGACTGAGTCGAACAGTGTTACGTCAAACTCTGCTGCGAGGTAGATCCGCTCCTCGCGCTGTCCCTGACGGCTGCCGAGGTCGGCCACCACCAGCCACGGCTGCTTCATGAGGGCGTCCGGCTCGGCAAATAACGCTGCGCGGCCATTGGCGAGGCGATATTCCGCACCACCCGCTTTACGTTGCTGCGCCACACGGTCCGGGTAGGCCAGCGCCAGCAAGGCACCCAGCCAACGCGAGTGCTCGGGGTCCGCGACCGGGCTCGTCACGCTGCCACGCAAAAAACCCCGGTACTGCCGTGCAAGTTGTTTGGCACGCTGCACGCCGCCTTGTGCGCCACGTGCTGCGCGCTCAGTACCGGCCAGTAGCGTGAGGCGGCTGTGCAGATCGGCACCGGCGCCGCGCAGAATGTCGCGTTCCCCCAGCAAAGCGGCGACGTCACAGGCCAAAGCACCCAACCCCCATGCATGACCGCGCAGCAGCAAATGAGCGATCCGTGGATGCGCGGGAACCTCGGCCATCGCCTGGCCGTGTGGCGTGAGTTTCCACCCCCCGTCGGCGGTGCGCGACAACGCACCCAGGCGACCGAGCAAATCCTGCGCCTGTGCATACGCTGCAGCGGGCGGCACGTCGAGCCAGACCAGTTGCGCAGGCTCAACGCCCCATCGCGCCAATTGCAAACCCAGCCCGGCGAGATCAGCCTGCAGAATCTCGGCCGCGCCGTAGGCCGCCAACTGCTCGTGCTGACTTTCGGACCACAGCCGATAACACACGCCGGGCTCCAGTCGCCCCGCCCGGCCGGCACGCTGGGTGGCGCTCGCCCGGGAAATGCGCTGGGTGTCGAGCCGGGTCATGCCGCTGCCAGGATCAAACCGCGGGACACGTGCCAGCCCGGCATCGACCACCACTCGCACGCCGTCGATGGTCAGGCTGGTTTCGGCGATGTTGGTGGCCAGCACCACTTTGCGCGTGCCTGTGGGCGCCGGCTCGATGGCGGCGCGCTGAGCGTTCAAATCCAGCTCGCCATGCAGCGGGCACAACAAAATATCGCGGCGCTCACCCAAGGCATCCGCCAGTTGCTGATGGACACGGCGTATCTCCGCTTGCCCCGGCAGAAACACCAACAAGCTGCCGGTTTGACTGCCTAGCGCGTCCAGCACCGTCTGCACCACGCGGGGCTCGATGAACTCACCTTGCTGAAACGGCCTTCCCCAGTGCATCGTCACCGGGAACATCCGCCCGTCGCTGCGCACGATCGGCGCATCGTCCAGCAGCGCCGACAACCGCTCGCCCTCAAGCGTTGCCGACATCAGCAGCACCTTCAACGGTTGGTCATCGCGAAACAGCGCCCGACCGTTCAGGCTCAAGGCCAACGCCAGGTCGGCATCGAGACTGCGCTCGTGGTACTCGTCAAAAATAACCAGCCCCACGCCCTCCAGCGCCGGATCATCCTGCAGGCGCCGGGTGAGGATGCCTTCGGTCACCACTTCAATGCGCGTGTCGGGTCCAACCTTGCTGTCCAGACGAATGCGGTAGCCGACCGTTTCCCCCACTTTCTCGCCCAGCTCCGAGGCCAATCGCTCTGCAGCCGCTCGGGCTGCAAGGCGCCTGGGTTCGAGCATCAGAATGGTTTGCCCGGCGAGCCACGGCTCGTTGAGCAGCGCCAGGGGTACACGCGTTGTCTTGCCCGCGCCCGGCGGCGCTTCGAGCACAGCTTCGTGGCGGGCAGCCAGGGCTTCACGCAGGGCAGGCAGAACAGCATCGATTGGCAAAAAAATCATGGGGGCTCCAGAACAGGCCGCCGATTATACGGCGCTGTTCATGGCTGTGTGGGTTGGTGAAACGAACCGTCTGCACGCTTGGATAGTCTTAGCGATTAGGCATTTGCCTTGTATAGTTGCGGCTTCCCCTGAGGAGATCCCCCATGCGCATTCCTTCCCGTTTGATTGGCGGCGTTCTGGTCGCCACCTTGCTGACCCAACTGACTGCCTGTGGCAGTATTTTCTACCCCGAACGTCGTGGCCAGATTCAAGGCAACGGCCGAATGGACCCGGCTATTGTGATACTCGATGCCGTCGGGCTGCTGTTCTACATCATCCCCGGCGTGATCGCGTTTGCGGTCGACTTCGCCACCGGCGCGATCTACCTGCCCGAAGGTAAACACGCGCAAATCGATCCACAAAAACTGCAACCAGCCGTTCGCACGGACGGCACCGTCGACAACGCTAAATTGCAGGCCATCATTCAGACCGAACTGGGCCGCAGCCTGCCTTTGGATGACCCGCGCCTGATCCAGCACAAAGGCAGCACCGAGCAATTGGCGAGCCTGGGATTGATCCCGTCCGCCTGACCGGACTGATGCGTAAAAAGACCGGCATAGCCGCCCATACTTGAAGGAAGCCTCATGATCACCAGCCCTGAACACGTCCGACTGTTGCGCCTCGCGACGCGGGCCTCGCTGGTGGTCGCCAGCACGTTGATCGTTGCCAAAGCGATTGCCTGGTGGCTCAGCGGATCGGTCAGCCTGCTCGCCGGGCTGACCGACTCCATGCTCGATGGCGCGGCATCATTCCTTAATTTGTTGGCGGTGCATTACGCGTTGCGCCCTGCCGACGACGATCACCGATACGGGCATGGCAAGGCCGAAGCGCTGTCTGGCATCGCGCAATCGTTGTTCATTGCGATCAGTGCCTTCTTGATTGGTTTCCAGGCTATCGGACGCATCCTTCATCCGGAGCCGGTCGGCGCGCCGGGGCTGGGCATTGCAGTGATGGTGCTGTCCATTGCGCTGACCGTTGCACTGCTGATGCTGCAACACAAAGTGGTCAAGGAAACCGGTTCGGCCGCCATCCGTGCTGACTCACTGCACTACCGCTCTGACCTGCTACTCAACGCCAGCATCTTGGTCGCGCTAGGCCTGGCGTATTTCGGCTATGCACAACTGGACGCGTGGTTTGGTCTGGCGATTGCGCTATACATCCTCTGGAGCGCTATCTCAATCGCACGGGAAACAGTGTCGGTGCTGATGGATGCAGAGCTGCCGATAGACGTCAGCGCCCGCATGCTCGAGCTGGCGCAAGGCGTGCCCGGTGTACTGGGCGCCCACGACCTGCGCACGCGGATTTCGGGCAGTCACTGGTTTGTCCAGTTGCACCTTGAGCTGCCAGGGTCGCTCACGCTGTCGGCGGCGCACACGCTGTGTGATGAGGTGGAGCATGCGATTAACCGGGAATTCCCGAGGGCCGAGGTGCTGGTACACGCCGACCCTCAGGAAGTGGTCAACAACGCGGTCGTCTGACTGTCAGTTGACGTTGTAGCCCCGCCCGACCAGGCAACTGGCCATTGATTGCTGATACACGTTCAGCACTTCTGGCGCGGGCGCATAAGTGGCAGTGCTCGGGTTGAAGTTGCTCTGCGACACGGCATAGTTGTAGCAATCGTAGCGGTCCTGCTGCACCTGCTCAGGGCCTTGGCCGTTGGCGGGATAAGCGGGCACTCCGTACGGGTCGGTTTGTTGTTGTTGCTGCTGTGGAGGCGGTGCCTGGGGTGGCGAGTAGACCGGCTGGACGTTTTCGGGTGGTTGAGCGACGACGTATTCCTGAGTGTTCTGCTCGTAGGTGTAATACGTACCCGCCGCGAGGAAAAACAGCGCGCTGCCCAGCCATACTTGTTGCGCGTAGTCTGGCAAATTGCGCACACGGGCGCCGCGCGGTGGTTCGACCACGATGTAACGCGGGCCTTGCGGGCGGTACCAGTAGCCACTTGAATAGAAGTAATCCTGCCCGCGATATGGCACACGCGAGTAGCCACCGGGCACGCGGTCTATCTCATACCCCGGACGATACCGCGGCCCGTCGCCCCAGCCGTTGCCATGACCGAAGTCCGGACGGCGGTCATTTCCGGCCCGCCAAGAATCGTTATGCCGACCGCGAGGAATGTCCTCGTAAAAGCCCTGGCGCGGTTGCTGGGTTTGACGCGTTTCATTGGGACGAGGCTGGATTGGCAGATTGGTCTGTCGATCCTGCAACTGGCGCTCCTGCTGTTGACGCTCCTGAGTCTGCCGCTGCTGCTGTTGCTGTTGTTCCTGACGCTGTTGTTGCTGGCGGTCCTGTTGTTCCTGCTGCTGTTGGCGTTGCTGCCGCTCTTGCTGATCGCGTTGCTGGCTCGAACGCTCCTGGTTTTGCTGTTGCTGTTCGCGCTGCTGAAACTGCTGTTGTTGACGTTGCTGCTGGTTTTGCTGCTGTTGAATTTGCTGCTGCTGACGTTGTTGGTTCTGCTGGTTTTGCTGCAGCTCACGCTGTTGCTGCTGAGGTGGCGGCGGACCACCGTTGGCGTTGCCGCGGTTTGAGTCTCGGGGGTTGTTATCGTCGGCCAGAATCTGAGCGCTGATGCTCAACGACAACAGGCTGACACCTGCCAAAAGCCAGATGCGCGTTTTCATGCTTTCCTCACTGCGGCGCGGATACCTGTTAGTAGGACTGCATTCTCGGTGCGCCGTTCGCGGCACTCTATCAGTCTGGTAAGGGTTGGCGAATAGCACGGCTCAATGTGCCGTTACGATGCAATCGCTCAGGTGGGCATGCATCGGGCTTGAGAACGGCCGTGCATCTGGAGATCACAAATCGCGCGCATAAAAAAAGGGGACCGCGTGGTCCCCTTTTGGGAATACCGTCCTGGCTCAACGCTTTTGGCGTCGGCTCACCTCGCATCGTCTTCTGGACGGTGCGTAGCCCGGGGGCCTACTCAACCCTGTTGGGTTGGCGGCCGCGACTGACCTGATTCGGAGAGTCGCGCTGGACGCTATGTCCGGGCAGTGATTCTGTTAAAAAGAATAGGCTTTGGCGGGTAGCTGGGGATTGCGAATATTGCTGACGGAAACATCACTTGCGCAATTTTTCACTTCGGATGAATAATTCAGCGCAATCCATCTAATAAAGGGACAATTCGTGAGCAAGCTCGATAGATATGATCTGAGTATTTTGGCTGAGCTGCAGCGTGATGCTCGCATTTCCAATCAGGAACTGGCCGAACGCATCGGCTTGTCTCCATCGCCTTGTTCACGCCGGGTCAAGCAACTTGAAGACGACGGCTACATTGTTGGCCAGGTCGCGCTGCTGGATCGCAAAAAACTGGGCCTGAGCCTGACCGCTTACGTCCTGATCGGCATGGACCGGCACACCCCCGACCGCTTCGAGAATTTTGAGCAACAGATACGTACGTTGCCGCAGGTCCTGGAATGCAGCCTGGTCACGGGCGTTGACGCCGACTACCAGCTCAAAGTGGTCGTGCCGGACATGGACCATTATCAGAAATTTCTGCTTGGGCACCTTACCCGCATCGATGGCGTGACGAGCGTGCGGTCCAGTTTTGTACTCAATCAGGTGCTGGCCAGCACCGAGCTGCCACTGATCCATTTGCGCAGCTAGGCTATCCGCGCAGCCTCATAGAAGGAGCAAGCCATGGACCCGGCCGTGTTCGAAGAATGGATGATGACGATTCTGATGACGCTTCTGGTCGGCTTCATGGCATTCATCGTCTGGGACCTGGCGAAGAAGTCCAAAGCCGGGCGTTTCGGCACGATCATTCTGTTCAGCGTGCTGGGTTTGGGCGTGCTGGCGTTCGTGATCAAGGAAGTGGTGATCGCGTTGGTTGAACAAGGCGGCTGATTAGGCGAAATCACCACGGCCGTATGGTTTCAGGGCCGCTTTGCGCCCCATCGCGGCCTCGCGCGGCTCGTGCGCTCCTACAGGGAATTTGCGGCGTTTGAGAGATTTTGATTCTGCCCGCAGGGCGTGGGAGTTCAGCTCGCTTTTGATTCTGCCCACAGGGCGGGGCTGAGCTGACTTTCCCTAAAGCTTTGCAGGCACTTCCCGCCATTGCCCTTGATCCAGCCCCTCAATCGTCCAGTCGCCAATCTGTACGCGCACCAACCGCAATGTCGGCAAGCCTACGGCCGCCGTCATACGCCGGACCTGGCGATTGCGTCCTTCCTTGATTACCAGCTCCAGCCAGCTCGTGGGCACGCTTTTGCGAAAACGTACTGGCGGCGTACGTGGCCATAGCTGCGGCTCTTCCAGTTGCCGTGCAAGCGCAGGTAGCGTCGGGCCGTCATTGAGTTGCACGCCCTCTCGCAATTGCTGCAATTGCGCAGGCGTTGGCTCGCCCTCGACCTGCACCCAATAGGTTTTTGCCAACTTGTGTTTAGGGTCCGCAATGCGTGCCTGAAGCTGACCGTCGTTGGTCAGCAGCAATAGCCCTTCGCTGTCCCGGTCCAGGCGCCCTGCCGGGTAAATACCGGGGAGCTCGATGAAGTCCTTGAGCGTTGCGCGGCCTTCGCCGTCACTGAACTGGGTCAGAACGTCGAACGGTTTATTGAACAGAATCAGGCGTGGCTCGGCTGGCGGCGCTTTGGCGACACGGCGGGGTGCACCTGGATTATTGACGGCAGGGCGGCGGGAGGCAGGACGTTGGGTGCGCGGCATACGGACTCGAAACACGGAAACAGAAAGGGCCACTTTAGTGGCCCTTTCTGCAAATACCTAATTCATCGACGCATTAGCATCAACGGAAAGGCGGCTCGTCGAAGCTGCGCAATTTGCGCGAGTGCAACGAGTTGAGCTGGGCGCGCAACAGGTCCAGCGCGGCAATACCGATCTTCAAATGCTGAGTAACCGCGCGCTCATAGAAAGCGTTGGCCGAACCGGGCAGTTTGATCTCACTGTGCAGTGGCTTGTCCGACACGCAAAGTAACGTCCCGTAAGGCACGCGCAAACGATAACCCTGCGCTGCAATCGTGCCGCTTTCCATGTCCACGGCCACTGCGCGCGACAGGTTGATCAGCGGACGCTCTTGCGCCCAGCGCAGTTCCCAGTTGCGGTCGTCATACGTCAGGACGGTGCCCGTACGCAGACGCTTTTTGAGGTCTTCGCCACGCTCTCCGGTGATCTGCGCGGCCGACTCTTGCAGCGCCATCTGCACTTCTGCAAGCGCAGGTATCGGGATATTGGGCGGCAACACGCGGTCCAGAATGCCGTCGCGTCGCATATAAGCGTGTGCCAGCACGTAATCGCCGATGGTCTGCGACTGACGCAGCCCGCCGCAGTGGCCGATCATCAACCAGCAATGCGGGCGGAGTACGGCCAGGTGGTCGGTGATGTTCTTGGCGTTTGAGGGGCCGACACCGATATTGACCAGCGTCACGCCATGGCCGTCTTCAGCGATCAGGTGATAAGCCGGCATCTGGTAACGATGCCAGACCACGCCGGCAACGATGGCCTGCGCCTCGCCGTGATCCATGCCCTTGTCGACGATGACGTTACCCGGCAAGACCATACGCACGAAGCGCGGGTCGTCGCGCAGTTTTTCCAGACCATGGACGATGAACTGGTCAACGTAACGATGGTAGTTGGTCAGCAGAATCCATGGCTGCACATGCCGCCAGTCACTGCCGGTGTAATGCACCAGGCGGCGAAGGGAGAAGTCCACGCGGGCTGCGTCGAACAGCGCCAACGGCAGCGGGTCGGTATTCGCCCAGTCGTACAGGCCGTCGGCGATGCCATCGGTGGCGGCAGACAAGTCGGTGCTCGGGAACACGCGCGCCAGAGTAGCGGCGGTGACGCCCGTACCGGCCAGCTCATCGCCCTGCTCGACCACGTAGGGGTAAGGAATATTTTGCTCACTGATGCCCACTTCGATGGTGACGGTAAAGTCATTCATCAACGGCACGAGTTGCTCAAGCAGGTATTTGCGGAACGCCGCCGGGTGGGTCACGGTGACGGTGTAAGTGCCGGGGAGCTGGACTTTCGCGTAAGCACGCGTGGTCAGGGGGACTTCGCCCTGGCAGTGATAGGTCAGGCGTAATTCGGGGTAGCGAAATTGCAGACGCTCCGCCGCAGTAGGCTCGACGCGGTCTTTGAGGTAACGCTTGAGCGCCTGGCTCAGGGCGTTGGTGGCATGGGCATGCAGCTCAGCCAGCCGGTCCACGGCTTGTTCGGCAGTTTCTACGACGATAAAAGCTTCAGTCACAATGCGCATCCTTCTGATCTTGCAGGCGGACATCTTGCCTGCATCGCCGGTCAAGTGCACGCCATCAACTGTAGGAGCGAGCGAGGAGCGCCTCGACACCCACACCACGTGGCAGCGTGCCGTACACCCGACCGGATTGCTGAAGCCGACCGGCAATAAAGCCATCGCTGACCACCGAGTTGCCCGCCTCCAGCAACAGCCTGGCCTGCAAGCCCACGGCGATGTCTTCTGTCAGTTGTCGGGCGCGGTACTGAATGTCATGGGTGTCGGTGAACGCATTTTTCAGCCGCTCAATGTGCAACGCCAGACGCTTGTCGCCGTGGCCATCGCCCAACTCCTGAAACAGAGCATCCAACACGCCGGGCTCTTTCGACAGGGCCCGCAGCACGTCCAGACATTGCACGTTGCCGGAGCCTTCCCAGGTCGAGTTGACCGGTGCTTCGCGGTACAGGCGCGGCAGGATGGTGTCCTCCACGTAACCGGCACCGCCCATGCATTCTGCCGCCTCGTTGATCATTGCCGGGGCGCGCTTGCAGATCCAGTATTTACCCACCGCTGTCACCAACCGGGCGAAACGCGCCTCGTGCGGGTCATCAAGCCGCTCAAGTGCGCGGCCCATGCGCAGGGTCAGTGCCAGCGCTGCTTCACTTTCCAAAGCCAAGTCAGCCAACACGTTTTGCATCAACGGCTGCTCGCTGAGCAAACGACCGCTCACAGTCCGGTGAGCGCAATGGTGCGCGGCCTGGGTCAATGCCTGCCGCATCAAGGCACTTGAACCGGTCATACAATCGAAGCGGGTCATCGCGACCATTTCAATAATGGTCGGCACCCCGCGCCCCTCTTCGCCGATCATCCAGGCCAGCGCGCCACGGAACTCGACTTCGCTGGAAGCATTCGACCAGTTGCCCAGTTTGTTCTTCAAACGCTGGATGTAGAACTCGTTGCGCGTGTCATCCGGGCGATGGCGCGGCAGCAGAAAACAGCTCAGCCCTTTGTCGGTTTGCGCCAGGGTAAGAAACGCATCGCACATCGGCGCCGAACAAAACCATTTGTGACCAACCAGTTCATACGCCTGGCCCGGCCCCGGTTGCCCCACTGGATAAGCACGGGTGGTGTTGGCGCGCACGTCGGTGCCGCCCTGTTTCTCAGTCATGGCCATGCCGATGGTCGCGCCAGCCTTGTGCGCGATGCCCACGTTGCGCGGATCGTATTGAGTGTCGAGGACTTTTGGCAGCCAGATGTCCGCCAGGTCAGGCTGCAACTTGAGCGCCGGCACGCTGGCGAACGTCATGGTCAGTGGGCAACCGCTGCCCGCCTCAGCCTGGGTGTGCAAGTAGCTCATGGCGGCGCGTGCGACGTGGGCGCCTTCGCGGGGATCGGTCCAGGGCAGAGACGGAATACCGTGTTCGACGGCCGTGCGCATCAGTTGGTGATACGCCGGGTGAAACTCCACCAGGTCGATGCGATGCCCGTAACGGTCGTGGCTGGCAAACACCGGCTTGTTCTGGTTGGCGAGGAATCCGGCTTCCATCAACGGCCCGCCCGCCAGTGCGCCATAGGCGTCGATTCGGGTGTGAGCCCAGCCCGCGCCGAATCGCTGCGACCACTCCTGAAGCGGCACATCAATGCGGAAGAGATTGGCGCCGTCCAGCGAGGGCGGCTGGTTGGTGACGTCGTGGGTTTCGGCGAACTGATGCAGATTCATGGCGTTCTCCCGTCCGGTCGGCGCGCGGCGATCGCGCAGAAGATCACCAGTGAATCACGCACGCTGAGCGATAAAAAGCGCCATAGACGACTAATAGACGGTGGGTTTTACACCTGAACTCGCGCTACGAGGGAAGCCTGATCCCTGCGCCGAACCTGCGTCGGACGCTGATCTGTAGGAGCGAATTCATTCACGAGAGGCCGGAAAATCATAATGGGTTTGCAGTGAGCACTCTTCCTTGGCCCGGAACAGATCCAGACTCAAACGGAACTGGCTGCCCGCCCCCGGCTCGGACATATGACTCAAGCGACCATTCTGCAATTCGATCAACTGGCGACAAATCGCCAGACCAATCCCGAGGCCTCCGTGCTCACGGGTCATTGAGCCGTCGACCTGGAAGAAGGTCTGGTACACCGTCGCCTCATCAAGACGGCTGAAACCGATGCCGGTGTCGATGACATCAATCAGCAGGCGCACGTGTTGCCCGTCGGCACATTGCCCGGACACCTTTATTTTGACTGACCCGGTCGCCGTGAACTTCACAGCGTTTTCCACCAGGCACTCCAGGCATTGCCTGAGTTTGGCGGCGTCGCCCATCAGGCTGTCCGGCATGACGTCGTCAATATCTACGCTGATGCTCAAGCCCTTCTCCCGGGCCTGAAGCTCATATCCGCTGCGCACCTGAAACAACACATGCCGCAAGCTGAACATTTCGTTGCGCGCCTCAAGTCGCCCGGCTTGCAACTCGGTCAGCGTGAGGATGCCGTTAACGATGCCCATCATATTTTGCGCAGAGTCGGCGGCGGTCTGGCGGTAGAGCTCCAGATGCTCTTGCCCACCCTCCATCTGCATCAGTTCCAGCGAGCCGATGACCCCGTTCATGGGTGTGCGCAGCTCGTGGGTGAGCGTCGCGAGGAACTCGTCTTTCAAGCGGTTGCTGATCGCCAGTTGCTGATTGAGTGCTGCCATTTCACGACTGGCCTGCGCGGTGATTTTCTCCTGCTGCTCGCGCATGGCATTAATCCGATCCGCCAGCGCCAGCGAAAGCAGCGTGACCTCGATCACCGAGCCGATCTGGCTGGCGTACATGGTCAGGAAATTATTAGGCAGAAAGCCCAGCAACATGATGGCGTTAACGACTCCGCCCACCAGAAACGCCGACCACGCCAGCACGAAATAACGCGCAACCCGCTGGCCCTTGATCCCGGCGCTGATGCCAACGAAAAACACCACCAGCGTGAATACCAGCACCAGCCCGGTCACCAGGCGCAACGCCAGGCCGTAATCGGTCACCAGCGACAGAATCATGATCGCGCCAGCGCAGACCATCATCAGCACCAACGGCACATCCAGCCAGCGCCCGAGTTTGGGGGTCTGCAGCAGTGTGCGAGAGAACTGGCTGGCGAACAGGATCGCGGCTGCAATCAGGAACGTCGTCGATACGTTGGCCCACCAGGGATTGTCCGGCCAGAAAAACTCGATGCCTGCGCCATTGACCGACAGCTGATACAAGCCGAAACAGGTGATGTAGAGGATGTAATAAAAGTAACTGCGGTCGCGGATGCTTAAGAAAATAAACAGGTTGTACGCCAGCATGCCGGCCAGCACACCGTAGATCAGACCCAGGATATACAACCGTTGCGGTTGATCCTCGATATAGGCATGGCTGAACCATAGATTGAGCGGCGCCTGAATCGAGCCATGACTGGCAACACGCAGGTAAACCGTTTGCGCCTTGTAAGGCCGCAGATTGAGGTCGAACAGGTAATTATTCTGTTTTATCTGCCGGCTGGAGAACGGCAGCATGTCGCCAGTCTGCCAGGCCAGGCTCGGTCGGCCGTTATCATCGGGGAGGTACAGGTCGACGTGGTCCATCGGCGGGTAGGCCAGCTCCAGTAGCCAGTCCATATCGGCACCGGGATCGACGGGCCGGTAGGTCAACACAACTTTCAGCCAGAACGCCGACCTGGAATACCCGGCATTGAGCGAGGCCGTATCCAGCGCACGGAACCGGACGGCCATGTCCGCGGCGGCGACATCGTCAATACTCGCATTACCCTCCGGGTCCTCAAATACCTGCACGGACCGTCCCAGCGACAAGTTGCGCGTGGTTTCGTCAAAATCCACAGCCGACGCCATCAGGGGCAGGCAGGCCAACAGCATGATCAGTAAGTAACGCGACTTGTTAAACCGGCAACACACTTGCAGACACTCTTTAGGCGGAAAGACGTGACAGGATAGACTGATAGCCAGATGACACCACCACTCATCATCTCGCGTCCGCCGCTCTGTCGAGTGCCAGCCCACTGCGAAGGCCGGATAGTCTTACGTAAATCGTGCGGGATGTGCCACCCGTGATGTGAGAAAAATCCGACGCGGACGGGCGGTCCGGCAAAAGCTTTAGTGGTAAGCTCGCGCACCATGAATATCTATAGCTCCCGCCCCGTTGTCCTCTGTCTCTCCGGCCACGACCCCAGTGGTGGCGCCGGCTTGCAGGCAGATATAGAAGCCCTGCTCGCCCAGGGTTGCCACGCCGCTCCGGCCATTACCGCCCTGACCGTACAGGACACCGTGAACGTCACTGACTTCAGGGTGCTGGACCGTGAGTGGGTGCTGGCCCAGGCCAACGCCGTGTTCAACGACTCCGAGGTTGCTGCCGTGAAACTCGGCATGCTGGGCTCTTTGGAGATGGTCGACACCGTGGTTCAGTTGCTCGAAGCGCATCCGCATTTACCGCTGGTGTGCGACCCGGTGTTACGTGCGGGCGGCGGAGGCAGACTGGGCAAGGATGAAGTCGGCTACGCCATGCGCGAACGCCTGCTGCCACTGGCGACCATCGCGACACCAAACCTGCCTGAAGCGCGAATTCTCGCGGAACTGCCCGAAGGCACCGCTGATGAATGCGCCGACAAACTGCTGCCGTTCTGTGAGCATTTGCTGATCACGGGCGGGCATGGCGACGAGCGCGAAGTGCATAACCGTCTCTATCTGCGCAACGGCCAGACCCACACCTTCACGTGCCAGCGTTTGCCGGGCAGCTACCACGGTTCCGGGTGCACGCTGGCCAGTGCGCTGGCCGGACGTCTGGCCTTGGGACAAGAGCTGGTCAGCGCCGTGCAAACCGCCCTCGACTACACTTGGCGCACCCTGCGCGACGCTGAACAGCTTGGCAAAGGCCAGTTCGTGCCGCGCCGTTTGCCGCTGGATTTTTGCTCGTAACGCCACGCCAAGAGGTTCGATTGATGAAACTACGTGGCCTTTATGCCGTAACCGACAGCCAGCTGCTGACGGGCAGGTTTCTGTCTTACGTCAAAGCCGCCCTTGATGGCGGCGTGACGCTGCTGCAATACCGCGACAAATCCGGTGACGAGTCCCGCCGCCTGCGCGAAGCCTCCGAACTGCTCAAGCTGTGCGAGCAATACAAAACCCGGTTGATCATCAACGACGACGCAGAAGTTGCGGCGCGTCTGGGCGTGGGTGTGCACCTGGGGCAAACCGATGGCTCGCTGCCTGATGCGCGCGCACTGCTCGGCCATAAAGCGATTGTCGGCGCCACCTGTCACGCGCAGTTGGCGCTGGCCGAGAAAGCCAAGGCCGATGGCGCGACTTACGTAGCGTTCGGTCGCTTTTTCAACTCCAACACAAAGCCTGGCGCGCCGTCGTGCACCCTCGAGATGCTCAGCGAAGCCCGCAAGCGCATTCATCTGCCCATCGCGGTGATTGGCGGTGTCACCCTGGAGAACGCCGCTCCTCTGGTCGCCCATGGCGCCGACCTGCTGGCAGTGGTCCATGGCTTGTTTGGTGCCGAAAACACCCAGGAAGTCACCCGTCGCGCACGGGCTTTCAACGAATTGTTCAAATCGGCCTGACCCGTCAGGCCTGATCACGCTCAACCTATTCCCGATTCCAGTAGAGACCCGATCATGTCCCGTTCTGAAATGCTGTTCGCCAACGCCCAGAAACATATTCCCGGCGGCGTTAATTCGCCCGTGCGCGCCTTCAAGAGCGTCGGCGGCACTCCGCTGTTTTTCAAACACGCGGCAGGCGCCTACATCACCGATGAAGACGACAAGCTTTATGTCGATTACGTGGGCTCATGGGGCCCGATGATTCTCGGCCACAGCCATCCGGACGTGCTGGACGCTGTGCGCAAGCAACTTGAACACGGCTTGTCCTACGGCGCGCCGACCGCCATGGAAACCGAAATGGCTGATCTGGTGTGCGAGATCGTGCCGTCGATGGAAATGGTGCGCATGGTCAGCTCCGGCACCGAAGCGACCATGAGTGCGATTCGTCTGGCGCGCGGTTTCACGGGTCGTGACAGCATCATCAAGTTCGAAGGCTGCTACCACGGCCACTCTGACAGCCTGCTGGTCAAGGCCGGCTCCGGCGCGCTGACCCTGGGCGTGCCCAGCTCGCCGGGCGTGCCGGCCGACTTTGCCAAACACACGCTGACCCTGCCATTCAACGACCTCGATGCCGTCAAAGTGATGCTCTCGGAAGTCGGTCAAGAAGTGGCCTGCATCATCGTCGAGCCGGTCGCCGGCAACATGAACTGCGTGCCTCCTGCGCCGGGCTTTCTGCAAGGCCTGCGCGAAGAATGCGACAAGCATGGCGTCGTGTTGATATTCGACGAGGTGATGACCGGGTTCCGCGTTGCCCTCGGTGGCGCGCAGGCTTACTACAACGTCACGCCTGACCTGAGCACATTCGGCAAGATCATCGGCGGCGGCATGCCAGTGGGATGCTTTGGTGGCAAGCGCGAAATCATGTCGCACATCGCGCCACTCGGCCCGGTCTATCAGGCCGGCACGCTGTCGGGTAATCCGTTGGCGATGGCAGCAGGGCTAACCACGCTGCGCCTGATCAGCCGTCCCGGTTTCCATGACGAACTGAGCGACTACACAGCCCGCCTGCTCAAAGGTCTGCAAGAGCGTGCCGACGCGGCAGGTATCGCGTTCGTGACGACCCAGGCCGGCGGCATGTTCGGGCTGTACTTCAGCGACGCGAAGGAAATCGTGACCTTCCAGGACGTGATGACCAGTGACGCGGACCGCTTCAAGCGCTTCTTCCATTTGATGCTGGAAGGCGGCGTTTATCTGGCACCGAGTGCATTCGAGGCGGGCTTCACGTCCATCGCCCATGGCGACGCGGAATTGCAACTGACCCTGGATGCGGCCGAGAAGGCGTTTGCCCAACTGAAGTGACACCGATCTGTAGGAGCACGCTTGCCCGCGAATGCGTTTTAGCCATCACCCAAGTGGTTTTTACACGCCCCAATCGCGGGCAAGCGCGCTCCTACAGCCAAATATCCAGCGCGTTTTATTGGATATTTGACCCAGTTCTACCACTTGAGCCCCTGAATGCAGGGGAATCAAGCCCGTGCAGCAGAAAATCAGTAAAGACTTTGTAAGGTTGGTACAGGTTATTTCATAATGCGCAGCCAGCACGTTTAGCTGGACGGGCATGCCCGCACCTTTTTCAGAGGTAAGTCGACTTCCATGAATCGCACCGGCCGCACCCTTGCATTGGGCTGCCTGTTGCTTCTTCATCCCCTGCTGGCGAATGCAGGTGGCAACTCGTTGTTAATCCCAGCGGTGGGCCGTTGCACCCTCAATACCCAGCCAGACAACCTGCCAGCCGCGTTGTCGGCCTGTCAGCAGGCGGCGCAAGCCGGGGATGCACAAGCACAATACGAGTTGGGCGAGTTTTATTACGACGGCAAAAACGGCCCGCGTGACTTGACCCAGGCACTCAATTATTTCGAGCAGGCATCGCTGCAAGGGCACGCCCAGGCACAGTACCAACTGGGTCTGATGTTCTTTCGTGGTGAGGGGGTACAAGCCAATAACATTCAGGCTTATATCGTGCTGAAGATGGCGGCGGTCAACGGATCGGAAGATGCACTCGACCAGGCTGACGAAGTGTCTTCGCAAATGAAGAAGGAAGACCTCGAAGTGGCGACGCAAGTACTGGGTCAGATCTTCCGCAAGTACCTGCTGGAGTTGCAGACAGCTGAAGGTCGCACGCCGTTCGCGCCCTTCCCCGACAGCGCCAAACCCTGATCGCGTTTATTTGTCCGGCATTGGCATCGGAAAGGGCATCACGTTACCGGTATGACGCGCTTCGCTGATCTTGGCAGTGCCCATGCGCTCGACCTCATCGATACGCACAATCGAATGCATCGGCACAAAGCTGCGCACGACACCATCGAACTGCGCTTTCAATTTCTCTTCGCTCGGGTCAACTACAACGGTCGTGCGCTCGCCGAAGACGAACTCTTCCACTTCCAGAAAACCCCACAGATCGCTTTGATAGATCTGCTTGGCGTACATTTCGAACACCTGTCCCTGGTTAAGAAAAATCACCTTATAGATTGGAGCTTCGCGTTTGGTCATAACAGGCAGGCAATGATCGACGGTTTCAAAAGGGCGAGAACTATAGCACGCCGCTCGTTAGACGACGCTAGGAACCCGGAGCCCGGATCCCTATAATGCGCGGTTCTTTGAATCACCTGATGAACACGCATGGCCAAGAAGCTTTACATCGAAACCCACGGCTGCCAGATGAACGAGTACGACAGCTCGCGCATGGTTGATCTGCTGGGCGAACATCAAGCACTGGAAGTCACCGCACGTGCGGAAGATGCCGATGTCATCCTGCTCAACACCTGCTCGATTCGTGAGCGCGCCCAGGATCGCGTCTACTCCCAGCTTGGCCGCTGGCGTGAACTGAAACTCGCCAACCCGGACATGGTGATCGCCGTCGGCGGTTGCGTTGCGAGTCAGGAAGGCGCTGCCATTCGTGACCGCGCGCCCTATGTCGACGTGGTCTTCGGCCCGCAAACCCTTCACCGCTTGCCGGCAATGATCGACGCCGCGCGCCTGACCAAGCTGCCGCAGGTGGACGTGTCTTTCCCGGAAATCGAAAAATTCGACCATTTGCCGGAGCCGCGTGTCGACGGCCCGAGCGCCTATGTGTCGGTGATGGAAGGCTGCAGCAAATACTGCACATTCTGCGTGGTGCCTTACACGCGGGGCGAGGAAGTCAGCCGGCCGTTCGATGACGTGATCACCGAAGTCTTCCATCTGGCCGAACATGGCGTGCGCGAGGTCACGTTGCTTGGTCAGAACGTCAACGGCTATCGCGGCGCAACTCACGATGGACGCGTAGCTGACCTTGCCGAGCTGATCCGGGTGGTCGCGACCATCGACGGTATCGACCGCATTCGCTACACCACCTCCCACCCGCTGGAGTTTTCCGACAGCCTGATCCAGGCCCATGCGGAAGTACCTGAGCTGGTGAAGCACCTTCATTTGCCTGTGCAGTCGGGCTCGGATCGCATCCTGTCGGCGATGAAGCGCAATCACACAGCGCTTGAGTACAAGTCGAAATTGCGCAAATTACGGGCGGCGGTGCCGGGGATCAGCATCAGCTCGGACTTCATCGTCGGCTTCCCCGGTGAGACCGAGAAAGACTTCGAGCAAACCATGAAACTGATCGAAGACGTCGGTTTCGATTTCTCGTTCTCGTTTGTCTACAGCCAGCGTCCCGGTACGCCGGCGGCCGACCTTGTGGATGAAACCCCTGAAGAGTTGAAAAAGCAGCGTCTGGCAGCCTTGCAGCATCGACTCAACCAGCAGGGCTACGAAATCAGCCGACAAATGGTCGGCAGTCGGCAGCGCATTCTGGTGACCGATTACTCGAAGAAAGACCCCGGCGAGTTGCAGGGGCGGACCGAGAACAACCGGATCGTCAACTTCCGCTGCGCCGATGCGAAGCTGATTGGCCAGTTTGCCGACGTCCATATCGACGACGCTCAACCGCACTCGCTGCGCGGGTCGCTGTTGCAATAACTGAAACTGCCCCCATTCCTGTAGGAGCCAACTCGTTGGCGAGAACGATTTTGCGTTGCGTCAGGTCCGACGTCTCGCGAACACATTCGCTCCTACAGGTTGCAGGCGCCCGACCTTACAGCACCATTAGTAAGCGGGCCCTTTCGGACGAACCTTGCAGGGGTTATCCTTCCTGTTACTTCATATTGCCGTCGGGCGGCCTTAAACGACCTTGAACGCACCCATAGAACCACATCGTTTCACCCTCGATTCCTTTGAGGCACGTCGCTTCGCAAATCTGTGCGGGCAATTCGATGAGCATTTGCGCCTTATCGAACAACGTCTGGACATCGAAATCCGCAATCGCGGAAACCAGTTCGAGATGATTGGCGAGCCCTCCAATACCACTTCTGCAGAAAACCTCCTGCGCCGGCTCTATCGGGAAACCAAAACTTCCGAACTGTCGCCGGACATGGTGCACCTGTTTCTGCAAGAGTCCGGCGAAGAGTCGCTGGACAATCACCCAGCCGCCGAAGTCGGCGTTGCCCTGCGTACCAAAAAAGGCATGATTCGCCCTCGTGGTCTGAATCAGCAAAAGTACGTGAAGGAAATCCTCGGCAACGACATCAACTTTGGCATCGGCCCGGCGGGTACGGGCAAGACCTACCTGGCTGTGGCGGCTGCCGTCGATGCGCTTGAGCGCGAACAGATCCGGCGCATCCTGCTGGTTCGTCCTGCGGTGGAAGCGGGTGAAAAACTCGGCTTCCTGCCAGGCGACCTGGCTCAGAAAATCGACCCGTACCTGCGCCCACTCTACGATGCGCTGTACGAGATGCTTGGTTTTGAGTACGTCGCCAAACTGATCGAGAAACAAGTCATCGAAGTGGCGCCACTCGCCTACATGCGCGGTCGCACCCTTAACAACAGCTTCATCATCCTCGACGAGAGTCAGAACACCACCGTCGAGCAGATGAAGATGTTCCTGACGCGGATCGGTTTCGGCTCTACCGCCGTGATCACCGGTGACATCACCCAGATCGACCTGCCAAAAGGCACCAAATCCGGGCTGATCCATGTCATCGACGTGCTCAAGGACGTACCCGGCATCAGCTTCACCCACTTCAAGCCGAAAGACGTGGTCCGTCATCCGCTGGTGCAGCGCATCGTCGAAGCCTATGAGCGCTACGAGGACCGTTTCAACGATCAGTCCAACGGACGGATCGACTCGCCAAGGGAAACCCGACGCGATGCTTGAGATGGACCTGCAAGTCGCCAGTGAGGCAAGTGCACCGAGCGAAGCCCAGTTCCGCCTCTGGTGTGAGCTGGGCCTGCGCCAGCGCACGGCGGACTCGGAGCTGACTATCCGGCTGGTGGACGAAACCGAAGGCCGTGAGCTCAACCACACGTGGCGGCACAAAGATTACGCGACCAACGTCCTGTCGTTCCCTGCCGATGTTCCAGACGAGATGCTTGACATCCCGCTGCTGGGTGACTTGGTGATTTGCGTCCCCGTAGTGGCACGCGAGGCTGCGGAACAGGGCAAGACCCTGGATGCTCATTGGGCACATCTGGTCATTCACGGCTGCCTTCATTTGTTGGGCTACGATCACATCGACGATGACGAAGCCGAAGAAATGGAATCGCTGGAACGAACGTTGCTAGCAGAACTGGGCTACACCGATCCATACGCCGACGATGAACTCGTCGGTTCTCCTGATTTTGATAATCAGCATTCAACAACACCGGCAAAGGAACACGAGTAAGGGCTATGAGCGAAGACCGATCGAGCAACGGGCAAAAGTCATGGTTGGGTAAGCTGACCCAGGCATTTGCCCATGAGCCGAAAAACCGCCAGGAGCTGCTTGAGCTGCTGCGCGAAGCCCACCAAAACAAGCTGCTGGACAGTGAAGCGCTGGCCATCGTCGAAGGCGCGATCCAGGTCGCCGACCTGCAGGTTCGCGACATCATGGTGCCGCGCTCGCAGATGATCAGCATCAGGGCCAGTCAGAGCCCGCGTGAATTCCTGCCAGCGGTCATAGATTCCGCTCACTCGCGTTACCCGGTGATCGGCGAAAGCCACGACGACGTGCTTGGCGTGCTGCTTGCCAAAGACCTGCTGCCGCTGATCCTCAAGGAAAACGGCGAGACCAGCGACGTTAAAAACCTGCTGCGCCCTGCCACTTTCGTCCCCGAATCCAAGCGCCTGAATGTGCTGCTGCGTGAGTTCCGCGCCAACCACAATCACATGGCCATCGTCATCGACGAGTACGGCGGCGTTGCTGGCCTTGTGACCATTGAAGACGTCCTGGAGCAAATCGTCGGTGACATCGAAGACGAACACGATGTTGAAGAGGACAGCTACATCAAGCCTCTTCCAAGTGGCGACTTCCTGGTCAAGGCGCTCACGCCGATCGATAGCTTCAACGAGTTTTTCGACAGCGGCTTTTCAGATGACGAATTCGACACCGTCGGCGGTCTGGTGATGAACGCGTTCGGGCACTTGCCCAAGCGTAATGAAATCACCGAAATCGGCGCGTACCGTTTCCGCATCCTGAATGCTGACAGTCGTCGCATTCATTTGCTGCGCCTGAGCCCTATTTCCCGCTCGTAACACTGTCTCTGTACTAAGGAATGTAAATGCGCTGGATCACCCGCCCCGGCTGGCCCGGTAACTTGCTGGCCATGGTGGCTGGCGCGCTTATCACCCTGGCCCTGGCGCCGTTCGATATCTGGCCACTGGCGATTGTCGCGCTGGTGGTTTTCTATCTCGGGCTGCGTGATCTGACACCGCGTCAGGCATTGTGGCGCGGCTGGTGTTATGGATTCGGTCTGTTCGGCGGCGGCACCAGCTGGATCTACGTGAGCATTCACACCTACGGCGGCGCTTCGGTGCTGCTGGCGGGTTTTCTGATGGTGCTGTTCGTGGCGGCGGTGGCGTTCTTCTTCGCACTGCCCGCCTGGCTGTGGGCACGCTGGATCCGCCGCAATGAAGCACCGTTGGCCGACGCACTGGCGTTTGCCGCGCTGTGGTTTGGTCAAGAGATGTTTCGCGGCTGGTTCCTGACCGGTTTCCCCTGGCTCTATTCCGGATACAGCCAACTTGACGGGCCGCTAAAAGGCCTCGCGCCGCTGGGCGGCATGTGGCTGATCTCCTTTTCGCTGGCCCTGACTGCTGCCCTGTTGTGCAACGTTTACCGTCTGCGCGCCCGCAAGTCGTTCATGGCGGCGGGCGTGTTACTGCTGCTGGCGCCCTGGGTGATCGGATTGTCGCTCAAGAGTCACCCATGGACGTCACCCTCAGGCGCGCCGCTGAGCATCGCGGCCTTCCAGGGCAACGTCGCACAAAGCATGAAATGGGACCCCGCCGCACTGAACGCGCAACTGGCGCTGTACCGGGACATGACCTTCGCGTCCAAGCGTGTGGACCTGATCATCTGGCCCGAAACCGCGATCCCGGTGCTCAAGGAGTCTGTCGAAGGCTATCTGTCAGTGATGGGCAAATTTGCCGCCGAACGAAATTCAGCCTTCATCACCGGCGTGCCTCTGCGCGAGCTCAGCGGTCGCGGCGAGTATCGCTACTACAACGGCATCACCGTGGTAGGCGAAGGCGACGGCACGTACCTCAAGCAAAAGCTCGTGCCGTTTGGCGAATACGTACCGCTTCAGGATCTGCTACGCGGATTGATCAGCTTCTTCAACTTGCCAATGTCGGACTTCGCCCGTGGCCCGGCCGATCAGTCGTTGCTGCAAGCGAAGGGGTATCAGGTCGCGCCGTTCATTTGCTACGAAGTGGTTTATCCGGAGTTCGCGGCGGGGCTGTCGGCGCAGAGCGATTTATTGTTGACGGTGAGTAACGACACTTGGTTCGGCACGTCAATCGGCCCATTGCAGCACTTGCAGATGGCGCAGATGCGGGCGCTGGAAGCCGGACGATGGATGATTCGCGCAACCAATAATGGCGTCACCGCGCTGATTGACCCGTTCGGCAAAATCACCACCACCATTCCGCAGTTCGAACGCGGCGTGATGTACGGCGACGTGGTGCCGATGCAGAACCTGACGCCCTACCTGCACTGGCGCTCCTGGCCGCTGATCATCCTGTCCCTGCTGCTGGTCGGCTGGGCACTGGTCGCGGCGCGGATTGCCAAAACCGTTTGAACTGCCTTTGTAGGAGCGCGCTCGCAAGCGATAGCGTCCTGTCAGCTGCCAAATGTACGTTTGGCGCGTTCCTACACATGCTCTACCGATAAACCAACGGGTACATCAACAACCCCGCCGCCTCGTTAAGCAACTGGCCGCTTTGGGTGATGGCTTTGCCTTCAGGTAACAAGCCGCCAAAGGGCCGTGCGTTGTCGACACTGAGGAACCCGACCGGCGCCGCAACGACGGTAAATCCGGCCTTCTCGAAACTCCAGACAGAACGCGGCATATGCCAGGCCTGCGTAACCACCACCACGCGCTTGATTCCCTGGGGCTGCAACATCGCGGCGGTCATGGTTGCGTTTTCCCACGTGGTGCGACTTGCGCCTTCTTGCCAGCGCACGGTCACACCGAAATCGTTCTGCAGGGACTCGGCCATGATCGCGGCCTCACTGGGAGGCTGGCCATAATGCAGGCCGCCGGTGACCAGAATCGGCAGCCCGGAAGCCTTGGACAAGCGTGCCGCATAACGCATCCGCTCAAGCGCGACACCCGTGGGAATATCGCCACCCCAGCTTGGGTCGTTGCTTTCGCGCCCGGCACCAAGCACGACGATGGCATCAGCACGCTGCGCCAGAGTGGCCCAATCGCCTTGCGCCAGAGGAGGAATGCGCTCAATACCGCGCGCCGACCATTCAACTACGACAGGCATGCTGATCGCCCACATTCCACCGACTCCGAAGACCATGCAAACAGCTGCCAGACGAGGCCTGGAGCGACGCCACACGCAGGCGAGCACGATAAGCAGCAGGAAAAGTCCAGGTGGCAACAGGAGTGTTTTTACGAAATAGCGAAAAGGCATCGAGCATCTCCAGAAAGATACTCGAAGCCTAGAGGGATTGACGCTAAGCAACAATGCTTAAAAGGGCGGGCCTGAAGCCCGCAGCGTTAACGCTTGAAATGTTGGGTGGAACTGTATCGACTTAACTTCAACGATACGCAGGCCCGTTTTTGATCCTTCAGCCAGATGACCTTGGCCAATGGACGCGAGACCGGCGCCGGTTCGGCAAGCTCCCGAGAACGGTCGGCACTCTCATTCCATGCGATTGCTGCATCCCCTGCCGCGACTTCGTTTCTGTCCAGGTACGCCTCGATCAATTGAACCTCGGCGTAGCTCAGCCCTCGCAACTCCAACTCTGCGGGATTTTCATTACGAAGCCGAACCGCTGTTCTCGCCATCTCCAGGGCAAGCCCAAGACGATCGATCAACCGCTCGTAAAGATCAGGTTTCGTTACCGTGTGCCGCAGCTCTGTCATCCGTTCACCTCACTGAAGATAACCACATACCCTCGTCAATGAGCTTAGCGGGGCTGCAAAAACCAGCGCGGTGCCGCGACAAACGGCTCCAGAGCGGCGCCAGGACGCGGGCGAGCACGCAATCAGGGTTTCCCTCGATAGTCAGGGCTCATGTATGCTACGGCGCTTCCTGTAATTCCACTTCCGCTCACCCGAGCACGAACGCATCGCGCGGCCCCGGCAACTGCCTGGCAAGCGACGCCCTTCTGACTCGGCGATGCTGCGAAGCGGTCAAGGGTCACCAATCTCAGTTAAAAGTAGCCATGCACGAACTCTATCAGCCCCGCGAAATCGAAGCCGCCGCCCAGACCTTCTGGGACGAGCACAAGTCTTTTGAAGTCAGTGAGCAGCCAGGCAAGGATACGTTCTACTGCCTGTCGATGTTTCCTTACCCCAGCGGCAAGCTACACATGGGTCACGTGCGCAACTACACCATCGGCGACGTGATTGCCCGCTACCAACGCATGCAAGGCAAGAACGTTCTGCAGCCAATGGGCTGGGACGCATTCGGCATGCCGGCGGAAAACGCCGCGATGAAAAACAACGTCGCGCCCGCCAAATGGACCTACGAAAACATCGCCTACATGAAGAACCAGCTCAAGAGCCTGGGTTTGGCGATTGATTGGTCCCGCGAGATCACCACCTGCAAACCTGATTACTACCGCTGGGAACAATGGCTGTTCACTCGCCTGTTCGAAAAAGGCGTGATCTACCGCAAGAACGGCACCGTGAACTGGGACCCGGTCGACCAGACCGTTCTGGCGAACGAGCAAGTGATCGACGGCCGCGGCTGGCGTTCCGGCGCGCTGATCGAAAAACGCGAAATCCCGATGTACTACTTCAAGATCACCGCTTACGCGGATGAGCTGCTGGAGAGTCTCGACGAGTTGCCGGGCTGGCCTGAACAGGTCAAGACCATGCAGCGCAACTGGATCGGTAAATCCCGGGGCATGGAAGTACAGTTCCCTTACGATCAGGCCTCCATCGGCGAAGCAGGCGCGCTGAAAGTCTTCACCACGCGCCCTGACACCCTGATGGGCGCGACTTACGTCGCCGTCGCCGCCGAGCACCCGCTCGCCTCCCTCGCCGTTGAAAAAATGGCCGCCGACAAAGCCGCCGAGCTGCAAGCGTTCATCCACGAATGCAAAAGCGGCAGCGTGGCCGAAGCCGACGTAGCAACCCAAGAGAAAAAAGGCGTGCCGACGCCGTTGTTCGTGGAACACCCGCTGACCGGCGAAAAACTGCCTGTGTGGGTCGCCAACTACGTGCTCATGCATTATGGCGACGGTGCGGTAATGGCCGTCCCTGCGCATGACGAGCGTGACTTCGAGTTCGCCACCAAATACGACCTGTCGATCAAGCCGGTGGTGCGCACCAGCGCGGGTGACCATACCCCCGCGCCCTGGCAGGACGCATATAACGAACACGGTCAGTTGATCAATTCCGGCGAATTCGATGGCCTGGACTTCGCCGGCGCGTTCGACGCTATCGAAGTGGCGCTGATCAAAAAAGACCTCGGCAAATCCCGTACTCAATTCCGTCTGCGTGACTGGGGTATCAGCCGCCAGCGCTATTGGGGTTGCCCGATCCCGATCGTGCATTGCGACGCCTGCGGTGACGTACCGGTCCCGGAAGACCAGTTGCCCGTCAAGTTGCCGGAAGATGTCGTGCCGGACGGAGCAGGCTCTCCGCTGGCGCGCATGCCTGAGTTCTACGAGTGCATCTGCCCGAAATGCGGCGCGTCAGCCAAGCGCGAAACCGACACCATGGATACCTTCGTGGAATCCTCGTGGTACTTCGCCCGTTACGCATCGCCTAACTACGAAGGTGGCATGGTTGATCCGAAAGCAGCCAACCACTGGTTGCCTGTTGATCAGTACATCGGCGGTATCGAACACGCGATTCTTCACCTGCTGTACGCGCGCTTCTTCCACAAGCTGATGCGCGACGAAGGCCTGGTCAGCTCCAACGAACCGTTCAAGAACCTGCTGACTCAAGGCATGGTTGTGGCCGAGACGTTCTATCGCCTCGAAGCCAACGGCAGCAAAACCTGGTTCAACCCGGCTGACGTCGAGTTCGAACGCGACAGCAAGGCCAAGATCATCGGCGCCAGACTGATTGCCGATGGCCTGCCCGTCGAGATCGGCGGCATCGAGAAGATGGCCAAATCAAAGAACAACGGCGTCGATCCGCAATCGATGATTGACCAGTACGGCGCAGACACCTGCCGTCTGTTCATGATGTTCGCATCGCCGCCTGACATGAGCCTGGAATGGTCCGACTCCGGTGTTGAAGGTTCGCACCGTTTCCTGAAGCGCGTGTGGCGTCTTTCTCAGGCGCACGTCAATGCAGGCGCCGCTGGCAAGCTGGACAAAAGCGCGCTCAACGACGACCAGAAAGCCGTGCGTCGCTCGATCCACCTGGCGATCAGGCAAGCCGGGCAGGACGTGGGCCAGCATCACAAATTCAACACCGCTATCGCCCAGGTGATGACGCTGATGAACGTGCTGGAAAAAGCAGCCCAGACCACGCCTCAGGATCGCGCACTGCTGCAGGAAGGCCTGGAAACGGTCACCCTGCTGCTGGCACCGATCACACCGCACATCAGCCACCAATTGTGGACTGCACTGGGCCATCAGGACCCGGTCATCAATGCTGGCTGGCCAGTGGTCGATGACTCGGCGCTGGTTCAGGACACACTGCAATTGGTGATTCAGGTCAACGGCAAGTTGCGTGGTCATATCGACATGCCTGCCAGCGCCAGTCGCGAAGACATCGAAGCCGCCGCACGGGTCAACGAAAACGTGCTGCGCTTCGTCGATGGCCTGACGATCCGCAAAGTGATCGTCGTGCCCGGCAAACTGGTGAACATTGTCGCCAGCTGATTGGATCAGGCACCCGGCGATTCCGGGCGCTGAAAATACTTCCAGGGTCGGCGATGTCGACCCAAACGGATTCAAGGGGAGCAACAAGATGATCAAACGCAATCTGCTGGTTCTGGGCCTCGCCGTCATGCTGAGCGCTTGCGGTTTCCAGCTGCGTGGCACAGGCACCAACGCACTGCAACTCAAGGAACTGGATGTCAGCGCTCGCAACGTCTACGGCCAGGTCGTGACGCAACTGACTTCGACCCTGAAGAACAGCGGCGTCCACGTTTATACCGGCGCGCCTTACAAACTGATTCTGGCCCGCGAAGACGAAACTCAACGCACCGCCAGCTATGCCGGTGCGGGACGCTCTGCTGAATATGAGCTGACCACTGTGGTCAAGTACGAGATCCGTGGCATCAAGGATGCTCTGCTGCTGGAAGACAACGTTCAGTCTCAAAAAACCTTCGTACACGACGGCAACAATCTGATCGGTTCCGATCAGGAAGCCGATCAGATTCGCAAGGAAATGCGCAACGATCTGGTGCAAAAGCTGATTGCCCGCCTGCAGCAGATGACACCTGAGCGTCTTGATGAACTGCAAGCCAAAGCCGATGCCGTGCTCAAAGCACAAGCCGACGCAGAAGCCGCCGCACAGCGCATTCGAGACGAAACGCCTCAGCAGTCGCCTGTCGAAATCCCGAGCAAGTAAAGGGTTCGGGGCCGGTACGCCGGCCCCGACCTTCGTGGACTCATGAAACTCGCCCCCGCTCAACTCACCAAGCACCTTCAAGGCACGCTTGCACCCGTCTACGTCGTCAGTGGCGATGATCCGCTGCAATGCCAGGAAGCGTGTGACGCCATCCGCGCGGCTGCACGCCAGCAAGGTTTCGACGAACGCCAGGTATTCAGCGCTGACTCCAGCTTTGACTGGGGCACGCTGCTTCAGGCGGGCGCGAGCATGTCCCTGTTCGCCGAGCGTCGTTTGCTGGAGTTGCGTTTGCCCTCCGGCAAGCCCGGCGATAAAGGCGCAGCCGCATTGCTGGAATACTGCGGCCGCCCTGCCGAAGACACTTTGCTGCTGATCAGTTTGCCCAAGCTCGACGGCAGCGCGCAGAAGACCAAGTGGGGCAAGGCGCTGGTTGAAGGCCCTCAGACGCAATTCGTACAGATATGGCCGGTAGACGCCAGCCAGTTGCCTCAATGGATCCGCCAACGCCTGTCACAAGCGGGATTGTCGGCCACTCAAGATGCGATCGAGCTCATAGCGGCGCGTGTCGAGGGCAACCTGTTAGCCGCTGCGCAGGAAATCGAAAAGCTCAAGCTGATGGCCGAAGAAGGCCAGATCACCGTGGAAACCGTGCAGGCGGCGGTCGCCGACAGTGCCCGATTCGACGTGTTCGGGCTCACCGATGCAATCCTCAACGGTGAAGCCGCTCACGCCTTGCGCATGCTTGAAGGCCTGCGCGGTGAAGGCGTTGAACCCCCGGTGATTCTGTGGGCGTTGTCCCGGGAATTACGGGTGCTTGCCAACCTCGCGCTGCAGTTCAGTCAGGGTATTCCCTTGGACAAGGCTTTCAGCCAGGCCCGTCCGCCGATCTGGGACAAGCGCAAGCCGCTGATGAGCAAGGCGCTGCAACGGCATTCTGCAGGTCGTTGGGGCCAACTGTTGATGGACGCTCAGCACATCGACGCGCAAATCAAAGGTCAGGCTGCGGGCTCGGCGTGGAGCAGCTTGAGCCGGTTGTCGTTGCTGATGGCCGGGCAGCGATTGGCGTTGCCTTCGGAATAATCAGCAACGACTCAAACTGTAGGAGCGCGCTTGCCCGCGATATCGGTATTTCAGCCGAAAGCGATGTCTTAGAACTATTGAAATCGCGGGCAAGCGCGCTCCTACATTGTCGACCCCGGTGGTAATAGCGCGCATCAATTGGACAGCTGCTCCAATCTGCCCGATTATCGCCTGCGTTTGCATACCCCAAGAGAGAGTACCCGCCATGAGCAAGCCGAAAAAACGGCCGAATAAAGCCAAATCCATCATTGCCCAACCGCTGTTCCGAAGCCGTCAGGAACAACCGGTAAAAGGCAAAGGCAGCTACCGCCGCGAAGCCTTCCAGTCTAATAGCTGGGAGGCTTCTTCCGTTATGGCGGCTTGAACGACCCCTAAAGCGCTATAGGCCCCTTCAAGCGGACAGGCATGTTAAGGTCTGCACCTAACGGTTTTTCGCTCTGGACCCAAGAATGCCCTTTTGTTTTCTTCGTCGTTGGCATGCGCGCCAACTGATCACTGTTTCCAGCCTCCTCATACTGGTCGCCTGCGCAGAACAACCTACCGCTGCGGTCGCCACGCCTCTACAAGTAGCCAACACTGCGCCGACCCTGCCGAGCGCTGTCGCACAACCCGACGACACCAACTTCGAAATTCAGCCGCCAATGACGTTCGCGCAATGGCAGTCGACGTTCCGTGCCCAGGCGCTGGGCGCGGGAATCCGGCCTGACATTTTTGACACCGCCTTTGCAGGCGTGACGCCTGACATGAGTGTCGTCAAAGCCGACCGCAGCCAGCCTGAGTTCAGTCGCCCCGTCTGGGAATACCTCGACGGCGCGATGTCGGCCGTGCGCGTACGCAAGGGTCAGGCTTTGCTGACGCAATACGCTGACGTGCTGGGGCAGATCGAGCAACGCTACGGTGTTGATCGTCAGGCGCTGGTGGCGGTATGGGGAATGGAAAGTAGTTTCGGCCAGTTTCAGGGCACGCAGTCTGTGATTCGCTCCCTCGCGACACTGGCGTATGAAGGTCGCCGGCCACAGTTCGCTCAGGACCAACTGATCGCGGCGCTGCAAATTTTGCAGCATGGTGATATCGATGCACCGAGCATGCTGGGCTCGTGGGCTGGCGCCATGGGGCAGACGCAGTTCATTCCGACGACCTACAACACGCACGCTGTGGATTTCGATGGTGATGGCCGCCGCGATATCTGGAACACCCCGAGCGATGCGCTCGCCTCTACTGCGCACTACTTGCAGAGTTCTGGCTGGCAAAAAGGGCAGCCGTGGGGTTTTGAAGTTCAACTGGCGCAGGGTTTCGATTACGCGCTGGCCGACGCCTCAACCCGCAAAAGTATTGGTGAGTGGCAGCAGTTGGGCCTGAAGTTGCCAACCGGTGCTGCCCTGCCTGCCAATTTGTTGCAGCAACAGGCGGCCCTTTTGTTGCCCGCTGGCTATAAAGGTCCGGCATTTCTGGTGATGGATAATTTCCGGGCGATTCTCAAGTACAACAATTCGTCGTCCTACGCGCTGGGCATTGGACTGCTGTCAGAGCGCTTTAACGGCGGCGGCTACGTGATGGGCAACTGGCCGCGCGGTGACCGTCCTCTGAGCCGGTCTGAGCGCATTGAGCTGCAAACCCTTCTCTCTGCCCGACAATACGACGCAGGGGCACCTGACGGGATCATCGGCGCCAACACGCGCAAAGCAATCCGCAGCGCCCAGCAGTCTTTTGGCTGGCCCGCGGATGGATATCCCACGCAGGAGTTGTTGGAGAGTCTGCGTAAGCCGTAGCTCATGCACGCGACCTGTAGGAGCGAAGTTATTCGCGAATCGCCGGTGGTGCGATGAAGATTGGCCAGACATACCCACGTCTCGCGGCTAAGTCCGCTGCTAGAGATCAAGCACTTAATCCACAGCAACGAAAAAGGGCCGGATATCGCTATCCGGCCCTTTTTCGTTGCGCTGTGAAGCGGCTGTTGATTAACCCGCTGTCAGCAACGACTTGACCAGCTTCGCCTGCTCGTCAGCGTGATACGAAGACCGAACCAGCGGGCCGGACGCGACGTTCTTGAAACCCATCTTGTAGCCTTCCTCGGCGAACCACGCAAAGGTGTCCGGGTGAACGAAGCGTTCGACCGGCAAGTGACTGCGCGATGGTTGCAGGTACTGGCCCAAGGTAAGCATGTCGATGTCGTGCTCGCGCATGCGCTGCATCACCTCGATGACTTCTTCGTCTGTCTCGCCCAAACCCAACATCAAGCCGGACTTGGTAGGGACGTGAGGCATCATTTCCTTGAAGCGCTTCAGCAGTGTCAGCGACCACTGGTAATCAGAGCCGGGGCGCGCAGCCTTGTAAAGACGCGGCACGGTCTCCAGGTTGTGGTTGAACACGTCCGGAGGCGTGGCAGCAGTGATTTCCAGCGCGATATCCATGCGGCCGCGGTAATCGGGCACCAGGGTTTCGAGCTGGACATTAGGCGACAAAGCGCGGATTTCACGGATGCAATCAGCGAAGTGCTGAGCGCCACCGTCGCGCAGATCGTCGCGGTCTACCGAGGTGATGACGACGTACTTGAGGCTCATGTCAGCGATGGCGATGGCGAGGTTTTTCGGCTCATCGGCGTCCAGCGCTTTCGGGCGACCATGACCCACGTCGCAGAACGGGCAACGGCGGGTGCAGATGTCGCCCATGATCATGAACGTCGCGGTGCCGCCCGAGAAGCACTCGCCCAGGTTCGGGCAGGATGCTTCTTCGCAAACGCTGTGCAGCTTGTGCTTGCGCAGCAGCTGTTTGACGCGGTCCACCTCAGGCGAGACCGGGATGCGTACGCGAATCCAGTCCGGCTTTTTCGGCAGGTCCACCGTGGGGATGATTTTTACCGGGATACGCGCGACTTTTTCCGCGCCGCGCAACTTGACGCCGGCCTCCACTTTGGGACGCCCGGCGTTCACCGTGACTGTCGGGATCAGAGTCTGGACGGCGTTTTCTGTTTGAACGGCAGAAGCCGTGTCATGCGCAGTAGTCATATCAGTCGATTCCGCCCGTGAGGGTCGTCTGCTCAGCGTAGTCGAGGTGTTTGACGAGCTGCGCACGCAGCCGGGCACTAACCTCGGCAAATTCTATCGGCCCTGCATGGTCGCGTAGCTGGGTCATCGCCAGCCCCGCATATCCGCAGGGATTAATGCGTTTGAACGGCTCAAGGTCCATGTCGACATTCAGCGCCAACCCATGGAATGAGCAGCCATGGCGAATGCGCAGACCCAAAGAGGCGATTTTTGCCCCGTCAACGTAAACGCCCGGTGCATCGGGTTTGGCCGCTGCGGTCACGCCATAACTGGCGAGGAGCGCGATGAGGCTGTGCTCAATCCGCGTTACCAGATCCCGGACGCCAAAGCCCAGGCGACGCACATCCAGTAACAGATACGCCACCAGTTGGCCGGGGCCATGATAAGTCACTTGCCCGCCACGATCGACCTGCACCACCGGAATGTTTCCCGGCAGCAGCAGATGTTCAGGCTTGCCGGACTGTCCCTGGGTGAAGACTGGTGGATGCTGCACCAGCCAGACCTCATCACCGACCTCGCCAGAGCGGTCATCGTTGAAGCGTTTCATCGCTTGCCAAGTGGGCTCGTAATCAACCAACCCCAGATCACGGATGCCCAGTCGGGCGTCCATCACAGCACCATGTGCACGAAACCGGTGGCACGCAGTTCACTGTTGATGTCGTAGAGCTGGTCTTGGCCGGTCGCGATGATGTGCAGCTGAACGGTGGTGTACTTACCGTTGCTGCTCTGGCGCTCGGCCAGGGTGTTGTGGTCGACAGTCGCGTGTTTTTCGAGGATCTCGATGATCTTGTCCTTGAAACCCACACCCGTATCGCCGATCACCTTGATGGGATAGTCCGCACAAGGAAATTCGATTTTTGGCGCTTTAACGTCGGTATCTGTCATGGCAGTAACGGCCTCGTAAGCCGAGAAAACGGACAGCTCCCCGCCGCGCAACGCGGCAGGGGCACAGGGAACGGTGGATCAGTTGAACAAGCCGTAGAAGAACAGGCGGATGCTATCCCACACGCGGCGAAAGATACCACCTTCGTCGACTGCATCCAGCGCAATCAGATTAGCAGTGTGAACCACCTTGTCGTCCAGCTTCACTTCGATCTTGCCGATAACGTCGCCTTTGGCGATTGGCGCGACGAGCTGCGGGTTCATGGACATGCTGGCGGCCAGCTTTTTCATCTCGCCTTTAGGCATGGTCATGGTCAGGTCTTCAGCCAGACCGGCTTTGACCAGACGCTCGGTGCCTTTCCAGACTGGCGCCTGAGCCAGTTCGGTGCCCTTCTGATAGAAGCTCTGGGTTTCGAAGAAACGGAAACCGTAGGTCAGCAGCTTCTGGGTCTCGGCAGCACGCGCTTGCTCGCTGTTGGTGCCGAACACGACGGCGATCAGGCGCATGCCGTCACGGACAGCCGAAGACACCATGCAGTAGCCGGCTTCTTCGGTATGACCGGTTTTCAGGCCATCGACGGTCTTGTCGCGCCAAAGCAGCAGGTTACGGTTTGGCTGTTTGATGCCGTTCCAGAAAAACTCTTTCTGCGAGTAGATCGCATAGTGAGCCGGGTCTTCGTGAATGATCGCGCGGGCCAGGGTCGCCATGTCGTGAGCGGTGGAGTAATGCTCAGGGTTTGGCAGACCGGTCGGGTTCATGAAGTGGCTGTTGGACATGCCCAGGTCGCCGGCGGTCTTGTTCATCATGTCGGCGAACGCATCTTCGCTGCCGGCAATGTGTTCGGAGACTGCAACGCTTGCGTCGTTGCCGGACTGGATGATGATGCCGTGCAGCAGGTCGCTGACCGTCACCTGGCTACCGACCTTGATGAACATGCGCGAACCGCCGGTACGCCAGGCGTTCTCGCTGATGGTCACAGGATCGTTTTCGCCGATCTGGCCACGACGGATTTCCAGGGTCGCGATGTAGGCAGTCATCAGTTTGGTCAGGCTGGCTGGCGGCAGACGCTGGTCGCCGTTGTTTTCAACCAGAACATTCCCGCTGTTGGCGTCCATCAGCACGTAAGCCTTGGCAGCCAATTGCGGTGGAGAGGGTGTCATCTGTTCTGCCGCGAATACAGCAGGCGCAGTGAATAGAGGAATAAGCAGGCAAAGGCGTTTTGCAAAGGTGGTGATGTTCATCCGTCTCTCGAAATTGCTAATGGGCAAACATGCCCTCGCGGGCAAAGCTGTGGCGCCAGGCGACCCTGGCAGACGCATAAGACCCTAGTGGTCGAACGCGTGAAATTGCTGGTAGCGCCTGCCCTGTGGCAAGTCGCCATCTGTCAGGCCACAATCAATCGGCCCCCGTTGCCGGGGCTCGATCACTGATCCGACGTGACAACGCTAGGGGAGCCAAGATTGGCCGACCTTACGCTGTTTTGCAGTTGTTGGGCTTCACCCGGCGTGTCGACCGGCCCCATCCGCACGCGATAGAGCGTCTGTTGATTGCGTGCTATCGAACTCACGAACACCGGCGCTCTCACCATCCCGCTCAGTTTGGATCTCAGGAGTTCCGCAGCGTCCGGGTTGGCGAAGGCTCCCACCTGGAGAAACAGCCCAGACGCTTGTCCTGAAGCGTTTTTTTTTGCGTCGATCTGCACCGGAACAGGTGCGACCGGCGCGGCATGCTGCTGCGGTGGCGGCGTCCACTGTTCAATCGTGCCAGCGGACGCTGTGATCACCGGCGCCGCCTGCGCACGCACTGGCGCGCTGCTGGCGACTTGTGGCTGATCGAGCATCAGCGGCGCAGGCTTGCCGCGCTGCGCCCAGTATTGCGCCGGATCGATACCTTCGACCCTGACCCGCGCCGTACCGCTTTCGGCATAGCCCAGCTTTTTGGCGGCGGCATAAGACAGGTCGATGATGCGGTCAGAATAGAACGGGCCGCGGTCGTTGACGCGCAGGATCACCGTGCGATTGTTGTCCAGATTGGTGACGCGTACATAGCTTGGCAGCGGCAGCGTCTTGTGCGCCGCGCTCATGCCGTACAGGTCATACACTTCACCATTGGCGGTGTTCTGGCCGTGAAATTTGGTGCCATACCAGGACGCTGTGCCGGTCTGGGCATAGCTCGCCGACTCATTCAGCGGAAAATAGGTTTTGCCCAGCACGGTGTAAGGGTTGGCTTTGTAAGGGCCGGTGTGCAGGGTTGGAACGGCGTCCGGGATGCGCGACACATCGACGTCCCACCAGGGCGCGCCATCTTTGTGCGCCCGATTGATGTCCAGGCCAGGTTGAGCCCGGACGATATTGCCCTGCTTCGTCGAGCGAGTCGGGGTGTTTGACGAGCAACTGACGAGCAGCAGCGTTAGCCCTGCGAAGGCCATCAGTTTCAATGGTTGTTTAATCGGTAAAAACCGCATTACTTGACGCCCCGAGCTTGAACCAGTCGTTCAGACAGCTGATGCACGGCCATGGCGTACATCACACTGCGGTTGTAACGCGTGATTGCATAAAAATTCTTTAAACCCAGCCAATATTCCGGGCCGTTCTCGCCTTCAAGGCGGAACGCCGTGACCGGCATGTCATCGCGCAGCGCATCATGACTCGCCCAACCCAAGGCTCGCAACTCCCCGACGGTCTTTACTGGCTCGATGCCCGGACTCAATCCCTGATCGACGCGCTCGCCCTGAACGCTGGCACGGCTGACTACGCCCTCGCCCGCCACCCAGCCATGGCGTTTGAAATAGCTGGCAACGCTGCCTATCGCATCGTCCGGATCGTTCCAGATATTAATGTGACCATCACCGTCGAAATCCACCGCATACGCGCGAAAGCTGCTTGGCATGAACTGCGGCAAACCCATCGCGCCGGCGTAGGAGCCCTTGAGCGTCAACGGATCGACCTGCTCTTCGCGGGCCAACAACAGGAACTCGCGAAGCTCCTTGCGAAAGAATTCGGCACGCGGCGGATAGTCGAAGCCCAAGGTCGACAATGCGTCGATCACCCGGTAATTGCCGGTATTACGCCCGAAAAACGTCTCAACACCAATGATCGCGACAATCACTTGCGCGGGCACGCCGTACTCTTGCTCGGCGCGAGCGAGCGTCGCTTCGTGCTGACGCCAGAAATCCACACCGCGTGCGATGCGGGCATCGGTGAGGAACATCGGGCCGTAATCTTTCCAGGGTTTTACGCGCTCGGCTGGCCTGGAAATAGCGTCGAGGATGGACTGCTTGCGCTCGACATCGCGAAACACCTCAATCAGTTGTTCGCCTGCAAAACCGTAGTCGCGGGTCATCTCGGCGACGAACCCGGCAACTTGAGGCGAGCCTTCATAACTGCCGGCAAGCGAGTCCTGCACCGTGCCGAGCATGCCCACCAGTCCGACCAGCGGCGCATATCGAGCAGCCCATCCACAAACAACTTGCATTGAGTTCTTCACCTTAATCAAACCTGAGCGATCCATTTGCGATGGGTATGGATCGACATCAAAACACCAAACGCTGACAGCAGCGTCACCAGCGAAGTTCCGCCGTAGCTAATGAAGGGCAATGGCACCCCCACCACCGGCAACAAGCCGCTGACCATACCGATATTGACGAACACGTAAACAAAAAATGTCATGGTCAGACTGCCGGCGAGCAACTTGCCGTAAAGCGTCTGGGCCTGTGCGGTGATCACCAGACCGCGACCAATCAGCAGCAGATAGATAAGCAGAAGCGCGCAAATACCGACCAGCCCGAACTCTTCGCCCAATACCGCGATGATGAAGTCGGTGTGACTTTCAGGCAAAAAGTCCAGGTGCGACTGGGTACCCAGCAACCAGCCTTTACCGAATACACCGCCCGAGCCAATCGCGGCCTTGGACTGGATGATGTTCCAGCCAGTGCCCAGCGGATCGCTTTCAGGGTCGAGGAAGGTGAGGATTCGCTGTTTCTGGTAGTCGTGCATGAAGAAGAACCACATGGCCACTGCCACCGGCACCGCCGCCGCAATCACACTGATGATCCAGCGCCAGCGCAAACCGGCCATGAACAATACGAAGGTGCCAGACGCGAGGATCAGCAGCGAGGTGCCGAGGTCTGGCTGACGCACGATCAGAATGAACGGGATGCCGATCAACGCCAGACTCAGCGCCACATGTTTGAGGTGCGGCGGCAGCGTGCGCTTGGACAGGTACCAGGCGATCGTCGCCGGCATGATGATTTTCATGAATTCGGAGGGCTGAAACCGGATGACGCCGGGGATGTTGATCCAGCGGGTGGCGCCCATGGCGTTGTGGCCCATGACGTCCACCACCACCAGCAACAGCACGCCGAAGACATAGGCTACCGGCACCCATCTCGCCATGAAACGCGGCTCCAGCTGGGCGATGACGAACATCGAAACCAGACCGATACCGAACGATGTGGCTTGCTTGATCAGTAAATCCCAGCTTTTGCCGCTCGCCGAATACAGAACGAACAAGCTGCCCGCAGCCAGCGTCAGCAACAGAATCAACAGCGGGCCGTCCACATGGATTTTCTGCAGGAACGTGGCGCGGCGGCGCATCACGTCCTCACTGGACAGGATGCGGTCGAAATTACTCTTCACGGGCCGCGGTCTCCGGAGGCTGGGTGCTACTTGCGTATTCAGTTTTCAGACGCCCTTGCGGGTCCAGCAACCAGGCGTCCATCACCTGGCGAACAACGGGCGCTGCCACACCGGAGCCGGACTCACCGTTCTCGACCATCACCGCCACGACAATCTTGGGATTGTCCGCGGGGGCGAAGCCGACGAACAAGGCGTGGTCACGGTGGCGCTCCTGAATCTTGGTGCGGTCGTACTTCTCACCCTGGCGAATTGCAACCACCTGCGCGGTGCCGCTTTTGCCGGCGATCCGGTACTGGGCGCCAATCGCCGCTTTGCGCGCAGTACCCCGCGCGCCGTGCATCACTTGCTGCATACCGTGATTGACCTTGTTCCAGTCCGACGGATCGCGCAGCACGATATCAGGCATCGGGTTGTCGTCGACCGGTTTCTGCCCTTCGATGGTCTTCGCCAGATGCGGTCTGTTCCATTTGCCCTTGTTCGCGACCAAGGCTGTGGCCTGCGCCAATTGCAGCGGAGTGGCCTGCATGTAGCCTTGGCCAATCCCCAGAATCAGCGTCTCTCCAGGGAACCACGCCTGACGACGGGTGATGCGCTTCCAGTCCCGTGAAGGCATGAGACCGGGCGATTCTTCAAACATATCCAGTGACACTTTCTGTCCGATACCGAACTTGTTCAGGTAAGTAGAGAGTCGATCGATGCCGACCTTGTGCGCCAGATCATAAAAGTAGGTGTCGTTGGAACGCATGATCGCAGTGTCGAGGTCTACCCAGCCATCGCCCGTGCGGTTCCAGTTCCGGTACTTGTGGTCGTAGTTGGGCAACTGGTAATAACCGGGGTCGAACACCCGTGTGCCCGCTGTCACCACACCCGTGTCCAGTCCGGCAATCGCGACGGCGGGCTTGATGGTCGAGCCAGGCGGGTAAAGGCCGCGAAGAATCCGGTTGAACAACGGGCGATCCACCGAATCACGCAACTCGGCGTACGCCTTGAAGCTGATACCGGTAACAAACAGGTTGGGGTCGAAACTTGGCTGACTGACCATCGCCAGCACTTCACCCGTGTTCGGATCAAGCGCGACCACCGCACCACGCCGCCCGCCCAGCGCCGCTTCGGCAGCTTCCTGCAGCTTGATGTCGAGGCTCAGGACGATGTCCTTGCCCGGCACTGGATCGGTACGCTTGAGCACGCGCAGTACTCGACCACGCGCATTGGTCTCGACCTCTTCGTAACCCACCTGACCGTGCAACTCCGGCTCGTAGAAACGCTCGATGCCGGTCTTGCCGATGTGGTGGGTACCGCTGTAGTTGACCGGATCGAGGGTTTTCAGCTCTTTCTCGTTGATGCGGCCCATGTACCCGACCGAGTGCGCAAAGTGCGCGCCCTGCGGATAGTGACGCACCAGCTGCGCGACCACTTCAACGCCCGGCAAACGGAACTGGTTAACGGCAACGCGGGCGATTTGCTCTTCAGTCAGCTCAAATAGAATCGGCACCGGCTCAAACGGGCGACGCCCTTGCTTCATGCGCTTTTCAAAGATGACCCGGTCGTCCGGCGTCAGCTCCAGCACTTCAACGATGGTGTCGAGAATCTGCGCCCAGTCCCCGGATCGCTCGCGGGTCATGCTCAGGCTGAAGCTGGGCCGGTTATCCGCGACCACCAGACCATTACGGTCGTAGATCAGGCCTCGGCTCGGCGGGATCGGCTGCACGTGAACGCGGTTGTTCTCCGACAGCGTCGAGTGGTAGTCGTATTGAATGACTTGGAGGAAATACAGCCGTGCGACCAACACGCAGATCAGAACGATCACCGCCACTGCGCCGACCACGACTCGGCTGCGCACTAAACGTGCGTCCTTCTCGTGGTCTTTCAGGCGAATCGGCTGAGACATTTAGGGCGTGTTCACAGTAAAGGGCAGCAACGCTATTTGTGATAAGGGTGCCCGGACAGCACAGTCCAGGCGCGGTAGATCTGCTCACCGATGAGGATGCGCACCAACGGATGCGGCAGCGTCAAAGGCGACAACGACCAGCGCTGCTCTGCGCGCGCGCACACCTCCGGCGCCAGTCCTTCAGGGCCACCGACCATCAGGTTGACGGTGCGCGAATCCAGGCGCCAGTGATCGAGTTCGACAGCCAGCTGCTCGGTGCTCCAAGGTTTGCCGTGAACCTCAAGGGTGACAATCCGCTCGCCCGGCTGCACTTTTGCCAGCATCGCATCGCCTTCCTGACGGATCAGGCGCGCAACGTCGGCATTCTTGCCTCGGGTGTTGAGCGGAATTTCAACCAGGTCGAGCGCAAGCTCCGAAGGCAGACGCTTGGCATATTCATGCCAGCCTTCTTCCACCCACTTGGGCATGCGCGAACCAACGGCGATCAAACGCAGACGCACGACGAACCCTTAGTTCTGGTCTTTGTTGAGCTTGTCAAAGTGCTCATGAGGTGTTTCCGGGCTGTGGTGTGCAGCGCTGGCGGCACGGCTCTGCTCGACACCCAGCCACAAGCGCTCCAGGTCATAGAACTGGCGTGCTGCGGCGGTCATCATGTGGACGATCACATCGCCCAGGTCCAGCAGAACCCAGTCACTTTCGCCTTTGCCTTCTTCACCCAAAGGCTGTGCGCCCTTGGCTTTGACGCTTTCACGTACTTTGTCGAGCATGGCGTTGATCTGACGGTTCGACGTACCGGTGGCGATCACCATGTAGTCGGTCAGGCTGTGCTTGTCTTTTACGTCGATGACCAGAATGTCCTGGGCTTTAACGTCTTCCAGGGCGGCCTTGGTCAGTTCAACCAGCTCTTCGCCGGTGATGTTGTGTTTTTGCTTTGTCATAAAAAACTCATTCAGTTCAATTGGGCGCACGGTAAAGTCCGTGCGCCTCGATGTAGGCCAGTACGGCGTCTGGCACCAGAAAACGTACCGACTTCCCGCTGGCCAGCAGTTGGCGGATCTGGGTGGCAGACACCGAAAGCGGCGTCTGCCAGACGAATGTAATGTTTCCGCCGGACCCCTTCAGGGCCTTTGGATCGCTGACCGCGCGTGCCGCCAGCAAATTGCGCATGGCATCGGGCGACTCGCTGTCGGCGTCCGGGCGTTGCAGCACCACGATATGGCAGTGCTCCAGCAACTCTTCCCAACGATGCCAGGTTGGGAGCCCACAAAAGGCATCCCACCCCAGCAACAGGAACAACTGATCATCGACGGCCAGTTCGGCGCGCATCGATTCCAGCGTGTCTATCGTGTAAGACGGCTTTTCCCGCTTCAGTTCGCGGTCGTCCACCGTCAGTGGCAATACGCCCGCGACGGCGCACTCAACCATCGCCAGACGGTCTTGCGCGGACACTTGCGGCGTATCGCGGTGAGGCGGCCTGGCGCTGGGCGTCAGGCGCAACTCATCAAGTTCAAGCAACGCAGCCACTTCCAGCGCGCCACGCAGATGGCCAATATGCACTGGGTCGAAGGTGCCGCCGAGCATGCCGATGCGTAGGGGCTTTCTGACCACAGCGTCCGCACCGTCGGTAGCGGGCTGCCGGTTTTGGGCCAAGTCAGGCAGGCTCCTGGCCGCGTAGCTGATGACCGTCGCCGATCACGATGTACTTCTCGCAGGTCAGGCCTTCGAGGCCGACCGGACCGCGGGCGTGGATCTTATCAGTAGAAATCCCGATCTCGGCACCCAATCCGTACTCAAAGCCGTCGGCGAAGCTGGTCGGGGCGTTGACCATCACAGAGCTTGAATCGACTTCAGCCATGAAGCGCCGTGTCTGGCCCTGATGATCGGAAACGATAGCGTCGCTGTGATGGGAGCCGTAATGGTTGATGTGTTCGATGGCCTGATCAAGGCCGTCAACGATACGAATCGACAGAATCGGCGCCAGATACTCGGTGTGCCAGTCTTCTTCAGTCGCAGGATTGGCCTCGACCAGGTCGCGAGTAAGCTCGCAGCCGCGCAACTCGACGCCCTTCTCACGCAATTGCGCGGCCATCGCTGGCAGAAACTGCGCTGCAACGGTCTGATCGACCAGCAGCGTTTCCATCGCGCCGCAGATGCCGTAGCGATAGGTCTTGGCGTTGAAGCAGATACGCTGGGCGGACGCGAGATCCGCATCTGCACTGACGTAGACGTGGCAGATGCCGTCGAGGTGCTTGATGACCGGCACCTTGGCGTCGCGACTGATGCGCTCGATCAACCCTTTGCCACCACGCGGGACGATGACGTCCACGTACTCAGGCATGGTGATCAATGCGCCGACAGCTGCACGGTCAGTGGTTTCGACCACTTGCACAACGGCAGCGGGCAGACCGGCCTCGGCCAGACCGCGCTGAATGCAGGCTGCAATAGCACGATTGGAGTGAATGGCTTCGGAGCCACCACGCAGAATGGTGGCGTTGCCCGACTTGAGGCACAGGCTGGCGGCGTCGATGGTCACGTTCGGACGCGACTCATAGATGATGCCGACAACGCCCAGCGGCACGCGCATTTTGCCGACCTGAATACCCGAAGGCTGGAAGTTCATGTCGCGAAGGGAGCCGATGGGGTCAGGCAGACTCGCCACCTGACGCAACCCGACGATCATGCTGTCGATGCGTGCGGGGGTCAGGGCGAGGCGTTCGATAAGTGCAGGTTCCAGGCCATTGGCGCGGCCAGCCGACAGGTCGATTTCGTTGGCGGCGGTCAATTCGTCGCGTGCAGCGTCAAGCGCAGCGGCGGTCGCCAGCAGGGCACGGTTTTTCTGCACGGTGCTGGCACGACCGATCACGCGGGAAGCCTCGCGAGCGGCTCGACCCAGACGGGTCATGTAGTCAAGAACGGACTCGGTCATGGTCTCAGAGGTCTTGGCAAATAGGAAAGCGGCGGATTATAGCCGTCGGGCGGGCCGAACGACAGCGGCGCGGGGCGGATGGTCAATATAAGCCGCAAACGCAGGGTGAAAAAGGCTAACTGTTGGAGCGAGTGGGCAAGTCGGAATCCCGCCCACTCGCGCCAGCAAGAGCTGCTTTAGCTGTTCAGCTTCAATTAAGACTGATGTTGCTATCATCACGCCTCCATCCCGCCGCCAGCCTGTACTTAATGTCCAACGAATCGCCCAACGCCCTCCCCGACAGTTTTTTCCACCGCGATGCGCAAACCCTCGCCCGCGACTTGCTGGGCAAGGTCATCCGGCACAAGGTGGGGGATCTGTGGTTGTCGGCACGGATCATTGAAACGGAAGCGTATTACTGCGCCGAAAAAGGCAGTCATGCCTCCCTCGGTTACACAGAAAAGCGTAAGGCTTTGTTTCTGGATGGCGGCCATATCTACATGTATTACGCCCGCGGTGGGGACTCCCTCAACTTCAGTGCCGAAGGTCCGGGCAACGCCGTTTTGATCAAGTCGGCCTATCCATGGGTGGATGCGCTTTCCAATGAAAACAGCCTGGCGCAAATGCTCCTCAACAACCCCAACGCCAGTGGCGAAGTCCGCACGCCAGAGCGGTTGTGCGCCGGTCAGACCCTGCTGTGCAAGGCACTCGGCCTGAAGGTGCCGATGTGGGACGCGCAGCGATTCGATCAGGAGCGTTTGTTCGTCGACGACGTAGGGCAAACCCCGCAACGTGTCATCCAGACCACCCGGTTAGGCATCCCGAGCGGGCGTGACGAACACCTGATGTACCGCTTCGTGGACGCCATTTATGCGCGCTTTTGTACACGGAACCCCCTGAGACGCGGGCAAGTCGAAGGCCGGGACTACCTTTTCATCGATCAAGGAAACTGACCCATGGGCGCATGGCTCGACAGCATCACTGCGTGGCTGACCGCGAATCCTTCGTGGCTCAGCGTGGCGATTTTTCTGGTGGCGTTCATCGAATGTCTGGCCATTGCCGGCATCATCGTTCCCGGCACAGTGGTGCTGTTTGCCATCGCTGCGTTGGCGGGCAGCGGGATTCTGCCGCTGAGCGAGGCGCTGCTGCTGGGGTTCCTGGGCGGATTGCTGGGCGATGCAGTGTCGTATTTTCTCGGTCGAAAGTTTCATCAGAACATTCGGCAGTTGCCCTTCCTGCGCACTCATCCGGAATGGATTGGCAGTGCGGAAACCTACTTTCAGCGCTACGGCATCGCCAGTCTTCTGGTAGGACGCTTCATCGGCCCACTTCGGCCGATGCTGCCGATGGTGGCTGGCATGTTCGACATGCCAGTGGTGCGTTTCGCCGGGGTGAGCATTGTCGCGGCGGCGGGCTGGTCCATTGCCTACATTCTGCCCGGCTGGGCGGCGGGCGCAGCCATTCGTCTGCCACTGCCCGAAGGCTTCTGGCCACAGGCAGCGGTCGTGGGCGCAGGGCTCGCGGTGCTACTGGGGATTGCCATTCAGAGCAGCATCAGGGGCAAGCGCTACGCCACCAAACTGATAGCGCTGGCCAGCTTCATCCTGTTGTTTGCAGTGTTTCTGGGCTGGCCGTACCTTGCGCAACTGGACCAGGGCGTCATGGCGCTGGTGCAAGAGCATCGCAGCGAGGTCGCGCAAAACTTCGTCATTCTGGTCACGGGCCTGGGGGATTTCAGGACCCAGTTCTGCGCCGCTGCGTTGCTGTTGATTGTGCTGGTCGTCACCCGGCAATGGCGCCACGCGATCTTCGCGGGTGCAACCACGCTGGGTGCCGCGCTCATCAACCAGAGTATGAAGCACACCTTTGCCCGCGCCCGTCCTGAGGTGCTGACCGAGCCATTGACCACATTCAGCATGCCAAGCGGACATGCCTCGGCGTCATTTGCGTTGTTTATGGCACTCGCCGTGTTGGCAGGTCGCGGGCAACCGGCTCGATTGCGGCTGACGTGGATATTGCTGGGTACGATCCCGGCGGCGTCGATTGCAATGTCGCGGGTCTATTTAGGCGTGCATTGGCCGACTGATGTGCTGGCAGGCATGCTGCTGGCGTTTTTCGCCTGTTCGACCAGCCTGGCCTTCGTGCAGAACAAAATGTCGCTGCCCGCGTTGCCGATCAAAGTGTGGTGGCTGTTATTGCCGCTGATGGTGGCGCTGTTTGGCGGGTTCGCGGTTCATACCTTCGCCCATGGCGTGATTCGCTATCAGTACGGATAGCCTCACGCCAACTTGTCGATTATCCACGGGGCTGCTGCGCAGCCCCTCATCTGGGCCTCAAATCTGTATATCGCCCTGCATCTGATCGAGCAGCTCCTGAATCGCATCCAGCCGCTCTTCGGCGTCGTCGATTTCCAGCAACTCGATCTTGGCCTCCTCCGTGAACGGCAGCAGGTAGGCCAACTGGTTGGACAGTGACTGTTGTCCGCTGGCGGTTAACCCCATGTTCAACGCAGCGACCATCGGGTGCTCAGCCAGTGCGGCAAGCAGCGCGACCAGATCATCATCTTCTTCCTGCAATGGATTGTCGGCCGGCTCTTCAAGCCATTGCACCTGGCCAATCAATAGCTGGTCTTTCTGGGTGTCAGCGCTGATGACCCGAAACCGACGGCCGCCAATGACACGGATGCCCAGCAGACCGTTGTCCTGCTGTTGAAAGTCGGTCACCAGGGCCTCGCAGCCGATTAGCGAAATCCCGTCAGGCACATCACCGACCTCACTGCCCTCGGTGATACACACAACGCCAAAGCCTTCGCCCTGTTTCATGCAGCGTCCAATCATGTCCAGATAGCGCGCCTCGAATAACTGCAAATCGAGAACACACCCTGGAAAAAGCACAGCGTTCAGCGGGAACAACGGCAGCGACATAGAACCTTCCTCAAGCGACCAGAGACACCGCCAACGGCAAAAACAGCGCCGTGGCAACACCCATCAAACTCATTCCCAGTGCCGCAAACGCGCCGCACTCCTCACCTTCCTGCAACGCCGCCGAAGTGCCAACCGCGTGCGCCGTTAGCCCCAGCGCCATGCCGCGCGCTGCAGGGCTTTGCACACCTGCAAGCGTCAGCAGGCCGGGCCCGAAAATACCTCCAATCACGCCAGTAATCAAAACGAAAACCGCTGCCAGCGCCGCCACGCCGCCGATCTGCTCGGCCACCAGCATGGCGATCGGCGAGGTGACTGACTTGGGCGCCATGGTCATCAGGATCATGTGATTAGCCCCCATCATCCAGCCCAGCGCGACACAAAGGCCGGTCGCCATCACTCCGCCAATCACCAGCGTAGTCAAGACCGGCCAAAACAACTGCCGAATCCGCCGCAAATTCAGATAAAGCGGAACCGCCAGCGCCACCGTAGCCGGACCGAGCAGGATGCTGAGGATTTCTGTGCTTTTGCGGTACTCGGCGTAGTTCAGGCCACAGAACACCAGCACACAGATCACGACCAGCATCGAGATCAGTACCGGCTGCAGAAACACCCAACGCGTCTTTTCATAGCCTGCGAGCACCAACTGATAGGCGCCCAGCGTGATCGCAATGCCGAACAGCGGGTGATGAATCACCGACAGCCATGCTCCCTGCCAATCGAGACTCATGATGGCTCCCGGCGACGCGCCTGACGGTGGATGAGTTTCTGCATCAGCCAGCCGGCGAAGGTCAGTGAGATCATCAGCGACAGCACCAGCGAGCCAACAATCGCCCAGAAATCCTCGGCGATCTGGTTGGCGTAGACCATGACGCCCACCGCCGGCGGCACCAGTAACAGCGGCAGATAGCGCAGCAAACTGCTCGCGGCCAGGCTGATCGGCTCGCTGACTTCGCCACGGGTCATGAGGTAAATCATCAACAGCACCAGGCCAATGATTGGCCCAGGCAACATCGAAAGGAACAAATGATTGAGCGCGGTTCCGAGCAATTGGAACAGCACCAGCCAGGTCAGGCCTCTGAGCAACATAAAAAACTCCTGCTATTTCGCGCCGCCATTATAAGCATGCTGCCTTGGTGGCTATGGAGCGGTATTCGCCAGCGAGGGGATTGTTGACCGACGTCAGATGCCATGCTGATCTTCATTTAGAACGCAGATCTATTGAGCGAGGCTTTGGCCGTAGAGCAACCGAAAAACAAAAAAACATGACAGAGCCGATTCGCAAGGAGAGTACCGATGCCGTATGTACCTGTTGCAGCACTCAAGAGTTATGAAGGCAAAGAGCTGGGATATTCCGAATGGCTGACCATCGATCAGGCGCGTATCAATCTGTTCGCTGAAGCCACAGGCGACTATCAGTTCATTCACGTCGATCCGGTCCAGGCAGCCCAGACGCCTTTTGGCTCGACCATCGCTCACGGATTTCTGTCGTTGTCACTGATGCCAAAACTGATGGAGTCGCTGCTGGTGCTGCCAGAAGGCTTGAAGATGGTCCTCAATTATGGCCTCGACAGCGTGCGCTTCATCCAGCCGGTCAAGGTCGACTCGCGCGTTCGTCTAAAAGTCGCGCTGACGCAAGTGATCGAGAAGAAACCCGGTCAATGGCTGCTCAAAGCCACGGCCACGCTGGAAATAGAGGGCCAGGAAAAACCCGCATTTATTGCCGAGCCTCTGTCGCTCTGCTTCGTGTAACCCGTCTGAATCATGAAACAGTCGTTACAGACTGTTTCATGAGGCTTCCCCGCTGCGGCATACTCGCTGCGGCTGCGGGACCTGGAGTCTGTCCAAGTGCGCCCGATCACGCCGAAACATCCAATTCTCGGGATTTACCATGCGCGCGCTTGCTCCACTCGCCCTGATTTTATTGCTGACCGCCTGCGGTGACGGTGAATCCCTGTCGCCACCGGACGCTCGCCTGCCCGATGGCGGGCGTTATCGCGGCAACGTGGTCAACGGCTTCCTCGAAGGACAAGGCCGGATCGACTACCCCAACGGCAGTTGGTATGCCGGGGAGTTCAGGAACGGCCGGTGGAGCGGTCAGGGTGAATGGCACGCCAGCAACGGCGACATCTACAAGGGCGGATTCGAGAATGGCCTGTTTGACGGCCAGGGCTCCTTGACCACCACCAGCGGCACCAGCTTTGTCGGCGGCTACAAATTGGGCCGGCGTGAGGGCGAAGGCACGCTCAAAGAACGCGGCATGACGTACCGCGGCGCTTTCAAAGCCGATATGTATGACGGCTTGGGCCGCCTTGAATTAAGCGACGGCAGTGAGTACCAAGGCCAGTTCTCCAAGGGTAAACCCCACGGCGAAGGCCAGCGCAGCGACGCCGCCGGGAACCAGTTCAGCGGTAAGTTCGTCAACGGCCAGCTCGAAGGCAACGGCAATTTCACCAGTGCCGACGGAGATCAGTACATCGGTGGGTTTCGCAACAACCAGCTCGATGGCCGCGGTCGGTATGAAAACAGTGACGGTGACGTGTGGGTCGGGCAATTCAAGGACGGTGCGTTTACCGGCAAAGGCGAGTTGGTTGGCTCCGATGGCAGCCACTATCAGGGCCAGTTCCGGAATTGGCGCTACGCCGGTGAAGGCCGTCTGACCATGGGCGACGGCAGCATCTTTGTCGGCCATTTCACCAATGACAATTACGAAGGCCAAGGCGTTCTGATTTCGGCCGACGGCAGCGTGCAGAGCGGAACCTGGGCCAACGGCCAGCGTGTACGCGACGCCAAAGGCAAGCTGCTGCCCGATCCCCTTGAAATCGGCCTGCTTGCCCAAGGTGCCCTGCTCGACAAGGCATTGGCGGCGGTGCCGGTATCGACGCCGTCCATTGAGCTTTACAGCCTGGTGGTCGGAGGCGACGGCAAGCAAAGCGTATTCATGCGTGAGGCCGATTACGTCAGCAACCTGCTCAGCACCCGCTTTGGCGCCTTTGGGCAGATCAGCCTGGTCAACCACCGCGATCACATGAGCGATCGGCCGCTGGCAACCCGGGAAACCATCAGCCGCGCGATTCAGACGCTTGCGCTGCGTAGCGGTCCGGAGGATTTGATTTTCATCTACCTGACCAGCCACGGCACTCACGAGCACGAACTGGTGCTGGACCAGCCGCGTCTGGAGCTGGCAGACCTGCCGGCCGATGAACTGGCCGCCGCGCTGCAGCCGCTGAGGAATCGCGACAAGGTGGTCGTGATTTCTGCCTGCTACTCAGGCGGTTTCATTCCGGCCATCAAAGATGAAAAAACCATGGTCATCACGGCGTCCAGAGAAGACCGTGTCTCGTTTGGCTGTTCGGAAGAAGCCGACTTTACCTACTTCGGCGAGGCACTATTCGGCAAGGCATTAGTCGAAACCGATGACTTGCAGCAGGCTTTCAACGAGGCCCGCCAGCTGGTTGCCCAGCGAGAAATCGCTGAAAACTTCGAAGCCTCCGAGCCGCAGATCTGGGCACCCAAGGGCGTCGTCGCGCACTGGACGCAATTTCGCAAAAGCCAGGCAGAGCGCGCGCTCAATACGGTGTCAGTGCGCAAGGACGTGAAAGCAGCCAGCACTCACTAAGCGCCGGCTGAAAAACGCAGCGCAGGAGAAGGACTGGCGACCGGGTAAATCATATTTCATGGTTGTGCCTGCGAGCAGTGTGTCCAGATCGCCTAAGCTGAGCCGTATCAAGGGAGAATGACCATGTACTTGACGCCGCAACACATCTTGCTTGCCGGAGCCACCGGACTGACGGGCGAACACTTGCTCGATCGCCTGCTTAATGAGCCCACCGTCAGCCGCGTACTGGCGCCCAGCCGCCGCCCCTTGGCTGAGCACCCTCACCTTGAAAATCCCGTCGGCGAATTTACTTCGCTGCTCCCCGCGCTAGGGGGTCAGGTCGATATCGCTTATTGCTGCCTGGGCACGACGATCAAACAGGCAGGCTCGCAGGAAGCTTTCAACGCGGTCGATAAAGACATGGTCATCGCGTTCGGGGCACGCGCTCGCGAACTAGGCGCACGCCATCTGCTGGTCATCAGCGCGGTGAACGCCGACCCTGAATCGAGTATTTTCTACAGCCGCGTGAAAGGCGAGATGGAAGAAGGCCTCAAAGCGCAGAAGTGGCCACAACTGACCATCGCCCGCCCTTCACTGTTGATTGGCGAGCGCCAGGATCAGCGTCTGGTCGAGCAACTGGCGGCGCCACTGTCAAAGTTGATCCCGGGCAAATACGGCGGCATCGAAGCCCTGACCCTGGCCCGAGCGTTATGGCGCCTGGCGCTGGAAGAGCAAGACGGCGTCAGAATCGTCGAGTCCGATGAGTTGCGCCGATTGGGCAAGTAACGAGGTTGGGGCAGGGAGAATGTGTAGGCTCGAATTGATTCGCGAGGCTACAAACCGCCTGTCGCTTGAAACCCGACGCCCAGCGCAGTCAGCAGCGACAACGGCAGGAGCAGGGTATCCAGCAGCGCGCTGCCCGGCAGGTCCAGCGCGGGGTATTTCGGGGCTTCGGTGCCGAACCGGTCCTTCGCGCAGCAACCGCCCTCCATGGCATACAAATCCAGCCGCGTGCCCGAGTAAACGACGGGCGCACCTGGCTGATTCGCATCAAGGGTGCTTACGGTGGCGCATCCAGTGGTGAGCAAGAAGCCGAGGGCGACGGCCACCAGCTTCTTATTCATCCGCGCCAAAGTGATGCTCCCCCCAACGCGGCAGCATGTCCTGCGGAACATTCAACAGATTGAGAATCCGGGCGACGACAAAGTCGATCAGGTCGTCAATCGTCTGCGGCTGGTGATAGAACCCAGGCGAAGCCGGCAGAATCACCGCGCCCATGTTCGACAGCTTGAGCATGTTCTCCAGGTGAATGCTGGAAAACGGCGCTTCGCGGGGCACCAGAATCAACTGCCGACGCTCTTTAAGCGTGACGTCCGCCGCGCGTTCGATGAGGTTGTTACAGGCACCGCTGGCAATCGCGGACAGCGAGCCCGTGGAGCACGGCACCACCACCATCGCACTCGGGGCACCGGAACCAGACGCCACCGGCGACATCCAGTCTTCCTTGCCGTACACCCGAATCTGGCCAGCAGCAGCGCCAGTGTATTCAGTCAGAAATGCCTGCATCATCTGCGGCTTGGGCGGCAGCGAAACGTCGGTTTCGGTCGCCAGCACCAACTGCGCAGCCTTGGAAATCAAAAAATGCACTTCGCGGTCTTCGCGCACCAGGCAGTCGAGCAGACGAAGTCCATATTGCGCGCCGGACGCTCCGGTCATTGCGAGGGTGATGCGTTCCGGGCCGCTCATTGCAGTGCCTCTGCCAACTTGCCATGCAGGCCGCCGAAGCCGCCGTTGCTCATGATGACCACATGGGTACCGGGCTGGGCCTGGGACTTGACCCGCTCGATGATGCCCTCCAGCGAATCAAAAACCTGCGACGGCACCGAGCATTGCGCGGCGGTACCCGCCAGATCCCAGCCCAGATTGGCAGGCGCGTACCAAATCACTTGGTCAGCCTGAACAACGCTTTCCGGCAATCCCTCGCGGTGAGCGCCGAGCTTCATGGAGTTGGAGCGCGGCTCGATGATGGCGATGATCGGCGAATCACCGACCTTCTTGCGCAAGCCATCGAGCGTGGTCGCGATGGCGGTCGGATGATGAGCAAAATCGTCATAAATAGTAATGCCGTGCACTTCAGCCACCTTTTCCATACGCCGCTTCACGCTCTTGAAGGCGCTCAGCGCGGCAACGCCTTGCTGCGGCACTACGCCGACATGGCGCGCCGCTGCCAAGGTAGCCAGCGCGTTGGCGACGTTGTGCTGACCGGTCATGTCCCAGTCGACAGTGCCTTGGGCCACACCTTCAAAGATCACCTCGAACCGCGAGCCGTCTTCGCTGAGCAACTTCGCCTGCCACTGCCCGTCGTGACCGGTGGTTTGCACCGGCGTCCAACAGCCCATCTCGATAACGCGTTGCAGCGCAGGCTCTGTGGTCGGATGAATGACCAGGCCTTCGCTCGGGATGGTGCGCACCAGATGATGAAATTGACGCTCGATGGATGGGAGATCCGGGAAGATGTCGGCGTGATCGAACTCAAGGTTATTGAGAATCGCGGTGCGCGGTCGGTAATGCACGAACTTCGAGCGCTTGTCGAAAAACGCGCTGTCGTATTCGTCGGCCTCGACCACGAAGAACGGCGTATCCCCAAGCCTGGCCGAGACCGCGAAGTTCTGCGGCACACCGCCAATCAGGAAACCGGGCGCCATGCCTGCGTGCTCCAGCACCCAGGCCAACATGCTGCTGGTGGTGGTCTTGCCGTGCGTCCCGGCAACGGCCAGCACCCAGCGACCTTGCAAGACGTGATCGGCCAACCACTGCGGGCCCGACACATAAGGCAGGCCCTTGTTGAGGAGGTATTCGACGGCAGGGTTGCCGCGAGACAGAGCGTTGCCGATGACGACCACATCAGGCGCAGGATCAAGTTGCGCGGGATCGTAGCCTTGTGTCAGCTCGATACCTTGAGCCTGCAATTGTGTGCTCATGGGCGGATAGACGTTGGCGTCGGAGCCCGTGACTTTATGACCCAGTTCCTTGGCGAGTACCGCCAGTGAGCCCATGAACGTGCCACAAATACCAAGAATATGAATGTGCATGACCACCTCTTAAAACATGGACGCAGGTTAGCGTAGAGGCGGTAAATGCGCACGGGGCAATTGCTTTTCGCTTTTGCTTTTTGGCCGCAGGCCAGAGGAGTCAGGCTTGCCGACGATCTGCCGGGCAGAATCAAAAACCGGCAGTCGACTCATCATCTGCTGATCCCGTGTTTGCGCAGCTTTCTATAGAGCGTATTGCGGCTGACACCCAGTTCCCGGGCGGCGTGGGTCATGTGCCACTTCTGGGATTGCAGCGTGGTGATCAGTGCCGTGCGTTCGGCATCATCCAGCGGTGACTCACTGACCGCAGCAACCGGCGGGCCCTTGCCCGCACGAATCACTGTCGGCAGGTCGCTCACCGTGATCTGATCCCCTTCACACAGCGCGGCCAGTGTCCGCAACACGGTGCGCATCTGCCTCACGTTGCCCGGCCAGCTGAAATCCAGCAGCAATTGACGCGCCTCACCTTCAAGCTCAATCGCCTGCCCCGCCGACTCCTGAGCCAGCAGAAAATCCAGTAACTGCGATTTGTCGCTTCGGTCGCGCAACGCGGGCAAGCCGATTTCCAGCCCGTTGAGGCGGTAATAAAGGTCTTCTCGAAAGCTGCCGTCTTCCACGCGCAACTGAAGATTTCTGTGAGTCGCGCTGATGATTCTTACGTCCACCGCCTGGGGCTCGCCACCAATGGGCACCACCAGACGATCCTCCAGCACGCGCAGCAAACGGGTTTGAAGGGCCACCGGCATGTCGCCGATTTCATCGAGAAACAGCGTGCCGCCATCCGCCTGCTGCAACTTGCCGCGCATGCCTTCCTTGCGCCCGCCGGTAAAGCTGCCACCGCGATAACCAAACAACTCACTCTCGATGAGGCTTTCAGGGATCGCTGCACAGTTGAGTGCCACGAAAGGCTTGGTTGCGCGCTGGCTGGCCTGATGCACGGCCTTGGCGAAGGCTTCCTTGCCGCAGCCGGTTTCGCCGTTGATCAGCAGCGGTACATCGCGCTCGAATACCCGCAGCGCTCGTCGAAAATCGGTTTGCAGCGCGGGGTCAATCAGACAGATGCCCGTCAGGCCCTTTACAACGGGGGGCTTGTGGATCGGAGGCGGCGTTGCTGTGCGCGGAGACGGCGACCGCCCGCGCAGCAGGGCAAAGAATCCGCGCCCGTCTCGCGTGCGCAATGGCCAGCTTGCGACAGCCTCGACACTGGCGCGGCTCATCAGCGTGTCCAGCGAGCAATCGAACAACGTCTCGACCGGTTTGCCGATCACATCGCCGCGTCCAGGACCGAGCAGATTCAAAGCGCTCTGGTTCAATGCGCTGACTCGGCCCTCACCGTCGAATGCCAGCAACCCTTCGCTGAACAACCCCACTGAGCCCGCCTGCAAATGAAAACGCAGCAGCCACTGATCATCGAAATGGCGCAGAAAGTAACCGCTCTCGATCATCTTGGCCGACAGACTGACCAGCGCCATGGTGTGGAACTGGCTCTGGCGCGAGACATCGTGTCGCGCCGACGACACATCGAGCACAGCCAGCAATTCACCATGGGGATCGAACACCGGGCTGGCAGAACAGGTCAGCCCGGTGTGACGTCCTCGGAAATGTTCGTCGCGATGAATGGTCAGCGACTGACGCTCCACCAAGCAGGTTCCGATGCCATTGGTGCCCTCGCGGGCTTCACTCCAGTCGGCACCGAGCCACAGCCCGGCGCGCTCGAAAACCTTGCGTTCGCCCGCCTCTGTCACGCAATTGAGGATCACGCCACGGGCGTCGGTAAGCAGCACGGCGTTACCGCCTGATAGCTGCTGATGAAGACTGTTCATTTCTGCCCCGGCGATCTTCAACACCTGCTGCAGCCGCTCACGGCTTTCGAGCACGCGCGCATGCTCAAGCACGGTCGGCGCCATCGGTTGGGCGGGGTCAAGATGATGTTCCTGCAGGCAGCGCAGCCAGGAGCGCGCAATGGAGGGGTCACTGCCCGGGCCATCTTGGTGGCCCTTGCCTTGTGCAAAGGTCAAGACTTGCCGGGCATGTTGCGTCAGGTGACTGCTGAGCATTTTTATTGTTCTCCGGGTTTACTGTTCGCCGGGGGAGTCGCCGACCAGCATCCTCCTCGCTCCCGCTCAATGCAATGCCACCAAAGCCTGAATCGGGCGAGCTGTGCCGGATTCGGTACAAAGTGTCACCCACCCTGTACCGACCTTGATGCAGCGCGCCGCGATTAGACGAGGCAATGCCGCTCAAACCGCCGAATTCATGGGTCGACAAGGCAGTGGCCCGCGCCTTGCTCTACGCTTTTGCACAAGCGCAGCAGCGCGTTATCCCCGACAATCACAAGAGCCAGGAGATATTCACCATGCGTTACGCCCATCCCGGTACTGAAGGCGCCCTCGTTACCTTCAAAACCAAATACGGCAACTACATCGGTGGCGAATTTGTCGCACCGGTCAAAGGCCAGTACTTTGAAAACACCTCGCCCATCACCGGCAAGTTGATCGCTGAGTTCCCTCGGTCGACCGCCGAAGACATCGACAAAGCCCTCGACGCAGCCCATGCCGCTGCCGATGCGTGGGGCAAGACCTCCGTGCAGGAGCGTTCGCTGACCCTGCTCAAAATCGCTGATCGCATCGAACAGAACCTTGAAGTACTGGCCATCACCGAAACTTGGGACAACGGCAAGGCCGTGCGCGAAACCCTCAACGCGGACATTCCACTGGCGGTCGATCATTTCCGTTATTTCGCAGGCGTACTGCGCGCCCAGGAAGGCAGCGCTGCCGAAATCGACGGCAATACCGTGGCCTATCACATTCACGAACCGCTGGGCGTGGTCGGGCAGATCATCCCGTGGAACTTCCCGATTCTGATGGCCGCCTGGAAACTCGCGCCAGCGTTGGCAGCGGGCAATTGCATCGTCCTCAAACCGGCCGAGCAAACGCCGCTGGGCATCACCGTACTGATGGAATTGATCGGCGATTTGCTGCCAAAAGGCGTGCTCAACGTGGTGCAGGGTTATGGACGTGAAGCGGGCGAAGCGCTGGCCAGCAGCAAGCGCATCGCCAAGATCGCTTTCACAGGTTCCACGCCGGTTGGCTCGCACATCATGAAGCTGGCCGCTGACAGCATCATCCCCTCCACCGTTGAGCTGGGCGGCAAATCGCCGAACATCTTCTTCGAAGACATCATGCAGGCCGAGCCCGAGTTCATCGACAAGGCCGCTGAAGGCGTGGTGCTGGCCTTCTTCAATCAGGGCGAAGTCTGCACCTGCCCTTCCCGCTGCCTGGTTCAAGAGTCGATCTACCCGCAGTTCATGGAAGTGGTGATGCAGAAGGTCCTGAAAATCAAACGCGGCGACCCGCTGGATACCGACACCATGGTCGGCGCACAGGCGTCTCAGCAGCAGTTCGACAAAATCCTGTCTTACCTGGAGATCGCGCAGGGCGAAGGCGCCGAGCTGCTCACCGGCGGCAAGGTTGAAAAGCTGGAAGGCGACCTGTCGACCGGCTATTACATCCAGCCGACGCTGCTCAAGGGCAACAACAAGATGCGCGTGTTCCAGGAAGAAATCTTCGGCCCAGTGGTCAGCGTGACCACGTTCAAGGATGAAGCCGAAGCGCTGGCCATCGCCAACGACACCGAGTTCGGCCTGGGCGCAGGCCTGTGGACCCGTGACATCAACCGCGCGTACCGAGTAGGCCGGGCGATCAAGGCTGGTCGTGTGTGGACTAACTGCTACCACTTGTACCCGGCGCACGCCGCATTCGGCGGTTACAAGAAATCCGGCGTCGGTCGTGAAACCCACAAGGTCGCGCTTGAGCACTATCAGCAAACCAAAAACCTGCTGGTGAGCTACGACATCAACCCGCTGGGCTTCTTCTAAATCGGTTTGAGTGACAGACAACCAATGGCCTCTTCGGAGGCCATTGGTGTTTAAGGGGCAAACTGCTGGCGAGGTTCGTCCGCGAAGCTTGCGACCCGCAGTGTCAGGTAAAACCGGGCCGTCAGCTGCGCTGTGCCAGGCAAACCCAGTCGTCAGCTTCGCGGGCAAGCCTCGCTCCAACAAAATCATCGTGCGCCAAAATGGGACGTGTAACTGCCATGACCGGTTGTGGACGGATCCATGCAGCCCTGCAATTGGCACTTTGAAGCACGATGGAGTATTTATTGCTTGCATCGCTTCCAACAGTCGGCAGCCGCAGTCAGGCGCCGAGGACACTACGCCCGGATCAAACGCGTCCGGCCGTCACGGAGAATCTGCATGGCAAGCTTTTCGCATTCTGTCGGCGCTCAGACTTATTGCTTCGACAGCCTCAAGGACGTCATGGCCAAGGCCAGTCCGGCGCGCTCGGGGGACTTCCTCGCAGGTGTCGCAGCCACCAATGACGCCGAGCGCGTAGCCGCGCAAATGGCGCTGGCCGACATCCCGCTCAAGTACTTTCTCGAAGAAGTGCTGATCCCGTATGAAAGCGATGAAGTCACTCGGCTGATCATCGACACGCACGACAAAGCCGCATTTGCCACCGTCAGCCATCTGACCGTCGGCGGCTTTCGCGACTGGCTGCTGAGTGAGCAGGCAAACGAGACGAGCCTGCGCGCCCTTGCCCCAGGCCTGACCCCTGAAATGGCGGCCGCCGTGTCCAAGATCATGCGCGTGCAGGATCTGATTCTGGTCGCGCAGAAAATCCGCGTCGTCACCCGATTTCGCAACACGGTCGGGCTGCGGGGTCGTTTATCAACGCGCCTGCAACCCAATCACCCCACAGACGAGCCCTCGGGTATCGCCGCCAGCATTCTCGACGGGCTGCTGTACGGCAACGGCGACGCCATGATCGGCATCAACCCCGCCACCGACAGCACCTCCTCAATCGTTGCGTTGCTGGAGATGCTCAACGCGATCATCCAGCGTTATGAAATCCCGACTCAGGCGTGCGTGCTGACCCACGTCACCACGTCCATTGAAGTGATCAACCGCGGGGTGCCAGTGGACCTGGTGTTTCAGTCGATCACCGGCACGGAAGCGGCCAATACCAGCTTCGGAATCAACCTGAATGTGCTGCAGGAAGGCTATGAAGCCGGTCTGAGTCTGAACCGCGGCACCTTGGGCCAGAACCTGATGTATTTCGAAACCGGACAAGGCAGCGCGCTGTCGGCCAACGCTCATCACGGCGTCGATCAACAGACCTGCGAGACGCGAGCTTACGCCGTGGCGCGCCATTTCAATCCGTTCCTGGTGAATACGGTGGTGGGTTTCATCGGTCCTGAGTATTTGTACAACGGCAAACAGATTATTCGTGCCGGGCTTGAAGACCACTTCTGCGGCAAGCTTCTGGGCGTGCCAATGGGCTGTGACATCTGCTACACCAATCACGCCGAAGCCGATCAGGACGACATGGACACGCTGCTGACCCTGCTGGGCGTGGCCGGGATCAACTTCATCATGGGCATTCCGGGGTCCGACGACATCATGCTCAATTACCAGACCACCTCTTTCCATGATGCGCTGTACGCCCGACAAACCCTGGGCTTGCGCGCTGCGCCTGAATACGAAGCGTGGCTGGAGAAGATGGGCATCTTTACCCAGACCGATGGCCGCGTACGTTTCGGCGATGCTTTACCGCCGGCATTCCGCCAGGCACTGGCGCATCTGGTATGAGTGACAAGCCCATGGACGAGATCAACCCGCCCAATCTCAAACCTGAAAACCCTTGGCTCGATCTGCGCCGCCTGACGCCTGCGCGTATTGCGCTAGGTCGTACCGGCACCAGCATGCCCACCGGTGCGCAGCTGGATTTTCAAGCAGCACACGCACAGGCCCGTGATGCCGTGCACTTGCCCTTCGAGCATGCAGCCCTCACCGACGCCCTTGCCGCCAAGGGCCGAGAACATTTGCTGCTACACAGCGCGGCGCCTGACCGTGATACCTATCTGCAACGCCCGGATCTGGGCCGCAAGCTGGACGAAGACTCCGCTCAGGCATTGACCGAGTACGCCTTGGCGCATGCTGGCGGCGTTGATCTGGCGGTGGTCATAGCTGATGGGCTGTCTGCGTTGGCGGTGCATCGTCACGCGCTGCCGTTTCTGGAGCGGATGGAGGAACAGGCCACCGCTGAGGGATGGTCGTTGTCACCCGTGATTCTGGTAGAGCAAGGCCGGGTCGCCGTTGCTGACGAAATCGGTGAACGACTTGGCGCAAAAATGGTGGTGATCCTGATCGGCGAGCGGCCGGGTCTCAGTTCTCCCGACAGCCTCGGGCTGTACTTCACTTACGCGCCGAAAACGGGACTGACCGACGCCAGCCGCAACTGTATTTCCAATGTGCGCCTGGAAGGGTTGAGTTACGGCATGGCGACGCATCGTCTGTTGTACCTGATGCGTGAAGCGTGTCGTCGCCAGCTGTCAGGTGTCAGCCTCAAAGACGAAGCCCAATTGCAGACGCTGGAGTCGGACTCATCCACCGAGGGCAGCGCGAACTTCCTGCTCGCTGGTCCGAAAGAATGAAGTCCAGCTTCCAAGCGGTCAGGCCCCCGATGCGCGAGGATTGAGCAAATGCGTCTGTCTGTAGGGGCGACATTGCGCGGGTTGCCCCTATAATGCCGCCCTCACAATCCCTCATTTTCAGCCGCACGTGACCCGGATCGGGTCTCACCACCCAGGTGCCGTACATGGATTTCAATCCGCTCGACCTTATCCTTCACCTCGATGTTTACCTGGATTTGCTGGTTACCAACTACGGCACATGGGTCTACGCGATCCTGTTTCTGGTGATCTTCTGCGAAACGGGGCTGGTGGTGATGCCGTTCCTGCCAGGGGATTCTCTGCTCTTCATCGCGGGCGCGGTGGCTGCGGGTGGCGGCATGGACCCTGTGCTGTTGGCCGGTTTGTTGATGGCTGCGGCGATTCTTGGCGACAGCACCAACTATGTCATCGGTCGCACTGCGGGCGACAAACTGTTCAGCAACCCGAACTCGAAAATCTTCCGTCGCGATTACCTGACCCGCACTCACGAGTTTTACGATCGCCATGGCGGCAAAACCGTGACGCTGGCGCGCTTCCTGCCGATCATCCGCACGTTCGCCCCATTCGTGGCTGGCGTCGGCAAGATGCATTACCCGCGCTTCCTGGGCTTCAGCGTGCTGGGCTCGATCCTGTGGGTCGGCGGTCTGGTTGCACTGGGCTACTTCTTCGGGAACATCCCGTTCATCAAGAAAAACCTCACCCTGCTGGTGCTGGCGATCATCATCATGTCGTTGCTGCCGATGATCATCGGTCTGCTGCGCGGCCGCATGGCCCGGTCTGCCGACGTACGCTGAGCCATGTGGTCGCTTGGCGGCTGGCTCAAGCGCCGCACCCTGGCGCGTCACCCGGTGCCCGATGAGCTATGGGCTCGGGTGCGTCAACGCCTGCCGATCCTCGACGGCCTGAGCGCCGAAGAGGATCAGCGTCTGCGCGATTGTTGCGTACTGTTTCTGCAAGACAAAACCCTGACAGCGCTGGACGGGGTAAATCTGGACGATGAGTCCCGGCTGTTCCTTGCAGCGCAGGCGCAGTTGCCACTGTTGGCGCTGGGCGATCTGAACTGGTACCAGGGCTTTCATGAAATTGTGTTGTACCCCGATGACTTCATCAGCCCGCAGAAACACCGCGATGCCAGCGGTATCGAGCACGAGTGGGACGGTGAGCACAGCGGTGAGGCATGGTCGCAGGGGCCGGTGATTCTGGCGTGGGCGGGCGTGCTGTCGAGCGGCGGCTGGGAAGGCTACAACCTGGTTATTCACGAGCTGGCGCACAAGCTGGACATGCTCAACGGCGACGCCAATGGGATGCCGCCGCTGCACCAGGGCATGGCGGTCAAGCAATGGACCGATGCGATGCAAAGCGCTTTCGACGACCTCAACCGACAGCTGGATGCCGATCCCGACGCCGAGACGGCTATCGATCCGTATGCGGCTGAAGATCCGGGCGAGTTCTTCGCGGTCACCAGCGAATACTTCTTCAGCGCACCGGATGTGCTCGCCCAAGCCTATCCGGCTGTCTACCAGCAACTGAGTGCCTTTTATCGGCAGGACACCCTCGGCCGACTGACGGCACTTCAGCAGCAAAACCCGGTCTATCAGGCTCATACCAACGTCTAGAAGCGGTTGTCGCACATGGCAACACTTCTGGAAATATGCCTATAATCCGGCCCACTTTTTGGCGCTCGACGCCAGATTCTGACTGGTCAACAAAGGGGGCACTGCCCAATGAGCTACAGCAAGATTCCGGCTGGTAAAGACCTGCCGAATGACATCTACGTCGCGATCGAAATCCCGGCCAACCACGCCCCGATCAAATACGAAATCGACAAAGACAGCGACTGCCTGTTCGTTGACCGCTTTATGGCCACCCCGATGTTCTACCCGGCCAACTACGGTTTTATCCCAAACACCCTGGCTGACGACGGCGACCCGCTGGACGTACTGGTTGTGACGCCTTACCCGGTCACGCCAGGCTCGGTTATCCGCGCTCGTCCAGTCGGCATCCTGCACATGACCGACGACGGCGGCGGCGATGCCAAAGTCATCGCAGTCCCGCACGACAAGCTGTCCCAGCTGTACGTCGATGTGAAGGAATACACCGATTTGCCGCCCCTGCTGCTTGAGCAAATCAAGCACTTCTTCGAGAACTACAAAGACCTCGAAAAAGGCAAATGGGTGAAGATCGAAGGTTGGGGCAACGCAGACGCTGCCCGCGCTGAAATCACCAAGTCGGTAGCCGCCTACAAAGGCTGATTCCGACTCGCAATCTTTAGAGCATCCGGTCCTCGGGTGCTTTAAAGGTCGCAACCCAGTCCCGCCGCCTGAAAATCCGCGTTTAAATGTTTAAAAAAACGACCCCGTCACAGAACGTTTATCGTGTTTAACGCCATCGCGTATATATCGACCCACGCCAACTCCCATCCGCCTCGAAACTGTTACTGAAAAGGCTCTGTCTCAGCGGCCTTCGCTGACTGAGGCCTCCAGAGCTTATCTTTTGTGTGCACCCAGCATTGTTGCCTTAACTATCAAGAGCTACAGAACCATCCTACAAGAGCAACTTATAACTGTAAGTCTGTGAAACAGGAGTGACTACTACGTCATGTTTTTTGAACACTTCGTTCATTTAAACAAAGTTAAAGCCGCCGTAAACTGGCCCCATGAATACATCAGGTGATCGATTACGCGTACTGCTGCGAGAGTGCTACCTCTCCGCCACAGACTTCGCAGCCAACCGCAACGTGACGCCCCAGCACGTGAACAACTGGTTCAAGCGCGGCATCCCCATTGGACGTATCGATGAAGTTGCCAACTTGCTCAGCGTCAACGCCGAGTGGCTGCGCACCGGTGCCGGCCCCAAGCATCCCGGTGAAGGCAGAACCCCAGCCCCACCGCCCCCGGTGAGCCAGAAACCCGTCAGCGAAAAGCCACGGACCGAACGCAGCGCCCGAGATCAGCTTGATCTCCCGCTGTACGACGAGCAGCACAAACCCGGCGCCCAACGCACGGCCGTAGGCGAAGTGCCGAATAGAAAAATCCGGCTATCACGCCGCGTGCTCAATGCCATGGACGTCGAGTTGCATAACGCGATTTGCATCGCAATGACCGGCAGCAGCATGGCCGACAAAATTCAGGATGGGTCGCTGATTGGCATCGACACGGGCAAGACGCTCATTATCGACGGCGAAATCTACGCACTCGAACACGACGGCATGCTGCGCGTGAAGTACCTGTACCGCCTGCCCGGTGGCGGTTTGCGATTGCGCAGCCACAATGCCGGCGAATACCCGGACGAGGTCTTCACCGCCCTGCAAATCCAGGAGCAACATATTCAGGTGCTGGGGTGGGTTTTCTGGTGGTCCACGCTTAACAATCGTCGGCACCCTGCGGCACTGCCTTGATTTTCAAGGAAAAAGACAGATGACAGCCCATTGAAGCTGGGCAGATCCCGCGAACATCAGTATCCTGCACGCCTTCGTTTCATCACCGCTCCGCTACCCGCAGAGCGATGACAGACGCGGCAACCGCCCCCGGGCCTGCCTCGTTACCTCACAAGCGCTCCTTTGCAGAGCGCACTTTTGCAGGCGGGTGCGGTTAGCCAAAAACTAACCAAACCTGTCCACGAGAAGCCGGCCACAAGCCGGCTTTTTAATGTCTTTTGGAAAGCCATTCTTATCTACTGAAAACCGCTACAGACTTGCTAGATTAAGGGTTTCAGCCTATTTTTTTTCCCGTGACTTCCGTTTTGATCCGAGGCGTTCCACACGTAAGTGGGGGAACAAGTGGGGGAACAGAGGGCGAAAAAAATGGGCAAACTGACCGCCAATCAAGTCAAAAATCTGGTTGAGGCTGGGACGTACGAAGACGGTCAAGGGCTTCGTCTTTTGGTGAAACCCTCAGGACGAAAAACCTGAGTGCTCCGCTTTCAATTGAACGGCAAAAGCAGGGAGATGGGTCTGGGGAGCTACCCTCAGCTCGACCTGAAAAAAGCCCGCGCAGCCGCCTATGAAAATAAAGCCCAGATACTCAACGGCACAGACCCCTTAGCAAAACGACAGGCTGAGCAGGCCGCTCAACGAGAAGCTGAACGCCGAGAACAGGCACAGCTGATAACCTTCGAGAAATTGGCCACCGACTACCGAGATGCCCATGGCTCAAGCTGGTCGGAGAAATGGCGCAAGGGCTGGTTGAGGAAGCTCGAGCTCTATGCCTTCCCTACAATAGGGAAGCTGTCAGCTGATCAGATCGAGACCAAACATTTGATCAAGGCCCTGCAGCCACTCTGGTCGACCAAGACGCGGACGGCTGACGAAGTGCGTGGGCAAATCGAACAGATCCTGGATGCCGCCAGAGCCCGTGGTCTCAGGACCGGAGAGAATCCGGCACGCTGGCGCGGCCATCTCGAAAACCTGCTCAGCCGGCATGAAAAGAAAGCTCGTAAACGCCAACATCATCCTGCATTGAAATGGCAGGACCTACCGACGCTCATGGACGACTTACGCAAGGATCCCAGTCACGTTTCTGTCGCAGCTCAGTTACTGATCCTAACCGGGGCTCGCTCGCATATGGTCCGATTCGCACGCTGGGATGAATTTGACTTGGAGTCGGGTCGATGGTCTCTGCCAGATGAGCGTATGAAAACACGGCAAGCGTTCGCGATTCCTTTGGTCCCAGAGGTGGCTTCACTTCTGAAGGGCCTTCCGAAAATCAATATTAGAAGTCCCTACGTTTTCCCCGGCCACGGCCGAAGCGGCGTGATGCACGCTAATGGCATTCGCAATCTGCTACATACACTGGGTTATGAGCACATCACTCGTCACGGCTTCCGCTCGACCTTCCGGGACTGGGCAGGTGAAAGGACGCCTTTCCCAAGAGATATCTGCGAGCTCGCACTGGCCCATGACGAGCGCGGGGAAACGGAAAGCGCATATTCTCGATCAGACTTTTTTGATAAGCGACGGGAGCTGATGCACGCGTGGGCCATCTACGCTACATCTACACCTGAACACACGGATGAGAGCCAACGCGAAACATCGGGGGAATGATGAGGCGGCGACTGCTGAATGCGTCGGACCTTGGGGCGCAAAGGCGACAATCCCGCAACTGCGGCGAAACCAATATCGGTGTAGGACCACGAGGTCTCTGGTTACCGACTTTAAAAGCCGGGTCCCTGCGCTGCAGCAACTCATCCGCTTGGCCATTTCATTGCGCCAACCTGCGCCCGTCTCTTTCTCCCGGAAAGAGACGGGCGCTCCTACCGCTGCTGCAGCCCAACTCGTACAAGGCTTTGCGGCATTTCCCCCTCGTGACAATCGGCGTGACAAACACCGAAGTCACCAGCAACAGCGATGCAGATGATGGTGCCGCAGCCCACGGAATGGACTGCACCTGACTGACAGTCAGGCACGCACCGGTCATCGCATCACTGCCTTCACCCGACTCAGGATCACGCGGCGTTGGTCTCGTCAGCCAATGTAGCCTCCACCCGCCCACCGGTATCGGTGTTCAGGAGGCCAGATCATGAGATGCCCATGCTCCCGGTCGTAAGGAGCCGCCAGTCCCGCGTTAGCGGACAACCCCACAGGTCGCAGGGACCTTGATCCCTGATAACACTCAACATTCTTGGCGGGATGACGTGGGGAAACTGCACAGGTGTCGCAAGCATTGATAGGGGAAGGGGAACCCCAGAGTCCTATCCAAAAACCAGCTTTCGACCAGTAGGTCATCTACTGTAATAAAAAGTTGACGCAGCGCAGAAAGGGAGCGATAGTCACATCGCCATCACCTCAGTACGGACACTACAGAGAAAAAAGTGAGGTGCGGCAGGTTGCAGCCTGCCGCGATTGCAATAACTGACACGTTAGGAGAGCTAAAGCTATGAAATTGTATCAAATCACCTATGACCTACGTAAGCAGCGTGACTATCAATCTCTGCAAACCCGGATTAAAGCTTATGGCACATGGTGCCGTCCGCTGGAGTCCACCTGGATCATTGCCACCAGCCAGACTGCCGATCAGGTACGGGATAACCTCAAAATAGCAATGGATGCAGATGACGGTTTGCTCGTAACCCGTCTTCAGGGAGACGCTGCATGGTATGGACTGTCGGTCGAAGTGACCAAATGGCTACATAACCAGTACCAGCACTGCGAAGTCTGATCATCTAGCGCCAAGGATGGCGCTTTCACACAGAGCTAACTTATGCCAACCCAGTTATTCAAATTGAGCGAATTGGCTGATATTCGATCGGGTTACACATTCCGCGGCGCGCTAGAACATGACCCGGCTGGAGATGTTCGCGTCCTGCAGATTAGGGATCTGCGTCAACAAGCAGCGATTGATCCCGCCACACTTATTGCCATTACTTGGGAGGCCCGCACAGCGGCTCCCTTACTCGAGCAAGGCGATATCGTAGTGATCGCTCGCGGCGATAAGAATACTGCCGCTCTCTACAGAGCAGAACAGCGGATTGTGGCGACTAGCCAATTCTTTATTGTCAGCCCCAAAACAACAAGGGTACTACCGGAATACCTGTGCTGGTTGATCAACCTTCCGCAAAGCCAGCGAAGCCTTGAACGCAGCGGCAGCAGCATCCAAGCCATCAGCAAAGCATCGCTGATGAATATGCCCATTCCGCTGCCCTTGCTGGAAACCCAAGGCAGGCTGACTCAATTGCAACGCCTCTGGGATGAAGAAGATCAACTTATCAGCCAGCTACACATGAATCGTGAACAAATGCTCCAGGGCATTTATCAGCAACTTATTAAGGATTGATCCATGAACGACAAAGTTAATCAAGACGACATCAATAAGGCGCTATGGGCCGCGTGCGACACATTCCGTGGCACGATCAGCGCGGACACCTATAAAGACTTCATCCTTACCATGCTGTTTCTCAAGTACATCAGCGATGTTTGGCAGGACCACTATGACACGTACAAAATAGAATATGGCGACGAGCCAGAACTGATTGAGGAAATGCTAAAAAACGAGCGTTTCGTCCTACCGCGTGACGCCAGCTTTTATGCACTGCATAACCAGCGTCACGAACCAGGTAATGGTGAACGTATCGATCTGGCGTTACACGCCATCGAAGAAGCGAACGGCACCAAGCTCAAAGACGTCGGCAAAAGCGTTTTCCAAGATATTTCCTTCAACACCGACCGCCTCGGTGAAGAGAAGCAGAAAAACGCCATTTTGCGCCACTTACTGGAGAACTTTGACCGCGCCGAACTCAACCTCAAACCGTCCCGCGTCGGCAGTCTGGATGTAATCGGTAACGCCTACGAATACCTGATCAAAAACTTCGCTGCCAGCGGTGGTCAAAAAGCAGGTGAGTTTTATACTCCGCCGGAAGTCTCCGAGCTCATCGCCGAACTGCTCGATCCACAACCTGGCGATAGCATCTGCGACCCGGCCTGTGGATCAGCCTCACTGTTGATGAAATGCGGACGCAAAATTCGAGAGCATCATAGCAGCAAGCAATACGCACTCTATGGCCAGGAAGCCATCGGTTCCACTTGGTCGCTGGCCAAGATGAACATGTTTCTGCACGGTGAGGATAACCACAAGATCGAGTGGGGCGATACTCTACGCAACCCCAAGTTGCTTGATCAAAATGGCCAATTGCTTAGATTCGATATTGTCACCGCGAATCCACCTTTCTCATTGGACACGTGGGGCCACGAGGACGCCGAGAATGATCATTTCGGTCGGTTCAAACGAGGCGTACCACCAAAAAGCAAAGGCGATTACGCCTTTATTCTCCACATGATTGAAACACTGAAGCCCAAGACGGGGCGTATGGCCGTAGTCGTACCCCATGGCGTACTGTTCCGTGGCTCCAGAGAAGGGAAAATCCGTCAGAAACTGATAGAGGAAAACCTGCTGGATGCCGTAATAGGTTTACCGGAAAAGCTTTTTTACGGCACGGGAATTCCCGCCGCCATCCTGATATTCAACAAGGCCAAGACAGATAATAACGTTCTGTTCATCGACGCGAGCCGTGAGTTCAAGTCTGGAAAAAACCAAAACTTTCTGAGTAACGAACATATACAAAATATTCTCATTACCTACCGTCACCGTATTAACTCTGAAAAATACAGCCACCGCGCCAGCCTGCAAGAAATTAGCGACAACGACTACAATTTAAACATTCCGCGATATGTGAATACTTTCGAAGAGGAAGACGATATTAATCTCACGGCTGTCCGAGCCGAACGTGCACAACTCAACGCCAAGCTAGCAGAGTTAGAGATAGAGATGGATGCTTACCTAAAGGAGCTTGGTTATGGTTCCTGAAAAATGGACAAACATTCATCTTGGCGAAATTTTTGAGTTTAAGAACGGACTAAACACCGACAAGGCTAGCTATGGCCATGGTCAAAAATTTATAAACGTGATGGATGTCTTAAACAACAGCACAATCACCGAAAGCGAAATAATAGGCAGAGTAAAAGTTTCCGAAAAACAGCTGGAAGACTACTCAGTAAAAAAAGGTGACATACTTTTTAATCGCACCTCTGAAACCTTTAGTGAAATCGCAATGTCCGCCGTATATATCGGCGAGCAAACCGTAACTTTCGGCGGCTTCGTTATTAGAGGAAGACCAAAAAACCCCATATTACGAACCGATTTTTTGGCCTACGTACTTCAGTCAAAAAACTTCAGAACTGAAGCCATCAAAAGAGGGCAAGGTGTCGTTCGGGCGAACATCGGCCAAAAAGATCTAGCTACGATTCAAGTTCTTGTGCCCTCCCACCTCGAACAAAAGAAGATCGCCAAAATCCTGTCAGCCTGGGATCAAGCCATCGTTACTTCCACACAGTTACTTGAGGCAAGTCAGCAACAGAAAAAAGTATTGATGCGCAAGCTACTAGCCGGAAAACAACGTCTACCAGGATTTTCCTATCAGTGGACGAGCGCCCCAGTAGCAAGTTGTTTGCTTGGATCCAGCCTCCGCAACTTAGACTCTACCTTGGGGTTGGAAAATGTCATGTCCGTCAATAAAACGGAAGGCATGATCCCCATGAGAGAGAGAACTATTGGCAAGTCTATTAATCGTTATAAAATCGTAAAAAACGGCTGGTTTGCTTACAATCCAATGCGAATAAACGTTGGTTCTATTTGTCGCTGGAACAAAGAAGAAAATTGCCTCGTGAGCCCTGACTATATTGTATTCAGGTGCAACGAGAGCGTATTGCTCGGGTCGTATTTTGACCAATTCAGAAAATCGGAGCGCTGGACGGATTATATGAATAACGCAGGCAGCGGTAGCGTTCGCGTGCGAATTTATTTGAAAGATCTAAGTCAACTTGAAATACCACTCCCAAGAATAGAAGAGCAGCAAAAAATTGCTCAATTTCTATCCACAATTGACTGCGAAATCGAAACCCTGCAAAAAAAGCTCGCCTGCTTGAGACAAGAGAAAAAAGCATTGATGCATCAACTGCTGACGGGAACGCGCCGTGTGCAGGTGGATAAGATGGAGACCGCTTAATGGCCAAAAAACATATCCCGTTCGTTATCGCCTATGATTTCGACGGCACCCTGTCTCCAGGCAACATGCAAGAATATGACTTTGTTCCTGCTCTGAAAATCAAACCTGCCGTTTTTTGGCAGGAGGCTAAAGCAATGGCTCAGGAGCAACAGGCCGACGAAATCTTGGCCTATATGCGCTTGATGATAGAGCGAGCCCAAGCTGCTAAGGTACGTGTCAGTAAAAAAGACTTTGCTGACTTCGGAGCCAGTATTCAACTGTTTCCAGGCGTGGAAGACTGGTTCAAGCGTATCACTGCCTATGGTCGTACTAAAGGGATAAAAGTCGAACACTTCATTATTTCGTCAGGCCTACGCGAGATGATTGAAGGCACGCCGATCAACAAACATTTCACCCGTGTTTACGCATCTGGCTTTATGTACGACCACAACGGTATCGCACACTGGCCTGCACTGGCAGTGAATTATACTACCAAGACCCAATATCTGTTCCGCATCAATAAGGGCAGTTTGGATGTGCACGATAACTCGGTGATCAATAAATTCGTCGAGCCCTCCGAGAGACCAGTGCCCTTCAGCAATATGGTGTTTATTGGGGACGGCGAAACCGATATCCCTTCAATGCGTCTAGTTAAGAATCAAGGTGGTCACTCCATTGCTGTCTATAGCAAAGGCAAACGAGGGGCCCGCGAGAAAGCGCAGAAACTGGTGGATGAGGGCCGTACCAACCTCGCCACTACAGCGGACTACACCGAAAACTCGGCGATTGACCGCGCCGTGAAAGCGATGATCGACAAGGCCATCTCCATGCGCACAATCGCTGAGGCGAATGGTTGATATGACGTTAATTGACCTGATCCTTTACAGCACAGAAGACGGCTTGGCGCAGTTCACTTTGCGAGAGATGAATGGTCAGGTTTGGCTGACTCAACTGGAGCTAGCCGAGCTGTATCAGACTAGCAAGCAAAATATCGGCAAGCATATACAGGCTGTACTGGCTGATGGTGAGCTGGCTGCCGAGGCAGTTGTAAACCAAAAGTTTACTACTGCCGCAGACGGCAAAGAGTATCTGACGAACCTCTACGCTTTACCCATGATAATCGCCGTAGGCTACCGAGTACGCTCAACCCGCGGCTCTCAATTCCGACAGTGGGCTACACGTACCCTGAATGAATACATGCTCAAAGGCTTCGTGATGGACGATAGCCGCCTGAAGGAGCCTAGCTGGGATTACTTCGATGAACTGCTCGAACGCATCCGCGACATACGTTCGTCGGAGAAGCGTTTCTATCAGAAGGTTCGGGATCTGTTCTCCTTGGCAGAAGACTATCGCGCCAATGAACAGGACACCGCCCGGCTCTTCGCCGAGGTACAGAACAGGTTGTTTTTTGCTGTGACCGGGCATACTGCTGCCGAGTTGATCATGCGCCGCGCCAATGCCAACGAGCCGAACATGAACTTGCTCAGTTTCAAGGGCGACCGAGTGCGCAAGGCTGATGTGGTGGTCGCCAAAAACTACCTGAATGGCGAAGAGCTGGACCAGCTCAATCGCCTAGTCAGCATGTTCGTAGACTTCGCTGAGCTACGCGCCAAACAGCGTCAGCACATAAAGCTGCAAGATTGGCGGCAATACATTGATAGCTTCATGGTATTCAACGAGCAACCGCTGCTGCGCTCAGCCGGAACAGTGAGCCACGAGCAGATGAAACACGCTGCCCATGAACGCTACGAACAGTTCGATCAGAGGCGCAGAAGCGCAGAAGCACTAGAGGTGGATATCCAAGAACTGCAAGAACTCGAGCAGCTGGAAAAACGGTTGCGCAGTAGCATGAAGCCAAGCTGATGTCAGCACCAGACAAGGAATTTGCAGTATGATTAGCGGTCCGAAGTTTCAGGAAGAATACAGCGCAAAATTGCCTGCGCTAGCCCTGCTCAGCAACCTCGGTTGGGACTTCTTACCGCCTCATCAGGCGCTCACCGCCAGATCAGGCAAAACCGACGAAGTAGTACTCCGCGATGTACTTCGTGAGCAGCTAAGTAAACGTCGATTCATGTTTGGAGGCAGCGAATGCTCGCTATCATCCAAAACCATCGACAACCTGATCAGCGAAGTCTGCAGCCCCGCCCTGAATGAAGGACTGCAAGCAGCCAATGAGCGGCTATACAACCACCTGCTGTATGGCATTTCGGTAACAGAGTTTATAGACGGCAAAAGGGCCAACCCGACCATCGCATTAATTGACTGGCAGGATCTGACGAAAAACAGCTTTGTCTTCACCGAAGAGTTCCGTGTGTTGCGTAGCGGAGGCGTTGATACACGGCGGCCGGATATCGTCTGTTTCGTTAACGGTATCCCTTTAGTCGTAATTGAGGCCAAGCGCCCGGATGGTAATGCTCAAAAGGGCCCGACCATTGACGCTGGTATTTCACAGAGCCTACGTAATCAGCGCCATGATGAAATTCCTCGATTGTTTGCCTACAGCCAATTGTTGTTCTCGATCAACGGCAGCGACGGACGTTATGCGACTTGCGGAACCCCGACTAAATTCTGGGCAGCATGGCGCGAGGAAGACATCAGCGCTACCAAACAACACGAACTGAAGAATCACCCACTCAGTGCCAAACAGAAAAGTGCCTTGTTTGCTCATCGACCTGCTAAAGATTTGGCTTGGTATGAAGATCTGTTGGCAGGGGGTGAGTTAGCAGTTACCGGACAAGATCAACTGTTGATTGGCCTGTTATCTCCCATTCGATTACTCGAGATGCTTCGTTACTTCATCTTGTTCGACAAAAAGGTTGGCAAGGTCGTTGCCCGCTATCAGCAGGTATTCGGTATCAAGCGCCTTATCGAGCGGATAGGCCTTAAGCGCAAGGACGGCGGCCGTGAAGGGGGAGTGATCTGGCATACCACTGGCTCCGGCAAGTCGTTCACCATGGTGTTTTTGAGTAAGGCGTTAATCCTTCACAACGATCTCAAGCAGTGCCGCATCGTGGTGGTCACCGACCGGATCGATCTAGAAAACCAGTTGAGCAGAACCTTCGCCTCAAGTGGTGAGCTATCAGGGAAAAAGGACCGTGCATCAGCCATGGCCACCTCCGGCACGCGTCTTGCCGAGCAAATCGGTAGCGGTAACGAGCGCATCATTTTTTCGCTGATACAGAAATTCAACAGCGCCACCAAACTTCCGGAGTGTGTCAACACCAGCGCCGATATCATCGTGCTGATCGATGAGGGACACCGCAGCCAGGGCGGTGAAAACAATATCCGTATGAAGCAAGTATTACCAAATGCAGCCTTTGTTGCCTTTACCGGCACTCCACTACTCAAGAAAGACAAGACTACCAACAAGTTCGGCCCCATTGTTCATGCATACACGATGCAACGAGCAGTGGAAGACAAAGCCGTAACGCCCCTTCTTTATGAAGAGCGCAAACCAGATCTGGATGTAAGTGATCGGGCCATAGACAGCTGGTTCTCACGCATTACCGAAGGGCTGACAGATCAACAAAAGACCGACCTCAAGCGTAAGTTCTCCAGCAAGGGACAGATCTACAGCTCCGACGACCGCATTCGGTTGATCGCTCTGGATATCGCCAACCACTTCGTGAAAAACATTGATGAAGGTCTAAAAGGACAGCTCGCATGCGACAGCAAGGCTTCGGCGGTCAAGTACAAGAAATACCTGGATGAAGCCAATCTTTTCGAAAGCGCCTTAGTAATGAGTCCGCCGGACAGCCGTGAGGGCAATCTTGAGGTGGATGAGTCTTCCTCACCCGAGGTTACTCAATGGTGGAAAAAGAATGTCGGCAGCACTGATGAACAGATCTACACCAAACAGTTGATCGAACGCTTTGACAAGGATGACTCACTCAAGCTTTTGATCGTTGTGGACAAGTTGCTGACTGGATTCGATGAGCCCAAGAACAGCGTGTTGTACATTGACAAACCGCTCAAAGAACACAATCTGATTCAGGCCATCGCTCGGGTCAACCGCCTGCATCCGCTGAAAAAATTCGGTCTGCTTATTGACTATCGCGGCATCCTTACTGAGTTGGATACGACTATTCAAAAGTACCAGGATTTGGCTTCGCGGACGCAAGGCGGCTATGACATCAACGACATTGCAGGTCTCTACGACCCGATGAGTAGCGAATACAAGCGCCTGCCGCAATTGTACAAAAATCTCTGGGCGATCTTTGCCAATGTCAAAAACAAGGGTGATATCGAGCAACTGCGCCATGTACTCGTGCCCAGAATGCAAGCGCGTGAGGGCGACCTGATCGATATCAACCTAAAAGTACGTGAGGATTTCTACGAAGCCCTGACCGAGTTCGCCAGTTGCCTGAAAGTAGCGTTGCAGTCCGCTTCATTTTTCGAAGATACCAGTTTCACCGATGCGGATCGAGCCCATTACAAGGATACCCTCAAAGAGCTCTCGAGCCTGCGTCTGTTGGCAAAACAGGATGCTGGTGAAACAGTGAACTACGACAAATACACAGAACAAGTTCGTAAGCTACTGGACAAACATGTGGTCGGGGTTGAGGTGAGAGAGTCGGAAGGCGTCTATGAAGTCGGCAAGATGGGTCAGAAAAAGCCAGAAGACTGGAGTGAAGAGAAGACTCGCAACGAGACTGACATCATCAAGACTCGCATAAGCAAGATGATAGAGCAGGAGCTACGCGACGACCCCTATGCCCAGGAGGCGTTCTCCAAACTGTTGCGTCAGGCCATTGAGGAGGCGGAAAAACTCTTCGACCACCCGCTCAAACAATATCTCTTGTTTCACGAGTTCGAGCAGCAAGTGCAGACGCGTAAATTGGATGAATTGCCAGATGCATTTGCCGGCAACAAACATGCTCAGGCTTACTATGGCGTATTCAAAAAGATACTGCCCGAGGCTTTTGCTGCACTTGACAATCAAACACAAGACGAGTGGATCAAGCTGGCCTTCCGCCTGGAAGAGATGGTCACTACTTCGGTGGCAGAGCACTCAATCAATCCCCAAAATATCGAGGCGGACATACGCAAGAAACTGCTGCCGCTGATGTTCAAGGAATGCAAAGCAACCGGCGCAGGGATGGATCAAGCAAAAGATATCGTTGAGTGGATAGTCCAGATCACTCGAGTGGGATTGACAGCTGCATGAGCGTACCCATCGTTTTGGCTGGAGCTCATGAGTGCGCTGGGAAGCATTGGCTCAGCTTCCACTACGCCGACGAGCTCATTGTGGTCGAACGTGCGCCCAAGGCACGACAGATGCAACGCTTGCTAATCAAGGTCGATCCTGACTGTAGAGTGTCAGTACAGGCGCCTGCTACTGCCAGTGATGAGGCAGTATTACGGGCGCTAAAGCAGCGTGGTCGTTGGATCTACGAACAACTACGCCAGTTTCGTACGCAACTGGCGCATGTCACCCCACGCCAATACATCAGCGGGGAAAGCCATTACTACCTAGGTAAGCAGCATGTGCTCAAGGTAATCGAAGCTCCCGAAGCGGCTCAGCAAGTGCGCCTGCTGCGAGGGAAACTGGAAGTATCCGTTAGGCATAAATCTCCAGAGAACGTACGTAAGCTGCTAAGCGACTGGTATAGAGCCCGTGCCCGGGAGGTCTTCTCGCGTCGCTTGCAGGCAGTTATGGATCAGACGCTTTGGGTGGCTGGCGAGCCGCTATTGCGCATCCAGACCATGCAGACCCAATGGGGGAGTTGCTCGCCCAAGGGACGTATTACTCTCAACCCACACCTCGTCAAAGCGCCGCGAGACTGTATCGATTATGTGCTTCTTCACGAGCTTTGCCATATCGCCGAGCACAACCACAGCGAACGTTTCTACCGACTGATGAAGCAGGTGATGCCACAATGGGAGACTGTCAAGAGACGGCTCGACGAGATGGCGACGGCATTGCTTAACAGCACCACCTAAAAGAGGGGCGGCCCAGCCGTCTCATAATTCGACGTCGCTAATCACCGTATCAGGCAATCCCACCTTTTAACCACGCTTGAACCCCAAAAAAAGCTGGTCAAATACCGTGCAAAAATCACAAAAAAGTGGGGGAACAAATGGGGGATCGGAGCGCCTTTCAAAAAACCTAAATCATTGTTTTTCAAAAACATAGATCAATTAAAAGCTAACCACAAGCCGGCTTTTTAATGTCCAGAATATTTCCCCTCACCCAGAGTGTCGCCGACTCTCTCATAGGCTGGTCACTCATGCGGCTTTGGCATGCGCCGTATTATTCGCATAAGCCGACACAGCAGAAGTAATGTGTCTCAGCACTGCCGAGACTTTTGTGGGCTGGGGACATTGCGCTCGAACAGAGCAGCCTTGCACTAAAGCTCTCAAGCTGAAAGAGCCCTGACTTCCAGGACAGATAATCAAGACCAAAAAAAACCGGCCAATTAGCCGGTTCATTCACTTCAAAAAAACTGATAAGGCGGAGCTACCCTCAAGCAGCACTCTCCCCCATCGGACTTCACCGCAAACACATCACTCAATAAGCATTCCGGTCCCGCTTCACCAGCATCAGCGCTGTCTTGATGAGGATTACGATGTCGAGCGAGATGCTCCAGTTTTCGATGTAGAACAGGTCGTGCTCGATACGCTTGTCGAGTTTTTCCTGGGTGTCGGTTTCGCCGCGCCAGCCGTTGCACTGGGCCCAGCCGGTCACGCCGGGTTTGACGCGGTGGCGGCTGGCGTAGTCGGCGAGCAGGTCGTGCAGCAGTTCGCCGCCAGAGTGCATGCCGGTGGCGTGTGGACGCGGGCCTACCAGCGACATGCTGCCCATCAATACGTTGAACAGTTGTGGCAGCTCATCAATGCTGGTCTTGCGAATGAAGCGCCCCACACCCGTAACCCTGGGATCGCCCTGCACGGTTTGCTGAGCGCCGCGCTGGTCGCCACGATCGGTGAACATCGAGCGAAACTTGAAGACGCGGATGGTCTCGTTGTTGAAGCCGAAACGCTCCTGAACGAACAACACCGGGCCTTTGGATTCCAGCTTGATGGCCAGCGCCACCAAGGCCAGTAGCGGCGAGAAGATGATGATGGCAGTCAACGACAGCACCACATCCTTGACGCGCTTGAGCACGGCATTCCATTCGCTGATCGGGCGAGCCTGAAGGCTGAGGAAGTACGCGCCGCCGACACGCAACACCGGGCGGTCCGCGTACAGGAAGCCCAGCTTGTCCGGTGCCAGGTAAACGTCCACGCTCCAGGAAGAGAACTGCCGCACCAGCGTTTCAATACGGTCGTTGGCCTGCCAAGGCATCGCAACAATCACCAGATCGATGCCGTGCTTGCGCACCATCTCGTCAGCCAGATCAGTTTTACCCAGCAACGGCACGCCGTTCTGGCTTGGCGGCAGACGTGTCCCACGGTCGTCCAGATAGCCCACCACATCGATATTCTGATCATTGAAGCGGCGCATGTGATCAACGACCTGCTGGCCCACCTCGCCGGCACCCAGAATCAGTGCGCGACGCCGAAAAATGCTGCCGCGCGTGGCTTGTGACGGCCGCGAGAAATACCACACCAGCATCAAACGGCTGAGGAGGATGTAAAGCGAGAAACCGCCGAACCAGCCCGTGATCCAGAGTCGGGAAAAGCTCTCGGTAATCTTGAAAATGAAACCCACCAGCAGCAAGGCACCGAAGGCAAAAACAAGCCCGCCAAAGGTGATGAACGGAGCGCGCACCTGATGCTTGAAGCGCTGCCATTCGTACTGACCGCTGGAAAATCCGAACACGCTGAAAGCAACCACTGCAATGATCACCGCCATGCCGTAACGCATGTAGGCAAAAGCACCATCGCCCACATAATACTGCGCGCCGAAATACACGATGAGCGATGTCAGCGCCATCGCCAGAACATCGGTGAAATACAGAATGTAGTTAGCGTAGCTTTGAAGAAGTGTCAGGCGAGGGAACGTATTTAACGTGCCCTCGCTGGGCTGATGCATGCGATTTTCCATATGTACACCGGACCTGTAAGGTTAAGTATCTGATTGCGCGATGGTCGCGCGCGAGTTATTCAATCTCGGCTAAAGCGCATGCGAGCACCGATTTCACAAGCTGAAAAAGTCATCTTCGCGATAATTTGATGGCGGCCTTCCGTCAGCGATTGGCCACAATATTTATAATGAAACGCTAAGGCTGCCTGGCGTCTTTACAAACGCCCCGGCATCCATCTGCCTCGATGTAACGGTCCTTCGCAGCCATGAACGCCTGGTCTTGCGCTATTGCCAGGCGCCCCGTGAGATCGGCAAGGACAAGCCCTTTTACTATCTCAGCGCGTCCGGGGCAAAGCCGTTGAGTGACCGGTGAGGATGGCGATTGCGCAGTGAGGCTGCTCGGGTTCTGAACACTCCTTACAGGCGGGTTGCGAATTCAGTCGCCAAATGGATCAACACCCCCACCAGGCCGCCTACCAGCGTGCCGTTGATGCGGATGAATTGCAGGTCCTTGCCCACCTGAGACTCAAGCTGCTCGACTAGCTCCTGGTCGTTCCAGGCCTCAATCCGCTCGGCGATGTAACGTCCGATCTCTGAGCGATAACGTTCCACGAGCGGGCCGGCCAACGCCAGGATCTGGTCGTTGATCCATGCCTGCATCGACAGGTCTTCGCTCAGGGCTTCACCTAGCTTGCGAGTGCCTTTGCTCATATGCGCGCGCAGCTCGGAGTTTTCCTGCCTGATGTCGTCTTCGAACCAATTCACCACATCATCGACCAGCCCGCTGAGATAGCCGAGCAGCGCCGGATGCTGCATCAGTTGCGAACGCAACTGATCGGCGCGCAATCGGAATGCAGGCTCTTCTTTGAGCTTGTGCACCAGGCTCACCAACTGCTCATCGAAGTGCTTGCGCAGTGGGTGATCGGCGTCCTGGTTAACCTCCGTGATGACCTCGGAAAGACGCTTCACCAGCTTTTTCGAAGACCAGTTACCGGCCAGGTTGTGCAACGGCAACTCTTTGCCGAAAAAGCTGAAACGCAGCACATCCAGTTCGCTGGAAATCACCTCGCTGATACGCTGCTGAGTCGCCTCGCCCTGCATCCACACGTCAAAATGTGCAAGCAGTTCATCGAGCACTTCCTGCGCTCGACCGTCGTCCGTCAGGACCTCCAACAGTTGTCCGCTGATCCGCGCCAGATCAATATGCTCCAGCCGCGCCAGCGCCGTGCCCCGCACAAAGTGGCGCACTCGCTCATCACGCAGCGCACCGACGCCGTGACTGGCCAGCTTGATGGCGAGCCCAGACAAAGCGATCGCGTTTTCTTCTTTGGAGAGCCACTCGGCCAAGCGCTTGGCCGCATCAAACTCTTGGACCTTGTGCAGGACTTGCTCACGGGAAAGGAAGTGCGTGCAAATGAAATCCCCAAGATTGGCACCAATACGCGCCTTGTTGCGCGGGATGATCGCCGTGTGCGGGATGGGCAGACCCAAGGGATGACGGAACAGTGCGGTAACCGCGAACCAGTCGGCTATCGCGCCCACCATCGCGGCCTCCGAGAAGGCTTTCAAATACCCGCCAAAGGTCGGGTGGCCAGGTGTAAGCACTAAGGCAACTACGTAGAGCAGCGCGGCCAGCAACAGCAGGCCGGAGGCAACGCCCTTCATTTTTGTGAGTGCGGTGGCGCGTTTGAGCATCGGGAAATCCTGGAGTGATGCTGACTGCAGCGTCAGAAGGAAAAGTCAGTCACATGAGTGGACAGCTTAACGGCCAAGTAATTGCTTCGGCGCAGGCGCAACGCTCAAACAGGCCGCTATCAATACTCCAAACCATCGTGCCTGAGTAAACGATAGCCAAAAAAAACCCCGCATCTGTTCTCAGGTGCGGGGTTTTAAGAGCAAGTTTTAAGTGGACAAACACAGATCACTTCAACGTACGAACAACCAGCTCTGTACTTCCATATATCTGAATTGCATGTGCATCAATAAGCGTTCTTATCTCTTCTAACCAGCATCAATGCCGTCTTGATGATAATGATGATGTCGAGCGAAACACTCCAGTTCTCGATATAGAACAAGTCGTGCTCGATCCGCTTATCAAGTTTTTCCTGAGTGTCAGTTTCCCCTCGCCACCCGTTGCATTGCGCCCAGCCAGTTACACCAGGTTTAACGCGGTGACGACTGGCATAGTCGCTCAGCAGGTCATGCAGTAACTCTCCGCCAGAGTGCATGCCGGTAGCGTGAGGACGCGGCCCCACCAAAGACATGTTGCCCAACAGCACGTTGAACAGCTGTGGTAACTCATCAATGCTGGTCTTGCGAATGAAGCGACCCACCCGGGTAACGCGAGGGTCGCCGGCTACCGTTTGCTGGGCGCCTCTTTGATCCCCGCGATCAGTAAACATCGAGCGAAACTTGAAGACCCTGATGGTCTCGTTGTTGAAGCCAAAACGCTCCTGGATAAACAGGACAGGACCTTTGGACTCAAGCTTGATCGCCAGTGCGACCAAGGCAAGTACAGGAGAAAATATAGCAATGGCTGCCAATGACACTACAACGTCCTTGACTCGTTTGACCACGGCATTCCACTCGCTGATCGGACGCGCTTGCAGACTTAGAAAGTACGCACCTCCCACCCTTAATACCGGGCGATCCGCGTATAGAAAGCCCAACTTATCAGGGGCCAGATAGACGTCGACACTCCAGGAAGAAAACTTGCGCACAAACATTTCAATACGGGCGCTGGCTTGCCACGGCATCGCGACAATTATCAAATCAATACCGTGTTGGCGCACCATCTCGTCTGCAAGGTCAGTATTTCCCAGTAGAGGCACACCGTTGTCACTTGGAGGCAGTCGGGTACCGCGGTCGTCCAGACACCCAACCAGATCGATGTTCTGATCGTTGAAACGACGCATGTGTTCGACGACCTGCTGACCCACTTCCCCCGCACCCAGAATCAGCGCCCTGCGTCGAAAGATGCTACCCCGCGTAGCTTGCGAAGGTCTTGAAAAATACCAGACCAGCATCAGTCGGCTGATGAGGATATAAAGGGAAAAGCCTGCAAACCAACTGGTAATCCACAGACGAGAAAAGCTTTCGGTAATTTTGAACATAAAACCGATCAACAGCAGCGCGCCGAATGCAAAAACCATCCCCCCGAACGTAATGAAGGGTGCTCGCACTTGTTGCTTGAAGCGCTGCCATTCGTACTGACCGCTCGAGAAGCCGAAAATACTGAATGTGACCACCGCGATTACCACGGCCATCCCGTAGCGGAAGTAAGCTGCAGGGCCATCATCGACGTAGTACTGCGCACCGAAATAAACGACCAGCGACGTGAGCATCATCGCCAGGATGTCGGCGAAATAGAGGATGTAGTTCGCGTAGTTTTGCAGAACTGTTGGCGTACGCTGGAATGCGGCTAGCTCATCCAAAGGTTGTCGAATATCGGTATCCATGGCTTCACCTTAAAGACAGAGGTTAGGAATCTGAATCTTCATTGGCTATGAACCGCACCGCGCCTGGATAAGCGCACATAGATCACAATGAACACAGTAAGCAGAAATAAAAAAAGTGGGCGAAAAAAAGCGGCCCGCTAAAAATTTATCAAATATGAAATTGCGCGATACCTACAAGGGCAGCGTGAACTCGCTGTTCATCGATGCGTTTACCCATCGAAACTTTCTAGCTGAAGCGAGAAGCTGTGCAGGCGAACGCACATTGGTTTTATTGAGCAAAAACGTCCGGACCACGGAATTTGATTTGCTATGAGCGCCAGCATGACCTACCCGGTACACGGCGCCAGGAAATGGCAATGGGGAAAGCGGTGTACCATTTTCTGCCATCAGGGGTTTGATGAATTTATGGCTGCCCAGCAATTGTTTAACGTATTCGTCCGTTGCGCCGTCGAAGCTTGCAGGCAGGTTCATCAGATCGGCCCGTACGATATAGGACGTCCCGCAGTACTCGTTGAATTCCGGATGGAGGTAAACCCACCGAGTCCCTTCAGACCACACAAACCCGTTGTTGATGTACCAGCCATTAGCAAGAGGCTGAGTCGATACAAAATCAACGAGTTTGTTACTGAGAAAATCGTCGTCGTCCACGATCATGAAATAGTCGGTTGGCGCGACATGGAGCATCCCGGCCAACACCCGACGCCCCTTATCAAGGCGCACGGCATCGTAAAACGCCGCCATGCCCGCATCACTCTTTTCATGAAGAGGATTGGGGGCAAAATCGACTCGCTTTACTTGTATGCGCGCAGGCAAAGGGGGCAAGTCGGCCCCCTCATTCGCAACGATGACTGCAGCCCAGTCATCCCCGTGCTGCGCGACAATCGATTTGACGGTTTCAGAAATATTTCTTTTATTCTGTTCCCAATCCTTGGAATTGGCGGGGTGCCTTACCGGGATAACAAAAGTCAGTTTGACAACCACTTTAATGCCTCTCTTGAACGTGAACGGGGGGCAATGAATGAGCGATTACAGGAAATATGAATTGGTTATCCCGCCTTCAATGCCTGCGCAAGCAGTTGCACACCGGCGCGGGCTTCACCCAGGACCTGAGCGTGGGTATCGGCGTCGATACCGCGCGCCATGGCAGCAATAAAGGTTTCGACAACCTCGTCAGGCGAAGAGCGGCTGGTTTCAACAAAAAACTCGTCGCGGTTAACGGACTTATAAAAGCTCTTGAGCTTGACGTCCCATCCCAGACCGACGTGGGGGATTTTCAGCGAGTAGGCGGTGATGTTGGCATGCATTCGATGCGCAATCAGCCCATCAAAGCTTGAAATAACGCGGTACAACTCGCCACCGTTCAAAGGCCGCGGTGCAATTGCGCAACCGGGTACCCGGGCAACGACTTTGGCTAGCACCTCTTCATCCTCGACATCACCATTGGTAAACAACACCGGCGTAAAACCCTTGGCAATAAGGCCCGAAGACAAGTCACAGAAGAACGTAATCATGGCGTCCTCTGCTACATCCTCTGCCCGAATGATCGCGTTTACCATTTTTGAGTCGATTACACCAACACCGACACGACCTGTCAGTTGGCGTTCGGCCAAAGGCAGCGCAAGTCGCTCCGGATAAACCGCTGAAGCCAGAAGGCCTGGGTCTCGACAAATCTGCGGCTGGACGCCGGCATCAACATAAGAGGTCCAGTGATCGGCTGACAGCTTGTCCCTGACAGAAACAAATCGGATTTGCGGTTGCCCGGTCAACGCTTTGCGTAACAGACGGCCTGAATGGGCAAGCCAGGTTTTTTCACTGGAAACACCGACCGCATAAAAGGACACCTGGACATTCTGGTCCTGAGCCAGACGCATAATTGAATAAAGCCGTGCGGGGAAATACGAGGATGTTGCCGTTACCAACTGTCCACCGCCCACAACAAAACGTGTGACCTTTGCTGGAGGCGCAGCACTGATTTCGGCAGAAAGCCGACGGTGTGTCCTTTTTATGTTCTTAATGTCCGCAATCCGGGACATCAGCCAATCCGGAAGCACTTTTTTTAATGTACCTTTCAGCTGCGCTGTTCCGGCAGATTCAGCAATGGGAAAGTTGGACTTGCCATCGATGTCGATGGAGCTGACCCGCGAATCCGGCAAGCATTTTCTGAGCTCGTGCTCAAGGCAATCGGACAGAAGTCCGTCACCGACGTTGGTGCTGTATTTATCGTTGAAGATCAAAACATTCATTAAAAATTCCCTACATGACGGCCGGTTGTGCGGGCCATCGATGATGCTCTGAATTTAGATAAAAGCGCCCAACCTTGGCCGCGTTTCAAGATATGGCGTTACTTGTCTCTGCGCAGCGTCTGCTTGAACAGGCTAAACACGTCCAGCACAGCGTGCCTGTTGGTGGCCAGCATAACGGCAAGATAAATCACCACTCCTGCTGGTATGAGAAGCAACAGCCGCAGCCCTGGAGAAAACTGCGACATCTCCAAAGCAAGAAAATAAATACACGCCCCCATGATCAATGAGGAGATAAGCGGCGCCAGTATTCGCTTCAGATAGGTCACCCAACCAATTCCCAGTAAGCGAAGGGTCGGCAGGATAGACAGCGGCGAAAACACAATGGTCTTGATCAGGAAGCCGCTTGTAAGCGCCAAGAGCCCGTGACGCGCCAGTATGAAAAACAATATGAAATTGCCTGCGCCGCTGATCAGAGTGATGGTGGTTTGCCAGTGAGCTTTGCTGAACACCATAAGGATATTCGAGTTGTATTGAGACAGAGCAGTAACAAAAGCGCTAAGCGATAGAAATGCCAAAACCGGAGCAACATCCGCCCACTTTGATCCCAACAGCACAAATACAACGTCCGGTGAGAGAGCGGCGATTCCTACGTAGAGTGGCCCGGTGATGCAAATGCTCAAGTAAACGCATTTCAAATAAGCATCGCTGGAGCGCTTTGCATCATCGCGAAGTGCTGCCTGGATGGGCAACGCGACCGAATTCAGTGAACTGGAAATCATCAGCCACATGGCGACACTGATGCGTTTGGCTGCATTGAACACACCGGTCTCGGCAGCGCCAAGATAATAGGACGCAAAAAACACATCACTCTGCATGCTCACGAAAGACGCAGCGGCTGACAGGGATACATGGCGCGAATGACTAAGTACTGACGATACATCTTTCCAGGTTGTCTTGATGCTCGGCTTCCATCGAGTAGTCATCCAGAGCGTCGCGGTGCCTACAAGCGAAGTCACCAACTGTTGAGCGATCAGACTCAGCAGCCCATAACCTTGAATCGCCATCCAGATGCCTATCGCGCCGCCAATTGAAATGGCTAAAAGGGAGCGGATGGCGAGCACCTTGAACATCAACTGCTTTGTGAGCCAGGCTTCATGGGTTTTAGACAACCCGGTGGTAAACAGCAGGATGCTGGTCCACTGCAGTGACGATGCTATCTCCTTGTTACCCAAAAGCGCCGCGATAGGCTCCGCCAGTAAAAACAGAATCAGCGCTCCTGCCGCGCCACTGGTCAGCATGAGTACAAAGGCCGCATTGAACGTTTCGTCGCCGATATCGCGACGGGAAACAATTGAAGCAGCGACGCTCTCAATCCCGATCTGGCGGAAGGCTTCGACCAGAAGCAGGCACACAGCCATGATCCCGAATGCTTCTTTTGACACAAACCGAGCAGTAACCAGAAACACAAGCAGTGCGAGAATCTGCGCGACTGATTGATTAATGATGGACCAAAATGCGCCTCGGCCAATTTTATTGGCGGTGAAATTAGCTGACATACGGACCTGGTAATTAGAGCTGAGAAGTATTGATCGGATAAGTGTGCGGCGGCAAACCAATGCCACGCCCACTGTAGAACCGAGTCAGGAGAGAAACATTTGTTCAGTCACTCTTTCCCAATTCAAAACCTTTGAGCGATCAATCGAATTTCGATCATAGGCGATCGCTTTCTCGAAGGCGCTAACCAGTGAGTCTTCATCAGCGTCGGGGTGAAACGACAGTACGTGTGGGCGGCCAGCTGCTGCGAAATCCGGCGCCACAATGGGTAACTGGCAGTAAGTGTACTGGACCATTTTCAGACTTGACTGACTGATGTAGGCAACGCTTGGAGCATCCCGATAGGGTGCGATGCCGATGTCCGAAAACCTCAGGTAGGGCACCAGGTCCGAGAACGGACGCTCGCCGTGCTCGACGACATTATCGAAAGACTTTGTCAGGTGAGATTTCTTGCCGAATAAATGAAAGGTCCAGTCCGGAAAGCGCCTGGCCAAGGTTTCGACCACGACAGGATTAAACAACATATCGCCCACGCTGATAGCATTTCTGGACGTTACAAACGGATTGTCTGCCGGGGCATCGAAGGTCTCAGTGTCCAGGCCCGGCGGAACATACGCCACCGGCGCGCCAGCCGGAAAGCTGTCTTTCATGACTGCAGCAGGCACCCGGATCGATTTAAAGAGGGGGATCGCGGCTTTTTCAGCCTGCAGCACCATCGGATGAAACGTCAGCGTCTCGAGCAAATCGCTCACGCTGTAAATGAACTTCGCATTGGGCGCCAGCTTTGCAAACGACTTGGCCAGCATCAAACCCACACCACTCTCTATCACCACAATATCTGCCTGACGAACCCTGACCTTGACCGCTTCAGGCAGGAGGCTTGAGTAAATAGAAAACAAAGGCGCTGTGATGCTATCGAGCTTTTTGTTGCCAAGACTGAAGGGGTGAACGACCGGTCGCCAGACGTACTTCTGGACAAGATCAGACATAGGAATCCAAGTGTTGAATGGACGACTGAAATGCCTGCTGTTTTTCTTCATCCCCGTGGCGTAACTCAGCCCAACGGTCATGAAATCTACGTGGATTCCCTGCTTTTCCAAACAGTCAGCCCAGAAGTGGAAATCCACTTTCCGACCTGCGCTTGCATCATGCCCTGATACAAAGAAGACATTCATGGGCTACACTCCTGTAAAACTTTTGACATATTAAAATCGAATCCGAACCAATGACTTACTTGTTTGCCACCATGTAGTACAAGAATTTCGGGATGCCAAGCATGTAGCGCCGAAACAATCGCTGGGGCTCACTGATGAGTCGGAAAAGCCACTCAAGGTTCAAACGGCGCATTAAGGCCGGCGCTCGGTCGAAGCGCTCCGCCTGAAAATCAATGATTGCGCCCCCGCAAACGACCAGAATCGGGCCGCTGACAGATTTGCGCAGCATGTTGGCAAGGTGCTCCTGCTTGGGCATGCCCATTGCCAGGACGACGATGGTAAGTACACCCTTACGCGCCCTTTTTTTCAGGCAGTTAAGATACTTTTCTTCGGAGTAGAAGCCGTGCAGCGTATGGCATTCCTGCCCTTCCATCAGGTTTCTAGCGCCGGTTTCCAGCCATGGAGACTGCGTACCAAATACGAAATAATCGATTTCGATCGGGCTGTCCTGAGCTTTTTTGATCAGCTCCGGAATAAAGTCCGTTCCGTTCAGGTTCGCACCCGGTTCAAGCTTGTTCCAACGGCAAGCCAGCTTAATCCCTATGCCATCACGTAGGAGATAATCAATGTTGCCAAAACTGGACAGCACGGATTCCTTTTCCGCGGCCAGATTGAATCCATATTGATTCAGAAAACCAAGAATCTTTTGCTCCTTGGTTTCAAGTAACTCATCAATAAAAATATCCCGCTTTTCGTCTTCGACGATATGGAGCCTATCGATAAGCTCTGACGCTGTTCTCAAGGGTAGTTTCGTATACATTGAAGATCTCCTCTGCCACCGTAATCCATGAGAATTGGTTCGCATACGAAGCTGCACCAACCGCTGCCGCAGGCGACCAATCGCCTACAAGCAAGTCGTACTCTGCCTTGAAGTTAGACGAAGTAATATTAAATATTCGGCCGACCCCAGAATCATCAACAAAATCCTTAAATGAAAGTGGCTCTTCAGATAAAAACGGAACGAGGCCATATGACATCAGTTCCACAACACCCAGTCCGAAACCTTCATATTCGGAGGCACTCACCGTAAATTTCGAATTTACAATATGACTGGCAATTTCATCATCTTCGACATCGAAGATAAGCTTTACCTTTTCCTCACAGCCAAGTCGCTTCACAAGTGAAATTAACTCAGCTGCGTCGCCGGTCTTGCTTCGACCGATGACCTTCAAGTGTCCTGGCGGATGTTCGATCTTGGCAAATTGCTCGATCAGCCATGGCAAACGCTTGTTCTCGCTAAACCGCCCCAGATAGACAAGGTCATTGGCGGGAGCCGATCCACTTGGCGTTCCCGGACCAAACTTTTTCACCCGTATCCCATTGTTCACTAATTGAGCACGGCGAGAGATAGGCGCGAACACCGAGTAGTCGTTCGAACTGTTACAAACGACCGCATCTACGCTACCCAGCGTCCATCTAGTAATAACGTTGAAGAACAGCTTTTTGATCCACTGGTTTTTCTTCGTGTGGAAAAACCCACCGTGGGTACATAATATCAGCGGAGAGGTGATTCGTCCGAGGCGCTTCAAGAGCGAGATATAATCAATGAAAAAATCGACCGCGTGCACATGCACTAAGTCCATCTGATTCAACAGCGCAGGATCCGGCTTGCAAATGGGATAGCGTTTTGACCCTTTCCAGGGAAGCCGTAAAACCTTTATGCCCTGATGCTCTTCGTGCTCGACAAGCTGCTTCCCCGTTTGGAAGTCAGAATTCAATGTCATGACAACAACTTCGTGACCCGCTGATCTCTGCTCTTTCGCCAAATTGAGAACGTAGTCCTCAAGTCCACCAACACTAGGATAAAACTGTCTCACGATATGAACAATTTTCATGGAAAGCCTTAATCACTGGAATTAAACGTTTTGAATTTCCTATTCGCCGGCCACTAAACGGCCGGTTTAACCGCGTTGGCCAAGGGCTTGAACAACGGTCCCGACATTAGGCCGACCAGTAACCAAAGCGGCGCACCAGTCTTCATTGAAAAAATAGCTGTACCGGAAACCAACAAGTTCATAAATATATACAGTGATAGCGCATTGGCACATCTCCTGCGCTCAAGTGTGTTCTGCGGAACAATAAAGCACACGAAAAGCCAGTAGGCGATAAACCCGATAACCGTCGCTGTCGAGATCAGATATGGGTATCCACTGTCCAAAAGACGGGATGTGCCGCCAATATTATTCCCGAAATATTCGCCAAGCGACATATTGAAAAGGAAATCACCTGTTTTCGATGTTCGCCCTACAAAAGTGTCTGTGTGGTTGAGCGGAAACGCCAGATATATCATCACTGCAATGGCCATGATGATGGGGGCCAAAAAAGCGTTGGAATACTTGGGTACACGGGGGTAAAGAAAATAGCCCACCAACGAAAGCAACGTCAGGATTGACGTCATCCGTGTATTGTTGGAAACAATGATCAACAGGACCACGCCGACATGAATCACACGCGCCTTTTGCCCTATGAATTTCCAGAGCGATACCAGAAAAACACCGGTCACGGCTGCATAGTTTGCCAGCGAAACTTGTTCAAGGAATATAGATGATGTTCTAGGGCCGTCAAAAATCCCATAGGAAAACCTGCCCTTGAAACCGAGGGCGTTGTTGAAAAGGCCCGTGTCGTTGTATTTGAATTCCGCCATACCACGTGTATTGATGAAGTAAGATGCGGGTTTGAGCAGCGCTGCGTATTTCGACACCGATGACACTTCAAGAATAAGGACTGCCAGTACCAGAATACTGCAGCACAAAAAGGCTGCAATAATGGTCTCTCGTGACGCGCGCCTGCCAAGACAGACGAAAATCGATACGATCAAAGCGTTACGCAGCGCATCAACGAATACTCGTTGATTGATCATGCTTACCAAGAGTCCAAGCACTACGAACAGACAAACAAGATAAATAACGTTTTTGTCGCCCTTGGAAAGCCCTCCCCGAAGTATCAGAAACAAGCCAGCGCCGATGACCATGATTTCGGTCAGAGCGACAACGCCGAAATTCAGACCGGCAGCGTGTGCATTGACGAAGGACAGTATTGCGTTATACGCAACAGCAAAAAATGTCAGCCCCACCACGCGTCGGTCTGCGATATCCGCGATCGGGTTCAGTATTGCGGCACTATCAAAGGTTGCCTGTCGTGGCACGGAGTACTCCATTGATCAGCCTCCCAAATAAGTCCACTGGGCCATCGGCCCGGTGGCTGTGTCTAAGCCATACCCTATCGCCACTGTGCATCTGCCGACGTTTACAGACGCGGGCTGCACGATGTGGGATCGAGGCGGGAGTTTACCCCGGCAAGCTTGCTCTGTTGGTCTTCACGGGGAAAAAGAACGGCTTGATGTAACGGATGTTCGAACACACCGCATACATTATCGCTGATACCGCAACGGGAATCACAAATGCCGCGACACCTACAATCCAGGGGGTATGAACCCAACGAGGCATCAGTTTGAGAATCGCGTACAGGACAGGCGCGTGAAATATCAAAATGAACAGGCTGATACGGGAGAAATAGGTCAAAACGGCAACCAGACTGACCGATCGTGAAAGCCAGAAGCAGATATTCAGCATTATGTAGATGCCCGAAAACGCCTGCAAAGGAGAAACCAATAGGTTTTCATAAATGCGCGCATTCAGATCCATAGGAATGGGGAACAAATATCGCAGGCTGAGGAAAACTACGAGCGTAGCTATTGTGGCCAGTGCGTTGGGCCTGAAATTTTTAATGGCCGACGCTAGGAAGTTACCGCACAGAAAAAACATCAATGTAATGAACAGCAAATCCGCATTGAACGGCAGTCCGCAATCAAACAGATCCCGGGAAAATTCAAGTTCTTTAGAGCACTGCGGATTTTCTTTAGGGCTGTCAAACGCCTGTAGCAGCTGGTAACCGATTCCTGCCATCGCCACCAGTAGAAGCACCTTGCGTAAAGGGGTTGCAAATAACTTTTTGCCGTATAGCAACAGCGCTGTTGCGCACATGTACACCAACCACAAATGCGGCAGGAACCACAGCGGCGGCCATGCGAAAGTAAAGCCGGCCGCGTAGGTCAGGCTCAGGATCAGGGCCTCGGCGGTAGCAACGCCCGCGGCTATTTTTGCCATGCCGATTCCCGTGAGAACCACCGCACATGGCTTGAGCCATGCATCTGCCCGCTGCAGTGCAATCGTTGCAAATGTGCGGACGCCGAGAGTGAACGTAACCCCTGAAACAAAGAAAAAGAAGGGAATCCTGAACGCACCCAGAGCACTTGCAAGTAATTTGCAGGCATCGGTGAAAACTGTATTGTGGCCCAAAACGATCAGCAGAATGCCGATCCCCTTGGCCACATCAACCATCGCTATCCTGGGTTTTCTCGCCGCTTTCGCACCGGGTACTTCTGATTGATTAACTGCTGAATAATGAATCATGTACTACCTTTGACGACGCGAGGCATGCTCCGGATGCTCATCGCTGTGATTTTTTGCTATAGACCAGAGCCTACAACTGCATGGGTAGGTTTTTATTTGGGATATATCAGCGGTCAACCCGCTAACGGGGTCGGTGCTATTCGCGCACACGCATTACTCAGTTGAAGCGGCTGATGTTGTTTGATTTTTGTGTAGCGCCCACTTCTAAGAACCCGATAAAAATGTCGCCGAGGCAATATCTTCCACATCAACACTTTTGCGGCCAGCAGCACTACCTTTTTCATGGAAGTTGCTTCCTGCATCCGCAGCTTGATCACTCGGGATGAACCGTAGCTGGAAGATACGCCGCCCAGTTCGAACTCACACACGATCATCGGTACGAATACCGCACCGCACGACTTGATCGCGCGGCCAGTGAAGTCGCCGTCCGCCACTATGGGGAGGTCCAACCGATAGCGCTCATGCTCGTAAAAAGCGCGTGGGTAAAACGTGGCTTGATGGGAAGGCGCAACAAAGGCGCGTCGTTCATTACCAAGGCCCGGGCTCAGGTATCTATCATCGTTGTAGACTTCGACACTATACCCAAGCACTACAGAACGACGATCTTCGACGCGCGAGAACATTGTTGTCGGGCTGAAGCCCGGGTAGAACGTGTCTCCGGCATTCATGAAAATCAAGTAATCGCCTAAGGCGCGATCAACCCCCTTGTTCATCGCATCGTAGACGCCACGGTCGGGTTCACTTATCCATTGCACTCGCTTGTTAGCGTAGTGCGACATGTAGTCCCTGATTTCGGTGTTTGAGCTGCCATCAATAACCCAGCATTCAACGTCGTCGCCCACGAGCGGTTCGACGTTGGCCAGGGTTTTTTTGAGCCCGTCCAGGTCGTTGAACACCACTGTGACAATCGTCAAGTTCATACAATTTCCAGAGCTTGTTAGGTGGGTCTGATTCGCAGCACCTGTCAGCCGCGTGAGCGGGCGGCGCTGCGATCTACGTTTTTATCGCCGGATTGTTGGCTTCCTTAGACAGCAGGAATGGCTCGCAGGCGTCATAAAATTCAGCGACTTTGGCATTCCAGCTTTGGCGACCGGCCCAGTGTCTGGCAGTGTCACTCAATGCTAACAAGTGCGACTTGTCGGCAGTCAATGACTCAAGCGCTGCTGCGAGTTGGGCCACGACTTCAGCCTCACTGGCATTCTGTGCATTAACCTTGATCCCGACCTCGGGGCCAACCATCTCTCCAGGGCCGCCGATGTCCAGGCAAAGCACCGGCAATCCGCATGATGCAGCTTCGAGTACGACCATACCGCCTGAGTCGTGCAAGCTTGGAAACAGGAACAAACTTGAAGTTTGATACAGGTTTACCAGTTGTTCTTTGTCTACCCAGCTGTGCCAGGTGATGTACTGCTCAACGCCACATTCTTTCGCCAGCGCCTGCCATTGGCCAAGTGCCGGCCCCTCCCCTACCATCACCAGACGCAATGAAGGGTCATTGCTGACTGCCTTGGCGAACGCCCGTATGCCCAGCTGCATGCCTTTCCAGTAAAGGAACCTGCCGGCGTACAACACGACGCTTCCCTCAACCTTCGCTGTTACATCCGGGGTGAGGCGAGCCTCTACACCGATGGTCGCGCACACCACTGTCTTGTGTCTCAACGAGACGGGGATTACCGGCAAACTGTCTTTGGTGGTAAGACCTATAACCGTCGCCCGCCCCATGGTGTAACGCATCAGCGGATCGAACTTGACCAGCCGGTTCGATATACGCCTGGCCCACTCTTTGGCCTTTGCCGCCAATGGAAAAGAGACCAGCAAACGAGGTGGGGTTTCCTCACCGCCGCCGACAGGACCGAAAATGAACGGGATGCCAAGGCCGCCCATAAAACTCGGTAAACGGATGCCTGCAAAGGTCACGTGGTGCACAAGATCGAAGCGCTGTGAAGCGAGCAACTGGCGTGCGCGCAAGAAAGCCAGCCACTGCCAGACGTAGATGTACGCGTAGGACGGCAGGCTAGGACTCCCGGTGTAGTCAATCCCGGGCAGCCAGTCGACGTAAACGAACTCGAGCTTGATCTGCGGGTTTGCCCGCATGTGCCGTTCAATGTCTGCCTTGAATCGGGTACGTGTGATAACCGTGACGCGGTGCCCCAGGTTTTCAAGCTCCACGGCCCAATGCCAGCCAACGCCATCTTCAGACCCCAGAAAGGGCGAGCACGCGATGGCCGAGAGCAATATGTTGCGTTGATTTCTCATTGTCATCCTGTATTCCCAAGGGTGGGTGAGTGACCACCTTGGTCAACCGGCGCTGTCTGCGGAGGCCTTGAATCGGCTCGTGATCAACTGCCTGCCAGCGTAGAAAATGAACAGGGAGTTAGTAACCAGATAGCGTTTCCACAGACGGGCCGGTTCATCCCACAGACGGTTGAACCACTCAAGGCCGCAGCGTTGCATCCAGAGTGGTGCACGCTTGAGCGTGCCTGCGTGGTAGTCGAACGCCGCGCCGACCCCCAACATGGTGGCATTGATGCGACCTCGATGGTCGGCCATCCACCGTTCCTGCTTCGGACAACCCAGGCTGACCCAGACAGTGCCCGCACCTGAATCGTTGATCGCCTGGACGATCGCCTCGTCTTCAGCGTCAGTGAGCTTGCGGAACGGCGGGGAGTAGGCGCCCGCAATTCTCAGGCTCGGAAAATGCTCCAGCAAACGTCGCTTGAGCGTTTCCAGGGTGTCTTCCTGCCCACCGTAAAGATAGATGGATTCATCGCGCTTCGCGGCTTCGCCGCAGTAGTACCACATCAAGTCAGGACCATTGATGCGTTGCTGGCCCGAGACACCGGTTCGGCGCATGAGCCACGCAACCGGCGCCCCGTCGGCCGTCACCATATCGGCGCCCTGGATGACTTCGGCAAACGACGGATCCTGGCGAGCAGTGACGACTGAATGAACATTCGTAATGCACACATAACGGCTAACCTTGGTAGGCGCCCATTCCGACAGCCTGGCCAACACTGTAGGCCAACTCAGGGTATCCACAGGCATACCGATAACCGAACAAACATCTCGTGAATCGACGTGTTGCTTTTTCATTTACGAAGAGCTCATGTAATAGCTGAATATGCCAGGCGCTGAAGTAAGTTGGCAAAACGCTTTATGGGTTGCCCACTACGCGCTGCTCACATCGACTGCAGTCTCAAAATTACTTTCAAACATGTAGTGCAGCCGCTTAACCGGTAGTCCTTTCCGGCTCTGTCAATATTGGCTCGCCCACTGACTGCGCAGGCTTTGTACGCTCACACGCGAAATAGATGCCGGCGATTAACAGTGCCGACACATGACACAGCCGCGTGGAGTCGAGGAACGCGTTGATCGACAGGTTGTACAACGTAATGAATAAAAGTGCATAAGCGCGGGTGCCTTCGATCTGACCAACGCTGAGCACCCGCAGAAACACCACCGCAAACAGCGCATAGAAGAACAGGCCGAAGCGAAGGAATACGTCAAATATCGAGTTGTGGTTAGACACCTGCATCACTTCTCCAATGTCGTTGAGCAACGGATGAGGAAATGAATAGCTGTAATTGACATCCCTGAACGGCACACCGAATCCGGTGCCAAGGAAGAACTCCTTGACCCCGATCATCGAGGTCGCACCTTTGATCATCTCCAGCCGGATGGCAGCATTCTCCACCGTGCCGGATACGTGCTGTTCAATGTCCAGGTAGTACATGATGAACCCGTACATAGGGGTCAGTATCACGACAGAGATGTAAAACGTGCTCAAAATGCGTTTCGGGACTTTCATGAAATAGACCAGTGCAACCAGCGCGCCCACTACGAACGGGGTTGCCCGGGTCGAAATAACAAACATCAGCATGAAGTAGCCGATCAACATACAGACCAGACGCAGGCGGCTCTTGTCGCTAACCGTCAACCGTATGAGCAGATACGTTTCAAAAATGCCCACCTCGTAGGTGTATCCGACCTTGACCTGTACTGCGAGGTAGATAAGGCCGAGGATCGCGTAGACGAGGGGGCTTAACGACACCAAAAATTCGAGCAGGTCCTGACGACACACATAGAAAAAACGTAGCGCAAAGATCACTACAACATAGGCGCCGACCTGCTTCGGGATGTACTCGCGACCGAACGAGCCGACTGCCATGTAGCTTACAACCGTAAGCACAAGCAACAGCAACAGCGGCAGATCCATCCAGATGATTTTCGGCTTTACCAACAGCGATATCCCAAACAGGAATGCTGCCATGACGGCGGTTTCCGCCGAGGTAATCAGCGCAACGGGGAATAGGGCAATATAGAACCCCAACTGCTTTAGCATGTGCATGCGGTCACTCGACAAAACGGGTGCAAGGCATCCCTTGGCATCATGAAGACAGCGAGTTCGCGTGTTTGCGAACTTCGCGACTGAGTGAATAAAGCAAAACCAGCGTCATCATGGTGTCCACAAACAACATGCCGCCCATCGCCCCATTGATTTCGTACCGGGAAACCAGATAGTGCGCAACCGAAACGGAGAGCACGGCACCCAAGGCGTACGCGACAAATATCGGGTAAGTACATTCCAGGGTCCGTAACCCTGCCCGTATTGGCAACGCCGTGGCGCCCAATACATAGAGTGGAACGAACCAGATCATCGCAGCGACGCTGCTCGGGTTAGGCGCGCCATATACCAGCCTCAATAAAGGCTCGGAGAAAATGGCAGCACTCGCTGCGATCAGTCCCGTCCCCAGCAACATCATCAGTGCGACTTTCTTGAGATAACTGGTAAGCCCGGACACGCCTCGGGTCTGAAAACGTCGACTGGCAGCGCCCGGCACTACGTTTTCCAAGCCCTGGAACAGAATATGACTAAGCCCGAGAAGGTTCTGGGCTGCGCGTATTCCGCCGACGATGGCCGGCCCGAAGACTGCACCCACGACGATCAAAAAGTAATTGCCCGACAACCACTGGAGTATCGCTGAGCCCAGCAACCATTTGGCTGACAGCCAATGGCGCTTGGTAACCGCATGGACTTCTTGCCTCGAGGGCATCACCAAATTCAGATAACGCAGACCCAGCACAAACGAAAGCAGCATCGTTGCAGAGATTGAAAACAACGCTGCTTCAAAACTGGGGTGTACTCGCACGACGATCAGTATCAGGAGCACCTGGCCGCCGTAGGCGATCAGATCCAGAAAGAAGGCGCGCTTGAATGATCCTTGTGAAAACAGGCTGCGGCGCACGTAATCCTGCAGTTGAATCACGACAATACAGGCAATGATGGGCACCACCAGATTGAGGGTGAGCCATGAGGGTGTAATCGTGCCCGGCAGTACTGATGCACCTATCGCAAAAACGCACCCGATTATTATCGCGAGCGCGACTTGCATTACGAATGTGGCGCTGTAATAAGTTGGCAACTCTGGCTTTTCGAGCTTGGGAGCGATCGAGAACAATGGAGCGATGATCAGTGAATTCTGCACGCTCATGAAGAACTGCACGATCATGTAAGCCAGGACGTATTGGCCATACTCCTCAATACCCAGGTAACGCACCAATAAAATGCCGACAAGAAAGTTGATGCCACTGACCATCGCCTGATCGAGCAACGCCCAGTTGAGATGCTCATAGCGGTCAAGAAGTCGGCGCACGGGAGTAGCCAAGGTGAATTCGATTTTTTTCATGGTGCAGCGGTCGTTACCAGGTCAGGCAGAAGGCGGCCAGGGCGGCCGTCAGGTTATTGAGTGGTGTGTGTATCGGTCGATCTGACCGCAGGGCCCGAAGGCAGTGCGTCTGTTCCGAATAATGCGTCCACCAGCTCCGGGATCAGCACTTCGCCTTGATCGCTCACCGAGGTCTGTTCGAACAGATTGAAGTCACCCAAAGCCTGGTGTACCACCCAGCCGCCGAAATTATTGGCCTTCACCTGCGCGGTGATCTTGCGCATGAAGTGGGCGCGACTGGCCACATCCCGCATCGCTGGAGTCCCGTTGTAGTTGAACTCGGAAACCACTCCAAATTCACCTGCCACGATGCGCTTGGGGTTGATACCCGTCTGCGCTATCCATGCCTTGAACACCGTCCAGTCTTCCCATTTGGAACCATCATTGGCCCACAGGAAGTAGGTCAGAAACCCTTTGTAGCGTTCACGCTCCGCTTCCTTCTGGGCAGCGGTGATCTTGGTGTCTTGGGATATGCGGTAAAAAGCGTCTGCAATCATTTTGTCCAGGCCGCCTGCATATCGGGTGATCGGCATAGGCACGTTATAGAGATACGGTTGATTGCCAATGCCCTGATGAGTGAACTCACCGGGGGAATACGGGTGAAACGAGAACATCGTGTTAGCGTCGAAATCTTTCAGATTAAAGTTGCTCAATGCATCGTGATAGCCGCTTTCTGCCTGGAAGATAAGTGTCATCTTCGGAGCTTTCGACCGGCACATGCGAAACCATTGTGGAGCAGCCGTGTGGTAGTAGCCCGGGGACTCAGACTCACCAGTGGGCTCGTTGCTCATCTCCAGCGCCACCTGCTCTTCGGTGAACTGACTCGCCAAACGCGTGCACAATAACTTCAGCCCCTTGTGGAACTGACTGCGCGCAACTGGGTTGACCACTGTTGTTGAACGATTTTGCGGGTAGGAGCCAAATGACACGAACACCCGAAATCCTGCATCCACCGATTTGGCAATGTAGGCAGTCCACTTGTCGACTGTGGCGTCCAGGCTGACGGGCGGATCAAGAAACTCTTCCAGGCTCAGAAACACCCGGTGAGTGTCGAAACCCGCCTCGTGCATCGCTGCCAACCGGCGAGGCGTCATGCCATACGACTTTGCATCCCAGTTGTCAGCGGGCGGACTGATATCGATACCATGAATATCGCCCCGCGCCAGAAAGGCCGGATCCGGGGTTTCCACAGCTGCTGCCACGTTCTGCGCAGACACAACCGGCCAGATGACCTGAAGCGGCACGACATCCAGAATAAACATAAGCTAAGCCACCCGTTTTGACGTCCAGTTAACGCACCCGATGAATTCAGGAACGCTAAACGCGCACCGTCGATTCATTTTCCAAGAACCAACCGTACGCATTACGCAGGCCATCTTCGAGGCTGACACTGGCTTTCCACCCCAGACTCGTAAGCCTGGAAACGTCCATCAACTTGCGTGGCGGGCCGTCCGGTTTGCTGGTATCGAACGTCAGGCGCCCTGAGTATCCGGTGACCTTGGCCAGCGTCTCGGCCAGTTCACGAATACTGCAGTCCTCACCTGTGCCGACATTGATGTGCGACAGCATCGGTTTGGTGTGCTGCTTGTACGTCGCCTCATCCAGGTTCATCACATGGATGCAGGCAGCGGCCATGTCGTCAACGTGAAGGAACTCACGCATTGGCTTGCCGCTACCCCAGATGGCAACTTCCTGATCCCCGCGAACGGCGGCTTCGTGCAACCTGCGCAGCAAAGCCGGGATCACATGACTGTTTTCCGGGTGGTAATTGTCATGTGGGCCGTAGAGGTTGGTCGGCATCACACTACGATAGTCCCGGCCATACTGCCGGTTATAGCTCTCACACAGTTTGATGCCTGCAATCTTGGCGATCGCGTACGGCTCATTGGTGGGCTCGAGCGTAGCCGTCAGCAACGCCTGCTCGCTCATCGGCTGTGGCGCTTCACGCGGGTAAATGCATGAGGAGCCCAAGAACAGCAACTGCGCAACGCCATTGATGTGCGCGGCGTGGATGACGTTCGCTTCGATCATCAGGTTTTGATAGATGAACTCAGCCGGGTAAGTGTTGTTGGCATGAATGCCCCCCACCTTTGCCGACGCAAGATAGACCTGATCAATGCCTTCTGCGGCGAAAAACCCCTGAACCGCCGCCTGATCGACGAGATCCAGCTGATCGCGAGTGCGGACAATGATGTCCACCTCCCGATGCTCAAGCTGACGAACGATGGCGGAACCAACCATCCCACGATGGCCAGCCACAAAAACACGTGGGCGCTGTTGCATGGTGTGTTTCCTGAAAAGGCGAATAAATCAGCCGACCGGCTGACGTTAATGCAGTAGAAGCAGGTTTCAGTTTTCTACAGATACCGTCATTTCGTGGCCGTGCAGCTTAAGCAAAGCGTGACGACGGGCTACTTTCAGGTCTTCCCTTACCATCTCTGCACACATTTCCTGTGCAGTGACTTCAGGAACCCAACCGAGTATCCGCTTGGCCTTACTTGGATCGCCGAGCAGGGTTTCAACTTCAGCAGGGCGGAAGTAACGGGGGTCGATGCGCACCAGGGTGTCACCCACTTTCAACGCAGGAGCCATATCGCCTTCAATGCGCTCGATAATGCCGACTTCTTCAACGCCGGTCCCTTCAAAGCGAAGCGTGATGCCCAGCTCGGCAGCAGACCAAAGGATAAATTCACGTACCGAATACTGAACGCCTGTAGCAATGACGAAGTCATCCGCAGTTTCCTGCTGCATCATCATCCACTGCATGCGCACGTAATCCTTGGCGTGACCCCAATCGCGCAGCGAGTCCATGTTACCCATGAACAGGCAAGGCTCAAGGCCCTGCGCCATGTTGGCCATACCGCGTGTGATCTTGCGAGTCACGAACGTTTCGCCACGGCGTGGCGATTCGTGGTTGAACAGGATGCCGTTGCAGGCGTACATGCCATAGGCTTCACGGTAATTCACTGTGATCCAGTAGGCGTACATCTTCGCGACCGCATAAGGTGAGCGAGGATAGAACGGGGTGGTTTCTTTCTGCGGCGTTTCCTGCACCAGACCGTACAGCTCAGAGGTCGAGGCCTGATAGAAACGGGTTTTCTTCTCCAGCCCCAGCAAGCGGATTGCTTCGAGCAAGCGCAGAGTGCCCATGGCATCAACATCAGCAGTGTATTCCGGAGCTTCAAAGCTCACGGCCACATGCGACTGCGCGCCAAGGTTGTACACCTCATCAGGCTGAATCTGCTGCATCAACCGCGTAAGGTTCGATGAGTCGCTGAGGTCGCCGTAGTGCAGAACGAAGTTGGAGTTCTCTACATGCGGATCCTGGTAGATATGGTCAACACGCTGAGTATTGAACAGGGAAGCACGTCGTTTGATGCCATGAACTTCGTACCCTTTCTCAAGCAGCAGCTCTGCCAGATAGGAGCCATCCTGACCCGTGATACCCGTGATCAATGCGCGTTTCTTTTCCATAATATCTGCCTGCTTTACGTCTTGGAGGAGGTTGAACTGCACGCAGAAAATCCCGCTCCTTCTGAAGGGGGGATGCGCGAGTCTGAATAGAACGAAAAAATCGGAATGTGGAGCCGGAGGCGCTTAAGTTTCGCCTTCCGAATAGCTGGGGTAGTCATAAAAACGACTGAACATCTGACCCCCGACCTGCTTGCGAACCTCGACCTGATTGATGACAACTCCGCTTGCGACATTTGCCGAGCGAAGCGCATCCATCCCCCGGGTCGCAACCTGAACAGTGGTGGAAGAAACTTTCAGCACGTACAACAACAAATTGGGAGCAGTTGACTGGACAAGTGCATCGGTCGCCGTACCCGTAGTCGAAGAATCAATCACAATCCGCGAATAAGATTGTTTAAGTGCGGCAATCAACTCGACAAAACGCTGGGATGACAGCAAATCCAGCGGGTCGTCACAGGGTGAACCCGCCGTGATGACATCAACCCCCCTCACTTGCTGCACACACTCGGCGAGAGTCGCTGTTGCGGCTATAAGATCTGTAAGCCCTGGCGCAGAACCGCTAATTTCCAGCTGCTCGGCCACCGCCGACCTACGCAAACTGGCATCGATCAGCAGTACCTTGCCAAGTTGACTCAACGCCAGACTCAAATTGGTCGCAACCGTCGTTTTTCCTTCCCCTGCAACCGCAGAAGTAACGATGATCAATTGTTGTTGCCGGGGCATTCCTGCGCCGATGACAACGCCCGTTCGAAGAGAGCGCATTGATTCACCGAACCGTCGATGAGTCCGCTGACTGAACACCGTGGACAGCCGAGTGTCAGCCGATGAACTCACCATCGGAAGAATCCCCATCACCGGCCATTTGAGGATTTCCTCAACCTGGTCGGCACTCTCGAACTTGCGGCTGATAATGTCTCGAATCACCGCAGCAGCCCCACCCAGGATGAGTGCGACGAGCGCACTGACCATGAGCGTTATAGGCTTGTTCGGTCGCACCGGCTGATCAGGAGCGATCGCCTCATCAATCACCCGCGTGATGGCCGACCCTTGATCAGCGGAGGCTGCGGTTTCCCGCATACGGCTGTCGAACGTGTCGAACAACTGCTGGTTTCGATCAACGTCACTCTGCAACGCCTGAAGCTGAAAATCCTTGCGGGACAAACCCTGAATATCCGATTTGCCCTTGTCTATCGACGCCACCAGAGAAGCTTCGTCAGCCAGAGCAAGCCGGTAGTTACGCTCAACACCTGCGACCACGACCTCCACCTGACTCCTCAAACTCGCGGCTGCGGCGTCCAGCCGAGATTGCGCCGCCAGCCTTGCAGGATGACGTTCACCAAAGCGGGCTTTTGCCGCATCCAGTTCTGACTCGGCCTGGGCATAACTCCCTTTGAGCGCTTGCACAAGAGGGTCTGCCATGACCAACGGGAGGCCGGCGAGTTGCTGCCAGTTCTGTGGTTTGATCGCAGCAATCTGGCGGTATTGGCTTTCAATCACTGCCCGGCGCTGACGCGCATCAATCATCAGCCCTGTGTTGAGCGACAGTTGCTGGGCTGCCACGGTGCTGGCGCCTCGAATATCGACTATCTGCTGAGCTTCTCGATAGTGCTGCAAACGGGCTTGAGACAGTTGCAATTCAGAACGCAGAGCAGTGAGACGTTTCCCCAGCCACGCACTGGAAGTTTGCGCACTCAAGGTACTGTCGGATTTCTGGATGTCTACATAACCATGCACCAATGCGTTGGCAACGATCGCGGCAGTGGCGGCATCTTCCATGTCGACCTGCACGCGAACCACTTGACTCTTGCCAATTGGCTCTACAGTGATCAATTGCTGGAGGCGCCGTGTTGCGGCATCCAGCCGCTGCAACTGGTCCGCATTGGTACCGACAGCAGTGTCGCTGAGCCCTAAGCGATCTATCCACTTATTCCACATGCCAGTGACCGACGTATGCCGCTCAATGTCGAGTTCAGGATGGCTCTGCAACTTCAGCACGCTGATGACATGACGAACCAGCGTCTGCGAATTCAACAACGCAAACTGGGTTTGCAGGTACAGGTCGCTGGAAATCGGTTTGCGCGTGAACGGATCAAAAGACAGGAAGGGTGTCTTCTTGTTTTCGATCATAAGGGTCGCGCTGGCCCGATAAACCGGCGCTGTGAAAACCAAAAAGGTACTGACCACGAGCATGACGGCCAACAGCCAGATAACGATGCCGACGCGATGAGTCCACATCGCACGCAATACCATGCGAATCGGAACAGCGTCGTCCATGCGCCAGGCGCGTACGCGGGGCCGTGAGATATGGACAGACGTTCCCATATTCGATAAAGCTCTGGAAAAAAACGTGCTACTGCACAGGCGGGGGGCGTGAGACAGGAATGTCACGCACCCCGATGACTACTTTCACGCGGGCTTTTGGCTATACCCGTGATAATCGTAAAAGCCATCAAAACGATGCCCGTACTGGTTGGCCTTGTTAACGTCAACCTGGTTCACCACGATGCCGCGTACCGGCGCCTTGTGCTGCAGTAATTGGGCAATGCCTTTTTCGGTGAGCGGAATCGACGTAGCGCCCGCCTTGACAACATAGATGACCGACTGCGCCAGAGTGGACAACACTTTCGTGTCGCTGACCACCTGAGTAGGAGACGAGTCAATGATGATGCGCTTGTACTTGGACTTCAGCTCTTCAAGCAATTGAGCGAACTGCTGCGAAGCCAATAACTCAAGTGGATTGGTGGTCGCACTGCCAGCACAAAGCACGTCAATACCATCGATCTGGACTACGCACTGCTCGAACGTGGCCTTGCCTGTGATGAGATCGGACAGGCCCGGCTTGTCCGCCGAAACACCGAGGGTCTTTGCAAGCGATGGGCGACGAAGATCGCCATCGAGCAGCAACACCGGTTCCATCTGACCCAACGCCTGAGCGAGGTTGATCGAAACCGTGGTCTTGCCTTCACCCGGCACCGACGACGTTACCAGAATGACCTGATGGGGTTTGTCGTAACCACTCAACACGACGTTGGTGCGAATGGTGCGAATGGATTCAGTAAAGCGACTGAATCTTGGATCGTTGAAGGTCTTGGCCAAGTCCTTGCGGTCCCGGCGTGCCATCAGCGGCAAAATACCCACCACCGGAATATTCAGGTGATTTTCAACCTGTTCAATACTGCGGAAGGTGTTGTTCAGTGCATCCAAAAGCAGGGCAAGCAGCGCACCTACAAACAGACCAAGGACTGCCGCAATCGCCAGGATCAGTGGTTTCTTCGGCTTGATGGGGCTAAGCGGCACGACAGCAGGGTCAACGACGCGAATGTTCGCGCTATCAATGTCAGCCGTTGCGGTAGTTTCCTTCAAACGGGTCATGAAGGTGTCATACAGCTCACGGTTACCGTCCACCTCACGTTGAAGCTCCTGCAGCTTGAACTCCTTGCGCGAGATGTCCTGGATTTGCGATTTGTTGGCGTTGAACGACGACTGCAACGAGCCTTCGTTGGCAGCAGCCAGCTGATAGTTGCGCTCGATACCGGCGACCACTTGTTCAACCTGACCACGCAACGCGGCCGAGGCGGCATTTAGATCAGATCGTGCGGCATCCATCGCAGGGTGCTTTGCACCATAACGGCCCGCCAGCTCATCAACCTTGGCCTTTGCACGCGCTTCTTGTGCCTTGAACTGTTGCACCAGCGGATCCGCCAACACCGCTGGGACACTGGCTATTTTCTGCCAGCCGCCCTTGCCCATTGCCTGGACCTGCCGGAACTGGCTTTCCGCCTCAGCACGCTGACGACGGGCATCGATCATTCTTTCGCTGGTCAACGACAGCTCGGTGGCACTGATAGTGCCGACCCCTTTGACGTCCACCAGACCTTCTGACTCGCGATAGGCTTGAAGACGCGCTTCCGAGCCTTTGAGTTTTTCGCCCAGCTCAACCAGACGGCTGTTCATCCAGACGGTTGCCGACTCCGAGGCACCAATGGTGGTTTGCAACTGGCTTTCAATAAATGCGTTGGAAAGTGCATTGGCTGCCTTTGCAGCAAGCACAGGGTCTTTCATGTCAACCATGACGTTGGCCAACTGACTCTTGCCTTGAGGCTCTACCGTCACCAACTCCATAAACGCACGGGTCGTACGATCAAGTTTCTGCTGCTCGGTAGGCTCCGCAGCCGCGCCCAACTTGGAGACCACTGCCTCTGGCAGGTATTCATCCAGACCGGTGCTAGCCAGCCAGCGTCCAATAAAAGCAAACGGCTTGGGTTGAGCACGGGAGTCGAACTGAGGCTTGCTGGCTAAATCCAGTTCACGCACCACTCGCTCAGCCAACGTCCGCGACTGCAAAAGCTCAGCCTGGGTTTCCATGTATTGGCTGGCGTTGCTATCACCACCGGTAGAGGCAGCTACGTCGAACGATACTGCCTTGGAGCCCTTGGCATCCATGACCAGCGTCGCCTGAGCCCGATACACAGGGGTCATCGAGTAGACGGCCACCAGCGCGACCACGATCACAAAGGCTGTGAAGGCCAAAATTGCATTCTTGCGGTGCCATACCGTTTGCCACAATTTGAGCAAATCGATGTTGTCGTCACCGTTCTCTTTTCGAGAAGAACGGCGGGAAGCGAGGACTGGAAGATTAGTATCCATGATGGCCAACTCTGAAAAGGGAAATACTCTGGAACAGAGGACGCCATTTGAAAGGCATGAGTCCTCGCCACGCGGTCGTCACTAGAAGAAGCCCTGCGGCACAGTGATTGTGTCACCAGGACTGACCAGCGCATCAAGGCTGGCTTTTTCGACAGGCGTGGCACTTAGGTCACGATTGATCGAGATCTTTCCTTCCGAAGCGCGTTCGGTGAATCCACCCGCTAACGCTACGGCGCGACGAACAGTCAAGCCAGGCTGGAAGGGGTAACCACCCGGGGTTTTGACTTCGCCCCCAATATAAAACTCGCGGTACTGCAACACATTGACCGAGACGCGAGGGTTGACCAGGTAGTCGCCCTTGAGCTCGGACACAAGCAGCGCTTCGATTTCCGACGCTGTCTTGCCTTTGGCGTTGACCTCTCCGATAAATGGATAGGAAAACGTCCCGGCATCAGTCAGCCGCAGACTTTTGAAACTCATGTCGTCTTCGCCGTAAACGTTGATGCTGATCACGTCACCGGAACCAAGCTTGTATTCGGAATTGCCTGCAGCGTAAGCGCCATGCTGGCCAATAAACATTATGAAAACGCCCAGAAACAGGCGGCGAAACGTGCGAATGATCATGAAGGCGACCGCTCTTGAAGGGTGTCTTGAAACGGCAACCGACCGGTAGCGTCGGGTGTGCCTGTATGTCTACAGTGTTGCAGTAACGCTAAACTTGTAAATATTGCGCTCGAAGCTTTCGTCGGCAAACGTCGATTTTTCTTTGCCATGCCGATAGCCGATATCGAAACCCAACCAGCGACGCATCTGGTACTTCACCAGAAAACCGTAGCGATTGATTTTGTCCTGACGCTCAGCGTCGTCCTGATAATCTTTGGTGGTGTAGGAGTAGCTAGCGACAGTGCTCAATCGGTCCAGCCATTCATGCTCCCAATCCAGCGAGGTCGTAAGGTTGTCGATGGCAGAGGCACCATCTGTACCCTCATCTAGCTGGTGATGGGTTTTCAAAGAGAAGGTCGAATAAGAACGCGGCTTCCAGTCAACCCCCACTTCCCACAATGACCCACCTTTATCGCCCACCGCCGGGTCGTCATAAAGTTTACGCTCGGCACCAAGCTTCACCGTACCGGTGGTGTTTGCAGTAGCGTCCCAGCTAAGGCCGCCCAGCAACGCCACGGTGTCGTTGTCCAGCTTCTTGTTGGAGACGTACTCGAATTGGGTCCAACGGGTCTCGACCAGCGCGCGCGTATTGGGAGCTACCTTGAAGTAGAGCGTCCCTATTAACGCCGTCGCATCGCGCTCTTTATCGTTGTTGATGCCATCGCTGTTCTGATAACGCATCTGCGAATAGTCGGCGCTAAGCTCCAACTGTCCGCGCGCCGTACGAGCGCCATAGGTGTACATGCCACCTAAGTGGGAAAACGTGTACTTGTCGTTCTCGAGGTGCTGATCGAGGGTCGCGGTCTCTTCGACCTTCTTGTAACCCGCTTCGAGCTTGAGCCGGTTGCGCGCGTTGAAATCAAAGCCGGCGGTCCCGTCCAGGTAATGGTCGGTATTATCGTCCTTGTGGCTCGACTCAAATATGTCGCTATCAGCCTTGTAGGACAATTTGTAGGCGCGCTTACCGTCGTTCGACGCCAGGTTGAAGCTTGGCGTCAGACTGGTGATCCATGAAGCGTCGGGGTGGCGCTCCACCTCTCTGAAGTTGTCATCGTACCGCTCACTGGTCTGCAGATACGGTGTGAAGGTCAGGCCATTTTCAAACTTAATGCTTTGTGGGACGTTCAGCTCATCCGCACAAGCATTAGCGCACAGCAACGCCGAGAGTTTGATCAGCGAGCGGGCATTGGATTTCAAGCTCATAGTATTACCGGCAGAATCAAGGGGAAGAGACGCTTCACCAGGGTTGGGTTTTACCACGCTACCGCCCCAAGATTTCCCGTCGGTTCTTGAAAACGCAGATAGCTCAACGATGAATGGCGCGATAGAGCACACCCCTTGAGTGAGGGGCGTCAAAAAAACAGGAGGCAGAATAAAAAGGTCAAAAGGAGCCTTTCGGCTCCTTTATTGTTCAAGCGCTGATCTTTGTCAGCGTATTGGACGCCAGCCTCGGGCCGGTCAGGCACCTGAAAACTGACGACGTAGAAATCCAGCGTGGTTATGGCTAGGGTAGAAACATACTATGTTGCGGCGCACAGCCTAGCAAGTGGCCATCTATCCAAAGCTTAAAATAAAACTTACAAACCATACGAACATTTCAGCGCCGAACAAGTTCAATCATTTAAAAACTTATATCTGGCGTCAAAAAAATATCCAGCTATTGGCGTCAAAGGGCTGCCGTATTAAATTAGTTTTCTGCTCAGGCAGCTCTAGACAGGGGGTCAATGCCGCCTGTCGGCGACATTTAAATAGCCAGAAAATGGTGGTCATTCTATTTACATGAACTGTTGCCGCTGACAAATGGCGCCAACATTGCCCACTGTGGTTTGTCTCCAGCGGCATTCGGTTCGATGGACAACGGATAGGTTCCCCACATCGAGCCCGCAGCCCAGTAGGCCACAGGGACGCAGTTCTTGTTCAGATACTCCAGCAGTCGTGTACCGGCCTGAGTCCATCTGGGGTCATTGCCTGGTATACCAAACTCTCCGATATGACCCTTTTTATTGTTACGCGCTAACCACTCAACGAACGGCTTGGCCCGCTTAACACCGATGTCCAGGTCGAAATTAGCTGCAGGCCCCGTCTTGTAGGTGCCACTGGCGTCGGAGTCCAGGTAAAGGTGGGCCGAAAATATCAGATTATTTGAAGGATCACGAAGCAACAGTAACGCACCGTTCTGGATTGCCCATTGCGATGCGCTTGACCATGAACGGCCCTCTACGTAGATAGGCTTGATCTTGTCGAAAGACCGAACGCCATCAATCCCCGCCTGGGCCGAGGTCGGCCAGTTGGCGTCCGCTGCCCCGTTTGGCTCGTTCATGATGTCGTAACCATGCAGCCCCGCTTTCCCATTCCAGCGCTCGGCAACCAGCGACAGGAATTTCTTGTACTCGGCGTAGGGTACGGCTGACGATCCGACAGGCTGCTTGCGATAGACGCCATAGTTATGGATATCGAGCAGCACAGCCATCTGCCTGCTTTCGGCACGGGTCAACAAGGTATCGATCAGTGCGGCATAAGTTGGGTCCAGCGGGCCACCAAGGACTGGCTGCAAGCGTTCCCAGGTGATAGGCACCCGAATAACCTTGATGCCCTTGGCTTGCCATTTATCGAAGTACGTAGCCGACGGAAACATAAAGTCGTAGCCCGGTCGGCCCGGCAGGGTCTTGGCATTGAACTCTGCGCCTGAAACGTTGATGTGAATCATGGGGAGTGATTCCGCCGCCTGGGCGAAAGCCCCTGACAGGGCGAAACCGGCTAACACTACAGCACTAAAAAATCGTGTCATGAGATCGTCCTGCTCGGTCGAGTGATACAGCATTAGGTTTGGGTCACGTGCATCCGTGGCAGGTTTTAAAGGTGACTGGCTGTGCTCGCCACGATGAGTTGGAAGGGGATCAAATTCTAACGACGATCAAGCGAACCACAGGCCTGCCCCGTTTACCACTCTCATCCGGAGCGGTTAAGGACGCCCGGACCATTGACTTGAACAACCTAGCACAGGTTCAAGTCGAGCAGCGTACCGCGGCATTGGCAATTACGCAGAGTGCGACCGACGCCACATCCCCTTTTTTTACAACGCCTGTTCATTCAGGCTAAATGTCCGCAATAAAAGGACCGACAGCCCCGTATCCGCGCAGCCCAACATCGGCGAGCCTGCGTCCACGTATTCGACTGCTTTGGAATTGCCGACGCGCCACGCGACCGTGGCCAATGCCCGGATAGACTGGAGACTCTCCCCCCATGCTGAAAAAAAGCCTGCTGCTGGCCGCGATGTTGCTACCCGCCTCCTATGTTGAAGCTCGTGAGTACAGCGCAGGTTCGCTGCACATCGCTCATCTGTGGTCGATGGAGTTGCCGCCGAACGCGCCGACGGTGGCTGCGTATTTCTCGATTCACAACAACGGCACGGCGGCTGATCGGCTGACCTCTGTCGACAGCCCTATCGCCGGTAGCGCTCAGTTGCATGAGCACACGCATAAAGACGGCCTGATGAAGATGCAGCAGGTGCAAGATGTCGAGATTCCTGCAGGCGGTGAAGTGAGCTTCGCGCCGATGGCGTTTCACGTCATGCTGCTCGACCTCAAGGACCGCTCCAGGCTGGTAGACGGACAGCAATTCCCGTTAATCCTGCATTTCGAGAAAGCGGGTGATGTGACGGTCAATGTGCAGGTGCTCAAGCAACCACTTGAAGTATCGTCCGATCCCGCTGACACGCATTAATAGCCACGAAGCTAAATTGACTTGAAACGCATGCCTGCCCCACGCAACAGATCATCCAGTCTCCCGCGCAAAACATCGGGCACCTGGCTGAGCCTGTTCGCCATGCTGATGATCTTCATCGGACCGCTGATTTCCCAAGCGATGCCGATAGAACATCACGCAGGCATGTCGGCGTCCGTGCCCGCGACGATGGACATGACTTCGGACATGGAAATGTCCGGCGGGCATGCGGGTATGCAGCACGCACCCGACGCTGACAACGCCAGCGTCGATCACGTCATGTGGGCCAAATGCGGTTACTGCACGCTGTTATTCAGTTGCCCGGCACTGCCTCAAGCGCTGGCGATCATTGCGCCAACGCTGCCCAAACCCAACGGCCTGTTCAATCCGGCGCCACATCACGGCCACGCCTATCGCAGTGTTTTCCCCAACGCTCGCAGTCGCGCCCCGCCGCTCTCGTCACTGGCCTGACCCTCAAAACAAAGATTTCGCGACCGCTGACCGCGCTTCGGCTGCCAGCGGATTGCGCCGTGTGTCATCCCTGACGGGAGCTTTTTTCATGTCCAGACCCAACGTGTCTTTCTACAACCTGGCGTGGCGCTGGCATTTTTATGCCGGGCTGTTCGTGGCGCCATTCATGATCCTGCTGTCGCTGACGGGGATCATCTACCTGTTCAAGCCACAGCTGGACTCGCTGATGTACAGCGACTTGCTGAAGGTGAAACCCGCGCACCATCAATTGTCCGCCGACGAGCAGCAACGCCTCATCATGCAGGCATACCCGAACGCAGCGCTGAGCAAGTACCTGCCGCCACTCGATGCACAGAGCAGTGCTCAATTCGTGGTCAAGCAGGACGGCCGCGAGCTGAATCTGTTTATCGACCCTTACACCGGCAACATCCTCGGCACACAGGACGCCAAACAAAACCTGCAAGCCATCGCCCGTGAACTACACGGTGAGCTGATGATCGGCACCGTGGGCGACCGACTGGTGGAGCTGGCGGCAGGCTGGGGCATCGTGCTGGTGGTCTCCGGTCTGTATTTATGGTGGCCGCGTGGACGCTCGCCAGCAGGCGTGCTTTGGCCGCGCATGACGGCACGCGGGCGCTTGCTGTGGCGGGATCTTCACGCCGTGACCGGATTCTGGGGCGCGCTGCTGCTGCTGTTCATGCTGGTTAGCGGCATGACGTGGACCGGCCTGTGGGGCAAGCAGTATGCGGACGTGTGGAACACCTTCCCGGCCGCGATGTGGAACGAAGTCCCCACGTCAGACAGGCACGCCGGTGAACTCAATACAGCCAGTGTGCAGACCGTGCCGTGGGCGATGGAAAACACGCCGATGCCGGTGTCGTCTGGCGACCACGCCGGACACATGAATCACGGCAGTATGTCCAGCGCCCCCGCCGCACCGCACATCACCCTGCAACAGGTGGTGGATACTGCCCGGGCGCGTGGCATCGAGCCCGGCTACAGCATCAGCGCGCCGAAAAGTGCTGATGGCGTGTTCACGGTATCGGTGTTCGCCGACGATCCGCGCAACGACGCCACGCTGCACATCGACCAGTACACCGGCAATGTGTTGGCCGACGTGAGGTACGCCGATTACAGCGTCGTTTCCAAGGCTACCGAGCTGGGCGTGATGCTGCACGAAGGCAAGTTGTTTGGCTGGATCAATCAACTGGTCATCCTGCTGATTTGCCTGATGGTACTGCTCAGCTCGGTCAGCGGGCTGGTGATCTGGTGGAAGCGCCGCCCACAAAAAGCGCTCGGCGTGCCGCCACTGCGTCACGACCTGCCACGCTGGAAAACCGCAACGGCAGTGATGCTGTTGCTCGGTGTGGCGTTCCCTTTGGTGGGGGTTTCGATGCTGATTGTGTGGATACTCGATAGGATAGTTCTTTCGCGCTTTGCCAAATCCACCGCAACAGCTTAGATTGCGTCCTGCGGGGCCTGAGACCATTGAGTGGCTTTGTGATGAATTCCTCCTCATATACGGTTTCAGGCCCTGCTCCGCTTACCTCATCCGCAGCTAAGTGCATCTGATTTAGCATTCAAAGCGATGTCAGTCGTCATGTCCCCAGGGCTCGCAACTCGAGTTCCGCCTCCAAGACACTTCCTACACTCTTAGAAATTTTTTCTTGCTTGCTTGATCTTCTGCAGCCGACATACGCCCGCGATTCACAGTGACTACATGGAATGGAATTACCGCTCTCTTTGAAATATCGAGCGCCTCTTTCCCATGATCTGTGAACGACAACAATGACAACAATGACAAACGCTCGCGCTTTTGCAACAGAAGACACGCCCTTGATTGCAACACCTCCTTCAATCGTGGCATTTCCGCCAAGCTTCGAGGAAACGGTTGATGTCGAGCTCACCAAGCTCCTGAATCGACGTCATCCTGGCCTGACGATCGATATCGGCAACACTTGGCTAAACCTCTACGAACTGAAGCTTCTGAACGTCCCGACGTATACCCACGGTGTGGAACCTTCCCCTAGAAGAAACCGTACGCTGCGAGAGCTCAGACGATCAATCAATCTGCGCGACAGCGTCATAGATTTCTTCTTGGGTGCTTTGAGTTTTGATGATGATCAAATCGCCGGATTATTTACCGCCTCGAACTCGACCGAACTCAGCGCCCAGATCAACCTCAGTCATCAACAGCTCATATACATCTATGACGACCTCAGCCTCACCTTGTTGGAGGCGTTCAGTGCAGCTCTGATTGGTTATTGGCAAGGTCTGGAGGACGGCCTAAATACGCGTGGCGCCCTGTTCGTCGAAGAACGCGTGAAGGCGATGCGGCTTGAGGTTCAAGCGGGTTTGGCGCAAAGGAAACTAACGATCAACCATGCCTTCATGCTGGGATCGATGATCCTGTACTCCTACAAAAACGATCCTACGACTTTAAAGAAACATGGAGTTTTTAAAATATCACTGAACGCTTTCGGCACTGAGCCTACACAGTTTGCTGGCGCATTCGTTATTAGCAGTGTCGCCAGACTTCACGGCTCACCGGACGTGGACGCCCCGCTTGGCCCTGCTTTGCTCTATTCGCCCAACGGAGGGCTCGAGGGATTTGACTCGCTCAGGGAGCTTGCCGTTTCGCTTTCAGCGCGCATCAACAATTCGCAACAGCGGGACTGGTTTCTTAGCAATGCCACGCTGCGAGCGGTCACCGCCTTGAAGGCATTGGAAGATCCCGTCACACCGTCGATGTGGGCGTTCACCAGCCTGGAGGGAGACTTTTTAACGGCTGCGTTCTTGTCACAGATCCACAAGCAGCAGTCTGACTTTGCACACTGCGTAACGACGTCCCGTGCTAACGGGTTCAAAAGTCGTGACTTTCTGGACCTCATGCAAGCCGTCCTGGAACCGAGGTATCAGTTCGATAACTTCCTGAACCTGGAATGGAACGACAGGCTCATCCTGCAAACCTCAATGCCTAATTGGTGGGGAGAAATGAGCACGGCCGATAAAACTGTCTGGCTGACGTCCGCAAAAATGCTTGGAAACTCAATCCTCGATATTGAAGACCTGACTGAAAGAAGCCTCACCAATCCGTTTTCCAGCGATCAAACTCTCGCCGTAGATTACGCGGACGATCTGCTGCGTCAGGCATTGAGCAAAAACAAGATCCTGATAACTCCTGAAAACATAATCGTGACCATCAGCTATTCGCCGCCACCCCTTGCGCCTTACGGCCCTGACATGGCAGTGCACCAAGACGCCAGTAACAGGGTGGTACGGCAATACTCTCTGAAAGCGTTAATTACGCAATTACCCAGTAATCTGAGACTCTTCGAAGCTCACAGCATTGGAGTGACAACCGCAGACGGCCTCGCGATCCAAGGCATGCCTGCAAAATTCGTTGAGGATTTGATCAACCAGTTGAACGATGTCGAGTCCATTGACCGCTTTCTGGATCAGCGCCTCAAAACGTCTGTGTATGCAAAGTCTTTGAAACGCCTGTCTTTGCGACTGAACCGATCCCAGATGCGCATGGGCTTGCTGAACGTGTCAAGGGGCACTTCGCGCAACGTTCGGGACTGGATACAGGCAGTGATTGATTCACCACAGGCCACGACTGACAGACGAGTGAATGAACAAAAAATCGTCGTTAAGTTTTTTGCCATCAATGGCGTGCAGCTTTCAAACGTGCTGCAAATTGCTCCCGAGAGTGACGGCGTTAACCAGGGCATCGTGCTGTGCACACTCAACGCACCGGACGCTCAGACGTTTAGATGGTTCAAGGATCTGGATGCCGCCAAGATCGGTTTTTTCGATAACCCCGAGTTTGCCAAATACCTGTTGCTACAGATCCCGATTGCCCAGCGTCCCAAGGCCCTGCTGGCATTGCAGATGGATCAGGCGCTGAAGAGCTATCGTTTTCCCGACATATTCAGGTATCTGCCTGCGCTCTTACCGCTGCCATCGCTTTTGTGGGACGCCTTGTCCTACGTTGAACAGAGCGACGATTTTCTTGAAGAAAACTACGCCCTGAAAATCAGTCATTTAACGGCCGATGCCAAAGCACATTTGCTCAACGCGCGGGAAATCGAGTTAACCGATTTCAATACAGAAATGAACCTGGCGCTCAGTGTAATCCTGGTATTTTTACCCGCACCATATGCAATTCCGCTTGCCTTGGGGCTGTCGTTATACAAAGCCTGGGATGGGTTCAGAGCCATTGAAGAGCATGACTATCGGGGCGCTGCGAAGGAGTTTCTGGCCGCGTTGGGCTACCTGGCAAGTGCCGGCCTCAGCAAGTTGGCGCTTGCCAAGAGCATCGATAACTTCAAGCCTCTTCGCACGTACTCTGCGCCACTTGCCAAGACCATCGGCCCCGACGGCGATCCGCACATCAGCGTCATCTCCGACGCCTTAAGTATCTCGTCCTACGGCTACATGCCTGAAGCGACGGTGCTTGACCTGACAAAGTTTGAGCCCCTCAACGTGGAAGGTGAATGGGTGTATATCCGGCGTTTCTCCAATATTTTCGGAGATCGTGAAATTTATCGCGTCAATCCGGCCTCGGCAGGATCGCTTGTCCGCAAGGGCGAGTTTGTGGCAAACGTCGCAGGACACTGGAGAAAGTTGCCCTATCAGGCCAGCGGTATCAGCCCCCAAGCGCTTAATGATGCTGACGCCGAGCTGACCAGACTGATCTACGATTGGCCCACTTCGATGGGAGCAATTACAGAGCAGGCCAAAGACGACTTTGTGAAGCTATACCTCAAGCTGGCCGAGTCGAGCGCCGACGATTACGGCGCCGTCGTGGATTATTGCAGCGCAGGCTCAGCCAAAATAAACGCGACGTTGAGAGCCGGAGGGTCCAGTAAAAAAGTTGCAAGATTCCTTCAACAGTTCAATCAGTTGGGCGAGTACCAAGGTCAAGCATTTCGGGCGACCAATGTGACCCGTGCGAGCTTTCAGCGGATTCAGACTCAACTGGGCGCGATATTCGCTGACAAGGGCGTTCAATCGACATCGGTGATGCGATATAACGCGTGGGACTGGGCCTCCGGAAGCTTCGTCAGCCAGAACGCGACGGAAGACACAGTGCCCATCTTCCTGATTTTCGATGAGTCCTTGCCCAAGAAAATCCTGTTCACCAAGCTCCTGGGCGATCACGTTGCAATATCTCCCGGGCAGGTGCTCCAATTGACGGCGTTCAAGACCTCAAACAGTCATCATTACGCTTATTTTTCTGCACCGAGCCAGCAAATCGACAGCTATCTGGATATCTACACCGGCGTGCAGACCCCGGTGGCCTACTAAACCCTGTCTCGCGCACCCCTAAGGCGCATGTTGCGCACCACGGACGCATAAGGCGTCCAATCTGGTGCGCGACACCAGTGCATGGCGACACATCCATTCCATTTTGCGACGTTTCGCCGTTGGCCCAGCCTTTGCTAAAGCCTAACCAGAGCAGAGCCTGCATCGACCACAGCAGTCATTTTAAAAAAATCAAAAAATGGAGCTAGCCAATGAAGCGTCGCAGTTTGATTAAAGCGTTCACCTTGTCCGCATCAATCGCCGCAATGGGTTTGACCTGGACCGTCCAGGCCGCTGAGACCATCAAGGTCGGCATTCTGCATTCTTTGTCCGGCACCATGGCCATCTCCGAGACTTCGCTCAAAGACATGGCGCTGATGACCATTGACGAGATCAACGCCAAGGGCGGCGTCAACGGCAAGATGCTGGAACCCGTAGTGGTCGACCCGGCGTCCAACTGGCCGCTGTTCGCTGAAAAGGGCCGTCAGTTGCTGACCCAGGACAAAGTGGCCGTTGTGTTCGGTTGCTGGACCTCGGTGTCGCGCAAATCGGTTCTGCCCGTGTTCGAAGAATTGAACGGCCTGCTGTTCTATCCGGTGCAATACGAAGGTGAGGAGATGTCACCGAACGTGTTCTACACCGGCGCAGCGCCTAACCAGCAGGCGATTCCTGCGGTCGAGTACTTGATGAGCGAAGACGGCGGCGCCGCCAAACGCTTCTTCCTGCTGGGCACCGACTACGTCTACCCGCGTACCACCAACAAGATTCTGCGTTCGTTCCTGCACTCCAAAGGCGTGAAGGACAGCGACATCGAAGAGGTCTACACCCCGTTCGGTCATGCCGACTATCAAACCATCGTGGCGAACATCAAGAAGTTCTCGGCCGGTGGCAAGACCGCTGTGATCTCGACGGTCAATGGCGATTCCAACGTACCGTTCTATAAAGAGCTGGCTAATCAGGGCTTGAAAGCCACCGACGTTCCGGTGGTTGCATTCTCGGTCGGCGAAGAAGAACTGCGCGGCATCGACACCAAGCCATTGGTGGGCAACCTGGCGGCCTGGAACTACTTCCAGTCGGTCGAGAACCCGGTCAATAAGAAGTTCGTCGCTGACTGGAAAGCCTACGCCAAGAAACACAACCTTCCAGGCGCGGACAAGGCTGTGACCAACGACCCGATGGAAGCCACGTACGTCGGCATCCATATGTGGGCGCAGGCCGCTGAGAAAGCCAAATCGACTGACGTCGACAAAGTGCGCGAGGCCCTCGCCGGTCAGACATTCGCTGCGCCGTCCGGCTTCACCCTGACCATGGACAAAACCAACCACCACCTGCACAAGCCGGTGATGATTGGCGAAATCCAGGACGACGGTCAGTTCAACGTCGTGTGGCAAACCAAGGAGCCGATCCGCGCCCAGCCGTGGAGCCCGTACATCCCTGGCAATGACAAAAAGCCTGATACCCCGGTGAAGAGTAACTAAGGAAAACGAGGTGCACAGCCAGATGAAATCATCTGGCTGAACCTTCTCCTGTGGGAGGGAGCTTGCTCGCGATGGCGGTGTGTCTGTGACTTATTCGTCGGCTGACACACCGCCATCGCGGGCAAGCGCGCTCCTACAAAATCCGCGGCAGACTGCGGACGCTTTCAGGACACTGACATGCCCAAATCCTTCTACCGCCTCATCGTCGCCCTCAGCCTGCTGCTGCCCTTCACGGTGCAGGCCAGCGATGCCGGAGATTTCGTTGCGGCCAGTTCCGCCGGACAAGCCGACTTGCTGGAAGCCTGGGCCGCCAGGCCCGATCCCGCGCGCGTCGAGCTGATGATCGCCCTGCAGGACGGACGCGTTGCCGCCGACAGCAGCAAACGTGCGTTCATTGAAACCCACGAAAAAATCGTCGCCGTCGACCCCGACGCAGCCCCCTCCGCCGATGCGCCGACCCCCGACGAGCCGCGCAAACTGCGCCTGAACAACCGACTGCGCGGACTGGTCGATACCGCCCTCGCCAGTCACCAACTGCTGGCCGCTGATGAAAAACTGCGTCTGGCCGCCGCGCAACAACTGCAGAAAAGCGCCCGCCCGGCGCAATTGCCGCTGCTCACTCAGCAAGTGGCCAGCGAGCAAAACGACACCGTCCGCTCGGCACTGACCCTGGCACTCGCCAACTTGCAACTGGTGGACACCAGCCCCTCCGTGCGTCTAGCCGCTGTACGTCTGCTCGGCGAAACCGGTGACCCGCTGGCCCGCACACGACTGCAAGCGCTGCTCGAACCCAACGTCGAAACCGACGCCACGGTGCGCCTGGCGGCTGAAACCAGCCTGGCGCAGGTGAAACGCAAACTGATGATCGGCGAAATTCTCGGTCAGGCGTTCAGCGGCATGTCGCTGGGCTCGATCCTGTTGCTGGCAGCGCTGGGGCTGGCGATCACCTTCGGCTTGCTGGGCGTGATCAACATGGCCCACGGCGAGATGCTGATGCTCGGCGCTTACTCCACCTATGTCGTGCAATTAATGTTTCAGCGTTACGCACCGGCCGCTATCGAGTTCTATCCACTGATCGCCTTGCCGGTGGCCTTCTTCGTCACGGCCTGCATAGGCATGGCGCTGGAGCGCACGATCATTCGTCATTTGTATGGCCGCCCATTGGAAACCTTGCTCGCCACGTGGGGCATCAGCCTGATGTTGATCCAGCTGATCCGGGTGGTATTCGGCGCGCAAAACGTCGAAGTGGCCAACCCGGAATGGCTGTCCGGCGGGATTCAGGTGCTGCCCAATCTTGTGCTGCCGTACAACCGCATCGTGATCATCGCCTTCGCGCTGTTTGTGGTAGTGCTGACCTGGCTGCTGCTTAACAAGACCCGACTGGGCCTGAACGTGCGCGCCGTCACCCAGAACCGCAACATGGCCGCCTGCTGCGGCGTGCCCACCGGACGTATCGACATGATGGCCTTCGGGCTCGGTTCCGGGATCGCCGGACTCGGCGGCGTGGCGCTGAGCCAGATTGGCAACGTCGGCCCTGACCTGGGCCAGAGCTACATCATCGACTCGTTCCTGGTGGTCGTGCTCGGCGGCGTCGGTCAACTGGCCGGGAGCGTGATGGCGGCCTTCGGGCTGGGCATCGCCAACAAGATTCTCGAGCCGCAAATCGGCGCCGTGCTGGGCAAGATCCTGATCCTGGCGCTGATCATTCTGTTTATTCAAAAACGTCCGCAAGGCCTTTTCGCGTTGAAAGGACGGGTGATCGACTGATGAATCAACCATTGATGGTCACGGCTGCGCAACGCGCGGGCACCAAAGTCACGATCAGTGTCGGCGTGGTGATTCTTGCCCTGCTGATCGCTTTGCCGCTGTTGTCGTTACTGCCGGAAAGCAACAGCCTGCAAGTCTCGGCCTACACCCTGACGCTGGTCGGCAAGATTCTGTGTTACGCCATCGTCGCGCTGGCGCTGGACCTGGTCTGGGGTTACGCCGGTTTGCTGTCGCTTGGGCATGGCCTGTTCTTCGCCCTCGGCGGTTACGCCATGGGCATGTACCTGATGCGCGAGGCGGCGGGCGATGGCTTGCCTGCGTTCATGACCTTTTTGTCGTGGACCGAAATCCCGTGGTATTGGGTGGGCACGCAACACTTTCTCTGGGCCATGTGTCTGGTGGTGCTGGCGCCGGGGTTGCTGGCGCTGGTATTCGGCTTCTTCGCCTTCCGTTCGCGGATCAAGGGCGTGTACTTCTCTATCATGACCCAGGCCCTGACCTTCGCCGGAATGCTGTTGTTTTTTCGCAACGAAACCGGGTTCGGCGGCAACAACGGCTTCACTAACTTCCGCAGCATTTTGGGGTTCAGCATCACCTCGCAAGGCACCCGGGCGGTGTTGTTTCTGCTCACGGTGGCGCTGCTGGTCGGCAGTCTGTATGTCGGCTGGCGCCTGGCGCAAAGCAAGTTTGGCCGTGTGCTGACCGCACTGCGCGACGCCGAAAACCGCCTGATGTTTTGCGGCTACGACCCGCGCGGTTTCAAGCTGTTCGTCTGGGTATTGAGTGCAGTGCTGTGCGGCCTGGCAGGCGCGTTGTACGTGCCGCAGGTCGGCATCATCAACCCTAGCGAGATGTCTCCGACAAACTCCATCGAAGCCGCCGTCTGGGTAGCACTCGGCGGCCGCGGCACGCTCATCGGCCCGCTGCTGGGCGCCGGGGTGGTCAATGGCATGAAAAGCTGGTTCACCGTGGCCTTCCCTGAATACTGGCTGTTCTTTCTCGGTGCGCTGTTCATCGTAGTGACGCTGTACTTGCCCAAGGGCGTGATCGGCCTGCTGAAGAAAAGGGGCGAACAATGAAAGTCACTCCCACTCCCGCCTTCGATCCGGTGCTCGATCCGAACAGCGACGCGGGCACCAGCCGCGACGCCATCGGGCTTGGCCAGGTGGCGGGCACCGGGCTCAATACCCGGCACGGCACGATCCTGACCCTTGAAGACATCAGCGTCAGCTTCGACGGCTTCAAGGCGCTCAATGACCTGAACCTGTATATCAGCGTGGGTGAGCTGCGCTGCATCATCGGCCCAAACGGCGCGGGCAAAACCACGCTGATGGACGTGATCACCGGCAAGACTCGCCCGAGCCACGGCAAAGCCTGGTTCGGTGAAACCCTGGACCTGACGCAGATGAGCGAGGTGCAGATTGCCCAGGCGGGCATCGGCCGCAAGTTTCAGAAGCCGACGGTGTTCGAGGCGCTGAGCGTATTCGAAAACCTGGAGCTGGCGCAGAAGACCGATAAATCGGTGTGGGCCAGCTTGCGCGCAAAACTCAACGGCGAGCAGCGTGACCGCATTGATGAGGTGCTGGAAACCATTCGCCTGACCAGCTCGATGTCGCGCCCGGCGGGGCTGCTGTCCCACGGGCAAAAGCAGTTTCTCGAGATCGGCATGTTGTTGGTCCAGGACCCGCAACTGTTGCTGCTCGATGAGCCTGTTGCGGGCATGACCGATGCCGAAACCGAATTCACCGCCGAGCTGTTCAAGCGCCTCGCGGTCAAGCACTCGCTGATGGTGGTTGAGCATGACATGGGCTTTGTCGGCTCCATCGCCGACCACGTGACAGTGCTGCACCAGGGCAGCGTGCTGGCCGAGGGGTCGCTTGAAGACGTGCAGGCGGATGAACGGGTGATTGAGGTTTACCTCGGCAGATAGCGCCGAACCCTGTAGGAGCGCGCTTGCCCGCGAAATCGATGGGTCAAACGATATTGATGTCACAGACCCACCACAATCGCGGGCAAGCGCGCTCCTACAGGTCACAAATCGTTTTTTGGGTGATCAGCCATGCTCCAAGTCGAAAAGCTCCACCAGTACTACGGCGGCAGCCACATTCTTCGTGGCTTGTCGTTTGATGTGAAAGTCGGCGAAGTCACCTGTCTGCTGGGCCGTAACGGCGTGGGCAAAACCACCCTGCTCAAAGTGCTCATGGGCCTGCTGCCGTCCAAAGAAGGCGCGGTGCAGTGGGAAGGCAAGCCGATCACCACATTCAAGCCGCATCAGCGGGTGCATGCCGGGATTGCTTACGTGCCTCAGGGCCGCGAGATTTTCGGGCGCCTGACCGTGGAAGAAAACCTGCTCATGGGCCTGTCGCGTTTCCCTGGCTCCGAAGCCAAGGAAGTCCCGGCATTCATCTACGAGCTGTTCCCGGTGCTGCTGCAAATGAAGCAACGCCGTGGCGGTGATTTGTCCGGCGGACAGCAGCAACAGCTGGCGATTGGTCGTGCACTGGCCAGCCGCCCTCGCCTGCTGATTCTCGACGAGCCCACCGAAGGCATTCAGCCGTCGGTGATCAAGGAAATCGGCGCGGTCATCAAGAAGCTCGCTGCACGCGGCGACATGGCTATTCTGCTGGTCGAGCAGTTTTACGATTTTGCCGCCGAACTGGCTGACCAGTACATCGTGATGTCCCGTGGCGAGATCGTGCAGCAAGGCCGTGGCGAGAACATGGAAGCCGAAGGCGTACGCGGTCTGGTGACCATCTGAGGCACGAATCCAGTAAGGTGCGAACCTTCGAAACACGATAAAAAGACAGCTATGAATCTTCCTGCCCACACTGCTTTGTTCACCCCCAGCTGGCACGCCGAGCTTGCGTTGGGCTATGGCCGTTTCGGTGACAGCACCCGCCCGACTCAGCGCTGGCACAAGGGCCCGCTGCGGGTGCAAAAACACCTGTATCCCGAAGGCCCTGAAGTCTGCCAGCACATCATTGTCCACCCGCCTGGCGGTATCGCCGGGGGTGACCGTCTGGACATCGACGTCAACGTGGGCGCCGACGCGTGGGCTCAGCTGACCAGCCCCGGTGCCGCGAAGTGGTATCGCGCTGCCGGGCCGGCTTATCAACAATTGACGATGAAAGTTGAAGCCGGTGCCACGCTGGAATGGCTGCCGCAGGAGACGATCGTGTTCAGCGACGCCAAGGCTGAACTCAGCACCCGCATCGAGCTGCAAGGCGATGCGCGCCTGCTCTACTGGGACGTGGTAGCACTGGGCCGTCCTGCCAGCGGCGAACGGTTTGATCTGGGCCACTTTCAGGCGCATCTGGATATCCGTCGCGACGGCCACCTGCTGTGGCACGAACGCCAGCGCATCGTTGGTGACGACGGTCTGCTGGAATCGCCGATTGGCTTGTGCGGCAAGCCTGTATTTGCAACGCTGATCCTTACCGGCGATCTTGACCCCGCGCTGATGGAAGCCTGTCGCAACCTGGCTGAGCATTCGCGGGTGCGTGGGGACGTGACGCAACTGCCAGGGCTGGTAGTCGCGCGCTGCCTGGCGGACGAGGCGCTGCACGCCCGGGGCTGGCTGATCGAACTATGGAAGCTGCTGCGCCCAGCCCTGTTGGGCCGCGAAGCCGTAGCACCGAGGATTTGGAGTACGTAGCGCTGTTGATCTTTGTAGGAGCGCGCTTGCCCGCGATAGCGGTGTATCAGCCACCGTTGATGTCGCAGACATACCGCCATCGCGGGCAAGCGCGCTCCTGCAGGCTCTGCATCGAACCGATAATTTGACTGATTCAACGGACCCGAACATGGACCTGACGCCACGCGAAAAAGACAAGATGCTGATCTTCACCGCAGGTCTGGTTGCCGAACGGCGGCTGGCACGCGGCCTGAAACTCAACTATCCAGAAGCCATGGCCTTCATCTCCGCCGCCTTGCTCGAAGGCGCACGTGATGGCCAGACGGTAGCCGAACTGATGCACTTCGGCACGACGCTGCTGACCCGTGAACAAGTGATGGAGGGCATCCCGGAAATGATCCCGGAGATTCAGGTCGAGGCGACCTTCCCTGACGGCACCAAGCTTGTGACCGTGCACCAACCCATCGCCTGATACTCGACCCCAAGTGAACCGAACATGACTGACCTCATCCGCGACGCATTGCCAGCCGACTTGCCCGCCGTACTCGCCATCTATAACGATGCGGTGCTCAACACCACGGCCATCTGGAACGAGCAACCGGTGGATCTCGCCAACCGGCAAGCCTGGTTCGACGCCCGTGCCGCGCAGGGCTATCCGATTCTGGTAGCCGTCGATGCTGCGGGCGACGTGGTGGGTTATTCCTCGTTCGGCGACTGGCGCCCGTTCGAAGGCTTTCGCCATACCGTCGAACATTCGGTTTACGTACGCGCCGATCAACGTGGCAAAGGCCTGGGCCCACTGCTGATGCAAGCGCTGATCAAGCGTGCCAGAACCTGTGACAAACACATGATGGTCGCCGCCATAGAAAGCGGGAATGCGGCGTCGATTCAGTTGCACCTGAAAACGGGCTTCGTCACCACCGGGCAGATGCCGCAGGTGGGCACCAAGTTCGGTCGCTGGCTGGACCTCACGTTCATGCAACTGGATCTGTCTCCCGGCGCCAGCGCACCTGCATCCCAAGCCCCTACGTCCTGACTTATTCGACTGCCTGACTTATTCGACTGAAAGGAAGCCCCGCACTCATGAACCCGGCCCAGATAAGACGCGTCACCACCGAAAGTTTTGCTCACTACCGCCAAGGGCTCGCCGAGCTGTTGCTGGACGCGGTGCATCGTGGGGCCTCGGTGGGCTTCATGGCGGACGTGGGACAGGAAGACGCACTGGCCTGGAGCGATAGCGTCAAAGCCGAGATCGAGCAAGGCAAACTGTTGTTGTGGGTCGTCGTGCAGGAAGAAGAAGTCTTGGCCACCGTGCAACTGGCGCTCTGCCAGAGGGCCAATGGCCTGAACCGCGCCGAGGTGCAAAAACTGCTGGTACGCCATGCCGCGCGCCGTCGGGGCATGGCCACGCAATTGATGCATACGGTCGAACAGGCCGCGCAACAACTCAAGCGCGGCATGCTGTACCTGGACACACTTGACGGCTCAGCGGCCGAAGATTTCTATCGCTCAATGGGCTACCAGTTGTCCGGGACAATCCCGGACTACGCCTGCAACCCCGACGGGGAATACAGAGCCACCGCCATCTATTACAAAATCTTGTCGAGGAAGACCGCATGATCCCTGGCCAGTACCAGATCCAGCCCGGCGACATCGAACTCAACGCCGGTCGCCGCACGCTCACGCTGAACGTCGCCAACAGTGGTGACCGGCCGATTCAGGTCGGCTCGCACTTTCACTTTTTCGAAACCAACGACGCCCTCACGTTCGACCGCCCCGCCAGCCGTGGCATGCGCCTGAACATCCCTGCGGGCACGGCGGTGCGCTTTGAGCCGGGGCAATCGCGGGATGTGGAACTGGTGGACCTGGCGGGTGCGCGGCGGGTGTTTGGGTTCGCCGGACGGGTGATGGGTGATCTTTGATTGCCCGCAACACCTGTAGGAGCGCGCTTGCCCGCGATAGCGTCGGGTCAGCGATATCCACGTCACAGGAAAATCGCACATCGCGGGCAAGCGCGCGCCTACAAAGGATGCGCTGTCCGCGACAGATAACTGAACTCAAGGAATCCCGATGAAGATTTCCAGACAAGCCTACGCCGACATGTTCGGCCCCACCGTTGGCGACCGTGTGCGTCTGGCGGACACCGAACTGTGGATCGAGGTCGAGAAGGACTTCACCACCTACGGCGAAGAAGTGAAGTTTGGCGGCGGCAAGGTCATTCGTGACGGCATGGGTCAAGGCCAGGGCGTGGCTGCCGAAGTGGTCGATACGTTGATCACCAACGCGCTGATCGTCGATCACTGGGGCATCGTCAAAGCCGATGTGGGGATCAAGAACGGGCGCATCGCTGCTATCGGCAAAGCGGGCAATCCGGACATCCAGCCAGACGTGACCATCGCCATTGGCGCCGCAACTGAAATCATCGCTGGCGAGGGCATGATCCTGACCGCTGGTGGCGTCGATACGCACATCCACTTCATCTGCCCGCAGCAAATCGAAGAGGCGCTGATGAGTGGCGTCACCACCATGATCGGCGGCGGCACCGGCCCCGCAACTGGCACCAATGCCACCACCGTGACGCCTGGCCCGTGGCACATGGCGCGCATGCTCCAGGCGGCTGAAGCGTTCCCCATGAACATCGGTTTCACCGGTAAAGGCAACGTCAGCCTGCCGGAGCCACTGATCGAGCAAGTCAAAGCCGGCGCCATCGGCCTCAAGCTGCACGAAGACTGGGGCACCACGCCTGCCGCGATCGACAACTGCCTGAGCGTCGCCGATCAGTACGACGTGCAAGTGGCGATTCACACCGACACCTTGAACGAGTCCGGCTTTGTCGAGACAACGCTGGCGGCGTTCAAAAATCGTACGATCCACACCTATCACACCGAAGGCGCCGGCGGCGGTCACGCCCCAGACATCATCAAGGCGTGCGGCTTCCCGAATGTACTGCCCAGTTCGACCAACCCGACGCGCCCGTTCACCCGCAATACCATCGACGAGCATCTGGACATGTTGATGGTCTGCCATCACTTGGACCCGAGCATCGCCGAAGACGTAGCGTTCGCTGAAAGCCGCATTCGCCGCGAGACCATCGCCGCCGAAGATATTCTTCATGACTTGGGCGCGTTTTCGATGCTCAGCTCCGACAGCCAGGCCATGGGCCGCGTGGGTGAGGTGATCATCCGCACCTGGCAGACTGCCGACAAGATGAAGAAGCAACGCGGCCCGCTGCCGCAGGATGGCGAAGGCAACGATAACTTCCGTGCCAAACGCTACATTGCCAAATACACCATCAACCCGGCGATCACCCACGGCATCAGCCATGAAGTGGGCTCGATTGAAGTGGGTAAGTGGGCGGATCTGGTGCTGTGGCGCCCGGCGTTCTTCGGGGTCAAACCGACGCTGATCCTCAAGGGCGGCTCTATTGCGGCCAGCCTGATGGGCGATGCCAACGCCTCTATTCCAACGCCGCAACCTGTTCACTATCGCCCGATGTTCGCCAGCTACGGCAGCTCATTGCACGCCAGCAGCCTGACGTTCATCAGCCAGGCGGCCATGGATGCAGGCGTGCCGGAACAACTGGGTTTGAAAAAGCAGATCGCGGTGGTCAAAGGCTGCCGCAACGTGACCAAGGCGGACTTGATCCACAACGATTACCTACCGCACATCGACGTCGACCCGCAGACCTACCAGGTCAAGGCAGACGGCGTGCTCTTATGGTGCGAGCCCGCCGATGAATTGCCGATGACGCAGCGGTATTTCCTGTTCTAAAACGCTTCGCAGGAGCGTGTCCGTCCGCGGTTGTGGCCAAATGCATAGACATCAAGCCAATAATCATCCGATCGCGTGCAGATCCGCTCCCGTCTATTATGTCTACCGTAAATCCACTCCCCGCTGAACCATCAAGGCGTTAAGATGCCGCATCTCACTTACCGCTCCAGCAGCCAGGTATTCGCTCATGCGTCTTTCCGACTTCATCGTTAAGCAAGTCGACCGCATCGTCGATGAGTGGGAAAGTTTCGCCAGCACCCTAAAGCCAGCTGCTGACTCCATGAACACTGTCGAGCTACGTGACCACGCCAAATCGATCCTGTTGGCAGCGGCGCGGGACATGAACACGGCGCAAACCAAAGCCGAGCAAATCGCCAAGGCCCAAGGCGAAGAACTCAATAAAACCCCGACACTTGATGAGGCCGCCTCCAGTCACGGCGAGCTGCGGCACACCGTGGGCTTCGATCTGGTGCAGATGACTTCCGAATTCCGCCACTTGCGCGCGACCGTAATCCGGTTCTGGGTCGAAAGTCTGCAAGTCCCTGACGCTGCCTCCTTTCAGGACATGATTCGTTTCAACGAAGCCATCGACGAGGCGCTCGCCGAATCCACCATGGCCTACGCCGAGCGGTCCAGTCGTTCACGGGATATTTTCCTCGCCATACTCGGGCATGACCTGCGCGCGCCATTGCAAGCGGTAGGCATGTGTTCGGACGTCCTGATGCGCAAATCGGGGATTGACCCTTCATCCCTGAACTACATCACCCGAATCAAAAGCAGCAGCCTGCAAATGGCGACCATGGTTGGCGACTTGCTGGGGTTTGTGCGCAGCCGTTTAGGCGTGTCGTTGCCGGTGGAGCGTCAGCCCATGGAAATGGTCATTGCCTGCCGCGATGCCATCGATGAAGCCAGCGTCGGCCATCCCGACTGCAACCCGACGTTCAACTACACCGGCAACACTCAAGGTGAATGGGACCGCAATCGAATCGATCAGCTGTTGAGGAATTTGATCGGCAATGCGCTGCAGCATGGCGCATCCAGCCATCAGATCAACGTCGCGCTGACCGGTGATGACAATCACGTAACGCTCACTGTCCATAACGAAGGTGAACCGATTGCCGAAGAAGCCATTGGCAGCATTTTCGATCCGCTGGTGCGAAGCGCGAATGAGAATGTGGGTATTCACAACCCTTCCACCAGCCTGGGACTCGGGTTGTTTATCGTCAAAGAAGTGGTCAGTGCCCACGGCGGCAGCATTACCGTGACCTCAAATATTGGCGACGGGACAACCTTTACCGTGGTCTTGCCAAAGAAGGCCTGATGACCGGCCTGTAAGAGCGGACTGCTCAGCTTCGCGGGCCAGTCGATATGCCGCCCACTCGCTCCAGCGCCCTTCAGGCAGAATCAATATCCCGAAAACGCCGTGAAAACCTGTAGCAGCGCGAGGCCGCGATGGGCTGCGCAGCGGCCCAAAATCAATGCCATCAATCCAGCAAAAAACGCCCCAATCGCTGCTTGAGCATGCGGTTCTCGCCGCGCACCTGCTCAAGCTCTTCCAGCAACTCCAGCGCGAGGGCGACGCCGTCCAACTCCATCGCCAGATCGTGGTGCAACTTGGCGGCGCGCCTGGCGACTGACAACGCGTAGGTGTCGAACAACCACTCGTCGGGCTTGCCCCCCTGAGGTTCGAGAATGCCGTGCTCGACGATTTCGATCACAAAGGCGGGCGACATGTCGACCACCTGACAGAACTCCTTCATATCCAGCTCTACAACAAGGGTGCTCATGATCAGTTACTCCATTGGGCCCTCGGATCAAAAGCGGCGGTGTCGGCCAGCTTTTCCCACAAGGCCTTGGCGGCGTCATCGGTTGATTTGGGCATCACGACTTTGAGTTGAGCATACAAATCGCCACGCTGCCCCTGCTTGTTCATCAAACCATTGCCTTTGACCCGCAGGCGTTGGCCAGCCTGGCTGTCGGGGCGAATGGTCAGATTGATCTTGCCGGTGAGCGTGGGCACGGCAATCTTGGCGCCCAGTGCCGCCTCCCAAGGGGCCAGGGGCACGGTAATGATCAGGTCATGGCCTTCCACATCGAAGTTCGGGTGCGGGGCAAGACGCAGAATCAAATACAGATCGCCATTTTCGGCACCGCCGATACCCGGCGCACCCTGACCTTTGAGCCGTATACGCTCGCCGTCGGTCACGCCCGCAGGGATCTTCACGTTCAGTGTTTTAGTGACGTCGGCCATGCGCTGACCGCTGGCGTTATGCTGCGCAACCTTGAAGCTGACCTGTTTGGATTCGGTCGACAGGGTTTCTTCCAGAAAAACCGGCAATTCCATTTCCACATCTTGTCCTCGACGACCGCTACTTTGTGCACGACCGCCCTGCTGAGCCCGACCACCGAAAATCGAACTGAAAAATTCCGAGAAATCACCTGTGGAGTCAAAGCCACCAGCACCGGCACCGGCACGGTTCTGCCAGCCTGGCGGCCCCTGGAACGGTCGGCCTTGCTGGCCATATTTACGAATGTCGTCGTATTCAGCGCGCTTTTCAGCGCTGCTGAGCACTTCGTACGCCTCGTTGGCCTCTTTGAACTTGTCCTCGGCGCCTTTCTCTTTACTGACGTCGGGATGGTACTTACGCGCCAGTTTTCGATAGGCTGTCTTGATCTGCTTGTCGTCAGCCGTCGGCTCCACGCCAAGAATCTTGTAATAGTCTTTGAAGTCCATCTAACGATCACCCATTCCGGATTATCCAGCCCCGTTCCGAACAGCGTCATCCATTGAGAACGCCTGACGGACTGGATGTTGCAAATTTGTTGGCTCGCGACATCACGGCTTCAAGCATGGCTCAAAGTCGCCGCGTACAGTAGGAATTATCACGGAGAATGGGGGCATATCACGGCAGTTCAAGCCAAACGTCTCAAATAGAAGAATAACGACGGATAAACCGACGTGCCGCGCTACGCATCCGCCCCACACTCGCATACACTGCGCGGCCGTTTTTTGACTGGAAACGTAAAGAACATGAGCAAGCAAACTCCAGCACGTGCCTGCGGTATCGATTTCGGCACTTCCAACTCCACCGTCGGCTGGCTGCGACCGGGGATGGACACGATGATCGCGCTGGAGGACGACAAGATTACCCTGCCATCGGTGGTGTTCTTCAATATGGAAGAACGTCGCCCGGTGTACGGTCGCCTCGCCCTGCACGAATACCTGGAAGGCTACGAAGGCCGATTGATGCGCTCGCTCAAGAGCCTGCTGGGCTCCAAGCTGGTCAAGCATGACACTAGCGTGCTCGGCACGGCGATGCCCTTCAAAGACTTGCTGGCGCTGTTCATCGGCGAACTTAAAAAACGCGCTGAAACCACCGCCGGTCGTGAGTTCGAGGAAGTGGTACTGGGCCGTCCGGTGCATTTTGTCGACGACGACATCATGGCCGACCAGGACGCCGAGGACACGCTGGCGGAAGTCGCCCGCAAAATCGGCTTCAAGGACGTGTCCTTCCAGTACGAGCCCATCGCGGCTGCGTTTGACTACGAATCCACACTTGAGCGTGAAGAACTGGTGCTGATCGTCGACATCGGCGGCGGTACGTCAGACTTCTCGCTGGTCCGCCTGTCGCCGGACCGTCGTTTTTACGATGATCGCCATGAAGATATTCTCGCCACCGGCGGCGTGCACATTGGCGGTACGGACTTCGACAAACAGCTGAGCCTGCAGGGCGTGATGCCATTGTTTGGTTACGGCAGCCGCATGAAAAGCGGTGCGTACATGCCCACCAGCACGCACATGAACCTCGCCACCTGGCACACCATCAACTCGGTCTACTCGCAAAAGTCCCAGCTGGCACTGGGCAGCATGCGCTACGACATCGAAGACACGCAGGGCATTGATCGCCTGTTCAGGCTGATCGACCAGCGCGCCGGGCATTGGTTGGCAATGGAAATCGAAGAAACCAAGATCGAGCTGACTCATGCGCAAAACCGCGTGATCGAGATGGATCGGGTCGAAGCGGGCTTGAGCGTGGACCTGACACGAGCACTGTTCGAGTCGGCCATTGATGCCTTGCTCGAGCGCGTGCGCGACAGCGTAACGGCGTTGCTCAAGGACGCTGGCGCGACGGTGACCGACGTTGACACGGTGTTCTTCACCGGCGGCTCCAGCGGCATCCCTGCCCTGCGCAACGGCGTATCGGCAATGCTGCCAAACGCGCGTCATGTGGAAGGCAATATTTTTGGCAGCATCGGCAGCGGCCTGGCGATTGAAGCGAAGAAGCGGTACGGCTGAAAGCTTCTGCGCGGAGTGCGTAGGAGTCCAGCTTGCTGACGATGGGCTGCGAAGCAGCCCCAAACCTAGCGGCCCAAGCTTGAGCTGACACACCGCGGTGAGCGATTTTACTGCCGGCTCCCGGCAGATCGTCGGCAGCCAGACTCCTACGGCCTTCGGCCAGAATCAAAAAACAGCGGCAGCAGTCTGCCGTTAAACCAAATCAGCCCTGCGCAGCTCGCTCTTGAGATACGCGTAATATATCGGCCCTGCCACGACCCCAGGCAGGCCGAAGGCAGCCTCGAAAATCAGCATCGCCAGCAGCAACTCCCACGATTTGGCACTGATCTGCCCGCCGACGATTCGCGCGTTGAGGAAATACTCGACCTTGTGGATCACGATCAAATAACCCAACGCCGCCAGCGCCACCCAGATCGACAGCGACATGCCGACAATGAAGATCAGCGTGTTCGACATCAAATTACCCACCACCGGCAACAGGCCCAGCAGAAAGGTCAGGACGATCAACGTTTTGGTAAGCGGCAGGTGCACACCACACAACGGGAGCACCACGGCCAGGAAGATCGAGGTAAATACCGTGTTGAGCAGCGAAATCTTTATCTGCGCGAAGACGATGTTGCGAAAGGCCCGGCTGAGCAGGTGCAGACGCTCGAACAGCGCGGCCGCCAATGGCTTGCGCTTGGTCACGTCCGGCACCCGTTGCAGGGCGATGATCGCGCCGAGCACCATGCCGATCAACAGAGTGACGAACATGTGCGCCGCACCTTTGCCCAGTAATTGCAGCTCGCCCACGTGCTTGGCCAGCCACGCGCCAAGGGAAACGCGGAACTCGGTTGCACTGGCGGGCAGGTAACTGTCAATGAACGGCGGTAACTGGCCGCGCGCGCGGTCCACCAGAATCATGAATTTGTCCAGCGAGGCGCCAGGGTTCTCGGCTTCGTGCAGCAAAAAACTGATCGCACCCGCAAACAGCAGCGCCAGCACAGTGACCACGAGCGTGCCGAGCAATGCCACCGCCAACCAGCGGGCGCGCTCTCCGGCGATCAGGCGCTGCAACTGCGGCGTGAGCATGTCGACCAGCTCGTACACCAGCAAACCGGCCAGCAGACTTGGCAGAAGATTAAGCGGGAGGACCAGCAAAAGGCCGCCAAAGACGAGGATCCAGCTGGCCAGGAATACGTGACGTGGTGAAAACGTTGGCATACAGCCTCAAAACGAGCGGCCCGAAGAGGTGGGCAGTCTGCCAGCGTTCTGGGTGGAGGACCAGCGATCCGAAGGTCCTGACCGACCTGAGCTCGCCGCCGCTGCGATTGCCAGTGCGATAAGCGAAGGCAACCACGGGAAATAAAGCGTTACAGCCGCAGAAGCACTGCCGGAAGGCCGGTCAGAAAATCATTTCTTCTTGAGACAATCGCTCATGAAGCTCTTGCGCGCGTCGCCCTTCAGGGCCTGGGAGCTGGCCGTGGCATTGCAGGTTTTCATTTTGTCCTGCTGAGTCGCGGCAGGCGCAGGAGCGGCTTTAAGACAGGAGCTCATGAAGGCTTTTCGCTCATCACCTTTCAAGGACTTGGCGCTTGCATCAGCATTGCAGGTGGTCATTTTGTTCTGTTGTGCGGTGGCGGCGAAGCCTTGGGCACACATCAGCAAAGCCACGACCAACAAGGGAACACGCAGCATCTTCATTGACTCATCTCCAGAATCGCCGCCCGGCTGCGGCCCTTGAAGGAGTGTAGCCAAGGATTGTTGCGGCATATGTCAGCGGCAATGACGGTGCACACGCGCCAGTAAAGGGCGACTGGACGTCACTGCCTACAAGCGGATAATGCGCGCTCACCTGTCAACGGCTGCCCCCATGCAATATCTCTATCCGCTACTGACCGTGTTTATCTGGGCGGGCAACAACGTCATCACCAAAGCTGCCGCTGGGCGCATCTTTCCTGCGGAGATCGGTTTCTACCGCTGGTTGTTCGCGGGCCTTCTGTTCACCCCGTTTCTGCTGCGCCCAGTGCTACGGAACTGGCCGATCATCAAACCCAATCTGGGCAAGATTGCGGTGCTTGCTGTGTTGGGGATGGCGATTTACCAGAGCCTGGCCTATTACGCAGCGACGATCACAACGGCCACCAACATGGGCATCATTTTGTCGCTGGTGCCCATTGTTACGCTGGCGATGTCCATCGCAGCGTTGGGCAACCGCCTGACGATGGGCGCGCTGGTGGGCGCGGTGCTGTCATTTATGGGCGTGTTGTTTGTCGTGTCGCAGGGCAGCCTCACAGTGTTGATGGCGCACGGCGTCAACATGGGCGACTTCATGATGCTGGTGGCAACGGTGGCGTACGCGACGTACAGCACGCTGCTGAAGAAGTGGAAGCTGGGGCTGCCGCCATTGCAGTTGCTGTACCTGCAGATTCTGGTGGCGATTGTGGTGCTGCTGCCGCTGTTCATGCTGTCGCAGAAAACCGGGCTCAATCTCAATAATATTTCGCTGGTGCTATACGCCTGCATCCCGACATCAATGCTCGCACCTTTACTGTGGATGAAATCCATCGGCCTTCTCGGACCGAGTCGCACCACCCTGTTTTTCAACCTTATACCTCTGTTAACCGCACTGATTGCATCCATTGCGTTAGGCGAGCAACTTGCGCTGTATCACCTGTTCGGCGGCGCAATGACCCTGACAGGCGTGATCCTGGCGGAACGCTGGACCACACCGTTGAGACGCTCCTCAACGGTGTAATCGCGCGCCAGCATCACGCGTTGTCCGAAACCTCGACGCTATGGATCGATACATCTGTGATCCCGGCTACATGCGGCAGATTAACAGTGACGTCGCCTTCTGCGAGCGGATCATCGTCCACGGCAACATGGTGCTTTAGCGCCAGTTCGTGAACCACTTCAATAATCGGCACGTCGAGGTTTTCGATCAGATCGACATGGTGCTCACCGGCCAGGGTGTACTCGATTTCATACAGTTCTTTATCGCTCATCGCTTCACTTCCTCAACGACCATCTTGGCGCCGACAGACTAAAAACTTCGGCTCATAAAGTTAAAGACCGGCGGCTTTGAGGCGCGCGGCATGCTCCAGGAACAGCGCGACAGCATTAGCTCCTTTGCCCACCAGGCCGAGGCTCTGGTTGACGATGTCGAAATGGTCGAGCGGGTAGTCATCCCTGATGACCGTGCCCAGGTGAGAACTGAATCGCCCGACCATGCCATCAGATTGACCTCGCTCTTTTGTGAACGTGCGAGCGAATATTTGGCAGCTTATGTGGGTGACGTCGAGAAGGTTTAAAACGCGATTGGTTCGGCCTTTTTGCAGGGTGCCGGACCAAGAGTAATAGCGCACGCCATTGACCTGCTCTGCGCCCTGCCCGCCCCAGATCTGGGGCAGCCCCTGAGGAAACTGACGGTTGAACAGGGCCACGCCTGCTGTGGTGAGCGAGTGGTGTGCGGCGTCGAGATCGGTGGGCAGTCGGGTGCCGCGATAGCCGGTGTCGAGCCTGTGCATGACCCAGCCGACAAACAGCAATGCAGCGTTGAGCAGACGGCCACGCGCTGTATGACGAGGGAAACGCAACTCGAAGAAGTCAGCCAGTTCCGAGCCATGGTTAGGCCCTGCGACTGACGTCACCGACGCGATCAGATCGGGACGCTTGGCTGCCGCGTAACGAATGGTCAGGGCACCTTGGCTGTGACCGATGAGATTGACCTTGGCGGCACCTGTTTCACGCAGGATCTCGTCAATGCGGCCGAGCAACTGTTCGCCCCTGATCTCGGATGAATTCATTGCCGAGACCATGACCGGGATAACCGTCGCACCGCCCCGCCGCAGCGCCGGCACCATGCCGACCCAGTACGGATAAACCACCAGTTTCACAAACCCCAATAGTCCCGGCACCAGCACAATCGGATAACGCGTGGCCTGCTCTTGGCTCATAGGGCGGGTTCCTCATCGCAGAGCGCTGGATTGTTTGTGGAGCGAGTCTTGCCCGCGAAGCCAAGCAGAACAATGCAGCGGATGTATCGACGTCCTCACAGGCAAGTGGCAATGGCGACCCACTCCAGCAAACGCTAGTTGAAACCGGCGAGATGACAAACGAACGTAATGCCCCATCGCCATCAATTCAATCGAACTCTTTCATCTGCCCGATGCTCATAAGAGCATCGGGCCAATGAGTGGCTCTTTCTCTGGAGTTACCTTATGTACAAGCGATCCTTGGCAGTCGTGTTTGCGGTAGCCGCGTTGGCAGGTTGTGCTTCGACTACAGCGCCAAACCCGGTGGACTACGTGACCTATCGCAACCAGCCATTGGTTAAGCAAGTCGAAGAAGGCATGACCAAAGAACAGGTCCTGACCATTGGCGGCTCACCATCGACCACTGTTCAGCGCAAGGCGCATCCAGGGACTTGCAACAACTACGTCCTCAATCGCGAAGGCCATCAGCAGCCTTACTACGTGACGTTCGACAACAACGGTCGCGTCAACAGCAAGGGTTTCATGACCTGCGAACAACGCGACGCCAACGAACGCGCGATGTAAATCCGGTTCGACACAGGTACAAAAAAAGCCCGACTCGTCGGGCTTTTTCATGGGTGTCGCAGTCGTTTAGAACACCAGCTTGAACAGGGCAATCACCACGATCAGGCCAATGATGAAAATGATGCCGACGGTACCACCAAGAAACTTAAGCATGCGTGCTCTCCATTGAATTTTCAGTCTCCTGCTTGTGACCACGACCGCACGCCCTCGTTTCGTTGAATTATTCCATCGGGTCCCATGGATAAATCCGATAAAACTTTTCAGTCGCTGCACTACTCACACCATAAGACCCGATCATGCCGGGCGTCAGTTACCGAGGTAAAACGCTGACGCATTTAGAGCGCGACGGGATAACCGGACTAGCCTTGGAGATTGATGATGACCGAACTATCGAGTGTGAGTGAACTGCGCCAGCGAGCGCGCCAAAACGTGGAAAATGGTGCGGTGACTGAGAGCTACAGCGCCGACCGTGAAACCATCTTGCGCCTGCTGAACGAGTCGCTGGCCACTGAGTGGGTGTGCGTTCTGCGCTACAAACGCCATTACTACATGGCCAAGGGTGTAAAAGCCCACGTCGCTGCCGAGGAGTTTCTGGAGCATGCAACCCAAGAGGCTCAGCACGCCGACAAGCTGGCCGAACGTATTGTGCAATTGGGTGGCGAGCCGGAACTCAACCCGGACCTGCTGTCGAAAAACTCGCACGCGCAGTACGTTGCAGGCAACACGCTTAAAGAGATGATCACCGAAGACCTGGTGGCAGAGCGTATCGCCATCGACAGCTATCGCGAGATCATCCAGTACATCGGCGACAAGGACCCGACCACACGCCGCCTGTTCGAAGAAATCCTGGAACAGGAAGAAGAGCACGCCGACGACATGGCCGACCTGCTAGACGGCGTCTGATTCTCTTCGCCGTCACGCAAAAGCCAGGACCTGTGTCCTGGCTTTTTTGTGCGCGTCGACTTATTTCTGGTGCCCACAGCTTCGCAGGCAAGTCGGGATGCCGCCCACCCGCTCCTACGCCTGCGGCAGAATCAAATACCCGAAGACGCCGCAATCCCTGTAGGAGCGCACGAGCAACGCGAGGCCGCGATGGGCTGCGCAGCAGTCCTGAAACCGGACGCCTCAGTGCACCTGTAACACCACACACTCGGGGTTCACTGCCGGTTAGCGTCTCAAACACACCAACCGGCCCAGGTGTTACTTAACCGTCTTCGGCGCTTTGCCCGAGCGCATCTGCTCCAGCAATGGCGCGCACTGGTTTTGATCGCCACTGCTCGGTGCGACCAATGCGAGCAAGGCTGCCGCTGGCCCAACGGTTGCGCCCAGAAGCACCATCCCGGCGCCGCGAAGGAGCAGCGGCCCGGACTCGACACCTGCACTGGGCTTGGCGAACGCGCCGCGCACATAAAGCGGCGAGCGCAGTGAGAACACCCGGAACCCTTTCGATTCCGGTGTGATTTTCATGTCCAGTTGCTCTGTCTTGAGGTTCGCGGTGCCGTCGATGTAAATGATCGCGTTCTCGGTATCGAACACCGACAACTTGGTGGTAGCCAAACCGTCCTTGATGCCGAGGCTCGTGGCCGCGCAGTTGATTTTCACGTCTTTGTCGCCGAACAGGCGGCCTACTACGTAATTACCGACGTTCAGACCCGCAATTTCCATCAGGCTGCGACTGACCGCACCATCGTTGACCAACATCTTCAACTCACCGTTGGAGCTGCCCAACAGCGCTGCAACCGAATTCCCCCTGCCGCTGATGTCGGCGTCGCCATTCAACTCGCCGAAGCTGGTTTTCATGGGCTCGAACGTCGGGAACAGTTGCTTGAGCTTGAAGTTACGCGCGCTCAACTTTGCCCGGCCTTCAAGCGGTTGCACGCGACCGTTCAGGCGAATATCCGCATCAAGCTTGCCGCCGGCCACGCCGAATCGCAGCGGCTCAAGGCTTAGCTGGCCGTTATCGAGCACCACGTGGGTGTACAAATCGCTGAATGGCAGATCTGCGCTTTGTACGATTTTCTTGCCGGTGAGCTCAACGTCGGCATCCATTGCGCTCCAGCGGTCAGTCTTGAATTCTTCGACTGGCAGCACTTTGTCAGCGGGTTGTTTGCTCGCACCACCACGGCTTTTCTGTTCCGCGTTGGAGTCGGCACCGATCAGCGGCTTGAGGTCGGCCATCAGCAGTTGATTGGAAACCAGCGCCCCGGTCAGCTTGGGACGCGGCTGGCTGGCGACGAAGCTCAAATCGCCGTGAATGTCACTGTCACCGATCTTGCCGTTGAAGCCTTGGTACTTGAACGAAGCGCCGGCAGCGTCGTGCAAATGTGCGATCAAACGACCGTCCGTGGAATACGGCGGCGAATCCGGCAGTGTCACGCCAGTCAGCGGATACAAGTTGCCCAGGCTGTCGCCAGACAGCTTCAAGCGAAGATCAAGCTCACCAAGATTTTGCGGATCGGTCACCGTACCCGCCACTGCGACGCGCGTTTTTCCTGCACTCACATCGGCCTGCACTGGAAACGGCAGTGCGGCGTCCTTCAGCGCCAGCAGTCCACCGACCTTGCCGCTGCCGTTGAGCTTCTGCCCGTGGTACTGACCTTTCGCCGTAAAGCCAAACGCGTAGTCCTGCGCCGATGCGCCCTTGTCCTGAACCTTCTTCGCTTCACCGCTGCCCACGATGTCGCTGAACGGAATCGGCTTGCCCAGCGGATCGATTACCACATCAATCTGGGTATTCAGTTTTTGGTCGTTGTAACCCACCAGCCCCTTGTCGAACTTGATTGAGCCAATGTCCATGACCCACTTCGAAGGTTCGGCATTCGGGTCGCTTTTCGGGAAATCGAACACCCAGTTGGCGCGGCCATCTGCCAGGCGCTCAAGCTTTGCATCGGGCTCTGTCAGATCGATCCGGGGGATGGAGATGGTCTGCGTCAGCAGCGGGAGCGGCGACAAACGAAACTCGATGCGTTTGAGAGTGACCATTTGCGGGGTCTTGGACCACTCCGGGTTACCCAGCGTGATGTCTTCAGCCGACATGCGCGGCCACGGTATCCATGCGCGCCAGCCGCCTTCTTCGGGCTCCCGGCTCCAGTTCACTGCCAGATTGCCGTTGATAGCGAACGGTCGGTGCAATGCTTCTGACACCTTCTCATTGAGTGTCGGCTTGATCCTGTTCCAGTCAAACGTGGCGATTACAATGATCAGGATGGCAATCAGCAGCACCAGAATGGCGCCCGTCCAGGCAAAAATCTTACGGCTACGCGTCATTGCGTGTTCTCCCCAAATACCGACACACCATCCCAGGCGTGTCGCAAACGTCTTAGCGCTTCGACTGGTAAAAGCTGTAGGGGTTTGATTGATCTCGAAAGTTTTCGATACCCCGCGATTCATCGGTGGTTCCACACATCGGTGAAGACACTGTTCAGGACCCCGTCCCTCTCATTGAAAAGACAGTGCAGGCCTTGATCTGCATGGCCTTGCCCGCAGCATCATTTGTGTCGATTGTGACCATCACGTCTATGAACTTGGGTATCGCCAAGCCCCCTGTATCATCGCCTGCATGTTCTTTAAAAGCCCTTCCGGGGAGCCACTCAATTATGAAACGCCAAGTACTGCTTAGTCTGATCCTGTCCCTGCTTGCCACGAGCGCCTTTGCACTGCCTGCCAGCGAACAGCCGGTCCTTGGCGAGATGAAGGGAAGTCATCAGACAGAACTGCCGACCCTCGTTGAAGACGGCAAACTGGTCCAGCAATACCAGCGCGTTGCCGATAACGGGCCAGACCGTTTGGTCCAGCAGTACCAGCGAGTGTCGTGACCCCATCGAGCACCACCGAAGATGCCCGGCCACTGCGCCGGGCTTTTGCGTTTTAGCGTCTTGGGCTCGCCGCCTTTGCCGGGCGAAACCGGGTTCGACGCCGCGCAAGCGCATTTGCTAGAGTGCAGCGTAACGCCCAGCCAGAACTCTGCCCGCCCCATGCTGCCTCGTGCCGAACAGAAACAACAAACCCGCCACGCTTTACTCGACGCAGCCAGAGGTCTGATGGACAGCGGCCGCGGGTTTGGCAGCCTGAGCTTGCGTGAAGTGGCGAAGACAGCGGGTATCGTGCCAACCGGGTTTTATCGTCACTTCGATGACATGGACCACTTGGGGCTGGCGCTCGTCAGCGAGGTGGGACAGACATTTCGGCAGACCATCCGCCGCGTCAGACGCACTGATTCCCTGGCAACCGGCATCATCGATGCGTCGGTCCGGATCTTCCTTGATGACGTCGCCGCCAATCGATCGCAGTTTTTATTTTTAGCGCGCGAGCAGTACGGCGGGTCGCTCAAGGTCCGACAGGCGCTGGGGGCGTTGCGCGAAGCGATCATCGCCGACCTCACAGTCGACCTGGCGTCGATGCCCAAATTTCAGCACCTCAACACCAACGACCTGGCTGTCATGGCCGATCTGGTGGTGAAAAGCGTGTTCGCCATGCTCCCTGAACTAATCGACCCGCCACCGCCCACATTGGCCGAGCACCTGACCCCGCGGGCGAAAATCACCCAGCAATTGCGCTTCATCTTTATCGGCGCCAAGCGTTGGCAGGGGTTGGGCAGCACCGAGTAGTCTGAGCCGCACCTAGCGACGCCCCAAAGCTGCGCACCCGCCGATCCGGCGCACCAAATTAACGCGCTTCACCATAAGGCGTTTCATCAACACGCACCCAATGTAGGCAGTTTCCTACAGGTTTCTCTGTTGGCAAGCACCTTGCTCTGGCTAATGCATCGCTCATAGCTGGAAGCTTTCTGATGCTGGTGATCCACCAAAGAGTAGAACCTTGCGCCGAATGGGCTGCCGAGCTGCACCTGAATTTCGAAGCTCGCAGCAAGAGCCGCTTGCGCTGCTTCAGTGCAGAAGGCGAGGACGTCGGGCTGTTCCTGGAGCGCGGACAACCACCGCTGCGCGATGGCGACTTTCTCAAGGCTGAAGACGGACGCATCGTGCGCGTCTGCGCTCGCCCCGAACAACTGATGCATGTCACCTGCAGCAGCACCTACGAACTCACCCGCGCCGCCTATCACTTGGGCAATCGCCACGTTGCACTGCAAGTGGGTGATGGCTGGCTGCGTCTGCTCGATGACTATGTGCTCAAGGCCATGCTTGACCAACTGGGTGCGAACACAGAATCCATCGAAGCGCCGTTTTCGCCCGAGCACGGGGCTTATGGTGGCGGGCATCATCATTCGCGCGCTGGTGAGGAAGACTTTAACTACGCGCCCAAGATTCACCACTTCGGCGTACGAATATGAACAGCGCCTGGGCGCTTTTGCGCCTGGCCAGCCCGCAGTTGCCCATTGGTGGTTACAGCTACTCACAAGGGCTGGAAATGGCCGTCGAGCAATCGATAGTCACTGACCCAGCCACCGCCGGCCGCTGGATTGGCGATCAGTTGTTGCTCAATCTGGCCCGCTTCGAAGCACCCTTGTTGCTGGCCCACTGCACCGCCGCCGCTGACGATGACTGGGCGCAATTGCTGCGACTGAGCGAAGAACACCGCGCCAGCCGAGAAACCCGGGAACTGCATCTGGAGAGCCGGCAGATGGGCTATTCGTTGCGCCAACTGCTGATTGGCCTGCCCGAAATGGACCCGCCGGCGCGAAGTTTTCTTGAGCCGGTGGACGAGCCGCATCTGGCCTTGTGCTGGTCATTGGCCGCACGTGCCTGGCGGATCAGCCCTCAGGATGCACTGGCGGCGTGGTTATGGAGTTGGCTGGAAAACCAATTGGCGGTGCTGATGAAGACGCTGCCGCTGGGCCAGCAGGCCGCGCAAAGGCTCACCAGCGAATTATTGCCACTGCTGCAACGGGCACAACAATGCGCCACCGACCAGGACCCTCGTCACATCGGCGGCGCGCCATGGGGCCTGGCACTGGCGAGCATGGCCCACGAGCGCCAATACAGCCGACTGTTTCGGTCCTGACTGCCTACGCATCACAGATCACTGTGCATAAAAAGATCAACGGAGAATATTCAATGAACAGCCAACCTTTGCGCGTCGGTATCGGCGGTCCGGTCGGATCCGGCAAAACCGCCCTCACCCTTGCGCTGTGCCTGGCCTTGCGCGACCGCTACAACCTGGCCGTCGTGACCAACGATATCTACACCCGTGAAGACGCCGACTTTCTGGTGCGCAACGAAGCCCTGGCGCCAGAACGCATCATTGGCGTGGAAACCGGTGGCTGTCCGCACACGGCGATCCGCGAGGACGCTTCGATCAACCTGGAGGCCGTTGATCAGTTGAATCGACGCTTCGAGGGGCTGGATCTGATCATCGTCGAATCGGGCGGTGACAACCTGTCTGCGACCTTCAGCCCGGAGCTGTCTGACCTGACCATCTATGTGATCGACGTCTCGGCAGGCGACAAGTTGCCGCGCAAGGGCGGGCCCGGGATCTGCAAATCCGACTTGCTGGTGATCAACAAGGTCGACCTCGCCCCCCTGGTGGGTGCGTCGCTGGAAATGATGGACCGCGACACCAGGAAGATGCGCGGCGACAAGCCGTTCGTGTTCAGCAATCAGAAAACCGGGCAAGGCCTGGAAGCCATCATCGCGTTCATCGAGCGTCAGGGTTTGCTGACCGAAGCCGCCTGATCCGTCTACCTCAAGCTACCTCAAGGAGTGTGTTCATGAATGTTCAAAAAGCCGTCAGTGTGCTGGCTCTGTTGCTGGTTCCGGCAATGGCCTTCGCCCATCCGGGTCACGACGAAAGCGGCCTGATCGCGGGTATCAGCCATCCACTGGGCGGCCTCGATCACTTGCTGGCAATGGTTGCGGTGGGCTTGTGGGCTGCGCAACAAAAAGGCGCTGCACGCTGGGTCCTGCCGTGCACGTTCGTGGGGACTATGTTGATCGGCGGGCTGCTGGGCTTCGAAGGGATGGACCTGCCAGGCCTGGAAAGCGGGATCGCGGCGTCGGTGTTTGCGCTGGGGCTGGCGGTAGCACTGGCGGTACGTCCTCCATTGTTCATGGCAGTGACTGCGACAGCGCTGTTCGCGATGTTCCACGGCGTGGCGCATGGCCTTGAGTTGCCGGAGATGTCCAGCCCTTGGGGCTATGCAGCAGGGTTCGTGGCTGCTACCGCTGCGCTGCATGCTGCGGGTTACGCATTGGTGCGGTTCTTGCCAACCGCTGCTGCGCCATTGGTGCGAGTGGCTGGTGCGCTGGCGGCTGCCGCAGGTGTCTGGTTGTTCGCTGGTTGATTTCACCACTGCAGGAGCGCGCTTGCCCGCGATTGCGGTGTGTCTGACACGAATACGTTGACTGACCGACCGCTTTCGCGAGCAAGCTCCCTCCCACAAAAACGGTGTCGAGCCATAGACATGCTTCGGACCGAAGGCCGTGGAGGGAGCTTGCTCGCAATGGGTTAACAGCGATCCACGAAATACACCACCTACTGCCCTCCTGCTACCATGTCGCGCAATTTACCCCTGCCGTGGCGCCTATTCGATGCCTGACACCGCTCCTTACGACAAGTCGACACTGCACGTCGCTTTCACTGCCGTGCACCAGCATTTCATGCAAGTGATCGTGCCGATGTGGCTGCGCGCTGGCTGGAACGCAGAGCTCGCGCTGCCACACGAGGCCGTCGATGCGGCGCACCAGCCGCTGCCCCCGCAGCGCTATCGAGCAATGGCCTGCGCGCGACAGTTGTTTCTTTTCTCCAGCCTGATCAATAACCCCTCGGTGCCTGAAGCCGCCACGCGTGCGGCCGCGCTATTCCGATCCTTGCAACGCCATTTTCACGATGCCGAGCATGGCGGCTGGTTCTACAGCATCGATCCGCAGGGCGCACCGCTAGACCGTCGCAAAGATCTCTACACCCACGCGTTTATCGTGTTCGCCTGTGCCCATTACTGGGCCAAAGTGCGTGAGCCGCTTGTGGAGTCGACCCTCAACGCTGCACTGAACGTCGTCGCTGAACGCTTCGCCGATGGTGACGGGCTCTACGAAGCCTTGCTGGCTGAAGACTGGTCGCCGCTCAATGCCGGGCCTTTGCAGAACCCGCTGATGCACCTGGCCGAAGCGTTTCTGGCCACCGTAGAAGTGCGCGAGGACCCGCAAACGCTTGCTGCACTGGATGCATTGATTACAGGCATGCAGCGGCGCTTTGTGGATGTCGAGCATGGGGTGATGCTGGAAAAACCGCTGGACGCTGTGGATAACTGGTCCGAGCCAGGGCATCAGTTTGAATGGTTCTACCTGCTTGAATCGTCTGCTCGTTTGCGCAATAGCCCACTGCACCTGTCGTTGACGACTGCCTTCGCCCACGCCGAGCAGCAGGGGGTCAATCAGCAGACCGGGGCTGTGGCCGCCATGCTTGAAGTCGACGGGTCGATGAAAGACGGTACGCAACGCATCTGGGCGCAGGCAGAGTATCTGCGCGCCCTGACCTTGCGCCCTGACAGCCTTGATCTGCTGAGCCGACAACTTACTGCGCTGCAAGAACACTTCCTGCACCCAAGCGGCTGGAACGAGTGCCTGGACAGCGATGGCAAGGTCAGCCGCAACGACATGCCGTCCACCACGCCTTACCACCTCGCCACCTGCTACATCGGGTTGGCGCAGTACTTCAAAGACGCCGACGCGTCCCGGTAGGAGCGAACTCGTTCGCGGTGTATCAACCGCGGCTGCGGTCGATTGCGAAACCGGCCCAGGTCTGGCTGACCGGCATCAGTTCCAGGCTGTTGATGTTGACGTGCGCCGGGGTGTTCATGATCCAGAAGATCGTGTCGGCGATGTCTTGCGGCTGGATAGGCTCGGCGCCCGCGTAAGTTGCGTCGTACTTGGATTTGTCCCCACCGAAACGCACCAGCGAAAACTCGCTTTCGCAAAGGCCCGGCTCAAGGTTGGTCACGCGCACACCGGTGCCGACCAGGTCGTTTCGCAGATTCAGGGAGAATTGCCCCACGAACGCCTTTGTGCCGCCGTAAACATTGCCGCCCGGGTACGGATAATTACCCGCCACCGAACCCAGGTTGACGATGCTGGCGCCCCGGCCGTGGGCAATCAACCGCGAGAGCAGTAAACGTGTGGTGTAGACCAGACCTTTGACGTTGGTGTCGATCATCGTGTCCCAATCATCCAGATCGCATTTAGGCGCAGGGTCGATGCCCAGCGCCAGCCCAGCGTTATTGATCAGGCCGCGAATCGTGGCGAACTCAGCCGGCAAACCGTCGATGGCGGCCTCCATGGCCGCACGATCACGTACGTCCAGCACCAACGTGTGCACCTTGGTGTGTTTCGACAGCTCGGCGCTCAACGCGCTCAGGCGATCTTCACGACGGCCAGTCAACACCAGAGACCAGCCAGCCTGTGCAAAACGACGCGCGCAGGCTTCGCCAAATCCAGATGTAGCGCCGGTAATGAACACGGTAGACGTCATTTCGTTCTCCTTATTAAGGGGGCTGCGGGATCATGAATAAGCAATGGACGCGGTTGATCAAAGTCACGCGCAAGAAAGTTCTGAAGAATGCCCGCGCACAGGGCTCAGGGGCAAGCGGTCCCATCAAGGCTGCACACAAACACCCAACCTGTACAAAAAACATACAGACCAACCAAAGCCTTATGCCATCGGGGCTGCGGACAGTTTTGCCCACCTTATCCACAGTCAGGCCCACAGTCTCTGGGGGCAACTCGAAAAAGCCCAGCCCTTGTCATACACGGCTTGCGCGCGATCAGTGGGAATTTTTACTTGACCTGCTGAAACCAATCTGCGGCGAAATTACGGTCAGCCCTGGACGGTCGGACAGGAAACCGGGCTGCAAGGCACAGATTGCGCTGTCTGCGGGGGTCTTTCCAATGGTTGCACACAGACTTATCCACAGGAGAACATCATCTTAGACCTGTATAAAAAAACAGTCTGCAGCGCGTTGACAAACCCCATCGAAATATCGCCTGAAATGACTGATCATAATTTAGCCGAAACGCTACAGCCCATGCCGATCAAGGCTTTCAGCCAAGTACTCCCAACTTATTCACAGCCGGTTCCACAGTAAAACTGAACAAGTCGAAACCGTGACAAAACAACCATTTGCAGCGACTTTATGTCGCGCTTTGGCACCCTTTCAAAATTGTTTTCCACAATTGTGAAAAAACAACGCCCCGAGTGAAATTCACTCAGGGCGTCTGTGCGGCGATGGCGTTTTTGTGTGAATCAATGACCGCCGAGATAAGCGTTTCGCACTTCATCGTTGGTCAGCAATTCCTGACCGGTGCCTGTCAGACGAATCTCACCATTGACCATCACGTAGGCCCTGTCTGAGAGCTTGAGCGCGTGGTTGGCGTTCTGCTCGACGAGAAAGATGGTCATGCCGCTCTTGGCCAGCTCACGCAACGTGGAGAAGATCTGCTTCACGATGATCGGCGCCAGACCGAGGCTCGGTTCGTCCAGCAGTAACAGCTTGGGGCGACTCATCAAAGCGCGGGCAATCGCCAGCATTTGTTGCTCCCCGCCCGACATGGTCATGGCGCGCTGGTTGCGGCGCTCCTTGAGACGCGGGAACAGATCGAACATGCGCTGCATGTCTTCACCGGCAAACTTATCGCCGATCGGAATGGTGCCCATCAACAGGTTTTCTTCCACCGACATGTCAGGGAACACGCGGCGGCCTTCCGGCGACTGCGCGATGCCGTTGGACGCGATGTAATGCGACGACTTGTGGGTGATGTCGATCCCTTGATAGATGATGTGCCCGCTGGCAGCCCTTGGCTGGCCGAAGATAGACATCAGCAGCGTGGATTTGCCCGCGCCGTTGGAGCCGATCAGGCTGACGGTCTCGCCCTCATCAATGTGCAGCGAGACTTTCTTCAGGGCCTGAATCGGCCCGTAATACACGTCGATCTCTTTCAATTCGAGGATCGGCTTGCTCATACCAATTCCTCTTCATCAGCGCCCAGGTACGCGGCGATCACTTTTGGATCGTTGCGAATCTGCTCCGGCCCGCCCATGGCAATCACGTTGCCGTGGTCGAGTACGACGATATCGTCGGAAATCCCCATGACCATGCCCATGTCGTGTTCGATCAGCACGATGGTCATGTCATGTTCGTCGCGCAGCAGACGGATCATCCCGCTCAGCGCTTCGGTTTCCTGCGGGTTGAGACCGGCGGCCGGTTCGTCCAGGCAGATCACTTGCGGACGCGTGCACATGGCGCGAGCGATCTCCAGACGGCGTTGCTGCCCGTAGGACAGCTCACCGGCCAAGCGGTTGGCGCAGTCCACCAGATCGACCACTTCGAGCCAGTAGAAGGCCGTGTTCATGGCGTCTTCTTCGGCCTTGCGGTAGGCCTTGGTGTTGAGGATACCGGCCAGCATGTTGCGGTTGACCCACATGTGCTGCGCCACCAGCAGGTTCTCGATGACCGACATCTCCTTGAACAGGCGAATGTTCTGGAACGTGCGCGCCAGGCCTGCGCGGTTCACCAGGTGCGTACCGCCGAACATTTTGTAGTACACGCGGCTGGCGAAACTGCGCGGCGATACGAAGTCAGCCGCGTGAAACGGCTCGCCCAACAGCTTTATCACATTGGTGGTGGTGCCGCGCGTGTGCAGATTGATGCGCCCACCCGTGGCTTTGTAGAAACCGGTGAGGCAGTTGAAGACTGTGGTCTTCCCCGCGCCGTTGGGGCCGATCAAGGCGAAGATGGAATTGCGACGGACCTTGAGGCTGACGTCGCTGAGTGCCTTGATGCCACCGAAATGCATCATCAGGTTCTCGACGGACAAAACGATTTCGTCGCTCATCGCACACCCTCCGCTTTAATCAGCACGCCCTTGCGTGGACGCACGCCGGTACGACTGATACGGATCAGGCCACGTGGACGCCAGATCATCATCAGCACCATCAGGATGCCGAACAGCAGCACGCGGTACTCGGCGAAGCTGCGCAACAACTCAGGCGCAACGGTCAGCACGAACGCAGCGATCACCACGCCGACCGTCGAGCCCATTCCACCCAGCACGACGATGGCGAGAATCAACGCCGACTCAAAGAAAGTGAACGAGGTCGGGTTGATGAAGCCCTGGTAGCTGGCGAAAAACACGCCCGCCAGGCCTGCGGTGGAGGCGCCGATGGTGAACGCCGAGAGTTTTACCAGCACGTGGTTCAGGCCCATGGAGCGGCAAGCGATTTCGTCCTCACGCAGCGCTTCCCATGCGCGCCCCACCGGCATGCGGGTGAGGCGATGCTTGACGTACAGCACAGCCAGAACGACCAGAAACAGCACCGCGTAGATGAAGATAAATTTGAGATCCGGGTTGTAATCGAAGCCGAAATATTCATGAATCGGGATGCCGCCATCTTTGGCGCGACGGCCAAACTCCAGGCCAAAAATCGTCGGTGCAGGGACTGCCACGCCGTTCGGACCGCCCGTGAACGACAGCCAGTTGTTGAGCACCAGACGGATGATTTCACCGAAGCCCAGCGTCACGATCGCCAGGTAGTCGCCGTGCATGCGCAACACCGGAAAACCCAGAATACAGCCCGCCAGCGCAGCAGCGATCGCCGCCAGCGGCAACGCCGACCAGAAACCCAGCCCCAGATACTGATAACCCAGCGCCAGGCCGTAGGCGCCAATGGCGTAAAACGCCACGTAACCCAGATCAAGCAGACCGGCCAGACCGACCACGATGTTGAGGCCCAGGCCCAGCAACACGTAAATCAGCCCGAGGATCACCACCGTCAGCACGTATTTGTCGGCGAACACCGGGAAGATGATGGCGATCACGATCATGGCCGGAATGATGTAGCGCAGGCGCGATTTGTAATCAGGCGCCAACACATGCACGCCAGAGCTCGAGCTTTCGAAACTCTGCGCGATGGCCACACCTTTAGGCGTCTGCATGAACAGGCTGAGCAGCAACCGACCGACCATCACCACGCCGACCAGTACGGCCACGCGGGTGGGTTGCAGGTTGAAGCCGTAGCCGTCGAGCACAACGCCGACAATGGGACCGAAGACGATCAGCGACAGCAGGCCGGCGATGACGGCGTCGATGAGGCTTTGTTTGATGTCGATGGGTTTGATAGGTGCGGACATACTTATACCTTCGCCACGAGTGGGCGACCCAGCAGGCCTTGAGGACGGAAAATCAGGATCACTACCAACAGGCCGAAACTGAACACGTCTTTGTAATCAGAGTTGATCAGCCCCGAGAATTGCGACTCGGCAACCCCGAGAATCAAGCCCCCGAGCATCGCGCCCGGCAATGAACCAATCCCGCCCAATACCGCAGCAGTGAAGGCCTTGATGCCAATCACGAAGCCTGCGAAGAAGTCGAACGTGCCGTAGTTCATGGTGATCAGCACGCCAGCCAAAGCAGCCATGGCAGCACCGATGATGAACACGTAGGAAATCACCCGGTCAGTGTTGATCCCCAGAATCGACGCCATCTTGCGATCCTGCTGCGTGGCACGGCACATCCGCCCCAGCTTGGTGTACTTGATGATGTAGGTCAGCACGCCCATGCCAACGAATGCGGCGATGAGGATGAAGATTTTGGTGTAGGTGATCTGCACGAAACCGGTGCCAATGTCGAAGCGCAGTGCGCCTTCAAGCATCGTCGGAACACCCTGTTGCCGTGGGCCTTGGGCGATTTGTGCGTAGTTCTGCAGGATCAGGGAAATACCGATGGCACTGATCAGCGGCGCCAGACGGGTCGAGTTGCGCAGAGGCTTGTAAGCCACTCGCTCGATGACGAAGCCATATACACCGGTCACCACGATGGTGAAGATCAGTGTGCCGAGAATCAGGAAGGGAAAGGACTCAACACCGAAGAACGACAGGACCGCAAGACCTATTGCCGCCAGGTAAGCGGAGATCATGTACACGTCGCCGTGGGCGAAGTTGATCATGCCGATGATGCCGTACACCATCGTGTAGCCGATGGCGATCAGGCCGTAGACCGAACCGAGGGTCAGGCCGTTGATCATTTGTTGCAGAAAAATACCATCCATCACGCACGCTCACGAACTTGAAAGGCCACGGTGCTACCGGCCCGCGCGCACCCTCGTGAGGTGTCGCGGGACGGACGCGTATGACAACAGAAGAAATCAACGGGCCGCCGAGGTGACAGACCCCATTAACCGGACAGCTAAGTGCGTGAGTCCAACCTCGCGCACACCGCGGGCCGACTAAACGCTCAACTTACTTCTGCTTTTCGAGCTGGTGGTATTTACCTTCTTTGTCCCACTGGTAAACCACGTAGTCGGAGACTTTCAAATCGCCTTTGCTGTCCCAGGACTTCTCGCCCATCACGGTTTTGACCGGATGCGCTTTCAGGAACTTGGCTGCGTCTTCGCCTTTGTTCGACTTGGCGCCGTTGAAGCCAGCGGCCAGGGCCTGAACCGAAGCGTAGGCGTACAACGTGTAGCCTTCAGGCTCGTAACCGGACTTGCGGAACTGGTCTACCACTGCCTTGCTGTCTGGCAGCATGCGCGGGTCAGCGCCGAAGGTCATGTAGACGCCGTCAACGTACTGAGCGCCGCCCGCAGTGGTGACCAGTTCGTCGGTGACAACGCCGTCGTCGGACATGAATTTCACGTCTTTCAGGCCCTGCTCACGCAGTTGGCGAACCAGTGGACCGGCTTCCGGGTGCAGGCCGCCGAAGTACACTACGTCAGCGCCCACCGAACGGATCTTTGTGACCAGGGCGCTGAAGTCTTTCTCGCCACGGGTCAGACCTTCTTCCAGAACCGGTTTCACGCCACGCTTGGTGAGCTGCTTGGCAGTCGCATCTGCCAGGCCTTTGCCGTAGGTGTCTTTGTCGTTGATGACGGCGATTTTCTTGCCTTTGAGCACGTCAACGATGTAGTCACCAGCGACGATGCCTTGCTGGTCATCACGGCCGCACATACGGAACATGGCGTTCAGGCCGCGCTCGGTAACGATTGGGTTAGTCGAACCTGGGGTGATCGCGATGATGCCTGCTTCGTCATAGACTTCCGAAGCAGGGATGGTCGACGAAGAGCAGAAGTGGCCAACAACGCCAGCGACTTTGTCGGAAGCTGCCTTGTTGGCAACGGCGACGGCCTGTTTAGGTTCGCAAGCATCGTCGTATGCGGTCAGTGCGATTTTCTCTCCGTTGATGCCGCCCGCAGCGTTGATTGCATCGGCAGCGGCCTGCGCGCCCTTCATGTATTGCTCACCGAACGAGGCGTTTGCGCCCGTCATCGGACCAGCAACGCCGATCTTCACATCAGCCTGTGCGAAAGAAGCTGCACCCAGTGCGCTAGCCACTGCGAGTGCCAGAAAGCCTTTCCTGTAAAACGTCTGCGACATGAGTTGGTGCTCCTAGGTTTTTTTAATTAGCACTGCGACCACAGAGTTGCTGTGAGCAAGTGGCGTGCCATCGGTTTTTTATTCTAAGAAAACTCACCATTTTGTTGCTATGCGACTGTTTTCAGCCCTTTTTTACCGGGCGTGCAACCGTCTAAACCACGCAAGGTGCAACCCGTCACGCAAAAAAGAGCAACCTCACTCAATAAGCCGAGCAACCGCACCACCCGAAGCTGTACAACCCTGTTGTTACAGGGTGCGTCACCGAACTGCACACCACCGGTGCGGCCGCGCTACGGGACGCACCAATTGAGGTTAGTGGACGCGAGAAAAACCCGCCGCTGAATGCAGGGTTTTTCCGCTCATATCACGATGCGCAGGCACTGGCCTGCGTGGTACAGGGAAAACCCGGCTTCATACAACGAGCTGCGCAGACCGATTGCCGACAGCGGTTGCATGGGTACGAAGGGGATGGGGAGGATATTGACGTTGCCGGTGCACAGGTAATCGGCGAATGCTTTGCCCACAACCGTACCTGTTGTGTTGCCCCGCCCGTTGTAACCGGTCATGGCGACCAGTCCTGGTGCAGGCTCGAACATGCGCAGCAGGTGATCGGGGGTGAAATCGATGCATCCCGTCCAGGTGCACTCCCACTCGACCTTGTTCAGGTACGGAAAGTAATGTTGCTGAACGCGATCAGCCCAGGCCTTGAGAAACCAGGCCGGCTTTTGATTGCCATTGCCCAGGCTGCCCAGCAGCAGTCGACCATCGGCATCGCGGCGAATGCTGCTCAATACCTGGCGGGTGTCCCACGAACCTTGCCCGCTTGGCAAAATCTGTTTCGCCGCATCTTCAGTAAGCGGCGCCGACGCCACCTGATAGTAATAGCCGGGAAAGAAATGCCGCCGCAGTTCGGTCCACTCACCCTGCGTGTAGGCGTTGGAAGCGATCACCACCTGTGCGGCCAGCACTGCGCCGTGCTCCGTCACCACGCACCAGCGATCACCTTGCCGCTCAAGCTGTTTGACCGGTGAGTGGTCGTAGCGCTGACCACCTAGCCGGGTCACCACATTCGCCAGACCGCTGGTGTAGGCCATCGGGTTGATCGTGCCTGCTCGGCGGTCGAGCAAGGCCGAGGTGATTTCCTGGGTGCCGGTTGCGTCCTGGCAGGTTTTACCGGTGAGCAGCTCGACGGGCGCGCCCCGGCGTTTCCATTGCTCTTCACGGCTGCGCAGATCCGCCTGACCGCGAGCGTTGTGCGCCATGTGCAGCGTGCCCTGGCGTTGCGCCTGGCAGTCTATGCCGTACTTTTCGATCAGGCTGAACACCAGCGACGGCGCATCGCCGAGCATCTTATTGAGCTGACTGCCAATGGCTTCGCCGAAACCGGCTTCGATCTCGTCGGGCGGTATCCACATCCCGGCATTGACCAATCCTACGTTGCGTCCAGAGCCGCCCTGGCCGGTGCGATGAGCTTCTACCACGGCGACGGTCTTGCCCTGTTCGAGCAAATGAACGGCCGCTGACAGCCCCGTGATACCTGCACCAATGACGCAAACATCCACTGTCACTTCGCCCATTAACGCCGGTGCATCAGGCCTCTGCGGCGTCAGCGTTTCCCAAAGACATTCTTCGCGTAACGGCATCGCAAACCCTCAATAAGAGACGACCATGACACCACGACACGCTATAGGAGCGCGCTTGCCCGCGATTGCAATCCGTCAGCCACATCGTGTGCGCCAGATATTCCGTAATCGCGGGCAAGCGTGCTCCTACATGGGAACGGCGTCTGCCTTACACATCAATCAAACGTAATGCCCTGCGCCAACGGTAGCTCGCGGGAGTAGTTCACAGTCGCTGTCTGACGGCGCATGTAGCCTTTCCAGGCATCGGAGCCCGACTCACGCCCGCCGCCGGTTTCTTTCTCACCGCCGAACGCGCCGCCAATTTCTGCGCCGCTCGGGCCGATATTGACGTTGGCGATACCGCAATCGCTGCCCAGTGCGGAAATAAACTGCTCGGCCTCGCGCACATCGGTGGTGAAAATGCAGGAAGACAGGCCCTGCGGCACGTCGTTGTTCAGGCGCACGGCTTCGGCAAAATCGTCATAACCGACGACGTACAGAATCGGCGCAAACGTCTCGGTACGTACTACATCGCTCTGTTCAGGCATCTCAACGATGGCAGGCGAAACGTAGTAGGCGTCGGGGTACTGATCGGCCAACTGACGCTGGCCGCCGAACACCTTCCCGCCTTCGCTCAACGCCTGCTCCAGCGCGTCCTGCATGTTTTCATAACTGCCTTTGTCGATCAGTGGCCCGATCAGATTGCCTTCCAGAGGATGGCCGATACGCACCTTGGCGTAGGCCGCTTTCAGGCGCTCGACGAAATCCGCCTTTACCGAGTTGTGCGCGATCAAACGACGCAGCGTGGTGCAGCGCTGACCGGCCGTGCCCACGGCGCTGAACAATACGCCGCGCACCGCCAGGTCAATATCTGCACTGGGCGCAAGGATCATCGCGTTGTTGCCGCCCAGCTCCAGAATGCTGCGAGCAAAACGTGCGGCCACTTTCGGCGCCACTTCCCGGCCCATTCGTGTACTGCCCGTGGCACTGATCAGCGCAACGCGTGCATCGTCGACCAAGGCCTCACCAGCGTCGCGACCGCCTATCACCACTTGCGTCAGGTATTGCGGGGCGTCAGCGAAGTGCTTGGCTACACGATCAAACAGCGCCTGACACGCCAGCGCGGTCAGCGGTGTTTTTTCTGATGGTTTCCAGATCACCGAGTTACCGCAGACCAGCGCCAATGCGGTGTTCCATGACCACACAGCCACCGGAAAATTGAACGCGCTGATCACGCCGACCACGCCCAGCGGGTGCCAGGTTTCACGCATGTGATGGCCGGGACGTTCGGAGGCGATGGTCAAGCCGTACATCTGACGCGACAGGCCGACAGCGAAGTCGCAGATGTCGATCATTTCCTGCACTTCGCCCAGACCTTCCTGAGTGATCTTGCCCGCTTCCCATGACACCAACTCGCCGAGGTCGGCCTTGTGTGTACGCAACGCCTCGCCAAACAGACGAATCAGCTCGCCACGGCGCGGCGCCGGGACCTTGCGCCAGGCCTCGAACGCATGATCGGCGCGGGTGATGCGCTGCTCGACCTCGGCAGGACCTTCCCAATTGACCGAAGCGACTTTGCTGCCATCGACCGGGGTATGAACAGGCTTGTCGCCCTTCTGATAGAGCGCGGGTTCGACACCAAGACGGGTGAGCAGGTCGGTAAGCATGGTTTCTCCTGTTTTAAAGCTTGAGAACTGAGCAGCAAATGCGGAATGCTGAAGGTCGGTGAATTCGTCAGCGTGTAGTAATAGCTGGCTGCACGCCGCACAACAAACGACGATTAGGCGAGATATCATTCCGTTTTTTCATGCTTAGCATGCGCAGGCCAGAAGATGCTGAATAAACGCCATCTGCCCTCGATCACCGCCCTGCAATGTTTTGAGGCGGTCAGCCGGCACCTGAGTTTCACCCGCGCAGCCGAAGAGCTGAATCTGACGCAAAGCGCGGTCAGCAAACAAGTGGCTCAGCTTGAAGAGCTGGTCCAGCACTTGTTGTTCCGCCGGGTGCGCCGGCGGCTGCAATTGACGCCAGCGGGCGCCCTTTATCTGGGCGAGGTGCGCAAGATACTGAGCCAGGTCGAGATGTCGACGCACTTCCTGCGTTCCTACGGCGGCGAGACCGAGGTCCTGCGCGTGTCGACCCCTCCGACCTTCGGTGCACGCTGGCTGGTGCCCCGCCTCAAAGGCTGGCGGTTGCGTCATCCGCACATTCATCTGGACCTGATCAACGAACAGGAATCCGACGATCTGGCGCAAGGACGCTGCGACGTAAGCTTTTACTTTGGCCAGGGCGCCAGACCGGGCGCCGAGTGCGTGAAGCTGTTCGGCGAGGAATTGGTCCCGGTGTGCTCGCCCGGCAGCCTGCCTGATGAACCGTTCATCGAGCCGACACAGCTGAGCGATCTGGTACTGCTACAGAGCGCGTCCCGCCCGCAAAGCTGGCACGACTGGTTCGACAGTCAGGGCTATCAAACGGAGCACAGCTACCACGGGCCGCGCTTCGAAACTTTCTATATGTGCATTCGCGCCGCTCAGGTCGGGTGTGGCGTAGCGCTGCTGCCGAGGTTTCTGGTGGAAGATGAATTGGCCGACGGCAAACTGGTCATCCCCTGGGCGCATTCATTGCCCAGCCGCGATGCGTATTACCTGGCGTATCCCGAGCATGCGGCGGACGTGCCAAAGATTCGGGATTTCGTTGCCTGGATGCTTGAGCAGCTTGACCAGCCAACGCCTGATGAACACGCACTGTAGCAGCGCGCTTGCCCGCGATTGCGGTGGATCAGCCTCCTCTTACGTGTCTGGCATACCGCAATCGCGGGCAAGCGCGCTCCTACAGGGTGGTCGCATCGATATCCAAACAAATCTGCCTCAATCCCGCCCGCCGCTGGCATTATGTCGGGCATCGTCAATAACAATCCGGACGTGTCGCCACAGCTCTATCCCAGGCCGTAGGCGACACCCGACCTTGAAACTTATTGGCCGCGTCTGGCGGCCGCTGCTGGCTGGAGCGACACAATGAGTGACAGCGCTTTCGCGGATCGCATCGTGCAAAACCTGCTCGATACCGACCTCTACAAGCTGACCATGATGCAGGCTGTGCTGCACAACTACCCCAACGTAGAAGTGGAGTGGGAGTTTCGCTGCCGCAACGGCGAGGACTTGCGCCCTTACCTCACCGACATCCGCCAGCAAATCGAGCAACTGTGCGAGCTGTCGCTGAGCGTCGAGGAAATGGGTTTCCTTGAGCACATCACCTTCATGAAGCCGGACTTCCTGCGGTTTCTCGGCCTGTTCCGCTTCAACATGCGCTATGTCCATACCAGCATCGAAGACGACCAATTGTGTATTCGGCTGCGTGGGCCGTGGCTGCACGTGATCATGTTCGAAGTCCCGTTGCTCGCGATCGTCAGCGAAGTACGCAATCGCCATCGCCATCCCGCCACCCTGCTGAGCGACGCCCGCGATCAGTTGTATCGCAAGTTCGACTGGCTGACCGCCACGGCAACCGCCGATGAACTGTCAGAACTCAAGGTGGCCGACTTCGGCACGCGTCGAAGGTTTTCATTTTCCGTGCAGGAAGAAGTCGTTTCCGTATTGAAGGCAGACTTTCCAGGACAGTTTGTCGGCACCAGCAATGTTCACCTGGCACGCAAATTCAATCTGAAGCCGCTCGGCACCATGGCCCATGAATGGATAATGGCGCACCAGCAACTTGGTCCGCGCTTGATCGACAGCCAGATCGCCGCGCTTGATTGCTGGGTTCGCGAGTACCGCGGGCTGCTGGGGATCGCGTTGACCGACTGCATTACCACCGATGCATTTTTGCGCGATTTCGATCTGTTTTTTGCCAAGCTGTTCGACGGTTTGCGCCACGATTCCGGAGACCCTGTGCAGTGGGCGGAAAAGTGCATTACTCATTATCAGCGGCTTGGCATCGACCCGATGAGCAAGACACTGGTCTTCTCCGATGGGCTGAACCTGCCCAAGGCGCTGGACATATTCCGGGCGTTGCGTGGTCGCATCAATGTCAGCTTTGGGATCGGGACCAACCTGACCGCTGATGTGCCGGGCGTCACTCCGATGAACATTGTGCTTAAAATGACCGCTTGCGCGGGCCAGCCGGTGGCCAAGATTTCCGACGAGCCTGGCAAGACTCAATGCAAGGACCCGAATTTCGTGTCTTACCTGCGTCACGTATTCAAGGTGCCAGACTGAATCGAGCACCCCGCTCCGCTCTTTGATCTGCCTACTTTTCTCTTCTGCATAAGGAGTCAATCATGCAAGCCGTACAGCTCGAGATCGCAAAAGAGCTCAAGGTCCAGCCAGCATTCGCCAATCCCGGTGAGCTTGAGGCCGAGGTAGCGCGCCGTGTTCAGTTCATCAAGGATTGCCTGCAAAACGCCCGCCTCAAGGTGCTGGTGCTGGGCATCAGCGGTGGCGTTGATTCGCTGACTGCTGGTTTGCTGGCGCAACGCGCGGTGAAAGAACTGCGCGAAAGCACCGGTGACAACGCCTATCAGTTCATCGCAGTGCGCCTGCCGTATCACATTCAGCACGACGAGCATGAGGCCACCGCGTCGGTTGACTTCATCAGCCCGGACGAGCGTCACACCGTCGACATCGCCCCCTCGGTCAAGGGGCTGGTCGAGCAGGTCAAGGCCTTCGAGGGCCAGACCGACGCCGCGGTAGACTTCGTTAAAGGCAACATCAAGGCCCGTACGCGGATGGTTGCGCAGTACACCATTGCGGGCGTGCGCGGCGGCCTGGTGATCGGTACAGACCACGCAGCGGAAGCGGTCATGGGCTTTTTCACCAAGTTCGGTGACGGCGCCTGCGACCTCGCGCCATTGAGCGGTCTGGTGAAAAACCAGGTTCGCGCGATTGCCCGCAGCTTTGGTGCGCCGGAGAATCTGGTAGAGAAAGTCCCGACAGCCGATCTTGAAGACCTCGTTCCCGGCAAACCAGACGAAGCGTCCCACGGAGTGACCTACGCCGAAATCGACGCGTTCCTGCACGGCGAACCGTTGCGCCAGGAGGCTTTCGACATCATCGTCAACACCTACCGCAAGACCCAGCACAAGCGGGATTTGCCGTACGCCCCTTAGGGGCAGCTTCAAGCTGCAAGCCTCAAGCCAGCTCCAGCCTTAGCTTGTAGCTTGTAGCTTGTAGCTTGCAGCTTGCAGCTTGCAGCTTGCAGCGAGTGCGCAGCACTTCAATCCAAAACGGAATGAACCCGCCTGTTTTTTTCGCTTGAAGACGCCGGGCATCGGAGCTTACATAGCGGCCTAACTTTCACAGTCAGAGCCGCTGCCCATGTCGTCCTTCGAAGACCTCTTTTCGCTTGTTGCATCGACCGTTGGCCAACCCGCTGCTGACTGGTTGAAAGACCACGTGGAAGTACCCGAAACGCTGCACGCCTTCGCTTTTCGAGAGGATGCGATTCACCGCGTGTGGCTCGCCGAAGCGCTGAACCTGTGTCTTTTCCACAAACTGGTCGAAGCCGTGCCGGACGGACGCCGTTATGTCGATGAACAGGCGCAGAACGCTCGCAAAGTGGTGTTCGACCATGGCGCGATCAGGACGGTGGACTGGGCAGAAAACGGCGAGCTGCCGCGAGGCCGTCAAGCCTTCGCGCGGATTCTCGAACCCTTGGGTTTCACCGACGTGCGCACCTACCCGCTGACCAAGCTGAACATGACCGGCTGGGGTTATCGCCAGCTCGACCTGCCGGAAGACATCTCGCAGTTCTTCGTGTCGGAGCTGCATCCCGGGCGGTTGAGTGAAGCGTTCCAAAACGCCGTCGGTCGCGTGGTTGGCTCAAGCCGTGATCCGCTCGATGGCTCGCACTTGAGTATCCTCAAGCGTCTGCGATTGACGCGTCATTGCAGCCCGGAAGAAGCAATCAGTTTGCTCCCTGGGATCTATCGCGCTTTTGGTCGTCAACACGGCGTGGTGCAGGAGGCTGATTATCGGCAGTTGCTGGCGGAGAGTGCGGAGATGGCGTGGATCGCGACCGAAGGCAATAGCTTCAACCACCTGACCGATCGTGTCGTTGATCTGGAGGAAGTGGTGGCAGAGCAGAATCGACTGCGGCGATCAATGAAAGACAGCATTGAAGTATCGACGTCGGGCCGTGTGATGCAAACGGCGTACAAGGCGTGCACCGTTGAGCGCACCTTGCTCGACCACCATGGCGCGCTTCAACCACACCATGTGCCTGGATCGTTCGTGGAGTTCATCCAGCGCAAGATCGATCCGGAAACCGGCAGCATCGATCTCAACTTCGACAGCAGCAATGCGCAGGGTATTTTCAAGATGACAGATACCAAACGCTGATCGCTTGGGGGTGTCCTGTAGGAGCGAATTCATTCGCGAGAGGCCAGGGCATATCGACATAGGGGCACTAAGTCGAATACCGCCTCTCTGAGGAATTCGCGCCTACAGATCATCAAGTTACTTCAGCGTCACGGTGCCTTTCATCATGCTGATGTGGCCAGGGAACGAGCAGAAAAATTCGTAATTCTGATCGGCTTCCAGCTTCGATACGTCAAAACTGACCGAATCTTTTTCGCCCGCACCAATGATCTTGGTGTAAGCGATCACCCGGGTATCGCCTTCTTTCAAGTAGCTCTTCTCGATGCCAGCGCTCATACCGTCGGTGGCAATCGACTGTGCTTCACCGGCTTTGCTCAGCACCCAGTTATGGCCCATGACGTTTTTTGGCAGGCTGCCGGAGTGCTCGAGATTGACCGTGAAGGTCTTGCAGCTTTTGTCGATTTCGATGGCTTTGGTGCTGAATGTCATTTGGTCGGTCGAATCGACGGTCACCGAACACTCTGCCGCAAGCAGGTGGCCGCTGGCCAATGTCAGCAGGGATGCGGCTAACAGTTTACGAATCATCATGAGTCTCCAAAAGATTGCTTTTGATTTTGTATACAAAGACTGCCTCAACTCAAGACAACTTCCAACTTCCCATTCGTCACTTCCCAGTCCACCGTCCGCTCTATGAGGATCATCAAGACAATTGAGCGGCCTTCTGTAAACGGCTTGCCTACACTTCGGGCGTCATCATCCATGGGGAAATTGTCATGCAGCTCAGTAGTATTTTTCGTAGTTTGCTCGCCGCTTATGCGTGCGGCGCCAGTGGAAGTTACGCCGGCGAGACACAGACGTATAGCGATTACAGGCGTCTGGCACGGGATATCTGACAGACCTCAGCGAATAGAACGAGTGCCGTCCGCCAGCGTTTAAGTGTGCCTTGCGCCTTTCTCAGGCAGAATGAGCGCACTTCACTACTGCCCAGAGGATTGCCCATGGCCAAACCCAATTATTCCTTCGCGAAACGTCAGAGAGATTTGGCCAAAGAGCAGAAGAAAGAAGAGAAGCTGCAGCGTAAACAGCAGGCCGCCCAGGATGAAGCCGCTGTCGAAGGCGAGACCGCTGATGACCAGGCAACTGAAGTCTCTGAAGACAAGCCAGACGCTCCTGCCAACTGATCGAATCTTGATCGACTGACGGGTACTTCTTCCCGGTTCAGCGACTGAAAATCTGATATGGGAGGAAGCTTGCTCGCGATACGCAGGTCCAGGTGCCGGATGTTCGTCGGACGTATAGGACTCTCGCGAGCAAACTCCCTCCCACAGACTCATGCTCCACACGCACGCGCTCCAGCCCCTCGCTTAGCCTTCTATCGGCATCACCGTGACCCGCACTTCCGGGTCGTGATTTCCACCGCCGAGTATCACACCGCGCAACGGTGACACGTCTGAAAAATCCCTTCCCCATGCCAGGCTGATGTGCTCAAGCGCAGGCTGGATGTTGTTGGTCGGATCGAATTCGACCCACCCAAAAACCGGACAAAACACTGATACCCACGCATGGGATGCATCGGCGCCAATCAGCCGTGGCTGACCGGGCGGTGGCTGTGTCAGCAAATAGCCGCTGACATAGCGAGCAGCCAAACCACGCGAACGCAGGCAGGCGATCATCAAATGCGCAAAGTCCTGGCACACGCCGCGCCGGCTTTCCAGCACCTCGACCAAAGGCGTCGCCACCTGCGTCGCCTCATCGTCAAAGGTGAACTCGCTGAAGATCTTTTCCATCAACGCATGCGCGCAAAGCAGCAGCGGCTGTCCCTGCGGGAAACAGCTGGCAGAGAAGTCGACGAAAGATTGCTTGAGGTGCACGTACGGCGATTCAAAGCGATAACGACAGGCTTCAAGAATGTCGTCCGACACCCGCACAGCACTGTAGCTCAGGGCACTCTGCGTGTTGTTCCAGCAGGCCGACTGATTGAAGTCGAGCGGGGGTCGCTCAAGCACCTCGACCCTGAGCCGCGCATTGACTTGCAACTCGTCATGCGGCCGCTCGAACGCTAAGCGCGTTAATGGATTACCGAACACATCGAGTTCGTCGCGACGGCTGGTGGGCGCCGGGCTGATCAGCAACTGACGCTCGGTACAGACCTGCCAGGGGCTCTCGCGAGGCCAGAGATGCGCCAATTGCTGAGCCAGCGAAACCGGACTGTCGTAGCGGTAATGCGTGTCGTGAAGAATCTGGTATTGAGCGCTCATCAGACGGACACCGTGCGTTGGCTGACGTCATCGACGTGGGCGAAATGGCGCAGCGCCAATCGGTCAGACACCAAACCACTGGCGTCCGCGATGTTTTGCAGCAAGTCCGCCAGGCCATCGAGTACGGCCTTGACGCCGCTCTCCCCAAACAGCGGATTTTCGAGGCAACCGAGATCGAATACCGAAAGGCGCCTGACCAGGGTCGACAGGCTGGCGTCCCGGGGCGCACCAAAATCTTCGTTCAAACGATTCAGGGAGCGTGAGACCAGTTTGAGCTGGAACAATACGGCGTGCGGGTTTTGATCATCGAGCAACAAAAGGTCCAGCACCGGAATCAACTGGGGGAGCGCCAGATAACGCGAGCGATAAGTGATGCTGCTGTTACCCAACTCCAGCAACCAGTCCAGACCAGCCTGATCAGACACCGCATCGTTGCGCAGGAACGCCGCCAAACTTGTACTGAGGAACTGCAGACGCTCGATGCGCCGGCCAATCATCAGGAAGCGCCAGCCTTCATCGCGCGTCATGTCGTCCAGAGCAAAGCCCGACAATGCCGCCAGCGACATGACCAGACGGTTAAGAAAGTCCAGCAACTCGCCAAAGTCAGGTTCATCGGTCTCAAGGCTCATGGCTTCGCGCTGCAACTCGACCAACGCCTGCCAGTTTTCGCGGGACAACTTGCCGCGTACTTGCGAGGCTGCCCACTGCAAACGCTGCAAGTTGGAGCGCAGGCTCGACGGCCAGTCATCACCCAGCAATGCCTGCAGCAAACGGTCGCTCAGCTCTTCACCCTCTTCCTCCTCAGGCAAGAGGTGCAACCGTTCACCGAGTCCGACAGCCGCTTGCAGGGCCAACGCGTCGTCGCCATCCACGTAACGTGACAGCATGATGCGCAGCAGCCGTGCGGCATTGTCACAACGTTCGCAATAACGGCCGAACCAGAACAGGTTTTCCACAACACGCGACGGCAGGTAAGGATCGCGACGAATCAGGTCGTGCACACCCAGCGCTCGCTGACCTTTCCAGGCTTCACTGCCGTGGGACCGCTCGCCCAGAATCCAGGTGTCTTTGCTGGCACCGCCGCGCTGCATTGACACAACGTCGGCGTCAGCCTCCGCAGCGACGCGAGTCAGACCGCCCGGCAGAACGCGATAACCTTCGGCGCCTGTTACCGCGTAGACCCGCATGCCAATGGCGCGAGGCTGCAATTGCCCGTCGTCGGATTGCCAGATCGGTGCCTGAGACAGCTGAGCCAACTCCTGAGCGACATAAGCGTATGGCCTAGCCTGCATGCGGGTCGCCAGCGCCTGGCGCTGTGCTTCGCTGAGATCGCGGCCGAACACCGGAGCAAAGCTTTGCGACGGGAACGCAGGCTTGATCAGCAATTCAGGCATTTTCTCCAGCGCCTGAGCCAACACCGTAGGCTCACCACACCACCACGTCGCCACCGACGGCAGAATGAGTTCTTCGCCGAAGAGGAACTCATTGATCTTAGGCAGGAACCCCAGCAATCCGGGCGATTCAAGCACACCGCTGCCCAAGGCATTGGCCACCAGCACGCGGCCCTGACGCACCGCTTCCAGCAAACCAGGCACGCCAAGCGCAGAGTCGGTTCGCAGCTCCAGCGGGTCGCAGAAGTCGTCGTCGAGCCGGCGCATGATTGCGTGGACACGCCTTAAGCCACTCAATGTTTTCAGGTAAACCGTGGCATCGCGAACGGTAAGATCGCTGCCTTCGACCAGTGGATAACCCAACTGCCCGGCCAGATACAGGTGCTCGAAATAGCTTTCGTTGAACCGACCCGGCGTGAGCAATACCACCAGCGGCGCCTCTTTGCTGCTGGGCGCCTGACGAATCAGCGTTTCTTGAAGCGAACGGAAGAAGCCCGACAAATGCTGCACTTGGAGATCGCGGTAAAGCTCGGGAAACGCCCGCGATACGATCAGGCGGTTCTCCAGCGCGTAACCCGCCCCCGAAGGCGCTTGCGTGCGATCAGCCGTCACCCACCAGCGACCGTCCGGCGTGCGCGCAAGATCCACGGCATACATGTGCAGGAAGATACCTTCCGGTGGCCTCATCCCCTGACACGGCCACAGAAAGTTGTTATGACCAAACACCAGCTCGGCGGGCAGCAAGCCCTCTGCTATAAGCCTCTGCGGACCATAGAGATCAGCCAGCACCGCATTGAGCAGACGTGCGCGCTGCGCAATGCCCGCCGCCAGTTGCTGCCACTCCTGCGCGGGAATCAAATGCGGAAGCAGGTCCAGTTCCCACGGACGATCCGCGCCTTTGGGGTCAGCGTATACGTTGTAAGTGACGCCGTTTTCCTGAATTTGCCGGGTTAACAGCGCTTGACGCTGAATGAGTTGCGCGGGGGTGCTGCGCTGCAAGTGCTCGTAGAGACGCACCCAATGCGGACGAATAGCGCCGCTGGTGTCCAGCATCTCGTGGTAAGTACCCGCTGATAGAGGGTAGCGGTCAAGCAGGTCGGGCATGGAGGGCTCGGCAGACGACTAATAAAAACTTCAGGTTAGCGCAGGCAGATGACATAAGGATTGATCGCTTCCATGCGCGTCCAATGGGTCAAGCCGTCTCAGGATTGACCCCAGACGGCTGCCTGAACCGGTTTCAATGCAGACGCATGTCCAGCGTCATGGGGAACTCATCGTTGGTGGACAGCGGTTCAACGACCACTTTGCCAGGAGTGTGACCGACCCGGAAGAACCGTGACAGACGACGGCTTTCGGCCTCGTTGGCGTTCACCGGCAACGTTTCATAGTTGCGCCCACCAGGGTGCGCGACATGATACTCGCAGCCACCGAGCGAGCGCTGCATCCAGGTATCGACGATGTCTAATACCAGCGGCGCGTGTACCGGAATGGTCGGTTGCAGACAATTTGCCGGCTGCCAGGCGCGGTATCGCACACCGGCAACGAACTCTCCCACACGACCAGTCGGCTGCAACGGCACAGGAATGCCATTGACCGTCAGTTGATAACGCTGCGGCGGCAGGCCGTTGACCTTCAGCTGCAAGCGCTCCAGAGACGAGTCGACATAACGCACGGCACCGCCCGCAGCGCCCTCTTCACCCAACACGTGCCAAGGCTCAAGCGCCTGACGCAATTCCAGCTCGATGCCGTTGACCGCGTAATCGCCCACTTTGGGGAAACGGAACTCAAGATGCGCCGCAAACCACTCAGCGCGCACGGGATAACCGGCGGCGTTCAGGTCGACAATCACGTCGGCGAAATCCTGCTCGATGAAGTGCGGCAGCATGAAGCGGTCGTGCAGTTCCGTGCCCCAGCGGGCAAGCTTCGGCGGCGCATACGGCTCACGCCAGAACCTGGCGACCAGCGCACGCAGCAGCAACTGTTGCGACAGGCTCATGCGGGCGTGGGGCGGCATTTCGAACGCGCGCAGTTCCAGCAAGCCCAGGCGACCGGTAGCCCCGTCTGGCGAGTAGAGCTTGTCGATGCAGAACTCGGCGCGGTGGGTATTACCCGTCACGTCGATCAGCAGATTGCGTAGCAACCGGTCCACCAGCCATGGCTCGCACGCTTCGCCCGGTTTGGGCATTTGCGAGAAGGCGATTTCCAGTTCGTACAACGAGTCGTTGCGCGCTTCATCGACGCGTGGCGCCTGCGAAGTGGGGCCGACGAACAGCCCGGAGAACAGGTACGACAGGGACGGATGGTTGTGCCAGTAGCTGAGCAGGCTACGCAGCAGATCGGGCCTGCGCAGGAACGGCGAATCACCCGGCGTCGCGCCACCCAGCACGAAGTGGTTACCGCCGCCGGTGCCGGTGTGGCGGCCGTCGATCATGAACTTTTCAGTGGTCAGACGCGTAAGGCGCGCCTCTTCGTATAGAAACTCCGTGCGTTCGACCAGCTCGTCCCACGTGGCGGACGGCTGCACGTTGACCTCGATCACGCCGGGATCGGGCGTGATGCGGAAGTTGGACATGCGCGGGTCGCTGGGCGGCTCGTAACCCTCAAGCAGCACTGGGCACTGCAGCTCTTCAGCGGTCGACTCGATGGCAGCCACCAGCTCCAGATACGCCTCAAGCCCTTCCAGTGGCGGCATGAACAGGTACAAGCGCCCGCCGCGCGCTTCGGCGCTCAGCGCTGTGCGCGTCAGCCAATCGGCGGACTCATCGATTTTCGGCGCGCGTTCAGCATTGGCATCAGGTTTTTCAGTCAGCGTATCAACGCCTGCCTGAAGCGCATCGCGATTGGGCAGGTCCGGGAAATCCTGGTTGTGGTCTGTCGGATGGATGTAAGGATATTCGGCAGCCTTGACCCAAGGCTGGGACGCCAGCGGCAAGCGATAGCCCAGCGCGGAGTCACCCGGCACCAGTCGACAATGCTCGTCGCGCAGAAACCAGCGGCCGCTCTGCCAGCGCTCATCGGCGGCGTCGCGCGCCAGCGGCAGCACGTGGCCGATGACTTTATCCAGCCCCTGTGAAAACACTTTGGTCAGACGCGCCCGCTCAAGCTCGTCGCCCAGGCGAGAGTCCTGTGCGCTGACGTTTTGCGGCAGCGCACCTTCACGCCACAGGTAATAGAAATTGTCTTCAAACGCCGGGAATACGAAGCGCGATGGCAGCTTGAACCGCTCCGCAACGCTGCGCAGAAAACGTCCCGCCATCTCGTCGTCAGTTCCGTAATCCTTTTGCTCGTCGGCGATCAGCGCAGTATTGCGCCAGACCGGCTGACCGTCGCGACGCCAGAAACAGTTCAGCGACCAGCGCGGCAATTGCTCACCGGGGTACCACTTGCCCTGCCCGAAATGCACCAGCCCTTGCGGCGCGTAATGCATGCGCATCCGCTGAAACAGCTCCGCAGACAGCACGCGCTTCTTGGGGCCCAACGCTGCGGTGTTCCACTCGTCACCGTCCCGATCGTCAATGGACACAAAAGTCGGCTCGCCGCCCATGGTCAATCGCACGTCGTCGCGCACCAGATCACTGTCGATCTGCCGGCCCAGTGCCTGAATCTCAAGCCATTGCTCTTCGGTGTACGGTTTGGTGACGCGAGGCGCCTCCCAAATGCGTTCCACCGACATTTCATGACTGAATTGTGTTTCACACGGCTCGACCAGCCCGCTGATCGGCGCGGCAGATGAGGGATCAGGGCTGCACGCCAGCGGAATGTGACCTTCTCCCGCGAACAGGCCTGAAGTCGCATCAAGCCCGACCCAGCCGGCACCCGGCAGATAAACCTCGCACCAGGCGTGCAAGTCGGTGAAGTCGACGTCAGTGCCCGATGGGCCGTCGAGTGCCTGAACATCGGCTTTCAACTGAACGAGATAACCGGACACGAAGCGCGCGGCCATCCCGAGATGTCGCAGCAGTTGCACCAGCAGCCATGCCGAATCGCGGCAAGAGCCAGAGGCGTTTTCCAGTGTGAATTCCGGGGTCTGAATGCCCGGCTCCATGCGAATCAGGTATCCGATGTCGTGGGCAAGGCGCTGATTGAGGCCTACCAGAAAGTCGATGGCAGGAATCGGGGTGCGATCAATGCTGTTCAAATACGCCTGAAATGCTGGCGTCAGCGGCAGCTTTTCCAGGTAAGGCGCCAGCTCACGCTGTTCCTCACTGGCGTACGTGAACGGGATTTTGTCTGCGTAAGGCTCAAGGAAAAAGTCGAACGGGTTGAAGACGGCCATTTCGGCGACCAGATCAACCTCGACCCGGAATTCTGCAGTTTTTTCCGGGAACACCAATCGCGCCAGGTAGTTACCCTGCGGATCCTGTTGCCAGTTAATAAAGTGGTTCTCAGGCAAGACTTTGAGCGAGTAGGACAAAACGCGTGTGCGGCTATGCGCCGCCGGACGCAAGCGTACGATTTGCGGACCCAACTCTACCGCTCGTTCGTAGCGGTAATGCGTGACGTGGTGCAAGGCAATATGAATCGACACGGCGTGCCTCCTGCGAGCCTGGACGGTAACGGAGCCGCGCAAGAGTTATGCCATCCGGACAAAAACCTGCGGCTGCGGTGTTGATGCTGCTCGCGCAGCCAAGCACAGCACCAAAATCGGGCCAGCGGTGACTGGCGGTGCAAGGGTCGCACGGATTTGGAGCGTGCGGGGTTATTTGCGCCGAGAGGCTTTGCTGCACTGCTCCCCCGCGCTTATCCGAGCCTTAGGGGTACGCTTGGGTATGCCATTGGTCGCCGCCTGAGCACGTTTCTCCAAATCCCGCCCTTGTCGCAGCACGGCTAGGAACTTCAACATTTCGCGGTATCTTTTACTGTTGACGCAGTACAGCCCGGCAAGGGGGGAAAAATAGCCAAAACGTAGATGAACGGAGGTGGCGACCCTCCGACTGTCGACAGGGAAACGAGAAGACACAGCGTAAACATACCGACCAACCCCCACACCCATGCGGGACGGCCCCTCGATAGCATCACACTGAAGAACGCTTGAAAGACTGCACCCGCAATAGATATGCCCATACCCCATTGGAACATCAGTGACACATCCGTGCCCCGGAAGTATGAAAACATCAAAGACAAAAGCGTGAGCGCGCAAGAGGATATGCCCAGATAAATCGCGGTCATAAAAATCGAAAAGTATTTTTCTCGAAATTCGAGGTAACCCGCAAAACCTAGCATTATTGATGCTCCCCGTAGATACCAATTGCCAAGGCGTGCAGGTTGCCGGAGAGCGCGCTTCCCGCAATGGTCAAAGCAGAAGCAATTAAGTCTTTTATTTGATTAACAGCTTGCTGGCGGATCTGGAAATTCGTATAGCGACGGGGCAACTTGCCAGAACTCTTAATAGACCGGTGTAGCTCTACTGCCAGCTTAAGCCGTTCCTGACGAGACAACCCTCTAAGTATTTCAGTAAACGTTTTACGAGTGGCCGCGTTTGTAGCCATTACGAAACGAGCTGTCACCAGCGCTGAAGCGCCACGAAGCTGACTAGACCTCATCTTCCTTCCCCATCCTTTTTGGATCGAGCAAGAATAGGCAGTCGCACATCATGCTGATATAGGAAATATTTAGCTATTATGTAGGATAAATCCAGTTCTTCCGTACTGTCTTGCTATCAACCACGGGCTAAGACGTCGGGGGCTGCTCAGAGAGAAAACCTCGCACAAGTGACGGTAAAGTCAAAGTTGAGTTGCCTAGACTTAAGCCGCCACAAGACATTCCCGAAAAGCATCATTATGAAAAAAAACGCCAACTCGAAAGTTGGCGTTCTCATATATTGCGTGACGCGTTAACGCGGGAAGACCGGCTTGCGGGGTGGCTTGCCGTTTGGCTTGCCGCCTTTTGCCGCGTCCATGCGCTCTTTGGCCGCTTGCTTGTTGCGGGCCATGGCCGCCGCTTTGGCTTCTTCGCGCTTGTCCCAAGGCTTGCTGCCATCGCTGGCACGTGGAGGCAGGCCGGTGTGCTGGGTTTGAATCAGCGTCGTTTTGCCCACTTTATGGCTGCCGGACGGCGTCGAGTTCTTGCGACGTGCGCTCTGGTAGCTGTCGGTTTCGGGCTGATGCAACGGGATCAGTTGATTCTTGCCGGGACCGATCAAGTCGGCACGGCCCATACGCTGGAGCGCTTCACGCAGCATCGGCCAGCCTTTGGGGTCGTGATAACGCAGGAACGCCTTGTGCAGACGACGCTGATCTTCACTCTTTACGATGGTGACCGAGTCGCTCTTGTACGTCACTTTGCGCAACGGGTTCTTGCCGGAGTGGTACATGGCGGTCGCAGTCGCCATTGGCGACGGATAGAACGCCTGAACCTGATCGGCACGGAAGCCGTTGCCCTTGAGCCACAGCGCGAGGTTCATCATGTCCTCGTCGGTAGTGCCCGGGTGCGCCGCAATGAAGTAAGGAATCAGGTACTGCTCTTTGCCCGCTTCCTTGGTGTACTTCTCGAACATGCGCTTGAACTTGTCATAGCTGCCAATGCCCGGCTTCATCATCTGATTGAGCGGACCTTCCTCGGTGTGTTCCGGGGCGATCTTCAAGTAACCACCGACGTGGTGCGTCACCAGCTCTTTCACGTATTCCGGGGACTCGACGGCGAGGTCGTATCGCAGGCCGGAGGCAATTAGGATCTTCTTCACACCCGGCAATGCACGGGCGCTGCGGTAAAGCTGGATCAGCGACGAGTGATCGGTATTCAGGTTAGGGCAAATACCCGGGAACACGCACGAAGGCTTGCGGCACGCGGATTCGATTTCCGGGCTCTTGCAGGCGATGCGGTACATGTTAGCGGTCGGGCCGCCAAGGTCGGAAATGACGCCCGTGAAGCCTGGCACCTTGTCGCGGATCTCTTCGATCTCGCGGATGATCGACTCTTCAGAACGGTTCTGGATGATCCGGCCTTCATGCTCGGTGATTGAACAGAAGGTGCAGCCACCAAAACAGCCGCGCATGATATTCACCGAGAAACGGATCATGTCGTAGGCCGGGATCTTCTCCTTGCCATACACGGGGTGCGGAACACGCGCGTAAGGCATGCCAAACACGTAGTCCATTTCTTCGGTGGTCATGGGAATTGGCGGCGGGTTGAACCAGACGTCGACCTCTCCATGCTTTTGCACCAGCGCGCGGGCATTGCCCGGGTTGGTTTCCAGGTGCAGAACCCGGTTGGCATGGGCATAGAGGACGGAGTCGTTGCGTACTTTCTCCATGGACGGCAAGCGGATGACGGTCTTGTCGCGGGTCATGCGCGGGCTGGCCAGAAGCTGCACGACCTTGGCTTCGTTCGGATCCTCGATCGGACCTTTGTCCTGCTCAATGGCGCAGGCTTCAGTGTCCTGAGTGTTGACGTACGGGTTGATGATCTTGTCGACCTTGCCCGGACGGTCAATACGCGTGGAGTCCACTTCGTACCAGCCCTGCGGCGTGTCGCGCCGGATGAAGGCGGTGCCGCGCACGTCAGTGATGTCTTCGATCTTGTGACCGTAGGACAGGCGCTGCGCAACTTCGACGATGGCGCGCTCGGCGTTGCCGTACAGCAGAATATCGGCGCAGGCGTCAATCAGGATTGAGTTGCGGACCTTGTCCTGCCAGTAATCGTAATGGGCGATACGGCGCAACGAGGCTTCGATGCCGCCCAATACGATTGGTACGTGCTTGTAGGCTTCCTTGCAGCGCTGGCTGTAAACCAGGCTCGCGCGGTCCGGACGCTTGCCGGCCATGCCGCCTGGCGTGTAGGCGTCATCGGAACGGATCTTTTTGTCGGCGGTGTAGCGGTTGATCATCGAATCCATGTTCCCGGCCGCGACGCCGAAAAACAGATTCGGCTCGCCGAGCTTCATGAAATCGTCTTTCGACTGCCAGTTTGGCTGAGCGATGATCCCGACGCGGAAGCCTTGCGACTCCAGCAGCCGGCCAATGATCGCCATGCCGAACGAGGGGTGATCCACGTAGGCGTCGCCTGTGACAATGATGATGTCGCAGGAATCCCAGCCAAGTTGATCCATTTCTTCCCGGCTCATCGGCAGGAAAGGCGCTGGCCCGAAACATTCGGCCCAGTACTTCGGATAATCAAATAACGGCTTGGCTGCTTGCATGTCAAAACCTACGTGTGTGCACGTTGGAAAAATCGCGGGCGCGGAATATAGCACAAACTTTGATCAAGTCCGACGACGGTGGTCGGAAATTGATGCCACACACTCCCCCCTGAAGGAGCGAACTTGTTCGCGAGACGAAATTTCATCTGATGCCCTTGCATTGCCTGGCAAAGCGTCTCGCCAACAAGTTGGCTACAGGTACGCCATGCCTTACTCGTCGTCGAAGTTGTAACTGCCCGGCGCGAGGTTTTCGAAACGCGTGTACTTGCCGATAAAGGCCAGCCGCGCGGTTCCGATCGGGCCGTTACGCTGCTTGCCGATGATGATTTCCGCGATGCCCTTGTGCTCGGTTTCGGGGTGATACACCTCATCCCGATACACGAACATGATGACGTCGGCATCCTGCTCGATCGCTCCGGATTCCCGCAAGTCGGAGTTGATAGGACGCTTGTTGGGTCGCTGCTCGAGAGAACGGTTGAGCTGCGACAGTGCTACGACCGGGCAATTGAATTCCTTGGCCAAGGCTTTGAGCGAGCGAGAAATTTCGGAAATCTCGTTCGTCCGGTTATCACCGCCAGAACCCGGGATCTGCATCAACTGCAGGTAGTCGATCATGATCAGCCCGATCTCGCCGTGCTCGCGAACCAGGCGCCGTGTACGCGCGCGCATCTCGGAAGGGCTGATACCTGCGGTGTCGTCGATGAACAGCTTGCGGTCGTTGAGTAGATTGACCGCCGATGTCAGGCGCGGCCAGTCGTCGTCTTCAAGCCGGCCGGCACGCACTTTGGTCTGGTCGATACGCCCGAGTGACGAAAGCATACGCATGATCAGCGATTCGCCTGGCATCTCCAGCGAGTAGACCAGCACCGCCTTGTCGCTGCGCAGCACCGCGTTTTCCACCAGGTTCATGGCAAACGTGGTTTTACCCATCGATGGACGACCGGCAACAATGATCAGGTCCGACGGCTGCAAGCCACTGGTCATGCCGTCGAGGTCGGTGTAGCCGGTGGAGAGCCCCGTGATCGCGTTATCGGTGTTGAAGAGCGTGTCGATACGATCAATGGCTTTGGTCAGCAGGTCGTTTACGCTGACCGGACCGCCGGTCTTGGGACGCGCTTCGGCGATCTGGAAAATCTGACGCTCGGCTTCATCAAGAATCTCCGCGCCCGACCGGCCTTCCGGATTGAACGCGCTGTCGGCAATTTCCGCACTGATGCCGATCAGTTGCCGTAAGGTCGCCCGCTCACGAACGATCTGCGCATAGGCCTTGATGTTGGCGACCGAGGGGATGTTTCTCGCCAGCTCACTGAGATAACCAAGACCACCTACCTGAGAGGTCTGGCCTTCTTTATCCAATTGCTCAGCGAGCGTCACTACGTCGATTGGACTGTTCTGGTCAGCCAGCTTGGCAATGGCGCGAAAAATCAAACGGTGGTCATGCCGATAGAAATCGCCATCCGACACTTGATCCAACACGCGTTCCCAGGCGTTGTTGTCCAGCATCAAACCACCGAGCACGGCCTGTTCGGCCTCGATGGAATGCGGCGGCACCTTCAGGGCGGCAGTTTGCAGATCATATTGCTCAGGGGCGGAAATATCGTTCATGGCCACACAGAATCAGGGATTTAAAATCAGGATACGCAGAAAGACAAAAGGCACGACCTGAAAACAGGATCGTGCCCGATGTTAACCGCCTGACGCGCAAGTCGCCAGACGATTGGATTCCCGCACAAACGTACGGAAATCAAACTGCTTAAGCAGCCACCACAATAACGCGGACGGTAGCTTCAACATCGCTGTGCAGGTGCACAGCAACGTCGAATTCGCCGACGTTACGGATGGTGCCGTTCGGCAGACGAACTTCGCTTTTGGCAACTTCAACGCCAGAGGCGGTGAGTGCATCAGCGATGTCGTGAGTACCGATCGAACCGAACAGCTTGCCTTCGTCACCGGCAGTGGCAGTGATAGTCACTTCCAGCTCAGCCAGTTGGGCAGCGCGAGTTTCGGCCGAAGCTTTTTTGTCTGCAGCGGCTTTTTCAAGCTCGGCGCGACGCTCTTCGAAAGCAGCCAGGTTGGCAGCAGTCGCAGCGGTCGCTTTGCCGAATGGCAGCAGGTAGTTACGACCGTAACCGGCCTTAACGTTAACTTTATCGCCCAGGTTGCCCAGGTTGGCGATTTTTTCCAGCAGGATCAGTTCCATTTGGTAATAACCTCTTAACTTTAACCTTCACCGTTCGCAGAACCGTTATCGGCATCTTTCGACGCCAGACGGCCGCGAAAATCAATCAGGCTGTCGACAATGGCAAACACCACCAGCAACGGATAGATCAGCTGCATGAACAGCAACAACGTTACGTACAACCCAACCAGCCAGAACCGGGTCAAGCGCTTCACAGCGACCATCCCGTGAACTAGAGCCAGCCCTGCGAATACCAGCGGTACGCTGCAAAGCGGTGTCAACATCGCCAGTTGCGGGCCAAAATTCGGCCCCACCAGCATGCACACCAACAGCACCAGCATCGGCACCCGCGGGAGTCTCAGGCTGCGAAATTCGCGCCCGAAACCGCCTGGGTTGTACAGCAACGCCTGCCAGTAACGCCCCAGAATCAGGCACAACACGCTGACGATTTGCAACAAAGCCGCTATCAGGCCAATCAGGACCGGTGCAATCAGTGCCCCGAGGCGCGCTCGCTCATCTACCGACATCTGTTGGTAGATCTCACCCAAAACCTGGGGCAGAAGTTTTTGCAACTCCAGCGCCATGGCTTCGATGGGTTCGCGAAACACCGCTCCCAGAATCACTGCGTACAACAATCCAACCGCCACGCTGACCAGCAGCACGCGGACCCAGGACTCGCTGGCGCGCAGAACCGCAGCCAACCCGAGCGAACCAAGCAACACCATTAGCGTGCGAGGTTCACCGAAATACCACCAAACCAAGGCCGGCAGCAGAGCCCAGGCGAGAACGCCAACGGCGTCACTCAGCCCGCGCCGCAGAAGCACAAGGCAACCTGCGGCAGCACTTACCCAAAACAACAGCGGCAACGCCGCACATCCAACCATCACGAGGATGGCCTGCATGCGGCCGCGCATGATGAAGTCAGCCAACGCGCGCATGCGATCTATCCCTTACTGCTTTGTCGACTACCTGGTCTCAGCGGCCGTGGCTGTCGGTGTAGGCCAGCAGGGCCAGGAAGCGGGCGCGCTTGATAGCGGTAGCCAGCTGACGCTGATAACGAGCTTTGGTACCAGTAATACGGCTTGGAACGATCTTGCCGGTTTCAGATACATAAGCTTTCAGAGTGTTGAGATCTTTGTAATCGATCTCCTTCACGTTTTCAGCTGTGAAGCGGCAGAATTTACGACGACGGAAGAAACGTGCCATGTAATGGGCTCCTCAAAAGGTCCGTGGATTACTCGTCAGCGTTATCGCTGTTGTCGCTGTTGTCGCCGTCATCGCCATCGGCGCTGTCGGAGTGCTCAGGACGGTCGCGACGCTCACGGCGCTCACTGCGGTTTTCTTCAGCCTTGAGCATTTCGGACTGGCCAGTAACGGCTTCATCGCGACGGATCACAAGGTTACGGATCACAGCATCGTTGTAACGGAAGTTGTCTTCCAGCTCGGCCAGGGCCTTGCCAGTGCATTCAACGTTCAGCATCACGTAGTGAGCCTTGTGAACATTGTTGATTGCATAGGCCAGTTGACGACGGCCCCAATCTTCCAGACGGTGGATCTTGCCGCCGTCTTCTTCGATCAGCTTGGTGTAACGCTCTACCATGCCGCCGACTTGCTCGCTCTGGTCCGGGTGAACCAGAAAGATGATTTCGTAATGACGCATGAATGCTCCTTACGGGTTGTAGCCTGCCGCCAAAAGCGGTCAGACAAGGAGTGAATAACACTGGTTTGTCTTGCACAGTGTCAGGCACATAAGTACCTGCCATCACAGCAAGGGGCGCGATTGTAGAGAACGGTCTTGAGGGAAGCAAGGCAATTGGTGAATATTTGTACAATGGAAGCTACAAGCTACAAGCTAAGCATGGGCCGCTTCTAGCTTGAGGCTTGTAGCTCGCCGCTTGTTACTTCCGCGAAGCGGTGGCCTTCACGCTGCGCTGACGCAGGGCCTCGAACAGGCAGACGCCTGTCGCCACAGACACGTTCAGGCTGCTGACGCTACCTGCCATTGGCAAGCGCACCAGGTAATCACAGTGCTCGCGCGTCAAACGCCGCATGCCCTTGCCTTCCGCACCCATGATCAGAATCGTCGGCCCCGTGAGGTCCTGCTGATACAACTCTTGCTCAGCCTCCCCCGCAGTACCGACGACCCACAGACCGCGCTGCTGAAGTTTTTCCAGGGTGCGCGCAAGATTGGTGACCGCCACCAGCGGAATCACCTCCGCCGCGCCGCATGCCACTTTGCGCACGGTCGGGGTCAACGTTGCAGACTTGTCCTTGGGCACAATCACGGCCAGCGCACCTGCAGCATCGGCAGTACGCAGGCAAGCGCCAAGATTGTGAGGATCGGTCACACCATCCAGCACCAAAAGCAAAGGAGCACCTTCGGTGCGATCCAGCAGCTCGTCGAGCATTGCCTCGCCCCAAACCTGGCTCGGGCTCACTTCAGCGACAACACCCTGGTGAACGCCCTCGACCCATACGTCCATTTCGCGGCGCTCGGCCTGGCCGATGGACACCTTGTTCTGGGTGGCTAACTCGACCAACACTTGAACACGAGGGTCGTTGCGCCCTTCAGCAAGCCAGACCTGTTTGACCCGCTTAGGGTGGTGACGCAATAGCGCTTCTACGGAATGAACGCCGTAGATTTTTTCCAGACTCATGACTTGGCCTTAGGTTTACGCGCCCCGCCACTGCTGGCCGTTGGAGCGGAGCCCGTTTTCGACGAGCCCTTACGATGTTTGCTGGTTTTGCCGGTGGCAGGCGAGTCCGTGCCCGCACTACTCGACTTTCCCGACGACGCCTTGCTACCGCCCTTCGCTTCTGCCAGCAGAGCTTTCTTCAACTCCCGGCTTTTACGAACTTCTGCGTTCTTTGCCGCTGCATCACTTGGCCGATAGGCCTCGGTTGCAGCAGGCGCCTTGGCCTTGGACGAAGTGTTGCGGCGCGCGTTTTTAGCAGGCGCTGCAGTTTTCTCCGCTTCAGCGGGCGTAGCAGTTGGCTCGGATGTACGACGCTTGCGGCCGACGGGAGCACTCGTGGTTTTTTCCGACATCTCGAAGTCAATCTTGCGCTCATCCAGGTCAACGCGCATGACGCGGACCTCGACAGTGTCTCCCAAGCGGAAACTGCGACCGGTACGCTCGCCTGCCAGACGGTGATGAACCGGGTCGAAATGATAGTAATCGCCAGGCAGTGCCGTAACGTGAACCAACCCTTCGACATAGATATCAGTCAGCTCTACGAACAGACCAAAACCAGTGACCGCGGTGATCACACCTGGGAAAGACTCACCGACGCGATCTTTCATGAACTCGCACTTGAGCCAGTTGACCACGTCGCGCGTGGCCTCATCGGCCCGACGCTCACTCATGGAGCACTGCTCGCCCAACTGCTCGAGCGCTGCTTCGTTGTACGGATAAATGCGCGCCTTCGGAATCATGGTCGCGCCAGCCCGGCGAACGTGCGGCGTGTCTTGCTTGGAGCGGATCACGCTACGGATCGCACGATGCGTGAGCAGGTCCGGGTAGCGACGGATAGGCGAAGTAAAGTGCGTATACGCCTCGTAATTCAGCCCGAAGTGGCCTTGATTATCCGAGCTGTAAACCGCCTGACTCAAAGAGCGCAGCATGACGGTCTGAATCAGATGGAAATCCGGGCGATCCTTGATGGTTTCAAGAAGCGCCTGATAATCCTTCGGTGATGGACCGTCCTTGCCTTTGTGCAAGGACAAACCCAGCTCGCCGAGAAACCCACGAAGTTTCTCCAGACGCTCTGGCGGCGGGCCATCGTGAACGCGATAGAGCGCAGGAATCTCATGCTTCTTGAGGAACTCGGCCGTGGCGACGTTCGCCGCCAGCATGCATTCCTCGATCAGCTTGTGAGCATCGTTGCGTGTGGTGGGACGGATTTCAGCAATTTTGCGCTCGGTGCCGAAGATGATTCGGGTTTCCTGCGTTTCAAAATCGATCGCACCCCGCGTGTGACGTGCGCCCAGCAGCACCTTGTAGAGCGCATAAAGCTGCTTCAGGTCCGGCACGACATCGCCGTACTCACCACGAAGCTGCTTGGCTTCAGCCGTTTTCGAATGCTCAAGAATCGTGCTGACCTTGTTGTAGGTCAGGCGCGCATGGGAATGAATAACCGCTTCGTAGAACACGTAATCAGTCATTTCGCCGGTTTTGGAGATGGTCATCTCACACACCATGGCCAGACGATCAACGTGAGGGTTCAGCGAGCAAAGGCCGTTGGACAATTGCTCCGGCAGCATCGGAATGACGCGCTCAGGGAAATAGACGGAGTTGCCCCGCACCTGGGATTCGGTGTCCAGAGCAGAACCGAGCTTCACATAACTGGAGACGTCAGCGATCGCGACGTAAAGCTTCCAGCCACCCGAGAACAGGCGCAACTTGCCTGGCTTGGCTTCGCAATAAACCGCATCGTCGAAGTCGCGAGCATCTTCGCCGTCAATGGTGACGAAAGGCAGGTGCCGCAGATCGACGCGGTTTTCCTTGTCCTTGTCTTCCACTTCGGGCTTGAGCTTGGCGGCTTCTTTAAGCACGGCCTCAGGCCATACGTGCGGGATATCATAGGTGCGTAACGCAACATCGATTTCCATGCCGGGCGCCATGTAATTGCCCACCACTTCAACCACGTCGCCTTGCGGCTGGAAGCGCGGCGTTGGCCAGTGGGTGATTTTCACCTCGACGAACTGGCCGATCTTGGCGCTGTTGTTGCGGCCCGGAGTCACCAGCACTTCCTGCTGGATTTTCGGGTTATCCGGAATGACGAAGCCGATGCCGCTTTCTTCGAAGTAACGTCCGACCACTGTTTCGTGGGCGCGGGAGATCACTTCAACGATCACGCCTTCACGACGGCCACGGCGGTCAAGGCCGGAAACGCGTGCGAGCGCCCGGTCGCCGTCGAACACCAGACGCATCTGAGCCGGGCTCATGAAGAGATCATCAGAGCCGTCATCGGGAATGAGGAAGCCAAAGCCGTCACGATGACCACTGATGCGACCGAGGATCAAGTCAAGCTTGTCCACAGGTGCGTAGGTCCCGCGACGGGTGTAGATCAATTGCGCATCACGCTCCATGGCGCGGAGGCGACGACGCAAGGCCTCGAACTGATCTTCAGTCGTCAAGCCAAACTCTTCGACTAGCTGCTCGCGACTGGCCGGCGACCCGCGCTCGGCAAGATGCTGCAGAATCAGCTCACGGCTGGGAATAGGGTTTTCGTATTTTTCCGCTTCACGAGCGGCCTCGGGATCGAGGGACTGCCAATCGGCCATTAGAATGAGTTCACCTTATCTGTATGCATTTAGTTTGGCATATACCCGATTGAAACGCGAAGACACCATTTGCTGGGTGTTATCGCTATTTCAAAAATATTTTATAACGAGGGGCTTTACAGCCTTGCAACTCATCCGTAAGATGCGCCCCACAACGACGGCACTGCCACGTTGTAGTTGAAATCGAAAGATTAGTCTATTGAAATCAACGACTTGCCCAGATGGTGAAATTGGTAGACACGCCAGCTTCAGGTGCTGGTGACCGCAAGGTCGTGGAAGTTCGAGTCTTCTTCTGGGCACCAATTCAAACAAAACCGAGCCTCGTGCTCGGTTTTGTGTTTTCTGGCATCTGACTTTTAGGTTCTACCGTATTGCCAACAAAGCTCGGCCAAGCGTAGAACAGCCCGCCCTTCTTTGCCTGGCTTATCGGCGAAATAAACACAACGGGATTGGCTCAGGCGCGCTAAATTTCTGTTGCAATGCCTCGATAAATCTAATTAAATCAGCGCATTGCCCAGATGGTGAAATTGGTAGACACGCCAGCTTCAGGTGCTGGTGACCGCAAGGTCGTGGAAGTTCGAGTCTTCTTCTGGGCACCAAACCTACAAAACCGAGCCAAGTGCTCGGTTTTGTGCATTTTGAGGAATGATTTTTCCTCAGACAAAGACTCAAGCCCGGAACTGCCCCAGGCTTGCCTTGAGTTGAGCCGCCAGCTTATCCAGTGCCTTGCCGCTAGCGGTTGTCTCCACCACGGCCTGCGCCGCACGCTCAGCTTGCGCATGAATCACTTCCACACGCCCTCTCACCGCTTGCGCGCCCTGCGCCTGATGAGCGGCCGCTTGCGTCGCCAGCCCGATAGCCGCGTGAACCTGCTCCACGGACACCTGCACCGACTGCTGCAATCGAGCGCTGTCGCGCAACACGGCCAACCCCTCCTGAGCCTGGCGACCCGCCAGGCCAATCGCCGCCACTGCCTCTTTCGCCCCTGCCTGCAACGCGCCGATATGAGCCTGAATGTCTCCGGTAGAGCTTTGCGTTTTGCTTGCCAACGCACGCACCTCGTCCGCCACTACCGCAAAACCGCGACCGGTTTCACCTGCGCGGGCCGCCTCAATGGCCGCATTCAACGCCAGCAGATTGGTTTGCTCTGCAATGCCATGAATCACTTCCAGCACCACTTCAATCTGCTCGCTTTGCTTGGCCAGCTTCTCGATCACCTTAGAACCATTTTCGACCTGCCCGGCCAAAGCCTCGATCAGATTACCCACTTGAGTAGAGGTGCGAGTCGTCTCATCGGTGGCCTGCCGAATATCTACCACCTGCTTGAGCGCCGCCTGCATCGCATGACTCTCAGACTGTGCCTCGTCAGCCATTAGCGCCAACGCCTTCAGACTGGCAGCGACCTCATCGCGCTGTAACTCCGCGGCGGCACTCGCTCCCGCATTGCGCTTGCTAAGCGCACCGATTTCCACACCGGTTTGCTGTGCAACATCGCCCGCCTCGCGAACGATAGGTTGAAGCTTGTCGACGAAACGATTGACCGCTGCCGCCATGTCGCCGATTTCATCATTGCTATTGAGATTGACGCGCTTGGTCAAATCACCTTCACCAGCCGCCAGATCGTTCAACGCATTGATCAGCAGGTGAAGCTTATTGACCACCCGACGACCCAACACAATCGCCAGCACCAACAACACGCCCAGACCGACAAGCACCAGGCCAAGACCGATACGCCAGCGCAAGGTTTCGGCCGCCTCCTGAACGGTAGCGGTGGTATTACTCGCCATCGCCGACGCGGCCGTTTGCGCGGACTGGAGGCGCGAGCGCAATGCTGCAGAACTTTCAGCGGCAGGCCCTGCCAGGCTGTCGGTGACCAACTGCTCACCGTTGCCGATCAATGCGGTGAATCGCTTATCCAGCGCCAGCAGATTTTCTTCAACTGTGGCTGTGGAAACCCCCATGCGGACTTTCCCGATCTCTACGCCGTTAGGGCTGATGGAGGCTTCCACGTAGTAAACCGATGGGTCGTTTCTGGCTGCGTTGAGCACCTTATCCATGGCCCGATCACCTTCACCCTTGGCGAGCAGGGTCTTGATCGACTCATTGTCCCGGTTCAAATAACGCGTCAGATGCTCGCCCTGAGCATCGTCGTACACCACAAACAATACGTTGGGATTGCGCTGGGCACGTCGTGCGAATTCGGAAAGCGTTGGTGTGTCGCCGTCCCACATGGCTCGCGGTGCCACGGCGGCGAGCAACTCTGCCATGTCGGTCGCCGAATCTTTGAGATCCTTCTCAAGCGTCGCGCGCAACTGGGCCTGCTCGTCTTTCAGCCGGGCGGCCAGCCCGACACTAAGGCGCTGACGAGTGTTTTGCGAAAGGCCGTTCAGGCTTGCGGTCACGTCGGTGCTTGCCTGCTCAAGCTCTGCGGACAAGTGTTGCGAATCTACCCCAAGGCGGGTATCCAGATCCGCTTCCAGCGCAGTTACCGTGCTCCGCGTCAGGGCGACGGCAACCAGAACCTGCACCAAAAGGGCTATGCCAAGAGCAATGAACACGGGCCGTAGCAAGCGGCTGCGCACAAGAGACAGGACGGCTGACACAGGCGATTCCCCCACAACAAACGCCAGCAAAATGGCGGCATCTTTTCTGACGGTTTTTACAGCAAGGGCCGTGCCGTTCCGTTGAATGGGATGAAGGGGGCAAAACAAAGGGCCGCCGAAGCGACCCTTTGTTTTTATTTCAACTACTTATCATGCGAACGGGTGACGCAGAACGATGGTCTCGTTGCGATCCGGGCCCGTCGAGATAATGTCGATCGGCGCACCGACCAACTCTTCCAGACGCTTGATGTATCCACGCGCGTTGGCAGGCAGCTCTTCGAGGGTCTTTGCGCCCAGGGTGGACTCAGACCAGCCCGGCACTTGCTCGTACACAGGCTCAAGGCCGATGTAGCTGTCAGCGTCAGTCGGTGCGTCGATCACGGCACCGTTTTCGTTCTTGTAACCCACACAGATGTTGATGGTTTCAAGACCGTCGAGCACGTCCAGCTTGGTCAGGCAGATGCCCGAAATGCTGTTGATTTCGATGGCGCGACGCAGGATGACTGCGTCGAACCAGCCGCAACGGCGTGCACGGCCAGTGGTAGCACCGAACTCGTGACCACGCTTGGCCAGGAATACACCGATGTCATCGAACAGCTCAGTCGGAAACGGCCCCGAGCCCACGCGAGTGGTGTACGCCTTGGTGATGCCGAGGATGTAATCCAGGTACATCGGCCCCATCCCGGAACCGGTTGCGATGCCGCCTGCGGTAGTGTTCGAGCTGGTCACGTAAGGATAGGTGCCGTGGTCGATATCCAGCAACGAACCCTGAGCGCCTTCGAACATGATGTCTTTGCCAGCACGACGCATGTCATGCAGCGCAGCGGTAACGTCGAGCATCATCGGCTTGAGCAGCTCGGCATATTCCATGCACTCGTCGAGCGTCTTCTGGAAGTCGATTGCAGGCTCTTTGTAATAATTGACCAACACGAAGTTGTGATAGTCGAGCAGCTCGCCCAGCTTGGCAGCGAAGCGCTCACGATGGAACAAATCAGCGATGCGCAGGCCGCGGCGCGCAACTTTGTCTTCATAGGCCGGGCCAATGCCACGACCCGTGGTGCCGATTTTGTGCTCGCCGCGGGCCTTTTCACGCGCCTGGTCCAGCGCTACGTGGTAGGACAGGATCAGCGGGCAGGACGGGCTGATTCGCAGGCGCTCGCGCACCGGAATGCCTTTATCTTCCAGCTTGGTGATTTCGCGCATCAGCGCGTCAGGAGCAACGACCACGCCGTTACCGATCAAACACTGAACGCCTTCGCGAAGAACGCCGGACGGAATCAGATGAAGAACGGTTTTTTCGCCGTCGATTACCAGTGTGTGACCCGCGTTATGGCCGCCTTGATAGCGAACTACCGCGGTAGCATGTTCGGTCAGCAGATCAACGATCTTGCCTTTGCCCTCATCACCCCATTGGGTGCCCAGGACTACGACATTCTTACCCATTTCACTTGTCCTCATTCACGCAAACTTGGTGCCGGCGGCGGCCGGCAGGAAAACTCAAGAGGCCAGCGGCATTACCTGCCAGTGCTCGCCATGCTGAATCAATTGCCGGTCACAGTCGGCTTCATACGCCGCCGAAGCCTCTTGGCCCGGCAGCGCTTGAACCACACGCTGACCTTCGCTGCGCAACTGGCAAACGGCCTGCCAGAGCGCCGCATCAGTGCTATCGGGCATCCAGATACCGCCAGACGGCAGCTCAATCTGTGCCCGCCCTAATGTCACCAGTGTTTTCAGATCGGTAGAGAAGCCCGTCGCAGGACGCGCTCTGCCGAAGTCAGCACCGATGTCATCATAACGACCGCCTTGGGAAATCGACTGACCCACGCCGGGCACGAACACCGCAAACACCACCCCAGTATGGTAGTGATAACCGCGCAACTCACCGAGATCGAAATACAGAGGCATCTGCGGGAAGCGCGCCGACAAGCGCTCAGCTATCTCCAGCAGATCATCCAGCGCATCGATCACTGGCGCAGGCGCCTTGGCCAGACGCTCACGCGCAGCAGCCAGCACTTCGCGACCACCGCACAGATCCACCAGCGCTCGAAGCATCGCAGCCATGTCATCAGGCAGATTGGCCGTCAGGGCGATCACTTCATCGATGGCCTTGCGCTGAAGGGCATCGAACAGCTTCTGCTCGACTTCTCCGGACAAACCGGCAGCTCGCGCCAGTCCCCGGTAGATCCCCACGTGACCCAGATCCATATGAACATCGGGTACGTCAGCAAGCTTCAACATAGCCAGCATCAGGCTGATGACTTCAACGTCACTGCTGGGGCTGGCGTCGCCATACAACTCGGCGCCTAGCTGGATCGGGCTGCGAGAGGAAGACAACGCGCGAGGCTGAGCATGCAGAACACTGCCTGCGTAGCACAGACGGCTAGGACCTTCGCGACGCAGCGTGTGCGCATCGATCCGCGCAACCTGCGGGGTGATGTCTGCACGAAAACCCATCTGCCGGCCCGACTGTGGGTCGACGACCTTGAAGGTGCGCAGATCCAGATCCTGACCAGCACCTGTGAGCAGGGATTCGAGGTATTCGATATGCGGGGTGACGACAAACTCATAGCCCCAGCTTTGAAACAGATCCAACACCTGACGACGCGCCACTTCTATGCGCGCAGCTTCCGGCGGCAGTACTTCTTCGATGCCATCCGGCAGCAGCCAGCGGTCAACCGTTGCCATTACGCCTTTCCCCTATCATCCGGGCGGCTACAACCCTTGGGCGAGCCTTGAGTGAAGCAGACAGTGATCAGCGAAGCGTAGTGTCCGCTGCGGGAATATCCCTGGACATCACGCATTCGAAATGCAGCTCTCACTGTCCTCGAAAAAACTGCCGCGCACGTAATACGTCACGGCCAATCAATCGTGCAGACGCAAAAAAGCCGGGAATTTCCCGGCTGCCGCATGATACACACGTTTTACCGCGCGTTCACCCCGCCAGACGGTTTTGCCGCCCGGCGGAGCTAACAATCACCCCGCCTTTATGGCTTGGATTTCTCCAGATAACGGAAGAAATCGCTGCTTGGGTCAAGCACCATAACGTCACTTTTGTTGGCGAAGCTCTCACGGTAGGCACGAAGGCTACGATAGAACGCGTAGAACTCCTGATCCTGACCGTAAGCCTTGGAGTAGATGGAAGACGCTTGTGCGTCACCATCACCACGCGCCTCTTCAGACTCACGATAGGCTTCTGCCAGCAACACGCGACGCTGACGATCGGCGTCGGCACGGATACCTTCTGCCAACTCGTTACCCTTGGCACGGTGCTCGCGCGCTTCACGCTCACGCTCGGTGCTCATACGCTCGAACACGCTGCGGTTCACTTCCTTGGGCAAGTCGATAGCCTTGACCCGAACGTCGACGACTTCGATGCCCAGTTCTTTCTCAGCCATCCTGTTCAACGAGGCGGTGATATCGGCCATCAGTGCGTCCCGCTCACCCGACACGGCTTCGTGGAGTGTGCGCTTGCCGAACTGATCGCGCAGACCGGATTCCAGACGACGCGACAGACGCTCATCTGCAATTTGCTTGAGGCCAGATGTCGCGGTGTAGAAACGCTCAGCGTCCTTCACGCGCCACTTGGCGTAGGCATCGACCATTACGGCTTTCTTTTCCAGCGTGAGGAAACGCTGGGTAGGCGCATCGAGCGTCAAAAGACGACCGTCGAACTTGCGCACCTGATTCACGTAAGGAACCTTCAGATGCAGACCGGGCGGAACATCTGCCTGGACCACACGACCGAATTGCAGCAGTACTGCGCGCTCGGTTTGAGACACGATGTACACGCTGTTCCAGGCAACAACGGCCAGTACGACACACAGAATCAGAGCGACCAGAGATTTATTGCTCATCAGCGAGTCTCCCTAGTACGCGTGTCGCGTTGCTGTTGCATGTCGGCAGCCCTTGAACCCGGATCAACCACAGTCGCGGCTGCGCCAGTTGCCGGGCCAGCACCACTGCGACCACTTTCAATCATTTTGTCCAACGGTAGATAAAGCAGGTTGTTCTGACCCTTGTCGCCGGTCACGAGTACCTTGCTGGTGTTGCTGAAGACTTCCTGCATGGTGTCCAGATACAGACGCTCACGCGTGACTTCCGGCGCCTTGCGGTACTCGGCAACCAACTTGGTAAAGCGATCAGCCTCACCCTTGGCACGCGACACGACTTCGTCGCGGTAGCCGTTGGCGTCTTCGACGATACGCTGAGCCTGACCACGCGCTTCAGGAATGACCCCGTTGGCATAGGTTTCGGCCTGGTTACGCGAACGCTGCTCGTCTTCACGGGCGCGGATCACGTCATCGAACGCTTCCTGAACTTCACGCGGCGCAGCAGCGCTTTGTACGTTGACCTGAGTCACCGTGATACCCGTGCGATAGGTGTCGAGGAACCGCTGCAGGCGCTCCTTGATTTCGCTGGCCATCAATTCACGACCTTCAGTCAGCACCTGATCCATCGCGGTCGAGCCGACGACATGGCGCAGGGCACTTTCGGTTGCATGTTGCAGGCTGACTTCAGGCTGATCGACGTTCAGCACGAAATCCTGCAGATTGGTGATCTTGTATTGCACAGTCAGCGGCACTTCGACGATGTTTTCATCTTCGGTGAGCATCTGGCCCTGCTTGCTGTACGCCCGCTCACGCGTCACGTTTTCGAGGTACTTGCGATCAAATGGCGGGAAATAAATGTTCAGACCCGGACCGACCGTTTCGTAATACTTGCCGAAGCGCAGCACGACCGCTTGCTCCTGCTCGTCGACCACATAGATAGCGTTGTAAAGCCATACCGCCAGTAGCACGACAAGACCTATACCCAGCAGACCCAGGCCGCCACCTTTACGGGAGCTGCCACCGCTGCCACCGTCTCCGGTGCGTTTCTTACCACCACCGAACAACCCATTCAGGCTTTCCTGCAGCTTTCGGAAGGCCTCGTCGAGATCTGGTGGCCCCTTGCGGTCGCCGCCCTTGCGCTTACCACCCCAAGGATCCTGATTATTCGAGTTGCCACCCGGCTCATTCCAAGCCATAGCGCTCTCCATCTGATAAAGCAAAGACGCGCCCACGGCGCGCCGACCAATGCTACAGAATGCCTGCGAAAGCGATACAACCGCTTTCTCGGGCTTTTATTGCAAAGTGTGTTGCTCGATGAATTCCAGCGGCTGCAGTCCTTCGCGACTCACCAGGCGATTGAATTCAACTCGCGGTAAACGTACGGCTAACAGGCTTGTGCCTTCTTCGTCATGCTCTTCACTCTGCACCGCACCCAATTCAAAAAATTGAGCACGCAGTCGAGCAAAACGCTGAGGCAAGCGCAAGGTGGCGATGAACAAATCGTCACCCAGCAGCTCGGATATGGCTTGCTTGAGCAAATCCAGACCACGACCATCGCGTGCAGATACCCAGACCCGTTGCGGCTTGCCGTCGGGATCACGCTGTATCTGCGGTTCGACACCCTCAAGCAAATCGAGTTTGTTATAGACCTCCAGTATCGGCAAGTCCTGAGCTCCTATCTCACCCAGCACCGCCATCACCTGCTCGATCTGCTCCATGCGGTCAGGCTCATGCGAGTCGATCACATGCAGCAAGAGGTTGGAGTTGCTCGATTCCTCAAGCGTAGCGCGAAAAGCTTCAACCAGTTTGTGCGGCAGGTGGCGGATGAATCCAACCGTATCTGCCAGCACGATGGGGCCCAGGTCTTTGAGTTCGAGACGGCGCAAGGTGGGGTCGAGAGTAGCGAACAGCTGATCGGCAGCGTAGACGTCGGAATCCGTTACCGCATTGAACAGCGTGGATTTACCGGCGTTGGTATAGCCCACCAGGGAAACCGTAGGAATGTCTGCACGCGAACGACCACGGCGAGCCTGATCACGCTGACTGCGAACCTTTTCCAATCGGCTTTTGATTTGCTTTAGACGTACGCGCAACAAACGACGGTCCGTCTCAAGCTGGGTTTCGCCAGGACCGCGCATACCGATGCCGCCCCCCTGACGCTCCAGGTGAGTCCAGCCCCTGACCAGTCGGGTACTCATGTGCTCGAGCTGTGCCAGCTCGACCTGCAATTTGCCTTCATGAGTACGCGCACGTTGCGCGAAAATATCGAGAATCAGCCCGGTACGATCAAGTACGCGACACTCGAAAACTCGCTCGAGGTTGCGTTCCTGACTGGGCGTCAGAACGTGATTGAAGATGACAATGTCGACCTTCTCAGCTTTGACATGGTCGCGTAGCTCTTCGACCTTGCCGCTGCCAATCAGGTACTTGGCCGTTGGCCGATGCCGTGGCACGTTGATAAACGCGACAGTATCGGCCCCGGCCGATAAAGCAAGTTCCCGGAACTCCTGCGGATCTTCGCGCGCCTCAGGGTCCTGACCATCCAAGTGAACGAGGATAGCCCGTTCACCACCACCGTGGCGCTCAAAGAACAAAGCAGACTCCTATCAAGCGTTACCTGGCTCAACATCACCCGCTTCGGATTCGGTTGCGCTTGGCAGACGAATTGGACGAACTGGTACGACGGTTGAGATAGCGTGTTTGTAAACCATTTGGCTGACAGTGTTTTTCAGCAAAATGACGAACTGGTCGAAAGACTCGATCGTGCCTTGCAGCTTGATACCGTTTACCAGATAGATCGAAACCCCAACCTTTTCTTTACGCAAAGTGTTCAGGTAAGGGTCTTGTAGCGAATGCCCTTTTGACATGTGCCGCACTCCTTTAAGGATCAATAGAATAATTCGGAAATTTTTGCAGGGGCCGTTACCCCCCAAGGATAGACGGCTATTGCAAGGGCTCAGCTCAATATGGAGACCGATCCCAGGTATTTCAAGGCGCGTGGCAGATTGTCGCAAGCCAGGCTGTCCAGCCAGTGTAAATCTTCCCAGCTTCGCAGCCAGGTGAACTGCCGTTTGGCTAGCTGACGTGTCGCAATGATGCCTCGTTCCTGCATCTCATCGCGGGTCAGTTTGCCGTCCAGATGTTCCCAGACCTGGCGGTACCCTACAGCTCTTATTGACGGCAGATTCGAGTGCAAGTCACCTCTCGAACGTAGCGCCACAACTTCTTCTACGAATCCTTGTTCAAGCATTTGCGTGAAACGTTGCGCGATGCGGTCATGCAATACCTTGCGATCCACCGGAGCGATCGCCAGATTTGCGACAGTATAGGGCAATTGATGACGCCCCGAAGCGGCTGCATCAGCACTTTGCGCAGTTTGTTGCTCGCGGTGAGCAGTCATGCTCATTCCGCTTACCCGATAGACCTCTAGCGCACGAGACAATCGCTGCGGATCATTGGGATGAATGCGCGCCGCCGACACCGGATCGATGGCTGCCAATTCATCGTGCAATGCCTGCCAGCCTTTGGTTGCCGCCTCTGCTTCCAGTTGCGCCCGCACACCGGGGTCCGCCGCTGGCATAGCCGCCAGGCCTTCCAATAGAGCTTTGAAATACAACATCGTGCCACCGACCAGCAACGGAATTTTTCCACGCGCCGTGATCTCGGCCATTGCCTTGAGCGCGTCACCGCGAAAATCTGCAGCGGAGTAGCTCTGGGAAGGGTCGAGGATATCAATCAAGCGATGAGGAAACTCGTCTAAAAGGGCCTTTGAAGGCTTGGCAGTCCCGATGTCCATGTCGCGATAAACCAGCGCAGAGTCAACGCTGATCAACTCGCACGGAAGCACCTTGGTCAACTCGATCGCGAGGTCGGTTTTACCAGCCGCTGTCGGCCCCATCAGAAAGATAGCTGGAGGCAACGCACTCATCAGCGACCGCGCAGAAAGAGTTTGTCGAGATCGTCCAGACCCAACTGGGTCCATGTAGGCCTGCCGTGATTGCATTGACCGCTGCGCTCGGTATTTTCCATGTCACGCAGCAGGCCGTTCATTTCGGGGATCGCCAGACGCCGGTTCGCACGGATCGCGCCGTGGCACGCCATGGTGCCGAGCAGTTCGTTCATGTGTGCCTGCACGCGATCACTGGTGCCGTACTCCATCAAATCAGCCAGCACGTCCTGCACCAGCTGGTTGGCTTCGGCCTGCTTGAGCAACGCGGGTATCTGACGAATCGCCAGGGTTTCCGGGCCGAGACGCTGCAGCTCAAAGCCCAGTTGCTGGAAGGTCGCGATGTGCTCTTCTGCACAATCGGCCTCACGCTGACTCACGGCCAGCGACTCAGGCACCAACAGTGGCTGACCGCTCAGGCCTTCGCTGGCCATGGCGATTTTTAGCCGTTCGTACATGATCCGCTCGTGAGCGGCGTGCATGTCCACCAGCACGAGCCCATGAGCGTTTTCCGCAAGAATGTAAATGCCCTTGAGCTGCGCCAACGCGTAGCCCAGAGGCGGAACGTCACCCGTCGAATCGGGAAGCGCTACCGGGTTGGCGCCAGGTAAACCGGCACTCTCACCCTGGGCGCCGGGGAGCGGCGCAAAAAACTCGCGATACGCAGCCTGCGCCTCTGCCGCTGGCAAAACAGACGACGGGCGCGGTGTGTACTGGTACTGATAACCGGCACCACTGCCCGAACCCGCAGGCCTGAGCGCAGTATCACCCTGCGGCTGTTCCAGCAGGTTGCTTGCAAGGCGCATTTCACCTTGAGGCCCAAACTCGCCGGCATCCGGACCGGTCGGCCGCACCAGCGCAGTCACAGAAGTTGTGCCCGCCAACTGATCTTCCGGACGCACGTCGCCTAACGCACGGTGCAATGTGCCATATAGAAAATCATGGACCATGCGACCATCGCGGAAGCGAACTTCGTGTTTGGTGGGGTGTACGTTAACGTCGACGACGGCCGGATCGACCTCGAAAAACAGCACGAACGTGGGATGCCGGCCGTTGAACAGAACGTCGCGGTAAGCCTGACGCACCGCGTGGGCGACCAGCTTGTCGCGCACTGCCCGGCCATTGACGAAGAAATACTGCAGGTCCGCCTGGCTGCGCGAGAACGTCGGCAGGCCCACCCACCCCCACAGTTTCAGGCCGTTACGGTCAATCTCGATTGGCAGCGCCTGCTCGAGAAACCCTGCGCCGCAGATGGCCGAAACCCTCCGTGCACGGGCAACGTCATCACGCGCCTCGTGCAGACTGAGGATGGTCTTGCCGTTGTGTCGCAGATGAAACGCCACGTCAAAACGCGCCAATGCCATGCGTTTGATGACTTCTTGCAGGTGATCGAATTCGGTTTTTTCGGCCTTGAGGAACTTGCGCCGCGCCGGCGTGTTGAAAAACAAGTCACGCACTTCAACCGACGTGCCGACCGGGTGCGCGGCGGGCTGGACGCGAGAAGCCATGTCGCGGCCTTCGGTCTCAACTTGCCAGGCTTGATCAGCGTCGCGCGTGCGAGATGTCAGCGTGAGGCGCGCGACCGAACTGATTGAGGCAAGCGCCTCTCCGCGAAAACCTAGGCTCATGACACGCTCAAGGTCTTCCAGATCACGAATCTTGCTGGTGGCGTGTCGTGCCAGCGCCAACGGCAGATCATCAGATGAAATGCCACCGCCGTCGTCACGCACGCGCAGGAGCTTGATGCCCGCTTGTTCAACATCGATATCGATACGGCGCGCACCCGAGTCAAGGCTGTTTTCCAGCAACTCCTTGATCACTGATGCCGGCCGCTCGACTACCTCACCAGCTGCAATCTGGTTAGCCAGACGCGGGCTGAGCAAGGCAATCCGGGCAACCCTGGCTTCAGGATTGTCGGAGTGCATGACCGCAGCATCGAACCCGGATTCATCCAGCAACAGGTCGGTCACGGCTCACCTGCCAGTTCCGTGCTCGGAATCCTGAGGTCCTGGCCGATTTTCAGGTCGTCAGACTTCAAGGAATTGGCGTTACGCAGCGCGCCAGTGGTGATTTCGTAACGTGCTGCGAGCATTGCCAGTGTTTCGCCTGGGCGCACCACGTGGTTACGAGGCCCCATGGCAAGTTTGCCAGTGTCACGCAACCAGGCAAGGTAAGTGCCCTGCGGCGGGTTTTGCTGGAAAAACTGCTTCACGCCAGCAGTAATCGAACGCGCCAGTGCCTGTTGGTGGCTGGAACCCTCGAGTTTGCTGGCCTCGGCTGCGTTGGAGATGAAGCCCGTTTCGACCAGAATCGACGGAATGTCAGGCGACTTGAGCACCATGAACCCGGCTTGTTCAACACGGGATTTGTGCAGGGAAGTGACACGGCCAATGTTGCTCAGGACCTTCTGGCCGACGTTCAGGCTTGAGGTCAGAGAGGCGGTCATTGACAGATCGAGCAGTACGCCTGCCAGCATGCGGTCTTTGTCGTCCAGACTCACCGCGCCTGCACCACCGATCAGATCGGAGCGGTTTTCACTGTCTGCCAGCCAACGAGCAGTCTCGGACGTTGCGCCGCGCTCGGACAAAGCAAATACAGATGCGCCAAATGCCGCAGAAGAGGGCGCGGCATCCGCATGAATGGAGACGAACAGATCAGCGCCCTTGGCCCGTGCGATTTCGGTGCGCTTGCGCAATGGGATGAAATAGTCACCCGTACGGGTTAGCTCAGCGCGATAGCCCTTCTCGGCATTGATCTGGCGCTGCAGCTCCTTGGCGATAGCCAGCACAACGTTTTTTTCTTTCTGACCGCGTCCGCCCGAGGCGCCGGGGTCTTCACCACCGTGGCCGGCATCGATCACCACCACAACGTCGCGCTTGCCGTTGGGCACCGGGGTCAGTTTGATTTCAGGCTTGGCAGGGCTGATCGGCACTGCCGGAGCAGTGTTGGCGGCAGTATCGGGTACGGTCGAAATTGGGGTTGGGTTGGCGTCAGCGGCGCTGTCGAACAGATCGACGACCAAGCGGTTGCCGTATTGCTGGTTCGGCGCCAGCGTAAAGCTTTTCGGGGTCACGGCCTTTTTCAGGTCGATGACCACCCGCAGGCTGTCCGGGGTGCGCTGGGCGGACCGCATGCTGGTGATGGGTGTATTAGCGGTGGGGACGTTAAGCGAGCCGCCCAAGGTAGCGCCGTTGATGTCGATTACCAGACGGTCGGGCGATTCAAGCGTGAAAACACTGGCCTGGACGGGTCCGGACAGATCGAACACCAGCCGCGTGTTATCCGGTGCACGCCATAAGCGGACACTTCGTACCTGTGAAGCAGCGAACGCATCGATGGCTAATGTCGTCAGTAAAAGCCCTATCACAGTAACCAGCGCGCGCATGCGCATACCTAACCCCATATCTATTTGAATTCCAAAGCCAAAGCGGCACACCAAGCCTCGCCACGTGAGCCTTCCGGGCTCAGAGTCAGCGCCCGACCTTCAGCGTGCGGCCCAATGGTAATGGTCAGGTCAGGCTTTGGCAAAAAGCCTGCACCAAGACGGGGCCACTCAATGAGGCAGAGTGCTTCTCCCTCGAAATAATCGCGGATGCCCAGGAATTCTAGCTCTTCTGGATCAACAAGTCGGTAGAGATCAAAGTGATACGCGCGATATCTCCCAATTTCATAAGGTTCGACAAGGGTAAAAGTCGGGCTTTTTACCGCACCGACATGGCCAAGGCCGCGGATGATCCCGCGCGACAACGTGGTCTTGCCGGCGCCAAGGTCGCCCTCCAGAAAAATAATCCCATTGGCCTCAGTCACTTGGGCTATTTTTTCGCCGAACGCCGTCATGGCGTCTTCACCGACCAGATGCAGGGTTAGCTCAGACACGGTTGTTGCTCCTCCAACAGCGCACGAATAACAGGAATCAGATCAGCGGCAACCAGTCCACGACCGAAACTGCCTAATTGCTCTCCAGCGGTCGCATGCAACCAGACGGCCAGACAGGCGGCATCGAATGCCGACATTTTTTGCGCCATCAATGCCCCAATGACGCCTGACAGCACATCACCGAGCCCACCGGTAGCCATTGCCGGATGACCGCGATCACACAAAGCCAGATCGCCATCAGGGTTAACGACCAGACTGCCCGTACCTTTAAGCACGCACACGGCGTTAAATTTACGCGCCAGCGCTCGGGCTGCGGACGGACGATCAGCCTGGATGTCCTTGGTGCTAATGCCCAACAAGCGGGCCGCCTCCCCCGGATGCGGCGTGATCACGCAGCCTTGTGGCAATTGGACAAATCCCTCAGCCAGCAGATTGAGGGCATCCGCATCCCAGACCTGCGCACGCTCGGCATTGGCCGCCGCCGATAGCAAACTGCGACCCCAGCTGTGCTGCCCCATGCCGGGACCTACCACCAGAACCGTCGCGGCCTCAATCAGTTTCATAAGCTGGTTGGCCGAACTGATGCCTGCACTCATGACCTCGGGGAATCGCGTCAATGCCGCCGAAACGTGTTCGGGACGCGTACCCAATGTGACCATGCCCGCGCCGCTGCGCAGTGTGCTCTCGGTCGCCAGCAACGCAGCGCCGCCGAAACCGTAATCACCGCCCATCACCAGCACGCGGCCAAACATGCCTTTGTGAGCGGTACGGGGACGTGGTGCCAGGGTTGGCAGATTGAAGGTGTCCAGCCGCTTAACGCTGACCGATACCTGCGTGACGATTGCCGGATCGGCCTGAAGATCATCGAACACAAGCTCCCCGATCAGGTCCGCCGCATCGCCTGTAAACAGCCCGACCTTGAGGCCAATGAACGTGATGGTCAGGTCCGCCCGCACCGCAACGCCCAACATGCTGCCGGTATCGGCGCTCAAGCCTGAAGGAATATCAATGGCCGCCACTGGCAGACTGCTGTCATTGATCGCCTTGATCGCGCCCGCATAGGGCTCACGGACATCACCTTTGAGGCCGGTGCCGAGCAATGCGTCCAGCACAATCCCTCCCAGCGCCTGATGCTGCCAAGTCTCAATTGTTACGCCAGCGGCGAGCGCTTCTTTATAAGCATACTGAGCATCACCCGTCAGGGCTGAAGCGTCGCCGACGGCCAGCACCCGAACCTGCCAACCCGCACGCTGAGCCAGTACGGCCACCAGATAGCCGTCACCTGCGTTGTTGCCGCGCCCCGCCAACACCGTCAATTGAGTTGCGTCAGGCCAGCGTCGGCGTACTGCTCGCCACGCCGCATGGGCCGCACGCTGCATTAATTCCAGGCCAGAGGTGCCGGCTGCAATCAGTCGCGAATCAAGTTCGCGGACCTGCTCGGCACTGTACAGCGCGTCGGGTAATTGGGGTTTGCTGTGCAACATACGTCTATGAGCTCCGATGTCTGGCAGAATTATACGCACCTGCGCCTTGGTGTCCTCTTCGCATGACCGCTATTACCGTTGATCCAACTGCCACCTCGTCGCCGATGACCGTCGCCGGGCTGGACGACCTTGTCCAATCGATCAAGGCATGGGGCCGTGAGCTGGGATTTCAGCAGGTGGGCATCTCAGGGCTGGACCTTGCGGAACATGAGCAACATCTGCAGCGCTGGCTCGAAGCCGGATATCACGGCGAGATGGACTATATGGCAGCCCATGGCAGCAAACGTTCGCATCCCGATCAGTTGGTGCCCGGCACGTTGCGTGTTGTCTCGCTGCGCATGGACTATTTGCCCGGCGATACTGAAATGGCGCATCGCCTGACAGAACCCGAGAAGGCATATGTCTCACGTTATGCGTTGGGCCGCGACTACCACAAGCTGATTCGCAAGCGCGTCCAGCAATTGGCCGAGCGCATTCAAAAGGCTATCGGACCATTTGGCTTCAGGGCGTTTGTGGACAGTGCGCCGGTGCTGGAAAAAGCGATTGCCGAACAAGCCGGGCTGGGCTGGATCGGCAAAAATACCCTGGTGCTCAATCGCAAGGCGGGCAGTTACTTCTTCCTCAGCGAGCTGTTCGTTGACTTGCCTTTGCCCGTGGATGACCCGCATGCGACCGAGCATTGCGGACGCTGCACGGCCTGTCTCGATATCTGCCCAACCAACGCCTTCGTCGGCCCTTACGTGCTGGATGCGCGGCGGTGCATTTCCTACCTGACCATTGAGCTGAAGACGTCGATCCCGGAAGAGCTGCGCTCGATGATCGGCAATCGGGTGTTCGGCTGTGACGACTGCCAAATCGTCTGCCCCTGGAACCGCTTTGCGCGCCCCACCGATCAGCAGGATTTCAAACCCCGGCACAATCTGGATAACGCCGGACTGGCCGAGCTCTTTATGTGGGATGAAGAGACCTTCCTCAGCAATACCGAGGGTTCGCCGTTAAGACGTGCGGGCTATGAGCGCTGGTTGAGGAATCTGGCGGTCGGACTGGGGAATGCACCCTCGACCATTCCAGTGCTGGAAGCCTTGGCATCGCGCCGGGAGCATTCGTCAGAAATGGTGCGTGAGCATGTGGAATGGGCGCTGGATCAACACGACAACCGCGCGGCAATTCTGTAGCCAACTTGTTGGCGATGCAAACGACACGGGCGTGCCAGATGCGCCGCTTCGCGAACAAGTTCGCTCCTACAGGGGTCGCCACTCAATGCCCATCCTTGTAAACAAATTTGGGCATTTCCCAGCGGTACTTGATTGCCAGCAGCCTGAGCAACAGACCGCTCGACAAGGTAATCAACGTGCTCTGCGCCACCGGCAAGCCAAGGTGCTGACACAGTAAAAAGCACCATGCCGCTGCGAACGACACGCTGGCGTACAGCTCGCGACGGAAGATCAGGGGGATGTCATTGCAGAAGATATCGCGCAGGATGCCGCCGAACACGCCGGTGATCACCCCGCTGACCGCGGCGACCAACATACCGTGGCCCATCTCCAGCGCCGTGGTGCAGCCAATCACCGTGAAAGCCACCAGCCCCAGCGCGTCCAGTACCAAAAACAGCGAGCGCAAGTGCCGCATCAGCGGCGCGATCAGGATGGTCATCAGCGCCGCTACACTGGTCAGGATCAAGTATTCGGGATGCTTGACCCACGTCAGCGGGTAATGCCCGAGCAATACATCGCGCATCGAGCCGCCGCCCAACGCCGTGACGCAGGCGATCAACATCACGCCGAACCAGTCCATGCCGCGACGACCGGCCGACAGCGCGCCAGTCATGGCCTCGGCAGTGATGGCGATCAAATAAAGCATCAACAACATAGTGACGATCAGACCTTGATGAAGTGCTCGCGATAGAACTGCAGTTCAGCAATGGATTCGCGGATGTCATCCAGTGCCAGGTGCGTACTGCCCTTCTTGAACTTCAGCTCGGGTGACCAGCGCGCCGCCAGCTCCTTGAGCGTCGAGACATCGAGGTTGCGGTAATGGAAATAGTTTTCCAGGGTGGGCATGCGCTTATAAAGGAAGCGACGATCCTGGCAGATGCTGTTGCCACAAATCGGCGAGCTGCGCTCCGGCACCCATTGCTTGATGAATGCCAGCGTCATGGCTTCGGCTTCGTCATTGGAGATCGTACTCTCGCGCACGCGCTGGGTCAGGCCTGAGCCGCCATGCTGACGGGTATTCCATTCATCCATGCCGGCCAGCAACTCGTCGCTCTGGTGCACGGCGATGACCGGGCCCTCAGCCAGGGTGTTCAGTTCACTGTCGGTGATGATGGTCGCCATCTCGATGATGACGTCGTTATCGGGGTCCAGACCGGTCATTTCCAGGTCGATCCAGATCAGGTTCTGCTTGCTCTGCATATGTTGGCTCCTCAACGTAGGCGCGCAGTTTAGCCTAGGCAGGCATGCTAGACTCCTTCGCGTTTCACTCTATCAGCTGCATTTCGCGACATAAAAACGGATCACTGAACACCCATGGCCAAACGCCAACTCAATCGTCGTCAAAACTGGCGCATCGAAAAGATTCAAGGCGAGCGTGCCGCCCGCGCCGCCAAACGTGAATCGCTGACAATCGAATCGCTGGAAGGCGGCGACCTTGGCCCCGAGCAAACGGGGCTGGTCATTGCGCACTTTGGTGTGCAAGTGGAAGTCGAGGCCCAGGAAGGCGATCTGAGCGGTCAGGTTTTCCGCTGCCATTTGCGCGCCAACCTGCCTGCGCTGGTCACCGGTGATCGTGTGGTCTGGCGAGCCGGCAACCAGGGCATTGGTGTGATCGTCGCGCAGTTGCCGCGCAACACCGAGCTGTGCCGGCCTGACAGCCGCGGTCAGCTCAAACCTGTCGCGTCCAACGTCGACCTGATCGTGATCGTATTCGCGCCAATGCCCGAGCCTCACGCCAACCTGATCGACCGCTATCTGGTCGCAGCCGAGCACGCAGGCATTCATCCGCTGCTGCTGCTGAACAAGTTCGACCTGATCGACGAACAAAACGCCCCCGCGCTGAATGCACTGCTCGCGGTTTATCGCACGCTGGGTTATCCGGTACTGGAAGTGTCGGCGCACCACGGCGACGGCATGCAACAACTGCAAGCGCAACTGGATGGGCACATCAGCGTGTTCGTTGGTCAATCGGGCGTGGGTAAATCGTCGCTGGTCAACAGCCTGTTGCCGGAAGTCGGCACACGCGTCGGGCCGTTGTCGGAGTTGTCCGGCCAAGGCACGCACACCACAACCACCGCTCGCCTGTTCCACTTCCCCAACGGCGGTGACTTGATCGACTCCCCCGGCATTCGTGAATTTGGCCTTGGCCATGTCAGTCGCGCCGACGTGGAAGCGGGTTTCATCGAGTTCAACGACCTGATCGGCACCTGCCGCTTCCGTGACTGCAAGCATGATCGCGAGCCAGGATGCGCATTGCTCAAGGCTCTGGACGACGGCCGCGTGCAGCAGCAGCGAATGAACAGCTATCGCTCGATCATCGCAAGTCTGCCGGAAAGCAGCTACTGACGGGCCTTTGTCTTCGTGAGCGAGCTGCCCCCTCGATGGACAAAGCGCGACAGCGCTTGAAAAGCTCAAACAAAAACGCCGCGATCATCGCGGCGTTTTTTATTGCTCTGTAAATAACCTTTAAACACCCGCCTCAGAGCGCCAGGCGACTAAGCTCGCACACCTATCTATTATCCCTTTATAAAAAATGCACTTGCCGAACACATTCAACCTATGCAACGTGGAGATGCACCACACATCAGTTTCGCGAACTACGCAATTAAGCCTTATCTTTCAACTGATGAATGGAAGACAAAAAAACAAGGAGCTTCACCATGCCCAATCAAATTGAATTACCACCACTCATCATCACGCCCTCTCCACCACCACCTCCGCCTCCAATTACATTACCAGGCCATATAGCCCAGCCACTGCCATGGAGTGAACGATTTTCCGGCTTATCCTCAATGGCAGAGCTCGGCAAGAAAATAAATATCCGACAACCTAATGCAAGCGTTGCAATCTATGTACTTACACGCACAACTGCAAATGCCATTGACAATGACTACTCTGCAGCAGCTCTTTGCAGCAACCGAAGACGAAATCAATTTAGTTGTAGGCAGCGCCGCACTTCCCGTGATCGAGAAGCTGACGCGAAAGAGAGCAGCAATTGACATGCTGATCAACTCGAAAAGTGACGAGCTTCACCGAAGCAATGAGATTGCCAACGTATTCTATGGAAGCAGTCCTCTAAATCGAAACCCTGTCGACTTCGTAAATGCATTTTTTCCACGCATACGCTCGAAAAGCCCTGATGAGGTATTTAAAGCTTGGATTGAATCTTACAGCGCTGCTCACGGAGTCACGCTTCTCACAGCGACGATCAGAATCCTCAATGAACAAGCTGCCTCTCTAGACGCCGAAATAGAGGTGGCCCGAGCGCAACAAGCTATAGCAGAAGCGGAGGCACGGAGGCATGCCGAAGAAAAAGCGCAGCTGGCTGCACAGGCTAAAGCGGAAGCACGGCGGCACGCCGAAGAGCAAGCGCACCTAGCCGCACAGGCAGAAGCACGGCGGCGCACCGAAGAACAAGCGCGGCTGGCTGCACAGGCTGAAGCGGAAGCACGACGGCACGCCGAAGAGCAAGCGCAGCTGGCTGCACAGGCTAAAGCGGAAGCACAGCGCCTAGCAGTTGAACAAGAGCGGGCCGCAAGCGAAGAGCAAAAACCATCTCATGAGAGCAATGGGCTGGAGGCTGACGCAAGTGCAGTGGCCAACATTTATCACATCAGAGGATCCATCGGCGTTACTCAGCCCTCGCTGGTAACAGCTTCGGGTGCTATCGCGCTCGTTGAAACCGCCGCCCTCACCTTGCAGGCAGCCATCCGGGCGGCGATAGCAACTCTGACCACAACAGTTTCAAGTGTGGCTGCCGGACTTTTTGTGGGTGTTTCGGCATTGATATACTCGCCCAGGCTCGCTGATGGTGAACTCCCGGAAGATTACTTTTTCAGCCTTCCCTTGTCAGAAATGGCTCCTGAGGAAAGGCAGGACCTACACACTGTTGCAGCCGACGGGGGCGCTGTTGAATTGCCATTTCGAATCAGCTCGAAACCCCACGAGGAAGGCAATTCAGAGCTCATTGTGATTCATGCGACCGCGTCAAGCTTGCCAACATTAGTGAAGGTCGTCGCAGCTACGTATCACCAAGAGACCAACACTTACAGCCTCACAACCGCAGATAGCCCGCCTAGGACTCTAATCTGGACGCCAGCCGAAACGCCCGAGAACAGTTCGACTACCCTTCCAACTGAGGAGCCAGCGCCATCGATAATCCTTGGCCCAAGCATAACCCCGGCTGAAGGGAGAATTGAGACATATCCCCAAGTGGCAGATACAACCTTCAACGACTTGATCATTGTCTTCCCCATAGATTCGGGACTCTCCCCGATCTATGTAATGTTTAAAGATCGGAGGGAGGAACCAGGGACCGTAACAGGTAACGGAGAGCAGGCTGGAGAGAGATGGTTGAGCGGAGCGTCGACTGGAGAGGGGGTTGCGATCCCCTCACATATAGCCGATCAATTGAGAGGACAAGAATTCAGAAACTTCAGACATTTTAGAGAAGCGCTTTGGAGGGCCGTGGGGAATGACCCCCAGATGGCGAAGCAATTTACAAAGCAGAATATGGGGCATCTGTTAAAAGGCAAAGCTCCTTATTCTCGAAGAGCAGATAGAGTGGGAGGTAGGGTCAAGCTCGAAATCCATCACCGCATACATTTAGCCGCTGGCGGCCAGCTATATGATATCGGCAATCTTCGAATCGTAACCTCGAAGCTTCATATCAGTATCCACAAACAAGGTAAAGATTATGACCAGTAAACTAATCTCCGAATATACCGAGAAAGAATTCCTTGAGCTTGTTAGCGCAATCTGTGACGGCGGAGGGGCTTCAGAGGAAGAAGACGTCCGGAATGTCTTGGAGTTTGAGAGACTGACTGAACACCCAGAGGGTTCTGATCTCATTTTCTACCCTAGAGATGACCGTGAAGACAGCCCGCAGGGAATAGTGCGAGAAGTGAAAGAATGGCGAACCGCCAACGGCAAGCCTGGGTTTAAACCAGAATAAAGTCACCCGCAGAGGTAGTGGCTTTCGCTGGATATCGCCTCAGACGCGACCATCTAATCAAAAAAACGCCGCGATCATCGCGGCGTTTTTGTGTATGCAACCCAAGTATCAGTTATTGGTTTCGTCGATCTTCAACTGGCCCTGATCGAAGATGTTCAGCTTCTGCCGAATCTCGTGGGGTTGGGCGTAAGCCTGTGGATCAACTGCAGGTGTGGAAATCGACGCCCCCGGCTGATTGGCCGGCGCTGTAGCGCCAGGTACAGGCGATGGCGCAGGGGCTCCAGGCGCATCCGGCGTTTGCGGCGCCTCGCCAACGTTCTGCGAGCCTTCGATTTTCTGCTGGGCCTTTTTGGTCATGACCACAATGTCGATACGTCGATTGATAGGGCTCTCGGGGTGTTCCTTGTCATACAACGCTGACGAGGCGTAACCGACCACACGCGCCACCTGCGACTCCGGATAACTGCCGGCCACCAGCGCGCGGCGCGCGGCATTGGCACGGCCAGCCGACAACTCCCAGTTACCAATTCCATTGTTGCCCACGAACGGCGTTGCATCGGTATGACCGCTGACGCTGATTTTGTTGGGCACCGCCTTGATGGTGTCAGCCATGGCTAGCAGAATGTCCTCGAAATACGGCTTGAGGCGCGCGCTGCCAATGTCGAACATCGGCCGGTTATCGGCGTCCATGATCTGAATCCGCAGGCCGTCCTGCGTGATTTCGAACAGGATCTGGTCCTTGAACTTCTGCAACTGAGGGTTCTCGTTGACCTTGTTCTGCAACTCTTGCAGCAACAATTCCAGACGTTCCTGCTCAACCTGTTCAGCTTGCTCGGACGCTGCGTTTTGCTTATCGGAATCAATAGGCACGCGATCAGGCGCAGGCACCGATTGCACTTCGGGGTTAAGGGTCTGGTCCGGGGACATCTCGGGCGATCCGCCCAGGTCGATCACGTAGGGCGACCCGCTGTCGGAAAAACCAACCGGGTCTTTGAAGTAACCGGCGATTGCGATCAATTGCTCAGGGGTAGCGGACGACATCAGCCACAGCACCAGGAAGAACGCCATCATCGCCGTCGCAAAGTCAGCGAAAGCGATTTTCCAGGCGCCGCCGTGGTGCCCGCCGCCGTAGCGCTTGACGCGCTTGATTATGATCGGCTGATTATTTTCCATGGATCAACGACCGCGGACAGCTTGTTCCAGCTCACTGAAGCTGGGGCGGTGTGCGGGGTACAGCACTTTGCGGCCAAACTCGACAGCCAGTGACGGCGGCACGCCGGACGCCGACGCAACCAACGACGCCTTGATGGCCTCGAACACGTTCATCTCCTCTTTGGCGTCATGGGCCAGAGAAGTCGCCAATGGGCCAAAGAAGCCGTAGGCCGCGAGAATACCGAAGAAGGTCCCCACCAGCGCCGCGCCAACGTGCATGCCAATGGCTGCCTTGTCGCCAGAACCCAGCGAAGCCATGGTCACCACGATACCGAGTACCGCAGCCACGATGCCGAAGCCGGGCATGGCGTCAGCAACGCCGGTTACAGCGTGCGAAGGATGTTCGAGTTCTTCCTTCATGCTAAGCAGTTCCATGTCGAACAAGCCTTCGAGCTCGTGCGGCGCCATGTTGCCGGAGGACATGATGCGCAGGTAGTCGCAGACGAACGCGATCATGCGGGTGTCTTTCAGGATGCCGGGATATTTCGTAAAAATCGGGCTGTTCTCGGGCTCTTCTATGTCGCCCTCGATTGCCATCATGCCTTCGCGGCGGCTCTTGTTGAGGATCTCGTAGATGAGGCCAAGCACTTCCAGATAGAACGCATGAGTAAAGCGAGTACCGAACATCTTCAGCGACTTTTTGATGACCAGCATGGTCATGTAGCCAGGGTTGGCCTGCAAAAATGCGCCCAGTGCGGCGCCGCCGATGATCAACACCTCATAGGGCTGAATCAACGCGGCAATCTGGCCGTGGGACAGGACGTATCCGCCGAGTACACTCGCGAAAACGACGATGATGCCGATAATTTTTGCCATAGGTAATGAATTCTTGCTGAGTCGGGTTCAAGGTCATGTGCGCAAGAGCATCAAAACTCTTGTTCTACATATCGGCACAACTGCGCCAGACTGTAGGCATTCAGGACGAAAAAACGGCGTGGCAGACCTAGCGCGGGCCTCACCGAAAGGGCCAGCATGATGCCAGCATTCAATTTCATTCAAAACCACCCAGCCGTACGGGATACGTGAATGCAACCAGAAACCTCGCCACAGCTTCATGTCCCCAAAACACTCGACGGATGGATCAAGCAGCTGGACAGCCTCGTGCTTCCCGTCCCGGCTGCGGCGCACGCCAAAGTGCGCGCCGCGCTCAATGACAGCCGCCGCTCGATGCGTGACATCGCTGATTTGATGCATGAAAGCCCTGCACTGGTCCTGAGCGTTCTGCGTGAAGCCAACCTGCACAACGGCGGGATTACGGAGCCCGCCGAGAGCCTCGAAGTCGCGCTCAATCGCCTTGGGCTGGCGCGCACCGAAACCCTCCTCGCCCGCTTGCCGGCCAAAGAGCCACAAGATATCCCGCTGGCGCTCCGGCAATTGCAGATGATCAGTCAGCACGCAACGCAGCAAGCCACCGGGCTTTTCGCCAATCAGTTGGCCCGACTGTGGCAAGACATTCATCTGGGCAGTCTGCTGTTTCTGTCGCCCCTGTGGCCCATGGCCCTGGCGCATCCCACGCTTCTGGAAGACTGGGAATTGCGGGTCATTCACAAGGGTGAGTGCGCCAAAAAAACTGAAAAAGCGCTGTTTGGCGTCCGCCTTGTTCACCTGTGTAAAGCCATAGCCGAGCACTGGCATTTGCCGATCTGGGTGACCCGGGGTTACCGGTTGATGATCAGCGAGCAGCGCAATCTGGCGAAGGTGCTGCACATCGCCCACGAGAACGATGATCCGCTCAAACAACAGCAACAACTGGATGCCGATCTGCCGCTGCAACGCTGGCTGAATCAGCCCGCCAACACCATCCTGCTAGCCACCGGCCTTTCACTGGCGGCGCAACATGCCTGGGACAGCCCGCATAACCTGCGCTGGCAATTGCTTACCAGCCTGTATTTGCAGCAGCCACTGGCGGCCGTTCAGCAGCAAGTCCATCAAAACGCCGCCAGCAGTGCCCGCCTGCACGCACGGCCGGATATCTGGCACCCCGCACAGGCATTGTTGTGGCCGTGGGGCACACGGCGCACGCACAAAAGCCTGCTGGCAGCGCCACCTCCGTCCACGGAGGCGCTGCAGGACTGGCGCAAGCAGTGCGCGCAACTGCTGCAAGAACCGACTCCGTTCAGCAACGCGGTGCACTTGACCTCATTTGCCCGTGACGCCCTGCTGGCCTGCGGTCTCAAGCGGGTCATGCTGCTGATGATCGACCGCAAGACAGAGGTCCTGCGCGTTCATCAAATGGCGGGGCTGGACAAAGCCGTCTCCGGGCTGGTCGTGCCAATAAAGGACAGCGCCGTGCTCCAGCGCTTGCTGGCACAGCCCACTCAACTGCGCCTTACCCCGACCAACAACGCACAGTTCTCTGCCTTGCTGCCTGCCAGCCTGCGCAGCCCTTTCAGCGGCGATAACCTGTTGATTCGCTCCATTGGCAACAGTGGCCGAGTGTTGATGCTGTTGATGGCCGATCAGGGCGGCGGACCTCTCTCGGAAATCACGGTGCAGGCCTTTGGCAAAACCGCTCAATGCATCGAAAAGGCGCTCACGACGTTTAGCCATCGCAACGAGTGAAGCGTGAGCTACAATTCGCCTCTTTTTGACGATCTGGAGACCTTGCATGTCTGCCTTTTCAAGCCTGCCACTGGTGATTGAGCCTGCCGAACTCCAGGCTCGCCTCGACGCTCCAGAGCTGATTCTCGTTGACCTGACCAGCAGCGCTCGTTACAGCGCCGGCCACATCCCGGGCGCACGCTTTGTCGACCCCAAGTTCACGCAACTGGGCCAGCCGCCCGCCCCAGGCCTGCTGCCGTCACTGTCACAACTGCAAGCGCTTTTCGGCGAACTGGGCCATAACCCGAACGCGGCGTACGTGGTCTACGACGACGAAGGCGGTGGCTGGGCGGGACGCTTCATCTGGTTGCTGGATGTCATCGGGCATCACCAGTACCACTATCTCGACGGCGGATTGATTGCCTGGGAAGCCGAGAACCTGGCGCTCTCCACCGAGGTGCCGGATGCTGTCGGCGGACCGGTCCAGCTCACGCTGCACGACGAACCCACAGCAACACGTGAATACCTGCAAAGTCGCCTTGGCGCTGACGATCTGGCTATCTGGGACGCGCGAGCGCCCACCGAGTACTCCGGGGAGAAAGTGGTCGCAGCCAAAGGCGGGCACATCCCCGGCGCCGTCAACTTCGAATGGACAGCTGGCATGGACACGGCGCGCAGCCTGCGCATCCGCAAGGACATGCCGCAAATCCTCGAGCGCCTGGGCATCACGCCCGACAAAGAAATCATCACCCATTGCCAGACGCATCACCGCTCCGGCTTTACCTACCTGGTGGCCAAAGCACTGGGTTACCCGCGCGTGAAAGGCTATGCGGGATCGTGGGGCGAATGGGGCAATCACCCGGACACACCGGTCGAACGCTGAACGTCAGCCAGAATACCGCCGCGATTCACTAACCGGATCACGGCCACCTCTCAAGAACATGCTTTAGGAACCCTGATGAAACAGCGTCTGTTTATCTTTTTTCAATACGTGCTCCCTCATCACCTGCTGTCTCGCCTCGCTGGCTGCGTCGCCGAATGCCGGGTGCGGTGGTTCAAAAACGCTTTTACCCAATGGTTCGCTCGCCGCTATCAAGTCGATATTTCTCAAGCGCTGGTGGAAGACGTCACGGCTTACGAGCACTTCAATGCGTTTTTCACCCGGGCACTGAAACCGGGCGCACGTCCACTGGACGAAACGCCTGGTGCCATTCTTTGCCCTGCTGACGGAGCCGTCAGCCAACTGGGCGCCATTGAGCACGGCAGAATCTTCCAGGCCAAAGGCCACAGCTTCAGCGCTCTGGAACTGCTGGGCGGCGACGCGCGTTTGTCGGCCCCTTTCATGGGCGGTGAGTTCGCCACTATTTACCTGTCACCGAAGGACTACCACCGCGTGCACATGCCGCTGGCCGGTACGCTGCGCGAAATGGTCTACGTGCCGGGGCGCATTTTCTCGGTCAACCAGACCACTGCCGAAAACGTACCTGAGTTGTTCGCCCGCAACGAACGTGTCGTGTGCCTGTTCGATACTGAACGCGGTCCAATGGCCGTGGTGCTCGTCGGCGCAATGATCGTGGCGTCCATCGAAACGGTCTGGGCCGGACTGGTGACGCCGCCCAAGCGCGAGCTGAAAACTACCCGTTATGACGAGGCCGCTCGGGCGCCGATTCATCTGGAAAAAGGTGCAGAACTGGGCCGTTTCAAGCTCGGCTCCACCGCCATCGTGCTGTTCGGGCCAGGTCAGGTGAAGTGGGCAGAGCAACTCGCAGCCGGCTCACCGACGCAAATGGGTCAAACGTTGGCGTTGCCTGTTCAGGCCTGATTCTTGCCTCCGCTCGTACAGAAGCATTTTGTTGACGGTCGCCGCCCGACACGGCGCCCGGCAACGGTGTCAAAGGGATGAAGTGTCGTCCTGAATGAAATAGCACTTTGATATGGGGCTGCTACTGCCAACCGATGCTGCTAAAGTCGTGAATCGGCGCTGTAGGAAACTTCGCTTTCGATTGTCGTAGACTGGGTCGTTTGATGTAGCCAGCTGCTATTTCCACAATCGGTTTCAAACAGTCGTTCGGGTCAGTAGTTGTTGGAGTCAGCCTGTCACATGAGCAATCTAAGTCTCCCTCTGTTGTTGCGTGCCCCAGTGCCCACTCAGTCGAGCCTGTCATTCTGTGACGCGACCCCAAAAGACCTGAAACGCTGGATCTCGAGCCTGCCCAAAGCCAACCTCGGCGAAATGGCACGTCAGCTCTATCAAGGGTTAGGCGAGCTGAATCAACTCCTCACTCCAAGCGAAAACCGCCTGCAACTGCTGGAGCTGCTGCGCCCCGAAGTGTATTTCGTGTGCAAGCACCTTGAACGGCACTTTCTCAACCAGTCGGTGGTGCTCGAAGAGCGTCCGCGCAAAGTCGCCAATCTCTGTCAGGCGCTGCAAAACCACCTAGCGATCGGCTACAAGCAAATCATTGCGCGTGTGGCCCCCAAGCTCACCAAAGACCGCACCACCTTGCTGACCACCGCCTTGCAGCGGGCATTGCATTGCCTGAACGGGCCGCTGATACGCGCCAACCAGCTTTACTGCCCGGTTCAGGAGGGGTTGTGGCTTGAGCTTCACCAGATCTACCAGATTGCCCGGCAAAACAATCTGCAAAGCGTCGCTGTAAACGACAGCCTGGCCATCCAAACCCGTACGTTGTCGGTGGAGCAGACCTACGTCATCGCATTGCTGATGGGCAGCTCACGCTGCAACCAGATGCGTCAGCACAATATCGGTCGCCTGGCCGAGGTGCTCGACGCCTGGAGTTCGCTGGTCAAGCTGCAATCGCCTGCCGAAGATTCCAGCCTTTTTGCGCTGGCGCCGACGGTGGACGCCCCCCCCCGCTATAAATCCCTGTTCACACCGGAGCAGCTACCCAACCTGCTGGGGATCAATCCAATGGCCCTGTCAGCGGCCATTCAGCGCTACCTCGACACCCCTGCGGATCAACGTTCGCAGTCTTATCTGGCGGTGCCGGCAGGCTTTTCGCTGGACCTGCTGCACCATCTGGCGGCGGCGTGGGGCGACGTTTCCGAGCGCGCTTTTCAGCGCACGCCGGGGCAAGGCACGCTGACGTTGTGCGTTGGTATGAGCGCGCTGCACTACTTCATCAGCGGTCAGAAAAGCTTCAACGATGTGCTGCAACTGCCAATCGTCAGCAAGCCGGCCAATTTCTCGCTGCAACCACTGAGCGCCGATAAATCCAACGTTTGGGGACAGACGAGGGATGTTGACCGCAGTGGTACAGCCAACACGATGTTGCCGTTTGAGGAAATCCAGTATCAGCAACCGGACGACGGCAATAGCTCAGCTTTTGATAATCAGCAGAGCTTTCCGACTTACAGCCTTAACATCGTGAATCACAGCCCGGGCGGTTATTGCCTGGCATGGCCAAAGGAAGTCCCGGACCAACTGCAGGCGGGCGAGATGGTCGGCATTCACGATCATGGTCAAGGCTGGAGCATCGCCGCCGTGCGCTGGGTGCGTCAGGTACGCGGTGGCGGAACCCAGATGGGGATTGAGCTGATCGCTCCTTTCGCGCAGGCCTGCGGAATGCAGTTATTGCGCGCCGAGCAAAACAGCCAGTATCTGCGGGCACTGTTGCTGCCGGAGGTTCGCGCCATCGACGTACCTCCGACCGTCATGGCGCCGCGCCTGCCTTTTGAAGAAGGCAGCAAGGTGATGATCAATACCAGTGGCCAGGAACGTCGTGCCGGGCTGAGCAATCGTCGCTCTACAACGGGCAGCTACAACCAGTTCGAATACCAGATTCAGGAAGGTCCGAAAAAAGTCGACACCCCGGGCAACGGTCCAGAACCGGAACAGGAATTTGATTCGTTGTGGGGTGTGCTGTAGCGCTTAGGATCGAGCGCCTCAGTAGCCTGTGCCGGCAAGACCTTCAGGGCCGCCGAACCGCCGTCTCACCAACACGACCAACTCTGAAACGTATCGAATCAACCGCGCCCATCGCGATCGCGGAAGCCGAGCAGGTACAAAATACCGTCCAGGCCCAAGGTTGAAATCGCCTGCCTGGCGGACTGCTTCACCAAAGGTTTGGCTCGGAATGCGACACCCAAACCCGCAATCGCCAGCATCGGCAGGTCGTTCGCGCCATCGCCGACGGCAATTGTCTGCTCAAGGCTCAAACCCTCTTTGAGCGCCAGCTCACGCAACAGGTCTGCCTTGCGCTGCGCATCGACAATCGGCTCGATTGCGTTACCGGTGCACTTGCCGTCGACGACTTCCAGTTCATTGGCGAACACGTAGTCGATGCCCAGCTTCGCCTGAAGCTGCCTGGCGAAGTAGGTGAAACCACCCGACAGAATTGCCGTCTTGTAACCAAGGCGTTTGAGCTCGGCAAACAGCGTTTCTGCGCCTTCGGTCAGTCGCAGCGAAGCACCGATTTCATCCAGCACGCTCACGTCCAGCCCTTTGAGCAACGCCATGCGCTCCTTGAAGCTGGCTTTGAAGTCCAGCTCGCCACGCATTGCGCACTCGGTGATCTCAGAGACCTGCTCGCCTACGCCGTGGGCCTTGGCCAGTTCGTCGATCACTTCGGCCTCGATCAGCGTCGAGTCCATATCGAATACCGCCAGACGACGGTTGCGTCGGAACAGCGAGTCCTGCTGGAACGCGATGTCGACGTTCAGCTCCTGAGCCACACGTAAAAACTCGGCTTGCATCGCTTTAGGATCAGCGGGCTCGCCGCGCACCGAAAACTCGACACAGCCCTTGCCCTTGTCAGCGGGTGTGTCCAGCGGCATACGTCCGGACAGGCGGTCGATATGATCGATATTGAGGCCGTATTTAGCGGTGATGGCGCTGACGCGCTGGAGTTGTTCGGCAGTGACTTTGCGTGTGAGCAGCGTGACGATGTGACGAGACTTGCCCTGGCCGTCTACCCAGTGCTGATAGTCCTCTTCGGAGACCGCCGTGAAGCGCACTTGCTGGTCGAGCTTGTAGGCCGTGAACAGAATGTCTTTGAGTACCGAGGAGCCTTGTTCGGTGCCCGGAATTTCAACCAGGATGCCGAACGACAAGGTGTCGTGGATCACCGCCTGACCAACGTCCAGAATGTTCACGCCACCCTGGGCGAGGACACCGGTAATGGCCGCAGTAAGACCCGGACGGTCAAGACCTGTGATGTTAATCAGGACGATTTCGCGCAAGGCGCACCCCCACGGTGGGAAAAAACCGCATTCTACTCACTTTCAGTGACCACCGGGCACAGCGAGCGCTTTGCCGCACCTGGGTCGCTCGCTATACTGCGCGGCAACTTCTCCAAGAGAGCCGTGCTCTGTGAACCGGCCCACGCCCGTTAAAACCGATAACTTCTTCCTGCTAATCTTCCGGGCATTGCGGCATCGTCGCGTACCGATAGCTTTGCGTATCGCCAGCCACAACGTGATCCTCGTCGCGCTGGCGCTGGTGATCTACGCCTGCGTCATGGGCTTGCAGTTCAAGCAGGCCATGCACGAACAGGCTGACGCACTGGGGCAGGCCCTGACCACTCAGACCGCGACCTCGGCAACCGAGCTGCTGGTGTCCAATGACATCCTCAGCCTCAACGTACTGCTGGGCAATCTGGTAAAAAACCCGTTGGTGGCCCACGCGGCCATCTACAGCGTCGACAACCGAATTCTCGCAGAAGCGGGCCAGCGGCCTAAAAACGGACTGCTGGGGGAAGCGCAAGGTCTCTACGAGATCAAGATCACCTTTCAGGATGTGGTCGCCGGGCATTTGCGCATCAGCCTGGACATGACTCAATTCCAGCAGCCGATGACCATCAGCCTGCAGAGCATGGCCATTCTCAGCGGTATCCTGCTGGCGCTTGCTCTGGCACTCAGCCTGAGGCTGGGGCGCCAAATCTCTACGCCGCTGTTGCAATTGCGGATGTGGCTGCGCTACATCGACCCCTACACGCCGGCCACTGATCGTCAGGATGAGATCGGCGATCTGGCGCGCCAGCTCAAGACTTCGTACGCGCCGCCTGCACCTGAGCCTGTGCCCGAACCTGAGCCGGAATACGCCGACGATGCCGACGACGCGCAAACCTCGTTTGATGACAGCGATCTGCGCGACCCGGATTTCGACGATGCGCCCAAACCAAAACAACGCGTGATTGCCTCGCCTCGGCAAGTGGTAGCGGACGAGGATGAGGAAGACGATCCGTTTTCCGATCTGCATGACGACTCGCTGCCCAAGCCGATTGCCCGCCCGACATTGCCGGTCGCGCCGTCAGAGCCCCAGTACAGTGCAGTGCTGGCGGTGCAGTTGGGCTCTCAAGAGCAATTGAGACGTTTGCCGCGTGCTCGCCTGACAGAGTTGCTGGAGCGTTACCGCGACTGCATCGATCAGGCTTCCGCGCTCTACGACAGCGAGCTGCACACCCTGAACGACGGCAGTTCGCTGATGTTGTTCAGCACTCAGGACAGCGGCGATGACTACCTGACAAACGCCATTTGCTGTGGCGAGCTGTTGCGGGCATTGAGCCACGCTCTGCAAATTGAAGTGGCGGACAGCGGCATCACCTTGCAACTGCAGCTGGGCCTGACCCTCGGCGAAGGCCTGCACGGCATGACGCAGATTGATCTGTTGCTGACCGAAACGGCTCAGGACGCACTGGCGCTGTCACAACACAGCCGGAATCTGCTGCTGGTCGAACGTAAAATCAGCGAAGACCCGACTATCCGCCAGCGCGCACGAATTCGCCCGATCGCCAGCCCGGAAGGCGCAAGTTGTGTGGAGCGCTTGCTGGAGCCCTACCCTTCCATGCTGGAGCGTCAACTGGCGCGCATGCACGAGGCGCGGAAGGTCTAGTAAAGAAGTGACCCACAAAAAAGCCCGCATCGCTGCGGGCTTTTTTGTGGGCGTCAATATCAGAAGCGGAACACTTCAAGATCGGTACGGATCGGTGAGGCCATCGGGATTCTCGGCTTGTCCTGATCAGTCCTCGTCTTGGCCGGGTTGGCGGCCTTCTTCGGCTGCTCAGCCACCAGTGGTTGATTCGCAACTGGCTTCACAGCAACACTCAACTGATCGGCCAAACGCTGTAACAGTATGCCTTGCGCCTTCACTTGAGCAGCAGAGCTGCCGGCGTGGCGCTCTTCCAGATGGATCATCCTGGTGTCACGCACTGTGCCTCGACGGTCCAGCAAGCGCCATTGCGCATCGAGGATTGCCGGCTGATCCTTGCCTGAGTCCAGCCGCGTGATGGACAACACCACTTGAACATCCGGGGCAAAATTAGCAGCCGCTGGCGCCATGACGACTCGCTGGCTGTCGAGCTTCCAGGCCAGTTGGCGCAGTAAAAGTTGATCGATGTCGGAAGACAGGCTGCCCGCCCAGCGACCGTCGGTGGAAGCCGTCAGGCTGCCGTCGGGCTGGCGCTGCAGTAATGTTTCACGCTGCAGATAATCAGCGACGGAAACCGGACCCAGCAACACGGCAACGCCGGCACTTTGTTTAGGCTGCCCGGGTTCGCCACTGTCAAGCTGATAAAGCGAAGTAGGTTGATGCACGCTACACCCGGCCAAACCAAAAACGCCGGTCAACAGCAACACAACAGGAACGCGTAGAAAATTCATCATTCCATCCAAGTGGCGGCCACAAGGCACACCACGATGTTAAAGACTCAAGAAAACATGAAGGCACTGAGCCACGCCTGCACCTCAAGACGTCATATCATCCGTGAATATACGCGATGACTCCAGCGATTATGAGTCGATCTTCGTGGCAAAACGAAGACCCACCACTCAAAACCACTGGCTAAGTAGCGCTTTCCACCAACAGCGAATCGACCCGCTGGAAGCCACGTGGCAGCTTGTTACCCCGCCGTCCGCGCTCACCTTTGTAGTGCTCCAGATCATCTGGCTTGAGCGAGAGCGTCCGCTTGCCGGCCTGTAGCACCAAGGTGGCGCCATCGGCGACAACCGCCAAGTCAGTCACATATTCCTCACGACTCGCCACGCGCTCGCCCGGAATACCGATGATCTTGTTGCCTTTACCTTTGCCCAACTGAGGCAAGTCGCTGATCTTGAACACCAGCAAACGACCTTCCGTCGTAACAGCGGCCACCCAGTTTTGCTCGCGGTCGGCGACCGGGCGCGGAGGAATGACTTTCGCACCCGCCGGAAGGCTCAGCAGTGCCTTGCCTGCCTTGTTCTTGGCCTGCAGGTCTTCGCCCTTCACCACAAAACCGTATCCTGCATCGGAAGCAATGACATAGAGCGCGTCATCCTCTGGCAGCAACACACATTCAAACGTGGCGCCCGGTGGCGGCTGAAGCTTGCCACTGAGCGGCTCGCCCTGCCCCCGCGCTGAAGGCAAGGTGTGCGCGGCGAGGGAATAACTGCGCCCGGTGGAGTCAATGAACACAGCGTATTGGTTGGAACGACCCATTGCAGCAGTCTGGAAACCGTCCCCCGCCTTGTAGGAAAGCCCCGTCGCGTCGATATCGTGGCCTTTGGCAGAGCGCACCCAGCCTTTTTCCGACAGCACAACGGTCACTTTCTCGTTTGGCAGCAGGTCATGCTCAGTCATGGCCCTGGCTTCGGCACGCTCGACAATCGGCGAACGACGATCATCGCCATAGGTTTCGGCGTCTTTGATCAGCTCGGTGCGTACCAGTTTCTTGAGCTTGGCCTCGCTGCCCAGCAGGGCCAACAGCTTGGTGCGCTCCTTGTTCAGCTCATCCTGCTCGTTGCGCAGCTTCATTTCTTCGAGGCGCGCCAGCTGACGCAAACGCGTGTCGAGGATGTAGTCGGCCTGGATTTCACTCAATTCAAAGCGTTCTATCAACTTGGCTCGCGGGTGCTCCTCGGTACGGATGATGTGAATCACTTCATCCAGGTTGAGATAAGCGATCAGCAAGCCGTCCAACAGGTGCAGACGACGATCAACCTTATCGAGGCGGAATTGCAAGCGCCGGCGCACGGTGCGCACACGGAACTCCAGCCACTCCACCAGCAATCCGCGCAGGTTCTTCAACTGCGGCTTGCCGTCCAGCCCGATGATGTTGATGTTGACGCGGTAGCTGGACTCCAGATCGGTACTGGCGAACAAGTGCTGCATCAAGGCGTCGTGATCCACCCGACTGTTAACGGGAATGATGACGATGCGGCATGGGTTTTCGTGATCTGACTCATCTCTGAGGTCAGCAACCTGCGGCGCCTTGGAAGGTTTTGCCTGCATCAGCCCTGCGATCTGCTCCAGCACCTTGGCGCCGGACACCTGATGCGGCAACGACGTGACGATGATGTCGCCATCTTCGATGTGATACACCGCGCGCATGCGCACCGAGCCCTTGCCGGTTTCGTACATTTTCAGCAGATCGGCGCGGGGGGTAATGATCTCGGCTTCGGTCGGGTAGTCCGGACCCTGAATTTGCTCGCACAGCTCTTGAATGGTTGCCTTGGGCTCATCGAGCAAACGCACGCAGGCAGACGCCACTTCACGCAGGTTATGCGGTGGCACATCCGTCGCCATGCCGACTGCAATGCCCGTGGTGCCGTTGAGCAGGATGTTCGGCAAACGTGCTGGCAATACCGATGGCTCGTCCAGCGTACCGTCGAAGTTAGGCACCCAATCGGCGGTGCCCTGGCCCAGCTCGCTGAGCAGCACTTCGGAGTAGCGCGACAAGCGGGCTTCGGTGTAACGCATGGCTGCGAATGACTTGGGATCGTCCGGCGCACCCCAGTTGCCTTGCCCGTCGACCAGCGTGTAGCGATAGCTGAACGGCTGCGCCATCAGCACCATGGCTTCGTAGCAGGCGGAATCGCCGTGCGGGTGAAACTTACCGAGAACGTCACCGACCGTACGCGCGGACTTCTTGTGTTTGGAATCTGCGTCCAGGCCCAGCTCGCTCATGGCATAGATAATGCGTCGCTGCACAGGCTTCAGGCCGTCACCGATATGCGGCAAGGCCCGGTCCATGATCACGTACATGGAATATTTGAGGTAGGCCTGTTCGGTGAAGTCAGCCAGTGATCGGCGTTCTACGCCATCCAGGCTGAGGTCAAGGGAGTCGCTCATGCGGGCCTCATTATTTCGTCGTCTGACGCAGCAGCATGGTGCCGCCGCGCTGGGTGAATTCGAGTTGCTTCATGGCGCTCATGCCCAGCAGCGCCTGTTCCCCGCCCAGACCTGGCGCCACCAGGGCGCGCACATTGGTCAGGACGATTTCGCCAATTTGCAGGCGGTCCAGCGTGGTCCGGAAACCCTCGCTGCGCCCATTGGCGGTACTCAAGGTCACGGGCGCTCCACGCGTCAAGCCGAGCTTTTGCGCCACGGCTTCAGGGATCGCCACATCGGTCGCGCCGGTGTCGAGCAAAAACGACACCGGCTGACCGTTCACTTTCCCGGTCATCACGAAATGGCCCTGTCGATTGCTCATCAATTGCACTTCGATATAACCGTCACCGTATTGCGAGGTGACGGTCATGTTCGGGTTTTCCTGGCGCTGCTCCCAGTCGCCAAAAAAACGCGTGGCCAGAAACAGCGCCGCCGCCCACGCCAGTATCAACATCACGCGACCGGCGCGTTTGCCGGCAGGCGCCTGCGTCACGGCTTGCCGCTCCAGCCACCTTCAGGGGCTGCGAAGCGCCAGACAATCGGGCGTTTTTCGCCATCGGCGCGGGCGCCAAAATTGTTGTCAACGCCAATCCAGGCGCCCTTCTCATCCACCACCAGTGCCTCGGTCAGGCCAAACTTCTGGTCATAAAGACGGTTGGGGCGCAGCGCCTCTTTTGCAAACGACCAACAGGCCTCAATCTGCCCGGTTTCCAGGGTGCGCCGGCAGACGCGGTACGCGGCGCGCTCCAAGGCATACAGCTTGCCCCTGAAAAGCGAGATATCGGCGAAGTCCTTGGGCAACGGCTGGCCGCCGACTTCTTTCGGAAGCACGTCTTCGCCCGACTCGACGCGCAGGATGCAACTGCCCGTGCATTGCCACACGCCCTTGTTCAGGTGAGCGATCAGAATCCCGCGGTTATCACGCTCGGCGGCCAACCACAGCTGATCACCTGCAGCATTGATGGCGATGCCTTCGAAAATGGCATTGAAATGCGCCAGCATGCCGGCTGCTTGCGCTTCCTGGACCAGCTTTTTGGGCAGGTCGAGCCAGACGGGCGCACCGTTGACCGGCACCTTCAGCACAGAGGCATAGGCTTCGCTGACCAGATACCGATTGCCGGCGGCATCACACGTGACCCCTTCGAAGTCCAGGTTGCCACCGCGAATGAGCGCAGACGCCTTGGCCATTGAACGCAGCGTCAAGGGGAGACCGCTGTCCGGAACAGGCGGGATATCAAGCAGCGTCTGCCGGGCTTTCCAGACCGTTTGCTTAGTGTCGAGGCTGTACAAAATGGCGTCATCGCGATCGGAAACCGTCCACAGCACACCATTACAGGACGCCAGCCCTGAAAGGTTGCCGCCGATCATGTCATCCACCGGATGCTCTGACAGCAACTTCAACTCGGGCAAGGGAGCCGCAAACACCGGCGCTGCAATCATCAACAGCGCCGCTAGCCAGCCGCGCATCAAGTCAGCACCTCAGCCAGATCGCCTTTGGATTCGAGCCAGCTTTTGCGATCACCGGCGCGTTTCTTCGCCAGCAGCATGTCCATCATTTCCGACGTTGCGGCGAAGTCATCCAGCGTGAGCTGGACCAGTCGACGGGTGTTCGGGTCCATCGTGGTTTCGCGCAATTGGGGCGGGTTCATCTCGCCCAGGCCTTTGAATCGGGTGACCTGCGGTTTGCCGCGTTTCTTCTCGGCCACCAGACGGTCGAGAATGCCATCGCGCTCGGCCTCGTCCAGGGCGTAGTAAATGTCCTTGCCCAGGTCGATGCGGAACAGAGGCGGCATGGCGACATACACGTGCCCAGCATCCACCAACGGGCGGAAATGCTGAACGAACAGAGCACACAGCAACGTTGCGATGTGCAGGCCGTCCGAGTCGGCATCGGCGAGGATGCAGATTTTGCCGTAGCGCAACTGCGCGATGTCCGCAGAGCCCGGATCGACGCCGATGGCAACCGCGATGTTGTGGACTTCCTGGCTGGCGAGCACTTCGCCGCCGTCCACTTCCCAAGTGTTCAGGATCTTGCCGCGCAACGGCAGGATGGCCTGGAACTCCTTGTCACGCGCTTGTTTGGCTGAGCCACCGGCGGAATCACCTTCAACCAGAAACAGCTCGGAGCGCATCGGATCCTGACCGGCGCAGTCGGCCAGCTTGCCGGGCAACGCTGGCCCCTGAGTGATGCGTTTGCGCTCGACCTTTTTGCTGGCCTTGAGGCGACGTCCGGCGTTGTTGATCGCCAGCTCTGCCAACTGCATGCCCAGCTCGGAGTTCACATTGAGCCACAGGCTGAACGCATCCTTGACCACACCGGACACAAACGCAGCAGCTTCACGTGACGACAGACGCTCTTTGGTCTGCCCCGAGAATTGCGGCTCCTGCATTTTCATCGACAGCACGAACGCGATCCGCTCCCAAACGTCTTCCGGCGCCAGCTTGACTCCACGCGGCAGCAGATTGCGGTATTCGCAAAAGTCGCGCATCGCGTCGAGCAGCCCTTGGCGCAAGCCATTGACGTGGGTGCCGCCCTGAGCCGTCGGGATCAGGTTGACGTAGCTTTCCTGCACGCTGTCGCCACCTTCCGGCAACCACAACAGCGCCCAGTCGATTGCTTCTTTATTGCCTGCGAACACGCCGCAAAAAGGCTCATCCGGCAACCGCAGAAAATCGCTGACCGAATCCTGAAGATAAGAGCGCAGGCCATCTTCGTAATGCCACTCGACCTTCTCGCCGCTGGCTTTGTCTTCAAAACTGACCAACAGACCGGGGCACAACACTGCCTTGGCCTTTAGCACATGCTTGAGGCGGCTGACGGAAAATTTGGGGGTGTCGAAGTATTTGGGGTCCGGCGCAAAGTAGACGCTGGTGCCGGTATTACGCTTGCCAACCGCGCCCACCACTGCCAATTCGGTGGCTTTGTAGCCATCGGCGAAGGTCATTTCGTATTCATTGCCATCACGCTTGACCCGCACCCGTACCTGAGTCGACAGCGCGTTGACCACAGAGATACCCACGCCATGCAGGCCGCCGGAAAACTGGTAGTTCTTGTTGGAAAACTTACCGCCCGCGTGCAGCTTGGTGAGGATCAATTCGACCCCGGACACGCCCTCTTCCGGGTGAATGTCCACCGGCATGCCGCGCCCGTCGTCGGCGACTTCCAGCGAGTTGTCAGCGTGCAAAATGACCTGCACGGATTTGGCGTGGCCCGCCAGGGCTTCATCGACGCTGTTGTCGATGACTTCCTGGGCAAGGTGGTTCGGCCGCGAGGTGTCGGTGTACATGCCCGGCCGTTTGCGGACCGGGTCGAGTCCCGAGAGGACTTCGATGGCGTCTGCGTTATAAGAGCTAGCGCTGGGATTGGCCATAGGGTCTCGTCATCAGTCGTTCATTAAAATTCGGGGTATCAACGTTGCAGCGCGCAGTGTCTGGCAGACCTACGGGTCAACATTCAACAGGTGGGAGGCAAAGCCGGCCAACGACAGTAACGCGGGCAACCGTTCTGCAAAACCCTGAAAACCGTGATCGCCGCCTGCTTCGATGCTCAAGGCGCAGGCTCGATAGAAGGCTTGGGCACGGCGGTAATCGAGCGTCTCGTCGCCGGTCTGCAACCACACCTGAATCCGCTGAGGGTCTTGCGGGGCCGGCACTTCGAGTTCAGCCAGCGCCGCAACATGATCGTGCGTCAGCTCCCAAAGTTCACCGGTATAAAGGTTTTGTTGAGTACCGACAAAACCGTCGAACAGTTGGTGCGGATTGACTGCCGGGTTTATCAGCACTGCCTTGAGCCCGTGGCGCTCGGCCAAATGAGTTGCATAGTAGCCGCCGAGCGAGCTGCCGACCAGTAATGGCCGCCCCAGCTCGCTGATCGCAGCATCCAGTTGAGCGATGGCTTCCCGCGGATGGTGATGCAGCTCAGGCACGCGTAGCTGCTCGCTCAAACCAAGGTGCTGCATCATCTCAGTCAACTGCGTGGCTTTCTTCGACAGGGCGGAGCTGTTCAGCCCATGTATATAAAGCAGCGTCGGATGGTCTTGGTTCACGCTCACGCCTCCAGTCACCTTCATTTGTCGCCTCGCGCGCCTCTGAAAAAGCGCTCACGCGGGCAAAGCCACGCAGTTTACAGGGACGCGCCTGCTGTAGCTCATTTTTAGCCGCGCTCCAACAGACCCCGACGCGATAATGCGCTGGATAACGCCGTCAATACCCGCCGCCGCTAAGGTCTACGCTGAAAGTATCCTCGGCAATCCGCGACACGCCGGTTTCAAGCTGTCCATCCTTGTGCAGCCGCAGCCATCGGTAGCCCGGAGCCTGGGTGTCGAGCTTGAAGTCGGCGCTTGCGGGGGCGAACTGAATGCAGGTCGAGGGAGAAGCCATCAAACGCACACTCTCGCGCGTCTGATCGAACGCCTGATGCACATGACCCCAAAGCACTGCCCTGACCTGCGGGAACCGGTCAAGCACGGCAAACAGCGCATCGGGGTTTTTCAGGCCGATGGGTTCCATCCAGCCACAGCCGATTGATACCGGATGGTGATGCAGGCACACCAGATGATGCCGGTCCGGCGCCTCACTCAGTGCCTGCGCGAGCAACTGCAATTGTTTGTCTTCGAGATAACCGGGCACGGAACCAGGGACCGCAGAGTCCAGCAGCGTGATGCGCCAGTTGCCGACATCCACAACGGGTTCGAGAAAGTCACTGTGCTGTGCGGCATACGCCATCGGCGCCAACTCGTCGTGATTGCCAGGCAGCCAGCGCGTGGGCGCAACGAGGCGCTCGGTCGCATCACGAAACGCCTGATAAGACTCGACAGACCCGTCCTGCGAGAGATCGCCGCTGGCGATGACAAGATCCACGTGCGGCTGCTCTTCAAGCACAAGTTTTACGACGGCATTTAGGCTGTCGAGTGTCTTCATGCCCATCAACTGGCCATCTGTCTCAGCAAACAGATGGCTGTCGGTCAACTGGACCACCATTACGGACGAGGATTGCGAGGATGCGCTTGGCAACGGCCATCTCCTTGAGCAGATATGGCCGGATTATGGTGCGAGAGCGAGTGGACGGCAAACGGACAACGCGTCGTGGTTCGCATTTAAGGGGGAGAAAGGAGGGCTCAGCAAAAATGACCGTTAACGCACCGCTTCAAATTCATGCCCGCACGCCAGGCAATGACTCAGCCACTCACCCAGAAACAGGTTGAGTTGGGCCTTTTCGTCGGGCTGATGCATTTCAGCATTCGGGTACGGGTAGATGCCTTGAAAGCGTCGCGCGTGTTCGGCGCCGATCACTTCGGCCATGCGCGCGTCGTGGTAAACCTGCACTTCGAGCCGGGGCACCGGGAGCCAAGGCAGGCTGTGCTCCTGACGCACTTGCAGAGTGGTGGTGTACGGGCAATCGAGAATGACCTCGACGGCCAGCACGCCAAGCATTTGATCGCCTTGCGTCACTGCAACGCGCCTTGACCGTTGCGCGTTGCGCATGTCCGGAAGCAATCGCATCAAGCGCGCATAGTTGGCCTCACAGGCTGCCTGCAGCCCGGCGAGGTCAACACGATAGCGCTCGCGCATTACATTCACGACCATAGCCCCCTGATTTCAGTGCGGTTCAACGCCAGCCACTGGATGGCAATAATAGTTGCTGCATTGACGATGCGGCCGTCTTTCACGGCCTGGAATGCATCCTCGAAAGACCAGACGGACACCCGGATATCCTCGGCTTCTTCGACCAAACCATGCAAGCCCCCCGCGCCTTCGCTTTCGCACTTGCCCAAGTACAGATGAACGAATTCGTTGCTGCCACCCGGCGACGGAAAGTATTGAGTAATAGGCCACAACGCTTTGAAAACCAGCCCAGCTTCCTCCTGTCCTTCGCGGTGAGCAACTTCTTCGGGCTCCTCTTTCTTGTCGATCAGCCCGGCGACCATTTCAATCAGCCACGGGTTAGCGGTCTTGCCCACCGCCCCCACACGAAACTGCTCGATCAATACCACTTCATCGCGCTTGGCGTCGTAGGGCAGCACACAAACCGCGTCGTGGCGCACGAACAGCTCGCGGGTGATTTGCGGGCCCATACCGCCTGCAAACAACTCATGACGCAGATGCAATCGGTCCAACTGATAAAAACCCTTGTAGCAGTTTTCACGCTGGGTGATCTCGTGTCGGGTTGGCGTCGATTTAGTCGTATCAGTCATAGCATTCTCGCAGCGGGACCACAGTGTCTTCGGCCCATCCTAACGTGCTGGGTCAAGGGATGCAGCCCCCCGTCCGGCAATTGTGCCGGGCAGGGTAGACGGCGGCGGTATAAACGATCTCTAATCCGCGGGGCGGCGAACTGATGGCGCTGCTCGGAGTCGAAGCACCTTGCAGCGACATGACGCTGCAGCCTTTCTTTGCCATTGCCAAGGATCAACATGTCGTTTCTGAAGATCATTTCACTGGCTTGCGTGGCCCTCATACTGGGCGCCTGCCAAAGCCTGTTCCAGCCAAACATGCGCAGTCCGCTGACGGTTCAGCGTGACGCCTCCGAGCTGATCAAACCCGGCTGCACCACCGCCGACTGTCCGTTGGTGAACATCGATACGGTGCATTTCCCCGACGAGCCAAAACTCGACGCCATTGTTCAGCGCACCCTGCTGCAACTGACCCGCACAGATTCCGACGGCCCCGTGCCGCCGACGCTGAAAGCGTATCAGGAGCAATACCTGAGCCAGGCGCAAGCGCGCAACAGCAGCTATTTGCAGGCCAAAGTACGCGAGCAGCATGACGGTATCGTGGTAGTTGAGCTGTCCAGTTACCTGGACACCGGCGGCGCACATGGCGATCCAGGCCGGGCCTTCATCAACTATTCACGCCAGCAACAGAAAGTGCTGACACTGGCTGACATGCTGGTGCCGGGCCAGGAATCTGCGTTCTGGCAGAAAGCCGAACTCGCCCATCAAGGCTGGCTGATCAGCAGCAAAATGAGCGAAGACCCTGCATTCGTGCAGAGCTGGCCGTTCAAAAGGACTGCCAACATCGCTCTGACCTACGGCGCGGTGATTCTCAAATACCCGGTAACCACCATCGCGCCCTACGCCATGGGCCACATCGAGCTGAAGATTCCTTATCCACAGCTCAACGGCATCCTCAAGCCGGAACTGTTCCCCGGCCGGAGCTGATCGCTTTCCCCAGCACCAGCTGCAACACGCCAGCCACGATGAGGGCTGGCAGTGTTGCACCGATGTCCGGATACAGATTGGCCAGCAGATGATACGTGCTGATGCCGCCCAGCCAGGCCAGCAACGTCATCCAGCGAAAACCTGTATCGGTCGCCACGGCGGTACGTCGGCGCAGGATAAAGTGATCCACCAGCACCACGCCAAACAGCGGCGCGAATACCGAGCCGATCAGCAGCAGGAAGTTCTGATACTGCGCCAGTGGGGCCAGACACGCGATCACGGTACAGATCACACCGATCACCAACGCAATGTGCTCGACCTTGGCTTTCACCAGAATGCCGCTGGAAACCGCCGCAGAGTGAATGTCAGCGAAGGCGTTCTCGGACTCGTCAAGCAAGATCAACACCAACGGAATACCCAGTCCCGCACCCGCCAACGCCAACAGCAATGCATGGGTGTCACCACTCGGTGCAAACGCCAGTGTGTAGGCGACGCCCAGGCTCATCAGCCAGAAATTCCCGACGAAGAAGCCCAGCGCGGTGCCGCCGAACACACTGACCGCACGTTTGCCGAAGCGTGAGTAATCGGCGATCAGCGGCAGCCACGACAGGGGCATGGCAATCGCGATGTCGAAGCCGACAGCAAACGGCATCGTGCCGTCGCCCGCCCGCGCCCAAAGTGCGGAAAGATCGGCCTTGTTCAGCAGATTCCACGTCAACCAGATGCAGGCTGCCAGCAACAGCCAGATGCCCCATTTGCGCAAGACTTGCCGCACGAAGGTCAGCGGACCACTCACAGCCAGAAGCGTGACGAGCGCGCCAAACACCAGTGTCCAGAGCAACGGATTGGCGATCAGGCTGGTTTGTGACGAAACGCTGGCGCCCAACAAGCTGGCGGCATCGCGCATGACGATGATCTCGAACGAGCCCCAGCCCACCAATTGCAGCAGGTTGAGCAGTGCAGGCAATGTCGCGCCTTTGCTGCCGAGACTGAGTTTGAGCGCCGCCATAGATGAAAGCCCGGTGTCACTGCCGATCACGCCAACGGCGGCCAGCAACAGTACGCCGACCAACGTGCCAAAAAAGATCGCCAGCATCGAGCCGGACATACCCAAGCCCGGCGCAAGCAGCGCACCGGTTTGCAGCACCATCAGGCCGATGCCGAGTGAGAACCACAGGGAGAACAGATCCCGGCCGCCAAAGACACGCTTGGCGGCGGGGATCGGGATGTGAGGCGAATAGGTGCTGGCCGGATTCATTTATGTTGATCTCGATGAATGGGGAGAAGCCTCAAGCCGCAAGCTACAAGCCGCAAGAAAACCGAGGGAAGTGCCCGCTGTTAACTTGCAGCTTGTAGCTTGAAACTTGCTGCTCAGATCTTTTTGTACAACTGACTGCCTTCCTGCTTGAAGCGCTCAGCCTGTTCCGCCAAACCCTTGGCAACCTCCGCATCCACCGTTTCAATCCGCTGGTTGGCAGCGTAAACGCGCACTTCCTGAGTGATTTTCATGGAGCAGAATTTCGGTCCGCACATGGAGCAGAAATGCGCCACTTTGGCCGAGTCTTTGGGCAGGGTTTCGTCGTGATACGAGCGTGCGGTATCCGGGTCCAGGCCCAGGTTGAACTGGTCCTCCCAGCGGAACTCGAAGCGCGCCTTGCTCAATGCGTTGTCGCGGATCTGCGCGCCCGGATGTCCTTTCGCCAAGTCCGCCGCATGGGCTGCGATCTTGTAGGTAATGATCCCGGTCTTGACGTCGTCCTTGTTGGGCAGGCCCAAGTGTTCCTTCGGCGTGACGTAGCACAGCATCGCGCAACCGAACCAGCCGATCATCGCGGCACCGATGCCCGACGTGATGTGGTCGTAACCTGGCGCGATGTCGGTTGTCAGCGGGCCGAGGGTATAGAACGGCGCTTCGTCGCAGCACTCAAGCTGCTTGTCCATGTTCTCTTTGATCAACTGCATCGGCACATGGCCGGGCCCTTCGATCATGCACTGCACATCGTGCTTCCAGGCGATCTTGGTCAGCTCGCCGAGGGTTTCGAGTTCGCCGAACTGCGCCTCGTCGTTGGCGTCGGCGATCGATCCCGGACGCAGGCCATCGCCCAGCGAGAAGCTGACGTCATAGGCCTTCATGATTTCGCAGATGTCTTCGAAGTGGGTGTAAAGGAAGTTCTCTTTGTGGTGCGCCAGGCACCATTTGGCCATGATCGACCCGCCCCGGCTGACAATCCCGGTCACGCGCTTGGCAGTGAGCGGTACATAGCGCAGCAACACGCCAGCGTGGATGGTGAAGTAGTCCACGCCCTGCTCTGCCTGTTCGATGAGCGTGTCGCGGAACAACTCCCACGTCAGGTCTTCGGCTGCGCCACCGACTTTTTCCAGCGCCTGATAAATCGGCACAGTGCCAATCGGTACAGGCGAGTTGCGGATGATCCACTCGCGGGTTTCGTGAATGTGCTTGCCGGTCGACAAGTCCATGACAGTGTCCGAACCCCAACGAATACCCCAGGTCAGTTTGGCGACTTCCTCCTCGATGGATGAGCCCAGCGCGCTATTGCCGATGTTGCCGTTGACCTTCACCAGGAAGTTACGGCCGATGATCATCGGCTCAAGTTCGACGTGGTTGATGTTGGCGGGGATGATTGCCCTGCCCCGTGCGATTTCTTCGCGCACAAACTCGGCCGTGATCTCTTTGGGGATGCTCGCGCCGAAGCTGTGACCGGCGTGCTGCTGTTTGAGAAGACCGGCAGCGCGGGCCTCTTGCAGCTTCATGTTTTCGCGGATCGCGACGTATTCCATCTCGGCAGTGATGATGCCCTGACGTGCGTAATGCATCTGGCTGACGTTGGCGCCAGCCTTCGCCCGGCGTGGATTATTGACGTGGGCAAAGCGCAGTGCGGTCAGTTCCGGATCATTCAGACGCTGCTGACCGAAGCTGGATGACAGACCGGCGAGGCGCTCGGTGTCATTGCGCGAGTCAATCCAGGGGGAGCGCACATCGGCCAGCCCTTTGCGCACGTCGATGATGACATTGGGGTCGGTGTACGGGCCGGAGGTGTCGTAAACGGTGACCGGGGCATTGACCTCGCCGCCGCTCTCTGTTCCAGAGAAACCAGTCGGGGTCACGTCAAGATGAACTTCACGCATCGGCACGCGAATGTCCGGGCGCGAACCCTGGACGTAGATTTTCTGCGAACGTGTGAACGGCTGAACCGAGCCGGAATCGACTTGGGCTGATTCACTCAGATTGGCGTTTTTTAGTGTTGTACTCATCACGGGCTCTCCAGACATCATCCAGCAGCGGATAGATTTGTCGGAGCTTGAGCCTGATGTGAACGGACGGATGCACCCGTTGAAAGAGTGCTGAGAATCGAAAACGAGGGTTGTTCAGCGGCTCGCTGGCAGAGCAGCGGTTGAACAATCGACCCCGGACGACACTCAAGAGGACTCGCCGGGAGACGAGAAATCTTGTTCCCTACGCAGGCGCTAACCTGATCAGGTTCAACGGGATCCGGATTATCCGATCTCAGCCTCAAAGCAAGGCACCCCGACAAGAACGTCGCCAGTCTAGTCGTCGTACACGCCGATCGCCAAGCGCGGAATTCAAACGCTCGTTAAATGGCTGATTTACCCGATTGTTGTCGGCATCCTCCGGAACTACACTCGCTACGCGGCGCCAAAGCCATCTGGATCCGCCTTGGCGATCACCATAACTAGGGAATGTCTCAATGCTGCGCAAACTTTCACTGGCCATTGCCGTGTCGTGTGCTTCAAGTGCAATGGCCGCAGCAGCGGATTTGCCTCTGCCGACCAAGACCGGGCTGGTCAGCGTTTATCAGGAAGCCGTCAATAACAACGCCGACCTGGCCGCCGCCCGCGCCGATTATGACGCCCGCAAGGAGATCGTCCCTCAGGCCCGCGCGGGCTTGCTGCCGAACATCTCCGGTGGCGCTGACGTGAACAATTCCCGGACGCAGCTCGATCAACCTGCGGCCACCATCAACCGCAGCGGCACGGTGTATCGAGCCACGCTGAGCCAGCCGATTTTCCGGGCTGACCGCTGGTTCCAGTTGCAAGCGGCCAAAGACGTCAACGAGCAGGCCGCACTTGAGCTGTCGGCCACTGAACAAAACCTGATTCTGGACAGCGCTCAGGACTACTTCACTGTGCTGCGCGCCCAGGACAACCTCGCGTCGACCAAGGCTGAGGAAGCCGCATTCAAGCGTCAGCTGGATCAAGCGCGGGAGCGCTTCGACGTTGGCCTGTCCGACAAGACCGACGTGCTGCAGGCACAAGCCAGTTACGACACGGCGCGGGCCAGTCGCATTGTTGCAAAGCGCCAGGTGGACGACGCGTTTCAGGCATTGGTGACACTGACCAACCGGGAATACAACTCCATCGAAGGCATCGTTCACACGCTGCCGGTGCTGACGCCAACACCCAACGATGCAAAAGCCTGGGTTGACACCGCCGCCCAGCAAAACCTGAATTTGCTCGCCAGCAACTACGCGGTGAGCGCCGCCGAAGAAACCCTGCGCCAACGCAAGGCAGGCCATGCGCCAACGCTGGACGCAGTGGCCCAAGTGGAGAAAGGCGATAACGATGCGCTGGGTTTTTCCAACCCGAACTTCACCGGCCAGGCTTATCACGGCAATGTCGAGCAGCGCACCATCGGTGTTCAGTTGAACATCCCGATCTACAGCGGCGGCCTGACCAGCTCGCAGGTGCGTGAAGCGTATTCACGCTTGAGCCAGAGCGAACAACGCCGCGAAAGCCTGCGCCGTCAGGTCGTGGAAAATACCCGTAACCTGCACCGCGCAGTGAACACCGATGTGGAGCAGGTGCAAGCCCGCAAGCAATCGATCATCTCCAACCAAAGCGCGCTCGAAGCCACAGAAATCGGCTATCAGGTCGGCACCCGCAACATCGTCGACGTGCTCGACGCGCAACGCCAGCTCTACGCCTCCGTGCGCGACTACAACAACACCCGCTACGACTACATTCTCGACAACCTGCGGCTGAAACAAGCAGCGGGAACATTGAATCCGGGGGATTTGCAGGACCTGTCGCGATATTTGAAAGCGGATTACAACCCGGATAAGGACTTCCTGCCGCCTGACTTGGCGAAGGAAGCGGCTAAGAATTTTGAGCGGCCGGTTGAGCGGTAGGGTTGGGGGGGGGGTTACCGCCCCACCGCCACACTCAAACCTGGGAAGGTGCAGCGCATTTGCCGGTTGTCGAGTAGAGACAACAGACGTCTTCGGTAACGGCGATAACCTGAAGTGGGGTGCTGCTACCGAAGACAGGTGAAATCAGCATGGGTCGAAGATCATCGGTCGCCGCCGCATGTTGGAGGAAAGCTTTCAAGCTTTTGCTTTCAGCCATAGCGAACTGTCCTCTAAACGTGATTGTTTTGCCTTTGTAGCTGACTAAATCTTGTGCAACGTAGTACTGCGATTCTGACAAAAGAGACAAAACGTCATCAATGCCGTCTGACAAGACGAGCATGGCCTCAGGCAGACATAATTCGCGCATTGCAAAGTACGTTTCCGAGAGATCCTGATGCAATGAAAATTCTGACTGTTCCAAACCAACAAACCTATAAAGATTATTACTCATACAAGCTTGCACATCATCAATACATGCCCCCACGACATATAGCACCTATTATTTGCAAGAACATGCTCGCTCCTTGCATAGAGACAACATAGGTCTTTAGTGATATCTGCCACCCGCCCAAGACGAACACTGAACAAAGACGATATCAACATTGGACATAGTTATTCAGTGCCAACAGCATTACGCAAACAGGGTATCAATTTCGCACCTCTGCCATCGAGCAAAAAAAATCTAAGCTAGCAATCTTAATGTTAAGATCCGTAGTTAAAGACTGTGCAAAAACGACCCAACGACTCGATCAATTCGCAAAGCACCGTATCCTCTGGATCGATTCTTAACTGCCACACATCCAGCCATGACTTGATCCTAGCGTAGGTCATCCCACAGAAATCCTCGAAAGAAATTTCTATGGTTGTCGCGCCATTTTTTATTAGGAGATTCTTATCCTTTTTTTCAAGCTGCAAATAAAATGAAGAATTCGCAGCATTCACAACGCTCCGGTTGTTTCGCTTAGTCACATGCAGTGACTGCAGTTCGTCCAGCAGACCACTGAGAAATATGAAAATCATTATCGACTGGCTAGGATTATAATTTCCTGAATCAATCACCTTCCCATCACCACCAATAAATATATCCCCCAACTCCAAACCAGTAATTTCATCATCTATCAAAAGTAGGGTGAGTTCGATATTCATTTATTAGAGTCTATAACTGCCAGAAATGTAGTAACGACTGAAGCCGTCCGCCGCCTTCACTAAAACCTGCATAAGCTCTTCGCGATCTGTTTTGCAATGCCTGCATCAAACTAAAGATTTACATTCCCTCTCGCCCCCTCGAATACAGATAGCAGAAACCCTCAGTAATAACGATCACCCGCTCCGGACTTACATCGAACAGAGGCGATATGAGCAGCTGGCATAAGTCATCACTGGCAGCAGCATTACCCAGATAGGCTATCAATTTCATTTTTCCGGCTATCAATAACTCACCTCGAAATGAAATTTTTTTCCCTTTGTACCGGACGAAATCGGTAGCAACATAGTAATAATCTTCTACGAGCAAAGACGAAACGCTTGCAACACTCTCAAAGGTATCAATAATATTTTGATATTGGCACAACTCGCTCATCGCAGAATAACGCCGTGCCTGGTTATCCGCATCAATTTGAGGCTCATTACTCAAATCAGAAAATGGGTATCGTACCTTTCTCACTCAGTTCGCAACCTCATAAAAGACGTGACCATTTTTATCGCTTCGACACCACTTAAACAATTGAACTGCAAGCCTTGGTTCGCCCCGAAAAATAGCGCCCGCACATCAAAGGCCAGCAACATTTAGAGCTATATATGTGACGTATATATCCAAAGCTCTTCAAACACATACGCTTCGTCCAAGTGATCGGTTAACTTACAGAAATCATCTCTGTCACGGGGCAGCAACAAGCCAATTCCTCGCATTCCGATTATTTTAACAAGTCCAATATGAGCAACCTGCTCACGCGTAGTACGCAGCACGTCCGACACAGTCATGCCAGGCCAGAGCTTATTCAAATAATTTCCTTGGAATCTTGAATTACAGGATATATACCTTATTACCCCCGCGTCGTCATGATAAGCAGTGATCATGCCTTCATTTATTATGATAGAGTTCGGACCTGCATCTAGCGAATAAATTTCGGGCAACTCAGAAATTATATCTTCTACATTACCCCCTATAAAAACCCCCCCTAATGACTCTCCGGGAACAATAGTGGTATTTAATATCATAGTTCTCTCACAGACAATTAACTTGCACCTGAAATATCTGAAATAACTCACAGCTCACATCAATATGATTTCCGCACATAAAACCCAGAACATTAAAATTTAAAATCGTATTTATTAAAGCCTCCAAAAGGCACCTTCCACACAGCTACCAAATAAAACACCACACAAAACCAACAAATTCATCTCGGCTGATTTTTGGGCTCGCCACCGACAAACACAGGACTATCAACTATTCGTTCGTATCGCACAAATCCTGGAGGTGTGATCCTTCCTTGAACATCCCCATCTCGCTTCACCTTCCAATAACTCGTCTTATGGATACCACCACCCGGATGAAAATCCAATGTGACAAGCGCTCCATTTTTGGTTGTCCTAATATACTCAGTATGGGATGTTTTTTTTGTTTCCAACTCGGTAATGTTTTTGTAGTAGCCTTTACTCAACAGCATCGCCTCGACATCCTCAGGCTTTTTCCCTGTTAGTTTGCTTACCCAAGGCTGGGCTATTCCAAACCGCTTGTTAAATTTCTTCGTGCATACAAAGCCCAGCGGATCAATCCACCCCACCGGATTCGGCGCGTACTGATACAGGTTCAAACCACCCGCTAACCCAATCGGATCAGGTGTGGTAAACCGCCCTATATCGGGGTCGTAGAAGCGGAAGGTGTTGTAGTGCAGGCCGGTTTCGCGGTCGAGGTATTGGCCTTGAAAGCGCAGGTTTTGCTGTTCGATGTAATAGGGTTCGCGGTTCTCTTCGCGGGTGTTGCCCCACACCTGGAATTCGGCGCTCCAGACCGCCTCGCCGTTGGTTTCGGTGAGCAGTTGCGGCAGGCCGTTCAGGTCGTTGTGGTAGTAGCGAATGGTCTGGTGTTCGCCCGTGCCGTCGACGCGGGCGAGCGGTTCGTGGCTGTTGTCGATGTAGAGATAGAGGCTGCTGTGGCCGTAGCGGTGTTCTTGCAGCAGCCGCAGGCCGTCCCAGGCAAAGCTGGTCTTGCCCAGTTCGGTGCCGCTGCGGTCGTGTTCAGTTTTACTGATGCGTCGTCCGAGCGGGTCGTACGTCATGCGCACGACGTTGCCGAGTGCGTTACGCACTTCGATCAGCCGGTGTTCGGCGTCGTAGGCGAAGGTTTGTCGGCCGTGACGCAGGCTGTTTTTTTCGATCAGGCGGCCGAAGCCGTCGTAGCGGTATCGCTTGTCTTGGAAACTCAGTAGCCGGTTATGGCTGACCTGACCCAAGCGGCTTTTCGGGCCATCAAGCAGGTTGGCGGCGGCGTCATAGGCAAACGTTTCCGGCGAGCCGACACCCGAGTCATTGGCGGCCATGATCCGTTGCGTCGAGTCGTAGTGGAGCACTTGGCGCTGGTGGGTTGCGCGGTCCAGGCGTCCGATCAGGTTGTCGATCGGGTCGTACCGGTATTCGCTTTGGGCATGAGCAGGCAAGTGGAATGGCTGATCAATTGATCGTCGCTGACGGCTACTGAGTCGACCGCCCAAGTCATATTGGCTGCGGGTGACAATCTGGCCCTGGCTGCGCAGCACTTCGCGGTGCAAACGGTCGCGTTCGAAGTCGCACACCACCTGACCATCAATGTTGAGCTGGTGCAGATGACCACTGCCGTAATGCAGGCGATTGATCCAGCGGCCATCAGGCATTCGGCTCTGACGGCAAATGCCCAGTTCGTCGTAATGATGCTCAAGGCTGCCCGATGCACTTTGCTCACTTAACAACTGGCCCGAAGTGTCGTACGCAAACCCCAGTGCGCTTGAGCCGCCGGCGCTGTCGGTGAAGACAACGGCCGTCAGCTGATCCGCATCGTCGTACCGGTATTCGCTGCAGCCGTCGTCGGTGATTTTGGCGATCACTCGGCCCAGCGCATCGCGCTCGAAACGATGAATGAGCGCCTCGGCTGCGTCGGTTTGATCACCCTCCAGACTCGGCGCAGGCACATGCTCAACATGGCTGACGTTTCCCAGCCCGTCGTAGCCATAGCGGCGACCGCTGCCGTCCAGGTCGCGCTGCGACAGCAGTTGGTCACCCGCATCCCAGCCAAACCGGTAGTGCTCGCCGTTCTCATTGGTCAGCGTTTGCAGACGGCCGTAAGCGTCGTAGCCAAATGCGACCTGGCGTTGATGCGCATCGACGCGCAAAACGACCTGTCCGCGCAGGCCATGCTGGTAGTGAGTCGCGCTGCCCGCCGCGTCGATGAAACGGGTCAGCGCACCACTGCCATCACGTTGAAAGTGTTCGACACGGCCATCGCTCAGCTCGCGCTTTTGCAAATGGCCGCAGGCGTCATGCTGGTAAACCGTGCGCTCGCCCAAGGCATTGGTGACGGCTTGCAAGTGGCCGCGACGGTCGTACGTAAAATCCGTTGGATAACCTGAGCAGTCGGTCTGGCGGGTAACCTGCCCATGCTCGTTCCAGCGCAGCTTTTTGGTTTTTTGTGTGACGTCGATGATCTCGACGACCTGCCCGTAAACGTCGTGCCGGTAACGGGTGACGTGCCCGAGCGGGTCGGTGACATGCGTACAATTGCCGCGTTTGTCGTAGCGGTAGCGCCAGCTATTACCCGCTGTGTCTGTCTGCGCCAGCGGCAGCGACCAGTGTTCGAGATACACCGACGCATCGCGACGCCCGAGCGGATCCTGCGTAGAGCACAGATTACCGGCCGCGTCGTAGCTGAACTGCCACTGCCCGCCCTGCGGATCAACCGCGCCCAGTAACTGCCGCTCGTCATTCCACTCAAACTGCCAGGTAAGTCCAAGCGCATCTGTGAACTCGGTGATCTGGTGCTGCGCATTCCAGCGCCGGGTGCTGATCCGGCCAAGACCGTCGGTGACGGAGGTGGTCCCTGCTGTCAGGTCGTAATCAAACCGGTACTCATCGCCTTCATCAGTCCAGTGCTTAACAACCCGCCACTCGCGCTCGTCGATCAACGCCCAAGCGTAGAAACAGCGCAACCCGCTCGGCATCTGGTGCTCGACCATGCGCCGCTCGCTGTAGACGAAACGCCGTTGCGTGTGCCCCAACGCGTCTCGCACCTCGGCCAGATCGCCTTGCGCGTCATAGTCGTAACGGGCCAGCACCTCCCGGCTCTCATCCAGATGAAAGCGCTCAATCTGACAGACCCGACGCGGCCACTGCACCGAATACACCAGCAAAACCCGCATGATATTGAAGGTGTCGCGCACATGGATCAGACGCCCGAGGTCGTCGTAATCAAGAAGGAGGCGGTTGTCGTTACGGTCTTCCAGTTGCACGAGTCGAAGCCGCTGAGGGTCTGCCGGATGCGGTTCGAACAGGCGATACAGCCCGTCCTCGCTCTCGATCAACAATCGCCCGTCGTCGTGTCGGCGCAACGCCAGTCCTTCGCCTGCGCTGTACGCCGCGTTGCCCGGTGCAAGCTCACCAAGGTCAATGGAACGCGCCTGCTCATCGAGGTAGATCAGCCGCTCGCCGCCATCAGGATGGGCCTCGATGCGCACGCTGATTTCGAACGGCACGCTCCAACCCGCGCCAAACAGGCCTTCAGGTCGCTCGTCGCGGCTGTTGTAAAAACGCTGCCACGCCACCGGCAATACACCCGGCAGAACAAAATCCAGTTCCTCGGCATCGCACAGCACTTTGGCCCCTGTCGCTGCGTGCACCGGATGAGGTGAGCCAGTCACGGCCTGGGTCAACGCGCTGACGGCCCGGCTGGAGACGAAGCCGTTTACCGCACCAAGCGCCATGCAAGGCAGATTGCTGATCAGCTTTCTCGGGCCGCCGCGCAGCATCGCCAGCGCCGTGACGGCAAACCCGACGCCGGGTGTTTTGCCGCTGCGAATCTCTCGCACAACGACCGTTTCGCCACCAATACGCACGTTGGGCGATATCAGCCCGGACGACACCACGGTGGCGCCGCAACTGCTGCGGTCGCCGCTGCGCACAGCGGGCTGACCGTTGATGAAAACCTTCGCCGAACCCTCGGCCAACAGCGGAACCGGCATAGGTGAGTGCCGCGTGCACAGCACCTCATCGTGCGGCTTGGGAGTCGCGCCCGGCACCGGCGTGGCGATGGTCGGGCACCACATCTGGGAGAAGATCTCACGGGGGATGTCGTGGAATTCAGGCTCGGATTCGTCGTTATCGAACGCATCCGTAGGCCCTTCATCCGGTACGCTGCCTGCCGCTCGCGCAGCCGGCAGTCCGTTGATGAAGGTGTTGTGAGAGCCGGTGAGGATGGTCGCAGCAGGCGAAGGTGGAAACAGCGCGTTGCCGATGCCTTCGCACAGGCTGCCGAGGCCCGTGTCCAGACCACTTGCACTCATGGCGACGCCCACCACCAGACCGACCACTGCGCCAAGCACGCAAGCACCAATGCCGCCAGTTGCCAGGGTCAACCCGGCCGCAGCGGCAACAGCGGCCGTCGCCAACGCCCCGATCGCAACATAAGCTGCTACTTCGAGCACGCCGCCGAGGATGTCGGCCATCACTGAGGTGTGGGAAAGGGCATCGCCCTGACGAGCGGCCCAGAGTGCGTCGGACATTCCGTGTTGCTCGCGCCAAGAAAGCGCGGGAATGTAGGGAGATAAAGCGCTGCTGTCCGAACGCCGAAACACAAAAAGCGTGGGTTACAGAATTTACGGAAAGGGGTTACAGATGGGAGTTATTGCGTCCTACACGCCATCGACAAAGGGCCTACATAGTCGATGGCGTGCGGTGTTACTTAGGGTTCGCTGGCCAGCGATGATCTCAGCGAGTCAGTCGTCCGATCCCCTCGAGCAATCGCTGCATCGCACCCTGATTGGCTTTGATCACGCCCAATCCTGCGTCGGTCATTGTGCGTACCAACTGCGGCTGCTCGATCAGGCGCTGAACGCCCATCGACAGGCTTGCAGCGTCGCTCACTTCCTCCAACGCCCCCGCATTGCGCAGCAACGCCGCGATTTCAAGGAAGTTAAACAGATGCGTGCCGCTCAGCACCGGTTTCGCCAATGCGGCTGGCTCCAGCAGGTTGTGGCCGCCATTGGGAACCAGACTGCCGCCAACGAATGCGATATCCGCCAGCGCATAAAGGAACAGCAATTCCCCCATCGTATCGCCAAGCAGCACTGACGTAGACGACGTCACTGACTGAGAAGTCGACCGCCGAACCGCTGCAAACCCTTGTTGCTCGCACAGCTCGAAAACGCTGTTGAACCGCTCGGGATGACGCGGCACCAACATCAGCAAAGCGTCAGGATGCGTCGCCAGCAACTGACGATGCGCCGCCAGGACAATTTCATCCTCGCCGGCATGCGTGCTGGCGGCGATCCAGACCGGACGCTCCGTGGTTTGCCACTCGGCACGCAGTTGAGTGGCGCGCTCAAGCAATGCGGGATCAATCGTCAGATCGAATTTGATCGAACCGGTCACCACCACACACTCGGGCCGTGCACCGAGGTCGAGAAACCGCTGTGCCTCGGCCTGGGTCTGCACCGCGAACAGATTGACTTCGGCCAGCATCGGGCGTGTCAGTTTGGCGAATCGGCCGTAGCCACGTGCCGAACGCTCAGATAGCCGGGCATTGGCGACAACTATCGGGATGCCTCTTTTCGCACACTGGTGAATATGATTCGGCCACAGCTCGGTCTCCATGATCACACCGAGTCTGGGCTGGATGTGATTCAAAAAACGGGACGCGGCCCACGGAAAATCGTAAGGCAGGTAGCAATGCTGGACGCGCGGCTCGTCGGCGAACATCGAGCGGATTCGCTCGGAACCTGTGGGCGTCATGCAGGTAATGGTGATGGGCAACTGGGGATAACGTGTCAGCAATTCACGAATCATCGGCGCAGCGGCAATGCTCTCGCCGACCGAGACGGCGTGTACCCAGATACCGCCGCGCTGCATGCGCGGAAGGCGTCGCGCAAACCGCTCGCTTACACGCTGCGCGTAGGCAGGAGCCTTGCGTGAGCGCAGCCACAAACGCAGCGCGATGATGGGTAGACCAAGGTGAAACAGGACGCTATAGAGGGTTCTATTCATGGGCGCGGAGTTTATCAGCCAATGGCCTTCAGATGATGAGTGAAACATTCGGCCAGCCATTGCGCGGCCGGCCCCAGTGGTTCGTCGCGGCGCCAGACCATTTCAACCACCAGCGCAGGCGGTGTCCATTCGCTGGTCAGTTCGATCATCTGCCCGTGATACGCCGGGTATTGCACTACATGACGAGGTAACCACGCCCAGCCAAGACCGCGCATCAGCAGTTCCGCCATCACATAAAAGCTGTCCGCGCGCCAGACTTGCGGGCTTAGCTGCTCGCCTCCGGGGTAATCGCTTTGCAGCGGTGCGATCAGCAATTGCCGATGCCGGGCCAGTTGTTGACGGCTGATGTGAGCCTCGCTCGCCAGCGGATGATCGACTGCGCAGACCGTCACCATTTCAACGCTGCCCAGCACGCGCCTCTCCAACGCTTCGGGCATTTGCTCGTGGTGAAACAATAGCCCCAGATCCGCCCGGCGCTCGACGAGTTTGCGCGCAACATCGCCCTGCGCACTGCTCGCCAATTGCACCTCCATGCTGGGAAAACGCTCATCCAGAGCCTCAAGGCTGTCGAGCACCGGCTGGTACGGCATGGCTTCGTCATGGGCCACCCGCAGCCTGGCCTCCTCGCCGCGCATCAGCGCCAGCGCCCGACCGTCGAGCCGCTCGCATTGGCGCAGCACTTCCCGCGCTTCCTCCAGCAATGCGCTGCCGGCGCTGGTCAGCGATGGCTGTCGACCGCTGCTGCGATCAAAAAGACTGACACCCAGATCGGTTTCCAACAGCGCAATGGCCTGACTGACCGCCGACTGCGCACGCTTGGACTGTCGCGCTGCGGCTGAAAAAGAACCCATTTCAACGACGCTGACAAACAAGCGGATTTGCTCAAGATTCCATTGCATGGGCCAACCGACCTATCAGCATTAAAGATAGGTAATGACTTTACCCCATCTTCCAAATCCCTAGAATGCCAGGCCATAGAAGAGAGAATTTGAAGAGGAATGCCGCCATGTCCGCTTACTACTTGCTGGCGATTGCCATTTGCGCCGAAGTCATCGCAACCGTTTCAATGAAGGCCGTTAAAGGATTGAGCACTCCGCTGCCGCTGCTGCTGGTGATTGTTGGCTACGGCATCGCGTTCTGGATGCTGACGCTGGTGGTGCGCAGCATCCCGGTAGGGGTTGCGTACGCTGTCTGGGCCGGGATGGGCATTGTGATGGTGAGCATCGCAGCGCTGTTCATTTACGGGCAAAAACTCGACGTGCCCGCCATGCTCGGCATGGGTCTGATCGTCGCAGGCGTGATTGTCATTCAGCTGTTCTCAAAAACCGCCGGTCATTGAAAAGCGTGTTCCCCTATAATGGCGGCATTCGTTTCGCCATTTGAGGTGCACATGCCTTCTGCAATTTCCACTGACGTTTTGATCGTCGGCGCCGGCGTCGCTGGTCTCTGGCTCAACGCGCGCCTGCGTCGACAAGGCTTCTCGACAGTTGTAGTGGAAAGCTCAACGCTGGGCGGCGGGCAGACGCTCAAATCCCAGGGCATCATCCACGGCGGCGCCAAATATGCGCTGCACGGCGCATTGTCCGGTGCCTCGGAAGCCATTGCGGACATGCCGCGCCGCTGGCGTGAAGCGCTGGCTGGCAAGGGGGAGTTGAACCTGTCCGGCGTGCGCCTGTTGTCCGAAGCGCATTACCTTTGGTCTCCGGGCACTCTCGCAGGCAACCTCACCAGCTTCTTTGCCAGCAAGGCCGTGCGAGGTCGCGTCGATCAGGTCAAGGGCGACGCACTGCCTCCCGCGCTGCAAGACCCACGCTTCAAGGGCAAGGTTTATCGTCTGGCTGAACTGGTTATCGACGTGCCAAGCCTCATCGATCAGCTCGCTGAGCTGGCCGGCGACAGCCTGCTTGCGGGGCAAATCATCGAGCCGCTGCGTGATGGAGATGCCTTGGTCGGCTTGCGGGTCGACGGTCGAGATATCTTTGCCCAGCGCATCGTGCTCAGCGCTGGCGGCGGCAATGCCGAGTTGCTGAATGCCTTGCACATCGCCCGCCCGACCATGCAACGCCGACCGCTGCACATGGTGCTTGTCAAGGGGCCGACCCTCAAGCCGCTCTACGCGCACTGCCTGGGCGGCGGATCAAAACCGAGAATTACCGTCACTACCCACCCCGCCGCTAATGGGCAATGGGTGTGGTACCTGGGAGGCGATATTGCGGAAGGCGATGGCGTCGCTCGCGACCCGGCCGAGCAGATCGCGACGGCGAGGAAAGAACTGTCGCAGTTGTTACCGTGGATCGATTTGAGCCAGGCGCAATGGGCGACCGTGCGTGTCGACCGCGCCGAGCCCGAGCAGTCCGGGCTTACTCGTCCCGATAATGCGTTTCTCGATGTTCAGGGTCGGTTAATGATCGGCTGGCCCACCAAGCTGGCCCTGGCGCCGGACTTCGCCGATCGCGTACTGGCTTCTCTCTCGCGGGACGATATTCATCCCACACCGCAGCCTGAATTTACGGACTTCCCCAAGCCACCCGTCGCGCAAACTGTCTGGGATCAACTGCTGCCATGAAGACCCTGCACGATCTCCATCGCCCGCTGGGCAGCCTAGGGATCAATGTTTCACCCATTGGGCTGGGCACTGTAAAGCTGGGCCGCGACCAAGGCGTGAAGTACCCCAACGGCTTCACAATCCCCGACGACAACGAGGCGCACATGCTGCTCAAGCTGGCGCGCGACCTGGGTATCAACCTGATCGACACCGCCCCCGCCTACGGCTCCAGCGAGGCACGCCTCGGGCCACTGTTGCGCGGGCAGCGCCAGGATTGGGTGATCGTCAGCAAGGTCGGTGAGGAGTTCGAAGCCGGTCGGTCGAGCCATGATTTCAGCCCCGCGCACACGCGTCTTTCAGTGGAGCGAAGCCTGATGCGCCTGGAGACCGATTTCATCGATCTGGTGCTGGTGCATTCCGACGGCAATGACCTTGCGATACTCAATGAGTCTGGGGTTTATCAAGCACTGGCTGAGCTGAAGCGTGAAGGCAAGATTCGCGGATTCGGTTTCTCCGGGAAAACGGTAGAGGGTGGCCTCCAGGCTTTGCAGGAAGGCGACTGCGCCATGGTCACTTACAACCTGAACGAGCAGCATGAAAGACCGGTTCTCGATTACGCCGCTACTCATGGAAAAGCGTTGTTGATAAAAAAAGCGCTCGCCAGCGGGCACGCTTGCCTGAGTCCAGGTGTCGATCCTGTGGAGGCCAGTTTCCAATTGCTTTTCAAACATCCCGGCGTCACCGGTGCTATCGTCGGTACGATAAATCCGCTGCATCTGGCCCACAACGTCGCGACCGCCGCTGCCGTGATTCGCCCTCAGACCTGATGCAGGCGGCCGACCCCAACGTAAGAAGGAGCCGATATGCCGCGAACCCTGATTCGGAAAAACCCCAACAACTTTAAGACTCTGCCGCTGTTCGTCGAAGCCACACCTGAAAGCCTGAGCTACCAGAGTATCGGGATGCCGCTTAATTTTTCCCAGACACTGCAACGCCGTCGCAAGATTGAAGTGGAAAACCCTGAGCGCTTTTCCACGGAGCTGGCCAATCTTGGTGTTTCGGTGCGCCTGACGCTCAACTGGCAAAATCGTGATTACTGGGTACTGGTGCGCCAACGTCGACGTGACCGTGGCGACGTGGTGCTCAAGCTGATTTCGGGCTACGTACCCGCCCACGAGTTGAACCTGCCGCTGCACACAGCAATCCAGGAAGTGGCCGAAGAGTGCCTGATCGAGACACCGCAAGGCTGGCTGAGCGGGCGATTCAACGACACTTGGCTGCCCGCGCCGTACGCCGCAGCGCTGCGTTATCGCGAGGCGCTGCCGTTCCGCCTGAGCCCGCTGTCTGGTGCCGCGCGTCCGGTGCGCTGCGGTAGCCTGACGCTGATCGAACGCCCTCACGCCTACGTACACCTGCCCACGGCATCGTTGCAACTGATCTACGACATGCGACTTGAGCTACCAAAAGAGGCGCGACCGCTGAGTCTGTTTCACGTGGATGAGAGCCTTGAAAACGACGAACTGGTCGCCCGCCTGAATCGCAGCAAGCCTGATCTTTACCTGATGCCGCTGGAAAACGGCTCACCCCTGCCAGAGCTCTACACCCTCAAGCAGGACAAGCTGACGCCAGCGAGTACACGGGGACTGTATCTGGCAGAGAGCTTCGCCGCTCAAGAGGGCTGGGTGGTCCACGAAGAACGTATTCGCTGGAAAGACTGGCTCGCGCAGCAAGGCATGACCCCGAAGAAGAAACCCGGGATTAAGCGTCGATTGACGGTAGGAGCCAAGCAACTGTTGCGACTTGCGCGCAAGAAGCTGCACAAATCGTGATTGCGGTGCGACTGACTTAACGCTGCAGGCGCGAACCCATGCGCGATCCGTAGGCCTGAGCGCCAAATACGCGTCGGACCTACCAATCTCTCGCGAATGACTTCGCTCCTACAGTCTGAGCTGGATCACTGACCGCGAATTTTCTCGACGATGGCCGTGGTCGAGCTGTTAGCCACCAGCCCCAGCACCTTCACTTCGCCGCCGTAGGCCTGGACGATGCTGGCGCCGACGACTTGATCGATTCCGTAATCGCCCCCCTTGACCAGCACGTCGGGCTTTACGTGAGTCAGCAGGTTTTCAGGCGTGCCCTCCGCAAAGCTGATCACCCAGTCCACAGCGCCAAGACCCGCCAGCACAGCCATGCGTCGGTCAACGTTGTTGATGGGGCGGCCAGGGCCTTTCAGACGGCTGACAGAAGCATCGTCATTGACGGCGACAATCAGACGATCACCTTGTGCGCGGGCCTGCTCGAGGTAGGTCACGTGCCCGGCGTGCAGGATGTCGAAACAGCCGTTGGTGAATACGATTTTTTCGTTGTGAGCACGCGCGTCGTCAATCGCCAGCAGCAACTGATCGAGCGTCAACACGCCACGCTCCGAACCCTCTGCACGCTGAATGGCGCGGCGCAGTTCCGGTGCACTGATGGCAGCAGTGCCCAGCTTGCCGACCACGATGCCAGCGGCCAGATTGGCCAGTGCCACCGCATGAGGGAGCTCTTCACCGGCTGCAAGTGCCGCCGCAAGCGTGGAAATCACGGTGTCGCCGGCGCCCGTCACGTCGAACACTTCACGCGCCCGCGCTGGCAGATGCAGCGCTGGCTGATCAGGGCGGAGCAGGGTCATGCCGTGCTCCCCGCGCGTAACTAGCAGCGCACCCAGCTCAAGGGAGCGCATCAACGCGGCGCCCTTGGCAACAAGCTCCGACTCATCGACACAGTGGCCAACGATGGCTTCGAATTCACTGAGGTTAGGCGTGATGACACTCGCGCCTCGGTAGATCGCGAAGTCTTTGCCCTTGGGGTCAGCCAGAACCGGAATCCCGCGATCGCGGGCCGACTTGATCAGGACCTGGTGGTTTTTCAGGGCGCCCTTGCCGTAGTCGGACAGGACGAGCACCTTGACGCCGTCAAGCAACGCGTCGACCTCTTGACTCAGCGCATCGGCATCGGTGGCGAACGGTTCTTCGAAGTCGATGCGCAGCAACTGCTGATGGCGGCTCATGACACGTAATTTAACGATGGTTGGCTGGTGAGCAATGCGCTGAAAGCGAGCCTTTACGCCTGCAGCCTTGAGGCTGTTGCTCAGGCTTTCAGCGGCTTCGTCTTCGCCGGTTACGCCAACAAGCGATGCAGTCGCGCCAAGGGCTGCGATATTGAGCGCAACGTTGGCAGCACCGCCCGGACGGTCCTCGATCTGGTCAACCTTGACCACCGGCACCGGCGCTTCTGGCGAAATACGTGAAGTACCGCCATGCCAATAGCGGTCAAGCATTACATCGCCCACCACCAAAACTGGTGCCTGATCGAAACGCGGCATGGACAACTTCATCGAACAACCCGTAACTAAGAATGAACAGGGGCGGAATCTTAGCACAGGGTTTGAGGCGCTTGAGGTACTGAGGGGAAGTGGATGTGTAAGGAGGGGTGCACGTCTATTTTCACAGACCATCCCGGCGCTATTAACGCCGGGATGTCAGGTTAGATAGCGCCGGTAACCGCAGGCTCATCCAGGCCCATTGAGTGCAGACGGGCGTAATAGCCGTTTTGCGCCAACAGTTCAGAGTGTGTGCCGCGCTCAACAATGCGCCCCTGGTCCATGACCAGAATCAGGTCGGCGCGCTCGATGGTCGACAGGCGGTGAGCGATCACCAGCGTAGTACGACCTTTCATGACGTGGTCCAGCGCTGCCTGAATATGCCGTTCGGATTCGGTATCCAGCGCTGATGTCGCTTCATCAAGAATCAGCAACGGGGCGTTTTTCAGCAGGGCTCGAGCAATTGCCAGACGTTGACGCTGTCCACCTGACAACAACACGCCGTTTTCGCCAACCTGCGTATCAAAGCCATCAGGCAGTTGGTCGATGAACTCTTTGGCGTACGCGTCGGCCGCGGCGGCTTCGATGTCGCCACGTGGGGCGCCCGCCAGATCGCCATAAGCGATGTTGTTGGCGACGCTATCGTTAAACAGCGTGACGTTCTGGTTTACCTGAGCGATGTGCCGACGCAGGTTACGCAGGCGGTAATCCGCGATATCGACGCCATCAAGCAGGATGTTGCCGGTCTCGTGCTGATAGAAGCGTGGGATGAGGTTCGCAAGCGTCGACTTGCCGCTGCCCGAACGCCCCACCAGCGCGATCATCTGGCCTGGCGCTGCCGAGAAACTGATGTCGTTCAGCACCTGCCGCTCGGTGCCGGGGTAGGTAAAGCTCAGGTTACGCACTTCGAGCGTGCCGGAAACACGATCGCGCTCGACCGTGCCCTCATCCAGCTCAGGCTCGACGTCCAGTTGCTCGAAGATGCTTTCGGCGCCTGCGACACCTTTCTGAATTGTCGAGCTGACCTCAGACAACTGCCGAATAGGCTTGGGCAAGAGGCCGGCCGCCGTGATGTAGGCGACCAGGTCACCGGCAGTCGCATCGCCGCGCAGATAAAGCACCAGAAACATCAGCACTGCCATGGCGGTGTAGATGACCAGTTGCAGCATCGGCGTGTACACCGCGCCGGTCTTGGTCATCTTCAGTTGCCTGTCGGTATTGCTGGTGCTGGCGCGCGCGAAACGCTCTTCCTCGTACTTCTCGCCGCCGAAGCTGCGCACCACGCGGTAACCCTGAATGGTCTCGGACGCCACGTGGGTCACGTCGCCCATGGCCACCTGGATTTTCTTGCTCTGCTTGCGGAATTTCTTGCTTGCGCTGCCGACCATCACAGCAATCAGCGGCAGAATGGCGAGCATCACGATGGTCAGTTGCCAGTTCATCCACAGCAGGTAGATGAACAGGAAGACGATGGTGAGGCCTTCGCGAATAACCACCTTGATTGCATCGGTGGCGGCGCCCGTGACCATGGTGACGTTGAAAGTAATGCGGGAAATCAAGTGGCCCGAGTTATGGGTGTCGAAGTAGCGATTGGGCAGGACCAACAGCTTGTTGAACAGCTCGACGCGCAGGTCGTGCACCAGCCCGAGCGACACTTTGGCCAGAAAGTAGTTACCCAGATAAGAGCCCAGCCCTTGCCATGCGGCGATCAATACAATCAGCAGCGGCACGGCCTGCAGCAACTGCAGGTCTCGCAGGTAAGGCACATTAGGGAACAGCACCGCTTCGGGGTTGCTCAAGCCATCGACAAAATACTTGAGGATGCCAGCCAGCATTGGCTGGGTAGAAGCGAAGATCACAAAGCCGACGATGCTGAGCATGAAAATCCCGACGTAGGGTTTCACGTAGTTCAGCAGTCGAAAATAGATTTTCATGCTGGAGCTTTGTCCGCTACTGGACGGTGTATCGCTCATCGTAAAGCTCACTGATTGGGTGGAACGCGGGATTTTATCACAGCCGGCGCCAGTTCCCCTCGCGCCCATACCAGCAGACTGGCCAGGCCGATTGGCAACCAACTGATAAACCACTCGGCGCGGGGTGAGCCGGTGAGGCTCGCGGCATCGAACTGCATGGCCAGCGTCGAAAACAGCCAGATACCAATAAGGCCACGCCCCAGGTCAGTCTTGCGCACACGCCACGCCTGCCAAAGCACCGTCAACCAGATGCTTATCCATAGCAGCATGCCGGGCAACCCCAACTCGATGCCCACGTGAGTAAACAGGTTATGTGAATGATCGAAACGCATGCCATCGGCCGCCACAACGTTGTACGGCGAGCCCAGGCCCAGCCCGGTCAGGGGATGCAACTCGATCATTTTGATCACGGCCGCGAATATTTCGGGCCGGTAAGATGAGCCGCGAGCCATCATCAGCGGTTCCAGCACGATAAAGCCGACGACCACCACAGCCACCGTGCCGGCAGACAGATAAAAGGCACGCCGGTGCCGCCACCAGATGGGCAGCGCGACAACGGTGAAAAACAGTGCGACGACTGCGCCGCGGCTTTGCGACATCACTACGAACGCAGCGCCGACCAACAGCGCCAGGCACCAGCCGACCTGAAACGGCCGCGTGCGGGGCGGCCAGAGCAAACTCCAGATAACCGATACGCCAATCACGTAGGCACCGAGAATAGGATGACTGAGCTCGCCAATGCCTTCGAGCCGCGCGCGCCAATCGTGATGCTCAAGCCCGAAGAACTTGATCATCGACACCAGTGCTGCAATGGCAAGCCCTACACCGGCCCATTGCATCAGGCGCATCACCTGCTCGGGTTTGCTGTCGGCGAGAATCGGAAAGAACAACACGAAAAACATGATGTAGAGCAGCCGCTTGAATTCACGGTCCGGCTCAGCCGCGTGGGTCCAGTACAGGCTGACAACCGCCCACAACGCCATCAACAACAGTAGGGAAAACAGCACCCGCTGCCCACGCCAGGCTTCGGCCAGACGCGCCCTTGCCGACCATGCAAGCGCGATACAAGGCACCCATAACAGCGCAACCAGACCTTGCTGATAGATTTTGTTGGCTGGCGCAAAGGCAATGGCGAGCAAGAACCACATCAAGCCGGTAGACAAAAGGGCATGCGCCCAGCGATTCGAGTACATCCTGTCTCCCTAAATGTATGACCAGTCTTGCCCGGCATGGTGAAAGCGTTAACTTTTGGGCATCATTGCCTGTCAAACGGCTCGTAACTTTTCACAAGGCTTTCTACTGATGCAATGTTTTCGGCTTTCGAAAGCCGCTTTAAATCAAATGATCGTCGGCGCCAAAGTGTTGGAGGCCGACAGCTATGGCGCGAAAGTGTACATGCTGCACGACGGCAAAATCCTTAAACTATTTCGCCGTAAGCGGTGGTTTTCATCTGCGTTGCTGCGCCCCTATTCCAAACGCTTCATCGACAACGCGCTCCAGCTCGAAAAGCTCGGCGTTCCCACCTTGAAGGTCACGCATTTCTACACGCTTGAGCAGCAAGGCATGACCGCCGTGCTGTACCGCCCACTGCCGGGTGAGACACTCCGCCAGATCGCAGCCAGACCAGGTTTTGCATGGCCACAGGCACTTCCCGCGCTGATCGAGTTGATCCGCAGCCTGCATCGCTCGGGGATTTATTTCCGCTCGCTGCACCTGGGCAACATCGTGGTGACACCGGAAGACACGCTGGGGCTGATCGACGTGGCCGATATGCGCTTCTTCAAAGCGCCTCTCTCAGAGCGTTTGAAGAAGCGTAACGTTCAGCACTTTGCGCGCTATATCGAGCGGGAAAATCTGGGGAAGGAGTTTCCGCTGCAAGACCTTGAAAACGCCCTGCTGGCGTCTTGATAAAGGACCTCTCAGGAATGAGAGGTCAACAGCGCACGGGAGTCTTTGCGAAATTGCTCCCAGGCTTTTTCAGGGGCAAGCGCCCTGTGCTGCGACGCTGACACATCGTCGCTTTGCTGGGCAGTGAACTGCTCGATTGCCACGACCCAGGCCGGAACATCGGCCACCGGCACATAGTGTCCGGCATCGCCGAGTTGCTCACGGAACACATCAAGATCGCTAACCAGCACCGGCACTCCGGCGATCACCGCCTCCTGCAACACCAGCCCAAGCCCCTCTTCGCGGGATGGAATCACCACCCAGTCGAATCCGCGATAAAGCTTCGCCAACCCAGGTTTATGCCCCGGCAGAAAAACCTTGCCGCTGAGCTTCAGCTGTTTGATTTTGCGTTCCAGCACACCCCGGTCCGGCCCTTCCCCAATGATCACCAGATGGAGGTCAGGATGACGCACCAGCGACTGCGAGAACGCATCGAGCAGGTAATCAAAGCCTTTATCAGTGACCAGCCGCCCGATCGCACCAAGAATTCGCATGTTGCCTGAGGGCAGGTCCAGCACACGGCGGGCCTGTTTGCGGGCCAGCAGGCGCAGGCAGAACGACTCCGGCTCAAGCGCACTGCGCAGACCAATGACCGGGATCTGCAAGCTTTTCTGCAACGCAGCGGCGAGGGTCTGGGAGACCGCCGCCAGCGTCATCCGCTCTGCCGGGAACTGCTGAAACATCAGCCGCTGCTGCTCGCGCATCTTGGTGGCGCCATGAAAAACCACCACCACCCGTATCTCCGGAAGCTCTTTGAGGATCGGCAGCAACACTCGTGCAACGCCCAGTCCGTCGAGCAACACCACTTTGGCCTGACTCTCGATCAATGCCTTTTTAAGACGGTAATGCATCACGGGTTTCAACAGCCGCCAGACATGGCGCTCTTTGAGCAGACGGGACGACAGCTTCCACTCCCGCACCTGAGGCACAGGTTCCGCGCAGCCACTGGCTTCGCCCTGCAGGAACCATGTCTTGATCTCAGTGGCCGGGTCGAGCTGTGAAATGATTTGCTGATGAACTTTGTGAACCGACGCAAACGGTGCACCGCTGGACCACATCACATTAATGATGGTCATCGGGCGCCGTGCCTTGACGCTAACGTCACGACATCCATGTTGCCAGGGTCAATCAGTGGTAAAGCCAATTCGCACCCCGAGAGAGAAGCGTAAAACCAGAATTCAGTCACGCGCGCATGACTCTGGAGCAGTAAAGAAGGGCATTGGCGCCCGAGCAGAGCGCTTTCGTTGTATTCAATTCGTAATCTGCCATGACACATGGGTTCCACCGTCCGGCAGATGGCCGCTCCTTCAAAAGCCTAAAACAGCCCGCAACCGCTCCAGCCAGCTCAACGGCGCACGCTCACGCAGTGCCGGAGTTGATGCCTGGATGATGCGCTCACCGATGGCGGCGAAGCCAAACCGCGACGTTGCCAGATTTCTACCACTCTGGGCAATACGCGCAGCCAGTTCAGGATCGGCGCGCAGAATAGCCAGTTTCTTTTGCAACTGTGGAATATCGTTATAGAGAACAACGTTGTCCATGTCTTCCAGACCCAGCGCGCGATTTTCAGCATCGCCCTGATCAAACGCCAACAACACGCAGCCGCAGGCCATCGCCTCGAAATTCTTGATCATGTACTCCCCCATACCCACGTCGGCGCTGACGAAAAAACGGATACGGTTGAGGGTGTCGCAATACTCTTCACCCGACTTGGTACGCGTGACAACCAGCTGTTCGACACGCCCCAGCTCATCCAGCAATGCCTTGCGCCCGCTGTAGGCCACACTGTTGGTGCTGCCGACGAAGGCCAGCTCGATGTCACGTTCACGGCCTTGGTCTGCCAGCAGGCTCTGGTCATAGCCCTTGGGTACGAAAACGGCGTCAAAGCCTTCCTGACGCAGCCGCTCGCTGACCATGAACCCGGAACTGATGACGCGCACCCAAGGCAGCTTGCGGTAATGGGCGCTGAACTTTCCGGTGTACTTGCACGGAATATAGTTCTGATAGGCGTCGTGCTCGAGTATCACCAGATTGGGGATCGTGCGTATAAAACCGACTTGACGTATCTCCTGCTTGAAGCGCAGGAAAAAGATGATGCGGTCATAGCGCGTAACGTCGACCTCACGGCGGAAATAGCCGCGCAGATCGCGTTGCTGTTCGGACGTCAGCCAGCGCAAGTCGCAATCGCAGCTCGCGGCAACGCCTTCGTATAAGCGGTCCAGAATGGCACGCTGCTCTTTCTGAACCAGAAATAGAACTTTCATCGGTTTCCTTGGCGCTACCGGTTTTCGCACCTGGCATTGCTGGAGCACGGCGACTGTCGCCGGCGGGCTCGATCTATCGTTGCAGTCAACGTTCCTGGCGCCAGAACAACTCATGCCGACGCACTGACTTTCTGAAAAACTCGTTCTCGCCCCCAGCAGGCCAGCGGCGACCCGCCAGAACCTTCTGCAACCAGCGCCGGATCCGCCGCTTCAACGGGGCTGCGGGCTGCAGGTCGTGCATCATACCCAAAGCCATGGCTTTGTCTTGCTGCACGGCAGTATCTAACTCAATGCAATAGGGCACGAGCTCTGCGGTTTGATCGAACACGGGAGGCAATGCGATGCCCGTGTGGGCGCACCCCATGGGCCAGCGATCATTATCGTGCAGATGGTTGGCGTAGCCGAGAATCACACTCGGCTGCCAGGCCAACCCTTCGAGCGCTTCAAGTACAGCGGCCTGTGAACAGACGTGATCCGGGTGCGGGTCGATGGTCGCATGCGGCATGACCAGCACTTCGGGTCGCGCGTGCAACAGCAATGCACGTAAATCAGCGATCAGGTTGTTCCAGGTAGGCAGTCCATCGGCGTCGGCGGGCAGGCGCATCGGGTTGAACTGGCGAAACATACGGATATCGCCAAGGTCAGCTTCACGCGACGCAATCGGTTGATCCGGCGCCGCTTGCATGGCCGGCAACTGGAGGCAGAAATAACCCAGCTGGACGCAGCGCGACTCAGGCACACCGCCCCAACGTGGCACGGCGATGCTGTCCCAGGCGCGCAAACGGCCCTTGGTCCGCGCAGCTTCGACAGGGCTCATGCCCATCTGTTGGTAGTGCTCGGCTTCAATCTCGCCGGCCGTTAACGTGACGATCCAGCTCTCATCCGCCTCGCTGTAAAGACCAAAAGCAGCCAGTTCTGCATCGTCGGCATGTGGCGCAATCACCATGACCCGCCGACGGCGAGCGTCTGCATGGCGGAAAGACCAAAGCCGAGGTTGCCCCGCAACACGACAGAAACGACCTCGCACACGAAGCGATCCTGTCACCAGCGATTCGCCCAGGCCGGTCAGGTTCACATAACGCAAGCCGTCGACGCCGCGCTCGAAGGCTTGGCGGTCGTGAGTATCCAGCCCCTGCAGCTCAATCTCCGGGTCGAGAAAACGCCCCAGCCATGTGCTTTTGATCGGCAGCGACAATACCAAGGTCTCGCCGCCGGCCAGCAACAAAGGAGCGTCCAGCCGCAGTGCTTCCCCGTCCAGACGGACACCGGCGACTTCGTTGTCGGCCGGGAAACGATACAGATAGTCGTCGGCAGGGGAGTAAAACAGGTGGTCGGAAAACCAGGCTTCATGCGCGATCCAGGCCAGTACAGCCAGCGGCAAGGGCAACCACCACGCGACCAGAACGCCAATGAGCATCAGCAACAACAGCCCGGCCAGCAGCGCCATCCGCTTGTTGCGACGATGGCGTTTGAGCAACGCTTGTTTGCGGCTCAAAGCTGGAATACCGGCACAGGGTTGCACCAGCGGTCTTTGTACTCACGATCCGCACGACCGAAGGAAAACCGCAGCGGCTTGCCCAGCCCACGGGCGTGTTCCCAAGCGCTTTGTGTGTTGAGAAAACTCAGCACACTGCCGGGGCTGAACTCGCGGGTCTGCGGGTCGACGCCACCGTTGATGTACTCGACACTGATCCATTCAGGTGCTTCGACGCGGTACACCAGCTGTATTGCGATGGGTGCGTCGTTGAGAAAGATCACCGAGCCGATGAGCAGATCGCGTAGCAACTCGACCACCTCCGCCATGCGCTCGGCGCCGGTGGCAGGGAAATCCCAGCGTCGTTGAAAAAGATCACAGTAAATCGTCGCCAGCTCGGCGCTTGAAAAGTCGCTCACCGGGCGTACCACGCCGCCCGCCTCTTCCAGAAGACGCAATTCCCGGCGCTGGTTGTAGCGAAACTTCTTCGACCATTCTTCGGGCGTGCGGGCCATGGCCAGCGACTCAGTCTGCGGCTTGAGGGTCGACACACGTCCCTCGTTAAGTGCAGACAGGTAGCGTCCACGATGGCGAACCGGGACCTGAACATCAGCGGCGACCGGCAGGATCAGCTCGGCATTACCCAGATCGAACAGCCCCTTCTTGCCGTGGTTTTTCAATACGTCCTTGGACAGCGCGAGTGATCGGCCCCAGGTTGCAATGGCGGCTTTCACGTCGCCACCCTGCTCCCACGCCAGGTAGCGCACAGGAATACCCGCCAGTGCGGCCAGTCGCTCCACCACCAATGGATGGGTGGCAACACTGCCGCCGTAACGCTGCCAGGTCTGGCCGTAGACTGACGCGTCGATCTGCGTCCAGCCACGCTCACGAACGCTTTGAAATCGATTGAGCATCAAGACTCCGCAGTCAGGTCGGTCACTTGCGGTAAGCGCCAAAACACGTCACGCACCGCGGAGTCGGAGAACTTGTCGCTCAAGCGTTGCAGCATGAGGTCCGCGCACGCCTGACGCTGTTCCGCATCCAGCCCGGCCAAGTGTTTAAGCCCACCGGCCAGACGCGCATCATCGCCCAACGGGAACAACAGGCCGACGCCTTCAACCACTTCCTTCGCACCACCGCACGCAGTGGCCACCAGCGGCACGCCAGCGACCATGGCTTCAAGCAGCACCATGCCAAAGGGCTCATGGTCAGAGGTCAGCGCGAAGACGTCGAACGCTTTGAAGTAGCGACTGGCCTGGGCAATCTGGCCGAGCAACAGCACCTGGCCGCCAATCCCCAGCTCCATCGCCAACTCCTTGAGGTCTTGCTCCAAACGGCCTTTGCCGAGAATCACCAGTTGGCTGCTCTCGGGCAAATCTGGCAGGGCGAGGGCAAAACCGCGCAGCAACGTCGCCTGATCCTTGTCGGGATGCAGACGGCCGACATTGCCGACAACCCAGGCGTCTTGAGACAGGCCCAGCTCTTCGCGGGCCTGATCACGCGATAGCAGGCTGGACTGGATCTGATCGACGTCGATGCGGTTGTAAAGAGTTTGAATACGGCCGGTTGGCCATTTGGGCAGGCTTTTGCGCATGTCATCGCGCACGGCATCAGACACCCCCAACAGGCTCAGACGCCAGCGGAACAGGTGGGCGAAAAGCTTGCGGCTACGGCGCTGATAATCGCCAAACGCATGGTGCACACCGATCACTGGCAACTGCGTGGCGAGCAGCGCGATATACACCGGCTTGAAGCGATGGGCGATACAGAATGTGAAGTCACGCGATGCGGTGATTTTGCGCAGCTCACGGATGGCACCCAGCTTGAGCCCGCGAATGGCCTTGGAGCTGTACTCCATGAACAGCACCTCGTCCGAAGCACACCCTGCGGCGACGTCGGCGTCGGCGGCGCCGGTCAGAAATACCGTGGTGACGCGGTATCCCTTGCCGGCGAAGAGGCTGGCGTACTGACGGGCGCAGTCGAGAAACGGCCCGTCATAGCCGTGACAGAACTGCAACACATGGCGCTCAGCCGAGCGTGTCATAGGTGTCCGCGCCGTCTTTTACCACCAGGATGTCTTCCATGATCAGGTACTGCAGGTCGGAGCCGAAAAACATGTTCAGCGCGTCGGTCGGCGAGCAAATCATCGGCTCGCCCCGGCGGTTGAGCGAGGTATTCAGCGAGACGCCATTGCCCGTCAACTCTTCCAGCGCTTTCATCATGTCGTAGTAGCGCGGATTGTATTCGCGCTTGAGTACCTGGGCGCGAGACGTACCGTCTTCATGGACGACTTCCGGCACTCGGGTTTTCCACTCTTCGGCCACTTCAAAAGTAAAGGTCATGAAGGGTGCAGGATGGTCGATCTTGATCATCTGTGGCGCGACGGTGTCGAGCATCGACGGGCAGAAAGGCCTCCATCGCTCGCGGAACTTGATCTGATGGTTAATGCGATCAGCCACGCCAGGAATGCTCGGGCAGCCAATGATCGAACGACCGCCCAACGCGCGCGGGCCGAACTCCATACGGCCCTGAAACCAGGCCACGGGGTTGCCTTCGACCATGATTTTGGCGATGTGCTGCGGGGTGTTTTCGATTTTGCGCCACGCAGGCTTGCTCGGGTGACGGGCACATGCCGCGATCACGTCTTCGTTGCTGTACGAAGGGCCGAGGTAAACGTGCTCCATCTTCTCGACTGGCACGCCGCGCGCATGCGACACATATGCCGCCGCACCGACAGCTGTGCCCGCATCACCCGAGGCCGGCTGCACGAACAGCTCTTTGACGTGGGGAAGCGCGATGATTTTCTGGTTCAGCTTGACGTTCAGCGCACAACCGCCGGCGAAAGCGATCTTCCCGGTTTCCTTGAGGATGTCACCCAGGTAGTAATCCATCATTTGCAGCGCGAGTTTTTCAAACAGCGCTTGCATGCTGGCGGCGTAATGGATGTAGGGCTCGTCGGCGATGTCGCCTTCACGTTTCGGCCCCAGCCACTCGATCAGCTTCGGCGAGAAGTAGAACCCCTTGCCCTTCTCTTTGTAACGGCGGATGCCGATGACGTTGGCGTATTCGGTATTGATCACCAGCTCGCCATTTTCGAAGGTGGCCAGACGCGAAAAATCGTACTTGCTGGCATCGCCGTAAGGCGCCATGCCCATGACTTTGAATTCGCCATCGAGCATTTCAAACCCGAGAAACTCAGTGATCGCGCCGTACAGGCCGCCCAGTGAGTCGGGGTCGAAGAATTCTTTGATTTTGTGGATCTTGCCGTTCTCGCCGTAGCCGAAGAACGTGGTGGCGTACTCGCCTTTACCGTCGATGCCGAGGATCGCGGTTTTTTCTTTGAAACCGGAACAGTGGTAGGCACTGGAGGCGTGAGCCAGGTGGTGCTCGACCGGTTCGATCTTGATTTTTTTTGGATCGAAGCCCAGTTGCTCAAGGCACCAGACGATCTTGTTGCGATAGCGCTTGTAGCGGCGGTTGCCCATCAGGATGGCGTCGAGCGCACGGTCCGGGGCGTACCAGTAACGCTTGGCGTATTTCCAGCGGGCTTCACCGAACAGGCTGATCGGCGCAAATGGAATCGCGACCACGTCGACGTCTGAGGGCTTGATGCCGGCTTGCTCAAGACAGAACTTTGCCGACTCATAGGGCATGCGGTTCTTTGCGTGCTTGTCGCGAACGAAACGTTCTTCTTCGGCGGCCGCGACCAGTTTGCCGTCGATATACAGGGCCGCGGAAGGATCATGGCTAAGGGCGCCGGACAGGCCAAGGATCGTCAATGCCACTAGGGTCTAGCCTCTTTAGTCTGCATGCAGGCGGCGTGCGCCTGATAAAAAAGTGTGCCTCGCGCCGGGGCGGTGGGCAGCTAAAGGGCGGGATTATAGCGTAATGCGTTCGGATTTGGTCGGGTGGAAATGAAGGGGAGGAGAGACATTCCCAGGAATGAATCCGAATCTCGAACGCACCGAGGATCAGCTTCTGCCGCAGGCGTAGGAGCCTGCGGCCAGAATCAGAAGCACGCATGCTGACTAATCTGCTGACCTGGCAACCCTCGGAATGCGGGCATCCAGTAGCAGATACAACGCGCTGTCCATGGGCCAGTTGCGCATGAAGCGTGCGCGATCTTTGGCAAATGCGTCGACGAAGGATGCGAGTGAGCTGTGCTGACACATGGCGTCCAGGTCGATCAGCGCCCAGCGATCCCTATGCCAGAACACGTTATGCCCCTTCAGATCGCCGTGGCTGATGCGCTCGCGAACCAGTTGCGCGAACAACAGATCCAGCGCCTCCAGCTCCGCTTCGGGTACGTCCGCAGACGCCACATACGGGCTGAATCGCTCAATGATGTCGGGGCCGGGCAGGTACTCCGTCACCAGATAGGCTTTGCGACGCAGCCAGAAAAAACGTTGTTCCAGCAGGGCCAGCGGCTTGGGTGTGGCGATGCCGAGGAACATCAGGCGATTGCCCTCGCGCCACGAATGCCAGGCCCGGCTTGGGCGCCAGAAGCGTTTCAGCCAATGGGCAAAGTTCTTGATGTTGTAGCGTTTGATCACCAGCGGCCGACCCGCCACATCCACTTTCGCCACGCTTGCGGCACCGCCGGTCTTGTACAAATGCCCTTGATCGACCAGCACATCGGCGTTTGCCAGGACGGGAGTCATGGCCGCTTGCTCCTCGCGGCGAACGGCACTTAATGCAAACGCACTGTCCTTGACGCTGAACAGGCTGCAATCTCGCCCGACTTTTGCCAGGAAGTCCCTCAGCCGCCAGGCGCGCACTTTGTCGATCTGCTTCTGCAACGCTTCCATGGGCAAACCATGCTCGCCGTTGCTCAACAGATAATGCACCAGCAGCTCTTCAGTAAAAGCTTCGAGGGACTTGGGCAGTTGCGCGAAAAACACGCCCAGGTTTTCGAGCACCTTCTGACGTGACAGCGGCTTACCCGCCTGCTCTGCCCGAATCCCCGCACCGTCGATCAGGTACAGTTTGCCGCCGTGACGCAGCAGGTTGTCCAGGTGCAAGTCTTCCTGCCACAAGCCTTTGCTGTGCAGTTGAGCGATGGCCGCCAGCGCTTCGCCCAACACTGCCTGCTGCTCATCCGCCAGCGGAGCCAGATCAGACACCGCAGCCCAAGCATCGCCAAGGCTTTCAGCATTTTCGAGCAGCTCGAACAACAGCCAGCCACCCTCGCCTTCTTGCAGGCCATCGGCCAACAGCAGCGGTGTGGTCAGACCTTGCTCGGCAAGCAATCGCACCCCTGCCAACTCGCGCTGAAAATGGCGTGGTGCCTTTTGTCCGACCAGCAGTTTGGCCAGCACCGGACGCCCGCGCCAAATGCCCGCGCCCACGTAACGCTGCCCCGGCAGAACGCGCAGCAGGCTCAGCAACTGAAGCTCGGCAGGACCGGCTGAGTCGGCGAGCGCAATGTTCAGGGGTAACGTCGGTGCACGCCCGGCGTTTTTCAGTTCAGACAAACGCATCGATGCCCTCTTTATTCATCAGCCTTGAGTCAGACCCTTGATCCAACCCGCAACAAGTTACTTGTGGGAGGGAGCTTGCTCGCGAAGAGGGTATTACACCCAACAAACTTCTATGGTTTGTACCGGCGCATTCGCGAGCAAGCTCCCTCCCGCGGGTCCATGTTTGCAAAAACGCTTATCGACCGCGCTTATGGCTGCCGCGTCGAGCCAGCCGCTGCCACCAGGCATCAACGTGCGGCCCGTTGCTGTCGGCTTGCAGATAAGCGCCGAGCATTTCGCGTATTTCGGCCTCGTTCCAGGCGGGCGCCCGGCGCAGCAGCGGTTCCAGATCCTTGACGCGATCACGATCGCCAAACAGCGTTTTACGGGTCTTTTCCAGGTCAATCAGTTGAGCCTGCCAAGCCCCGGCGCGCGCCCGCAGAAAAATATGCTTTGGATAAAAACAGCCATGCACCTGCCCGGCCTGATGAAGGGTGCGGGCCAGTTCGCCGCACGCCTGCAGAATCGACAGCCGCTGAGTAGCCGACAGTTCGGGCCATTGCTGCAACAGCGTGTCCAGATCGGTCCAGCTATCCAGAGCGCGGGTCATCAGGATCGCGCGACGCTCGCCCTCGACCTTCTTTTCGCCGTAGAACACGGCATGCAGCGCCGGTATTCCAAGCTTCTGGTACAGGCTGATGTTGCGAAACTCCCGGGAAAACGAAGGTTCGCCCAGAGGATGGTGCAACGTGCGAGTCAGGTAGTTGCTCTGACGCTTGAGGTAATAGCCGGAGCCTTCCAGCTCCAGCCGGAACACACTGCTCCAGCCGCCGCGCCCGGTGTTGGGCTCGTCGACCGCATCAAGCTCAACCTCCCACAATGAATCGAAATCGGCCAAACCATGACGCTCAAGCAACGCCAGGTCGGCGTCTGCGATGAACACACTCATTCGCGCCCCTCAAAAAAGCTGACGATGTGACGGATGCGTTTCTTGTCGGAATCATTCAAGCGTTCACGCCCGCGATATTGCAGATAAAAGCGCAGTCGCTGGGTGGCTGACAGGTGGTATTTAGCGACCTTGTCCAGGCAGGCCAAATCCTTGGTGATCCGGTAACGCAGCATGAAACTGACCCAGAACGCACCATTGGGACAGTCAATGAAAAACAGCTTCGCTTGATCGTCAACCAAGAGGTTGCGCCACTTCAAATCGTTATGCGTGAAGTGATGGTCATGCATTGTGCGGGTATAGCGGGCGACCTGTCGGCTGATGCGGTCTACCCATGAGCGGTCGTTGAGACGCGCATCGTGGGCCAGGGCCAGCGCCGACAAATCCTCGGTGCGTGGTAGCTCGCGGGTAATCAACGCGCCACGATCATAGGTGGCGCCGTTGCGCTCAAGGCCCCAGGCAACAACTTCGGCGGTGGGAATTCCCCACTTGGCGAAACGCTTGAGGTTTTGCCACTCGGACTTCACCCTTGGCCGCCCGAGGTAACGACGCAGCCCCTTGCCGGCGCCGACGTAGCGCTTGACGTAGTAGTTCACCCCGTCGCGCTGCACGCGGATAACCTCGGACAGCGGGTCAAGTGTCAGCCGCTCGCCCTGCAAGGCAAAGACGGCTTCAAGACTGCCAAAGTCTTGCGCCAGCTCGGCGTAAGCCGGTTCGAGCTTCCAGCCCGGCATCAGAGCGCATCCCCGTAACGCAATTTGCGCTGATAGAGCTTCTCGGCACGCGCTTGCAGCCAGCTGAGCAGCGCCGATTCCTGCGCCAGAATCTGACGCAACGGCTGCTGAAAATAGTCTTTGAGAAAACGCAGTTTGTCGCGCCGCGTCAGGCCGATGTCCAGCGCCGAAAAGTACAGCGCGGCCAGGTCCTTGTTGCGCCAGCGTTGAGTAATCGCCGGCCGCACTTGAGCGCGATGCAGGTCGATCACCGACAACCGGAAATCATCAGCCGTGACCGGCTTATCGGTGTGCAGCAGGAAGTGGCAGATGTAGCAGTCGCGGTGATTGACGCCCGCACGGTGCATGCTCCCGATCATGCGCGCCACTTCAGCGATGAAGGCGCGCTTGAGGCGTGGGTCGGGCGGATCGTTGCGCCAGTTGATGCTGACGTCTTCCAGGCTCTCGGTCGGCGCCAGCTCTTCGGTGATGATGAATGAATGCTGCGCCGCAGGGTTATTGCCCCGCTCGCCGAATGCCACGGCGGTCATCGTTGCCACGCCGACCTCATGCAAACGGTTTACGGCGTCCCACTCCTGCCCGGCGCCGAGGACCGGCAGCTTGGCGGTCAGCAGGTTTTTAGCCACTTCCCCCCAGCCAATACCGCGATGGATCTTGACGAAGTAACCGCGTCCGCCGACTTCCGTACGCAACGTGCGCCGGCCTTCGAGTTCGCGATAAACCTGACCGTCCAGCGCCTCGACGGCCTCGAACGCATCGCGTCCGGCCCAGAGGGTTTTGAACGGTTCAGCGAGGATCAATTTCATCCGTGTTGCTCCGCCAGAATCACATCCGCAGCGTGTTGCGGCATGCTGTAAAGATCGGCCGCGTCGGCAAATGCCAACCCGTTTCGGCCCCAGGTGCTGCGTGCAGCATCGTCTTTTAGCATGCGTTCAAGACAGGCGTTGAGTTGCGACTGCTCGAAGGGCTCATCCAGCACCAGCCCGCTATCGGCCTCCGCGATGTAATGGGCGTATCCACACACCGCGCTGACCAACACCGGCAGGCCCGCGACCAGCGCTTCAAGCAACACTGTGCCGGTGTTTTCGTTGTACGCCGGATGGATCAACACATCAGCACCCAACAGAAAACGCGGAATATCACTGCGGCCCTTCATGAACGTCACGTGCTCGTTCAGACCCAACGCACTGCTTTGCAGCTGGAATACTTTGGGGTCGTCCTGACCGATGACAAACAGCCGGGTGCGTTTCTTGAGGTCGGGCGGGAGTGCCGCAAGGGCCTTCAGGCTGCGATCCACACCTTTGGTCTTGAAGCCCGAGCCGATCTGCACCAGCAGCAGGTCATCGTCAGCCAGCTTGAACTCGCGACGAAACCCGGCACGAATCTCAGCAGCGTTTTCAGGTGCGCGACGATCCTGGGAAATCCCCGGCGGCAGCAAATGAAAGCGCTCAAGTGGCGTGTGGTAATGCTTGATGAACAGCGGCTGCTGAACTTCAGAAATCATCAGCACTTCAGTTTTGGCGTCTTTGGCGAACACCGAACGCTCGTACTCGGCGAAGTGGCGATAGCGGCCCCAGTGCTTGTAAAGCGCGTGACGAAGAGTTTGCGCTTTGTCTTCAAAGCAACCGTCGGCGGCGTAGTAAACGTCCAGGCCGGGCATTTTGTTGAAACCGATCAGCCGATCAACCGGACGCTTGGCCAGGTCGGCGTTCATCCAGTCCGTGAGCTTTTCGTTGCGCCGGTGGTTGAAGACGGCCTTGACCGGTACGACATGCACTTCAAATCCTGGGGGCACGTCCCCTTCCCAGATCAGCGTGTAGACGCGGATGCTGTGGCCGCGCTGCTGGCACTCCAGCGCAATGCGCATGAAGTCGCGTTGCAGGCCGCCAAACGGGAAATATTTGTACAGCACGAATGCCAGTTGCATCAGTCGTGTTCCTTTGCCAGCGCAAGCGTGACCAGTTGGCCCGCCACCCGCTCGGGATTCAGGCGAGTGAAGCACAGCGGCCACTCGCGTTCGAGATCAAATTGACGCTGATCTTCAGGCGTCGGTTGGTACGTACATTTTTTCTGCAGGCACGGCGCACAGGCAGGATAGTCGCCTGCCATATGGATTTGCGACTTGCCATAAGCACCTGTAAGGCCGGGATTGGTCGGGCCGAACAGCGAAAGCGTCGGCACGTCCAGCGCGGCTGCCAGATGACCGAGCCCGGTGTCGACGGCGACGCAGGCCTGCGCGCTGGCCAACACTTTGGCGACGCCAGCAAGGTTCAGCTTTGGCAGCACGACGGCTTTATCCAGGCCTTGGGCGATACGCTCGGCGCGGGCTTTTTCTGCCGGGTTGCCCCACGGCAAACGTACTTCCAGCCCTTGCCCGATCATCCGTTCCGCCAGTTGCCGCCAGTACAGTTCGGGCCAGTGCTTGGTTGCCCACGTGGTGCCGTGCAGAAACAACACGAACGGCGCGCCATCTGAAGCATTCAGCAAACGGCTGCGGTCCAGGCCGTAATCACCCAACCCTTCAGGCACTTGATAGCCGAGCGCCTGAGCGAATAACTGGCGCAGACGCTCGACGGCATGCTGCCCACGCGCGACAGGGTAAGGACGGTCGTAAAAACGTGCGGCCAATGGCTCGCGTGCAGAGTCCTTGTCCAGCCCGACGACCGGCGCTTTGACGTAGCGAGTGAGCCAGGCGCTTTTGAGCAGGCCTTGGGCATCGATCACCAGATCGTAACGCCCCTCACGCAAACGCTGCTTGAACCCGCGCCACTCGCCATTTTTGAAGGTCTGCCACAGGTTTTTGCGCCAGCGACGAATCGCCACAGGAATCACACCGGCCACCGCCGGGTGCCAGGTCGGGATCTCGGCAAAGCCCTCTTCCACCACCCAGTCGAATTGAATGCCGGGCACGGCGCGAGCCGCATCGGTCAGCGCAGGCAGGGTGTGAATCACGTCCCCGAGAGACGAAGTCTTGATCAGCAGTACCCGCAAGTCAGGCGACCTCGACCGGCGTGGCGCCAAGACGACTCAGCGCATCGACCACCGGAGCTGGCTCAAGCAGGCGCAGGCAGTTGTAATGGCCAAAACGGCAGGTGCGCTCAAAGCATGGGCTGCACTCGATCCCCAACTGGACGATTTCTACGTGATCGGCCAGCGGCGGTGTGAAGCCTGGGGAAGTAGAGCCGTAGACCGCGACGAGCGGGCGATTGAGTGCGGCGGCAACGTGCATCAGCCCGGAATCGTTGGAGACCACAGCATCGGCGCACGACAGCAGATCAATCGCCTCGGCCAGCGATGTTTCGCCGCTGAGGTTGACGGACTCTTCGCGCAGCCCCGGGATCAGTCGTTCACGGATGCTTTCGCCCACCGGGTGATCGTTTTTCGAACCGAACAGCCAGACCTGCCAGCCTTCGCGAATCTTGGTTTCAGCGACTTTCGCGTAATGCTCGGCAGGCCAGCGCTTGGATTCACCAAACTCGGCGCCGGGGCAGAGCGCCAACACCGGACGATCCAGCGACAGGCCAAATTTGGCGAGCGCAGCGTCGCGGCTGGACGGTTCGATTTGCAGGCTGGGTTTTGGATAAGGACGTGATAGATCGGCGCCCTTGTCGTAGGCGAGGGCCATGAAGCGCTCGATCATCAGCGGGTAGCGCTGTTTATCCAGCGTGCGCACATCGTTGAGCAAGCCGTAACGAAACTCACCCCGCCAGCCGGTGCGCTTGGGTATGCCAGCGAAAAACGGCACCAGCGCTGACTTCAACGAATTGGGCAGCAGGATCGCCTGGTCGTATTGGCCCTTGAGCGACTTGCCGATACGGCGACGCGTCGCAAGCTCCAGCGCGCCATGGCCGAGCGGAAAGCTCAAGGCCGTGCGCACCTCGGGCATGCGCTCAAGAATCGGTCGGCTCCACTCGGGCGCCAGCACATCGATTTGGCATTGCGGGTGACGCTGCTTGAGGCACTGGAACAGCGTTTGCGCCATTACCATGTCACCGACCCAGCTGGGTCCAACGATCAGAATTCTCATGCTCAATCCAAAAACGACCAGAAACGAGCAGGGAGGCTTTCAGGCTGCGTGAAGCTTGCACACAACCTGACGCCTCCCTGTCATAGCTTTATATAAGTGCCCACAAAACCCTGGGCCTTTTGCGGCGTTATCCCCTAAGCCATCGCGGGCAAGCGCGCTCCTACAGAGGATGATTACCACTGCAGGAGCGAATTTATTCGCGAAGGGCCGCTTCAGACGACGAAGCATCGGCGGGCAATCCATCGCTCGCGAATAAATTCGCTCCTGCAGCGGGTAATACCGGTCAGATCAACTCAACCCCAACTCACCCCAGATCCGCATCACTTCACGCCTTTGCGCTTGAAACTGGTCGCCGCGCACCACGCCGGCGTCTTTCTGCAACGCCTGTCGGTGAGCGGCTGAGCGGTAGGCTTTGTACACTTCGCGTAGCAGGCTGGCATCGGCAGCCGGTATCAGGCCTACCTCTTCCAACCCTTCGAGAATCCGGATGTTATCGGTGTAACGCAGCAGTTCAGAATGCTTCCTGGACCACGCCAAGGCCGCGTATTGCACCATAAATTCAATATCGACGATACCTCCGGCGTCCTGCTTGAGGTCAAAGGGCGATGAGACTTCAAAGGCATTTGCGCCTTTCCCGGCACTGGTGATTCGGCTGCCGAGGTTGTCGCGCATCTTGGCGCGCATGTCGCTCACCTCTTGGCGCAACACCGTCAAATCGCGCTCATGCGCCAACACCGAGGCGCGCACGCCGGCAAAACCCGCGCCCACATCACGACTGCCCACCAGCACTCGCGCACGCACCAGGGCCTGATGCTCCCAGGTCCAGGCCTCGTTCTCCTGATAACGCGAAAACGCACCCAGCGAACTGACCAACAGCCCCGACGCACCCGACGGCCTCAGGCGCATGTCCACTTCATAAAGCTGACCCGAGTTGGTCTGCGTGGTCAGCAGATGAATGATGCGCTGCCCGAGCCGGGTGAAAAACTGCGCGCCATCGATGGGTCTGGGGCCATCGGTTTCCGCCTGCGGGTCGCCGTCGTGGATGAACACCAGGTCCAGGTCCGATCCATGACCCAGCTCGATGCCACCGACCTTTCCGTAACCGACGATCACAAAGCCCGGATCACACAAACTGCCGTCCGGACGTCTCGGCGCACCGTGACGCGCAACGGTGTGGCGCCACGCCAGCGCCAGCACTTGCTCCAGAATGGCCTCGGCCAGCCAGGTCAGGTAGTCACTGACTTTCATCAGCGGCAGGCTGCCGGTGATCTCTGACGCAGCGACACGCAGCCGGTGCGCCAGCTTGAAGTGGCGCAAGGCTTCCATCTGCTGCTCGAGATCGTCCTCGGGAATGCGCGTCAGGCGCTCACGCAGCTCAGCCGCCAGCTCCGGTGCCTGAGGCGGGCTGAACAGGCGGCCTTCGTTAAGCAACTCATCGAGCAACAACGGGAATTTGGCGATCTGTTCCGCAATCCAGGGGCTTGCCGCGCACAAGGTGAGCAAGCGACGCAAGGCATCCGGGTTCTCCGTGAGCAACACCAGATACGCCGAGCGACGCGCAACCGCCTCAACCAACGGCAACACGCGCTCAAGCACCAGATCGGGGTTTTCATGCTCCACCGCTTGTGCCAGCAAACGCGGGATGAAGGCATCAAGCCGTTCACGGCCCAGACGCTGCATCGAGCGCAGTTGGGAACTGTTACGCAGATCCGCCAGATGCTTCAGCGCTTTCTTGGCATCCGCGAAGCCACCTTCCATCAACTGACGGCAGGCGCTTTCTTCGTTTTGCGATTCCTCCCACAGCGGCAACCATTCACCGCCTACAGGTAAATCGGTCTCTTCCTGGCCCAGCTCTTCATCCGGATCGGCAATGACCTGACGGAAGTGCCAATCCACTCGCCCGCGCCAGTACATCAGTTTGCTGTGGAAGCTCGCCCAGCCTGCAAAGCCCATCATGAAAGCAATGCGCGCCTGATCCTGATCGCCATCCGGCAGCATCTGGGTCTGGCGGTCTGCGATGGCCTGAATGGCATGCTCGGTGTAACGCAAGAACTCGTAACCCTCGCGCAGTTCATCGGTCACTGCCGCTGGCAAGTAACCCTGCCCTTCCAGCGTGCGCAGCACCTTGAGCAATGGCCGCTGTTGCAAGCTGAGGTCGCGCCCGCCATGGATCAGTTGAAACGCCTGGGCAATGAACTCCACTTCACGAATCCCGCCGGAGCCCAGCTTGATGTTCTCGGCCATGCCCTTGCGCCGGACTTCCTGCTGGATCAGCTGTTTCATGGTCCGCAGCGCTTCGATGGCCGAGAAATCCAGATAACGGCGGTAGACAAAAGGCCGCAGCATTTCCAGCAATTCCTCGCCCTGACGCTGATCACCGCCCACCACCCGGGCCTTGATCATCGCGTAGCGCTCCCAGTCACGACCCTGGTCCTGATAATACTGCTCCAGCGCATTGAAGCTCAGGACCAGTGCGCCGGATGAGCCATAGGGCCGCAGGCGCATGTCAACGCGGAACACGAAACCATCAACGGTCACCGGGTCCAGCGCCTTGATCAGACGCTGACCAAGCCGGATGAAAAACTCCTGGTTATCCAGCGGGCGTTTGACACCTTGGGTTTCACCCCCTTCGGGGTAGGCAAAAATCAGATCGATATCAGATGAGAGGTTGAGCTCAACGGCGCCCAGCTTGCCCATGCCGAGGATGACCATCTGCTGCGGCAAGCCACTGCGACGCCCGGTCGGCGTGCCGAACTGCTGGCAATGGCGTTCGTACAACCATTGATAGGCAAGGTCGATACTGCCATCGGCCATGTCGGAAAGGTCGCGACAGGTTTCAACCAGATCTGCCTGGCGCGTGAGGTCGCGCCAGATAATTCGCACTTGCTGGCGCGTGCGTTGGCGACGTAGATTACGCCCCAGTTCTTCTTCGCTGGTTGCGCCGGACACCGCCAGTGCCATCTGCTCACGCAACTCGCCGGCCGCAAAACCACGCTCCAGCTCGCCACTTTCGGCCAGTTGGAGCAGCATTTCGGGATCACGGGAAACTTGCTGGGCAACAAAATCACTGGCAGCGCACACCCGGTCGAAGGCACTGAGGCGCGACGCAGGCCATGAGTCCATCGCCGCGGACGAACCGTCCGGCAGCGCAGCAAGGGATGCACGAAACGATTGTTGCGCGCGACTGACCAACGGCAGAAGGATGGCCGGCAGTTCAGCCAGCAAAGGTAGGCTCATGGTCTATCCTGATCGGCGTTCAAAAGACTACCTGCCCACGCATTGGAAGCACGCGACCGGACAGACTGTCGAACAAAGGTAAAAAATTGCTGGCGATCTTTGATTGTTGGCAGCCAGCTTGGCGTTTACGGCAATCCGTATAATTCCTAACCAAAATTAACGATTTACCTCACGACGCAACATCAGAGAAAAGCTCGCAAAACTGTAGTTTTACTACTGTATATACAAGTTGAAAAGCTGAAATGGCTCACGATTTGTAGTAAAACTACACGACCGGGTACATCACCGGTCATCCAAGAATTTTACGTCGTCTGCCCACAAGGCCAGTCGCAACAAACTCAGGCAACCGATTCTGGAAGCCTTTCCGCCCTGGAGCAAGCCATGCAAGACCTCGATCCCGTCGAAACCCAGGAATGGCTGGACGCCCTGGAATCGGTTCTCGACAAAGAAGGCGAAGACCGTGCTCACTACCTGATGACCCGTATGGGTGAGCTGGCCACACGAAGTGGTTCGCAGCTGCCTTACGCCATCACCACGCCTTACCGCAACACCATCCCCGTTACCCACGAAGCACGCATGCCTGGCGACCTGTTCATGGAACGCCGCATTCGCTCGTTGGTGCGTTGGAACGCGTTGGCCATGGTTGTCAAAACCAACATCGGCGACCCGGATCTGGGCGGTCACATCTCCAGCTTCGCCTCCAGTGCGACCCTGTATGACATAGGCTTCAACTACTTCTTCCAGGCCCCAACCGACGAGCACGGCGGCGACCTGATCTACTTCCAGGGTCATGCATCGCCGGGCGTTTACGCCCGTGCATTCATGGAAGGCCGCATCACCGAAGAGCAAATGAACAACTTCCGTCAGGAAGTAGACGGCAAAGGCCTGTCTTCTTATCCACACCCGTGGCTGATGAAAGACTTCTGGCAGTTCCCGACCGTTTCGATGGGTCTGGGTCCAATCCAGGCGATCTACCAGGCGCGTTTCATGAAGTACCTGGAACATCGCGGCTACATCCCGGAAGGCAAGCAGAAGGTCTGGTGCTTCCTGGGCGACGGCGAGACCGACGAGCCAGAATCCCTGGGCGCAATCGCCCTGGCCGGTCGCGAGAAGCTGGACAACCTGATCTTCGTGGTCAACTGCAACCTGCAACGTCTCGACGGTCCTGTTCGCGGCAACGCCAAGATCATCCAGGAACTCGAAGGCGTGTTCCGCGGTGCTCAATGGAATGTGACCAAAGTCATCTGGGGCCGTTTCTGGGACCCACTGCTGGCCAAGGACGTCGACGGCATACTGCAACGCCGCATGGACGAAGTCATCGACGGCGAGTACCAGAACTACAAAGCCAAAGACGGCGCGTTCGTGCGTGAACACTTCTTCAACTCGCCAGAACTCAAGGCGATGGTTGCTGATCTGTCCGACGACGAGATCTGGAAGCTCAACCGTGGTGGCCACGACCCGTACAAAATGTACGCGGCCTACCACCACGCGGTTAACCACAAAGGTCAACCGACTGTGGTACTTGCCAAGACCATCAAGGGTTATGGCACCGGCGCCGGTGAAGCGAAGAACACAGCCCACAACACCAAGAAAGTCGACGTGGACAGCCTGCGTCACTTCCGTGACCGCTTTGACATTCCGGTCAAAGACGACCAGCTCGAAAATCTGCCGTTCTTCAAACCCGAAGAAGGCAGCGCCGAAGCACGCTACCTGGCAGAGCGCCGTGCCGCACTGGGTGGTTTCGTGCCTCAGCGTCGCGCCCAAAGCTTCAGCCTGCCGACCCCGCCACTGGAAACCCTCAAGGCCATTCTCGACGGTTCCGGTGATCGCGAAATTTCCACCACCATGGCTTTCGTGCGCATCCTGGCGCAGTTGGTCAAGGACAAGGAAGTCGGTCAGCGCATCGTGCCGATCATCCCGGACGAAGCCCGTACCTTCGGTATGGAAGGCATGTTCCGTCAGTTGGGCATTTACTCTTCTGTCGGCCAGCTTTACGAGCCAGTCGATAAAGAACAAGTGATGTTCTACCGCGAGGACAAGAAAGGTCAGATCCTCGAGGAAGGCATCAACGAAGCAGGCGCCATGTCCTCCTTCATCGCGGCCGGTACGTCGTACAGCAGCCATAACCAGCCGATGATTCCGTTCTACATCTTCTACTCGATGTTCGGCTTCCAACGCATCGGCGACCTGGCATGGGCCGCAGGCGACAGTCGCACCCGTGGCTTCCTGATCGGCGGCACCGCCGGTCGGACCACGCTGAACGGCGAAGGCCTGCAGCACGAAGACGGTCACAGCCATATCCTGGCCTCGACCATCCCTAACTGCCGCACCTTCGACCCGACTTACGGGTACGAGCTGGCTGTGATCATTCAGGACGGCATGCGCCGCATGTTTGAAGAACAGCAGGACGTTTTCTACTACCTGACCGTGATGAACGAATCCTACGTGCAGCCAGCCATGCCGGCCGGTGCCGAGGAAGGCATCATCAAGGGCATGTACCTGCTGGAAGAAGACACCAAGGAAGCGGCGCATCACGTGCAGCTCCTGGGTTCGGGAACCATCCTGCGTGAAGTACGTGAAGCGGCGAAGATCCTGCGCGATGAGTTCAACATCGGTGCTGACGTCTGGAGCGTCACCAGCTTCAACGAACTGCGTCGCGATGGCCTGGCCGTCGAGCGTAGCAACCGCATGAAGCCGGGCCAGAAGCCACAACTGAGCTACGTTGAAGAGTGCCTGAGCGGTCGCAAAGGTCCGGTCATCGCTTCGACCGACTACATGAAACTGTTCGCTGACCAGATTCGTCAGTGGGTTCCGACCAAGGAATACAAAGTACTGGGCACTGATGGCTTCGGCCGCAGTGACAGCCGCAAGAAGCTGCGTCACTTCTTCGAGGTGGATCGTCACTTCGTCGTGCTGGCAGCGCTGGAAGCCTTGGCCGATCGCGGCGATATCGAACCAAAAGTCGTGGCGGAAGCCATCGTCAAGTTCGGCATCGACCCTGAAAAACGCAACCCACTGGACTGTTAAGAGTCTGCGTCGAGATCGCATAGAGCGCTGACCGACTGCGCGAAACAACCGAGGATGCGGAATTTACGTCTGTAAATGAGCATCCGACGTTGTTTTCGTGGCAGCGAAGGCAGCGCAATCGAGAAAGAACAGGTTCTCCGAAGGAGAGACATTGTGAGTGAGCTAATTCGTGTACCCGACATCGGCAGCGGTGAAGGTGAAGTCATTGAGTTGATGGTCAAGGAAGGCGATCGTATCGAAGCCGACCAGAGCATCCTGACGCTGGAATCCGACAAGGCGAGCATGGAAATACCTGCGCCAAAGGCCGGCGTTATCAAAACCATGAAAGTGAAGCTGGGCGACCGCCTGAAAGAAGGCGACGAACTGTTCGAGCTGGAAATCGAAGGCGATGCGCCGGCTGCTGAAGCTGCGCCTGCCGCCGCCGCACCTGCCGCCGCTGCTGCTGAAAAGCCTGCGGCCGAGAAGCCGGCCGCCGAGGCAGCTCCTGCTCCAGCGGCTGCACCTGCCGCCACTGCTGAGACTGTCCAGGATATTCATGTCCCTGACATCGGCTCTTCGGGCAAAGCCAAGATCATCGAGCTGATGGTCAAGGTTGGCGACAGCATCGAAGCTGATCAATCTTTGATCACCCTCGAATCCGACAAAGCCAGTATGGAAATCCCGTCTCCTGCAGCAGGCGTCGTCGAAAGCATCAGCGTCAAGCTGGACGACGAAGTGGGCACGGGCGATCTGATTCTGAAGCTGAAAATAGCAGGCGCTGCGCCTGCTGCTGCCCCGGCTCAAGCTGCCGCGCCGGCCAAGGCTGATGCGCCTGCCGCTGCTGCCCCCGCCGCAGCCCCCGCTCCGAAAGCGGAAGCTGCACCGGCGCCTGCTGCCGCTGAACCAGCGCCTGTCAAAGACGGCGCCAAAGTCCACGCAGGCCCGGCCGTGCGTCAACTGGCCCGCGAGTTCGGCGTCGAGCTGAGCGCTGTTTCGGCCACCGGCCCACATGGTCGCGTGCTAAAAGAAGACGTCCAGGTTTACGTCAAAGCCATGATGAACAAGGCCAAGGAAGCGCCAGCATCAGGCGGCGCTTCTGGCGGCATGGGCATCCAGCCGATCCCGGAAGTCGATTTCAGCCGTTTCGGCGAAATCGAAGAAGTACCGATGACCCGCCTCATGCAATTGGGCGCCACCGGTCTGCATCGCAGCTGGCTGAATATTCCGCACGTCACGCAATTCGACCAGGCCGACATCACCGACCTGGAGGCTTTCCGCGTCGCACAGAAAGCGGTGGCCGAGAAGGCTGGCGTCAAGCTGACCATCTTGCCGCTGCTGCTGAAATCTTGCGCCTTCCTGCTCAAGGAACTGCCGGACTTCAACGCATCGCTGGCGCCAAGTGGCAAAGCGATCATCCGCAAGAAGTACGTGAACATCGGCTTTGCCGTGGACACTCCGGACGGTCTGCTGGTCCCTGTGATCAAGGACGTCGACAAGAAAAGCTTGCTGCAACTCGCCGCCGAAGCCGCTGTACTGGCCGAGAAAGCGCGCACCAAGAAGCTATCGGCCAATGAAATGCAGGGCGCTTGCTTCACGATTTCAAGCCTTGGCCACATTGGCGGCACCGGCTTTACGCCCATCGTCAACGCGCCGGAAGTGGCCATCCTTGGCGTGTCCAAGGCGACCATGCAACCGGTTTGGGATGGCAAAGCGTTCCAGCCGAAACTGATGCTGCCATTGTCTCTTTCCTACGATCACCGCGTGATCAACGGCGCTGCCGCTGCTCGCTTCACCAAGCGCCTGAGCGACTTGTTGGCGGACATCCGTACCATCCTGCTGTGAGGCAAAAAGGGGGCTGATCTTATTTACAGCGTTTCACCGTAAATGAATCTGTCCCCTTTCAAGCTCCCCCAGCGACGCTTCACGAGTGACCTGTTTCTCGAGCTGCCACGCTCGTACCTCAACCCCGCCCTCTGGCGGGGCTTTTTTTGCCTGCCATTCATGCAACTTCGAGGGCTTGAAACTTCGTCGAATTGGATCCAACTCGTCCGCAAAACGGCCAATTACAACCACTTAGCAGTGATTGTCGATAAAATCGACCAGCCACCTTCAGTTAGTGCCTCTTTTGCCGACAGATTTGTAGCACTAAGCCATCGCGTTCACTTGTCAGTGCGCGCTGCATGATGCAACCTTGCGACACGCGATTTAACGATGGGCTTTTTGCCCATGCGCAATCAGTACTCTGGAAGTAGGTCCTTCATGAAAAGCCAGCCTGATGCTGCCGGTAGACCGGCGGCCGAGGTAGTCACGCAATTGCCGGTGCCGTCGCGGCTCGGCATGCTGCGTTTCGAGCGGCTTAACGAACCCAATTGGGCGCTTCTGTACCTGGACCCCAATTGCGAGAAGCAATTTGGCATGGCCGCCGTCGAGCTTTGCGCTCTGGTGGGCTCGCCGTATGCCAGCCTGATGGAACCAGAGGCGCGCTATCAGTTGCACGATGCTGTGCAGGCGCAACTGATCGGCAGCCCGCATTACCTGATCCGCTACACCCTTCATACCGCTCGCGGCCCAATGGGGTTAGTGGAGGTGGGCGAAGGTTACAAACAGCATAATCGCCACCTGCTGCGTGGTTACTTGATGATTGTCGACGACGCTCTCCAAGAGACCGACATCGGCCTGACCCCTGATCTGGAAACCCAGAACAGCCGGTTGCAGATCGCGCTTGAGTTGAATCAACGCGCTCAGTCCGAACAGTTGCGACATCTTGAGCGTGTCCGGGCACAGCAAAGCCTGATTCTGCGATTGGCGCGTCATCGCTACAGCTCAAGCAATTCACTGCAGGAAGCGGCCGAACTGATCACCCAGAGTGCCTGCGAGATCTATGACATCTCTTGCGCAAGCATCTGTAACCTCAACAACAAAACGCTCGAGCCGATTGCCGAGTATCGCCGTTGCACCGACGTGTATCAAAAACGCGGGCCTATCGACATCAGCTGTTTCCCCAGCTACCTCGAAGCGCTGCACACAAGCAGGGCCATTGATGCCAGCGACGTGGCCCGCGACCCACGCACCCGAGAGCTGGCAGAAAGCCTGCGCGCTCGGAACGTCAACGCCATTCTCGACGCCAGTGTGCGTATCGACGGGCAGGTCGTGGGTGTGCTGTGCCTTGAACAATCAGGCACGCCGCGTGAGTGGCAGTCCGATGAAATCGCTTTTGCCGGCGAGCTTGCGGACCAGTTTGCGCAAGCGATCAACAACCACAACCGCCGTACCGCCACAAACGCGCTGCATCTGTTCCAGCGGGCCGTCGAGCAGAGCGCTAACGCATTCCTGCTGGTCAACTGTGATGGTGTGGTCGAGTACGTCAACCCTAGCTTCACCGAGATCACCCAGTATTGCGCTGAAGAAGTTCATGGCCGCAAGCTGTCCGAACTGCCAGCGCTGGAGAATCTCAATGCGCTGCTGCTCGATGCCAATTCCAGCCTGGTCAGCGGCAACAGCTGGCAGGGCGAATTCAAGAGTCGTCGCAAGAACCTGGAACCATACTGGGGCCAGCTGTCCATTTCCAAGGTCTACAGCGACGACCGCGAACTGACACATTACATCGGCATTTACGAAGACATCACTCAGGCCAAGATGTCGCAACAGCGCATCGAGCGCCTGGCTTACACCGACAACCTGACCAATCTGGGCAACCGACCAGCGTTCATTCGCACCCTTGACGAGCATTTCGCCAGAGACGTCGAAACGCCGATCAGTCTACTGTTGGTGGACATCGACAATTTCAAGCGCATCAACGACAGCCTCGGCCATCAGACGGGCGACAAGTTGCTGATCAGCCTCGCACGTCGTTTGCGCAACAGCCTGAGCCCGACCGGGATTCTGGCGCGCTTTGCCAGTAATGAATTTGCGGTGCTGCTCGACGATACCAATCCCGAGGAAGGCCACCGGATCGCCACCCAAGTGCTGACGACCCTCGACAAGCCGATGTTCGTCGACAACCAGCTGATCAGCGTGACGGGTTCCGTGGGCCTGGCCTGCGCCCCGCTGCACGGCCGCGATCCGCAAACCCTGATGAAAAACGCAGGCCTGGCGCTGCACAAGGCCAAGGCCAACGGCAAACATCAGGTGCAAGTGTTTACCGAAGCACTGAACGCCGAAGCCAGCTACAAGCTGTTCGTCGAAAACAACCTGCGCCGCGCGCTGACTCAAAACGAACTTGAAGTCTTCTATCAGCCCAAGCTGTGCCTGCGCACGGGCCGGCTGATAGGCATGGAGGCCTTACTGCGCTGGAACCATCCGGAAAAAGGCATGATTCGCCCGGATCAATTCATCAGCGTGGCGGAAGAAACCGGCCTGATCATTCCGATCGGTAAGTGGGTAGCGCGACAGTCATGCCGGATGAGCAAACAACTGACGGCCGCCGGTTACGGCAAGCTGCACGTGGCGATAAACGTTTCTCCCAAGCAGTTCTCGGACCCGGAACTGGTCGGCTCCATCGCGACCATCCTGAAGGAGGAGAATCTTGACGCATCGCTACTGGAGCTTGAGCTGACCGAAGGCTTGTTGCTGGAAGCCACCGAAGACACTCGCCAGCAACTGGACTCGCTGAAAATGCTGGGTCTGACACTGGCGATGGACGACTTCGGCACGGGGTATTCGTCATTCAGTTACCTGAAAAAATTCCCCATCGATGTGATCAAGATCGACCGCAGTTTCATCCGTGACATTCCGGATGATCAGGACGACATGGAGATCACTTCGGCCGTGATCGCAATGGCTCACAACCTCAAGCTCACTGTAGTGGCCGAAGGCATCGAGACTGCTGCGCAACTGGCATTCCTGCGACGTCACCGATGCGATGTTGGCCAAGGCTATCTGTTCGACAAGCCCATTCCCGGCGAAGAGCTGATCGACAAACTGCGTCGTTACCCCCGCGGCACCCTCGCGTAAGTTATCTTCGCGTTCTCCGCCCTTGCGGCTGATTTTTCTGACCCCATATACAGACTCTTACTGACAACACCTGTCGGTTGTCCTGCCCTCTGGAGGATTTGCCCCATGGTTTTGCGCTCGGAAATTCTTGTGCACAAAAACGTTCTTCCTACTGCCCAGCAAGCACTGCCCGGTCGCGAAACGCCGATGCAACTGCCGGAGCAGCACTTCGTCAACGGCAGTCCGCTGCTGGGCCCGTTCGTCACTAACGTAGATTTTGCGATCTTCGGCCTCGGTTGCTTCTGGGGTGCCGAGCGGCGTTTCTGGCAAAAGGAAGGTGTGGTCAGCACTGTTGTGGGTTACGCAGGCGGCTTCACGCCTAACCCGACTTACGAAGAGGTGTGTTCGGGCCTGACCGGCCACAGCGAAGTGGTGCTGGTCGTCTATGAACCCGAGAAGGTGAGTTACAACCAATTGCTGTCGATGTTCTGGGAGCTGCACAACCCGACGCAAGGCATGCGTCAGGGCGGCGACCTCGGCACTCAGTATCGTTCGGTGATTTACGCCACCAACCCCGAACAACTCGCCGCGGCCAAAGCGAGCGCAGCGGTTTACCAGTCGGAGCTGACCAAAGCGGGGATGGGTGAAATCACTACAGAAATCGACGAAGCGCCAACGGTGTATTTCGCCGAGGCCTATCACCAGCAGTACCTGGCCAAAAACCCTGAAGGTTATTGCGGGATCGGCGGGACTGGGGTTTGTATGCCGGCGAGCCTGGCAGGCTGATGACGCATTTGTAGGAGCGCGCTTGCCCGCGCTGGAGCGGTGCCAGCAGGATCGCTTCGCAGCCTCGCGCTGCTCGTCAGCGCCTACAGGATCATCGGTGTTTTCGCAAAACCTGTAGGAACTGACGAGGCGCCAAAGGCTTCGAAGCGGCCTTCCTGACACGCCGCCAACGCAATCGCGCCCCGTCAGGGCCTATCAGGACTCGGCAATCAACCAATCCATCTTCCAGTCACCCTGGGTCTGGCCCAGCGTCTTGGCCAGCCATGGCATCAACTCGCGCAGCTCTTCTTCCAGGCCCCACGGCGGGTTGGCGATGGCCAAGCCTGAGCCGTTGAGGCTGTTCGGCGTGTCCAACGGGTGCACCAGCAACTCAACGCGAAGCAGTTTAGGCGCGCCGGTTTCGGCCAGATCCTGATAGAAACGCTTGAGCAAACGTTGATCCTTGATCGGGTACCAGATAGCCGCAACGGTCTGGCGCATGCGGCTGATGGCTTCTTTGAGCGCAATCGAACAGCGCTTCATTTCGTCAAGCTGTTCGAAAGGCGGGTCAATCAACATGACGGCGCGCTTTTCATGCACCGGCAGCAGCGCCCGGGGAACGTGCCAGCCTTCGCCCAGATGTACAGCGACCCGACGGTCAAATTTCATGTTGTCTTTGAGCAGCGCGCCGTCTTCCGGGTGCTTCTCGTTAAGCAGTACCCGGTCTCGCTCGCAGGTGGAGCGGCGGGCCAACTCCGGGGAGCCTGGGTAATAACGCAGCTCGCCGGTCTTGCGGTTCATATGCTTGAGGACGTCCATGTAGTCTGACGCCAGCTCGGGCACATCGGTTGCGTCCCACAAACGGCCGACCCCTTCGATCCATTCCCCGGTGCGCGTGGCCTGATCGCCCTGCAGGTCGTACAGACCAATGCCCGCATGCGTATCGAGGTAGGCGAACGGCTGCTCTTTGCGCGACATCAGGGCGAGGATGCGAGTCAGGACGATATGTTTGAAGACGTCGGCGTGGTTGCCGGCGTGGAAGGCGTGACGGTAATTCATGGCAGCTCCTGGAAGGCTGCCGAGTTTAGCAAAACAGACAGCCTTTGGCAGACCGCTTGATAGGCGAGCGCAAGGCAGTGCTTACTTAACCGAAAACGACCTGCTCATAGGCATGCCAGCCATTGGCGACAAGAGCGCTTGCCGAGGTCGACGGGCGATACGAGAATCGAATCAACAGTAGAAACGGAACTGGAAACGGGGACAGATTGATTTACGGTGAGGCGTCGTAAATAAATCAGTCCCTTGCGCAGTTCCCTTGCGCACAGCCAGTAAAGGAGCGAGCGTCATGATGCATGCGGACCTGATTGACCAGGAAGACCTGCTCGGCCAACTCAGATCACTGGGTTTTGAAATGCCAGCCGGCGCCACCGCCGAACAAGCCTGCGCACATGCGGTCTGCGGCCTGAACGACGACCGCGCCCGGGCGCTACGACAGTTGGTCGAGAAGATGCTGATGGGCAGCGCGACAATCCTACCCGCCGTGCGCCAGGCGATTGACCAGCAGTTGTTGCCGGCTCTGGCAGCTTACAAACAGAGCCGTAGTGCGTAACCCATTGTGCGGCCTGTAGGAGCGCGCTTGTACGCGATTGCGGTGTGTCAGCAAACAGCTTTGTCGCTGACAGACTCCTATCGCGGGCAAGCGCGCGCCTACAAATAACGATCTACAACCGCACACTCGCAAACGTCGATTCATTACGAGCTTGGCTGAGCGCGGACAGCGGCCCAGACAACGGCGCCAAGACCAACGCCTGTGGAATCGGCATCATCGCCACTTGTTGCGCCGTGTTGGACCCGACGCGCTCATCGCGTGGCGGAATGCCGAAATATTCCCGATAGCACTTGGAGAAGTGCGGGGTGGAAACAAAGCCGCAAACCGAAGCGACTTCGATAATCGACATCGGCGTCTGCTTGAGCAACTGACGCGCGCGAATAAGACGCAGCTTGAGGTAGTAGCGCGACGGCGAGCAGTGCAGGTATTTCTGAAACAGCCGCTCCAGCTGACGCCGGGAGACCGCGACGTAGACGGCCAGCTCATCCAGATCAATCGGCTCTTCGAGGTTGGCCTCCATCAGCGCCACGATTTCCTGAAGCTTGGGCTGGTTGGTGCCGAGCATGTGTTTGAGCGGCACACGCTGGTGATCCTGCTCATTGCGGATACGCTCGTAGACGAACATTTCCGAGATGGCAGCAGACAGTTCGCGTCCGTGATCGCGGCTGATCAGGTGCAACATCATGTCCAGAGGCGCCGTGCCGCCGGAGCTGGTGAAACGGTTACGGTCGAGGGTGAAGAGGCGCGTGCTCATGGCTACGCGGGGGAATGCTTCCTGCATCGCGGCCAGACACTCCCAATGCACGCTGCAATCGAAACCATCGAGCAAACCGGCGCAGGCCAGCGCCCAACTGCCAGTACACACCGCGCCCAAGCGACGCGACTGACGCGCTTGGCTTTGCAGCCAGCTGACGTGTTCGCGGGTAACGGTGCGTTGAATGCCGACACCGCCACAGACGATAACGGTGTCCAGCACCGGAGCCTTGTGCATGGCAGCATCAGGCGTGATTTGCAGACCGTCGCTGGCCCAGACCTGCCCGCCATCGACACTCAGTGTGGTCCAGCGGTACAGCTCACGGCCCGACAGCTGGTTAGCCATGCGCAGTGGCTCAACCGCCGACGCGAGGGATATCAGCGTGAAATTATCCAACAGCAAAAAGCCGATGGATTGCGGCGTACGGTTCTGGGGTTGAGCCCCGGAGTTGAACGAAGTCATCACGGTATCTCCTCTCGAAAAGCGGTTGATGGCCCCACACGAGGCTCTTGTTGTTTGCTCTCATTCGAGTGGAGAGCTTTGTCATTGCAACGCAAATGCCATGCCTAAAGTTGAATGAGCATTCAATAAACCCTGATTGCGACGTCGCGATGCGTCTAGGCGGTCGCGACACGACCATTCGATTAGCGACTTTATGTGCGCCACGCACCGCGACTGGCGGGAGGGATGAGCAATTCGGTAGCACTTTGTATAGGCAGGAATGTGGCGCAGAAACAGCGTGTCACCCCACGCACAGGGAGACCAGCGGTGGGCGGTGTGAGGCCCGATTTATATGGCGTTGCGCCATATTTCGGGATGTCGCGCGCTAAAAAGTTGCGGCAAATAGATAACGTGTTCGAAAAGCGAGCAGGCAAGGCATAGCCTTTGATTCTGGCCGGTGGCCGTAGGAGCCTGGCTTGCCGACGATAGGCTGCGCAGCAGTCCTGAAATCAGGCGGTGAGGGATATCAGGTGGATCGTGAGCACAGGTTTTACTGCCACTACGTGCCAGATCGTTGGCAAGCCAGCCTCCTACGCCTTCGGCAGAAACATTGACACCGCATCAACCGCCTTCGGCAGAAGCAGGTGAGCCGTCTTCAGCACTCAACCGCGCTGACCGCCAACCCACCCCGCGAAGTCTCTTTGTACTTGTCGTGCATGTCGGCGCCGGTGTCGCGCATGGTACGGATGACCCGGTCCAGGGAGATAAAGTGTTTGCCGTCGCCACGCAGCGCCATCTGCGCAGCGTTGATCGCTTTCACGGCGGCGATGGCGTTGCGCTCAATGCAAGGCACCTGGACCAGCCCGCCCACCGGATCGCAGGTCAGGCCAAGGTTATGTTCAAGCCCTATTTCCGCGGCATTGCATAGCTGTTCGGGCGTGGCACCCAGAATGTCCGCCAGCCCTGCCGCCGCCATGGCACACGCCGAGCCCACCTCACCCTGGCAGCCCACTTCAGCGCCTGAAATCGATGCGTTTTTCTTGCATAAAATGCCGATGGCAGCCGCTGCCAGCAAGTAATCCACGACGTTGGCCTCGCTCACCTCATCGCTGAATTTCACGAAGTAGTGCAGCACCGCGGGAATGATCCCGGCAGCGCCATTGGTGGGTGCGGTCACCATGCGTCCGCCTGCTGCGTTTTCTTCGTTGACCGCCAAGGCAAACAGGTTGACCCACTCCATGGCGCTCAAGGTGGAGCCAATCACATTGGGCTTGCCCAACTCCTGCAAACTGCGATGCAAACGTGCCGCCCGACGACGGACATTCAAGCCGCCCGGCAAGATCCCCTCATGCTTCAGGCCCTGCTCAACGCAGTCCTGCATCGCACGCCACAACGTCATCAGGCTTGCACGGATTTCCTCTTCGCTGCGCCAGACCTTCTCGTTGGCCATCATCAATTCGGAAACCCGCAGGCCATTCTTTTTACACAGCATTAACAACTCGTCGGCGCTGGAAAAATCGTATGGCAAAACGGTGCTGTCCATGTCCCGCATACCGCTGGCGGCTTGAGCCTGATCAACGACGAAACCGCCGCCGACCGAGTAATAAGTGTCGCGGTGGAATTCGCCGCCTGCATGGTGAGCAATCAGCGTCATGGCATTGGGGTGAAACGGCAGGTTCTCGTCGATCAACTGCATGTCCCGCTGCCACACAAACGGGATCGAACGCTCACCGTTCAGTTTCAACAGGTCGGTTTCTTTCAGCTCAGCGATACGCAGGCCGATCACAGATGGATCAATTGCATCCGGCCATTCGCCCATCAGCCCCATAATCACGGCGTTATCGCTGCCGTGACCGATCCCGGTGGCCGAGAGTGAGCCGTACAAACGAACTTCCAGGCGTGTTACCTGCTCCAAGTGCTCGCGTTCGTTCAAACACTGGACGAATAACGCGGCGGCGCGCATGGGGCCGACGGTGTGTGAACTGGAAGGTCCGATACCGACTTTGAACAGGTCGAACACACTGATAGCCATGAACCGCAAACCTCCGAAGGCAGGACTTCCGGCGCGCAAAACGGCCGGTGACGGAGCTGCTACGCTCAAGCTGCTAGCCGTCGAGACAGCGGCATCATCAGTCTTTTACCTCGGGGGACGGCGTCTCACACCGACGTACCCATGCCCACGAACGTCGCTTAGGCGAGCGAGCCTGCGCAATCCACTCAGCTTGCGGCTTTATGAAGGTTTGCGGCGCTTTTCGCTTCGTCAGCGCCTGAAAATAGCTTCAGAAGGCGCTGAAAAATCTGTAAACGACGTCACTGATACTGGATGCGACCCTCTATGTACTGGTTACGACGCGCCCTGTAGGCGTTTGTTTTCCCCTGTTACATGATCAGTCCCGACTCGATCGCCACACGCAGTGATAGAGCGTTGCGCAACTTGACTCGCCAACACCAAAAAAGGCATCTGCCTGGCTGACAATGAGCAGCGGATACCCAAAAAAACACCTAAGGAGTCCAACCATGAAAGGTTCACAAAAGTTGTTGCTGGGCGTTGTGATGAGTTTGCCGTTGCTGGCTCAAGCGGCAGAACCCGCCCAATGCGCGACGGTTAATTTTTCCGATGTAGGCTGGACCGACATCACAGTCACCACCGCCGTCACCAGCGCAGTCCTTCAGTCCCTGGGCTACAAAACCAAAACCACCATGATCTCCGTGCCCGTGACCTACAAGTCGCTGGCCGACGGCAAGAACATGGACGTCTTCCTCGGCAACTGGATGCCGACCATGGAAAACGACATCAAGGCCTACCGTGACGCTGGCACTGTCGAAACCGTTCGCGCCAACCTTGAGAACGCCAAGTACACCCTGGCCGTGCCTCAGGCGCTATACGACAAAGGCCTCCATGACTTCGCCGACATCGTCAAATTCAAGAAAGAACTCGACGGCAAAATCTACGGCATCGAGCCAGGCAACGACGGCAACCGCCTGATTCAAAGCATGATCGACAAGAACGCCTTTGGCTTGAAAGACGCAGGCTTCAAGGTTGTCGAATCAAGCGAAGCCGGCATGCTCTCGCAGGTTGATCGCGCAGCACGGCGCAACACCGATGTGGTGTTCCTGGGCTGGGAACCGCACCCGATGAACACCCGTTTCAAACTCAAATACCTGACTGGCGGCGATGACTATTTCGGCCCCAATTTCGGTCAGGCCACCATCTACACCAACACCCGCAAGGGCTACACCCAAGAGTGCAGCAACGTCGGCCAACTGCTGAAAAATCTGGCATTCACCCTGCCAATGGAAAGCTCGCTGATGGGCAACGTGCTGGATGACAAGATGAAGCCCGACGCCGCCGCCAAAGCCTGGATCAAGAGCAACCCGCAAGTGCTCGACACCTGGCTGGCTGGCGTGACCACCGTGGACGGTAAACCAGGCCTGGAGGCCGCCAAAGCCCAGCTGACGAAGTAAGCCGACACGCAGGCGGGTTCGCCCGCCTGTTGTCCTGAATTTCCTACCGTATGCGGACAATCGATACCATGCTGACTGATCACAAAATCCCCTTGGGCCAGTACATCGCGGCCTTCGTCGAATGGCTGACCCAACATGGCGCCAGCACCTTCGACGCAATCGCGTTGTCGCTGGAAACCATGATTCATGGCCTGACCTTCGGCTTGACGTGGTTCAACCCCTTTGTATTGATCGGCCTGATCGCTCTGCTCGCTCACTTTATCCAGCGCAAATGGGGCTTGACGGTGTTCGTCATCGCCTCCTTCCTGCTGATCCTGAACCTGGGCTACTGGGTGGAGACCATGGAAACGCTGGCGCAGGTGCTGTTCGCCACCGCGGTGTGCGTGGTGATCGGCGTACCGCTGGGCATCATTGCCGCGCACAAGCCGATGTTCTACACAATCATGCGTCCGGTTCTCGACCTGATGCAGACCGTTCCTACTTTCGTTTACCTGATTCCGACCCTGACCCTCTTTGGTCTGGGCGTAGTACCGGGTCTGATTTCGACAGTCGTGTTTGCGATTGCTGCACCCATTCGCCTGACCTACCTGGGCATCCGCGACGTGCCCCAAGAATTACTCGACGCCGGCAAAGCATTCGGCTGCTCGCGTCGTCAGTTGCTCTCACGCATCGAACTGCCCCACGCCATGCCGAGCATCGCCGCCGGCATCACCCAATGCATCATGTTGTCGTTGTCGATGGTCGTGATCGCAGCACTGGTCGGCGCCGACGGCCTGGGCAAACCCGTGGTCAACGCACTGAACACTGCTGATATCGCCCTGGGCTTTGAAGCAGGCCTTGCGATCGTATTGCTGGCAATCATGCTCGACCGTATCTGCAAACAACCTGACGCACAGGTCAAGGGGGACGCATGAGCATTATCAATTTTGAAAACGTCGACGTTATTTTCTCCAAAGACCCTCGCGAAGCCCTCAAGCTGCTGGATCAAGGTCTTAACCGCGAACAGATCCTGAAGAAAACCGGCCAGATCGTCGGTGTCGAGAAAGCCTCGCTCACCGTTGAAAAAGGTGAGATCTGCGTTCTGATGGGCTTGTCCGGTTCGGGCAAATCAAGCCTTCTGCGCTGCATCAACGGCCTTAACACCGTGAGCCGGGGTTCGCTGTTCGTCGAGCATGAAGGCTCGCAGATCAACATCGCCAACTGCACACCCGCCGAACTGAAGATGATGCGCACCAAGCGCATCGCAATGGTGTTCCAGAAGTTCGCACTGATGCCTTGGCTGACGGTGCGCGAGAACATCAGTTTCGGCCTGGAAATGCAGGGCCGTCCCGAGAAGGAACGGCGCAGGCTGGTGGACGAGAAGCTGGAGCTGGTGGGCCTGACCCAATGGCGCAACAAGAAACCCGATGAGCTGTCCGGCGGCATGCAGCAGCGTGTGGGTCTGGCGCGAGCGCTGGCCATGGATGCTGACATTCTGTTGATGGATGAGCCGTTTTCCGCGCTCGATCCGCTGATTCGTCAAGGGCTTCAGGACGAATTGCTCGACCTGCAAAAGAAGCTCGCCAAAACCATCGTCTTCGTCAGCCACGACCTCGACGAAGCCCTCAAGCTCGGCAGTCGTATTGCGATTATGAAAGACGGCCGGATCATTCAGTACAGCGTGCCTGAGGAGATCGTGCTTAACCCGGCGGACGATTACGTGCGCACCTTCGTCGCGCACACCAACCCGCTGAACGTACTCTGCGGGCGCAGCCTGATGCGCACGGTCGACAACTGCACGCGGGTCAACGGCTCGGTGTGCCTGGACCCGGGCGGCGACTCCTGGCTGGACCTCGCCGAGGGTAATACGATCACTGGCGCACGGCAGAACGGCGCACAGTTCGATTTGCAGAACTGGGCACCTGGCCAGGCGATGGACACCCTTGATCGCCGTCCGACGGTGGTGCATTCCGACATCGGTATGCGTGACGCTTTGCAGATTCGTTACCAGACCGGCCACAAGCTGGTGTTGCAGGAAGACAACCGCGTTGTCGGGATTCTGGGCGACAGCGAGCTGTATCACGCGTTGCTCGGCAAGAATTTAGGGTAAACGGTGCAGGAGCGCGCTTGCCCGCGATTGCCGTTTTTCAGTGACGAATTCGCCGGCTGACACAACGTTATCGCGGGCAAGCGCGCTCCTACAGTTCCTCAATTACCTAAAATACCTCGCCGTTTCTTGGGTCTTAAAGCTTGAAGCTTTCAGCTGCAGTTCATCGCCTTTAGGCTTTTGTTGATTGATCGTTCAATAAAAAATTGTTAGGGTGTTTGTCGTTTTTCAGTCGTCATAGAACATCCCCGACGAGACCAGGAGTCGATCAATGCCCAAAGTCGGTATGCAACCCATCCGTCGTCAACAGCTGATCCACGCGACGCTTTCAGCCGTCGATCAGGTTGGGATGGGAGATGCAAGTATTGCTCTGATTGCAAAGCTGGCGGGCGTCTCAAACGGCATCATCAGTCACTATTTCCAGGACAAAAACGGCCTGATTGCAGCGACGATGCGGCACCTGATGAACGTATTGATCGTCAACGTTGCCAAACGCAGGCAGGCACTGACAGATGACAGCCCACGGGCGCATTTGAAAGTGATCATCGAGGGCAACTTCGACGCCAGCCAGGTCAATGGCCCGGCAATGAAAACCTGGTTGGCCTTCTGGGCTAGCAGCATGCATCAGCCTTCATTGCACAGGCTGCAACGTATAAACGATCACCGCCTGTATTCGAACCTGTGCTGCCATTTTCGCCGCGTGCTCACCTTGGACGAAGCCCGAAATGCAGCGCGCGGCATGGCTGCCCTGATCGACGGTTTGTGGTTGCGGGGCGCCTTGTCAGGCGATGCGTTCGACACTGAACAAGCGCAACAGATTGCATACGAATACATGGATTTCCAACTGGCGAAAGCAGCGCGCTGAAGCGCTCACGCCACATGCTGGAGACTGATCGACACCGCGCGCAGCGCAGTCGAATCCAGCCCACATCAAAGATTACCGAGGATTTTATGGCCCGTTTCGAACTGCAAAAACTCTACATTGACGGTGGTTACGTCGACGCCAGCAGCGATGCCACTTTCGAAGCCATCAACCCGGCGAACGGTGAAGTACTCGCCCACATCCAGCGTGCTACTCAAGAAGACGTCGAACGCGCCGTCACCAGTGCTGAAAAAGGCCAGAAAGTCTGGGCTGCCATGACCGCCATGGAGCGTTCACGCATCCTGCGCCGCGCCGTCGACATCCTGCGCGAGCGCAACGATGAGCTGGCTGCGCTGGAAACTCTGGACACCGGCAAATCCATTTCCGAAACCAAATACGTCGACATCGTTACCGGCGCAGACGTACTTGAGTATTACGCAGGCCTGGTGCCTGCCATCGAAGGCGAGCAGATTCCGCTGCGCACTTCATCGTTCGTGTACACCCGCCGCGAGCCTTTGGGCGTGACCGTCGGCATCGGCGCGTGGAACTATCCGATCCAGATCGCTTTGTGGAAATCAGCGCCAGCACTCGCTGCGGGCAACGCGATGATTTTCAAACCGAGCGAAGTCACCTCCCTGACCACCTTGAAACTGGCTGAAATCTACACTGAGGCCGGCCTGCCGGATGGCGTGTTCAATGTGTTGACCGGTGCTGGCAGCGAAGTCGGCAGCTGGCTGACCGAGCACCCACGCATCGAGAAGATCTCGTTCACAGGTGGCGTCAACACCGGTAAGAAAGTGATGGCCAGCGCCTCCAGTTCCTCGCTCAAAGAAGTGACCATGGAGCTGGGCGGCAAGTCACCGCTGATCATTTTTGACGACGCCGATCTGGATCGCGCCGCCGACATCGCGATGATGGCCAACTTCTACAGCTCGGGCCAGGTGTGCACCAACGGCACCCGCGTGTTCATCCCAAGCGCATTGAAAGCCGAGTTCGAAGCCAAAATCGTCGAGCGCGTAAAGCGCATTCGTGCAGGCAACCCGGAAGATGAAAACATCAACTTCGGCCCGCTGGTGAGCTTCGCGCACATGGAAAGCGTCCTGGGCTATATCGCCAAGGGCAAGGAAGAAGGCGCCCGCGTACTGATCGGCGGAGAACGCCTGACCGAAGGCGAATTCGCAAAAGGCGCTTTCGTCGCTCCGACCGTCTTCACCGACTGCACCGATGAGATGACCATCGTCAAAGAAGAGATCTTTGGCCCGGTCATGAGCATTCTCAGCTACGACAGCGAAGAAGAAGTGATCCGCCGCGCCAACGACACCGAAATGGGTCTGGCCGCTGGCGTGGTGACCAAAGACCTCAACCGCGCTCACCGTGTAATCCATCAACTGGAAGCTGGCATTTGCTGGATCAATGCCTGGGGCGAGTCGGCCGCAGAAATGCCTGTCGGCGGTTACAAGCAGTCAGGTGTAGGACGTGAAAACGGCATCAGCTCACTGGCGCAATACACCCGGATCAAGTCCGTACAGGTTGAGCTGGGTGAATACGCGTCAGTTTTCTGAAGAGATACAAGCGGCAAGCTGCAAGCTTCAAGTAGAAGCCAGAGCAACAGCAGTTTGCCGCCACAAACCCATTCCGCAAACGCCACTTCGCCGCTCTTACTTGCAGCTTGAAGCCTGGAGCTTGCCGCTTTAAAAGGAGCTCTCCATGAGCACCACGAATTCGACTTACGACTACATCATCATCGGCGCAGGTTCGGCCGGTAATACCCTGGCAGCCCGTCTCACCGAAGACGCAGGCGTCACCGTGCTGTTGCTTGAAGCCGGCGGCCCGGACTATCGCGCAGACTTCCGCACCCAAATGCCTGCTGCCCTGGCATTTCCGCTGCAAGGCCGCCGCTACAACTGGGCCTATGAAACAGAGCCTGAACCACACATGAACAACCGTCGCATGGAATGTGGTCGCGGCAAGGGCCTGGGTGGCTCATCGCTGATCAACGGCATGTGCTACATCCGTGGCAACGCAATGGACTACGACGGCTGGGCAAAAAATCCTGGCCTGGAAGACTGGGGCTACCTCGATTGCCTGCCGTATTTCCGCAAAGCTGAAATCCGTGACATCGGCGCCAACGACTACCACGGCGGCGAAGGTCCGGTCAGCGTGACCACGCCTAAAGCGGGTAACAATCCGCTGTTCGCAGCGATGGTTGAAGCCGGCGTACAGGCTGGCTACCCGCGCACCGACGACCTGAACGGCTACCAGCAAGAAGGCTTCGGCCCTATGGACCGAACTGTCACGCCGTTTGGCCGCCGCGCCAGCACCGCGCGTGGTTATCTGGATGAGGCCAAAAAGCGCACGACGCTGACTATCGTCACCCATGCTTTGACCGACCGCATTCTGTTCGACGGCAAGCGCGCAGTCGGCGTCGCTTATATGGTCGGCGACAGCGACGCACGCATCGAAGCCAAGGCGCGCAAGGAAGTCCTGCTGTGCGGTGGTGCAATCGCCTCGCCACAGATCCTGCAACGCTCCGGCGTCGGCCCGGCCGAAGTCCTGAAAAAACTGGATATCCCGGTGGTTCACGACCTGCCAGGTGTGGGCGAAAACCTTCAGGACCACCTTGAGATGTACTTGCAGTACGCCTGCAAGGAGCCGATCTCGCTGTACCCATCGCTGCTGTGGTGGAACCAGCCTGCCATCGGCGCAGAGTGGATGTTCCTCGGCAAAGGCATTGGCGCCAGCAATCAGTTCGAAGCCGGCGGTTTTATCCGTTCACGCGAAGAGTTCGAGTGGCCGAACATTCAGTACCATTTCCTGCCGGTTGCGATTAATTACAACGGCAGCAAAGGCGTGCAGGAACATGGTTTTCAGGCGCACGTGGGTTCCATGCGTTCGCCAAGCCGTGGTCGCGTGCAGGTCAAATCGAAGAACCCGCGCGAGTACCCGAGCATCCTCTTCAACTACATGGCCAGCGAGCAGGATTGGCAGGAGTTTCGCGACGGCATCCGCCTGACCCGCGAGATCATGCAACAGCCGGCGCTGGACAAGTACCGCGGTCGTGAAATCAGCCCGGGTATCGACGTGCAGTCTGACGAGCAACTGGACAAGTTCGTGCGTGAACATGCCGAGACGGCTTATCACCCGTCGTGCTCGTGCAAGATGGGCACCGACGAGATGTCTGTAGTCGATGGTCAGGGTCGTGTGCATGGCATTCACAGCCTGCGTGTGATCGATGCCTCGATCATGCCGCTGATCACGACGGGCAACCTCAATGCGCCAACGATCATGATTGCCGAGAAAATCGCCGACAAGATCCGTGGCCGCGCACCGCTGCCACGCAGCACGGCCGACTACTTCGTAGCGGGTGACAAACCTGCGCGCAGCAAGCCGATGCGTGAAGTCAGCCGTACCGCACAGTAAAAGCCATACGAACCGCCTCGCCCTGTTGGCGAGGCGGCTTGCGTATCACCTTCCCCCCGTCTCCCCTGCTGGAAGCTTGCCGCTGTTCGGGCGCAGGCCTAATCTAGCGCCCAGCACAATCGTTTAACCTCCCCGTTCCATCGACACGCCGGTACTGACTGGCCACGAGGCTTTTCCATGTTTGATGTCGTTTCTTCGAGCAAATGGCCCACCGGGTACCTGATCAACCCTAACGCAGAGCTTCTGGACCCGAAGTGGTTAAAGGAATTCAGCAAAATCCCCGCCGCCGCAGTCAGCGATTGTCTGGGCCGAAACGTCGGCGGTCTGGGCCTCAAATCATTCCACGGCAACGCCCCGATGCTCGGCAGCGCGCTGACTGTCCGCGTGCGTCCGGGCGACAATCTGATGATCCTCAAAGCCATGCAAATGGCCCGTCCAGGTGATGTGCTGGTCATTGACGGCAGTGCCGACCTGACGCGCGCCGTGTTCGGCGGCATCATGCGCGCCATGGCCCTGAAAGCCGGTATCGTCGGCATCGTCATCAACGGCGCGATCCGCGACCTGGACGAGTGGCTGACCGGTGAACTGCCGGTTTATGCCATCGGCGGCGTACACCGTGGCCCGAGCACCGACGGCGGTGGCGAGATCAACGTGCCGATTTCGTGTGCTGGCATGCTGGTAATGCCGGGCGACCTGATGATCGGTGACGGCGACGGCGTCGTTGCAGCCGCACGCTCGGAGCTGCCTGAACTGCTGATCCGCTGCCATGACCTGCTGGCCCGCGAAAAAGCCACGCTGGCCGGGATTGAAGCTGGCACGCTGGACTCGGATCGTTTCGACGCCATCCTGCGCGCCAAGGGTTGCCCACTCTAAAAGCCGCACCACACTATTCGCGAGTAACACCCTCACACGGCCGTCTTCATCTGCCTATGCCCCAAGCAACGAAGATTTCCTGTGGGAGGGAGCATGCTCGCGCTGACGTCAGCTCAGCCAACGCCGAGCTGACCGCCCCCTGATAAGGAGCCGCTCTGCATGTTCGATTTTTCCGCTCAACTCAAGCAGCGGTTCGCCGCGCTGCAGAGCAGTGCCCAGTTTTTCTCGCTGCGTTACGTCAAACAAACCAGCCAGCATCTGTCAGTGCGCAAAAACATTGCCGCGCCGCCTCACTTGAGCATCGACGAAGGCGCAATGCTCACCGTGCGCATAAATGGCGTCGAGACGTACGCCGCCACTCACGATATTTCCCAGCGCGGCCTGCAGGCGGCACTGGAACACGCAGAAACCCAGGCTCGCCTGTTGGCACCTCACGCCTTGCTCGACCTCAGTGAACAACGCGTCTCCGAGGGTCGCGCCGATTACCTCTCACCCAACATGACCCAAGCCTTCCCGTCGCTGAGCGATTGCTACGCCCTGCTCGGCGCCGAATCGGCAGCCGTGCCCAAGGACGAGCGTCTGGTCAACTGGCAAGTCAGCCTGGGCCTGGAAAGCGTCGAACAGATTTACCTGAACAGCGCGGGGGCCGAGATTCGACAGGCGCAGCGCTATGTGTTCCCGGACCTCAGCGTCACCGCCTACGACGGCCACGACAGTCAGACGCGCAGCCTGGGCCGTGAAAACTTCGGCCAGCAAGGCGGCGCAGAAGTCATCGCCAACTGTGGGATCGTCGGCGCTGCGGCAATGGTCGCCGATCAGGCGCTGCAACTGATCATGGCGCCCAACACGCCCTCCGGCCCGCGCGACCTGCTGCTGACGCCCGACCAGATGACCCTGCAAATCCATGAGTCCATCGGCCACCCGCTGGAGCTGGACCGCATTCTTGGCGACGAGCGCAATTACGCGGGCACCAGCTTCGTCAAAGCCAGCGACTTCGGCACGCTGCAATACGGCTCGAAGCTCCTGAACGTGACCTTCGACCCGGACATCCCCGAGCAGCTGGCAAGTTACGGCTACGACGACGATGGCACCGAAGCCAGCAAGCAATTTCTGATCAGGGAGGGCGTGCTGGTCCGGCCACTGGGCGGTGCGCTGTCGCAATTTCGCGCCGGCATGGACGGTGTCGCCAACAGCCGGGCGTGCAGCTGGAACCGGGCACCGATTGATCGCATGGCCAATCTCAACATCGAGCCTGGCGACCAGTCGATGGATCAACTGATCGGCCGCATCGAACACGGCATCCTGATGAGCACCAACAGCTCATGGTCCATTGATGACGCACGCAACAAATTCCAGTTCGGCTGCGAATGGGGTCAGTTGATCGAGAACGGCGAGCTTAAAGGCGTGGTGAAAAACCCGAACTACCGCGCCATCTCGGCGCAGTTCTGGCGCAACCTCAGTGCCGTCGGCGATGCCAGCACGTTCAAAGTGCTGGGCACGCCGAACTGCGGCAAAGGCGAACCCAATCAGGTAGTGCGCGTCGGGCATGCATCGCCCGCCTGCGTGTTCTCCCATGTCGATGTATTCGGAGGTGACGCCTGATGTCTCATCACGCTCAATTCAAAGCACTGGTTGACTGGCTGCATAGTGCAATCTCGCCGCAGGAACGCTTCACCCTGAGCTACAACGCCGAAGAGTCGGACTTCATCCGTTTCAATCACGCCAAAGTTCGCCAGGCCGGGCACGTGCAGCAGGCGAGTGTAAATTTCAAGCTGATCGATGACGGAAGGCACGCCAATCTCAACCTGACGCTATCAGGGGACGAAGAGGTAGATCGACAGCGCGTGTCCGAAGCCCTGAATCAACTGCGTGAAACCCTGACATTGCTGCCGGAAGATCCTTACCTGCTGCTCAATGAGGACGACTGGCAGAGCACGCACGTTCAGGACCAGGCTTTGCCGGACAGCGACCACGTGGTGCAGCAAATCGCTCAACTGGGCGCAGGGCTGGACCTGGTCGGCATTTACGCTGCTGGGCCGTTGTACCGAGGGTTTGCGAGTTCCAACGGTGCGCTGGGCTGGCATCAGGCCAACAGTTTCAACGTCGACTGGAGCCTGTTTCACGAGAACGGTCAGGCCGTTAAAGCCAACTACGCCGGACACGACTGGAGCGACGAAGGCTTCGCGCGGCGTTTCAAGCTGGCCCGGGAGCAACTGGCTTTCCTCGGACGTCCCGCCCACACGTTGGCGCCAGGGCAATACCGCGCTTATCTGGCGCCCTCGGCGCTGGAGGAAATCATCGGCATGCTGGGTTGGGGTGGTTTTTCGGCGCAGTCGCTGGCCGACAAGACCAGCCCGCTTCAGCGGCTGTACAGCGGTGAGATGCAGCTGAGCCCGCAGGTGAGCCTGGACGAGCAAGTGAGCGGTTCGTTGTCACCGGCGTTCTCTGGCGAGGGCTATCCGCGCTCGGACCTGTCGATGGTGGTTGAAGGCGCGGCCCGCGATCAGTTGGTGGGATCACGCAGCGCTGCGGAATACGGACTCGCGGCCAACGGCGCAGGTTGGGGGGAATCACCGAGTGCACTGAGCATGAAGGCGGGTTCGCTGGCACTGAACGATGTGCTGCAACGGCTGGGCACCGGCCTGTACATCAGCAATCTGTGGTACCTCAATTTCTCCGACCGCAGCGCGGGCCGCATGACCGGGATGACCCGCTTTGCGACATTCTGGGTTGAAGACGGCAAGATCATCGCGCCCGTCAGCACCATGCGTTTCGACGACAGCGTGTTCAGTCTGCTGGGCAGCGCGCTGGAAGAATTGACGACAGAGAGGGAACTGATTCTGTCGACAAGTACCTACAGTCAGCGCGACACGAGTTCCAACCTGTTGCCCGGCGCGTTGATCAGCAAACTGACGTTGACGCTGTAACGCCTGCCCTTGTTGGAGCGAGGCTTGCCCGCGAAGGCTTTCGGTCAGACGCCCCCTGTGTCGGATGTACGGGCCTATTCGCGGGCAAGCGCGCTCCTACACATCGCATCATCCTGTTAAATCAAAAGGACCCACGCCGCACATGCCGACCACAGCGCCGCAGCTGGACGCCAAAACCCTGCGCTGGATGCCTTGGGTCATCGCCATCGCGTTTTTCATGCAGAGCCTGGACGGCACGATCCTCAACACCGCCCTACCCTCCATGGCACGTTCGTTGTCCGAAGACCCACTGCGCATGCAGTCGGTAATCATCGCCTACATGCTGACCATCGCTTTGCTGATTCCGGCATCCGGCTGGATTTCCGACCGTTTCGGGATCAAACGCATCTTCTTCAGCGCCATCCTCCTGTTCAGCTTTGGCTCGTTGCTGTGCGCGCTGGCCAACTCATTGAGCATGCTGGTGGCGGCGCGGGTAATACAAGGTCTGGGCGGCGCCTTGATGATGCCCGTCGGACGCCTGATCGTCCTGCGTGCTTACCCGCGAACCGAGCTGGTACGTACCTTGAGTTTCATCACCATGCCCGCGCTGCTGGGGCCTTTGATGGGGCCGACGGTGGGCGGCTGGCTGGTGGAATACCTGAGCTGGCACTGGATTTTCCTGATCAATATTCCGGTCGGGGTTCTGGGTTGTTTTGCCGTGCGCAAATTCATCCCGGATTTGCAGGGCGGCGGGCATACGCGCTTCGATAGGGTAGGCTTCCTGCTGTTCGGCGCATCTTTGGTGCTGATTACCATTGCCCTTGAGGGCTTGGGCGAGCTGCACCTGCCGCACCTGCGCGTGGTGATGCTGTTGTTCGGCGGCCTGGCGTGCCTCGCCGCGTACTGGTTACGGGCCAGCCATGTGGATCACCCCCTGTTCTCGGCCTCGTTGTTCAAGACCCGCAGCTTTGCCGTAGGCATCATGGGCAACCTGTTCGCCCGTCTGGGCAGTGGCGCGTTGCCGTTTTTGGTGCCGTTGATGCTGCAAGTGGCGCTGGGTTATTCCCCGTCCCACGCAGGGATGAGCATGATCCCGCTAGCGCTGGCGGCCATGTTCGCCAAGCCGCTGGCCACTCGCGCCATCGAGCGTCTGGGTTATCGGGTGGTGCTGACGGGCAATACGCTGCTGCTGGGGATATTGCTGGCGAGCATGGCGCTGGTAAGTGCCGAGACGCCGTACTGGATGCTACTGATCCATCTGGCGCTGCTGGGCGGCGTCAACTCGTTGCAGTTTTCGGCGATGAACGCCGTGACGCTGATCGATCTCGACGACGCCAGCGCGGCCAGTGGCAACAGCCTGTTGTCGGTGGTGGCGCAGTTGTCGCTAAGCCTGGGCGTCGCGTGCGCAGCGGCGCTGCTCGGCGGCTTCACCGACGACGTGGCGACGGGGGAAGTCAGCAGTCTGTTGGGCGCGTTTCAACTGACGTTCCTGTGCGTGGGTGTACTGGCGATGCTCGCGGCGACGATCTTCTTGCAACTGTCGCCTCGGGTCACGCCTGAGAACCCACCGCGCAAACCGCAGCCGGAGCCTGAAGTCGAGGCCTGATCGGAAATCTGCAGGAGCGAATTCCTTCGCGAGGGGCCATTAAGGACGATCCACCTCTATCGCCCATGCAGAGGTCTCGCGAATAAATTCGCTCCTACAGAGGTTCTCTGCGTGACACGTGCCATTTATCGCCAGCGGTCCCAAGGCAGGGGCCCTGACCTGATACACTGCGCGACATTTTGTTTTGCAGGCTCACTCTTGTGACTAACACCGCGTTCAATACCTTGCCCCTTTCCGCCGCCATGCTGGCTAACCTGGAGTCCCTTGGTTATGCCGAGATGACGCCGATTCAGGCGCAGAGCCTGCCGGTGATTCTCAAGGGCATGGACCTGATCGCTCAGGCCAAGACCGGCAGCGGCAAGACCGCAGCGTTCGGCATCGGCCTGCTCAACCCCATCAACCCTCGCTATTTCGGCTGTCAGGCGCTGGTCCTTTGCCCAACCCGCGAACTGGCTGACCAGGTGGCCAAGGAAATCCGCCGTCTGGCGCGTTCCGAAGACAATATCAAAGTCCTGACCCTGTGCGGCGGCGTGTCTTTCGGCCCACAGATCGGCTCACTGGAGCACGGCGCACACGTCATCGTCGGCACACCGGGCCGGATCCAGCAACACCTGCGCAAGGGTTCGCTGGTACTGGATGGCTTGAACACGCTGGTGCTGGACGAAGCGGACCGCATGCTCGACATGGGTTTTTACGACTCCATCGCCGACATCATCGAGCAGACCCCGACACGCCGTCAGACCCTGCTGTTCTCGGCTACCTACCCGGTCGGCATCAAGCAGCTGTCGTCCAAGTTCATGCGCGACCCGCAGACCGTCAAGGTCGAGGCGCTGCACGCTGACAGCCAGATCGAACAGATCTTCTACGAAATCTCCCCTGAGCAACGCCTCGAAGCCGTGGTGAAAGTGCTCGATCACTTCCGCCCGCAATCGTGTGTGGCGTTCTGCTTTACCAAACAGCAGGTGCAGGAAGTGGTCGATCACCTGACTGCCAAAGGCATGTCGGCCGTCGGCCTGCATGGCGACCTCGAACAGCGTGATCGCGATCAAGTGCTGGCGATGTTTGCCAACCGCAGCACCTCGGTGCTGGTGGCGACTGACGTAGCCGCTCGCGGCCTGGACATCGACGCGCTGGATATGGTGCTCAACGTCGAACTGGCGCGGGACTCGGAAATCCACATCCACCGCGTGGGCCGTACCGGTCGCGCAGGGGAAACCGGCATCGCTGTCAGCCTGGTGGCGCCGTCCGAAAGCCAGCGCGCGCGCGCGGTCGAAGAATTGCAAAAGGCCCCGCTCAACTGGCAGCAATACGACAACCTCACGCGCACCGAGGGCGGCAAGTTGCTGCCACCGATGACCACCTTGTGCATCGGTTCGGGCCGCAAGGACAAACTGCGCCCTGGCGACATTCTGGGTGCGTTGACCGGTGAGGCGGGCATTCCTGGCACTCAAGTGGGCAAGATCGCGATCTTCGACTTCCAGGCGTACGTCGCCGTCGAACGCAGCATGGCCAAACAGGCGCTTGAGCGTTTGAACAACGGCAAGATCAAGGGCAAGTCGCTGCGCGTGCGGATTCTCTAAAACCCGCCGCTGCCTCTGTAGGCGCGCGCTTGTCCGCGAGGGCGGTGTGTCAGGGGATGAATGTCTTACTGAACCACCGCAATCGCGGGCAAGCGCGCTCATACAGGTTCATCGCCACCCCCTGGACTGTTTATACCCGAGGACACCGCTTTGCCCGTTACTGACGTTGTGATCATTGGCGCAGGCGCCGCAGGTTTGATGTGTGCCTTCACCGCCGCCAATCGTGGCCGCAGGGTGATGTTGATCGATCACGCGAACAAGCCCGGCAAGAAGATACTCATGTCCGGTGGCGGGCGCTGCAACTTCACCAACATGTACAGCGAGCCGGGCAACTTCCTTTCGCAGAACCCGCACTTCTGCAAATCGGCCCTGGCGCGTTACACCCAGTGGGATTTCATCGAGCTGGTGGCCAAACACGGCGTGCCGTATCACGAGAAAAAACTCGGCCAACTGTTCTGCGACAAAAAGTCCAGCGACATTCTCGGACTGCTGCTCGACGAGTGCGAACAGGCTGGCGTGCAACTGCACATGGACACCTCCGTCCAGCACATCGAGAAAGTCGACACGGGCTATCAGTTGCAGACCACCCTGGGCAGCATCCGTTGTGAATCGCTGGTGATCGCCACCGGCGGTCTTTCAATCCCGACCTTGGGGGCAACCGGCTTCGGTTATCAAGTAGGCAAGCAGTTCGGTCACGCCTTGCTGCCAACACGGGCGGGGCTGGTGCCGTTTACCATCACCGACCAGCTCAAGGAACTGTGCACGGAGTTGTCCGGCACATCGGTGGATTGCCTGGTCAGCTGCAACGACGAAAGCTTCCGGGAAAACATCCTGTTCACCCATCGCGGTCTCAGTGGCCCGGCCATTCTGCAGATCTCATCGTTCTGGCAACCTGGCGACGCGGTTGAAATCAACCTGATGCCGGACCATGACGTGCCGGGCTGGCTCGCCGAGCAACAGAGCGAACGGCCAAACAGCGAACTGAAAACCCTGCTGGGGGAAATCTTCACCAAGAAGATGGCCAACCTGATTGCCGAGCACTGGTTCGTTTCAAAACCCATGAAGCAGTACACCCACGCTGAACTCGCCGATATCACTGACGCGCTGGCGAGCTGGAAGGTTGTACCGGCGGGGACTGAAGGCTATCGCACCGCAGAAGTAACCCTCGGCGGCATCGATACGCGGGAAGTTTCTTCCAAGACCATGGAGTCGCTGAAATCGCCAGGCCTGTATTTCGTGGGAGAAGTGCTGGACGTCAGCGGGCATCTGGGCGGTTTCAATTTTCAGTGGGCCTGGGCCTCGGGCTATGCGGCTGCTCAGTTCGTGTGACACGACAAAAATCTGTAGGAGCGAATTTATTCGCGATACGTAGCCATGGCCGAAAAAAAGGCGTCTGACTCACCGGCCTCTCGCGAATAAATTCGCTCCTACAGGAGTTGTGCGTTAGCCGCAGTTACGGAATAAATTTCACCTGCCGGATGTACAGCCCCCGTTGATCGCTGTACATATCCGTCAGTGCAAATCGTTTAATCGCGAACAAGGCCGTCAGCGCTCACATGGCATCGAAATCTAAATCGTTGCGTAATTCCTTCCGCCGTCTATGGGCGCTGGACAAGTTCAGCTACAGCGTAAGGGTGTTTATCGCGCTGACCGGCAGCATGGCGCTGTGCTGGTATCAGGGCGAGATGAAGCAATTGATCCCGCTGTTCCTCGGGATTATCGCCTGTGCGCTTTCTGAAACCGATGACAGCTGGCAGGGTCGCCTCAATGCCCTGGCCGTGACCCTGGTGTGTTTCAGCATCGCTGCAATGTCAGTCGAATTGTTGTTCCCCTACCCCGTTCTATTTGTCTGTTCGCTGGCCATGGCAGCCTTTTGCCTGACGATGCTCGGCGCGCTGGGCGAACGCTACGGCGCCATTGCCTACGGCACGTTGATCCTGTCGGTCTACACCATGATCGGGGTCGATCAGCGCGGCGGCGAAGTCACTGACTTCTGGCACGAACCCATGCTGCTGGTGGCAGGGGCGGCCTGGTACGGCCTGCTGTCGGTGCTGTGGCAAATGCTGTTTTCCAACCAGCCGGTGCAGCAAGCCCTCGCCCGTTTGTTCCGCGAGTTGGGCTTGTACCTGAAGATAAAGTCCGAACTGTTCGAACCGATCCGCACACTGGACGTGGAAGCGCGCCGCCTGGATTTGGCCAAGCAAAACGGCAAGGTCGTGGCCGCGCTGAACTCCACCAAGGAAATCATCCTTAACCGCGTAGGCAATGGCCGACCGGGCTCGAAAGTCAGTCGCTACCTCAAGCTGTACTTTCTGGCACAGGACGTTCACGAGCGCGCAAGCTCCTCGCACTATCCTTACAACTCGCTGGCCGAAGCGTTTTTCCACAGCGACGTGCTGTTCCGTTGTCAGCGCCTGCTGCGCCAGCAGGGCACGGCCTGTCGCGATTTATCGGTCTCGATTCAGTTGCGTCAGCCGTTTATCTACGACGACAGCTTTGCCCATGCACTCAATGACCTGCATGCCTCACTCGAGCACCTGCGCATCCAGAGCAATCCGGCATGGCGGGGGTTGCTGCGTTCACTGCGCGCACTGGCGAACAACCTCGGCACGCTGGACCGGCTACTCAGTGACGCCAGTAACCCCGACGCCCTGGCCGACGCCAGCGACAGCAGTCTGCTGGATCGCTCGCCGCGCAACTTCAAGGACGTCTGGACCCGATTGCGTTTGCAACTGACGCCGACCTCGCTGCTGTTTCGCCATGCCTTGCGCCTGCCGCTGGCGTTGGTCATCGGCTACCTCACCGTGCACCTGATTCACCCGTCGCAGGGTTATTGGATCATCCTCACCACGGTCTTTGTCTGCCAGCCAAGCTACGGCGCGACGCGGCGCAAACTGGGTCAGCGCATTATCGGTACAGCCATCGGCCTGACCATTGGCTGGGTGCTGTTCGATGTGGTCACATCGCCCATTCTGCAGTCGATGTGTGCGGTGATCGCAGGCGTTGTGTTCTTCGTCAATCGCACCACGCGCTACACGCTCTCGACAGCGGCGATCACGGTCATGATTCTGTTCTGCTTCAATCAGGTGGGCGACGGTTATGGCTTGTTCCTGCCGCGCCTGCTGGACACCTTGCTGGGCAGTTTGATTGCGGGCCTGGCGGTGTTCCTGTTCCTGCCGGATTGGCAGGGCCGGCGCCTGAACAAGGTGCTGGCCAATACGCTGACCTGCAACAGCATTTACCTGCGCCAGATCATGCAGCAATACGCGCAAGGCAAAAGCGATGACCTCGCGTATCGCCTTGCCCGCCGTAACGCTCACAACGCAGACGCTGCGCTGTCGACCACACTGGCGAACATGCTGATGGAGCCGGGGCATTTCCGTAAAGAAGCAGACGTGGGTTTCCGTTTTCTGGTGTTGTCGCACACGCTGCTCAGCTACCTGTCCGGCTTGGGCGCACACCGCGAAGCGTCATTGCCCGCCGAAGTGCGTGAGCAGTTGATTGAGGGCGCGGGGGCCAGTCTTGCCCGCAGCATCGATGAAATTGCGCAGAGTCTGGCGAGCCGGCAGCCGGTGGCCATTCAAAGCGATGCCGAAGAAGCCCTCGCAGCCGAACTCGAGCAAATGCCAGAAGAGCTCGACGAAGGTCAGCGGCTGGTTCAGACGCAACTGGCGCTGATCTGTCGCCAACTCGGACCGCTGCGCACCCTCGCGGCGCATTTGATCAAAGCTCCTGAAAAGGTGCCGACCGACCTCACAGACCGTGCAACTTAAAGAGTGCGGCGTAGGTGCCGTCAGCCTTCATCGCGGCGATTTCCTGATCGAAACGGGCGACGATCTTGTCGTGCTCAGGGTTCTTCAGGCTGACCAGAATATGCAGCGTGTTCTCGGCTAACGAGGTCGGCAGAAATTCCACATTGTCCTGTACATCCGGGGACTCGTGGCTCAGGGCAAACCGTGCGGCATATTCATCCTCCACGGTCAGCTCAACACGGCCCGCAGCCAACATGCGCACGGCAGTGGAGAAGTTCGCCACGGGGATTTTTTTCAATTCAGGGTCGTTATCGAAAGCGGGGGAATACGCGTAGCCGCGCACGACTGCGATGGAATGCGAATGCAGTTGAGGGAGGTTCTGGAAATCGAGCGTTGAGTTTTTGCGCTTGATGAATCGAAGTCTGTTGATCAGGTAATCGGCAGAAAACTGGCCAATGCGGGTGCGATCATCGCTGTACCACGCGTTGATCAGAATGTCGTACCGGCCTTCGCTCAACCCGTGAACGGCGCGCGCCCACGGGACTTGCTCATATTCGGTGGCATAGCCTGCGCGGCTGAGCGCAGTGCTGATCAAATCCGTTGCCAATCCCCCCTTGAGAAGAGATACATCTGCATAAGGCGCCCAGGCATCGCCAGCCATGCGCAACTTATCTACTGCCCCTGCGTGGGCTACCCACATTAAGCCCAGCAACCCAATGGCTCGAAGCAAACGCGGCATGCTCAAGCTCCTAAGGCAAACAACAGCCCGTTATTATTGCGACGCCTGATTGCGTGGCGTCGTGTCCCTGGTTCGAGCGTAGAGCGATCCCGGTTTCGCAGAGCGGTCAGCGTAGGGTTCTGTCGACATGCGCAGATATCAAGCCACTTTCATTGAAGACCCATTCCGCCCTTTGCACAATCGATAAGAATCCAATGTTTTGTGGAGCCGTTCACTAAAATGAGCGCCCCTGATTTCCGCTCGCGAGCCAATGCTGGGCGTCTCGAATACCCGCTTGGGCTCAACGGCATTAAGCGTTTAGTATCCGGCATGGATTTCTATTACGAGCCCGCGTCATGTCAATCAACTGGATTTGCAAACACCATACCGAACTCAATAAAGAGCAGCTCTACGCCATTCTGCAATTGCGTGCGCAGGTATTCGTGGTGGAGCAGAAGTGCTGGTATCTGGATGTGGATGGTCAGGATTTGCAGGGCGACACTTGCCATTTGATGGCCTGGCAAAACGATCAGCTGGTCGCCTATTTACGTCTGCTCGATCCGATCCAGCAAAACGGCGATGTCACCATTGGCCGCGTTGTGACTGCGCCATCAATGCGCAACAAAGGCATGGGGCACGAGTTGATGGTGCAGGCAATGGATCACGCCGAGCGCAAATGGCCCGATCAACCGATGTATCTCTCGGCTCAGGCACATTTGCAGGGCTATTACAGCCGTTACGGCTTTAACGCGGTGGGGGATATCTACGTCGAAGACGGCATCGAACACATTGGCATGCGCCGTGATCTGGATTGACTCGGCGGGCCTGCGGGCTCAGGGATAGCCCAGGACAGTCTTGATCTGCGCAAGATTAGCGGCTATCCAATGCTTGTCTATCGCGCCCCAATCACGAATCTGATAACAGCCGGCATGGTTACGCGCGCCATCGAGTTGTTCGAACTCACAGACAATATCCAGATCCCCGAGCGCGGCGATGGTGTCCTGTGCGGTACGGCGCGGCATACCGGTGACATCCGTCAGGGCTGGCACACTGCTCGCAAGTTGACTGTCGATCAAATACGCCACGTACAGTCGGCGGTAAAAACTGCTTTTGGTCTTGCTGACGTCCATCGTCACGATCCTTGTCTGTCAGTTTTTTCGTTATTTGCCCGATGCCTGCATATCCCGCCACGTCAGATAGACGCGCAGATCAAACTCAAGCTGGTGATAACCAGGCTGCATGTGCTCGCAGAGGTTGTAGAACGCTTTATTGTGATCCGATTCCTTGAAATGGGCCAGCTCGTGCACGACGATCATCTTCAAAAACTCGGGCGCCGCGTCCTTGAACAACGAGGCGACTCGAATCTCTTTCTTGGCCTTGAGCTTGCCGCCCTGAATGCGTGAAATCGTCGTATGCAGGCCGAGCGCCCGATGAGTGAGATCCAGACGGTTATCAAACAGCACTTTGTCGATAGGTGGCGCGTTGCGAAGAAACTCCTGCTTGAGAGACAACGCGTACGCGTAAAGAGCCTTGTCGCTTTGCACTTCATGACGGCCCGGATAGCGCTGCTCCAGGTAATCGCCCAGCTTGTCCTGCGCAATCATCTGCCGCACTTGCTCTTGCAGGCCAGGCGGGTAGGCCTGCAAGTATTTCAGGGGGATCAGGGTGGGTGAGCTCATGTGGGTATCAGATAACCGAAAACACCGAGTTTACAGGGTTAGGTACGGCTGATCAGCAGCGGATCCACGGGCATGACCACCGCATCGACAAAGCGCAGCGCATCGTCCGGCGTCATCGGGTGGCCGAGCAGAAAGCCCTGAATCACCTGACACCCGTTGTCGACCAGCCAGCAATACTGCTCGATGGTTTCCACGCCTTCGGCGATCACCTCGATATCCAGCTGACGACACAACTCGATAATACTGCGGGCGACGGCCATTTCGCGGGTTGAACCCAGCAGCCCGGCGATAAAATGGCGATCAAGTTTGAGGGTGTCCAGATCCAGATTACGCAGGTGAGTAAGCGAACACTCGCCGGAGCCAAAATCGTCCAGCGACACCCGCACGCCAATGTCGTGCAGGCTCTGCAACTGTTTGCGACTGTGAGCAAGATTGTGAACCAGCGACGGCTCGGTGATTTCGATCTCAAGCTGACGCGGATGCAACCCATGATTATGAATCGCACGCTGCAGTTCAGCCGCCAGGTTAGGCATGCTGAACTGCGCGGGGCTGATGCTGATGCTCACCACCAGCGTGTCCCCAAACGCCTCGCTCCAGCGCTGACGCTGGGCGGCGCTCTGGTCGAAAATCCAGCCGCCCAGCTTGTTGATCAGGCGGGTTTCTTCGAGCAACGGGATGAACACGCCTGGCGGCACATCGCCGGCAGCCGGATGCTGCCAGCGCAGCAGCGCCTCGAAGCCGCGGATACTGCCATCAACGCGAACCTGAGGCTGATAGACCATCGTGAAGTCTTTGCCATCGATGGCCGTACGCACGCTCTCTTCAAGCATCAGCCGTGAGCGTGCGCGCCCGTTCATGTCCTGGTCGTAAAAACGATACTGCTGACGGCCTGCGCGCTTGGCCTCGTACATCGCGATGTCTGCCGCACGCAGCAGCGCATCGAGGTTCAGCCCGCAATCAGGGTGAACGGCTATCCCGATGCTCGCACCCAAGGTGGCCTCCATGCCCTCTATCTGCCGACGCACCGAAATCCGTTCAATCAACTTTTCAGCCACTTTGGCTGCGTGTTCGGGATAATCGAGACCGTCGATCACTACCACAAACTCATCGCCGCCCATGCGCGCAAGCACATCGTAAGGGCGAAGGCTGTCTTTCAACTGTTCGGCGACCCATAGCAACACCTGATCCCCGGCATCGTGGCCGAGGGAGTCGTTGACGTGCTTGAAGCCGTCGAGGTCCAGGTACAACACCACGAGGTACTTGCCGGGGTGCTCTTTTCGCAGGAGCATGCCTTCGACCGCCTGATAAAAACCACGGCGATTGAGCAGCCCGGTCAGTGCGTCCGTGACGGCCTGCTTTTCGAGCTGTCGATACAGATCACGCACCACCGACATGTCGAGGATGCTCAGCACCATGGCTTTCTGCTCGCCGGGTAATGGCGCGCAGGAAAGCGCAACAGGCACTTGGCGCCCCTCTGCCGAGCGCATGATCGCGTCGTGAACCCGGTACGTATCTGACCGACGATAGTGATGATAAAACCCGGAGTCAGTCCATTCAGCGAAGCTTGGCTCTTGCAGGTAACCGATCAACTGAGTTCCGCGCAACTCGCCATCCGTCATCCCAGCAGACGACAGACTGCCGGGTTGGCGAAACTGATCAAGCCGCCCTCATCGACCACCAGAATGCCTTCCGCAACATTGGCCAGCACCGAGGCGTTGAACGCGCGGGCGGCTTCAAGCTCACGTCCGAGTTTCTGCAACGCACGGCGGTTGGCCTGATGCTCAAGGAGCGCCTGCACTTTAGGCTTCAGAACATGGGGGTCGAACGGCTTGAAAAGGTAATCCACCGCACCATTGGCATAACCCTTGTGGACGGCGTCCCGGGAATGCTCGTTGGCAGTGAGGAAAATGATAGGAGTGAGGCGGGTCCGCTGGCTGCCGCGCATCAAGCGCGCCACTTCGAATCCATCCATGCCGGGCATTTGCACGTCGAGCAGGACCAGATCTATCTCGACGTCAAGGAGCAGGCCTAGCGCTTCCATTCCCGAACTGGCCGTTACGATTTCCCAGTCCTGGCGCTGCAGTACTGCGCGCATGGTGACCAGGTTTTCTGGATAGTCATCGACGACCAACAAAACAGACTTGCCAGCCACTGGCTGTGATTGCACGCGTTCCATGCTGCTACTCATTCGTTACTGATGCCCGGGAACGGGCTCCACCCATGATCCGAATGGCTTTCACTCTAGTCCTCTCTGGAGAAAAGAGAAGGCAGGTATCGTTAGGCCATCAAGAAATATCTAACGGCCCGACTAACGGTCAGTAGCCTACAGACGCCGGTCAGACAGTTCGCGAGGTAGAGCGTTGGCTGTGTGACTGCATTCACCGGACGGAATTCCATTAACAAAGTCGTTCATGAATCGTATAAGAAACGCCCCTCAAACCCTTGCGCCAGACGCGATTGCTGGCAATGAGACATATCGGACGCATAAAACATGATTGATTTAGGATCCTGGAATTTGAGTATTCCCGTGGGCTCGCCCCCCGCGACAGTCGAAACAAAGCAACTTCTGAAAGGCTACGACGGCAAGTATTTCAAATCCGGATCGTCTTCGATTGTCTTCTGGTCGCCGGTGACGGGCAGCAAAACCGCTAACGCCATTTACCCCCGAAGCGAGCTTCGGGAAACCTGGTCCAACGGTGAACTGCACAACTGGTTCTACCCGGATGCCGACAACTACCTGAACGCCAAGCTTCAGGTCAATCAGGTGCCCTCTTCAGGGAAAGTCGTGATTGGGCAGATCCACGCCTACGAGAGTACTCAACCGCTGCTCAAAGTGGAGTATCAGTACAAGAACGCTACCGGGTCCGGGAACATCGTCGCCAAGGTGCGTTTCCATCCCAACGACAAAAAAAGCCGCGTCTTCACCGTCGCCGAAGATATACCGCTCAACGAGACTTTCAACTACATCATCCGCCTGAGCCCTGGCGGCATGTTGAATGTGACTGCGCACAACATGAACTGGCATGAGCGGATCAGCGAAACCTGGCAGGTCAAGCCGCTGTACTTCAAAGCTGGCGTCTACACCCAGGACAACACCGGCTACACCAGCGAAGGCGGCAAAGCGACGTTCTTCAATCTGGACATCGACCACAATAAGACATGACACAAGAAGGCCCGCACCTCTTGCGAGGGCGGGCCTTCTTGATTTGCAGCCTGGGCGACGCCAAGGGTTAAGCCGCTTTGTACTCTTTCTCTGCGGCTTCGAACCTCGCATGCATATCAGCCGAAGGGCGCTTGCCCATCACGCTGAACACTACGATGGCGATGCTGGCGAAGATAAAGCCAGGGATGATTTCGTAAAGCCCCATGACCTCGAAATGCTTCCACACCACCACGGTGATGGCACCCACCAGAATGCCCGCCAGGGCGCCGTTGCGAGTCATGCCTTTCCAGAGCACTGAAATCAGAACCACCGGACCGAAAGCTGCACCGAAACCCGCCCAGGCGTAACTTACGAGGCCCAACACACGATTTTCCGGGTTGGCGGCGAGCGCAATTGCGATCAACGCCACCAGCAAGACCATCGCACGACCGACCCACACCAGCTCGCGCTGAGAGGCGCCCTTGCGCAGGAAAGCCTTGTAGAAGTCTTCGGTCAGCGCACTGGAGCAGACCAGCAACTGGCAACTCAGGGTACTCATCACGGCTGCCAGAATGGCCGACAGCAACACGCCCGCAATCCAGGGGTTGAACAGGATTTTCGCCAGCTCAATGAACACTCGTTCGTGGTTCTCAGTCACCGGCGCTGCCAGCTCCGGGTGCGCCGAAAAGTAGGCAATCCCGAAAAAGCCAACGGCGACTGTCCCGCCAAGGCAGAGGATCATCCAGGCCATGGAAATGCGCCGTGCCTTGGCAATGGACCTTACCGAGTCGGCGGCCATGAAACGCGCCAGAATGTGCGGCTGACCAAAGTATCCCAAGCCCCAGCCCAGCAGGGACACAATGCCAATGAAGCTAGTGTTCTTGAGCATGTCGAAGTTGGATGGGTCGTTGGCCTCAATGGCCAGGAAGGTTGTGTCGATGCCGCCGGTTGCCAGCAGCACAATGATGGGCGTAAGGATCAGCGCGAAGATCATCAGCGTGGCCTGTACGGTATCGGTCCAGCTGACTGCCAGAAAACCACCAATGAATGTGTAGGCAATGGTCGCTGCAGCACCGGCCCACAAGGCTGTTTCATAGGACATGCCGAAGGTGCTTTCGAACAGTCGCGCGCCGGCGACAATCCCGGACGCACAATAAATGGTGAAGAACACCAGAATAACGATGGCCGATATGACCCGAAGCAAGCCGCTGGTGTCTTCAAAGCGGCTGGAGAAATAGTCCGGCAATGTCAGAGCGTCGCCATTGTGCTCGGTCTGCACTCGCAACCGACCCGCAACGAACAGCCAGTTCAGATAGGCGCCGACGATCAACCCGATGGCGATCCAGCTTTCCGACAGACCCGAGAGATAAATCGCGCCGGGCAAGCCCATCAACAGCCAGCCGCTCATGTCCGAAGCGCCTGCCGACAGTGCGGTGACGACGCTGCCAAGGCTGCGGCCGCCAAGAATGTAATCCGAGAGATTGTTTGTAGAGCGATAGGCCATAAGTCCGATCAGGACCATCGCCGCGATATAGATCACAAAGGTGATCAATGTGGGGTTACTGACACTCATTGCTTACGCCTTTGGCTTGTTGTTATGGGATGCCCGATTCTGTGCAGACCGAGGCCGCGCATCCTAGTCAACTACCCAAAGCAGGTGCAACCTTTCGCTCAAAATTAGTTGCACCTCATGCTTTTTAAAATGTAACCAGCCATAAGCAATGCGCTGTTTTAGGGCGCCGACGGCCGCATGCTGGGTAATTGGCACCCCTAACGTGCAAGGCATTTGGCCAACCTGCAACAAGGCTGAAATATCCTGAAAAACCGGTTGCACCCGGTTGCACCCGACTGTGAGCAAGGCTAATCTCTGCGACAGCTGAAGCCACAGAACCGTGGCTGAAAAGAGGACAAGACATGGCGACCACCACTCTGGGTGTCAAACTCGACGACCCGACCCGCGAGCGATTGAAGGCAGCTGCGCACTCCATCGACCGCACTCCGCACTGGCTCATCAAACAGGCAATTTTCAATTACCTGGAAAAGCTCGAGAGTGGCGCAACCCTGACTGAACTCAATGGCCTGAGCAGCAAGGATTCCGACGAACAAGGCGACATACCTTCAGAGACTGCGCATCAAGCCTTTCTGGAGTTCGCCGAAAGCATCCTGCCTCAATCGGTTCTACGCGCCGCCATTACCTCGGCCTACCGCCGCCCGGAACCCGAAGTCGTTCCGATGCTGCTGGAGCAGGCGCGCCTCCCTGTACCGATGGCGGAAGCCACCCACAAGCTCGCCTGCATGATTGCCGAAAAACTGCGCAACCAGAAAAGCGCTGGCGGCCGCGCAGGCATTGTCCAGGGTCTGCTGCAGGAGTTTTCCCTGTCCTCTCAGGAAGGCGTTGCGCTGATGTGCCTGGCCGAGGCCTTGCTGCGCATTCCCGACAAGGGCACCCGCGACGCGTTGATTCGCGACAAGATCAGCACCGGCAACTGGCACCCTCACCTGGGCAATAGCCCATCGCTGTTCGTCAATGCCGCGACGTGGGGGCTGTTGCTGACAGGCAAGCTGGTCAGCACTCACAACGAAGCCGGCCTGACGTCATCCCTGAGCCGTATCATCGGCAAAAGCGGCGAGCCGATGATTCGCAAAGGCGTCGACATGGCCATGCGCCTGATGGGCGAGCAGTTCGTCACAGGCGAAACCATCGGTGAGGCGCTGGCCAATGCCAGCCGCTTCGAAGCCAAGGGCTTCCGTTATTCCTACGACATGCTGGGTGAAGCGGCGCTGACCGAACACGACGCACAGAAATACCTGGCCTCGTACGAGCAGGCCATTCACTCCATCGGCAAGGCTTCCCACGGGCGCGGCATCTACGAAGGCCCCGGCATCTCGATCAAACTGTCCGCCCTGCACCCGCGCTACAGCCGCGCCCAGTACGAACGCGTGATGGAAGAGCTGTACCCGCGCTTGCTGTCTCTGACCCTGCTCGCCAAGCAATACGACATCGGCCTGAACATCGACGCCGAAGAAGCCGACCGCCTCGAACTGTCCCTCGATCTGCTTGAGCGTCTTTGCTTCGAGCCGCAGCTAACCGGCTGGAACGGCATCGGCTTCGTGATCCAGGCCTACCAGAAGCGCTGTCCGTACGTCATCGACTACGTGATCGATCTGGCCCGTCGCAGCCGTCACCGCCTGATGATTCGTCTGGTGAAAGGCGCCTACTGGGACAGCGAGATCAAGCGCGCCCAGGTGGAAGGCCTTGAGGGCTATCCGGTGTACACCCGCAAGGTCTACACCGACGTTTCCTACATCGCTTGCGCACGCAAGTTGCTCTCGGTGCCAGAAGTCATTTACCCACAGTTCGCGACGCACAACGCCCACACCCTGGCGGCGATCTACCACATTGCCGGTCAGAACTATTACCCTGGCCAGTACGAGTTCCAGTGCCTGCACGGCATGGGCGAGCCGCTGTACGAGCAAGTCGTTGGCAAAGTGTCCGACGGCAAGCTGAACCGCCCTTGCCGCGTATACGCCCCGGTCGGCACCCATGAGACATTGCTGGCCTATCTGGTCCGCCGCCTGCTGGAAAACGGTGCCAACACTTCCTTCGTCAACCGGATTGCCGATCAGTCCATCTCGATTCAGGAACTGGTTGCCGACCCGGTGAACAGCATCGAGCGCATGGCGACGCAGGAAGGCGGCTTTGGCCTGGCGCACCCGCGCATCCCGCTGCCTCGCGATCTGTACGGCCCCGACCGGGCGAACTCCGCAGGCATCGACCTGGCCAACGAGCATCGTCTGGCCTCGCTTTCGTCCGCACTGCTGGCAACCGCTCACAACGACTGGAAAGCAGCACCCATGCTGGGCAGCCCGGTCAGCGCGGGAGCGTCGGTCCCGGTGCTTAACCCGGCCGACCTGCGTGACGTGGTCGGTCATGTTCAGGACGCCACACTGGAAGATGTCGACAGCGCGCTGCTCAGCGCCATGAGTGCCGGGCCGATCTGGCAGGCAACGCCACCTGTCGAACGCGCTGCAATTCTTGAGCGCGCGGCAGATTTGATGGAGGCTGAGATTCAGCCGCTGATGGGGCTGCTGGCCCGCGAAGCAGGCAAGACCTTCGCCAATGCCATCGCCGAAGTACGCGAGGCCGTGGATTTTCTGCGCTACTACGCCGTTCAGGCGCGCAACGATTTCACCAATGACGCACACCGCCCGCTCGGCCCAGTGGTCTGCATCAGCCCGTGGAACTTCCCGCTGGCGATTTTCAGCGGTCAGGTCGCAGCGGCGCTGGCCGCTGGCAATCCGGTACTGGCCAAGCCCGCAGAACAAACACCGCTCGTTGCCGCTCAAGCCGTGCGTCTGCTGCTGGAAGCCGGCATTCCGGAAGGCGTCGTGCAACTGCTGCCCGGCCCAGGCGAGACAGTCGGCGCCCGACTGGTCGGTGACGACCGGGTCAAAGGCGTCATGTTCACAGGTTCCACAGAGGTCGCCCGGCTGTTGCAACGCAACATAGCCGGCCGGCTGGATGCTCAAGGTCGTCCGATCCCGCTGATCGCTGAGACGGGCGGTCAGAACGCGATGATCGTTGACTCGTCAGCGCTCACCGAACAAGTTGTCATCGATGTCGTATCCTCGGCATTCGATAGCGCGGGCCAGCGCTGCTCAGCCTTGCGCGTGCTGTGCCTGCAGGAAGATTCGGCCGACCGCGTGATTGAAATGCTTAAAGGTGCAATGGCCGAAAGCCGTCTTGGCAACCCCGAGCGTCTGTCAGTCGATATTGGCCCGGTGATCGACGCCGAAGCGAAAGCCGGCATCGAGAAGCACATTCAAGGCATGCGAGACAAAGGCCGCTCGGTGTATCAGGTTGCCATTGCCGACAAGGATGAAATCAAGCGCGGCACGTACGTGATGCCCACCCTGATCGAGCTGGAAAGCTTCGACGAGCTGCAGCGCGAAATCTTCGGTCCGGTGCTGCACGTCGTGCGCTACAAGCGCAAGGAACTCGACCAGCTGATCGCCCAGATCAATGCCTCCGGCTATGGACTCACACTCGGCGTGCATACGCGCATCGATGAAACCATCGCCAAGGTCGTCGACAACGTCCACGCCGGCAATCTTTACATCAACCGCAACATTGTCGGTGCAGTGGTCGGTGTTCAGCCATTTGGGGGTGAAGGCCTGTCCGGCACCGGTCCCAAGGCTGGCGGCCCGCTGTACTTATATCGCCTGCTATCGACCCGACCCGTCGATGCCATCGAGAAATCGTTCCAGCGGGGCGATGCGCTAACGGCTCCCGACACGCGCCTGCGTGAGGCCATGAGCAAACCGCTGACGGCCTTGAAAACCTGGGCAGCAAGCAACCAACACCCCGAACTGGCCACTCTGTGCAGCCAGTTCGCCGAGCAGTCGCAAAGCGGCGTCTCGCGTTTACTCGTAGGCCCTACCGGGGAGCGCAACAGCTACAGCATCCTGCCGCGTGAGCACGTGCTGTGTCTGGCAGAAGACGAGACCGATTTGCTCGTCCAGCTAGCCGCAGTCATGGCCGTAGGCAGCACTGCGATCTGGCCAGAGAGCGAGCTGAGCAAGCCGTTGCGCAGCAAGCTGCCGAAGGAAGTTCAGGCCCGCATCAAGCTTGTAGCGCACTGGAGCAAAGAAGATCTGGTGATTGATGCGGTCCTGCATCATGGCGACTCGGATCAACTGCGCTCGGTCTGCGAACAGGTCGCCAAACGTGCGGGCGCGATTGTCGGTGTTCACGGTCTGTCGAAAGGCGAAACCAGCATTGCGCTGGAACGTCTGGTGATCGAACGGGCATTGAGCGTCAACACCGCGGCTGCCGGAGGCAACGCGAGTCTGATGACGATTGGCTGATGCGACAGAAGGGCAAAGGACATCTGATCCCAGCCCTTTCTAGCCCTCCATCACCCATATCAATCTTGCTGTTCACCCCTTCCCCTCGTCTCTAGACTCGGCGGCATTCCAACAAAAGGTATGCCGCCATGTCGGAGACACTGCTCAGCTCACGCAACCTGGCTTTCGAGCTGTATGAAGTGCTGGATGCCGAGGCACTCACGCAGCGCGAAAGGTTTGCCGAGCACAATCGCGAGACGTTCGATGCCGCCATCGGCACAGCCCGGACAATCGCCGAGAAGTACTTCGCTCCACACAACCGCAAAGCCGACGAAAACGAGCCGCGCTTTGAGAACGGTGAGGCCATCCTTATTCCTGAAGTGAAGCCGGCGGTGGATGCGTTTCTTCAAGCCGGCTTTCTCAACGCCGCACGTAGCTTCGAAGCGGGCGGTATGCAATTGCCCACTCTTTTATCCCAAGCCTGTTTTGCACATTTCCAAGCGGCTAATGCAAGCTCTACAGCGTACCCATTCCTGACGATGGGGGCGGCCAACCTGATCGAGAGCTTCGGCAGCGAAGAACAGAAGCAACGCTTCTTGCAGCCGATGATCGATGGCCGCTTCTTTGGCACCATGGCGTTGACCGAGCCGCACGCCGGTTCTTCCTTGTCGGACATTCGCACTCGGGCCGAGCCAGCGGCAGACGGCAGTTACCGATTGCGCGGCAACAAGATCTTTATCTCCGGCGGTGATCACTCCCTCTCGGAAAACATCGTGCACATGGTGCTTGCCAAGCTGCCGGATGCCCCGAGCGGCGTTAAGGGCATTTCACTGTTCATCGTGCCAAAGTTTTTGGTCAACGATGACGGCAGTCTGGGCAAACGTAATGATGTGGTGCTCGCCGGGCTGTTCCACAAGATGGGTTGGCGCGGCACGACCTCAACCGCGCTCAACTTTGGCGACAACGGCGAGTGCGTCGGTTATCTGGTCGGTAAACCGCATCACGGGTTGAGCTGCATGTTCCAGATGATGAACGAGGCGCGGATCGGTGTCGGCATGGGCGCTGTGATGCTGGGCTATGCCGGTTATCTGTACTCGCTGGAGTACGCCCGCGGGCGTCCGCAGGGTCGGCTGCCAGACAGTAAAAGCCCTGACAGCTTACCGGTGTCGATCATTCAGCATGCCGATGTGAAGCGCATGCTGCTGACCCAGAAATCCTACGTGGAAGGCGCCTTTGACTTGGGACTTTACGCAGCGCGGCTGTTCGATGACACGCAAACCGGTGACACCGACGAGACGCGCAAACAAGCTCTGGAGCTGCTTGACCTGCTAACGCCCATCGTTAAATCCTGGCCATCGGAGTTTTGCCTGAAGGCTAACGAGCTGGCTATACAGATCCTGGGCGGCCACGGCTACACCCGCGACTACCCTGTCGAGCAGTACTACCGCGATAACCGCCTGAACCCGATTCATGAAGGTACCCACGGCATTCAGTCTCTGGATTTACTGGGACGAAAGCTTGCCCAAAATGGCGGCGCCGGTCTCAAGCAATTGATTCGTCTGATCGCCGCCACCTGCGAGCGTGCACAAACCCATGAGTCACTGACAATCTTGCGTCAGCCGCTGGAACAGTTAGTGGCTCGCCTGCAAACGGTGACGATCGGCCTGCTGACCGACCTCGCTCAAGGCAAGGTCAACAGCTCGCTAGCCAACTCTGCGCTGTACCTGAAAGTCTTCGGCCATGCGGTCATCGGCTGGCGCTGGCTGGAACAGTCGATTCACGCAGAGCAGGGTTTGAGTAAAGGCAATGCTGCGGACGCCGATTTTTACAACGGCAAACTTCAAGCTGCCCGGTACTTCCTGACGTGGGAAGTACCGGGCTGCCATCACGAACTGGCGATACTGGAACGCCGCGACGATGTATGCGTTTCAATGGAAGATGGCTGGTTCTGACACTCGACTCAGCCAGGAGGCGTCACCCAGGAATTTTCCCTGCCTGCGGCTATTTTCAACCGGCGAGCGAAGGGCGCGTAAAAGTCATATGCCTTTTCAACCTGCTGCGAGTACGGCAATGACAAGACTCCGGACCTTGGTTTGATCTGCAAATCCAAGAGATCTGCATAATCAACCCGCGTTTTTTTGAGCACGTCGACAAATAAACGTGGCCCGGTCACCTCGGAGATTTTCGCCATGTAGGGATTCAATTTACCGAACGTTTGAGCTCTCAGATTCGATAGATCGCTGAGGGTGTCATATTGATTTCTGAAACGGGTATACAGCTCTTTTTGCATTTCCTGCAGGACAGGATTGCCGGGGCGGCTTGCGAAATGACTGTTGCCAGGGCCAAAGAACGCCATCGAATCCGATGTGAGTGGCTCCCCCACCATCACATCGGCTGGCCCGGCATTGAGTTCATGCCCTGAGAACGAGAGTTTGAGTACATCGTCGCAATCCATGTAGATTCCGCCGTACTCCCAAATCAGCCGATATCGCAGAACGTCTGACGCGGCGGCGAGGTTTTCACCATGACCACGCCGGAAGTAGTGAAAAGGCTCGGCAGTCTCTGGATGGGTGATGAATTCATCGAAGAACGGCTCATCCATCAGGTTCGAGATGGTCATGTTCGGAAATTCAGCGAACTGCGCCTGTAGCTGTGCCTGAGGCGTCAGACCGTTGCTGATGGCGACATCGTCAATATCGATGTGCAAAGTGAACTTCAGATCGGGGCTTATTTTCATGTTGGCTTTGATGTTGTCGATTAGCCTAGCGCTTGGTAGCTTTCGCCCAACCCACACTTGATGAATCAATCGATCAATAGCCATCTGTTTGGATGGGAAACCCGGTATGCGGGGGAATGTATAAATCTCGCTGCGTACGCCGTAGCGCAGTTTTCCCCTTACTCGCAAGAAGGCTTCTTCACTGCCTTCCCTCCACGTGCCTCTGTTATCCAGCCAGAGCAACTCAGCCGCGTTTTTCCTCCAGCACGCTAGATCCGCGTCGTACTGGACAGGCGTACCGCCTGGCACATTCTGAGCAAAACATTTCCGAGATTGTTTGCCCCACTTGTCTATGCCTGCCCTCACTTCAATTCCATCCATGGGGATCTCGATATGCACCGGGGGTTGAGCGCGAACCAGCACAATTTCGCTCGCGGGGACTTGCTGCACCGTTTCGGTCGCAGGCAGCACCTCGATGTAACTGTCGCCACCACGCAATCCGCTTCGAAGATCGATATCAGAATAAAAACCCTTCACTCTTTTGATGTAAGGGCCTTTCACACTTGGCTCGCCAAGCGAAAAGATCCGGTACTGCCCGGCAGCTTCCACACGTTCGACACAGTAGATCTTTGAATGTACCCGGGCGAAATAGCTAAAGGTGCCGCTCTCTGTGTGGCTGACCTTGAACACCGCGCCAAAACTATCGGTAGTCCATGCTCCCGAGAGGTCGAGCGGCGCGGTGTACTCAAATCGCTCAAGCGCAGCCTTGAGACCCGCGGGCAATGAACGAAGCCCCTCCGGCTCTACACCGAAGGCAGCGACGGCGTCGAAGCTGGCGTTTCGCTGGGTTTTCATTGCCAGCTTTTGCTGCTCCTCCCCAAGCAACCGGTCCTGCCGCTGGCTCGCTGATTCGCCGGCTCGTTCCAGGGCTTGCTCAGCAGATTGCGCTTGGGCCTCATGCTGTTTTGCAAGGGCGACACTGCGTTGCTCCGTGCTGCGTCGAGCGATCATCTGACCAACGTCATCTGCAGCACCGGGTGTGATTTCCTGTCCTGCACGTGCAGCTGCGCCCGCCAGCGTACTAGCAGCCACGGCGCCTTCGACAAAGGCGGGCACTGCGTTCAGTACGCCAAAGACGATTCGGCCAACACCGGTTTTCCTTTCCTCAAGCGATCTGCCCTCCACCACCTCATCGATCCCTAAACCGATGAGTGCCAGAGACATCGCGGCCAACGGCAGCCACAAATAAGGCACTGCCATGGCAATCGCGCCTGTAGCGACAATCGCGTTGGACAGCGCCATGGATGCGGCTTCCTTGCTGTAATCGGCACGACTGCGGATGAGTTGCGACCCATCGGAAACCATTCGCTCCTGCAGACTCTGCCGAAAATGGGAAAACGGCCATGGGGAAAGTGCATCACCCAAGTGGATTTCACTGGAGGGGCTCCAGGTGCCCGTAGCTTGATTCAGGAAGTGCGGGTACGCGGCCAGACCGGCCAATGTAGTCTGAATCCCGCTCTTGAAGGATCCATCAGGTCGATCTTCGATCCTGAAATGGCTCTCCAGCGCTTTGCGCCTGCGTGGACCTTTGCACTGCAGGGCAATCCAGTTCCGGAGGTCTGTCAGGTCCTTGAATCCATGCAGTGGAGAGGAGTTGCCTGGGATATACATCACCAACCTGTCAGTTTTCTCGCTCCTGATCACGATGATGTCAGTGGCCACATACCGATAAAGAATCAGCTCGCGGAAGGTGATGGTGTGAGGCAACGGAGCGTCAGCGAACGCCCTGAAAGTCAGCGTTTCCCAAGGTTGATCAGGGTCCAGGCCGACCGATTGCAGGACCAATGCTTTGTCTTCTGCGCTTAGTGAACCTTCTACGCGTTGCACATAGGCCGACTTGAGCAGTGCCGCTTTGATCAGCAGGTTGTAATTATCCCCGTGGCTTCGCCAAAATTGAGTCAATGAAGATTGGTAATGCGCCTGCAGATCGGCGTCCCATGCGAATTGTTTGAATATCTTCGGATCCAGCGCCAGATGCGTCGAGCGGTCAAAGCGCTGCGGACTGGTTTTGCGATAAATCGCTTCATACGCAAAACAGTCCCAAAGCCCCAGCGGCGTCGGGGATACGCGAACGGGGTAGCCGCCGTCTCGATAGTCACGCAGAACCGACAAGTGCTCAAGAAACTGCCCATTACCGCTTTGCTGCCAATTGCGCATCAGCGCCTCGGTCAACGTCATTGAATACGCGATGTTTGCCCGCTGCGGCTCTCGACCAACCTTGTCGATGTAGAGCGTAGTGATCAAGACCTCATCCGGGTCGAGGTCTTCGTGCAGCAGATGCTGCATGAGGAAGTCTTTGGCGTGGGCATGTGCATATTCATGCGGTGGCTCAAAAAGAACGTTCTGTGCGCCAATGAAGTCATCCAGAAGTTGCTCTCTACTCGGGACAGGACTGGCGTCTTCACGATGCACGGGCTCGATCAACCATCCGTCTTCATCCCGTTCCTCCAGATCAGGCCCTTGGGGATCGGGACCAAAATTTCCTTGGTTCCATCCTTTAACGTCTTCCTCCTTCGCAAAGGACCTCTTGTATCGTGCTAGCGGCTTTTCACCCTGGTGGTCCTGAGCCGCAACATCATCATTTATACCTTTCATCGTCGTGACATCCTGTCAGTGAGTGAGCCCCTATAGTGCCCCCTGCCTACAGCGCAATGCGGTACATATTGCTTACAACGTTCGTTCCCCCACCGTGTTGGCTATCGGTCAGACACCTGTATGACGTAAGCAACCCACACAGGGCCTGCACTGGGAGATAAGGAATTACGCTTTGACAGCCAACCAATTCAACAGGTTAAATCGATTGGCACGCTGACTGCATGGTCAGGACGTGTATGCTTTCTTCATTTGCTTTCGTCTGGAGTACCGCGCTTGGATGCGACAACCATCAACAGCCTGTTCCTGATCGGCGCGTTGCTGGTGGCTGCGAGCATCCTGGTGAGCTCGCTGTCATCGCGGCTTGGTATTCCGATTCTGGTGATCATCCTTGCCGTTGGCATGACTGCAGGCGTGGACGGCGGCGGCATAATCTTCGACAACTACCCCACTGCGTATCTGGTCGGCAACCTGGCCCTCGCGGTCATCTTGCTCGACGGAGGTCTGCGCACGCGGGTGAGCAGTTTCCGGGTAGCGTTGTGGCCGGCCCTGTCGCTGGCGACAATCGGCGTGCTGATCACCACCGGCCTGACCGGCATGATGGCCGCATGGTTATTCGACCTGAACATCATTCAAGGCTTGCTCATCGGCGCGATCGTCGGCTCGACAGACGCCGCGGCGGTCTTCTCGCTACTGGGCGGCAAGGGCCTCAACGAACGGGTAACCGCCAGCCTGGAAATCGAATCCGGCAGCAACGACCCCATGGCTGTGTTTCTCACAGTCACCCTCATCGGCATGATTTCCAGCGGCGAAACCGGACTGCACTGGGCGCTGCTGGGCCACTTGATTCAAGAGTTCGGCATTGGCGCCATCATCGGCCTGGGCGGCGGCTGGCTGATGCTGCAAATGGTCAACCGCATTCATCTGGCCAACGGGCTGTACCCGATTCTGGTAGTGGCAGGCGGTCTCTTTGTATTCGCCCTGACCAACGCTATTCATGGCAGCGGCTTCCTGGCCGTTTATCTCTGCGGCCTGGTGCTGGGCAACAAACCTATTCGCAGCCGCCACGGTATCTTGCACATGCTCGATGGCATGGCCTGGCTGGCGCAAATCGGCATGTTCCTGGTGCTGGGGCTGCTGGTGACACCACACGACCTGCTGCCAATCGCGCTGCCTGCGCTGGGTCTGGCGCTGTGGATGATTCTCGTGGCGCGGCCGCTCTCAGTGCTCGCAGGCCTGCTGCCGTTCAAGGTGTTTCACACCCGGGAAAAGGCCTTCATTGCGTGGGTCGGCCTGCGTGGCGCTGTCCCGATCATTCTTGCGGTGTTCCCGCTGATGGCCGGTTTACCGCAGGCCCAGCTGTATTTCAATCTCGCGTTCTTTATCGTCCTTGTGTCGCTGTTGGTGCAGGGCACAAGCCTGCCGTGGGTTGCCAGACTGCTGAAAGTCACGGTCCCGCCCGAGCCTGCGCCTATCTCACGCGCAGCGCTGGAAGTCCATGTCACCAGCGAGTGGGAGTTGTTCGTTTATCGCCTTGGTGCGGAAAAATGGTGTATCGGCGCAGCGCTTCGTGAGCTGAAAATGCCGGAAGGCACGCGCATCGCGGCGCTGTTTCGCGGTCAGCAACTGCTCCATCCGTCGGGTAGTACAGTGCTGGAAGTGGGCGATCTGCTCTGCGTGATCGGTCACGAACACAACCTTGCCGCACTCGGAAAGCTGTTCAGTCAGGCACCACAGCGCGGTCTGGATTTGCGTTTCTTTGGCGACTTCGTGCTCGAGGGAGACGCTCAGCTCGGGGCTGTCGCGGCGTTGTACGGTTTGAAACTCGATGGCCTGGATTCAAACATGCCGCTGAGCCAGTTCATCATTCAGAAAAACCGCGGCGCGCCGATTGTCGGTGACCAGATTGAATGGAATGGAACTATTTGGACGGTTGCGGTTATGGACGGGAACAAGATCCTCAAAGTGGGCGTCAGATTCCCCGAAGGAAGCCGCCCGGGGCCCGGGTTGTTCCTTTAAACTGCCCGCAATTCCAACTGTGTGACCCGGTGTCTATGTTCTCGCTGCGTACTTTCATTGCCTCGACCCTGCTTGGGTTTTGCCTGTCATCTTTTCCGGCGCTGGCTGCCGACAAGCCGCCACCTACACCGGAGTCGGTCCAGCAAAGCCTGGACAAGATCGCTGATCGCAAACTGCCAGACGCGGAGCAGAAAGCGCTGCAACAGGTGCTTGAGCAAACACTCACGTTTCTGACCAGCCAGAAAGACAACCAGAAAAAACTCGAAGCCCTGAAGCGTCAGTTGGCCGACGCGCCGAAGCAGACTACCGATAATCAGAAACAGCTGGCCACGCTGAAAGGTATTCGGCTCATTCCGATCGCCCAGCGCTACGCCAATCTGGACGTGCCGGCGCTGGAGCAGATGCTCAGCCAGCGAAGCACCCAACAGGCTGATCTGCAAAGCGCGCTGAACGACGCCAACAGCCTGACCATCACCGCCCAGACCCGGCCAGAACGCGCGCAAGCCGAAATCAGCGCCAGCCAGACGCGTATCCAGCAGATCAGCGCCACGCTCAAGTCGGGTAAAGACGCGGGCAAGACCATCAGCGCCGACCAGCGCAATGAGCTGAACGCCGAACTGGCCTCGATCAATTCGCTGATCGCCTTGCGCCGTCAGGAGCTTGCCGGCAACAGCCAATTGCAGGACCTGGGCGGCAGTCAACGCGACTTGCTGACGGAGAAGGTCACGCGTCAGGAGCAGGAAATTCAGGACCTGCAAACCCTGATCAACGACAAGCGCCGCGCACAATCCCAGGAAACCGTAACGCAGCTGTCGATTGAAGCGCAGAAAGCCGGTGGCAGCAGCCTGCTCGCCACCGAAAGCGCGGCCAACCTCAAGCTGTCCGATTATCTGCTGCGCGGCACCGACCGGCTCAACGAGCTCACCCAGCAGAACCTCAAGACCAAGACACAGCTGGACGCGACCACCCAGACCGATCAGGCGCTGGATGAACAGATCAACGTGCTCAGTGGCAGCCTGCTGTTATCGAAAATTCTCTATAAACAGAAACAGGCGCTGCCCCACCTGAAGCTCGACAGCGGACTGGCAGACGAAATCGCTGATATTCGTCTGTATCAGTTTGAGGTCAACCAGCAACGCGAACAGATGAGCAGCCCAAGCGCCTATGTCGAAACCCTCCTGGCGACGCAAAAGCCCGAAGACATCACGCCCGCACTGCGAAAAACCCTGTTGGACCTGGCTACCACTCGCAGCGACCTGCTGGAGCGCCTGAACCGTGAGCTGAGTTCGCTGCTCAATGAATCCATCACCTTGCAGCTCAATCAAAAACAACTGGTCAGCACCGCGACAAGCCTGCGCGAGACGCTGGACGAGCAGATGTTCTGGATTCCCAGCAACAAGCCGCTGGATATCGAGTGGTTCGAGCGCGTCCCTGCACGCTTGATGAAGCAGGTCACCACGCTGCCATGGACATCAAGCATCAGCGAACTGTCGGACGGCCTGACCCAGCGCCCGTATATCTTCCTGCCGCTGCTGTTGGTGATTGGCGTGCTGATGTGGAAGCGCAAAGCGCTGTACGACAAGCTCAATCGCCTGCACGCCGACATCGGCCACTTCAAGCGCGACCGGCAGTGGCAAACGCCACTGGCTATCTTTATCAATGTCCTGCTCGCCACACCATTTTCGCTGGCGATGGCGCTGTGTGCGTACGCGCTGCAAATCGATGCACGCGGGCAAAACGTCAACCTCGGCGCGGCTCTGTTGCAAATCGCCCTGGCGTGGCTGGTGTTCTACACCGCTTACCGCATCCTCGCGCCGGGCGGCGTGGCGCAATTGCATTTCCGCTGGGAAAAGCCCCAGGTTGAATTTCTGCGCGGCTGGATCCGGCGTCTGGGGCTGGTCGTCCTCGCGCTGGTGACAGTGGTTGCCGTTGCAGAACATGAACCTGCGGCGTTGGCCGACGATGTCATCGGTATCGCAGTCGTCCTGACTTGTTACGCGATGATGACCTGGTTGCTGTCACGCCTGCTGTTGACCAGCCCGACCCACCACAACGCCTCGCTGTTCCGCCGCGCACTGGGTCTGGCGTTTACGGCACTGCCGGTGGCGCTGTTTCTGGCAGTGTGTTTCGGCTACTACTACACCGCCCTGAAGCTCAGCGATCGACTGATCGACACCCTGTATCTGGTGATGTTGTGGCTGGTGATTGAAGCCGCGTTCGTGCGCGGTCTCAGCGTGGCGGCACGGCGCCTGGCCTATCAGCGTGCCTTGAGCAAACGCCAGGCAGCGAAGGAATCGGGCGATGGCGAAGGCGCGCTCATTGAAGAGCCCACGCTGGACATCGAACAGGTCAACCAACAATCGCTGCGCCTGATTCGTCTGGCCTTGCTGGCAGGTTTCATCGGCGCGCTCTACTGGGTGTGGGCCGACCTGATCACGGTGTTCTCGTACCTCGACAACATCACCCTGTACGAATACACCAGTGGCACCGGCGCTACGATGAGCATGGTCCCAATCAGCCTGGGCGACTTGATCGGCGCACTGGTGATCATCGGTATCACCTTTGTGCTGGCGGGCAACTTGCCAGGCCTGCTGGAAGTGCTGGTGCTGTCGCGTCTGAATCTGGCGCAAGGCAGTGCTTACGCGACCACCACATTGCTGTCATACACCATCGCCGGCGTGGGCTTCGTTTCTACCTTGTCGGCCTTGGGCGTCAGCTGGGACAAGCTGCAGTGGCTAGTGGCAGCGCTGTCGGTGGGTCTGGGTTTCGGGATGCAGGAGATTTTTGCGAACTTCATCTCCGGCATCATGATTCTGTTTGAGCGCCCTGTGCGTATCGGCGACACCATCACCATCGGCAACCTGTCCGGAACGGTCAGCAAGATCCGTATCCGGGCCACGACCATTACAGATTTCGACCGCAAGGACATCATTGTCCCGAACAAGACCTTCATCACCGGACAACTGATCAACTGGTCGCTGACCGACACCATTACCCGGGTGACATTGAAACTGGGCGTCGATTACGGTTCGGACCTGGATCTGGTGCGCAACCTGCTGCTCAAGGCCGCACGGGATAACCCCAGAGTGTTGAAAGAACCCGAGCCTATCGTGTACTTCCTGAGCTTCGGCGAAAGCACGCTGGATCACGAACTGCGCATGCACGTTCGCGACCTGGGCGACCGCAACCCGGTGCTCGACGAGATCAATCGCTACATCAACAAAGAATTCAAGGCGCAGCACATCAACATCTCGTTCCGGCAGATGGAGGTGTATCTCAAGAACATGCAGGGCCAGGAATACAAGATGGTGCCCATTGAGCAGGAAGCGAAAACCATCGCCCCCCCTCCAAGCGTGCCCGCCGCGCCCAAAGATGTACCCGAGCCGCCGCAAGCACCTGAGCCGCCCGAAGCCAAACTCGACTGACCGGGGAAATCCCAGCAGAATGCTCGGACATTCTGCTGGAGGCATCCCTTGAAAGCCCTCGACGAACTGACCTTCGACAACCGCTTCGCCCGCCTCGGCGATGCGTTTTCCACCTCCGTCCTGCCTGAACCCATCGCCGCGCCCCGCCTTGTCGTGGCGAGCGATGCCGCGCTGGCGTTGCTGGATCTGGACCGCGAGCAAGCGCAAACCCCTGTCTTCGCCGAGTTGTTCAGTGGCCATAAGCTGTGGGCTGAGGCCGATCCGAGGGCGATGGTGTACTCAGGTCATCAGTTCGGCTCCTACAACCCACGCCTGGGCGATGGCCGCGGGCTGCTGCTGGGCGAGGTTTACAACGATGCCGGCGAGCATTGGGATTTACACCTCAAGGGCGCCGGGCAGACGCCTTACTCGCGCATGGGCGACGGGCGTGCAGTGCTGCGTTCATCCATTCGCGAATTTCTGGCTTCAGAGGCGCTGCATGCGCTGGGTATCCCAAGCAGTCGTGCGGCCTGCGTCATTGGTTCGACGACCCCGGTCTGGCGAGAAACCCAAGAGCGCGCAGCGATGGTGCTGCGTCTGGCGAAGAGTCATATTCGCTTCGGCAGCTTTGAGTACTTCTTCTACACCAAGCAGCCGGAAGAACTGAAACAGCTGGCCGATCACGTTCTGGCGCTGCATTACCCGCAAGCGCTGGAAACGGAAGAGCCGCATCTGGCGATGTTCACCGAAATCGTCGAACGCAATGCCGAGTTGATCGCCAAATGGCAGGCGTATGGCTTCTGTCATGGGGTGATGAACACCGACAACATGTCGATTCTGGGCATCACGTTCGACTTTGGGCCGTTCGCCTTTCTTGACGATTTCGACCAGAAATTCATCTGCAACCACTCCGATCATGAAGGGCGTTATTCCTTCAGCAATCAGGTGCCCATTGCGCAGTGGAACCTCAGCGCGCTGGCGCAGGCGCTCACGCCCTTCATCACCGTGGAGGCGCTGCGCGAGGCAATCGGACTGTTCCTGCCGCTGTATCAGGCGCACTACCTGGATTTGATGCGACGCCGGTTAGGGCTGACAACCGCCGAAGACGGCGACAGCGAACTCGTTTCGCGGCTGCTGCAATTGATGCAAAACAGCGGGGTTGATTACACGTTGTTTTTCCGGCGCCTGGGCGATCAGCCCGCGGAGATCGCCGTCAGCCACCTGCGTGATGACTTCGTCGATCTGGCGGGTTTAGACGCTTGGGCAGCATCCTACAAGGCGCGTGTTGCTCGCGAAGATACTGGTGACGAAGCAGAGCGACGTGCACGCATGCACGCGGTCAATCCGCTGTACATCCTGCGCAACTACCTCGCTCAACGCGCCATTGAGGCCGCCGAGCAAGGCGACTACCAGGAAGTTCGCCGGCTGCACGAGGTGTTGTGCAATCCCTTCGAGGAACAGCCCGGCATGGAAAGCTACGCGCAGCGTCCGCCCGATTGGGGCAAGCATCTGGAGATCAGTTGCTCGTCGTGAGCGCGGCTTGAAACGCTGAAGCCCATTCTCATGAAGGACGTTTGCGCGTCGGCTCATCAACCAACTTTTCAAAGGCCGCTTCAGCCGCGATTGCAGACGTGCGAGCCGAGAACTTTTGGTTGTGGGACGGGTGCAGCGGGTCATTGCTTCGAGGCCGATCGGGCAACGTGATGCCTGCCAGCACTTCGTATAAGTTGATCGTGCGCCGCGCCACCTCACGTTCTGGCATGCCAGGACCGAAGTGCTCGTTGTAGATGCGGTCCTCCAGAACAGCGACAGTGGCTTTCGGGTAGCTAAGGGCCTTCTCGATGGCCGGCAAGGATTTGTAGTGGTCAAGCACATCAGCGAAGAACTGCGGCGACCTGCCGATTCTCGCTTGCTCAGCGTTGCCCCGCTCGACCGTCTCCTGACGCCATCGCTGTTCGAGGTCGCCGATTCCCTCGTAAGCCGCACGCCGTTCGTTAAGCGTGAAATTGCCTTTATCGTCGTAGGCAATCAATGTCAGCTCATCGCGTGAAAGACGCTCGAACGGGTTACGCGCTCCTGTGTCCCCAGCCACCAGACGCGTGATGTAATCCGTCGCGTTGCGCGCCCGACTCACTGATTCGTGATCATCGTTCACAGGTATTTCCCGCGCACGGCTCGCGTCGTTCAACTCTTTGTTATTACCTGAAAACTTGTCTACCTGTTGCAGCGCAAACGCGTTCAACTCTTCATAGCTCATCGTCTTTTCACGCAGCTCGGCACGCATTGCACTGCCGCCTAGTTGACGGGCGAACGTTGAGAAGGCCGCGTTATCGGACTTATCGACTACTGCTGTAGTTTTATCGGCGCGATTCTGGGTTGAAGTGTCGGCTTCAGCTTCAGTGAGACGACGGGGAGCAGATAAAGCAGATGCTGAAATATTAGTGATCATCTAGGTTTCATCCTTGAATCAGGAGTATCAGGAAGCGGTAGTAGAGCCAGCGCCCGCGGGATTAGTAATAACAGGAGACTTTTCACCCTCTTCGCCCTCTCCTATTTTTTTGCGCTTGAGCATGATTGCCAATATTTCAAAAAGGGTCAGCAGTTTGGGCTCTCGCGTTTTAATGGGATTATTAGCCTGATCAATGTGAGCCTGTGTTTTAGCGACGTAGTCGTCAGGGTACTGAACTTGCTCTATTAGCGGGAGGGCGTTGTAGTGAGCAATAACTTCTGCGTAGAACCTGGGTGTTTGACCGGCGTTATTGGCGGACTCAATTTTTGCGTCTCGCATTAATTGCTGCCTCCATTGCCACTCGTATTGGTTAACCCCTATAAAAGCAGCACGCCGTTCATTTATTGTGTAAGAGCCACTTTCATCGTACACAATCAAGTTCAACAGCTCTCTGGAAAGCCCCGCAAATGGGCTGATAACGCCCCGATCATGCTGCTCGTGCCGCACAACGTATTCAGTGGCGAGCCTTGCTCGTTCCAAAAGCACATCGTCGTCAGTTACAGGGGACACGGCATTGTGTGACTCTTTGTTCGCCTGATAAGCATCACCGGATATCTGGTCCAGAAGCCTCTCAGCCTCTCTGCCAAGCTCGCGGCGATCAAGATTTTCATGCCTGGCACCAGCAAGTGCAGCACTTTCACCCAGCTGCCGGGCGAGTGATGATATTTTTAGCCTACCCAACGCCGGATCAATTGATAATGTTTGTTTTGGCTGGACGACGACTACAGGATTTTCACTACTGACTACAGCTGAGACACTGATGAAGGCACCACCATTTTGAATACTGCTAATCATATGTGACCCCCTTACCGCAAGGCGAACAGCCCGAAACGCATCTCTCTTAAACAAGAGAGCGATTCAGGCTATTCCGCAGCTGATTATCGCATTGTAAACTCGACAGCCCAGGCGTGCGTTGCAACATTGGCGGACGTTACTTTCACGTCACATCTTGCACCGCCGCTGGCTTCAGCGCTTTTATTCCACTTCGGGGGAACTCCACGGCCCGGTAGTTTTACGTAGCTGGTTTTAAACTTACATACCTTTGAACCCATTCTGTACTGAAACGATGCAGTAGTGACATCAGGAGAGAGCGAACCGGCCACACTATATGTATCGAACGCTCCCGCATTCACCTTTGGCAAAGGTTTAGGCTTCGCTTCAGAATAGCTGTAAGCACTACTCCTCGCGACATCATAAACAGCATCCATATTCCCTTTATTGTTGAAAACAATCTGAACCGGCGGCCCCGCTTGCGCCATATTGATGTTTGAAAATGCAGACACAGCTATGAAGCTGGCCGTACAGCATTTAATATTCATTGAAGAACTCTTGTTTGCTAATAGAAATCCTAAGTCTTCACAAAATACAAATCGCCCGACACTGCTGAAGCGTTGCTAGCGCGCAAAAGAATTGACCACCTTCAGATGTATAGGAAGTAAACACGGGCTTGGTGAAAGACTTACCATGGAAAAAAGGTTATGCCCAACACCGGATACGCGCAACTATCCGAAAGAGCAGTGCTTTCGGATAGTTCGCGGCGGATTCAAGGCTGAATCGCCAGCCCCTCAGATATCACTCAGCAACCAGCCCAACCCCATCGCAACATGCTCTTGTGTGCTGTCCACCAGGGGCAGAGGGCTGTCGACGCCTTCCAGCAACAGGCCAATTTCTGTGCAGCCCAGAATGGCCGCGTCGGCGCCCTGATCACGCAGGGTTTCAAGCACGCCCAGATAGAAATCTCGGGCGGGCCGAAGAAACTCGCCGCGGCACAGCTCTGCAAAGATGATCCGGTCGATTTCGGTCATATCGTCAGCGTTCGGCAACAACGTCTGAATGCCGAAGCGCTCGGCCAGGCGACGTGTGTAGAAGTCTCCCTGCATGGTGAAGCGTGTGCCCAGCAATGCAGCCTTGGAAACGCCGCGCTGACGCAAGGCGTGGCCAACTGCATCGCCGATGTGCAACAGCGGGATGCTGACCGCCGACTCAATGGCGCCAGCGACTTTGTGCATCGTATTGGTTGCCAGCAACAACGCGCCTGCACCCGCACGCTGCAGCCCGCGTGCAGCGTCGGCGAGTTGCTCGCCAGCCCGGTCCCATTCACCGGCCTTCTGCAGTGCCGCAATCGCAGCGAAGTCCACCGAGTGCAGCAGAATGGGCGCTGAATGCAGACCGCCCAAACTGTCTCGCACGCCCTCATTCAGCCATTTGTAATAAGTCGCGGTGGATTCCCAACTCATGCCGCCTAATACGCCGAGGGTTTGCATGCCGCTCTCCGTGTCTCAATCAGGTTTGAAGGCTAGGCGCATCCTTCGGCAACGGACAGAGACAGACGCGCCTTAACAGGCCGATACAGTCAGTACCTCTGTTGATAAAGGCCGAAGACGCCACCATCTAAACGCCATAGCCATGAATGGAACCTATGCCATGTCAGAACCTGTGATGATTCCCTGTCCGCATTGCAACGGGCTGAACCGAATACCCGCCGATCGCCTTGGCGACCAACCCAAGTGCGGGCGCTGTAAAGAGCAGGTGTTGCCGGGCACGGCGTTCAAGCTCACTCAAGGCGAATACGCCAGTCAGATCAAAGGCGACCTGCCGTTGTTGGTGGATGTGTGGGCCGAATGGTGTGGGCCGTGCAAATCCTTTGCGCCGACTTTCGAGCAGGCCGCAGCGCAATTGTCCGGGCGATGCCGGTTGGCCAAACTGGACAGCGAAGCCAATCCGCAACTGTCGGCGCAGCTCGGCATTCGTTCGATTCCGAGCCTGATCCTGTTTAAAAATGGCCGCGAAGTCGCGCGACAAAGCGGGGCCATGCCGCTTCAGCAACTGATCGCATGGCTGGGAAGTCAAGGCATCTGAAATATGCGAAGTCATCCGAAGCAACCGTGTGCGGGCGCCGTTCGCCAAATGTTGTAGGAGCGGTCTGAAAGCCACTCCATAGGCCATCACCAGTCTGTTTAGCGTCTAAGGTTTGTTCTTCGCAGACAATCCAGGAGCAGGCAGCGATGACGTTCGTAGTCAGGGAAGGCGATTTAACGAGTACCGGTGGTTTCGTGCTTAAAGCATCTGGCCGACAGGTGTGTGATGAGCGTCGGCTGGCGCGTATGGGGGATCCGGTGTGGTGCGCCGCGTGCCAGCGCGTCGGATTTATCGCACAAGGCAACCCAACCTATATCGATGACCTCGTCGCCGTTGCCACCCACGGGCATACCGTGCGCTGCGACTGCCCCGCCGACAACCACCGGCTGATCTCAAGCCAGAAAACGGTGACAGCCGACATGCAAGCCACCATCTCGATCCCGCGCGAGCTTGCGAAAACCGCGCAAAAACTCGCCAGAAAAATGACCAACGCCATCAGTGCGGGCTCGCTGCAACTCGAACGCGGCTGATACAGGGCGCGAGCTGACCTCAGGCCGCGTTGTTTTCCAGATACTGATGCAGCTCCATGAATTGCTGCGTCAGTTTATGGCGGGGATCAAGATGAATGAGCGGCGTATTAGCCTGATGCGACTCACGCATTTTGACTGAGCTGTTGAGGTAGACCGGCAGCACCGGCAGCCCTTCGGCAATCAACTCGTCCAGTATCTGCTGCGGCAGGCTGGCACGGGGCTGGAACTGGTTAACGATGATGCCTTCTACTTCAAGCGCCTCGTTGTGGTCTTCTTTGAGCTCTTCTATTTCCTTTAACAAGCCGTAGAGCGCCTGCCGGGAGAAGCTGTCGCAGTCAAAAGGGATCAACACCTTGTCGGCCGCGATCAATGCCGAAACCGCGTAGAAATTAAGCGCTGGAGGCGTGTCGATGTAGATTCTTTCGTAATCCTCATCCAGCTCGTCCAGCAGTTTGCGCAGCTTGTTTATCTTGTGTTTCGCCTCAAGCTTTGGCTGCAGGTCGGCCAGCTCGGCGGAGGCCGTCACCACATGCAGGTTGTCGAAGGGCGTTTCGTAGATATCGACCTTGTTCTTTTTGGCAAAAGGTCCGGAAGACAGCGTTTGCTTGAAGAAGTCGGCAATCCCCATCGGAATGTCGTTACCGGTGAGCCCCGTCAGGTACTGAGTGGAATTTGCCTGCGCATCAAGGTCGATCAATAACGTCCGATAGCCCTCAAAAGCGCTGACGGCTGCCAAATTGCAGGCGATGCTCGATTTACCGACGCCACCCTTCTGATTGAAAACCACTCGCCGCATGTACGACCCCTTGGTTGCTGAGTGCTGGTAAGGCCGCATATGGCCGATGAAGGGTATCGAGTCTATGCAATACACATGACGAGGGCGAGTCCTGGTAACCATTCAGACAATCCCTTCGGAATCTCCTGACTTAAAACAACACTTTAACCGCTACCGGCAACGAGCCAGCGAAGAAAGCTCGATACCTCTTTCATCCCGCCTTGCGCGTCACCAGCTCGATAAATGCTTTGGCCATCGGAGATTTCTGGTCTCTGCGCTGCACCAGCCACACCGCTGAGGTGGCATCAGCGTCAAGCACGGTCCGATACACCACTCCGTCGATCCGCATTCGCTGGTAAGACGCCGGCAACACCGTGACCCCCAACCCTGCCGCGACCAATCCGATGATAGTCATGGCCTCGCCCGCTTCCTGCGTGATCAAAGGGCTGAATCCGGCCGCCCTCGCCAGGTCAATCAATTGCGCATACAAACCGCTGCCGTAGCTGCGCGGGAAAAACACGAAGGGCTCGGTGGCCAGCGCGCTCAGGTACAGGCCCTTTTCGCTGCCGGCCGCCAGCGGGTGATCCGACCGGATCACCGCCACCAGAGGCTCGCGCAGGAGTTCAAATGCCACCAACGAATCAGGCAGTGGCAGCGGGCGCATGATGCCCACTTGCATTGCTTGCTCCTCAAGGCGCTCGGCGACCTCTTTGCTGCTCATCTCCTGCAACGCCAGGTGAACCGATGGAAATGCCTGGCGGAAGGCGAAAATCGCCTGAGGGATGCTAGAGGTGAACGGCGCCGAGGCCGTAAAGCCGATTTTCAGCTCGCCTATCTCACCCAACTGCGCGCGGCGCGCCACATCAGAAGCCTTGTGCACCTGAGCGAGGACCAGTCGTGCTTCATCGAGAAACAGCCTGCCGGCCTCGCTGAGCTCGACCCTACGATTGGTGCGTTCAAGCAACCGTGCGCCCAGCTCTTGCTCGAGTGCCTGGATCTGCTGGCTCAAGGGCGGTTGCGATATGCCGAGCAATTGCGCGGCCCGCCCGAAATGTAACTCTTCGGCAACCGCAATGAAGTACCGCAAATGACGTAATTCCACGCTCACCCCATCAGGTCGTAAAACCTATCAAACAGGTCGAACAATATATTGGAAAGAATCATTAGCCAGCGATATTCTTTTTCCCTCAAATGCTCAGTCACGCGTGAGGTTTCACTGTGAAAACCGCTGTAACCCCTGCCTCACAAGACTCGGCGCCCGACGTCGCCACCGCCTCCATACCACTGGGCGATACGTACATCGAAAAAGACACTCCCGCTTTCATGCGCACCGTACTTGCCCTTTTCTCGGGCGGCTTTGCGACCTTCGCGCTGCTTTACTGCGTGCAGCCCATGATGCCGCTGCTGTCACGCGAGTTTTCCATCAACGCCGCTCAGAGCAGCATGATCCTGTCGGTTTCGACGGCGATGCTGGCCATTGGGCTGCTGATCACCGGGCCGATTTCCGACCGCCTGGGGCGCAAGCCCATCATGGTGCTCTCACTGTTCAGCGCCGCTATTTTCACCATCGTCAGCGCGCTGATGCCGACTTGGGAAGGCGTGTTGATCGCACGAGCATTCGTCGGCCTTTCTCTTAGCGGGCTGGCAGCGGTCGGCATGACGTATTTGAGTGAAGAGATTCACCCACAGCACATTGGCCTGGCAATGGGCTTGTACATCGGCGGCAATGCGATTGGTGGAATGAGCGGACGCGTGATCACCGGTGTACTGAGCGATTACGTCAGTTGGCACACCGCGTTGCTGATCATGGGACTGATCGCGACGGGCGCTGCGACCATCTTCTGGAAAATCCTGCCACCCTCACGCAACTTCAGGGCAAGACCGCTGAACGGTCGAAGTCTGCTTGAAGGCTTCGTCCTGCAGTTTCGCGACGCGGGCTTGCCGTTGTTGTTTCTCGAGGGTTTCTTGCTGATGGGCGCTTTCGTCACGCTGTTCAATTACATCGGCTATCGCTTGCTGGCCGACCCTTACAACCTGAGCCAAGCCGTGGTGGGCCTGTTCTCGGTGGTGTACCTGTCAGGCATCTACAGCTCGGCGAAGATCGGTGCGCTGGCAGATCAATTGGGACGCCGCAATGTACTGTGGGCGGTGATTGGATTGATGCTCGCGGGTGTCGCGTTGACGATGTTCTCACCACTGATCGTGGTCATCATCGGCGTGCTGATGTTCACCTTCGGCTTCTTCGGCGCTCATTCTGTCGCCAGCAGCTGGATTGGTCGCCGGGCCATCAAAGCCAAGGGCCAGGCATCCTCGCTCTACTTGTTCAGCTATTACGTCGGCTCAAGCGTCGCGGGCACCGGCGGTGGCGTGTTCTGGCACTACGCAGGCTGGAACGGCATCGGCATCTTCATCGGTGTGCTGCTGCTCATCGCGCTCGGCGCTGCGCTGAAACTGGCCAAAGTGCCGCCGTTGGCGGTGAATATGCAGGTTTGATATAGCGTTTGTGATTCTGCCCGAAGGGCGTGGGAGTTGGGCTTGCAGACGATCTGTCGGGAACCGACAGCCATCCTGAGAATGCCATAGGCCTGACACAGCCAAGGCAGCCTGAATTCACGACCGGTTCCCGGCCGATCGTCAGCAAGCTGGACGCCTGCGCCCTGCGGGCAGAAGCGAATGTGCTCGAAACCCACCAGCACAAACAAAAACGCCCGGCATAACCGGGCGTTTGTGCATCTGCGCTTAAGCGCTTACTGGTGATACTGCGCCGACAGTTCGTGCACCGCTTCAATGAAGGCACCCGCGTGGGCAGGGTCGACTTCCGGCGTGATGCCATGGCCGAGATTGAAGACGTGGCCGGTGCCGCTGCCGTAGCTCTTGAGGATACGTGCCACCTCGGCACGAATCGCTAGCGGGCTGGCGTACAGGACGGAGGGGTCCATGTTGCCTTGCAGCGCGACTTGGTTGCCGACACGACGGCGAGCGTCGCCAATCGGCGTGGTCCAGTCCAGGCCCAGCGCGTCGGCGCCGGTATCGGCCATGCTTTCCAGCCACTGACCGCCGCCCTTGGTAAACAAGATGACCGGCACTTTGCGGCCATCGTTCTCGCGGATCAGGCCGTTGACGATCTTCTGCATGTAAGCCAGCGAGAATTCCTGGTAAGCCGCGTCAGAGAGACTGCCGCCCCAACTGTCGAAAATCTGCACAGCCTGAGCGCCTGCGAGGATCTGCCCGTTAAGGTAGGCAATCACCGACAACGCCAGCTTATCCAGCAGCAAGTGCATGGCTTGAGGGTTTTCATACAGCATGGCTTTGGATTTGCGATGGTCTTTGGAAGACCCGCCTTCGACCATGTAAGTGGCCAGCGTCCACGGGCTCCCGGAGAAACCAATGAGGGGTACGCGGCCATTGAGCTCACGACGAATCGTGCTGACCGCATCCATCACGTAACCGAGATCGTTGCGAGCGTCAGGAATCGGCAGCGCTTCGATTTCAGCCAGGGTATTCACGGTTTTCCTGAAACGCGGGCCTTCGCCTGTTTCAAAGTACAGGCCCAAACCCATGGCGTCGGGAATGGTAAGAATGTCGGAGAATAGAATCGCGGCATCCAGTGGATAACGCTCAAGGGGTTGCAGCGTGACTTCGCAGGCGAACTCCGGGTTCATGCACAGGCTCATGAAGTCTCCCGCCTTGGCGCGACTGGCGCGGTACTCCGGCAAATAGCGTCCGGCCTGACGCATCATCCATACAGGCGTTACGTCGACGGGCTGCTTTTGCAGGGCTCGGAGGAAACGGTCGTTCTTCAGGGCGGTCATGGCGGCATCCGGAAAAAAAGTGCGGGCATTTTCTCAGACACCAAAGCAAAAGGCACGGTCGGTGCCGTGCCTTTTATTTATCGGGTCGATTTGTCGCAGCAGATCGATGCAATCTGTAGGAGCGCGCTTGCCCGCGAATACGCCATTCCAGACGCTAAAACATTTACTGACCTAACGCATCGCGGGCAAGCGCGCTCCTACAAATTCGCGTGTTTACACGCCCAGATAATCCAGAATCCCCTCAGCCGCATTGCGGCCTTCGAAGATCGCTGTCACCACCAAGTCAGAACCGCGAACCATATCGCCACCGGCGAAGATTTTCGGGTTGCTGGTCTGGTGTTTGAACTGGCCTTGCTCTGGTGCAACGACGCGCCCCTGGCTGTCGGTCTGGATACCCTGCGGATCGAACCACGACGCCGGGCTTGGCCGGAAACCGAAGGCGATGACCACGGCATCCGCCGGGATGATTTCTTCGGAACCCGGAATCGGCTCGGGGCTGCGGCGGCCTCGCGCATCGGGCTCGCCCAGACGCGTCTCGACCACTTTCACGCCTTCAACCCGGTCCTCGCCCACGATGGCAATCGGCTGGCGGTTGTAGAGGAACTTCACACCCTCTTCCTTGGCGTTCTTCACTTCCTTGCGTGAGCCGGGCATGTTTTCTTCGTCGCGACGGTACGCACAGGTCACGGTACGAGCGCCTTGACGGATGGAGGTGCGGTTGCAGTCCATCGCCGTATCACCACCGCCGAGCACTACGACCTTCTTGCCCTTCATGTCGACGAAGTCTTCCGGCGCCTTTTCAAAACCCATGTTGCGGTTGACGTTGGCGATGAGGAAATCCAGCGCATCGTGCACGCCCGGCAAGTCTTCGCCAGGGAAGCCACCCTTCATGTACGTGTAAGTGCCCATGCCCATGAACACGGCATCGAACTCTTCCAGCAACTGATCGACGCTGATGTCTCTGCCGATTTCGGTATTGAGGCGGAATTCAATGCCCATGCCGGTGAAGACTTCGCGGCGGTTACTCAGTACGGTTTTTTCGAGCTTGAACTCGGGGATACCGAAGGTCAGCAAGCCACCGATTTCAGGGTTCTTGTCGAACACCACCGGCTTCACGCCGCCACGCACCAGCACGTCAGCGCAGCCGAGGCCAGCAGGTCCAGCGCCGATGATCGCTACACGTTTACCGTTAGGCACCACGCGTGACATGTCCGGACGCCAGCCCATGGCGAACGCGGTGTCGGTGATGTACTTCTCGACGGAGCCAATGGTCACTGCGCCAAAGCCATCGTTGAGCGTACACGCGCCCTCACAAAGACGGTCTTGCGGGCAGACCCGACCGCACACTTCCGGCAGCGTGTTGGTCTGATGCGACAGCTCGGCGGCAGCGAGGATGTTGCCCTCGGCCACGAGCTTCAGCCAGTTGGGAATGAAGTTGTGCACAGGGCACTTCCACTCACAGTACGGGTTGCCGCAACCCAGGCAGCGATGAGCCTGATCAGCCGAATGCTGAGGCTTGAAGGGTTCGTAGATCTCCACGAACTCCTTCTTGCGTTGGCGCAGCAGCTTCTTCTTCGGGTCTTTACGCCCGACATCAAGGAATTGAAAGTCGTTATTGAGACGTTCGGCCATTCTCTAGAACCTCTAACAGCAGCCTCAAGCTTCAAGCTTCAAGCTGCAAGAATCGTATTCGCAGGCACTCGCGCACTGCCTTTAGCTTGCGGCTTGAAACTTGCCGCTTGTAGCTGCTTTTACTGCGGATTCGCGCGGGTACTCGATAGCAAAGATTTGAGGCTTGCGGCCTTTGGCTTGACCAGCCAGAAGCGGCGCAGGTAGTCATCCAGGTTTTCCCAGAGGTTGCGGCCCCACTCACTGTCGGTCTCTTCAACGTATTCGGCGAGCACGTGTTCCAAGTGGTTGCGATACGACTCCATCGCCTCACCGCTGATGCGCTGGATCTCAACCAGCTCATGATTGACCCGGTCAACGAAGCTGTTGTCCTGGTCAAGCACGTAGGCGAAACCACCGGTCATGCCGGAACCGAAGTTGTATCCGGTTTTGCCCAATACACAGACGAAACCGCCGGTCATGTATTCGCAGCAGTGATCGCCCGTGCCTTCCACAACGGTGTGAGCACCCGAGTTACGCACCGCAAAACGCTCGCCCGCCGTGCCCGCTGCAAACAGCTTGCCGCCGGTCGCGCCGTACAGACAGGTGTTGCCGATGATCGCGCTGTCCTGGGTTTTGAACGGGCTGCCTTTAGGCGGCACGATCACCAGCTTGCCAGCGGTCATGCCCTTGCCGACGTAATCGTTGGCGTCGCCTTCGAGGTACATGTTCAAGCCGCCGGCGTTCCATACGCCAAAGCTCTGGCCTGCAGTGCCCTTGAAGCGGAATGTCACCGGTGCATCGTTCATGCCCTGGTTGCCATGGAGCTTGGCAATTTCGCCGGAGATCCGGGCGCCAATCGAGCGGTCGCAGTTGCAGATGTTCATCGAGTAATCGCCGCCACTCTTGGCGACGATAGAAGGCTTGGCCAGTTCGACCATCTTCTCGGCCAGCAGGCCCTTGTCGAACGGAGGGTTGCGCTCAACCTGGCTGAACTGGGGTTTGTCAGCCGGGATGTGATCGCTGCCCAACAGCGGCGTCAGGTCCAGGTGCTGCTGCTTGGCGGTTTCGCCCGGCAGGATTTCCAGCAGATCAGTACGACCGATCAACTCCTCCAGAGAGCGCACGCCCAAGCGGGCAAGCCACTCGCGGGTTTCTTCGGCCACGTAGGTGAAGAAGTTGATCACCATATCGACAGTACCGATGTAGTGGTCCTTGCGCAGCTTCTCGTTCTGGGTGGCGACGCCGGTTGCGCAGTTGTTCAAATGACAGATACGCAGGTATTTGCAGCCCAGCGCGATCATTGGCGCGGTGCCGAAGCCGAAGCTTTCAGCGCCGAGAATGGCTGCTTTGATGACGTCCAGGCCGGTTTTCAGACCACCGTCGGTCTGCACCCGCACCTTGCCGCGCAGGTCGTTGCCACGCAGGGTCTGGTGGGTTTCGGCCAGACCGATTTCCCACGGCGAGCCCGCGTATTTGATCGAGGACAGCGGCGATGCGCCGGTGCCGCCGTCGTAGCCGGAAATGGTGATCAGGTCGGCGTAGGCCTTGGCCACACCGGCCGCAATCGTGCCGACGCCCGCTTCTGCCACCAGCTTCACCGAGACCAGCGCTTCTGGATTGACCTGCTTGAGGTCGAAAATCAGCTGCGACAAGTCTTCGATCGAGTAGATGTCGTGGTGCGGCGGAGGCGAGATCAGCGTCACGCCCGGCACTGCATAGCGCAGCTTGGCGATCAGGCCGTTGACCTTGCCACCTGGCAATTGACCGCCCTCGCCCGGTTTTGCGCCTTGCGCGACTTTGATCTGCAGTACGTCCGCGTTGACCAGGTACTCCGGCGTCACGCCGAAACGACCCGTTGCGATCTGCTTGATCTTGGAGCTGCGGATGGTGCCGTAGCGCGCAGGGTCTTCGCCGCCCTCGCCAGAGTTGGAACGCGCACCCAGGCGGTTCATCGCCTCGGCCAACGCTTCGTGTGCCTCAGGCGACAGTGCGCCGAGCGAGATACCCGCCGAGTCAAAGCGCTTGAGGATCATCTCCAGCGGCTCGATTTCGTCAATCGGCAGCGCCGTGTCGAGCTCCTTGACCTTGAGCAGGTCACGAATCATCGACACCGGACGGTTGTCTACCAGCGCGGTGTATTCCTTGAATTTGCTGTAGTCGCCCTGCTGTACAGCGGCTTGCAACGTTGCAACGACGTCAGGGTTGTAGGCGTGGTACTCGCCGCCGTAGACAAACTTCAGCAGGCCACCTTGCTGGATCGGCTTGCGCGGGCTCCAGGCCTCAGCAGCCAAAGCCTTCTGCTCGGCTTCGATGTCGACGAAACGCGCGCCCTTGATCCGGCTCGGGACACCCCGAAAGCTCAGGTCGCAGACTTCTTCGGACAGGCCAATGGCCTCGAACAGCTGCGCGCCGCGGTACGAAGCGATGGTTGAAATGCCCATCTTCGACAGGATCTTCAGCAGGCCTTTGGTGATGCCCTTGCGGTAGTTCTTGAAGACCTCGTACAGGTCACCCAGCACTTCGCCGGTGCGGATCAAATCACCCAGCACTTCGTAGGCCAGGAACGGATAGACCGCCGAGGCGCCGAAACCGATCAATACGGCAAAGTGGTGCGGGTCGCGTGCTGTAGCGGTCTCAACCAGGATGTTGCTGTCGCAACGCAGGCCTTTTTCGGTCAGGCGGTGATGCACGGCGCCGGTCGCCAGCGATGCGTGTACCGGCAGTTTGCCGGGCGCTATGTGGCGGTCGGTCAACACGATCTGAGTCTTGCCGGAGCGCGCAGCTTCTTCAGCCTGATCGGCAATGTTGCGCACTGCCGCTTCCAGGCCGACGTTTTCGTCGTAGTTCAGGTCGATGATCTGACGATCAAAACCCGGACGCTCCAGCGTCATCAGCGAGCGCCACTTGGCCGGAGAGATGACCGGCGAGCTGAGGATCACGCGGGAAGCGTGCTCAGGCGACTCCTGGAAAATATTGCGCTCGGCACCGAGGCAGATCTCCAGCGACATGACGATGGCTTCACGCAGCGGGTCAATCGGCGGGTTGGTGACCTGCGCAAACTGCTGGCGGAAATAGTCGTACGGCGTGCGCACACGGCGCGACAGCACAGCCATTGGCGTGTCGTCGCCCATGGAACCCACGGCTTCCTGACCTTGCTCGCCCAGCGGACGCAATATCTGATCGCGCTCTTCGAAGGTGACCTGATACATCTTCATGTATTGCTTGAGCTGCTCGACGTTATAAAACGCCGAACCGTGGTCGCTGTCTTCCAGGGTAGCCTGAATGCGCAGGGCGTTTTTGCGCAGCCATTGCTTGTACGGATGACGGGATTTCAGGCGGCTGTCGATGGCGTCGGTGTCGAGAATCTGGCCGGTTTCGGTGTCCACGGCGAAGATCTGACCCGGTCCGACACGGCCTTTGGCAATGACGTCTTCGGGCTGGTAGTTCCAGACGCCGATTTCCGACGCCAGGGTGATATAGCCGTTTTTGGTCGTGACCCAACGCGCCGGGCGCAGACCGTTACGGTCGAGCAGGCAGACGGCGTGGCGACCTTCGGTCATCACGATACCGGCCGGGCCGTCCCACGGCTCCATGTGCATGGAGTTGAATTCATAAAACGCCCGCAGATCCGGGTCCATGGTCTCGACGTTCTGCCATGCAGGCGGTACGAGCATGCGCACGCCACGGAACAGATCAATGCCGCCGGTGACCATCAACTCGAGCATGTTATCCATGCTCGATGAGTCCGAACCTACGCGGTTGACCAGCGGGCCGAGCTCTTCCAGATCCGGAATCAATTCGTTGGCGAACTTGGTGCTACGGGCCTGAGCCCAGTTGCGGTTGCCGGTGATGGTGTTGATTTCGCCGTTGTGGGCAAGCAAGCGGAAAGGCTGAGCCAACGGCCATTTCGGCAAAGTATTGGTGGAGAAGCGCTGGTGGAACACGCAGATCGCGGTTTGCAGGCGTTCGTCGCTCAGGTCCGGGAAGAAGGCCGTGAGGTCGGCCGGCATCATCAGACCTTTGTAGATGATGGTCTTGTGCGAAAAGCTGCAGATGTAGTGGTCGCTGTCAGCGGCGTTGGCCACTGACGAACGGCGACGCGCACTGAACAGCTTGATGGCGAATTGCTGATCGCTCAGGCCTTCGCCGCCTACGAAAACTTGCTCGATTTTCGGCAAGCGCTCAAGCGCCAGACGGCCGAGGACGCTGGTGTTGATCGGGACCTGACGCCAGCCGATCAGAGTCAGGCCGGCGGCGAGGATTTCACGGTTCATGTTTTCACGCGCAGCTTCAGCGCGGGCGTCGTCCTGATTGAGGAAGACCATGCCTACACAATACTGACGCGGAAGTTCGCTGCCGAAATGCTCTTGGGCAATGGCGCGCAGGAAGGTGTCAGGTTTTTGCATCAAAAGCCCGCAACCGTCACCGGTCTTGCCGTCAGCGTTGATCCCACCACGGTGGGTCATGCAGGTCAGGGCTTCGATAGCCGTCTGCAACAGGTGATGACTCGGTTCGCCCTGCATGTGGGCGATCAGGCCAAAACCACAGTTATCCTTGAACTCTTCTGGATGGTACAGACCTGCTTTCATAGACACATTCTCACCAGGCTGCCCCTTTTCAGAGGCAAATTTCTTTTCAATTCAACCTGTTACCTTCCACGCTGGACGTTCGCCAGCTTTGCGGGAGCAAAAGGGAGGTCATTGTACACACCGACACAAAAGCTCACAAATTTGGCGACGAAACGTCGCAAATTTATGTCGCATTTGTGAAAGGTTTTATAGCGATTCTCGTGCTAGTCAGAGCTTTGTTGCGAGTCTGACTGGAGCGAACCCGAAGTTCAATGGCCGTCTGGAAAGCAGACACCACAAGGCGCGCTGCTCAATAGCAGCACGCTTGCGTGAATATCAGGGGAGCCATGCGAGCGACCCGGATAGGGTCGCTGCGTCATTAGCGAGCTGTGGCGAGTTCCTGTTGGATACTGCCGACAGTACGAGGCCAAGGTTTACCAGCCTGAACCTTCTCTGGCAAGGCCTTGATCGCGGCGAGCGCCGCATTGCGATCAGCGAAACTGCCGTAGGTCACGACATACAACGGCTTACCTTGCAGACTCTTCTTGAAATAACGGTACTCACCGCCCTGCTCTTTCACGTAGTTCTGCGCGGTGGCTTCTGAACTGGTACCCAGAATCTGCACAACGTAGTGAGCCGCTGCCTGACCGGCGTACCAGCCACTGCCAACACCGGCCGCTGCTGCGGCTGGCTTTTCGGCAGGCTTGGGTGCTGGTTTTGCAGTCGCGACCTGGGTCGGTGCCGGGGCAGGCTTGGCAACAGGTGAGGCAGGTGCTGGCGTTGCAGGTTTAGCGGTAGTCGTTGGAGCAGGACGCGGCGCCGGGGTTGGCGCCGGGCTGGCCACTGCGCCCGCCGGCGGCGCGGTGGTGGTGACGGTCGGTGGCTGCAGCGGCTGATTGGACATAGCGCCGCCGTCTTCACCATCGCCTTCGCCAGACCCGGCAGCTTCGGCCAGAGGCCCACGCATCACCGGTTGCGAGTTGCCGCCAAGCGGCAGCGGCATCGGCTGGGAGTTACCAGCGAATTCAATGGCCGGTCCGCCATTATTGGATTGCTGGGCAGGTGCCTGACCCTGTCCCAACGGCAGCTGCGCCTGGGAATTGGCCGGAGCCGTGGTCGGCGTGGTGCTGCGACCCGGAATCAGCCATGCAGCGAGCAACGCCGCTACCACGACGCCCCCTAAAGCCAACACGTGTTTCTTAGGCATTTTGAACCCCATACTTGGACGCTTGACCGCAGAGCGGCTGGCGATCATGGCTTCGATCATCGAATCGCGGGCGACCTGGTTGATCGCGCCCGGCCATCCACCGGACTGTTCGTGAATATCGGTAATCTGCGCGGCACTGAATACTTCGATGCCTTGTCCGGCTCCGTCCAGGCGCTGAGCCAGATACTCACGGGTTTCTTCTTCGGTATACGGCGCTAGCTCGATAACGTGGAAGCGTTCTTCTTCGGTGCCCGTTTCAGCGCACAGCTGATCCAGACGATCAATGATCGATGCCTCGCCGAACAGGAAGACATGCGGACGCCCTTCCGGAGTGCCCGCAGCCAATCCCAACAACGCTTCGAGTGCGGATTCGCCGAGTTGTTCGGCATCGTCCACCAGGATGTAAACCTCTTGGCCTGTAAGCGCCAGTTGGACGACCTGCGACAGGATCGGATGCATCTCAGGCTGAGCAACGTTCAGCGCCTGAGCCACTTGACGCAGTACGCCCGACGCATCACCTGCGCCGCGCGCTGAAACCACGACGCTCTGCACTGATTGCTTGTTGGTGCTGGCAACCAGCGCCTGACGCAGCAAGGTCTTGCCGCTGCCATGCGGGCCCGTCACGACGAGCAGCAATTGGCTGTAGCGAGCGAGGTGGTGAAGCTGACCCAGCACCGGTTTACGCTGGGCCGGGAAGAACTTGAAGCCCGGAACCCGAGTGGCAAAGGGGTCATGACTCAACTGGTAATGACCGAGGAAGGCCTCATCGGCGTGCAAACTAGTCATGGATTTTTCATTAACCTCTGAGCTGATCCACCAAGCTGCGGTAGTCCGCAGCCAGTGTTGCCTGTAGTACTTCTTTTGGATATTCGTCAGTGATAACCGCTTCGCCCATCCGGCGCAGCAGAACCAGACGCAGGCGGCCGTCGATCACTTTCTTGTCGATCGCCATGTGTTCGATGAACTGCTCGGGCGTCATTTCTTCAGGCGGCACTACGGGCAACCCGGCGCGCATGAAAAGGCGAATCCCGCGATCACGCTCCAGCTCGGTAATCCAGCCCATACGCGCCGACATCTCAAGCGCCATGACCGTACCCGCTGCAACTGCTTCACCGTGCAGCCAGACGCCATAGCCCATCTGGGTTTCGATGGCGTGGCCGAACGTGTGACCGAGATTGAGAGTGGCCCGCACGCCAGATTCACGCTCATCGGCGCCGACCACGTCAGCTTTTGCTGCACAGGACCGCTCGATAGCCGTGGTGAGTGTCGCCTGATCGAGGCCGCGCAGCTTGTCGACGTTTTCTTCCAGCCAGGTCAGAAACGGCTCGTCGCAGATCAAGCCATATTTGATGACCTCGGCCAGACCCGCAGACAGCTCGCGTGCAGGCAGCGTATTGAGCGTCTGGGTGTCGATCAGCACCGCCTGCGGCTGATAAAAAGCACCGACCATGTTCTTGCCGAGCGGGTGATTGATGCCGGTTTTACCGCCCACCGAAGAGTCCACCTGGGACAACAGTGTGGTGGGCACCTGAATGAAATCCACACCTCGCTGATAACAGGCCGCCGCAAAACCGGCCATATCGCCAATCACCCCGCCGCCCAAGGCGATAACGGTGGTGCGCCGATCATGCCGAGCGGTTAGCAGAGCGTCGAAAATAAGCTGGAGCGTTTCCCAATTTTTGAACGCCTCACCGTCGGGCAGCACGACAGGGAGGACGTTGTAACCTTCGAGCGTTTTGGTCAGGCGCTCCATGTACAGCGGCGCGACAGTTGCGTTTGATACGATCGCAACCTGCCTGCCGGCAATGTACGGCTTGAGCAACTCTGGCCGGTCCAACAAGCCTTCGCCAATATGAATCGGGTAGCTGCGCTCGCCGAGCTCGACTGTAAGTGTCTGCATGTGTCCCCACACTGTTCAACGATTTGGACGCTTGGATGCACTGAGTGGTGCATCGATACAAGCGATGGCGCAGAGCCATATCACGACCCTGCTTTTTATGGTCGCCGAGGATAGCGCATTTCCGTCTGCGCTTTAACGGGGAGGAAGCTCGGCCAACAGGGCGAGAATATCAAGAACGACCATTCGCGGCGGCCGCTCATCGGTTTCGATGATGATGTCGGCGATCTCGCGATAGAGCGGATCGCGGATTGTCAGCAGCTCGCGCAGCACCCTGCCAGGGTCCGCGGTACGCAATAACGGCCGGTTACGGTCCCTGGAAGTGCGACCAACCTGTTGCTCGACCGAGGCGTGCAGATACACCACCCGACCGCCCGCATGCAGCGAGCGGCGGTTCTCCTCACGCATCACCGCGCCACCGCCGGTTGCCAGCACCACGCCATCGCAAGCGCAGAGCTCGGCAATCATCGCTTGTTCCCGCTCACGAAAGCCTGCCTCGCCTTCCTTGTCGAAAATCCAGGGGATATTGGCACCCGTGCGCAGTTCGATTTCCTTGTCGGAATCCTTGAACGGCAGTCGAAGCTCTTTGGCCAGCAAGCGGCCGATGGTGCTTTTGCCAGCACCCATCGGCCCCACAAGTATTAAATTTCGCACAGAATCAACGACTCACAGCAATCGCCTGGTTGTTCATGATACGCGGAGTGAGGAACACCAACAGCTCGGATTTTTTCTCCGAAACCACATCCCGCCGGAAGAGGCGGCCAAGATACGGCACATCGCCGAGAAATGGCACTTTGTCGACGACTTTACTCTGCGTATTGGAGAACACACCACCAATCACGATGGTTTCACCGTCGGCAACCAGCACCTTGGCGTTGACTTCGTTTTTCTTGATGGGCGGCACGCCGAGCACGGTGTTGATGTAGTCCGGCTCATCCTTGGTGACTTTGACTTCCATGATGATGCGGTTGTCAGGCGTGATCTGCGGAGTGACCTCCAGCGACAACGATGCTTCTTTAAACGAAACCGACGTCGCACCGCTCGAACTGGCCTCTTGATACGGCACTTCCGTACCTTTGAGGATCTTGGCGGTCTCCTTGTCCGAGGTCACGACCTTGGGTTGCGAGACGATTTCTCCGTTGCCGGATTTCTCCATGGCACTCAGTTCAAGGTCCAGCACCGTGTTGTTGGTGATGAAGCCCAAGCCAATCGAGGAACTCGGACTGGCCACGCCCAAGTCAACATAGGGTGCGTTGGTGACAGTGCCCGCCGCACTGGTCACCGTACCGCCACCGCCCGCGGTGAAGTTGCCCCGGTTGGCGGATCCACCCCAGCTCACACCCAACGCCTTGTCGTAGTCGACGTTAGCCTCGACGATGCGCGCCTCGATCATCACCTGACGGACCGGGATGTCGAGTTGCGACACGATACGGCGCAGCTCATCCAGGCGATCCTGGGTCTGGTAGGCAATGATGTTGTTGGTGCGGTCGTCGACGGTGATCGAGCCACGCTCATCGGACTTGGCCTCTGCGCTGGTCACCGACTGGAACAGCTTCGCGATGTCCGCAGCCTTGGCGTAGTTCACTTGCAGCAATTCACGGCGCAGCGGCGCCAGCTCGGCAATCTGCTTGAGCGACTCCAGTTCCTGACGCTCGCGTGCGGCGATTTCATCTGCCGGCGCGACCAGCAACACGTTACCGATCTTGCGCTTGTCCAGACCTTTGGTCTTGAGCACCAGGTCCAGCGCCTGATCCCACGGCACGTTTTGCAGACGCAGGGTAATTCCACCCTGAACCGTATCACTGGCCACCAGATTGAGGTTGGTGAAATCGGCGATCAGTTGCAGAACCGAGCGCACATCAATGTCCTGAAAATTCAGCGAGAGTTTTTCGCCGGTGTAGACCAGCTTCTCGGCGTTGCGGCGGTCAAGGTCTTCATTGGTCAGAGGGCGCACGCTGATGGTGAGCTTGTTCTCGGTTTGAAAGGCTGAATAATCAAACGCACCGGAGGGCTCGATCAGGATGCTTGCCTTGTCACCGCTGACGCTGGAATTCACATATTGAACCGGGGTCGCGAAATCCTTTACGTCCAGGCGAACGCGCAGCTTTTCCGGCAGTTGGGTCTTGGCGAAATCGACCCGGATCTTGCCACCGCTTTCCTGAATATCCGGTGCAATACCGGCATCGCTCAACTCGATGACAACGTTGCCTTCACCCAGCTCGCCGCGTTGAAAATCTACGTTCCTGACAGACTTGCCCACGGGGGCATAGGGCTTGGGAGCAGGCTTTGCCAACGCGGGCGCGGTGCCAACACGCGGTGCGCCCAAGGCAGTGCTCGGCTGAGAGCCCTGAGCCGCCGAAGCGCCCTGGCCGATCACCACGAACAGGTTATTGCCTTCCACCCTTGAGCTGTAGGGCGCCAACACCGTCATGTTGATGACCACACGCGTGCGATCCTTGGCCTCGACGACCACGACGCTGTGCGCGTTGCCTGAGCCCAGGTCACGACTCTTGATTGCCAACTGACTCGTCACCCCGGGCAGGTCCAGCGCAATACGCGCCGGCTGTTCGGTCGTGTAGGCGCGCGGCGCAGCCACGGGACCGTCGAAGGACAGTTTTAATTCGACCCGATCCCCCGGCAATGCAGCGACGTCCAGGGTTTTGAGATTGGCCGCCTGGAGAATCGGCGAAACCATCGCCATCCATAGCGATACGCCGATAATCGAAAGAATCCTGTTCATGATCAAATTCCACCACTGTGCAGACCCGAAGGCGTTTCGCTTGCTTGCCATTGTCATGAGCGCTCTTTCAGGGAAATGCTGCGCGGCCGCTCAAGCCACGCTCCCTCTCCATCAGGAACGATTTCTATTACTTCTACTGCGGAGTCGGTAATCGCGACGATCCGGCCATCGTTGCGCCCCAGATAGTCACCCACCTTGACCCGATGCACACCGCCAGCGCCACGCAGCAGCGCAAACGTGCCGGATGGATTGCTGATTGTGCCGACCATCTCGAAGATTTCGATGTTGAAGCCTTCGAGGAACTGCTTGACCCGCGTCAGATCGGGCTGAACCAGTAGCGAGCCTTTTTGACGCTTGGTCAGATCGATCTTGACCGGCGGCTGGAACGGGCTGCGCAAGCTGGAGGCCGCGTAAGTAAATGCTTCATAAGGACGAAATTTCGGCAGTGGCTCGATCGTCCCCACTGGCCGTGCGCGAACGTCGTTCATGAACTGGGTCAGATCGCTAAACTCGCTTTCGTTATTGCAGCCTGCAAGCCCCATGAGCGCCACACTGACGCACAACCATCGCGCCGCCCTCATTTCTGCAGTCCTTTATCGTTGTAGCGGTAGGTCTTGGCCAGAATGCTCATGCGTAGCTTGTTCGGCGTCTTGGGATCAACCGGTTTGATGTCGAAGTCGTGCAAAGTGACGATACGCGGCAGGCTGGCCACGCCGCTCACGAACGTTGCGAGGTCGTGGTAATTACCGACCACCGTGATCTGTATCGGCAGTTCGATATAAAACTGCTGCGCCGCCTCCGGCAGCAACTTGATCTCTTCGAACTCCAACCCACTGCCCAAGCCGGTGCGAGTGATGTCTTCGAGTAATCCTGGCACCTCAGTGTCGCTGGGCAATTGCCGGAGCAGCGCGCCGAAAGTGTTTTCCATCTCGGTCATCTGGGTTTTGTACGCGGGCAGGTTGGCGGCCTGAAACGCCTTGCTTGAGAACTGCTCTTTGAGCGTGACCTCACTGGCACGCGCCTGATCCAGCTGAGCCTGCATGTCCTGAATATAAAAGAAGTAGCCGCCGGACAGCACCAGCACCAACAGCAGCACGCCGGCAATGGTTTTGACTGCTGCTGGCCAGGAGCCCAGATTGTTGAGGTCCAGGTCGCCGATGTCGATCTTGCGCAGGCTTTCCAGCCATTCGGGAGCACTCATGGCTTGACCCCCTCAATGGCAGGCTGCGTCTGGCGCACGGTCAGCTGAAAGGTGTTGGCCTGATCCACGGCACCGGCCGTCGTCGCTTTGACTTCAGTGAGGCTCGGCGCCTCCAGCCAGTCAGACGCATCCAGATTGCGCAGCAGGTCGGAGACGCGATTGTTTGATTCTGCCGAGCCGGCAATGCTGATGAGTTGGTCGGTCATCTTCACTTCACTGAAATACACGCCGTCGGGCAGCGTGCGTGCCAGTTGGTCAAAAATGCGCCCGATGATGGGCCGATTTCCTTGCAGGTCTTGAATGATCTTCATGCGTTCCAGCAATTGCTTACGGCGCGCCTTCAGCTCGCTGATCTCTTTGATGCGCGCATCGAGCTGGACGATTTCAGTGGTGATGAACTGGTTACGCGCGTTCTGGTGAGCAATCGCGCTGCTGATGTACTGGTCGGCCAGCAACACGGCGCCAATGCCCAGCACCAACACGCCCGCCAAGGCCGTGAGAAAACGCTTTTTGCGCTCTTCGCGAAGCTGCTCGCGCCACGGCAAAAGGTTGATCCGAGCCATTAGTCGAAGCTCCTCAACGCCAATCCGCAGGCGATCATCAATGCAGGCGCGTCACTGGCCAGAGCACCGGCGTTGACCTTTGCACTGAGCGCCATGTCGGCAAAGGGGTTGGCAACCATCGTCGGGGTGCCGATGCGCTGTTGAATCAAGTGATCCAGCCCGGAAATGGAGGCCGTACCGCCGGCCAGCATGATGTAGTCGACGCTGTTGTACTGGCCAGCAGCGAAGAAGAATTGCAGCGAGCGGGAAACCTGTTGCACCACGGCATCCTTGAACGGTTGCAGCACTTCCATGGTGTAGTCGTCGGGCAAGCCACCCTGCTTCTTCGCAAGACCGGCCTCGTTCACCGACAGCCCGTAGCGACGCTGGATTTCTTCGGTCAACTGGCGGCCGCCAAATAATTGTTCACGCGTATAAATGATGCGCCCGTTGTGCAGCACGCTGAGGGTGGTCATGGTGGCGCCGATGTCGATCACGGCCACAGTCAACTGCTCGTGATCATGGCCAAGCTGCGCCGACAACAAACCGAACGAGCGCTCCAGCGCATAGGCTTCAACATCGACGACCTTGGCGGTCAGGCCGGCAAGCGCCAGAGCGGCTTCGCGCACCTCGACGTTTTCTTTGCGGCAGGCGGCAAGCAGCACTTCGACACGCTCAGGGTTGCGGGGCGAATAGCCCTGAACCTCGAAATCGATAGCCACTTCTTCCAGCGGATAGGGAATGTATTGGTCGGCTTCGATCTTGAGCTGGTTTTCCATCTCATCGTCAGAAAGACCGGCATCCATCTCGATAGTCTTGGTAATAACGGCGGAACCTGCGACTGCAACCGCCGTGTTTTTGACATTTGTCTTGGCTTTTACCAGCAAGCGCGTCAAAGCACTGCCGACTCCTTCGAGCTCGGCAATATTTTTTTCCACCACCGCATTGGCTGGCAGAGGCTCGACCGCGTAGGACTCGACTTTGTAACGAGTGCCGGAACGACTCAATTCAAGGAGTTTTACCGAGGTGGAGCTAATATCGATCCCTAGAAGGGTGTTGGCCTTCTTACTGAAGAGTTCGAACACAACCGATTCCCTATGAGATTCCGTCACTTACGGACGCTTTGTTAAGCCGTGCCACTGCGAGCTGCCTTGACAGTAGCGCAAATAACGCTCGACGACGAAAAATGCTTATAATGCCGAGCGTTTTTTTCGTGTAATGAAGCTTCAAGGCGTGTTCATTTGTAAATGCCTGCGCTTAACCCATTCTTTTTTCTGGAAATCCAAACGCCTTGATACGCCTGCTGAAGTTTTTCTGGTGGTCATTCGTCGCTATCGTTTGCGGGCTGCTGCTCGGTCTGAGCGGTGCCTTCCTTTACCTGGCCCCGACCCTGCCCTCTGTCGATACGCTGAAGAATATCCAGCTGCAAATCCCACTGCGGGTGTTCAGCAGTGACGGAAAACTGATTGCCGAGTTTGGCGAAATGCGCCGCTCTCCGATCCGTTTCGCCGATATTCCGCCCAATTTCATTCATGCCCTGTTGTCCGCCGAGGATGACAACTTCGCCAATCACTATGGCGTCGACCCCAGCAGCCTGATGCGCGCTGCCAGCCAACTGGTTAAGAGTGGCCATATTCAATCAGGCGGCTCGACGATCACCATGCAGGTCGCCAAAAACTACTTCTTGACGAGCGAGCGCAGTTTTTCTCGCAAAACCACCGAGATTCTTCTCGCCTTGCAAATCGAGCGCCAACTTACCAAGGACGAGATCCTTGAGTTGTACGTCAACAAGATTTACCTCGGCAATCGCGCCTATGGCATCGAAGCCGCGGCACAGGTCTATTACGGCAAATCGATTCGCGACTTGAGCGTCGCACAGATGGCCATGATCGCAGGCTTGCCCAAAGCGCCATCACGCTTTAACCCACTGGCCAACCCGACGCGAGCAAAAGAGCGCCGCGACTGGATTCTGGGGCGCATGTTCAAGCTCGGCAAAATTGACGAAAACACCTATAAAGTGGCTTTGGCTGAACCGATCAACGCCAGCTACCACGTGCAGAGCCCTGAAGTTAACGCCCCGTACATCGCCGAGATGGCGCGCGCGGAGATGGTAGGTCGGTACGGCAGCGAGGCCTATACCGAAGGCTTCCGCGTCACTACCACCATTCCGAGTACGCTCCAGGAAGACGCCAATACCGCCGTGCAGAACGGCTTGATCGAATACGACCAGCGCCACGGTTATCGTGGCCCCGAGAGCCGCTTCCCCGGCCTGACGCGTGATGCCTGGGTGCAGGAGCTGACCAAGCAACGCACCATCAGCACGCTGGAGCCTGCGATTGTCAGCCAGGTCGACAAGACTGGTATCCGCGTCCTGACCCGCGACGGTACGAAAGAAGAAACCGTTGCCTGGGACAGCATGAAGTGGGCGCGCAGCTACCTGAACACCAACAGCGTCGGCGCCAATCCCAAAGGCCCAGCCGACGTGGCGCACGTGGGCGACTTGATTCGAGTACAGCGCCAGGCCGACGGCTCACTGAAATTCAGCCAGATGCCTGTCGCGCAAAGCGCGCTCGTGTCGCTGGACCCGCAAAACGGTGCCATTCGCGCCCTGGTCGGCGGATTTGCCTTCGAACAGAGCAACTACAACCGTGCGATGCAGGCCAAGCGTCAGCCAGGTTCCAGCTTTAAACCCTTCCTGTACTCGGCGGCACTGGATAACGGCTATACCGCTGCCAGCCTGGTGAACGACGCGCCTATCGTGTTCGTCGATCAGTATCAGGACAAAGAGTGGCGTCCGAAGAACGATAACGGCACCTTCCTTGGCCCGATTCGCCTGCGCGAAGCGCTCTACAAGTCACGCAACCTAGTGTCGATCCGCCTCTTGCAAAGCCTGGGCATCGACACGGCTATCAACTACATCACACGCTTTGGCTTTAACAAGCAGGACCTGCCGCGCAACCTGTCGCTGGCACTGGGCACCGCGACGCTGACACCGATGGAAGTCGTCGGGGGATGGAGCGCGTTCGCCAATGGCGGCTACAAGGTCACGCCGTACCTGATTCAGAAAATCGACGATCGCGAAGGCAAGACGCTGTTCGTTGCCAACCCGCCGACCGTTCCCGCCGTGCCTGCTGATCCAAAAGCGGTCAGCGCGACCGCCACCGGTGACACTGCAACATTCGCAGCGCCGCAGACGCCTGCACTGACTGCCAATGTGGTGCCCAATGCGGTCACAGACACGGGTGAGGCGCCAGCGCCGGTAGTCGCCGAACGCATCGTCGATGGCCGAACCACTTACATCCTCAACAGCATGTTGCAGGATGTGATCAAGCGCGGCACAGGGCGCCGTGCGCTGTCGATGAACCGTCCGGACATCGCCGGTAAAACCGGTACAACCAACGACTCGAAAGACGCGTGGTTCACGGGTTACAACGCGGATTACGTGACTACGGTATGGACCGGCTTCGATCAACCGGAGAGCCTGGGCCGTCATGAATTTGGCGGCACCGTCGCCCTGCCAATCTGGATGAGCTACATGAGCGCCGCGCTGAAAGACAAGCCGCCGCATGTCCAGGCCGAACCGGATGGCATCCTTAGCCTGCGCGTTGATCCGATCAGCGGCCGCGCAGCGACGCCGAGTACACCGAATGCATTCTTCGAGCTGTTCAAAAGCGAAGACACGCCACCTAGCGTGAATGAGATGGGCGGCGCACCGGCACCGGGCAGCCCATTGCCGGCGGACGAAGGGGCGCCGATAGATCTTTTCTAAAAGCAGCTGCAAGCTTGAAGCCTCAAGCTGCAAGCAGGAGCGCAGTCAGGCTTATCACTTGAAGCTTGAAGCTTGAAGCTTTGAGCCCATAAAAAAACCCAGCGCAAGGCTGGGTTTTTTATGGGCAACTGCTTTTTAGCCGTTGAACACTTCATCCACGCTATTGAGCGGGTAGTGCTTCGGATAAGGCAGGGTTGCCACGCCGGTCTTGATAGCAGCCTTGGCGACGGCATCGGAGATCAGGCCCAGCAGGCGGCTGTCCATGGGCTTCGGAATGATGTACTCACGACCGAACTCCAGCTTGATGCCACCATAGGCGTCGCAGACTTCCTGAGGCACCGGCAGCTTCGCCAGTTCGCGCAGGGCGTTAGCGGCGGCGATCTTCATTTCTTCGTTAATGCGCTTGGCACGAACGTCCAGTGCACCACGGAAAATGAACGGGAAGCCCAATACGTTGTTGACCTGGTTCGGGTAGTCCGAGCGACCGGTCGCCATGATCACGTCGTTACGGGTAGCGTGCGCCAGTTCCGGGGAGATTTCCGGATCAGGGTTCGAGCAGGCAAACACGATCGGGTTGGCAGCCATGGACTTGAGGCCATCAGCGCTCAACAGGTTAGGGCCCGACAGGCCCACGAACACGTCAGCGCCATCAAGGGCATCAGCCAATGTGCGTTTTTCGGTCGAATGCGCGAACTGAGCCTTGTACTGGTTCAGGTCGGTGCGACCGTCATGAACCACACCACTGCGGTCGACCATGAAGATGTTTTCGATCTTCGCCCCCATGCTCACCAGCAACTTCATGCAGGAGATGGCAGCAGCGCCAGCGCCCAGGCAGACGATCTTTGCCGACTCCAGGTTTTTACCGGCGATTTCAAGTGCGTTGATCATGCCGGCCGCAGTAACAATCGCGGTGCCGTGCTGGTCATCGTGGAACACAGGAATGTCGCACTGCTCGATCAGGGCTTTTTCGATCTCAAAGCACTCAGGTGCCTTGATGTCTTCCAGGTTGATACCGCCGAAAGTGATGGAGATCCGCTTGACGGTGTCGATGAAGGCTTGTGGGCTTTCGGAGTCGACTTCGATGTCGAATACGTCGATGCCGGCAAAGCGCTTGAACAGCACGCCCTTGCCTTCCATGACAGGTTTGGAAGCCAACGGGCCGAGGTTGCCCAGGCCGAGAATAGCAGTGCCGTCGGAGATGACCGCAACCAGATTTCCCTTGCCGGTGTATTTGTAGGCCAGTTCAGGGTCACGAGCGATTTCGCGGACCGGCTCGGCAACACCCGGGCTGTAAGCCAACGACAGATCGCGTGCGGTCGCGGTGGCTTTGGTGAGTTCGACGCTCAGCTTCCCCGGACGAGGAAGGGCGTGGTATTCGAGAGCGGCAGTTTTCAAATCTGACATGGGGGGCATTCCGCTTTTTTGCTGTTGGACAGACGGACCGAGGAGCATACGCAAGTCAGAAAGTCCTAACAAGACTGGCGAGTCACTCGTGTCAAGCTCCGGAATATACGACTTTCAGCGTAGAGCCGCGAGCTACGCGGACTGGCTTGCTCACAATATGAAGCGAGCGATGTATACGATTTATCGAGAAATTGTATTCAGCATGACTGGATGAGTAATAGGCATCATCCATCGCGGCTGACCCGGCCTGAGACCGCCACGCCTTGAGCGGTCGACCACCCAGCCGCGGACTTCAACCTGCTGGCCTTTGAGCCGTGCAAGCATGGCGTTATCGAATTGGCTGGCAAGCTCGGGCGCAATGCGCAACACGAGGGCGTCGCCAAATTCGATCCAGGTTCCGCCTTTATTGCGCTGCACATCGGTGACCCGCCCCGAGATCAGTGCAAAACCGCCGGTGGCGATCTGATCAGGCGATTGCACCTGGGCGTTGCGCCACAGCCCAAGCCCGGCGCGGCGGGCTACTTGCTCAGCCGACTGCTGGCAATCGACGAGCGCAACATTGGGCGAGACTGCAACCAGAAACCCTAGGCCTTCGGCCAACAACTGAGCCTCAAGATTGGCACCGTCGCGGCCAAATACGTTCGCGAGCGTGCGCCCGTAATGATCTGTGGCTTGCTCGCCCACCCGCACACTGACCTGGCCGTCGCCCTGATCGACCAGCGCTTGCAGGCGCCGCTTGGCAGCATCGGCAAACGGCTGGGAAGTTTGACCCTTCTTGCCGGTTTCCGGCGTGTTGATGCCGATCATCCGTACGCTGCGCCCGTCAACCAGACGCAACGTATCGCCATCCACCACGCGCTGTACTTGCGCTGTCGGCAGCGAGGCCGGCGCCGGGCAAAGCGCGCTGGCGGCAGGCAGCCAAATCGCGGACATAAAAAAGGCGCCCGTGAGGGACGCCTTTTTAAGCAGCCTGGAGAAACCCATTGGAAACCCCAGAACGACCAACCTTACTCTGCAGCAGGAGCTTTGGTTGCGCCGAACGCACCGAAACGCGACTTGAACTTGTCGACACGACCGCCGATGTCCAGAGTCTTTTGCTTGCCGGTGTAGAACGGGTGGCACTCGTTGCACACGTCCAGGCTCAAAGGCTTGGCCAGTGTGGAACGGGTTTTGATGACATTGCCGCAGCTGCAGGTTGCGTCAATGGCTTCGTAAACTGGATGGATATCAGCTTTCATGGATACTTCCTCAGGCTAGCGTGCCGCCACCCAACACTATTGTTGAATACCGCACGGAATTAGGCCGCGCATAGTACCAGACATTGCAAACCACGCAAGCCGACGTTCACACCGGTCGTCTGCTAAGATCGCGCCCTTCGTCATACTCCGTAACAGGAAACCCTCCGCGTGCCCGACGCCATTCTGCGCCTCGCCCTGCCCTCGCCATTGCGCCGCCTGTTCGACTATCTGGCACCCGCTGGCGTGGCAGGCAGCGACCTGCAGCCCGGCATGCGTGTGAGAGTGCCGTTTGGGCGCAGAGAAATGATCGGCATTCTGGTGGAAGTTGCCGACCAGAGTGACGTCCCGGCCGACAAGCTAAGGCACGCAATTGCGGTGCTGGACGGCGAAGCGCCGCTGCCGCCTGCGCTGTTCAAGCTGTGTTTGTGGACGGCGCAGTATTACCAGCACAGCCTGGGTGACACGTTGAGCTGGGCGTTGCCGGTGCTGTTGCGTCAAGGGGAGCCGGCAGAGTCACGCCAGGAGCGGTTCTGGCAGATCGCGCCCAACGCCAGCGTCGATGATCCGCGCATCGCCCGCGCACCTCGGCAGAAGGAAGCGCTGACCACGCTGGCGCAACACCCGCACGGCGTGGCCCATCAACTGCTGAGCAAGCTGATGCTCAACCGCGAAAGCCTCAATCTGCTGCTGGCCAAAGAGTTGGTGCAGGTCGAGGTGCGCTGCCACAAGCCGGTGGAACGCCATGAACATTGGCTGGCGCAACCGGAACTCCCGCTAAACCCCGAGCAGCGTGCAGCGTATGAAGCGATTCGCGCAGGCTTCGGCGGCTTTCATGCCTCATTACTGGCGGGCGTCACTGGCAGCGGCAAAACCGAAGTCTATTTGCAACTGATCCGCGAGACCCTCGAAGCGGGCAAGCAGGCGCTTGTGCTGATCCCCGAGATCAACCTCGGCCCTCAGACCCTGGCGCGCTTTGAACAGCGCTTCAACGCACGCATCGCGCTGGTCCATTCGGCGGTCAATGATCGCGACCGTCTCGACGCGTGGCTTGCGGCGCGCGACGGCGAGGCGGACATCATTATCGGTACGCGATCCGCCCTGTTCACGCCGATGAAAAACCCGGGGCTGATCATCATCGACGAAGAGCACGACGGCTCCTATAAACAGCAGGAAGGCCTGCGCTATCACGCGCGGGATCTGGCGCTGGTGCGGGCGCGCCAGGAAGATATCCCCATCGTACTGGGCTCGGCGACTCCCTCGCTGGAGAGCCTGCATAACGCCTACACCGGCCGTTATGCGCTCTTGCGACTGAATCAGCGGGCCGGTGGTGCACAACAACCACGCTTCCTGCGCCTGGACGTAAAAAGCCGTCCACTGGACAGCGGAATTTCCGGGCCGATGCAGCAAGCCATCGGACAAACCCTGGCGGCAGGCCAACAGGTACTGGTGTTTCTCAACCGTCGCGGCTTTGCGCCCACGCTGCTCTGCCATGACTGCGGCTGGCTGTCGGAATGCACCCGCTGTGATGCGCGCATGACCGTGCATCAACGTTCAGGCGAGCTGCGCTGCCACCACTGCGGCCATGTTGAACGTGTGCCGCGTAATTGCCCGTCGTGCGGCAAGGTCGATTTGCGTCCCGTTGGCGCAGGCACCGAACGCGCTGAGGAACGGCTGGCGATCTTGTTTCCGGACTATCCGGTGTTGCGCGTCGACCGCGACAGCACATCGCGAAAGGACGCGATGAACCAACTGTTCACCACCATTCAAAAGGGCAACCCGTGCATTTTGGTCGGCACGCAAATGCTCGCCAAAGGGCATCACTTTCCTCGCGTGACACTGGTGTCGATTCTCGATGCAGACGGCGGGTTGTTTTCCGGCGACTTCCGCGCCAGCGAACGCATGGCGCAGTTGATCGTTCAGGTCGCGGGACGGGCGGGACGCGCCGAAGAGCCAGGCCGGGTAATTATCCAGACGCATCTGGCTGAACATCCCTTGCTGATTCAGCTGACGGAACAAGGGTATTTCGCTTTCGCGGAGCAAGCTTTGAGCGAGCGTCGGGCTGCGGGGCTACCGCCCTTTTCCCACTTGGCGCTTTTGCGGGCCGAAGCGCACAAACCCAATCAGGCCGAAGAGTTTCTCGACGAAGCCTGCACCCACGCGGAGCAACTGCTGGCAGACATGAAGCTGGGCGGCATCGAACTGCTGGGCCCGGTGCCAGCGCCCATGGAACGTCGAGCCGGTCGCTACCGTGCACAGTTACTGGTCCAGGCCAATGCGCGGGCGCCGCTGCACAAATTGCTGGCAACGTGGATGCTGGCGCTGGAAAACATGCCCAGCGGCAGGCAAGTCAGGTGGTCTCTGGACGTGGACCCCGTGGATTTGTATTAAACGAAAAATCTGTAGGAGCGCGCTTGCCCGCGAATGCGTCGTCACATTCACTATTTCTGGTGGCTGACACACCGCTATCGCGGGCAAGCGCACTCCTGCAATTGATACCGTACGCCCAACCGCGCATCCAATGCGGTTGGCAAGGCGGCTCCGGAAACGGATAATGCCCAGTTTTTCCACCCGCGCATCCAGGCGCTGCCGCGCTTGCGGTCGAAGAGAGCATCATGAAAGACACCATTCGCCAGCTGATTCAACAGGCCCTTAGTCAACTCGTCCTTGATGGCGTTTTGCCGGAAGGACTGACGCCAGCGATTCAGGTGGAGAACGCCCGAGACAAGAAAAACGGCGATTTCGCCAGCAACATCGCCATGATGCTGGCCAAGCCTGCGGGCATGAAACCTCGTGATCTGGCCGAGAAGCTCATTACTGCGCTGCCTGCCGACGAGCAAATCACCAAAGTCGAAATCGCAGGCCCTGGTTTCCTCAACTTCTTCCAGAATACCCAAGCGCTCGCCACTCGACTGGACACCGCGCTTGCCGATGCAACGCTGTCGGTGCGCAGAGCCAGCCCGGCCCAGCGCGTCGTCGTCGATCTGTCCGCACCCAATCTCGCCAAAGAAATGCACGTTGGCCATTTGCGTTCAACGATCATTGGCGACGGCGTCGCCAACGTATTGGAATTCCTGGGTGACACCGTGATTCGTCAGAACCACGTCGGCGATTGGGGCACCCAATTTGGCATGCTGCTGGCCTATCTTCAGGAAACCCCTGCTACCAGCGACGAACTGTCGGACCTTGAAAACTTCTACCGCGCTGCCAAAGGCCGTTTTGACGAGTCCGTGGAGTTCGCAGAGCGAGCACGCGGCCTTGTGGTCAAGCTGCAAGCCGGTGACGCCGAATGCCTGAGCCTGTGGACCCGGTTCAAGGATATTTCCCTGTCGCACTGCCAGGAAGTCTACGAGCGCCTCAACGTCAAACTCACGCCCAAAGACGTGATGGGCGAAAGCGCTTACAACGATGACCTGGCCAATGTGGTTGCCGACCTGAAGAAAACCGGCTTGCTGGTCGAGAGCAACGGCGCTCAGTGCGTATTCCTCGAAGAATTCAGAACAGCCGAAGACACGCCGCTGCCCGTGATTGTGCAAAAGGCCGGCGGCGGCTACCTGTACGCCACCACTGACCTGGCTGCCATCCGCTATCGCAGCAACGCATTGAAAGCCGATCGCGTCTTGTACTTCGTCGATCAGCGTCAGGCCCTGCATTTCCAGCAGGTGTTTGAAGTCGCACGCCGCGCAGGCTTCGTGAGCAACGGCATGCAAATGGAGCACATGGGCTTCGGCACGATGAACGGCGCCGATGGCCGACCGTTCAAGACCCGCGATGGCGGCACCGTGAAGCTGGTCGATCTGCTCGACGAAGCCGAGGAGCGCGCTTACGCCCTGGTCAAAGAGAAAAACCCGGAAGTCGCCGAAGACGAACTGCGCAGCATCGCCAAAGCCGTGGGCATCAGCGCCGTGAAGTACGCGGATCTATCCAAGCACCGCGCCAGCGACTACAGCTTCAACTTCGACCAGATGCTCAGCTTTGAAGGCAACACCGCGCCTTATCTGCTTTACGCATACACCCGCGTGGTCGGCGTGTTCCGCAAACTCGGCACGCCTTTCGATGAAAGCAAAGGTCAGATCATTCTCGATGCACCGCAGGAACAGGAGCTCGCGGCGCGCCTGGCGCAGTTCGGCGAAACCCTGAACAACGTCGCCGAGAAAGGCACCCCGCACGTGCTGTGTGCCTATCTTTACGATCTTGCGGGCCTGTTCTCCAGCTTCTACGAGAATTGCCCGATCCTCGGCGCTGAAAACCCCGAGCAACAGCAAAGTCGTCTGCGCCTCGCGGCCCTGACCGGCCGCACCCTCAAGCAAGGCCTGGAACTCTTGGGTCTGGAAACTCTGGAGCGTATGTAAGTTGGCTGCCAAAAAGAAACCTGCTCCCAAGCGCGGCGCCAGCCGTTATCAAGCACCCGCCAAGAAGCCGATTCCGGGATGGTTGTGGATGGCGATTGGCCTGACGGTTGGCGCCTTCGTCGTTTTCCTGATGAAGCTCGAACCCGGTGGCGACGACATCAAGCGCGTGAAGGCTGATGCCAAGGCCGCGAAGATAGCCGAAGCGAACAAGACGCCGCCAAGCCCTACGGCGCCGGTCAAGCCCAAGTACGACTTCTATACGCTGCTGCCCGAATCCGAAGTAATCGTGCCCAACGAAGCGGTGCCTGAAAAGACGCCACCACCCGTCGTTGCGCCATCCACGCCGGTCTCACCGGAGCAGGCAGCGAAGATCGACACCGCGCGCGCTCAGGCCGCACTCAGTGGCCTGACGCCTCCGCCAGCGCCGCCCGTGGCCAAACCGGCACCTGTGACGACATTCTTCCTGCAGGCGGGCTCGTTCCGCAAACAGGCTGATGCGGACAAGGTACGAGCGCAGATCATTCTGCTTGGACAGACCTCGACGGTTGAGTCCGGCACGGTGAAGGACGAGACTTGGTACCGCGTATTGGTCGGCCCGTTCAGCAACCGCGAACAACTGACCACTGCCCAGAAACAACTGGCAAGCGGCGGTTTCAGCAACCTGCTGCTGCAACAGCGCCAGAGCCGCTAAAAACCAGTAACTGTAGGAGCGAGTTCATTCGCGCGCACGTCGGCCCATCCAACTCCACTGGAGTCTGACAAACCGCTTCGCGAATAAATTCGCTCCTACAGAACCTCCGCGCACTGCCCCACCATTCATTCCTCATTGCCTCTCGGCACGCCGCATTTGCTTTCTCCTGATTCTGCCCGGAGGGCGTGGGAGTCCAGCTTGCTGACGATCAACCGGGAACCGGTCGTAATACCCGTCACCACGATTAACCTGAAGTTTTACGGTTAGAGGATTTACTGCCGCTGCGCGCCAGATCGTCGGCAAGCCAGACTTCTACGCCTGCGGCGGAAGCGTAACTAGGCAGGTCACAACCGCTCATCCCTCATTCCCCCTCGCAGTTGAAAAACCCGCCCCCACCCCCATATGAGTTTGCATCAGGGCATTTTCGCCCCGCAGCGTGGAGACTCTCCCCTTGACCACCATCGTTTCAGTGCGCCGCCACGGCAAAGTCGTCATGGCGGGTGACGGCCAGGTTTCCCTCGGCAACACCGTCATGAAAGGCAACGCCAAGAAAGTCCGCCGCCTGTACCACGGAGAAGTGATCGCCGGGTTCGCCGGCGCCACTGCCGACGCTTTCACCTTGTTCGAGCGCTTTGAAGGTCAGCTCGAAAAACACCAGGGCCATCTGATTCGTGCCGCCGTCGAACTCGCCAAAGAATGGCGCACCGACCGTTCGCTGAGTCGCCTGGAAGCCATGCTCGCCGTCGCCAACAAAGACGCTTCGTTGATCATCACCGGCAACGGCGACGTGGTTGAGCCTGAAGACGGGTTGATCGCCATGGGTTCCGGCGGTGCATTCGCCCAGGCCGCCGCGCGCGCCCTGCTGCTGAAGACCGAACTGTCCGCCCGCGAAATCGCCGAAACCGCGCTGCACATCGCTGGCGACATCTGCGTATTCACCAACCACAACATCACCATTGAGGAGCAGGACCTCGCCGAATAAGCGCTTGGCAATGGCTGCGTTCAATCGCGGCCTGCCGAGCCTGTTCGAACCAGAGGACCGTTGAAAATCATGTCCATGACTCCCCGTGAAATCGTCCACGAACTCAATCGCCATATCATCGGCCAGGACGATGCCAAACGCGCCGTCGCCATCGCGCTGCGTAATCGCTGGCGCCGGATGCAGCTGCCTGAAGAGCTGCGCGTCGAAGTCACCCCCAAGAACATCCTGATGATCGGCCCGACCGGCGTCGGTAAAACCGAAATCGCCCGTCGCCTGGCCAAGCTTGCCAACGCGCCGTTCATCAAGGTTGAAGCAACCAAGTTCACCGAAGTCGGCTACGTCGGCCGCGACGTTGAGTCGATCATTCGCGACCTCGCTGACGCCGCCATGAAGCTGCTGCGCGAACAGGAAATGGTCAAAGTCCGTCATCGCGCCGAAGACGCCGCCGAAGATCGCATCCTCGATGCGCTGCTACCACCGGCTCGCGGTTTCCAGGACGAAGCGTCACCCAGTGATACCAACACTCGTCAGCTGTTCCGCAAGCGCCTGCGCGAAGGTCAACTGGACGACAAGGAAATCGAAATCGAAGTGGCTGAAATGAGCGGCGTCGATATTTCTGCGCCGCCAGGCATGGAAGAGATGACCAACCAGCTGCAAAGCCTGTTTGCCAACATGGGCAAAGGCAAAAAGAAAAGCCGCAAGCTGAAAGTCAAAGACGCGCTGAAGATGGTCCGCGACGAAGAAGCAGGCCGTCTGGTCAACGATGAAGAACTCAAAGCCCAGGCGCTTGAGGCAGTCGAGCAGCATGGCATCGTGTTCATCGACGAGATCGACAAAGTCGCCAAGCGAGGCAATGTTGGCGGCGCTGACGTTTCGCGTGAGGGCGTGCAGCGCGATTTGCTGCCGCTGATCGAAGGCTGCACGGTCAACACCAAGCTGGGCATGGTCAAGACTGACCACATTCTGTTCATTGCTTCAGGCGCGTTCCACCTGAGCAAGCCGAGCGATCTGGTGCCTGAACTGCAAGGTCGTCTGCCGATCCGGGTCGAGCTCAAGGCACTGAGCCCGCAGGACTTCGAGCGCATTCTCAGCGAGCCACACGCGTCGCTGACTGAGCAATATCGCGAGTTGCTGAAGACCGAAGGCCTGAACATCGAGTTCTTGCCTGAAGGCATCAAGCGTCTGGCGGAGATTGCCTGGCAGGTCAACGAGAAGACCGAAAACATCGGGGCTCGTCGGCTGCACACGCTGCTCGAGCGTCTTCTGGAAGAGGTGTCTTTCAGCGCCGGAGACCTTGCCAGCGCGCAGGGTGCCGAGACCATCAAGATCGACGCCGAATACGTCAATAGCCACTTGGGCGAACTGGCGGCGGATGAAGATTTGTCCAGGTACATCCTCTGACAGCAGCTATAAGCTGCAAGCCTCAAGCCTCAAGCTCCAAGCAGAAGCAGATGCCGTTCGCTTGTAGCTTGTAGCTTGTAGCTTGTAGCTTGAGACTCTCCCCCATGACCAAACTCCCCACCGCCATCCAGCTGCACAAAGCCTCCAAAACCCTCACGCTGAAATACGGCGAGGGCGAGGAGTATCATCTGCCCGCCGAGCTTCTGCGCGTGCACTCGCCTTCGGCTGAGGTGCAAGGGCACGGTAATCCGATTCTGCAGTTCGGCAAGTTGGGAGTTGGCCTGATCAAGGTCGAACCGGCCGGTCAGTACGCGCTGAAACTAACCTTCGATGACGGTCATGACAGCGGATTGTTCACGTGGGATTACCTCTATCAACTGGCGCAACGCCAAGAGGCACTGTGGGACGATTATCTCGCCGAGTTGAAGGCCGCTGGCAAAACCCGGGACCCTTCAGAGCAGGTCATCAAACTGATGTTATGAGCGGAGCGGGCGGCGAGCGCCAATCGGAGCCAACTTGTTGGCGAAAAGGTGGACGCGCCGTGTCAGCTATTACGCTTCGCGAACAAGTTCGCCCCTACAGGGAATGCGTCGATCAAGCGGTCAGCACTTTATCCAGCTGCTTCTCGACTTCTGACTTGATCGAACCGCTCATGGCGGACAGGAAGAAATTCAGCTCGATATTGACGCGCACCAGATCGTCCTCAACATCCACAGTGCCTTTCGCACCCTTGCCTTCCAGCTCGACGGTGTCGCCGGCCCACTCGTGGGCGATGCCATACTTGTCCGACAGCTTTTGCAGCATGACCTCAGCCTTTTCCCGGGCTTTCTCCTTGCCCAGGGAATGAGCGCGTTCGACGGTAATACGGGACATTCAAAGACTCCTTCATCAAGGGGTAAATCGTCGGCGCACTATAACAGCGGGTCGCAGCGAAGAAACTGTTGGCGGCAAGCCTTGTCAAGACAAAGCCAGCCCCGGCGATTAGAATGGCCGCACTTTATTCCGGTGACAGCGATATGAATGATCCGCGCAAAGGCAGCGATGCCGAACCCACCACCCACTTCGGCTACAAAAACGTGCCTGAAAGCCAGAAGGCTGACAAAGTCGCCGAGGTTTTTCACTCCGTTGCAGCCAAGTATGACCTGATGAACGACGTGCTTTCAGGTGGCATGCATCGCCTGTGGAAGCGCTTCACCATCGAGCTGTCCGGCGTGCGCGTCGGTAATCGCGTACTCGATATAGCCGGTGGCACGGGCGATCTGGCGAAGAAGTTTTCACACCTCGTCGGCCCGACCGGCGAAGTCGTCCTCGCCGATATCAACGAATCCATGCTGCGCGTCGGTCGTGACCGCCTGCTGGACCGTGGCGTGGCCGGCAACATGAGCTTTGTCCAGGCCGACGCCGAAAAACTGCCCTTCCCCGATAACTACTTCGACTGCGTGACCATCGCGTTCGGCCTGCGCAACGTCACTCACAAAGAGGACGCCATCGCCTCGATGCTGCGCGTTCTCAAACCGGGTGGCCGCTTGCTGGTGCTTGAGTTTTCCAAACCGACCAATCCGGTTATGTCCAAGATCTACGACGCGTACTCCTTCGCGTTCATGCCGCTGGCCGGCAAGTTGATCACCAATGATTCCGAAAGCTACCGCTACCTGGCTGAATCGATCCGCATGCACCCGGATCAGGAAACCCTCAAGGCGATGATGGTAAAAGCCGGTTTCGACCGAGTGACCTACCACAACATGACTTCTGGCATCGTCGCCCTGCACCGTGGCATCAAGCCCTGATGCTGGTCCGCGGCCTGCTTGCAAGTGCCGAACACGGCATCAACCGCGTGCTGCGTCTGGACAGCACCGCGCTGCCGCGCCTTGACCGGCTGAGCGGTAAAGTCATCGCCGTCGAATGCACCAGCCCGGTTTTTCACGTGTTCATTCTGCCGAGCGACGAAGGCTTGATGCTTGCTTCCCATTGGGATGCGGGCGCCGATTGCACGCTGCGGGCACCGGCTGCGAGCCTGGCGCGCCTGGCGCTGAGCAAGGACAAAACCGCTGTGCTACACGGCCCGGACGTTGAGCTGGACGGCGAAAGCGGCGTCTTGCTCGACCTGGTTGGCGTACTTCAAGACCTGGACCTGGACTGGGAATACGAGCTGTCGCGCTGGCTCGGGCCTGTTGCCAGCCCGCTGATTGGCGCTCATCTGCGCAGCGGCGCCAGTTGGACCCGCGACACCGCCTCAAGCCTGAGCCACAACCTCGCCGAGTACCTGAGCGAGGAATCGCGCGCTCTGGTCGGCAAGCGCGAAGCAGAAGCCCGCTTTGCCGAACTAGACCAGGCAAAACAAGACCTCGACCGCCTCGAAGCCCGCTTCGAACGCCTCGCCCACTCCCTCAAATCCAGCGATAACGCATGAGCCTGCTTGCCGTCCGCCGTCTGTTTCGCATCCAGCGCGTCGTAATCCGATACCGCCTCGATGACTTGCTTTTCGCCCTGCCCCTGCCGTGGTGGATGCTGGCCGTGCGCTTCGTACTGCCGTGGCGCTGGCTGCCACGCCGCAAGAGCGAACTCACGCGCGGCGCACGTTTGCGCTTGGCGTTGCAGGACCTAGGGCCGATCTTCATCAAGTTCGGGCAATTGCTCTCAACCCGCCGCGACTTGTTGCCCGAGGACATCGCCGATGAGCTGATGGGCCTGCAAGACCGTGTGCCACCGTTCGAATCGCAAAAGGCAATTGACCTCATCGAGTCTCAGTTGGGCGCGAAGATCAGTCAGGTATTCAGCCGTTTTGACGTTAAGCCGCTGGCCTCGGCGTCGGTGGCGCAGGTGCATGCCGCGCAGCTGAAGACGGGCGAAGAAGTGGTGGTCAAGGTCGTGCGTCCGGGCCTCAAGGCGATCATCGGTTCAGACCTGGCGTGGCTGTTCATTCTTGCGCGCATCGCCGAGCGCATGTCTGCCGACGCCCGCTTGCTGCATCCGGTGGACGTGGTCAGCGATTACGAGAAGACCATCTACGACGAACTCGACCTGTTGCGTGAGGCGGCCAACTCCAGCCAGTTACGCCGCAACTTCGAAGGCTCGGAGATGCTCTATGTGCCTCAGGTCTATTGGGACTGGTGCCGGCCTAAAGTACTGGTGATGGAGCGCATATACGGCGTTCAGGTCACGGATCTGGCCACTCTCGCCGATCAGCGTACCGACATGAAGATGCTCGCCGAGCGCGGCGTCGAGCTGTTCTTCACCCAAGTGTTTCGCGACAGTTTCTTTCACGCTGACATGCATCCCGGCAACATTTTCGTCAGCACCGTGAAGCCCTGGAGCCCACAGTACATTGCCATCGACTGCGGCATCGTCGGCAGCCTGACACCCGAAGACCAGGACTATCTGGCGCGCAACCTGTTTGCGTTCTTCAAGCGTGATTACCGTCGCGTTGCGCAGCTGCACATCGACTCGGGCTGGGTGCCGGCAGAAACCAAACTCAATGAATTCGAGGCCGCAATCCGCACGGTCTGCGAACCCATTTTCGAAAAGCCGCTCAAGGACATCTCCTTCGGACAAGTATTGATGCGTCTGTTCCAGACGGCCCGGCGCTTCAACATGGAAGTCCAGCCGCAACTGGTACTGCTGCAAAAAACCCTGCTGAACATCGAGGGCCTCGGGCGTCAGTTGTACCCGGAGCTGGATTTGTGGACCACCGCGCAGCCGTTTCTGGAGCGCTGGATGCGCGAACGCGTCAGCCCCAAGACGCTGCTTGGCAACCTGCAATCCCAAGTCGAGCAGATCCCGCATCTGGCCGGCATGACCCGTGACCTGCTTGAACGCATGTCGCAGCCGCACCGCAAGGATCCACCCCCGCCCTGGCGTGATCGCGGCGATCATTGGGCGTTGCGACTGATTGGCGCTGCGCTGCTGGCGGGCGGTGCAGTACTGGCGTCGGCGCATGTGCAATCGGGAGCGGACTGGGCGGCGATGAACGCGCTGCCAACCTGGATCATGCTGGTGGCAGGTCTGTATCTGGTCGTTCGCCGATAGCCATGGGCGCAGGCCGCTGGCACACTAACCCTTCCACAGAGCGGCCGGAGCCGACGATGAAAGACTGGCTGGACGAGATTCACTGGAACAGCGACGGTTTGGTCCCTGCAATCGCTCAGGACCACAAAACCGGGCGCGTACTGATGATGGCCTGGATGAACCGCGAAGCCCTGAGCCTGACCGCAGCTGAAAACCGCGCTATCTATTGGTCCCGTTCCCGCGGCAAGCTCTGGCGCAAAGGCGAGGAGTCGGGCCACGTGCAGAAGCTGCACGAACTGCGTCTGGACTGCGACGCCGACGTGATCATTCTCATGGTCGAGCAAATCGGCGGCATCGCTTGCCACACTGGCCGTGAAAGCTGCTTCTACCGCGTATACGATGACGCCGGCTGGAAGACCGTGGACCCGGTACTCAAAGATCCGGACGCCATTTATCAAGCAGGACACTGAACATGACTGATACCTTGTCGCGCCTTGCGCAGGTGCTCGAAGAACGCAAAGGTGCGGCTGCCGACAGCTCTTATGTCGCAAGTCTGTATCACAAGGGATTGAACAAGATTCTGGAAAAAGTTGGCGAAGAGTCGGTCGAAACCATCATCGCCGCCAAGGACGCTGCCATCAGCGGCGATTGCAGCGATGTGATCTACGAAACCGCCGACCTGTGGTTCCATAGCATGGTGATGCTGGCCCAGTTGGGACAACACCCACAGGCCGTACTGGATGAACTGGACCGCCGTTTCGGGTTGTCCGGTCATGACGAAAAAGCTGCTCGCCCGGCTCAATGAACACGCAAGCTTACGGGCTCTGAATTTCTTACGAGGAACGCGTCATGGGTATTTTTGACTGGAAACACTGGATCGTCATTCTGATCGTGGTCGTGCTGGTATTCGGCACCAAGAAGCTCAAAGGCCTCGGCACCGACGTTGGCGAATCGATCAAAGGCTTTCGCAAAGCCATGAGCGATGAAGAAAAGACTCCGGAACAACCACCGGTTCAGCCACAACCGCAAGCGCAGCCGCACACGACTCAGTCGTCGCCGCTGAACCAGCCGCACACCATCGACGCGCAAGCACACAAAGTCGAAGATCCCATCCGTAAAGACTAGGTCGTGACGCATGTTTGGTATCAGCTTCTCTGAACTGCTGCTCGTCGGACTCGTCGCCCTGCTGGTACTGGGCCCCGAGCGTCTGCCGGGCGCAGCACGCACCGCCGGGCTTTGGGTCGGGCGGCTGAAACGCAGCTTCAATGCGATCAAACAGGAAGTTGAACGCGAGATCGGCGCTGACGAGATCCGCCGTCAGTTGCATAACGAGCACATTCTTTCCATGGAGCAGGAGGCGCGCAAGATTCTCTCGCCGCAACAGCCTCCGGTAGAGCCCGCTTCCCCTGCACCCACAGTGGCAGCGCCGGCCACGCCTGCGCCTGGTTCTATACCGCCTGCTCCTACACCTGTGGTCCCGGCACCTCAAAGCGCCGACATCGGCCCTGCAGCACCTGCTGAAAGCGCGTCTGTCAGCACCGAGCCGCCGCATGTGCCGGCGACTACTGAACCCGCGTCAGCCAACCACACCGCTGCAGTGCAGACTGCGCCGTCCGCCAACGATTCGTCATTGCCACCGCGAGCGCCATGAGCAATATCCCGGAAAACGACCAGCAAATGCCGCTGGTCTCGCACCTCACAGAACTGCGCTCGCGCCTGCTGCGCTGCGTGTTGGCGATATTCGTAATCTTCGGCTGCCTGTTTTACTTCACGCAGAAGATTTACACCTTCGTCTCAGCGCCGCTGCGGGTGTTCCTGCCTGAAGGGGCGACGATGATCGCCACCGACGTCGCCTCGCCGTTCATCACGCCGTTCAAGCTGACCATGATGGTCGCCCTGTTTCTGGCGATGCCGGTAATCCTGCACCAGATCTGGGGCTTCATTGCGCCAGGTCTGTACAAGCATGAAAAGCGCGTTGCGGTGCCACTGCTGGTATCGAGTATCGTGTTGTTCTATGCCGGTATGGCCTTCGCGTATTACCTGGTGTTCCCGCTGATCTTCCACTTCTTCGCCAGCGTGACCCCGGAAGGGGTCTCGATGATGACCGACATCGCCAGCTACCTTGATTTCGTCATGACGCTGTTTTTCGCTTTTGGCGTGGCTTTCGAGATTCCGGTGGCAGTGGTACTGCTGGTGTGGATCGGCATTGTCGATGTCAAATACCTGAAGAAGATCCGCCCGTACGTGGTGATAGGCTGCTTCGTGGTCGGAATGATCCTGACGCCGCCTGACATCTTCTCTCAGACGCTTCTGGCCGTGCCGATGTGGTTGCTCTTCGAGATCGGGGTGTTGTGCAGCTCGCTGATTACCAAACGTGGCGATCATGAGGCAGAAGAGTCTGCCGAAGACCGTCAGGACCAGCCGCCAGCCGCTCAGCCGTGAATTTGCTGCTGCTCGAAGAGGCTGATTTCATTGCGGCAGACCGTGTCGTTCTGCGTGACCGTCGCCTCAAGCACATGCAGGAAGTCCACCGTGCAGTGATCGGTGACACTCTGCGCATCGGACGTCTGGGCGGGCAATTGGGCAGTGCCGAACTGCTGCGCCTTGAGCCCCACGAAGCCGAGTTGTCGGTCAGTTTCGACCTCCAACCACCCGCCAAGCTGCCGCTGACGCTGTTATTGGCGCTGCCACGTCCCAAGATGCTCCGTCGTGTGTTTCAGACGATCGCTACCATGGGCGTTCAGAAGGTCATCCTGCTCAACAGCTATCGCGTAGAGAAAAGCTTTTGGCAGACGCCATTCCTTGAGCCTGAGGCCATCAGGGAGCAACTCATTCTCGGACTGGAACAAGCCCGGGACAGCGTGCTGCCAGTCATCATCATCGAAAAGCGCTTCAAGCCGTTTGTAGAGGATCGCTTGCCCGCGCTGGTCGAAGGTACGCTCGGCCTGGTGGGGCACCCGGGTGATTTTCCGGCCTGCCCCCGCGCAGTCGAACAGCCGGTGACGCTGGCCATTGGGCCTGAAGGCGGCTGGATTCCTTACGAGGTCGATCTGCTACGCCAATCAGGCCTGCAGCCGGTGCAACTCGGCGAGCGCATTCTGCGCGTTGAAACCGCTGTCACCGCCCTGCTCGCACGCCTGTTCTGATCCACCTCCGCAAGCGCACTCCCTCAGCAGACAGAACCATTCCTCCAGTTTTTCCGCGAGCTGCCGATGTACAGGCGTCAACAATGACAACGCTCAAGGAATCGCCATGACTCGCTGGTTTGCACAAAGCCTCGCCAATATAAGTGTCAGTCTGAAGCTCGGTATCGGCTTTGGCCTGGTGCTGCTGCTGACCGTGTTCACCATGCTGGCAGGCTGGTCTGGCGTCTCTTCCATCATTGAGCGCGGCGACAAGCTGGGTAACATTTCGCTGGTCAACGAAAACACCCTGGCGCTGCGCATCGCGCGAATAAACTACGAGCAGAAATTTACGCCGGAAAACGCGGCCGAAGTCATCAAGGGTCTCGACAAGCTTGAAACCTCGGTGAAAACAGCCAGGGCGAAGATCGTCGGAATTTCAGACCTCAAGTTGCTGGACGAGCAGACTCAAGCCGCGATCGATTATCGCCGCGCATTCGACGACATGACCAAAGCCATTCAGACCCGTGAAGCCAGCCGCACTAACCTCGGCGCAACGGCCGATGCTGCCGTGGAGGAGGTCAACACGATCGAACAAGCGCTGTTGCAACACGACAACATTCTGCAGTTCAACAGTGCGGTAGGCGTCAGCAAGCAGATTCAGCAGGCACGTTTCCAGGTGCGCGGCTACACGTACAGCGGCAATCCGGATTTCGAGAAAAACGCGACGGGAGCCATTGACGATGCGATGGGCGGGATCAATGCATTGGCTGGCGATATTCCTTCCAGCTACATCCCGCAGCTGCAACGAGCCAGCGCAGCACTCAAAGGTTATCGCGATGCGGTGGCCGTTTACCGTGACGCGCAATTGGCCAGCCGCCAAGCCGTCGAGAAGATGGGCGTACACGGTCAGCAATTACTTGATCTGAGCGGCAAGCTCAGCGTCTCACAAAATGCCAAGCGCGAAATAGACAGCAAAAACGCCACCCAAACCCTCGGCATCGTCACTGCTTTGGCGCTGCTACTGGGCGTTCTTGCAGCCTGGGTAATCACTCGGCAGATCATTCGCCCGCTGCGTGAAACACTGGACGTGGTAGAGCGTGTGTCGTCCGGCGACCTGACCCATAACCTGATCGTGACCCGTCGCGATGAGCTGGGCCAGCTTCAAAGCAGCATCCAGCGCATGACCGTAAACCTGCGGCAGTTGATCAGCGGTATCAGCGACGGCGTGACGCAGATTGCCAGTGCGGCAGAGGAGCTCTCGGCCGTGACCGAGCAGACCAGCGCAGGGGTCAACAGCCAAAAGGTTGAAACCGATCAGGTCGCCACCGCCATGCACGAAATGGCCGCCACCGTGCAGGAAGTGGCGCGCAACGCCGAAGAGGCCTCCGAAGCCGCTGTCGCTGCAGACCAGCAGGCACGCGAGGGCGACCGGGTGGTGAATGAAGCCATCGCACAGATCGAGCGTCTGGCAAGCGAGATGGGGCTCTCCACTGAAGCGATGGGCGAACTGAAACGCGAAAGCGACAAGATTGGCAGCGTGCTGGATGTGATCAAGTCGGTGGCACAACAGACCAACCTCCTGGCGCTCAACGCCGCCATCGAAGCCGCCCGTGCGGGTGAGGCAGGACGCGGATTTGCGGTCGTGGCCGACGAAGTGCGCAGCCTTGCTCAGCGCACACAGAAGTCCACCGAGGAAATCGAAGCGCTGATTGCCGGCCTGCAAAACGGCACGCAACAGGTCTCGACCATCATGGACAACAGCCGTGAACTGACCGTCAGCAGCGTGGCCTTGACGCGTCGGGCAGGCAACTCGCTGGAAAACATCACCAAGACGGTGTCGGCGATCCAGGCGATGAACCAGCAAATCGCCGCCGCTGCCGAGCAGCAAAGCGCCACGGCCGAGGAGATCAACCGCAGTGTGCTGAACGTGCGAGATGTCTCTGAGCAAACCTCGGCGGCCAGCGAAGAAACCGCTGCGTCGAGCGTTGAGCTGGCGCGGCTGGGTACGCACTTGCAGACGCTGGTGGGTCGCTTTCGGGTTTAAGCGATCATCTGATCGGCGCGAGTGAGGCGCCGATCATGGCGCTCATCACTCAACCTCAGCATCGACCTGGTCACTTACGCGCAAAATCATTGTTTGCTCTCTGTGGCCAAGCGAATGGCTTCCAGCCTGCGAAAGTTGGGATGCGTGCGGCCGTCGGCGAAGACACTTCCATCGGGGTATGTGAAAGAGGTGAAGTTGCCGTCCTTTTTGACAGCAGGGCCTTTGGAGTAGAGAACGAAGTCGGAGTGCACAACCGGCTCGAAGTAGACAGAGCGAGCATTCAAAGCCTTGTAACCCAGGTAAATCTTACCCTCGCCTGCCAGACTGACCGTTTTTTTATAGCGCCCGAGTAACTCCTCATCGACCCATGGGTAATATTCTTTTTTGATTGTTAAATCTCCTTCTACGGTCCAGGTCACCCCGCCATGCGACGGATTGTTGTGATCGAAGACCACTAGAACGCCACCCCCTGCGCCGTACCTCACGTTCTCGCCAAAACGGGTGGGGTAAGCATAAGCAACGCCGAACGTCACGTTGCTCAGGCGCCACTTGCAGGCTCCCCCACCGTCAATAGCCATTTTTGCTTGATAAAGATCAGTAGTTCCCTGACGCACAGGCTGCAGTTCAAGTTGCTGATAGCCATCCCGCGTATACGGCTCACCGTTGGCATCGTGATTAATGAAGGTACAAAGGGTTGACCGATACATCACCTGCATCGTCTCCGCCTCAAGTTCTTCAGGCACTTTCACCGTCACCGTGATTTGTTCGCTGTCTGCAGGCGGGTCAAGGCTGTGGTCCTGTCTGCAACCGCTCAGGATGGTGAACACAGCAACCATTGAAATGGACAGCGCGAGTCTCATGGTTTGCTCTGCGCAGCGAGGCGGATGGCTTGTAGTTTTTTGAAGTCAGGTTGGTAGCGACCGTCAGCGGCAACAGTACCGTCGGGGTATGTAAACTTTATAAAACTGCCAACTTTGTGGACTTTGGTACCTTCCGAAGTCACCAGCCATCTGGAATGAAAATTCGGTTCGAAGTAAACATGGCGAGCAGTCAACGCTTCGTAGGCCAAATAAATTTTCCCTTCTCCCGCCAAGTTGATGTGTTTCTTATACCCTCCAAGATACTTTTCATGTAACTGAGGATAATAGTCTTTCTTAATTGCTAGATCCCCTTCTACTTTCCAAGTGGCGCCTCCAATCGATGAGCTGTTGTGATCGAAGATCACCACCACGCCACCTCCAGTCCCGTGCCTCACGTTCTCGCCGAAGCGAGTAGGGTAAGCATAAGCAACGCCGAACGTCACGTTGCTCAGGCGCCACTTGCAGGCTCCCCCACCGTCAATAGCCAGTTTTGCTTGATAAAGATCAGTAGTTCCCTGGCGCACAGGCTGCAGTTCAAGTTGCTGATAGCCATCCCGCGTATACGGCTCACCGTCGGCATCGTGGTTAATGAAGGTACAAAGGGTTGACCGATACATCACCCGCATCTTTCTCGCCTCAAGTTCTTCAGGCACTTTCACCGTCACTGTGATCTGTTCGCTGTCTGCAGGCGGGTCAAGGCTGTGGTCCTGCCTGCAACCGCTCAGGATGGTGAACATAGCAACCATTGAGATGGACAGCGCGAATCTCATGGCTTGCTCTGTGCAGCGAGGCGGATGGCCTCTAACTTGCGAAAGTTGGGATGCCAGCGGCCATCAGCGAAGACACTTCCATCGGGGTATGTGAAAGAAGTGAAGTTGCCGTCCTTTTTGACAGCAGGGCCTTTGGAGTAGAGAACGAAGTCGGAGTGCACAACCGGCTCGAAGTAGACAGAGCGAGCATTCAGTGCCTTGTAACCCAGGTAAATCTTACCCTCGCCAGTCAAGCTAACAGACAGTTTGGGACGGCCGAGAAGGCTTTCATGCACCCAAGGGTAGTAACTTTCCCTGATCGTTAAATCCCCATCGACCACCCAGGTCACGCCGCTATGTGACGAATTGTTGTGATCGAAAACCACTACAACACCGCCCCCTGCGCCATACCTCACATTCTCGCCAAAACGGGTGGGGTAAGCATAAACAACGCCGAACGTCACATTGCTCAGGCGCCACTTGCAGGCTCCCCCACCGTCAATAGCCAGTTTGGCTTGATAAAGATCAGTAGTTCCCTGACGCACGGGCTGCAGTTCAAGTTGCTGATAGCCATCCCGCGTATACGGCTCACCGTTGGCATCGTGGTTGATGAAGGTACAAAGGGTTGACCGATACATCACTTGCATCGTCTCCGCCTCAAGTTCTTCAGGCACCTTGACCGTCACCGTAATTTGTTCGCTGTCCGCAGGCGGGTCTAGACTCTGATCCTGTTTGCAACCTCCCAGACAGAGAAAAAGAATCAGGCAAGGAATCGCAAACCTGCTGATCACGCGCGTGCACCATTCAGTGTGGGAAAAGCTCATCGCAGTGACTTCGCGTAAAACGCCTTGGAACTTGCGACATTGTCAAAGCGCTGTAATGCCTCAGGTCCGCCTTCGCTCTCGGACGTGATCCGCAACGCCGTCTCCATCTTGTCTTGCAGGCCGAGAAACAATTGATTGCGACTGTACTCATCCTCGGGAATGCGCTCGTAGTGCTCCTTCATCTGTTGTTCAAATTGATTGCGCTCGACCTGAAGATCCAGCAACTCCTCGCGCGCAGGGTTGATCAACTCCATCAACTGGTCGTGGATGTAGGGCTGGTACTTCGACATGAAGTGATCGCCGATGCCCAGCATTTTGCTGATGTCCGGATTGCCATAACGAGGGAAATGCCGAGCCAGGCTTTCGGCATCCAGGGACTTGATCAGGTTTTCCTGATTGTTGCTCGCCTGCTGGCTATCCGTCTCGCTCAGGCTGGGGACGAGGTAGAGTTTTGTACGGCGCGGTAAAAGATAAGCGATGGTTCGCAGATAGGGCCGTCCGCTGGGGTCGCGATAGGCAGGATAAGGCTCATGCAGCCTTTGGGTGTGCTGCTCGGCTGTGTAAAACATGGCGATTTCGCCGTGGTGGCTGAACGGGTCGCCGTGCTTGTACACCGCAGTTACTGCCGCTTGCCGCACCGACCAACTGAAACCCATCATGATTCCGGCCGGTCCCCAGATATCGTAGAGGTAATTATCCATTGCAGCTTCAGGCGGAACACGGGGGACCACGTCTGCGTCGTTGACGTGACGGAAATGCCATAGCTCGCTCAGGCTTTGAATGGCCTTGAGGGTGAAGGTGCGTGGCATGCCGTAGGTGTAGAGCAGCGGACTTTGGTCTTTCAATGATGCTGCGTGCACAAGTGCGAGCGCGCCGCCGAGGCTGTGACCGCAAACAAAAAGTCCCTTGTGTTCAGCGTCTATAGGAATTACTTCGCCGAGATGCCTCGCATAAACCCTTCGCGCCACCTCAAACGCATCCCGAAACCCCATGTGTACGCTGCCCTCTGGTGTCAATCCGGCACAGGGCACCTTCGTTTCGCACATGGCGGACACCTCCGGCGCAACTGGCCGAAACGTCAGGTCGGAGGCCAGATCTGCAAGGCCATTCATTTCGGTACCGCGCCACGCGACCAACACCTGAGAAGCACTGATGGCATAGAACAGCTGCGTATTGCCTTCAGGTAAAGGCGCCTTGCTGGTGTCCAACGGCTGAACGTCGGTGTAGCGGCCATCGAAAGGTACATCGGTGACCAGACAAGGCCAGTTTCGGGAACCGTCACGTACAAGCGGCGTTCGGGACAGGTCCAGACATTGCTGCTCAAACAGCTGTCTGACCGATCCAAACTCCAGATCAGGCACATTGCTGTACGCCAAAATACTCATCAGGCCCAGGTTGTAGGCATTGGCCAGACTGTATTGCGACTGATGGTGCAAGACCAGCGACCACGCACGTAGCGGGCAGATCTCCAGGACATGCCGGCGATCCAGCTGGTCGTCTTCAACAGTGAAACCGCTGTAGCGGGGATCGGGGAAGTGGTAAGCCGGGGGCTGTTTCGGGGTGGGTAAAGGCGGGTCAAAATTCGGCAACTGGTCGCAAATCTGACCGATGCGCAAGTAGTGATACGTGTGACCTGCGGCCAGAGCCTGCTCTTCGATGGGAGAGAAACCCGAGCGCTGAGGGCTGTACAGCGGCGTGGGATCGCTAAAAAGCGGTTTGTTCGGTTCAGCGCGCAGGGCTCTCAGTCTGCGGGTTTGAAGCACCTGCGCCAGCGGATCGGCAGCAATCAGCAGGGTGACAGCCAAAGGATGGATTTCCTCCAGGCGGATCACGCCTTGCGCATCGCTGACCCCACTGAATTCAGGGACGTAGTTGATGCGAGTGGCCTTACTGGTCGCCCGATAGGGCATGTTGGCGAGCGGCTCCCCGCGCTCGTCCAAGAGCTGAAACTCGACCCATTGCATTTTTTGGGGCCTGCAATAGACATCCTGATTCGGATTGATCGTGTCGGTGCGGTGCAGTCGATCGTTCATGTCAGTCCTTGCTCGCTGTTGCTTCCCTGAAGTGCCGGCAACAGTAAGTGAAGGAAAGTCCTCGCTCCATCCCGCAAAGGCCGAACGGGACACGTCCTAACCCATTTGAAGACATCTCCTACGCGCGCTTGCCGGCGCAGTTGCCAGCCCTTGAAACGGGTCCGATCTCTCACGTGATCGGCTTCAATCCGTGACCCACTTCACCTTCTTCTCTCGATCAGAAACTTCCTACGACCCTCTCAGGTCGCGCTCTTCAACTCCCTGCCGATGCGCTTTCAACGCTCGCCCTGCTGATGCCAGGCGGGCTATTGATTGCTCATCCGCAGGAGATTCACCATGTTTCGACGCATTGATCAGGCGCTGGGCGACACCAGCGTCAAACTCAAGCTTTCACTGGGCTTTGGCCTGGTGCTGATGCTGACCCTCGCTATCGCCCTCACCGGCTGGCATGGTCTGGATACGATGATCGAACGCTCGGAATCGATCACGGCCATCGGCCAGCTCAACGCGATGACTAAAGACCTGCGCGCCGAACGGATCACGTTCCGCATCGATAACACACCGCAAAGTGCACAACGGGTGGTTGATCGACTGAACGAAATCGAAGCGCATCTGAATACGTTGCGTGCGGACGCCGATCACGCCGAGTTGCTGAAGCTGCTCAACGGCCAAAGTGAAACCGTACGCACGCTCGAACAGACGTTCGCTGACCTGGGGTTGCTGCTCAAGGAGCGTGCAGCCTCAAAGCTGCGCCTGAACGAGTACTCAGAGCAGGCGGTGACGGCTGTCGGACAAGTTGAAAACAAAGTGCTGAAAGCTGTGAGCCAAGAGCAGGACAGCAGTGAGCAGTTCGATGAATTCACCAACATCCTGCAGCTGCGGCGGCAGATACAGAATGCCCGCTACGAGGTGCTTGCCTACGTCTTCAGCGGTCAGGAGAGTTATGAAGTGGCGGCCATTACCGCCATTGACGAGTCGCTCAAGGAGATTGAGCAGATCTCACAAGATCAAGCACAGGAAAGCGCATCTGATCTGAAACTCGCCAATCAGGCACTTAAGCGCTACCGCGACCAGTTGGCGCTGTTCAAAGAGGTGCAGGTTAAAACCGAGGCGGCACACGAGAGCATGGAGGCGCTGGGGGAGACGCTGCTGGCGTCGACCACCGAACTGAGCAGCTTGCAGAGCGCCCGTCGCGACAGTGAAGCCGGACAATCACGCACCGCTCTGGCGGGCGTTGCGGGCCTGGCCTTGACCCTGGGATTACTCGCGGCGTGGCTGATCACGCAGCAGATCATCGCGCCGTTGCGCCAGACGCTGATCGCCGCAGAACGTATCGCCCAAGGCGATCTAAGCCAGAACCTCGCTGTAACGCGTCGGGATGAGATGGGCGAGATGCAGCAGCGCATGCAGTCGATGACAGAGAGCCTGCGAGCATTGATCGGCGGCATCAGCGATGGCGTGTCGAAAATCGCCAGCGCCGCAGGGCAGCTTTCTTCCGTGACTCAGCAAACCAGCATCGGGGTGAATAAACAGAAGGACGAAACCGATCAGGTAGCAACGGCAATGAACGAGATGACGGCCACGGTGATGGAGGTTGCGCGCAATGCTGAAGAGGCGTCCGAAGCTGCCAGCCAGGCTGATCTGCAGGCGCGCGAAGGCGACAAAGTGGTCAATGAGGCGATCACCCAGATCGAGCGGCTGGCGGACGAAGTGACCAATTCCACTCAGGCGATGGGCCAACTGAAAACCGAGAGCGACAAAATCGGTGGCGTTCTCAATGTGATCAAGTCGGTCTCCCAGCAGACCAATTTGCTGGCGCTCAATGCCGCCATCGAAGCTGCCCGCGCAGGTGAAGCAGGCCGGGGATTTGCTGTGGTAGCCGACGAGGTGCGCAGCCTTGCGCAACGTACGCAACAGTCCACCGAAGAAATCGAGGAGCTGATCGCTGCGCTGCAAAACGGCACCCAGCAGGTGGTCAACGCGCTTGATGCCAGCCGTATGCTGACCGATAACAGTGTCGACCTGAGCCGACGGGCGGGCAGTGCTCTGGAGCACATCACCCGGACGGTTTCGACCATCCAGAGCATGAATCAGCAAATTGCCACTGCGGGTGAAGAGCAAAGCGCCGTAGCCGAACAGATCAACCGAAGCGTGCTCAACGTGCGCGACATCTCTGACCAGACCGCCGCCGCCAGCGATCAGACTGCATCCGCCAGCGCAGAACTCGCACGACTGGGCCTGGAGTTGCAAGAGATGGTGGGCAAATTCCGGGTGTGATGAGCGGGCTGGCGCTCGCTGTTGCAGGAGCTGACAACCCAGGGCGAGGCTGGATTCGGTAAATCTGGCACACCGTGATCGCAGCTTAGCGGGCAAGCCTCACGCCAACGGGATCGGTGTCAGACACAAAAAAACGCCCTTGAAGCCAGGCTTCAAGGGCGTCTTTTGTATCGGTCTGCCGTCAGACGTTCACAAGCGTCGGCTCGATCAGATGGCTCGCCGGCTGCAATGGCAGCAGTGGTGCGTGCGGGTCGGCTGCGAACGAATCTCGCCAGGCGGTGAGCCATGACGAATGCCCTTCTGTCCAGACCAGCTCGTGCAAACGGGCCAAGGCTACCGGGTCGCTCAACAACGCCAGTCGCTCGCTGTTATTGAGAAGCTCAGGACCACCCTTGACCGCATGACGAACGCGCTCGGTACGCATCCACTCGATCGGCTCGGCATGGCGATGGCGCGATGTTGCCAAAGCGCACGCCAGCGCGTTTTGCTGCGGATCGACCACTGCGCGCACGAAGCCGTCTTTCAGAGCATGCCAACGATTCTCGTGCGTGTACTTGTCGGTCGAGACCAGCTCTTGCGGCGGTGTGTGCTCCTCCGGAATCAAGAACAGGTTTTCGTCACGCGCCTTGAGGCCCAGGTTGGTACGGCTGGAAATCACCGATACCGGGATCGACAACATCAGCGAACCTACGATCGGCGCAAGCCACCACAGGAAACTCGGATTCAGCCAAACCACCAACAGCGCCCAGCAAAAGCCCAGCAAGGTCTGCGGACCGTGGCGTTTGACAGCCTCGCTCCATGGCGTGGAGTCATCGTCACGTTGTGGCGAGTTCCAGGTCGCTGCCCAGCCCAGAAATGCGGCCAGTACGAAGCGGGTATGGAAAATCATCCGTACCGGCGCCAGCAGCATGGAAAACAGCACTTCCATGAGCATCGACATCGTGACTTTGATACGACCGCCAAAACCGACCGAGCCCTTTGCCCAGATCAGAATGATGCTGAGCACTTTAGGCAGGAACAGCAGCACAATCGTGGTCGAGAACAACGCCACGGCCTTTTCAGGATGCCATTGAGGCCACAGCGGATACAGCTGACGCGGTTCCATGAAGTACGTCGGCTCCATCAGCGTGTTGACCGCAAGCAGCGCCGTCGACAACACCAGGAAGAAGAACCATAACGGCGCTGACAGATAAGACATCACGCCGGTCAGGAACACAGCACGGTGAACCGGGTGCATGCCCTTGACCAGGAACAAACGGAAGTTCATCAAGTTGCCGTGGCACCAGCGGCGGTCACGCTTGAGTTCGTCCAAGAGGTTCGGCGGCAGTTCTTCGTAACTACCCGGCAAGTCATACGCAATCCACACGCCCCAGCCGGCACGGCGCATCAGCGCTGCTTCAACGAAGTCGTGAGACAGAATCGCTCCCGCAAACGCACCTTTACCCGGCAGCGGCGCCAAGGCGCAATGCTCGATAAACGGTTTCATGCGGATGATCGCGTTGTGGCCCCAATAGTGGGATTCGCCCAGCTGCCAGAAGTGCAGACCGGCGGTGAAGAGCGGGCCGTACACACGGGTGGCAAATTGCTGCATGCGTGCATACAGCGTGTCCATGCCCGAAGCGCGCGGCGCGGTCTGGATGATGCCGGCATCCGGTGTGGCTTCCATCAAGCGCACCAGACTGGTCAGGCATTCGCCACTCATCACCGAGTCGGCGTCAAGTACGACCATGTAGCGGTACTCACCGCCCCAACGACGGCAGAAGTCATCCAGGTTACCGCTTTTGCGCTTAACGCGACGACGACGGCGACGATAGAAAATCCTGCCGAAACCACCGGTCTCACGACACACGTCCAGCCAGGCTTGCTGCTCGGCTACACAGATGTCGGTCTCGTTGGAGTCGCTTAGGATGAAGAAGTCGAAACGATCCAGATCACCTGTGGCTTTGACCGACTCGAATGTAGCGCGCAGACCGGCAAATACCCGGGGCACGTCTTCATTACAGATCGGCATGACCAACGCAGTGCGTGCGCCCACCTCAATCGGTTCGTTACCCGCGCTTGCACCGGAAATGCGGTACTTGTCATGGCCGGTCAGCAATTCCAGAAAGCCCATAAGGGCTGTCCAGAAGCCCGCTGATACCCAGCAGAACAGAATGCCGAACAACAACAGAATGCTGGACTGCAGCGCATAAGGAAGCACTTGCGCTGCGGTCTGCAGCAAGGTCTGGCGGCTGATTTCGTCGAACGACACCAGCGACCAGCCTTGATACGGCAGGATGCCCTTCATGTAGAAGCCAGCCACGATGGTCTGGCCCAGCATGAGGATCAGCAGAATGTAGCGGCGGATCGAACCGACCGTGCGCCAGCGCGACTTGGGCAAATCACGCGGCAAGTCGTCCTTGGACGGCTTGGGCGGGTTTTTCTTGCCGGTCAGCCTGCGCCAACCGCGCACCAGGATATTGGTGCGCCAAGGTTCGGGCACTACTTTGGTACGACGGATCGGCGGCGTAGCCTTGAGGCAGACGCGACCGCTGGCGTCGACAGCCAGCATCTCGGCGTCTTGCAGTTCGTCAGCGGTGGTGAGCGTCAGACGACGCTCCACCGACGCCAACGCGGCGTCGGCCGGATCGCTGGCAGTCTGCGCCGACAGGCGTTCGTGCAGCTCAGCGAACGACGTGACGCTTGCCATCTCGGCACGCTGCTCGTCGCTCATTGGCAAATGTGCCAGATACTCTTGAAGAGACTCAGGCACGGCTTGTGGATTACTCATCGGCTGGCAACTGGTAGCTCCAGGTCTCGGTCAGGATTTGTTGAATCTTGGCCGTGTCCTGTTGGGTGGATGCAGCCGTTGGAGCTGGCTGCTGGGCGTCTTTGCTGGCCTTGTTCGCTTTCGCTGCATCGCCCAGCGCCGCTTCTGGCTTGGACGCTTCGGCATCGGCTTTCGCCTCGGCAACTTTGGCCGCTTCGACAGTTTTGGCTGCGTCAGCTTTCAGGCCATCGGCGCGTGCAGCATCGACGTTGACGATTTGTGCCTTGTCATCTTTAGGCGCGGCGGCAACCAGAGCGGCAGGCGCAGCCTTGGCAGCTGCTTTTTTGTCTGCGTTCTTGTCAGTCTTGTCGGCCGTGATCACGGCAGGTTCCTTGCCAGGTTCAGCAGGGCTTTCACGCAACAAGTACGCACGCATTTCCACGGACTTGTTGGTGTCTTTGACTTTCAGACGCAGCGTCAGGCGCCAGCCCTTGGTGACCGGGTTGTAACGCAGGTTGTTTTCGACCAGCTCGGTATTTTCGTCGGTGATGACCTGGCTGCGAATCGCAGGGTCTTCACCCAGCTTGGCCAGAACCGGACCTACGAAGTCAACGATGTAAGCAACGCTGCCGTCCGGTTGACGAACCAGATTGGACTGCTTCACGTCACCGGTCGAACGCAGGGTTTGTTTGACCCAGCCCAGATCCGGAGAATGAATGGAGTCTTCATCCATGGTCCAGTGCAGGCGGTAGTTGAAGTCGACCGACTTACCGGGCTCCGGCTGAACTTCCGGTTTCCAGAACGCTACGATGTTGTCGTTGGTTTCATCAGCTGTCGGGATCTCGACCAGATCGACGGTGCCTTTGCCCCAGTCGCCTTTAGGCTCGATCCAGGCGCTCGGACGTTTGTCGTAGCGGTCATCCAGGTCTTCGTAATGGCTGAAACCGCGGCCACGTTGCAGCAGACCAAAACCACGCGGGTTTTCGACGGAGAAGCTGCTCACAGCGAGATGCTTAGGGTTGTTCAGAGGACGCCAGATCCACTCGCCATTGGCTGCCTGAATCGACAGACCGCTGGAATCGTGCAGTTCACGCCGGTAGTTGAGCACTTTGGACGGCTGATTGGCGCCGAACAGGTACATGCTGGTCAGCGGAGCCACGCCCAGTTTGCCGACCTTTTCACGCAGATACATGCGCGACTGCACGTCAACCAGGGTGTTGGTGCCCGGACGCAAGGTCAGCTTGTAAGCACCAGTGGCGCGAGGGGAGTCGAGCAGTGCGAAGATCACCAGATGGTTATCGTCCGGATTAGGCTTCTCGATCCAGAACTCGGTGAAACGCGGGAACTCTTCACCGGAAGGCATCGCAGTGTCGATGGCCATGCCGCGTGCCGACAAACCGTAAACCTGCCCTTTGCCCACAACGCGGAAGTAGCTCGCGCCCAGCATGGTCATGATTTCGTCTTGTTTGTCATCTTTGTTGATCGGGTACATCACGCGAAAGCCCGCGTAGCCCAGATTCTGAGTGGACTTGGGATCGAACTTAACGTCACCGAAGTCAAAACGGGCCGGATCGTATTTGATCTCGTTGACAGCTGTGGCGGTAACTTCGTTGATCTTCACCGGCGTATCGAAGTGCATACCCTGGTGATAGAACGAAATCTTGAACGGGGTTTTGTCGGCGGCCCATTCAGCCTTGTCCTGCAAAAAACGGATCTTCTGGTAGTCCGCGAACTTCATGTCGCGAAATTCCGCCGGAAGGTTGCTCTTGGGAGCTACGAATTTCTGCCCGGCCAGATCTTTGGCCTTTGTTGCCACGTCGTCCAGATCGAACGCCCACAACTGGCTGGCGCCCAACAGACAAAACAGAGCAGACCCAGCCAACAGCGCGCGATGCAGGCGCTTGCCGGGAGTCTTTGGTGCATTACATGGACTAACAATCACGAGCAACCCTCGCCTAAAACAGATGAAGAAACCAACGGCCAGCTATCAAGTGCCGGGTTGGCGAGCATTGTTCCGACTCCGAAAGGGGCCAATGATTCCCCAACCGACGTCGGATCAGTCTGCGTTTGTACCGATTGAACAGGCGAATGCCCGTCTCTGTAGCGCGCGATTATCTAGCAGGCCGCGTTACAACGCATCAGTTGAAGCAAAGTATTTATCGGTACAGACCTAATAAATTCAGGCAATGCGCACAAAAACGGACGTTTACGTCTCGAGCAAAAATGTCACTGGGCCATCATTGACCAAATGCAGTTGCATATCCGCACCAAACTGGCCCACGGCAACCGGGTCGTGCAAGTTTTTAGCCTTGTCCACCAAGTAGTCGAACAACTCTTTGGCAAACGCAGGCGCCGCTGCTTTCGAGAAGCCCGGACGCAAGCCGCTCCTGGTATCTGCTGCGAGCGTGAACTGCGAAACCAGCAACAAACCGCCCCGTATATCAGCGACGGAGAGATTCATTTTCCCCTCTGCATCGCTGAACACCCGATAGTTAAGCAGTTTATGCAGAAGCTTATCGGCGCTGGCCTGTGTGTCATGAGGCTCGATACCGACTAAAACCATGAGCCCTTGGTCGATGGCGCCGACTGTCTGGCCAGACACATCGACGCGTGCCTGTGAGACTCGTTGAAGCAAGCCCTTCATTTAAAATCCTATGTCCAACAACAAGGTTGCGGTTCGCCTTTTCGCCAAAAAGTTGGCTCCTACAGAGAGTTGCTGCTCCTGCAGACTGCCGTTACGCCTCTTCTGGTGGAAGATCCAGCAAACGCTGAGCCACTTGTGCTGCCGCCCGGACCAGCGCGTCGGTAATACCGGGTTCGGAGGCTGCATGGCCTGCGTCACGAATCACTTGCAACTCACTGTTGGGCCACGCCTGATGGAGCTCCCAGGCATTGTCCAGCGGGCAGATCACATCGTAACGGCCGTGAACGATGATCCCCGGCAGATGCGCGATCCTGGGCATATCGCGAATCAGCTGGTTTTCTTCGAGGAAGGCGTTATGCGTGAAGTAATGACACTCGATGCGGGCGATAGAGAGGGCGCGCTGGGGCTCGGAGAAGCGGTCGACGACCAGCGGATTAGGCCGCAATGTGGCGGTCCTGCCCTCCCACGTTGACCAGGCTTTTGCCGCATGCATCTGGGCAATCTGATCGTTACCGGTAAGACGTTTATGAAACGCCGCCAGCAGGTCATGACGTTCGTCCAGTGGGATCGGCGCCAGGTAATCCTGCCAGTAGTCGGGGAACAGACGGCTGGCACCCGCTTGATAGAACCACTCGATTTCCTGAGGACGGCACAAAAAGATGCCGCGCAAAATCAGTGCATGGACCCGCTCAGGGTGAGTTTGCGCGTATGCCAGCGATAACGTTGAACCCCACGAGCCGCCAAACAGCACCCATTTGTCGATGCCAAGGTGATTGCGGATGCGCTCCAGGTCTTCGACAAGGTGCCAAGTGGTGTTGTTTTCAAGACTTGCGTGCGGTGTGGAGCGACCACATCCACGCTGATCGAAGGTGATGATGCGATAAAGATTGGGGTCAAAAAACCGGCGGCTTTGGGCATCGCATCCTGCTCCGGGACCGCCGTGGATGAAAACCACTGGCAAACCTTCGGGCGATCCGCTCTCGTCGACATAAAGGACATGAGGCTCTTCCACTGCCAGATCGTGCCGGGCATAAGGTTTGATCTGCGGGTACAAAGTCTGCATAGGTGCTCCACAAGTCCAATTCATTGGCTGCTGTATGTCTGCCGCTGGTCATCATAAACCCGAATGAGTTAATGATCATGCACCGCTTTTTTCCACCTTTGGCGACGGCAAAGCAAGAGTGGAACGATCAATGCAGGGGTTTGTGGATTGAATTCGGGGCCGAACGAGAACACGCTCCCTGAGTCGAAGCGTGGGTCGTTTCATCAGATATTTCACCTCGTTTGGAGGACATAACGGATGACACGCCCTACAGTCAAACAACCCCTTTCGCTCGTCTAAACAACTTGAGGTCGTACCCGATGTCTCCGGAACCCAACGTTCGTGACGCTGAAGTGGCAGCATTTCGTGAAGCTGTACTCAATAAACTCGAGTACGCCGTCGGCAAGGACCCCGACCACGCGTTCGACCATGACTGGTTTATGGCTATTGCCCTTGCGACACGGGACAAGATGGCCGAGCGCTGGATGAATCACACCCGATATATCTACAAGCAGGAAAAGAAACGCGTTTATTACTTGTCCCTGGAGTTCCTGATCGGGCGTTTGATGTTCGACAGCCTGAGCAACCTGGGGATTCTTGAAACCGCACGCGTGGCGCTCAAGGGCCTTAACGTCGACCTGGAAAAAATCCGCACACTGGAACCCGATGCTGCTTTAGGCAACGGTGGCTTGGGCCGTCTGGCCGCATGCTTCATGGAAAGCATGTCGACGCTGGGCGTGGCAGGTCATGGATACGGCATTCGTTACGAGCACGGTCTGTTCCGCCAGAATATCGTCGATGGCTGGCAGCAGGAACAAACCGAGAACTGGCTGGACTTTGGTAACCCTTGGGAATTCGAACGCCCAGAGGTGATTTACCAGATTGGCTTCGGCGGTAGCGTGCAACCGGTGCTCGACAGCAACGGCGCACCGATGCTGGATGCAGCCGGCGAAACCCGGCAGGTCTGGCATGCGGGCGAAACCGTCCGGGCGATTGCCTACGACACCCCGGTGGTGGGCTGGCGCGGCAAGGCCGTGAACACCCTGCGCCTCTGGCGGGCGCGGGCGGTCGAGAATCTGCACCTGGAACGCTTCAACGCTGGCGACCATGTCGGCGCAGTGGCTGAAGTGGTGCGTGCTGAAAGTATTTCTCGCGTGCTGTATCCAAACGACAGCACTGAGGCCGGCCAGGAACTTCGCCTGCGTCAGGAATATTTCTTTGTGTCTGCCTCGTTGCAGGATCTGCTGCGTCGGCACAAGAACATGGACTACACCATCAACAGCCTGCCGGAGCACGCTGCGATTCAGATGAACGACACGCACCCCTCGATCGCCGTGGCCGAGTTGATGCGCATTCTGATCGACCTGCACGATGTCGAATGGGCCGAGGCTTGGCGCATTACGGTCGGCACACTGGCCTACACTAACCACACTTTGCTGCCTGAGGCGCTGGAAACCTGGCCAGTTGGCCTGATGGAACGCATGTTGCCGCGGCACATGCAAATCATCTACATGATCAACGCCCAGCTCATCGACCATGTTCGCGAGTCGCAGAAGGATGACCCGGAACTGTTCGATCTGCTGCGCGCGGTGTCGCTGATCGAAGAGGACAACGGGCGTCGCGTGCGCATGGGCAACCTTGCGTTTATCGGTTCCCACAGCACTAACGGGGTTTCGGCGCTGCACACCCAGTTGATGCGCAAAACGGTGTTTGCGCAGTTGCACAAACTGCACCCGGATCGCATTAACAACAAAACCAACGGCATCACTTTCCGGCGCTGGCTGTTCCAGTCCAATCCGGAGCTGACGTCGATGCTGGTCAAGGAGTTGGGCGAACAAGTGCTCGACAACCATGAGACCGCGCTGCTGAAGCTGGAGCCGTTTGCCGACAAGCCAGCCTTCCAGAAGCAGTTTGCCGAGCAGCGCCTGCAGAGCAAGACCGCGCTGGCCGCGATCATTCAGGAACGCATGGGCATCACGGTCAACCCGGCTGCGATGTTCGACGTGCAGGTCAAGCGCATCCACGAGTACAAGCGCCAGCTCCTGAACCTGTTCCATACCGTGGCGCTTTATCAGGCGATGCGCGCTGACCCGAGCACCAATTGGGCGCCACGCGTGAAAATCTTCGCAGGCAAAGCGGCCGCCAGTTATCACTCGGCCAAGCTGATCATCAAACTGGCCAACGACATCGCACGGACCGTGAACAACGACCCGACGTTGCGCGGTCAGTTGAAAGTGGTGTTCATGCCCAACTACAACGTCAGCCTGGCCGAAAGCATCATCCCGGCGGCGGATTTGTCGGAGCAGATATCCACCGCAGGGCTTGAAGCCTCCGGCACCAGCAACATGAAATTCGGCCTCAACGGCGCGCTGACCATTGGCACGCTGGACGGCGCGAACGTGGAAATGAGCGAGCAAGTGGGCCTGGAGCACATGTTCATTTTCGGCATGAGCGCACAGGAAGTCGAAGCGCGCAAACATGCTGGTGAGTTCAACGCGCATGGAGACATTGCAGCATCCGGGCGCTTGAACGATGTGTTGCAGGCGATTCGTGGCGGGGTGTTCTCGCCGGATGATCCATACCGTTATGCGGGCTTGATAGACCAGTTGATTGCCTACGACCGTTTCTTTGTCTGCGCGGACTTCGAGTCTTACTGGCACGCACAGGCCAAGGTCGAAGCGCACTGGCACAAGCCTGAGGAATGGTGGCGTTCAGCGGTGCTCAACACCTCACGCATGGGCTGGTTCTCTTCGGACCGGACCATCCGGGAGTATGCGACCGATATCTGGAAAGCGCTGGATTGAAGTCGCTGATGCGCGCCACAAACTCTGCGGCGTAATTGGCTTGTAGAGACGATGGGGTCGGGTGAGGCTGTCATTGCGGTGAGTCATTTAGACCGCACTGCGGCTTCGCTCAGACTCGTCAGCGCCTACAAAATCACTACTCATCTATTTATGCAGTTGCAGAGTCGCCGGCATTCCATTCCAGCTTGCCTGCGAGCGAGACTACGTTCTAATACCGCCACAAAATGTTTCATCCCGGTGTACGCCCGATATACTCCCACCATCGCCGTCACTGGCTGGGTAAGGATGTCGTCGCGTGCAATGGATTCTGATGCTGGCGGGTTTGCTCATAGGTGTGTTTCTTGATGAAACGCTGACGGGCGCAGCTTTGGGCGCCCTGCTCGGTTTGGCCACAGGCCTGACTGTACGAATGTCGGCGCTGAGCAAACGCACTGCCGCGCACCAGGAACAACTGGCGCAGATGCAAGCGGCGCTGAAATCGCTGCAGCAGAGGCTCGACGCGTCAGACGTCGCCCCCGATCCGCCCCTGGATACTGCCCAAACCGCCTCCGCTTCAGTTCCCCTGCCCACGCCTCTCAACATTCAAAGCGTCAGCACAGATGGCCCGGAGCTAATCTGGGACTTGCCCGACGTCGAACAACCGTCGCTTGCCAACGAGGGCGATTCCGAATGGCGCAGGCCGCAGCCGGCCGGACAGTCAGGCCCCTCGGCCACTCAACCCCCGCACACACCCAACGTATTCGACACAGCTTTGCTGCGGGCGAAAGACTGGCTTTTGGGCGGCAACACAGTGCTTCGCGTTGGCGTGGTGCTGCTGTTTCTGGGCTTGGCGTTTTTACTGCGCTACGCCACGGAAGGCATGATCGTTCCGGTCGAAGCCCGTTATGCAAGCGTGGCGGCGAGCGCTTTGGCATTGCTGGGGCTGGGATGGTGGCTGCGTCAGCGCAATCCGGCATTTGCTCTGATGATGCAAGGCACCGGCATTGCCGTGTTGTACCTGACAGTGTTCGCGTCAATGAAGCTGCACGCACTGATGGGCCCGGGCATGGCGTTCAGTCTGCTGGTCGCTGTCACGGTGTTCTCTGCCACGCTGGCCGTGACGCAGAACTCGCTGGCGCTGGCGTGCGTGGCCGCGCTCGGCGGTTTCGCGGCGCCGTTGCTGACATCGACCGGCGAAGGCAGCCACGTTGCGCTGTTCAGCTACTTCGCACTGCTGAACGCTGGCATCTTCGCCATTGCGTGGTTCAAGGCCTGGCGCCCTCTGAACCTCATCGGCTTCTTGGGCACCTTCGGCATTGGTTTCGCGTGGGGCCTCAAGGCCTACACCGCAGAGTTGTTCTGGAGCACCGAACCGTTTCTGGTGCTGTTCTTCCTGATGTACCTGGCCATCGGACTGCTGTTTGCAATGCGCACTCTTCAGGCACACGAAACGGGGCCTGAGGATGACAGCCGCGAGGCGTTGCTTCGCTGGTCCGCCAGGCAGGGTTCATACGTCGACGGCAGCCTTTTGTTCGGTACCCCCATCGCAGGGTTCGGCCTGCAATACGCGCTGGTCGAGCATCTTGCGTTTGGCGCTGCCTTCAGCGCATTGGCGTTGGGCGTCCTTTACCTGCTCATTGCTCGCGTCCTGACCGGACGTGCGCCGGGCCGTGCATTGTTGCTGGTTGAAACCTGTCTGGCGCTGGGTGTCGTATTCGCTACCCTGGCGATACCGCTCGGGCTTGATGCGCAATGGACGACAGTTGCCTGGGCCATCGAAGGCGCGGCGGTGTTCTGGCTGGGCATGCGTCAGGACAGGGTGCTGGCACGCGGTTTCGGTCTGCTGCTGCAAGCGGGCGCCGGGGTTTCCTTCTTTGGGGTGATCAACACCTGGTTCGATCCGACCTTCGATCACGGTGACTTCTGGACACCGTTGCTGATCTCCGTCGCCGGGCTGGTCAGCGCCTGGATGGTTTATTCAATTGGAGCCTTACGCTGGGTAAGCGCGCGCATCCTGCAACCCGCGTTACTGCTGTGGGGCGCACTTTGGTGGGCGGTTGCGCTGGCCATGTCGACTCACTTCGTACCGGGGGCTGCGGGTATTCCGTTCCTGCTGACGCTGGGCGCGATCACCGTCGGGCTGTGGACGCTGATCACGTTGCGCCTTCGCTGGCCGGGGTTGGCACAGCTCTGCACATTACTCACCCCCTTGAGTGGCGCGCTGCTGCTGGCAGAGATTTTCGACCCGCGTTACAACCCGGCTGCTGACTGGGGCTGGCTTGGCTGGCTGGCCGTGTTCGCGGCGCATGCGTGGTCGCTGCGTCAGTTGGCGAGCCTGATCCCCGGCAGACAGTTGAATATCGCCCATGTACTCGGCTGCTGGCTGATCATCGCCGTGCTGTCGCTGGAATTACGCTACGCCTTGCTGCAATTGTCGGAGCATTACAACGCCTGGCGCTGGCTCGGCTGGGCTTTGCTGCCAAGCCTTTACCTGCTGGCAATGACGTCGCCGCGCACTGGGCGATGGCCGGTTCGCGACTACCCGAAAGCCTATCGTGTCTGGGCGGCAGCGCCATTGGCAGCGCTGATGCTGACGTGGTTTTGGGTGGCCAATGCCGTGAGCGATGGCGCCGCCGATCCGCTGCCTTACGTCCCGTTGATCAATCCGCTGGAGCTGGGCCTGCTGCTGACGTTGACGGGGGTTTGCCTGTGGGCACGCAGCCATCTGCCGCAGTTGGGTGTGCCCCTCGATGCTGCGCGCAAACGGGTACTGATCGCTGCGGGCGTCTCGCTGTTCGCGCTGGTCACTGCAACGGTCATGCGCACCGTGCACCATTGGACAGGCGTGGCGTGGGAGACCGAGGCCCTGCTGTCGTCGATGCGTGTACAGGCCGGCCTTTCCATCGTCTGGACGCTCATGGCACTGGCCCTCATGATCGGCGGCCACCTGCGCGCCCGACGGCACATCTGGCTGGCGGGTGCTGCTTTGATCGGCATTGTGGTCGCCAAGTTGTTCCTGATCGAGCTCAGCGATCAGGGCGGCCTGGAGCGAATCGTTTCGTTTATCGGCGTTGGCATTCTGCTGCTTGTAGTGGGATATTTCGCGCCACTTCCGCCTAAAACCCTTACGTCGCCCTCTTCACCCGAGGCGCCTGCCGAGGGGTCGGCCCGCTCATGAGGAAGGCGTTGTTGAGCTGTCAGTTCATTGCCAAGGCCGCTGTGTTCGTCTCCCTGTTGTGCGCCGCACTGCTGGCCTGCGCCGAAGACCTGCCGGATGATTTCGCCAGCCAGACACCGCTGACGCTCAGCGGCAACGGACCGTGGTATCGGCTGGAGCTGCCGCTGTCGGTGCAGTTGAACGCCCATCAGGGCAACCTAAATGATGTACGAGTCTTCAACGCGGACGGTCAGGCGCAACCTTATGCGCTGACGTTCACAGCACCGCAGCGGGTCGAGAACGAGCAGCCGGTGTCGGTCAAATGGTTCCCGCTGTACAACCGCGACGACGCCAGGGACGTCGAGCCGGCCATCCGTGTCGAACGCACGCCCAACGGAACGCTGGTCGAGGTGCAGCCACAGGGTGAGATAGAGGCCGGCGAAGAAATCCTGCGCGGCTGGCTGCTCGACACCAGCGCGATCAATGCCCCGCTGGATCAGTTAATCATCGACTGGTCCACCGAACGCGAAGGGTTTCAGCGCTTCACCATCGAAGCCAGCGACGACTTGCAGCATTGGCAGCGCTGGGGCGAAGGTCAGGTTGCACGCCTTTCCTTTGCCGACGAAGTGGTGGAGCAGCGCGAGGTGTCGCTGCCCGGCCGGACAGCACGTTACCTGCGTCTGCTGTGGAACACCCCGCAATCCGCCCCCACATTGACCTCCGCGCAGATCCTTGTGACGCGTCCCGGAATACTGCCGCTCAGTTGGTCTGCGGCGGTCAAAGGTCGCGTCGAGGCTCCGGGCGTTTATGTCTGGCAGTTGCCGGTGGCATTGCCCATCGAGCGCATGAAAATCAACATTGAGCAGGCCAACAGCCTGGCGCCCGCAATGCTGTACGGGCGGCGCGACAATAAGTCGTCATGGCGGCTGATCAGCGATGGCTTGCTGTACCGACTGACGCAGAATGGCCAGGACGTGGCTCAGGACGAGATGGAGTTGCCCGGCGATGTGCTTCAACAATTGAAGCTGGAGGTCGACGAGCGCGGCGGTGGGCTAGGGCCTCAATCACCGGAATTGAGCGTGGCCGTGCGCGCCACGCAGTTGGTGTTTCTGGGCCGTGGCGCTCCGCCCTATAGCTTGGCGTTGGGCAATGACTCGGTGCCAGGCGCCAACCTGCCGCTCCCGACACTTATCCCGGGCATGACCGAGCAGACACTCGCGACCCTCGGCACTGCCACCCTTGCGTCCACGCCCGTCACTGCCAGTCCCGCACCCGTCGCCATTGCCGAGGGCATCGATTGGAAACGCGCAGGGCTCTGGGCCGTGCTGGTGCTCGGCGTTATATTCCTGGGCTGGATGGCACTGAGTACGCTGAGCGCATCGAAAAAAAGTCGTTGAGGCTGAAACGTTACCGCTGCCGCGAACCGCGCAAGATTATGGCGTTTTGCGCCTGCGCTCAGGGGCGACGTGAACTCAATGGCCCGCAACCCGGTCTGACAGGCAGTATTACGTCATGACTCGCGCTAAACTGTGCGCGTTTTCCAATCCCTTCTTCGGAGCTCTCCATGTCCCGCGTTACCCTGAGTCGCTATTTGATTGAGCAGACCCGCAGCAACAACACGCCTGCCGATCTGCGCTTCCTTATCGAAGTGGTCGCGCGCGCATGCAAGGAAATCAGCCACGCCGTCTCCAAAGGCGCACTGGGCGGCGTTCTCGGCAGCATGGGCACCGAGAACGTGCAAGGCGAAGTGCAGAAGAAGCTCGACGTGATTTCCAATGAAATCCTGCTCGAAGCCAACGAATGGGGCGGTCACCTGGCCGGCATGGCGTCCGAAGAAATGGACAACGCCTACCAGATCCCGGGCAAATACCCGAAAGGCGCCTATCTCCTGGTGTTCGACCCATTGGATGGCTCCTCGAACATCGACATCAACGCACCGGTTGGCACCATCTTCTCCGTGCTGCGTTGCCCGAACCAATACCTGAGCCAGAACGAAGCCCTGAATGAAAAGGCCTTCCTGCAGCCAGGCACCGAGCAAGTGGCTGCCGGTTATGCCATCTACGGTCCGCAGACCATGCTGGTACTGACCTTGGGCGATGGCGTGAAAGGCTTCACCCTGGACCGCGAAATGGGCAGCTTCGTCCTGACCCACGAAGACATCAAGATCCCGGAGTCCACTCAGGAGTTCGCGGTCAACATTTCCAACCAGCGTCACTGGGAAGCGCCGGTAAAACGCTACGTCGACGAGCTGCTGGCTGGCGAAGACGGTCCGCTGAAAAAGAACTACAACATGCGTTGGGTCGCAGCGATGGTGGGCGATGTGCACCGCATCCTGACGCGTGGCGGTCTGTTCATGTATCCGCGTGACAGCCGCGAGCCTTCCAAACCGGGCAAGCTGCGTTTGATGTACGAAGCCAACCCGATGTCGTTCCTGGTTGAGCAAGCGGGTGGCGCGTCCACCGACGGTCATCAGCGCATTCTCGACATTCAGCCAGAAGGCCTGCACCAGCGTGTTGCGGTGTTCCTGGGTTCGAAAGAAGAAGTCGAGCGCGCCACCTCGTACCACAAAGGCTGAAACTCTGACTCGCCCCTGCGCAGCCAGGGGCAAGCGTGAATTGGCAACAAAGCCCCAGGACACCGACACGCAAAGCTGTTTCGGTGGTCTGGGAGAGCAGGCACTGGTGGCGGTCTGTCCTGATGGATCGAAGGTCCACCAGGCGGGTTGGCACTGGTGCTGTTGCTCAATCAATTACCCCGCAGGATCCATCGACATCCCCGTCAAGGAACCGAGTTCCCTCTTTATCTTCTAAGCTTTCGGAACAGTGCCAGCGTCTTGCGTCATGGACGAACGCTGTGACGTCTTCCCCCTTCCGTTTCAGGAGCTTCACTCATGTCATTGCGCTCTCTTGCATTGTTGTCGTTCTGCGTTTTGCTGGCAGCCTGCAGCAAGATCAATCAAGAACACTATTCAAAAATCTCGGCGGGCATGCCCAAGGCCGACGTTGAGAGATTGCTGGGCAGCCCGACTGAATGCTCAGGCGCATTGGGCATGTCGAGTTGCACATGGGGCGATCAAAAGAGCTTCATCAGCGTTCAATATGCCGCCGACAAAGTTGTTCTCTTTTCTGCTCAGGGCCTCGAATGAAGATCCGCCACTCAGTGAAGTTAGGTGCGCTGGCGTTCGCGGCCTTGTTGATGGCTGGCTGCGCATCCTCCGGAGGTGATTCCATGCCCCCGCGAACGGTCGACCACGTTGACCTGAAACGTTATCAGGGCACCTGGTACGAACTGGCGCGCATGCCGATGTTTTTCCAGCGCAACTGCGCGCAGTCCGAGGCCCAGTACAAGCTCAAGGACGACGGCAACATCGCTGTGACCAACCGCTGCCGCACGATAGAAGGCAAGTGGGAAGAGGCAACTGGGACGGCGTCGCCACAAGTACCCGGCAAGACCGACAAGCTGTGGGTGGAGTTTGATAACTGGTTCTCGCGACTACTGCCGGGTGTAGCGAAGGGTGACTATTGGGTGCTCTACCTCGGCGACGGATACAAGACAGCGCTGGTTGGCAATCCGGACCGCAAATACATGTGGTTGCTGTCCAGGACTGCGCACGTGTCAGAACAAACCAAAAACGAGCTGCTGACCAAAGCGCAACAGCAAGGTTATGACACCACCAAGCTGATCTGGCGTGTAGATGACTCCAAGATCGCAAAGGCATCACGCGAATAAATTCGCGCCTGCAGAGTGACGCCGCGCCGACCTTCTGTACAAGGGGCCAACTTGTTGGCGAGACGTATTCCGGGGGGGACCCCTTCAGTACGTCTCGCCAATGAATTCGCTCCTACAGCAACGCGCTTAGAGTGATACCTCGGCTTAACCCAGCATCTGCCGCAGCACCTGCGCAAACGCACGGCTACTTTCTTCCTCATCGGCATGTCGGCCTTCGCTGATCACCCAGCGACCGTTGACCATCACGTCACGAATCTGCCGATCACCGCCTGCAAACAGCCAGCGGTTGAGAATCCCGTCCCCCGCTGCAGTGGCCAGATACGGATCATTGCCGTCGAGCACCAACCAATCGGCGCGCTTGCCAACCTCCAGCGCGCCTACCGCCTGCCCCATCGCCTGTGCACCGCCCGCCAGCGCCGCGTCATACAACGTGCGGCCAACCATCGGTTGATCGCTGCGATACAGCCGGTTGCGCTTTTGGTCACGCAAGCGCTGACCGTATTCGAGCCACCGCAGCTCCTCGACCACGCTCAAGGAAACATGGCTGTCAGAACCAATCCCCCAGCGCCCGCCCTGCGCAATGTAGTCCACTGCCGGAAATATGCCGTCGCCAAGGTTGGCCTCGGTGGTCAGACACAGCCCTGCCACGGCCCGACTGCTCGCCATCATCGCGACTTCATCCGCCTCGGCGTGGGTGGCATGCACCAGGCACCAGCGCTGATCGACTTCAACGTTTTCATAGAGCCATTGCAGCGGCCTGCGACCGCTCCAGCTCAGGCAATCCTCGACTTCTTTTTGCTGCTCGGCGATGTGGATATGCACAGGGCATTGCGTGTCGCCAGCCGCCAGCACATCGGCGATCTGCTGCGGCGTGACGGCTCGTAAAGAGTGAAAACACAGCCCAAGCGCCTGGGCAGGTTGCGTGTCGATCACCGAACGCAGGCTGGCTTGCAGGTTGAGGTAACTGTCGGTGCTGTGAATGAAGCGACGTTGGCCGTCGCTGGGCGCTTGCCCACCAAAACCTGCATGGCTGTAAAGCACTGGCAGCAAGGTCAGCCCGATGCCTACTGAACTCGCTGCGGCGCTAATGCGCAGTGCCAGCTCGGCGGGGTCGGCGTAGGGTTTGCCGCTGGTGTCTTGATGCACGTAATGAAATTCAGCGACTGAGGTATACCCGCCCTTGAGCATCTCGATGTACAGCTGACGAGCGATGATGCCCAGTTGCTCTGGACTGATCTGACCGACCAGGCGGTACATCAAGTCACGCCAGGTCCAGAAGCTGTCATCAGGGTTGTCTGCCACTTCTGCCAGCCCGGCCATTGCGCGCTGAAAGGCGTGGGAGTGCAGATTGGGCATGCCCGGCACCACGGGGCCGTTCATCAGCTCGGCGCCATCGCGCTCGGCGCCAGCCTGCACGTTCGTCAGCATGCCTTGCGGGCTGACGTCGAAACGCACATTGCTCGCCCAGCCGATGGGCAGCAGCGCGCGCTCAGCAAAGAAAACGGACATCGTTTTGCACCCCTCGCGTCAAATTGTCTATACATATACAGACGTTTACCTGGCCGGTAAACTGCGTCGCGCTTGTCGTCAGCCACGTTAATGGTTAGCGTGAGCGCCATCGATGATCATCACGCCAAACAAGGATTTCCCTGTGCCGACTCCGCCTGCCATCTCTCCGCTGGCCGCCCAGATGGGTGATAGTCCGGCGCCGCTGTATGCGCGGGTCAAGCAGATGATCAACCAGCAAATCGCCAACGGCACCTGGCCGCCGCATCACCGCGTGCCTTCCGAAAGCGAACTGGTGACGCAGCTCGGCTTCAGCCGCATGACCATCAACCGCGCGTTGCGGGAGATGACCGCCGAAGGCCTGCTGGTGCGCATGCAGGGCGTCGGCACCTTTGTCGCCGAGCCAAAGACCCAATCAGCGCTCTTTGAAGTGCATAACATCGCTGACGAAATCGCCTCACGCGGCCACCGTCACAGCTGCAAGGTCATCATCCTGTGTGAAGAGGCCGCCGGCTCGGAGCGCGCGCTGGCGCTGGACATGCGCGAAGGTCAGCGGGTGTTCCACTCATTGATCGTGCATTTTGAAAACGACATCCCCGTGCAAATCGAGGACCGCTTCGTCAACGCCGCAGTCGCCCCGGACTATTTGCAACAGGATTTCACCCAGCAAACCCCTTACGCCTATCTGTCGAACGTCGCACCTCTGACCGAGGGCGAACATGTGGTCGAAGCCATTCTCGCGGACGCCAATGAATGTGAATTGCTGCAGATCGAAAAAGGCGAGCCCTGCCTGATGATCCGCCGCCGCACCTGGTCCGGCCGCACGCCAGTCACTGCCGCACGCTTGATCCACCCCGGCTCGCGTCATCGCCTCGAAGGACGTTTCAGCAAATGACCGGTCTCAGCGTCTTACGCGCAGCCGACTATCCACGTATGCCGTGGAAAAACGGGGGTGGCAGCACCGAGGAGATTACCCGCGACGCAAGCGAAGGCCTCGATGGCTTCGGCTGGCGTCTGTCGATTGCTGACATTGAGCAATCAGGAGGCTTTTCGACGTTTGCCGGTTACCAGCGAATCATCACGGTGCTGCAAGGCGCAGGCATGACGCTGAACATCGACGGCACGCTCAGCGAAGCGCTGCTGCCCTCCGATCCGTTTGCGTTCAGTGGCGACAGTCAGGTTTCGTGCGCCTTGCTGGACGGTCCGATCCGTGATTTCAATCTGATCTACGCCCCCATGCGTTATCGCGCGAGGCTGCAATGGATCGACGTGCTGCTCCCACAACGCTTCTTCACCTCGGCCAGCGTATTTCTGTTGTTCAGCGCCGCTGAGCAAGTTGCGATCAATGCCGCCGAACACCCGCCTCAACTGCTTGAAAAATATGACTGCCTGCAACTGGACAATCCAAACGGCGCATTGCTGGAGATGGTGGTGTATGCCCCGCGTGCAAGCCGCTGCTGCGTGATTGAACTGACTGCGATCTGATTAGCGCGCTCACATAAAGCCACCCGCCCACAAGGACGTCATCGTATTCATGAACACGCTCAACAAAAAAGAAACCCCAAGAGCCATCGCCATCATGGCCAGTTTCCTCGCTTCCGAATCGGCTGGCGGACTGGTGCTGATGGGTGCTGCGCTGGCCGCGATCATTGTCGCCAACTCGCCACTTGCGCCCGGCTACTTCGCGGCGTTGCACAGCGTGTGGGGTGGTTTGTCGATCGAGCTGTGGATCAATGATGGCTTGATGGCGATCTTCTTTTTGATGGTCGGCCTGGAAATCAAACGCGAAGTGCTGGCGGGCGGTCTGTCGAGCTGGAGTCAGCGTGCGCTGCCCGGTTTCGCAGCGGCAGGCGGCATGCTGGTCCCCGCGCTCATTTACCTTGCGGTCAACTGGGGTAACCCCGAAACCCTCGGCGGCTGGGCCATTCCTGCGGCCACCGATATCGCGTTCGCCCTTGGGGTGCTGTCATTACTCGGCAAACGTGTGCCCACCTCGCTGAAAGTCTTTCTCGCGGCGCTGGCGATTCTTGACGACCTCGGCGCCGTCACGATCATCGCGCTGTTCTACAGCACCGGCCTGAACATGCCGATGCTGCTGGCCTCTTTTGCCACCCTCGCGGTGCTGATCGTGATGAACCGCATGGGGGTTCGGCGTCTACTGCCGTACTTGCTGCTCGGTCTGCTGCTGTGGTTTTTCGTCTTGCAATCAGGCGTCCACGCAACCCTGGCGGGCGTCGCGCTGGCGCTGTGTATTCCCTTGGGCAAGCCAGAAGAAGAAGCGCGCTCACCGCTGCTGTTTCTCGAGGAGAAGATGCATTACTGGGTGGCGTTCGCCGTGGTCCCGATCTTCGGCTTCGCCAACGCGGGGGTGTCGTTGTCGGGCATCACGCTGGGCAACCTGCTCGACCCGGTGCCGCTGGGCGTCGCGTTGGGGTTGTTCGTGGGCAAGCAGATTGGCGTGTTCCTCGCAGCCGTCGTGGCCATTCGCGCAGGCGTTGCAGTGTTGCCCGAAGGCAGCAATTGGGCGCAGCTGTACGGCGTCGCATTGTTGTGCGGGATTGGCTTCACCATGAGCCTGTTCATCGGCAACCTGGCCTTCCCCGGTCAAGCGCACTTGATCGATGAAGTGAAGGTCGGCGTGCTGATCGGCTCGATACTGTCGGCCATTTTTGGGGTGCTGTTGCTGCGCAGCAAGATGGCAAGGCACTGATACAGGGCCTTGACGCGCTGCTCTGCATTCAAATCCGCTCGACCTTTATCTAAAGGACCAGCCCCGACATGGCCCGATAAGTGATTTTGTCACTGCCTGGAAGGCTGGTCATACCGACGCTGGATCCGCGCCAACTCACCCGACTGACGCAGTTGCTCCAAGGCACTGGTCCAAGCCGCTACCACGTGGTCTTCCGAGTCGAGACTGAACGCGATATACAACGATGAGCGATAGAGCTCAACGGGCACCTGCCGCAACATACCGGGGGCGATATTCAACTGCCGGCTGTAATAAGCAACCCCCGCAGCGGTGTCGCCGACGATGAGCTCAGTACGCCCGGCCAGCATCATGCGGTAAAGCTGCAGGCTGCTCGTGGCGCTTTTATCCAGGTTGGTGAAGCCTTTGGACTGCAGTACCTCGGGTATCAGGCCAGCATTACGCGTGGTGATGCGCGGCGCGTGCAGCAGTTGCTCCAGAGAATTCACCGGATCCTTGGAACTGAACAACTGATAGGGATAAATCGACTCCTCCACAATCGGACCGACCCACTTGTAAAGCGCCTCCCGCTCCGTATTACGGAACATCGAAAACAGTATTGTTTTGGGCCGGGTTTTCAATACCCGAGAGCTTCGCATACTGGGCAGCACCACCACGTCAAAGTCATCCCCGGTCAACGCCATAATCGCCCGAACGATCTCCGTCGTCATCCCGGTGAGTTGATCGTTCTGCGAATAGTTATAAGGCGCCCACTCTTCCGTAACGAGTTGGTACTGGTCAGCCCTGGCGAGAGAGCACATCGATAGAAAAAGCAGAACTGCGGGGAGGGTCAGATTTTTCAAGTCTTCTGCCTGATGGACTGTACGGTAGTCGAGGGTGGACCTGATCAAGACGGCCGAACAAGTATAGACGTTGAGGGCATCAGGTGATGATGCGGTCGTACAGAGCCCAGCGCCTCTCTAAATTTATTTTCCACTCACTGCATCCAGATCCTTTCCTGGCGGGTAGTACAGATAGCAGCCCTTTGCTGCAGACGGATAACCCATCAGGAGAACCACCCATGAACGCTAAAAAACGCTTCTGCCTGACTGCCAGTGCCCTGGCTTTGACCTGCGCAACCTCAGCATTTGCCCAAGCTGATCTGCCTGACACCATCAAAGTCCCTGCCGGACACAAAGTCAGCATGGAGACCACGGGCGTGGGTGAAATCACCTACGAGTGCCGTGCCAAAGCGACCAACGCCAATGAAACCGAATGGGTATTTGTCGGGCCCAAAGCGGTACTTAACGACCGCAGCGGCAAACAAGTCGGCACCTATTACGGCCCACCTGCGACCTGGGAAGCCAAAGACGGCTCGAAAGTAACAGGCACACAGTTGGCTGTAGCGCCTTCCAGCGCTGGCAACCTGCCGTATCAGTTGGTCAAGGCCAACCCGGCTGAAGGCAAAGGCGCCATGAGCGGCGTTGCGTACATTCAGCGCGTTGCACTCAAAGGCGGTGTTGCCCCTGCCACCGTGTGTGCCGCCGCCAATAAAGGCGCGAAGGAAGTGGTCAAGTACCAAGCGGACTACATCTTCTGGGCCGCTAACTGACAGAAGTGACTCCTTATCCTGACGCAGGAACTGGTCTATGCTCCTGCGCGGGATCCCCGGTGATTGATTGGGGAAAGCGCTTTCTCTTCACGGCTGATCGATTTGTCCGCGCACCAGAATCCGTTTGATTACGAAGCTGCCTTGCATGCCTGCGCCCGTGGCGAACGGCAGGCGCTGCAGCGGCTTTATGAACAGGAAGGCTCACGACTGCTGGGCGTGGTGCAGCGCATTGTGCGCGACACGGCGTTGGCGGAAGACATCGTACATGACGCCTTCATCAAGGTCTGGACCCGGGCGAGCAGTTTCGATCAAAGCCGGGGCTCCGCACGAGGCTGGGTGTTCAGCATCGCGCGGCATCTGGCGCTCAACTCCGTGCGTAACCAGGCACGCGAAGTGCCGATGAATGAAGAGGATGTCGACGACAGCCACCTGCCAGCGACACTGGAAGGCTGGCAAGACACCCAAGATGCATTCGACTGGCGAGTCAATCCAGGTCGTATCGACCATTGCCTTGAGCAGCTCGAACCCGTACGCCGCAACTGTGTGTTCCACGCCTATGTCGACGGTTACTCGCATCAGGAAATCGCCAGCAAGATTGGTGCTCCATTGGGCACCGTCAAAGCCTGGATCAAACGTAGCCTCGCCGCCTTGCGGGAGTGCATTGGATGAACTATACCCCAGGCAATGCCCGTGATCCTGACCTGCAAACCCTTGCGGGCGAGTACGTGCTCGGCACCTTATCAACTCAACAGCGCAAGGCCGTAGAACTGCGTTTGCCACATGAGCCTGCGCTACAGGCAGCGGTCGATGAATGGGAAGAGCGCTTGCTCGACCTCACCCGACTGGCGCAACCCCAAACGCCCTCCCCTCACTTATGGGGACGTATCGAGCGCAGCGTCGACGCTTTCGAACCCCCAATACGCGGGACCAGGCCGAACTCAACATCGCGCTGGTGGGACAACCTTGCCGTCTGGCGCGGTCTGACCGGCATGGGACTGGCCGCCTCTTTAGTGCTGGGGATCGCACTGGTCACGCAAATGGCCTCGCCACCAGCGCCTTCCTATCTGGTGGTTCTGGTTGCGCCGCAGGACAAAGCCCCCGGTTGGGTCATTCAAACCAGCGATTCGCGTGAGATACAGCTGATTCCGCTGGGCATGGCCGACGTCCCACAGGACAAGGCGCTGCAATTCTGGACCAAGGGCGATGACTGGAAAGGCCCGGTATCGCTGGGTTTGGTCAAGCCTGGCCAAGTGCTGAAAGTGCCCCTGGACAAGCTTCCCAAGCTTCAAGCAAACCAACTGTTCGAGCTGACTCTGGAGACCACAACCGGTTCGCCGACGGGTAAACCGACCGGCCCTATTCAGGCGATTGGTCGCGCGGTGAAGGTCATTTGATCCGTACCACGTCGGCACCGACCGACGTGATTGCACGTAACGGGCTGTTACTGCGCGCACTGCCATGGAGCGCGACGCCCTGAAAAGTAACATCCCCGTCAGCAGCCTGTGCGTCGAATGCAGGAACAACGAATGCCCTCCTCCCGCTGAAAGCCTTGCCCCGTCAAGATGAAACGGTCTTTTCGGCTGTCATGATGAAGTTGGTCTCTCGCTTGCATATGCTTGTATGTACAAGTAAAGATGGGTACGCACGAGTGACGTCCATCGCGCTGATGCGAGCTGCTAAAGTCATCCCGGCGAGGCGCTACCAACTACCTGTTCCGCCTGTTCGCCGCAGGCACCGTTCGCCCATGTGCCTGGGCCGGTCTGGATCGATCATCGAGGATTGCTACGTGACTACTGAGAACAATACCCCGCAATGGACCAAACGCCGCGACGTCGAAATCCGCGCTGCTCGTGGTACCACACTCACTGCCAAGAGCTGGATGACCGAAGCGCCGTTGCGGATGTTGATGAACAACCTGGATCCGGACGTCGCCGAGAACCCGAATGAGTTGGTGGTCTACGGCGGTATCGGCCGGGCAGCACGCAACTGGGAGTGCTACGACAAAATCGTCGAAAGCCTCACCCACCTGAACGACGACGAGACCCTGCTGGTGCAATCCGGCAAACCGGTCGGCGTATTCAAGACCCACACCAACGCCCCTCGCGTGCTCATCGCCAACTCCAACCTCGTGCCGCACTGGGCGAGTTGGGAGCACTTCAACGAACTCGATGCAAAAGGCCTGGCCATGTACGGCCAGATGACAGCGGGTAGCTGGATCTACATCGGCAGCCAGGGCATCGTTCAGGGCACTTACGAAACCTTCGTTGAAGCCGGACGCCAACATTACAACGGCGACCTCAAGGGCAAGTGGGTGCTGACCGCAGGTCTGGGCGGCATGGGCGGCGCACAGCCTCTGGCCGCTGGCATGGCGGGCGCATGCTCGCTGAACATCGAATGCCAGCAGAGCCGAATCGATTTCCGACTGAAAACCCGTTACGTCGACGAACAAGCCACGGATCTGGACGACGCGCTGGCCCGAATCGCCAAGTACACATCCGAAGGCAAGGCGATTTCCATCGCCTTGTGTGGCAACGCGGCAGAAATCCTCCCGGAAATGGTTCGCCGTGGCGTACGCCCGGACATGGTCACCGACCAGACCAGCGCCCACGACCCACTCAATGGCTACCTGCCGAAGGGCTGGACCTGGGAGCAGTATCGCGAACGCGCCGCCAGCGAGCCCGCCGCCGTCGTAAAAGCCGCAAAGCAGTCGATGGCCGAGCACGTCGAAGCGATGCTGGCGTTCCAGAAAATGGGCATCCCGACCTTCGATTACGGCAACAACATCCGTCAGATGGCTAAAGAAGTGGGCGTTGACAACGCGTTCGATTTCCCAGGATTCGTCCCCGCGTACATTCGTCCACTGTTCTGCCGTGGCGTAGGCCCCTTCCGCTGGGCAGCGCTGTCAGGCGACCCCCAAGACATCTACAAGACAGACGCAAAAGTCAAAGAGCTGATTCCGGACGACGCACACCTGCACAACTGGCTGGAAATGGCGCGTGAACGCATTGCGTTTCAGGGCCTGCCGGCGCGTATCTGCTGGGTCGGTCTGGGCCAGCGCGCCAAACTTGGCCTGGCCTTCAATGAAATGGTGCGCAGCGGCGAGCTGTCGGCGCCGGTGGTCATCGGTCGCGATCACCTGGATTCGGGCTCGGTCGCCAGCCCGAACCGCGAAACCGAGTCGATGCAGGACGGCTCAGACGCCGTCTCCGACTGGCCACTGCTCAACGCCCTGCTCAATACCGCCAGCGGCGCGACGTGGGTGTCGTTGCACCACGGTGGCGGCGTCGGCATGGGCTTTTCGCAGCATTCGGGGATGGTCATCGTGTGTGACGGTACCGATGAAGCGGCCGAGCGTATCGCGCGCGTGCTGCACAACGATCCGGCAACCGGCGTGATGCGCCACGCAGACGCGGGCTACCAGATCGCAATCGACTGCGCCAAAGAGCAGGGCCTTAACCTGCCGATGATCACCGGCTAACCAAACGCTGCTGATCCGTTTACCCCTGCGGCGGTAAACGGATCAGCGTTTTTTTTGGGAGGGAGTTTGCTCGCGATAGCGGTGTCACAATCAGCGTTGCAGCGTTTCACAGAGCCTTATCGTCCGAATGCGGCTCAGAGCAAGCCCCCTGTCTTGAAGACTGGTCAGGGGCAGTCATCCATTTCAAGATCCGGAGCGTCACACAATGAAAACCAAAAAGGCCCTGTTATCCACATTGCTATGCGCAGGCTTGTTGACCGGGGCAGGCGCTAGCCAGGCGGCCGGGTGGTGCGAATCCGGTAAACCGGTGAAATTCGCCGGTCTGAACTGGGAAAGCGCGATGCTGCTGACCGACGTGCTGCAAGACATTCTGAAAACCGGATACGGCTGCGAAGTCGACAGCCTGCCGGGCAACTCCATCACCATGGAAAACGCCCTGAGCACCAACGACATTCAAGTCTTCGCCGAGGAGTGGGTCGGCCGCAGCGAAGTCTGGAACAAAGCTGAAAAAGCCGGAAAAGTCGTCGGCGTCGGCGCACCCGTCAAAGGCGCCATCGAAGGCTGGTACGTGCCGCGCTACGTGATCGAAGGCGACGCCAAACGCAAGCTGGAAGCCAAGGCCCCGGACTTGAAGTCGATCAGCGACCTGGCCAAATACGCGTCTCTGTTCAAAGACGCCGAAGAGCCAGAAAAAGGCCGCTTCTACAACTGCCCGGCGGGCTGGACCTGCGAGCTTGAGAACAGCGAAATGCTGAAAAGCTATGGCCTGGAAGACAAATACACCAACTTCCGCCCAGGCACCGGCCCGGCGCTGGATGCAGCGATTTTGTCGAGCTACAAGCGTGGCGAGCCGATCCTTGCGTATTACTGGTCGCCGACACCGCTGATGGGGCAAGTGGACATGGTGCGCCTGGAAGAAAAAGCCGGCGTGAACAAGACCATCGACATCAAGGTCGGCCTGTCTAAAGCATTCCACGACCAGGCGCCTGAACTGGTAGCCGTGATGGAGAAAGCCAACATCCCTATCGATTTGCTGAACCAGAACCTGGCGCGCATGACAAAGGAACGCATCGAGTCGCCGAAACTGGCGAAGATCTTCCTCAAGGAACACCCTGAAATCTGGCACCAGTGGGTGAGCGAAGACGCAGCGAAGAAGGTGGATGCTTCGCTCTGAATGGCAGCACTGTCTGTAGGAGCGTGGCTTGTCCCGCGATCGGTCGGGAACCGGCCGTAAACCCCGCGAATCCGGTGTGTCAGACGTATTGCACCGCCTGATTTGACTGCCGCTTCGCGGCAGATCGCGGGACGAGCCACACTCCTACATAGGTTGAGCGCAATACATCACAGATCGAGAGCACCTTATGTTCCCCGAGAGCTTTACGTTTTCCATCGCCAATTGGGTCAACGACTGGGTCGACAAGCTGGTCACCAATTACGGCGACGTGTTCCGGCACATCTCCGACACGCTGCTGTGGGCCATCGTCAAACTCGAAGGCCTGCTGCGCATCGCACCATGGTGGCTGTTGCTGGCCATCGTGGGCGGCATCGCCTGGCACGCCACCCGCAAATTCACCACCACGGCGGTGATTGTCGGTTTGCTGTTCCTGGTGGGCGCAGTCGGCCTGTGGGACAAGCTGATGCAAACCCTGGCGCTGATGCTGGTCGCGACCTTCATTTCGGTGCTGATCGGCATTCCGCTGGGCATTCTTTCGGCGCGCAGCAACCGCCTGCGTTCGGTGCTGATGCCGCTACTCGACATCATGCAAACGATGCCGAGCTTCGTGTATCTGATCCCGGTGTTGATGCTCTTTGGCCTGGGCAAAGTACCGGCGATCTTCGCCACCGTCATTTACGCCGCGCCGCCGCTGATCCGCCTGACGGATCTGGGCATTCGGCAGGTGGATGGCGAGGTGATGGAGGCGATCAACGCGTTCGGCGCCAATCGCTGGCAGCAACTGTTCGGCGTGCAACTGCCGCTGGCCCTGCCGAGCATCATGGCCGGTATCAACCAGACCACGATGATGGCGCTGTCGATGGTGGTGATTGCCTCGATGATCGGCGCTCGCGGCCTGGGTGAAGACGTGCTGATCGGCATTCAAACGCTGAACGTCGGACGCGGCCTTGAAGCCGGTCTGGCGATCGTGATCCTCGCGGTGGTGATCGACCGCATCACGCAGGCCTATGGCCGACCACGGCATGAGGCCAACAAATGACCAGCGCTGAATTCAATACGCCACACGGCGATACGCCGAACAAGATCGTCGTCAAAAACGTCTACAAGATCTTCGGCAACCGCTACAAAGACGCGCTGAGCATGGTCCAGCAGCAAAAGTCCAAAGATCAGGTGCTGGCTGAGACGGGCTGCGTGGTGGGTGTGAACGACTTGTCGCTGTCCATCGCCGCCGGCGAGATCTTTGTGATCATGGGCCTTTCAGGCTCAGGCAAATCCACACTGGTGCGCCACTTCAACCGGCTGATCGATCCTACCAGCGGCCAGATTCTGGTCGACGGCGAAGACATCCTCACCTACGACATGGAGGCGCTGCGCAACTTCCGTCGGCACAAGATCAGCATGGTGTTTCAGAGCTTCGGTCTGCTGCCGCACAAGACCGTGGCGGACAACGTGTCCTACGGCCTGAAAGTACGCGGCGAAACCAAGGCCGTGTGCGACGAGCGTGCCCAGCACTGGATCACCACCGTGGGCCTCAAGGGCTATGAAAACAAATACCCGCATCAGCTTTCCGGCGGCATGCGCCAGCGTGTGGGTCTGGCTCGGGCACTGGCGGCGGACACCGACATCATCCTGATGGATGAGGCGTTCAGCGCTCTCGACCCCTTGATCCGCGCCGAGATGCAGGACCAGTTGCTGGAGCTGCAATCGGCGCTGAAGAAAACCATCGTCTTCATCACCCACGACCTCGACGAAGCCGTGCGCATCGGCAATCGCATCGCCATCCTCAAGGACGGCAAGTTGATCCAGGTCGGGACGCCAAAGGAAATCCTCTACTCACCCGCCGACGAATACGTTGATCGTTTCGTGCAGCGCCGCGTGGCCACCCTTTAAGGACCGTTGCAGTCATGTCGCGAGCTGAGCAGATCATCATCGGTGATGCCCCTTTGGGTTGGCAGGACGTCGTTGCGGTCGCCCGTCACGGTGCGCGGCTTGAACTGTCGCCCAACGCCTGGGCGCGCATCGACAATGCGCAAGGTATCGTCCAGCGCATCGTCGTCAGCGGCGAGCGCGCCTATGGCGTCAACACCGGGCTGGGCGGGTTGTGCAACGTGCTGCTGGAAGGCGAGCAACTGAGCCGGCTGTCACGCAACACCTTGCTCAGCCACGCGTGCGGCGTCGGTTTACCGTTGCCCGATGAACAGACTCGCGCCATTACCTGCGCCGCGATCATCAATTACAGCCAGGGTAAATCCGGCATTCATCGGCAGGTCGTCGAAGCCCTGTTGGCGTTGCTCAACCATCGGATTACCCCGCAGGTGCCCTCACAAGGTTCGGTGGGCTATCTGACCCACATGGCGCACATTGGGGTCGCGTTGCTGGGCGTCGGTCAGGTGAGCTATCGCGGGCAGGTCATTTCGGCGCTACAGGCATTGAGCGAAGAAAGTTTTTCGCCTGTGGTGCTGGGCGCCAAAGACGGGCTTTGCCTGGTCAACGGCACCCCGTGCATGACCGGCCTCAGCTGCCTGGCGATTGCCGACGTTCAACGGCTGACGCAGTGGGCCGACATCATCGGCGCCATGACCTTTGAAGCGCTGCGCGGCCAGCTCGACGCATTCGATGAAACCATCATCGGCCTCAAAGCCCATCCGGGCATGCAACAGGTCGGCAGAAACCTGCGCGGCTTGTTGGCGGGCAGCGAAGTGCTTGAGCTGAGCAAAGGCATTCGCACGCAGGATGCGCTCAGCATCCGCTCGATTCCGCAGGTGCACGGCGCCACGCGTGACCAGTTGGCTCACGCCACCCGACAGATCGAAATCGAACTGAACTCGGCCACCGATAACCCGTTGCTGCTTGGCACGCCCGAGGCTTATCGCGTGGTGTCGCAAGCCAACCCGCACGGGCAGTCAGTGGCGATGGCGGCGGACCTGCTGGCGATTGCGATGGCAGAGCTGGGTTCGATAGCCGAGCGCCGCCTGGACCGTCTGATCAACCCCGCTGTCAGCGGCTTGCCGGCGTTTCTGGTCACCCAGCCGGGGGTCAACTCGGGAATGATGATTGTGCAATACGTCGCCGCCTCGCTGTGCGCCGAAAATCGCCAGTTGGCGCAACCTGCGGTGATCGACAACTACGTCACCTCCGGCCTTCAGGAAGACCACCTGAGCATGGGCACCAGCGCTGCACTGAAGCTGCACAAAGTGCTGGAAAACGTCACGCAGATCCTTGCCATCGAGTATCTGCTGGCGGCCCAGGCGTTCGAATTTTTCAAGGAGCAGCGTTTCGGCGTTGGCACCGACATCGCCTGGCAATTGCTGCGCGAACGTGTGCCCGCTTATGACGAGGACCGCTGGCTGGCGCCTGATATCGCCAGCAGCGTGACCCTGCTCAAAAACGAAGAATCACTTCAAACGATTTTCCGCGCCTGCCACGGACAATCATCAATCAGCAGTCGGGCTCCGAGCACCAACAGTGCAGGGCAAGCAGGAGCCAGCTCAGGGCGCCCGACCGACATTAACGAAGGAGTAGCATCGTGACCGATTCAACACTGGCGACCACACTGAACCTGATCCCCGGCCAACTGACCCTGGCGCAACTGCGCGCGATCTATCAGCAGCCTGTGACCCTGAGCCTGGACAGCAGCGCCGACCAGCAGATCGAAGACAGCGTCGCCTGCGTCGAGCAGATCCTTGCCGAGAACCGCACCGCTTACGGCATCAACACCGGTTTCGGGCTGCTGGCTTCAACACGCATCGCCAGCGCCGACCTGGAAAGTCTGCAGCGCTCGCTGGTGCTTTCCCATGCGGCAGGCGTTGGCCAGCCGATCAGCGACGAACTGGTGCGCCTGATCATGGTGCTCAAGGTCAACAGCCTGAGCCGAGGCTTTTCCGGCATCCGTCGCAAGGTGATCAACGCGTTGATCGCACTGATCAACGCCGAGGTCTATCCGCACATTCCGCTCAAGGGTTCGGTCGGCGCATCCGGCGACCTGGCACCACTGGCGCACATGTCACTGGTACTGCTCGGCGAAGGCAAGGCACGCCACAACGGCCAATGGCTGAACGCGGCAGAAGCATTGGCGATTGCCGGGCTTGAACCGCTGACACTGGCGGCAAAAGAGGGCCTGGCGTTGCTCAACGGCACGCAGGTGTCGACTGCTTACGCCTTGCGTGGCCTGTTTGAAGGTGAAGATTTATTCGCCGGTGCTTTGGCCTGTGGCGCGTTGACGGTTGAAGCGGTGCTTGGTTCGCGCTCGCCCTTTGATGCGCGCATCCACGCGGCACGCGGTCAACGTGGTCAGATCGATGCAGCGGCGGCGTATCGCGATTTGCTTGGCGACGGCAGCGAAGTGTCCGACTCCCATCGAGACTGCGACAAAGTGCAAGACCCATACTCCCTGCGTTGCCAACCGCAAGTCATGGGCGCCTGTCTGACGCAGCTGCGTCAGGCCGCCGACGTGCTGGCGGTCGAAGCCAACGCTGTTTCGGACAACCCACTGGTGTTTGCGGCTGAGGGTGAGGTGATCTCCGGCGGTAACTTCCACGCCGAACCGGTGGCAATGGCCGCTGACAATCTGGCCTTGGCACTGGCAGAAATCGGGTCGCTGAGCGAGCGTCGCATTTCACTGATGATGGACAAGCACATGTCTCAGCTGCCGCCGTTCCTGGTGGCCAATGGCGGCGTGAACTCAGGCTTCATGATCGCGCAGGTCACCGCTGCGGCGCTGGCCAGCGAGAACAAGGCGTTGGCGCACCCGCACAGCGTCGACAGCATCCCGACTTCGGCCAACCAGGAAGACCACGTGTCGATGGCGCCGGCGGCCGGCAAGCGCTTATGGGAAATGGCAGAAAACACCCGTGGCGTTCTTGCCGTAGAATGGCTCGCCGCGTGCCAGGGCCTGGACCTGCGCAACGGGCTAAAAACCTCGATCAAGCTGGAAAAAGCCCGTGCCGCCTTGCGCGCTCAGGTGCCGTTCTATGAGAAGGACCGCTTCTTCGCGCCGGACATCGACGCGGCCATCCAGTTGCTCGCTTCACAATGCCTGAATGCCCTGGCACCTGCGGACCTGCTTCCAAGCCTTTGAATGCTCGGACAGGCCAGGATGGGTCTGTCGTTGAAATGAGTGGGAGATGGATCACTCCCCTGCAGGAGCGCGCTTGCCCGCGAAAGGTAACGTGTCAGGCGACATAGATGTTGTATGTGCCGACGTATTCGCGGGCAAGCGCGCTCCTATAGAGCTTGCGCTCCGGACCCACATCATTTCAGCGCATCAGAACATCAAGGAACGCGAAATGACTACGCAACACACCGCCCTAAAACGCGGATTGACCGCACGCCATATACGTTTCATGGCGCTCGGTTCGGCCATCGGCACAGGGCTGTTCTACGGCTCGGCCGAGGCCATCAAAATGGCGGGGCCTGCGGTGCTGCTGGTCTACCTCATCGGCGGCGCAGCGGTATACATGGTCATGCGCGCGCTGGGGGAAATGGCGGTACACAACCCGGTTTCAGGCTCATTCGGCGAGTACGCCAGTACCTGGCTTGGCCCGCTCGCAGGCTTTGTGCTGGGCTGGACCTACGCGTTCGAGATGATCATCGTCTGCCTGGCGGACGTCACCGCCTTCGGGATCTACATGGGCTTCTGGTTCCCCGACGTGCCGCGCTGGATCTGGGTGCTGAGCATCATATTTTTCATTGGCGCGCTGAACCTGTGCAGCGTCAAAGTCTTCGGTGAAACCGAGTTCTGGCTGTCGTTGCTCAAAGTCGGGGCAATCGTCGCGATGATCCTCGCAGGCTTCGGCATTCTATTATTCGGCTTCGGCTCGGCATCGGTGGATGGCGCTGCCAGTGTCAGCAACCTCTGGACCCACGGTGGGTTCATGCCCAACGGCGTCGGTGGCATGGTCGCGTCGCTGGCGGTGGTGATGTTTGCCTTCGGCGGCATTGAAATCATCGGCGTCACGGCAGGCGAAGCCAAAGAACCACAGAAGGTAATTCCGCGCGCGATCAACGCCGTGCCACTGCGAATCCTGCTGTTCTACGTGCTGACGCTGTTCGTGCTGATGTCGTTGTACCCGTGGCAGCAGATCGGCAACGAAGGCAGCCCGTTCGTCCAGATCTTCGATCACCTGGGGATCGGTTCAGCGGCGACTGTGCTTAACATCGTGGTCATCTCGGCGGCGATTTCCGCCATCAACAGCGACATTTTTGGCGCCGGCCGCATGATGTATGGCCTGGCGATACAGGGTCAGGCCCCCAAGGGGTTCGCGCAGCTTTCAGCCAACGGCGTGCCGTGGATGACAGTCGTGGTGATGGGCGCAGCGTTGCTGTGCGGCGTGGTGCTCAACTACCTGATCCCGGAAAACGTCTTTCTGCTGATCGCCTCCATCGCGACGTTCGCCACTGTCTGGGTATGGCTGATGATCCTGCTGACGCAAATCGCAATGCGCCGTTCGATGACCACCGAGCAGGCCGCCGAACTGAAATTCCCGGTGCCGTTCTGGCCGGTAGCGCCGGTCGTGGCAACCGCGTTCATGCTGTTCGTATTCGGCGTGCTGGGCTGGTTCCCGGATACGCAGGCAGCGCTGATTGTCGGCGCGATCTGGATCGTGTTGTTGGTGATCGCGTATTACGTGTGGGTCAGGCCCAGGCAGGACTCGACCCAACTTGAATCGCACCGCTCATGATTTACCTGTGGGAGGGAGCTTGCTCGCGATAGCAGTGTGTCAGACGACAGACATGTCACTGGTACAGCGCGTCGCGAGCAAGCTAACTCCCACAGGGACTAAATCGCTATCTGGAGGCAATCGATGAAAACGCTCTGGCAGCACTGTCACGTCGCGAGCATGGCGCACGGCCAATACTCGATCATCGAGGACGCCGCCATCGTGACCGAAGGCGCGCACATTTCCTGGATCGGCACGCGCACCGAAATGCCCCCTCAAGGCGATGTGCAGACCGTTGACCTGAACGGCATGTGGGTAACGCCAGGGCTGATCGACTGCCATACGCACACTGTGTTCGGTGGCAACCGCAGCGGAGAGTTCGAACAGCGGCTGCAAGGGGTGAGCTACGCCGAGATTGCAGCGGCAGGCGGCGGTATTGCCAGCACCGTGCGTGCCACCCGGGCCGCCAGTGAAGACCAGTTGTACACCAGCGCCGAGCGACGCCTGAAGCACTTGCTCAAGGACGGCGTGACCACGGTCGAGATCAAGTCCGGCTACGGCCTGGATCTGGAAAACGAACGCAAGATGCTGCGCGTCGCACGCCGTCTTGGTGAGCATCTGCCCGTAACCGTGCGGGCGACCTGCCTCGCCGCTCACGCCCTGCCCCCTGAATACAAAGACCGCGCCGACGATTACATCAACCACATCTGCGGCGAAATGCTGCCAGCGCTGGCCGCTGAAGGCCTGGTGGATGCGGTGGACGCGTTCTGCGAATACCTGGCCTTCTCGACCGATCAGGTAGAACAGGTGTTCATCACGGCTGGCCAACTGGGTTTGCCGGTCAAGCTGCACGCCGAGCAATTGTCGTCGCTGCACGGCTCAAGCCTGGCGGCGCGTTATCAAGCGCTGTCAGCGGACCATCTGGAATTCATGACCGAGGAAGACGCGATCGCCATGGGCGCCGCAGGGACGGTGGCCGTGTTGCTGCCCGGAGCGTTTTACTTTCTGCGTGAAACCCAGCTACCGCCCATGGACGCCTTGCGTAAACACGGAGTGAACATCGCCATCGCCACCGACCTGAACCCCGGCACTTCGCCAGGTCTGTCGCTGCGCTTGATGCTGAACATGGCCTGCACGTTGTTCCGCATGACCCCGGAGGAAGCACTCGCGGGCGCGACCATCCATGCGGCCAAGGCGCTGGGCATGGCCGAAACCCACGGATCACTTGAGGTCGGCAAGGTCGCCGACTTCGTTGCATGGAACATCGAGCGGCCCGCAGACCTGGCCTACTGGCTGGGCGGCGATCTGGAAAAAAGGGTCGTGCGTCACGGCATCGAAAGCACTTTCTAACTGACTTTTCGGGAGAGCATCGTGGACAACGTTCTGAGTTTTACGCGCGGCAGCCTGCCATTGCTGATCAGCATGCCGCATCCCGGCCTGAAGCTGACTGAAACGGTCAAAGCCGGGCTGGTGGTCGACGCGCTCAGCCTGCCGGACACCGACTGGCACATCCCGCGCCTCTATGACTTCGCCCAAGAGATGGGCGCCAGCGTATTGGCCGCCGAGTATTCGCGCTTCGTCATCGACCTCAACCGCCCGTCCGACGACACACCGTTGTACGCTGGCGCGACCACCGGATTATTTCCGGCCACGCTGTTCGAAGGTGATCCGTTGTTCCACGAAGGGCTGGCACCGAGCAAAGCAGAGCGCGCAACGTATCTGGAGCACATCTGGACGCCTTACCACGACACGCTGCAGCAAGAGCTTGAGCGGTTACGCGACGAATTCGGCTACGCGCTGCTGTTCGATGCACACTCGATCCGCGGCCACATTCCCCATCTGTTCGACGGCCTCCTGTCGGATTTCAACCTCGGCACGTTCAATGGCACCAGTTGTGATGAAACCCTCGCCCGCAAGCTCGAAGCGACATGCGCCGAAGCGGGTGACCACTACAGCCATGTGCTGAACGGACGCTTCAAGGGTGGCCACATCACCCGCCATTACGGCAACCCGGCCAACCACATCCATGCGGTGCAACTGGAACTGACGCAGAGCACTTATATGGATGAGTTCGTGCCCTTCCACTACCGCCCAGACCTCGCCGATCCGACGCGGGTGGTATTGAAGGCGCTGTTGCAGGCGATGATTGAGTGGGGACGGGAGAAGTACGGGAAGTAATCCGCTCATTCAGGGCTACTGCGCAGCCCATCGCCGACAAGCCGAGCTCCCACGCCCTTCGGGCAGAAGCAAAATTACCGTGCCCTTAATCGACGACGTATCGGTTTGATAGAGGGCAGCTTACTTCGCGATGGCAGTGTGTCAGACACCGGCTTGGTCTCTGATAGACCGCTTCGCGAGCAAGCTCCCCTCCCACAAAAGCAGCTCGGGCCGCTGAAAAACAGCGACAGCCGCCTACTTCCTCAACAACCTCAACCCATTGAACACAACCAGCAAACTCACGCCCATGTCGGCGAACACGGCCATCCACATCGTTGCCATGCCGGCGAAGGTCACGACCAGGAAGATGAGTTTTATCACCAGCGCCAGGGCGATGTTTTGCTTGAGGATGCGAGATGTCTGGCGTGACAGCTGGATAAACGCCGGAATCTTGCGCAGGTCGTCATCCATCAGCGCCACGTCGGCGGTTTCGATGGCGGTGTCGGTACCGGCTGCGGCCATGGCGAAACCGATTTCCGAGCGAGCCAGCGCAGGCGCGTCGTTGATGCCATCGCCAACCATGCCCACTCGATGGTTCTTTGCGTACAGCCCTTCAATGGCTGCCAACTTGTCGGCTGGCAGCAAGTTGCCCTGCGCCTGATCAATCCCAACCTGCTCAGCAATGGCCTTGGCGGTGTGTGGGTTGTCGCCGGTGAGCATCAGGGTTTTGATGCCCATCTCGTGCAACTGGGCAATTGCCTGGCGGCTGCTGTCTTTGACCGTGTCGGCCACAGCAAACAGGGCAAGCGGGCCGGTCTGGTCGAACAACAAAACCACGGTTTTTCCCTGCACTTCCAGCGCCTCGAGGCTGGCCTCAAGCTCCGGTGAACACAGACCCGATTCGTGGACCAAGCGGTGGTTGCCCAAGTGATACACGCGACCGTCGACTTCACCTTTGACGCCTCGTCCGCCCAGCGCCTCAAAATCCCGAACTTCAAGGTGCGATTCAGGTTGCGACGCCTTGGCAATCGCCAGTGAAACCGGGTGATCGGAGCGTGCTGCCAAGCTGATCGAAACAGCCTGTGCCTTATCGCCGAAAGCCTCATCGAGCAGCACGTAGTCGGTCTGCACCGGCTTGCCGTGGGTAATCGTGCCTGTCTTGTCCAACGCGATAACGTCGAGCTTGTACCCCATCTCCAGGTACACGCCGCCTTTGATCAAAATGCCTTTGCGCGCGGCTGCAGCCAGACCGCTGACGATGGTCACTGGCGTGGAAATCACCAGCGCACACGGGCAAGCGACGACCAGCAATACCAGCGCACGATAGATCCAGTCGAACCACAAAGCGCCCATGAACAACGGCGGGATGATCGCAATTGCCAACGCCAGGACGAATACGGCCGGGGTGTAGATCTTCGAAAAACTGTCGACGAACCGCTGCGTCGGCGCGCGCGCACCTTGCGCGGCTTCGACCGCATGAATAATGCGCGCCAGCGTCGAGTTATTCGCCGCGGCGGTTACCTTGAATTCCAGCGCACCCGCCTGGTTGATGGTGCCGGCGAAGACTTTGTCACCGATGGTTTTCTCGACTGGCAGGCTTTCACCTGTGATCGGCGCCTGATCGACGCTGGAGCTGCCGGAAACGACTTCGCCGTCCAGACCAATCCGCTCGCCTGGCTTGACCCGCACCACTGCGCCCAGCTCGATCTGCCTGGCGTCGACCTCAACCCACTGGCCATTGTGCTGAACCGTCGCCGTATCGGGCGTCAGTTGCATCAATCCGCCAATCGCATTGCGCGCCCGGTCCAGGGACTTGGCTTCGATCAGTTCCGCCACCGTAAACAGAAACATGACCATCGCCGCTTCCGGCCACTGACCAATCAACACCGCACCCGTCACCGCGATGCTCATCAACGCATTGATGTTGAGGTTGAAGTTCTTGAGGGCGATCCAGCCCTTTTTGTAGGTGGTAAGGCCGCCGCTGAAGATCGCCACCAGCGCGATCACTGCCACCACCCAGGTCGGCGCAGCGTTGGTGAAATGGATGACCTCCGACGCCAGTGCTGCGACGCCGGACAATGCCAGCGGCCACCACGGTTTTTTCGCGGGTGGCAGCGAAGCGGTTTCGTTGTCGGCGCCCTTGTCGATCAGGTCAGCCTGCATCCCCAGCGAGCCAATGGCCTCACGGATAGGGTCGGTGGAGGGCAGTTCGTGCCAAACACCCAGGACGCGATTGATCAGATTGAATTCAAGCTTCTGAATCCCTGCCATCTTGCCCAGTTTGTTCTGGATCAAGGTCTGCTCGGTCGGGCAGTCCATGGCCTCGATGCGGAAGCTGCTCAGTTGGCCGCCGGTCGCCGACTGGGCGCCAAAGGTCACTACCGCAGGCGCGTCGGTGTCGTGCGAGCAGCAGGAATGAGCATCGTGCTTATGCACAGGCGTGAACTTGCCAGGCTGAGGAGTCGGCGCAGCGCCATGGTCATGGTCATGGTCATGGTCATGGTCATGGTCATGGTCATGGTCATGGTCGGCATGATTGTGCGCAGCGTGATTGTGAGGCGTTGGTTTGTGTGCTGAGTCACTCATTGAAGAGTCTCTTGAGGTGCTTGTTGCCAAGTGAACACCCTGTAGCCACTATAGGGTCAAGCACCCAAATGAGATTCACGACATGAGCGCGTCCTACAAGATCGGCGATCTGGCAAAACTCACTGACTGTCCCGTGGAAACCATCCGTTATTACGAGCGTGAGACGCTGCTAGGTGCGCCCGCCCGCAGTCAAGGCAATTACCGGTTGTACAAACAGGAACACGTCGAGCGCCTGACCTTCATCCGCAATTGCCGCAGCCTGGACATGACACTCGATGAGATACGCAGCCTGTTGACCCTGCGCGACAGCCCGCAAGGTCAGTGCGAAAGCGTCAACGCATTGATCGACGATCACATTCAACACGTCCACGCACGCGTCGCCAGCCTCCAGGCATTGCAGAAGCAACTGGTGGATCTGCGTCAACGCTGCAGCGAAGGCGCCCCGGATCACTGCGGGATTCTGGATCGACTAGAGGTCAGCGGCAGCGTGGTGACAGCAGATTTAGAGCACTCCCACGTTGGCCGTAGCCACGGACACTGATTTCAATGCCGTGCAGGAGTGCTTCATTCGCGAGGCGTCGGGTCTGATTCAACCTGGCTGACGACGCCTCGCCAGCAAGTTGGCTCCTATACTGACGGGGATCAGACGGCCACGGGCGCTTTAATGCTCGGGTCGGCGTCGTAACCGACTATCTCGAAATCTTCGAATCGGTAGTCGTAAATGCTCTCGGGACGACGATTGATTTTCAGCGTCGGCAGCTTCTTTGGAGTACGCGTCAGTTGCGTCGCGATCTGCTCGGCGTGGTTAGCGTAAGCATGCGTATCGCCCAGGCTGACGATGATCTCGTGCGGGATCAGATCGCACTGCTGCGCCAGCATGTGCGTCAACAGCGCCAGGGCTGCGGTGTTGTAGGGCAGCCCCAAAAATACATCCGAGCTGCGGATGTACAACTGCATCGACAGCTTCCCGTCCGCGACATACGCCTGATAGAGCAAATGGCACACTGCAAGCGCCTGACGCCCGGCCTTCACGTTCTCCTGTGGAGAAAGCTTCTCGTCCGGCAGGTATTCAGTGTTCCAGCCGTGGAACAGAATCCGGCGGCTGTTGGGGTTGTTCTTCAGGCAGTCGACCATGTAGTCGATCTGATTGATCTTGCCGCCATCCTTGGTTGGCCAGCCGGTCCACTGCGCACCATAGACAGGGCCAAGATCACCCTCCTCGGTCGCCCATTCATCCCAGATGGTCACGCCGTTTTCATTGAGCCATTTTGTATTGGTGTTGCCACTGAGCATCCAGATCAGCTCGTTGGCGATGCTTTTGAAGTGCAGCTTTTTGGTGGTCAGCAGCGGAAAACCGTCGGCCAGGTTATGACGAAACTGGCGACCGAACACCGCAGTCGTGCCGGTGCCGGTGCGATCGCCCTTGCGCGTACCGTTATCGATGACGTCCTGCAGCAGTTCAAGGTATTGCTTCATGCCCAAAGGCCTCTCTGTATCGGTAAGTCGCCGGGCAGCATCGCCCGGCCCTTCAAGTACTGTCGTATCGTCAGACGGTTGCGTTGCTCGACGCAGGCGCCCGGCGGTAAGCAAGCCAGATCAACACCAGGCCACCGATGATCATCGGCAGGCTGAGTATCTGGCCCATGGTCAGCCAACCCCACGCCAGATAACCCAGTTGCGCATCCGGAACCCGGACGAACTCGACGATAAACCGGAAAAGCCCGTAGAAAAACGCGAACATGCCGGAAACGGCCATGGTCGGGCGCGGCTTGCGCGAGTAGAAGTAAAGGATCAGGAACAACGCAACGCCTTCCAGCGCGAACTGATACAGCTGCGACGGGTGACGCGGCAACTGGGCGGGATCGCTGAACGGCGGAAAAATCATGGCCCATGGCAAGTCAGTCGGCTTGCCCCACAGCTCGGCGTTGATGAAGTTGCCGATGCGTCCGGCACCCAGCCCGATCGGCACCATTGGCGCGATGAAGTCCATGAGCTGGAAGAAGGATTTGCCGTTGCGCTTGCCGAACCAATAGGCGGCGATCATTACACCGACGAACCCACCGTGGAACGCCATGCCGCCTTTCCACACTTCGAAGATCAGTAGCGGATTGGCGATGTAGTTGGGCAGATCGTAAAACAGCACGTAACCCAATCGCCCGCCGACAATGACGCCCATCGCGAGCCAGAAGATCATGTCCGAAAGCTTTTCCTTGGTCCACGTCGGGTCAAAGCGGTCCAGCCGGCGAGAGGCAATAAACCACGCGCTCCCAATGCCGATCAGGTACATCAGACCGTACCAGTGAATTTGCAGTGGGCCGATGGCTACCGCTACCGGGTCAATCTGCGGGTAAGGCAGCATTACGACTCCTTAATTGGAACGTCCAAAATCAGTCCGGCATGTTACCGGAAGCATGACGCTGTGCTCTACCGGCGTGCGATGGATGTACGTGCGATGTGTGCGTAAAGTGCAGCAAAAAGGAGTCCTGCATGTGCTTGATCGTGTTCGCCTGGCGCCCCTCCCATCAACAACCGTTGGTACTGGCCGCCAATCGTGATGAGTTTTACGCGCGCCCCACGCTACCGCTTGCCGCTTGGGAGGATGCGCCCCGTGTCTATGCAGGACGTGACCTTGAAGCAGGTGGTACCTGGCTGGGTATTAACGCGGATGGACGCTTCGCTGCGCTGACCAACATCCGTGATCCGGGCCAACCGCTGGGCAGACGCTCACGAGGTGAGCTGGTTGCTCATTTTTTGACCGGTTCGATGCCGATTGAAGAGTATTTGCTGGAGGTCGAAGGACGCACAGGGGAATACGGCGGGTTCAATTTCCTGGTTGGCAATCGCCAGACGCTGCACTTTATAAGCGCCACCGACCCGACACCGCGACAGTTGAGCGAGGGCATTTACGGCGTGTCCAACGCAGGGCTCGATACGCCATGGCCCAAGCTGGTCAAGGCCAAAAAAGCGCTGTCCGCTCAGCTGCAGGACCCACAGCCAGCGCAGCTGTTTGATTTTCTGGCTGATCCGGACCCGGCGCCGGAGGCAGAACTGCCAGATACAGGCTTGGGTCTGGTCACCGAAACGCTGCTGTCGAGCGTATTTATCGCCAGTCCCGCTTACGGCACACGGGCCAGCACTGTGCTGATCGTCAATGCAGATGGCCGTCGACAGATTACTGAGCGCAGCTTCGGGCCTTACGGCGGGCGGTTGGGGGAAGTTGAGGTCAATCTGTAAGGGCGAGCTTGCCCCGCGATGGCTTTGTATCAGCGAGAGATTCGTCTGACTCACCGCCATCGCGGAGCAAGCGCGCTATTGCAGATATCAGTATCAGTGGCCTTTGACGGACCCCGGATTGATCATCCGCGACAACCCAAGGTTCTTCAGCGCTAACTGCAGCGAGCTGTTGATTACTTGCGGGTTGTCGTTGGTCATCAACTGCGCGAGCAGTTCTTTGGCTTTGCTCAGGTTGATCTGGCGCAGCATCCACTTCACCTTTGGCAAGTTGGTGGCGTTCATCGACAGGCTGTCGAAACCCATTGCCATCAACAGCACTGCAGCCGCTGGATCACCCGCCATTTCACCGCAAATACTGACCGGCTTACCCTCGGCGTGGGCGTCGCGGACCACATTCTGCAGTGCCTGCAGGACCGCCGGGTGTAGATAGTCGTAGAGATCGGCCACCCGCGGGTTATTTCGATCAACCGCCAGCAGGTACTGAGTCAGGTCGTTGGAGCCTACCGACAGAAAGTCCACCTGCCGCGCCAGCTCACGGGTCTGATACACCGCCGCAGGCACCTCGATCATGACCCCAACCGGTGGCATCGGTACGTCAGTGCCTTCGTCGCGCACCTCGCCCCAGGCACGGTGAATCAGGTGCAATGCCTCTTCGGTTTCATGCGTCCCTGAAATCATCGGCAGCAAAATTCGCAGGTTGTTCAAGCCTTCGCTGGCCTTGAGCATCGCCCGGGTCTGCACCAGGAAAATTTCCGGATGGTCGAGCGTGACGCGAATCCCGCGCCAGCCCAGGAACGGGTTGTCTTCTTTGATCGGGAAATACGACAGTGCCTTGTCACCGCCGATGTCCAGCGTCCGCATGGTCACTGGCAGCGGATGGAAGGCGGCAAGCTGTTCGCGATAGATCGCCAACTGCTCTTTTTCACTGGGGAAACGCTGCTGAATCATGAACGGCACTTCGGTGCGGTACAACCCGACACCTTCGGCGCCACGCTGCTGGGCGCGGGCGACGTCTGCCAGCAAACCGGTATTCACCCACAACGGCATCCGGTGGCCATCGAGCGTGACGCATGGCAACTCGCGCAGCGATTCCAGCCCCTGAGACAGCTGGCGCTCTTCCTCGACCACGATCGAATACTGTTTGCGCAGGATTTCGCTCGGGTTGGTGTAGACCTCACCGTGGTAGCCGTCGACGATCAGTTGAATGCCATCGACCTTCGAATAAGGCAGATCGACCACGCCCATGACCGTGGGAATGCCCATGGCACGCGCCAGAATCGCAACGTGAGAGTTGCCCGAACCCAGTACCGAAATCAGACCCACCAGCTTGCCTTCCGGCACTTCGCCGAGCATGGCAGGGGTCAGCTCTTCACTCACCAGAATGGTGTTGTCGGGGTAGACCAGCGTCTGCTGGCGGGCTTCCTGAAGGTAAGCGAGCAAGCGGCGCCCGAGATCTTTGACGTCTGAAGCGCGTTCACGCAGGTAGGCATCGTCCATCAGCTCGAAGCGTTTTACGTGCTCATTGACGACCGAACGCAACGCGCCTTGCGCCCATTGGCCGGTCTTGATCACGTTGGTGACTTCGCTGCCGAGCGAGGCATCGTCGAGCATCATCAGGTAAACATCGAACAGCGCGCGCTCTTCCGGGCGCAACTGGGTAGCCAACTTCGCCGAAAGGGTACGCATGTCGCTGCGAACGCCTTCCAGAGCGGTATTGAACAGTTTGAGCTCGGCTTGGATGTCGGTCACGGTTTTATCAGGGACGACTTCGAGGTCCGCAGGGGGCAACATCACCACCGCCATGCCCACCGCGGCACCTGGCGAACCCGGCACACCCACGAACTTGGCTTCCTGAATGCCCTTGCCCTGACGACCCAAGCCGCGAATCGAGCCAGTGGCTTCAGCGTGGGCGATAACCCCAGCGAGTTGCGCGCTCATGGTCACGAGGAAAGCTTCTTCCCCTTCATCGAACTGGCGGCGTTCCTTTTGCTGGATCACCAACACCCCGACCACGCGGCGGTGGTGGATGATCGGGGCGCCTAGGAAAGACGCGTATCGTTCTTCACCGGTTTCAGCAAAGTAGCGATAACGAGGGTGATCAGCAGCGTTCTCGAGATTGAGTGGCTCTTCACGGGTGCCGACCAGGCCAACGAGGCCTTCATTGGGCGCCATGCTGACTTTGCCGATGGAGCGCTTGTTGAGGCCCTCGGTGGCCATCAGCACGAATCGATTGGATTCCGTGTCCAGCAGATAGACAGAGCAGACCTGGCTGCTCATGGCCTCTTTGACGCGTAACACAATAATCCCCAACGCCGCCTTGAGATCCTTGGCGGAGTTAACTTCCTGGACGATCTTGCGCAGCGTATTGAGCATGGCTCGGGGTCGAACTCCGTGTCAGTCGCGCGCCAACAGGCGCGGGGCAAGCTCTTTGAGTGCGCGTCGATACACTTCGCGCTTGAATGTCACCACCTGGCCCAACGGATACCAATAGCTGACCCAGCGCCAGCCATCGAACTCCGGTTTACCGGTCAAATCCATCCGCACCCGCTGCTCGTTAGAGATCAGGCGCAGGAGAAACCATTTTTGCTTCTGACCGATACACAGCGGTTGGCTGTGGGTGCGGACCAGACGTTGCGGCAGACGATAGCGCAACCAGCCCCGGGTGCAGGCAAGAATTTCAACATCATGCCGTTCTAGCCCGACTTCTTCGTTCAATTCACGGTAGAGCGCGTCTTCCGGCGTCTCTTGAGGGTTGATCCCCCCTTGCGGAAACTGCCAGGCATCTTGGTTGATACGCCGAGCCCATAGGACCTGGCCTACATCATTCGTCAGAATTATCCCGACATTAGGGCGGAAACCATCGGGGTCGATCACGGCTACAACCTCGCAAACGCATGTCGGCGCATTGTTCCACAAAGATCGTGAAGGCAGCAACGAGGCGCAGGCAGCTTATTGGCACAACTGCAGTAATAGATGCAGCGAGGCAAAAAAACCTCGTATTCTTGGGCTCTTTTTTTAGTCATTTCAGCGAGTAACCGTATGCGCCTGGCTCTATTCGACCTCGACAACACGCTTCTCGGTGGCGACAGCGACCACGCCTGGGGCGATTACCTGTGCAAGCGCGGCATCCTTGACGGTGCTGCTTACAAAGCAAAAAACGACGCGTTCTATCAGGACTATCTGGCCGGGACACTGAACCTGACCGACTACCTGAATTTCAGCCTGGAGATTCTGGGCCGCACAGCTCCCGAGCAACTCGACGAATGGCACCGCGAGTTCATGCGCGACTGCGTCGAACCCATGGTTTTACCCAAAGCGATGGCGCTGATTGCCAAACACCGCGACGCTGGCGACAAGCTGGTAGTGATTACGGCGACCAATCGCTTCGTAACGGCACCTATCGTTGAGCGACTGGGGATCGAGACGTTGCTCGCAACTGAATGCGAAATCATCGACGGCCGCCATACCGGTAAAACCACCGGCGTGCCGTGTTTCCGTGAGGGCAAAGTGACGCGCCTGAATACCTGGCTGCTGGACAATGATTTCAGCCTGGAGGACAGCTACTTCTACAGCGACTCGATGAACGACCTGCCGTTGCTGGAAAAAGTCACGCATGCGGTGGCGGTCAACCCTGATGAGAATCTGCGAGCTGAGGCAGCAATCCGCGGCTGGCCGGTGATTTCGCTGCGTGATTGAAGTGATGTGTCGTCAGGTCTGACGCCATCGCGAGCAAGCCCCCTCCCACAATGGATATTTCGCACATAGAAATCATTGTTGGAGGGAGATTGCTCGCGATAACAATTGATCAATCAAAACCGTTAAACCGGCTTGGCGCCCATCAATCCGGCAATCGCCACAAAACACACCGCACTGAAGATCGCCAGTGCCAAGGTGAATTTCGGATTACCGACAAGCACCGGGCGGTGCAGACGATTCACACGCACAGCCAGCCAGGCCCAGCTCAACGCACCGAATACATACAACACGCTGGCGCTTAGCAACCAGGTCTGCCCCAGCGGCCAACCCGCGTAGTGCACCAGCCACCAGCCGCTGACCGGCAATGTCAGCAAGCAAATGCCCATCAGCAACCAGACGAACGCCCACGGGCGCTGCATCGCGCGATTCTGCACTGTGAGATCGCCGGCCCTGCGCCCGCGAATCATCCAGACGGTCAATGCCAGCGCACTGATGAATAACAGCGCCGTGGTGACCGTGTGCAGGATTTTCAGTGCAGCGAAGTGTTCCATGTTCGGAGTGTTCCCATTGGTGCATGAATTCAGAGTAGCAGTGAGCTGTCGTTTCTCTGTAGGAGCGAACTTGTTCGCGAGACGGCCGACCTGATACACCGCACCATCGCCTCGCCAACAAGTTGGCTGCTACAGGTTTTGCATCAGCCCAGAAACAGCTTGTACGCAGGGTTATGGGTTTCATCCCAATACGGATACCCAATCTCCGCCAGCGCCGCCGGCACCAGATGCCGCTCATCCTCTGGCACCACCAACCCGGCCACTACCCGCCCATCTGCCGCGCCATGGTTGCGGTAGTGGAACATCGAAATATTCCACTGACCGCCCAGCTTGTTAAGAAAGTTGAACAGCGCGCCGGGCCGCTCCGGGAACTCGAAGCGGAACACCACCTCATCGCTGACCCGCTCCGAATGCCCGCCGACCATGTGCCGCAAATGCAGCTTGGCCAGTTCGTTGTCGGTCAGGTCCAGCACCGGAAAACCCTGCTCGGTGAGGCTTGAGATCAGCGCTTTGCGCGGGTCGGTCTCGGGATGGGTCTGCACGCCAACGAAGATGTGCGCCTCGCGGTCGGTGTGGTAGCGGTAGTTGAACTCAGTGATCTGGCGTTTGCCGATGGCTTCGCAAAACGCTTTGAAGCTGCCCGGTTTCTCGGGGATGGTCACGGCGATCACTGCTTCGCGGCCTTCGCCCAGTTCGGCACGCTCGGCCACATGGCGCAAGCGGTCGAAGTTGACGTTGGCACCGGAATCAATCGCCACGAACGTCTGCCCGGTCACGCCGTATTGTTCGGTGTACTTTTGATCCCGGCCACACCCAGCGCGCCGGAAGGCTCGGTGATCGAGCGGGTATCGTCGTAGATGTCCTTGATCGCGGCGCAGATTTCATCGGTGCTGACGGTGATTACTTCATCGACGTAATGCTGGCAGATGTCGAACGTGTGCTTGCCGATCTGCGCCACCGCGACGCCGTCCGCGAACAACCCGACTTGCTGCAACACCACGCGCTCGCCATAGGCCATGGCTTGTTGCAGGCAATTGGAATCGTCCGGCTCGACGCCGATGACTTTGATTTCAGGGCGCAGGTATTTGACGTACGCCGCGATGCCGGCGATCAAACCGCCGCCTCCGACAGGTACGAAGATCGCATCCAGTGGCCCCGGGTGCTGACGCAATATTTCCATCGCCACCGTGCCTTGCCCGGCGATGGTGTCCGGGTCGTCGTACGGGTGAACGTAGACGTAGCCTTTTTCCTCAACCAGCTTCAGGGAATACGCCAGCGCCTCGGGAAAGAGTCGCCGTGGAGCACGACAATGCCGCCTCGGGAGCGTACGCCTTCGACCTTGATCTCCGGGGTGGTCTTGGGCATGACGATGGTGGCTTTGACGCCAAGGGTCTTGGCGGCGAGCGCCAGGCCTTGCGCGTGATTGCCTGCCGAGGCCGTGACCACGCCGCACGCGAGATCTTCCGGGCTCAGTTGCGCGAGCTTGTTGTACGCGCCGCGAATCTTGAACGAGAACACCGGCTGCAAGTCTTCGCGCTTGAGCAGCACCTGATTGCCAAGGCGCTCGGACAACCGGCGCGCGCCGTGCAGCGGGGTTTCCACGGCGACGTCATACACGCGGGAGGTGAGGATTTTCTTGACGTAGTGTTCGAGCATCGCAGAGGCATCACTGGCGAAAAGGGCAAGGCCGGGAAGTCTACCCCGCACTCCAACTGACGACCACACGAATGACCGGGTTTTGCCAGCGTCATGTCGCTATAATCCCGGCCCTCAGCGCATCACTACCGCCTTGAAGGAGCGCGCTTGCCCTCGATGGCGTGGTGTCAGACGACTTAACCGTGACTGACAGAACGCTTTCGCGGGCAAGCGCGCTCCTACAGGGAGACATTCAAACCGGAGCCCACCCGCATGACCCAGGATCAACTCAAACAGGCCGTGGCCCAAGCCGCTGTCGACTTCATACTCCCCAAACTTGACGACAAAAGTGTCGTCGGCGTCGGCACCGGCTCCACCGCCAATTGCTTCATCGACGCACTGGCTCAACACAAGGGCGCGTTCGATGGCGCGGTCGCCAGCTCCGAGGCCACCGCCGCTCGCCTCAAGGCCCATGGCATTCCGGTGTATGAACTCAACACGGTCAGCGATCTTGAGTTTTACATTGACGGCGCCGACGAAAGTGACGAGCACCTGAACCTGATCAAAGGCGGTGGCGCGGCCCTGACCCGGGAGAAGATCGTGGCCGCAGTCGCCAAAACGTTCATCTGTATCGCCGACGGCAGCAAGCTGGTACCTGTGCTGGGTGGCTTCCCGCTGCCGGTCGAGGTGATTCCAATGGCGCGCAGCCACGTCGCACGCCAATTGGTAAAACTGGGCGGTGATCCGGTGTACCGCGACGGTGTACTGACCGACAACGGCAACATCATTCTCGATGTTCACAACATGAACATCACCAACCCGTCGGAGCTTGAAGCGCAGATCAACAACATAGTCGGCGTAGTGACTAACGGCCTGTTCGCTGCACGTCCGGCGGATTTACTGCTTTTGGGCACGCAAGAAGGCGTGAAAACCCTGAACCGCTAATGACACGCCATCTGTAGGAGCGAACTCGTTCGCGAGACGTGATAACTGACACACCCGGTCAGCTGCTTCGCCAACAAGTTGGCTACAGAGCATTGCGTCACTCAGGCGATAACACTCTCGCCTCACGGCTTCTTGAACACATAAAACAGGTTCGGCTCGCTCACCAGATACAACGTGCCGTCATCGCTCATTGCGATGCCTTCCGCCTGTGGCACGTTGCGGGCGAGCCCCATGCTGCCTTTGCTCAGCGACGCGTTGGCCACGGGTCTGCCGGTGGTGTCGAGCTCAAGGATCTGCCGCGACTCATCCGACAACGCCAACAGGTGCCCGCTTCGCTCATCGAACTGCAAACTGGACAGGTCGCGCACAAACAATCCGGCGTTACGCGCCTTGTCTGTGGTCACTTCCAGTACGTTGGGCGTGTCATCACTGACCCGTGGAAACCCGCGAATCTCGATGATCTGCACCGGCTTGCGCTCTTTGGCGACAAACAGCCGTTGCCCCTTCGTGTCGTAGGCCAGCCCTTCGAAACCATTGTTTCCGCCCGCATCGATACCCAGCGTGAGCTGCTGAGAATCATGGGCATCGAGGAACAACGTGTCGGCGTCGACATGGACCTTGAACAGGCTCTGGCTGTGCTCATCACTGATCACATAAACACCGGGGCTGATGTACTCAATGGCCTCTGCATCGCCGAAACCGGTCAAAGGAATACGTCGGATAACCCGCCCATCAAGGCTCAGCTCGGCGAGCTCGCTGTTTTTGTTGGTGACGGTGAACAAGGTTTTACGGTCAGGATCGTAACTCAGGGCCGAAACGTTATCGTCCAGCCCGTCGATCACCTTGCCTTCGATCGCCACCTGATAATCGCTCAAGCCCAGGCTCGCCGTGTCATCGGATTGCCAGAACACATGCCAGTTGAACCAGAGACGCTCGACGACCCGGTATTCACGCCCTATGAAAAACGATGCAACGACAAGCATGAAAACCAGGAAAGCCAACAAAGGCTTGGCAAAAGGAAGGCGACGCATTTATGGAACCCGGCAAAAAAGAAGGCACTTTAATAGCATGCCAATCTGAAGTCAGTCTTAAATCAGATTGGCAACATGCGCTTACTTCTTCTTGAACGTATAAAACAGGTTCGGCTCACTGACGATGTAAAGCGTACCTGCTTCATCCATCGTCACGCCTTCTGCCCTTGGGATAGTCGCGCCAAGGCCATTGAGGCCGTGCAACAGGGTCATGAAGCTGACCTGCTCGCCCTTCTCGTCCAGCTCCAGCAACATGTGTGATTCGGCCGAAAGCACCAGAAGATGGCCTGTTCGCTGGTCCGAGTACAGCGCTGACAGATTGCGCAGATCGATGTTGTTATTGACCAGCTTTTGCTTGTCCCCTTTGAGCACGCTACTGCCGTCACTGCTCCAGGTGAACAGCGCCGGCGGACGCTCCTCGCCGAGCCAGATTCGCTGGTTTTTCGCGTCCCAGGCAACGCCTTCAAACGCCTTGTTCTGGTTCTTCGAAGGGCCAAGGTCATACTTGGGGAAGTCAGCGATATTCAGGGTTTTGGTGTCAGGCGTCACCGTGACAATCGTCATCAAGTGCTGACGCTCATCAACAATGGCAATCAAACCGTTTTCCAGCACCGCCACGCCTTCCGGGTTGCTCCAGCCGACCAGCGGGATTTTGCGGATCACGTCTCCGTTGAGCTTGAGCTCGGACAAGAACGCATTCTTGCCCATCACCGAAAACAGCGTCTTGGTGACAGGGTTGTAGGACAGGTCCGACGCTTCGTCTTCTTCCATCCCCACGAGGGGCTTCGCATCGATATCAACGACGTAGTCCGGCAGCCAAATACTTGCAGCGTGCTCGGCCGGGGTGACGCTTTGCTCGCGCAGCCACAGGCGGCCCCGATCATCCCAATGGAACGCGAAAGCGAGGCCATAGCCGATGATGAGCAGTAAAATCAGCCACCCATACCAGCGCACGCGCGGCAATCGGCGTTTGGATTTACCCAGTGGATCAGCATGAGTGGCCATCAAAGCGTTCCTGAAAAGAGGTCATTGGCACCAAGCCATGAATCAGCAGTCGGCGCGGATTATCCAGATCAACTGTGAAAAAAACGCCAATTGCGTGGCGATTCTTCAGGCACAAAAAAAGCCGCCTGCATGTGTTGCGCCAGGCGGCTTTCATCAACAGAGCATGGATCAGCGAACGTCGCTTTCGAAGCTGCTGTAACCCGGCAACTCCAGCACGATCTGGTCGCCGACGCTAAACGGCCCAACGCCTGCGGGTGTACCGGTCATGATCAGATCCCCGGCCTGCAACGAAAAGTGCGAAGCGATGTGCTGGATGATCGGCACAATCGGGTTAAGCATCAGGCTGCTGTTGCCGTCCTGGCGCACTTCACCGTTGATGGTCAGGCGGATCGGGATGTCGGTCAGGTCAGCAAACGCATCCGGCGACACGAATGGCGCAACGACCGCCGCGCCGTCGAAGGATTTTGCCAATTCCCACGGCAAGCCTTTTTCCTTGAGCTTCGATTGCACGTCACGCAACGTCAGGTCCAGACCCGGCGCAAAGCCGCTGATCGCGTCCAGCACTTCTTCGCGGTCAGGTTTTTTGCTCAGCGGCTTGCCGATCAGCACCACGATTTCAGCCTCGTAGTGAACCGAGCCACGGTCGGTCGGAATGCTGAAGCCGCCTTCAATCGGTACCACGCAACTGCCCGGCTTGATGAACAGCAGGGGCTCGGCAGGGATCGGGTTATCCAGTTCCTTGGCGTGCTCGGCGTAATTGCGGCCGATGCAAACCACTTTACCCAACGGAAAATGAATCCCCGTTCCATCGACATACTTGTGCTGGTAGCTCATGGGCGCTCCTGTGACCTGGCTGGAAAGTGTCTGCGTGCTGTGATCGACGCCGGCTTGGCTATAAAGACGATCAGGACTCAACCGCGAAGATTTTGCCGGGATTCATGATGCCGTTGGGGTCGAACACCGTTTTGACGGCCTTCATGTATTCGATCTCGACCGGGGAACGACTGTACGTCAGGTAATCGCGTTTCGTCATGCCCACGCCATGCTCGGCGGAGATTGAGCCGTTGTACTTCTGCACGATCTCGAACACCCACTTGTTGACCGTTGCGCACTTGGCAAAGAACTCGTCCTTGCTGAGGTTTTCCGGCTTGAGGATATTCAGGTGCAGGTTGCCGTCGCCGATGTGGCCGAACCATACGATTTCGAAATCAGGGTAGTGCTCGCCGACGATAGCATCGACTTCAGCCAGAAACGCTGGGACTTTGGAGACTGTCACCGAGATATCGTTTTTGTAGGGCGTGAAGTGCGAGATGGTCTCGGAGATGTATTCGCGCAGCTTCCACAGGTTGTGCAGTTGCTGTTCGCTCTGGCTCATCACGCCATCCAGCACCCAGCCTTGCTCGACACAATGTTCGAAGGTCGCGAGCGCATCGTTGGCGATGTCTTCGCTGGTGGCTTCGAATTCCAGCAGTGCGTAGAAGGGGCAGTCGGTTTCGAACGGCGACGGCACGTCACCCCGGGCCATGACTTTGGCCAGTGCTTTGTCGGAGAAAAATTCGAAGGCGGTCAGGTCAACCTTGCTCTGGAATGCATGCAGCACCGGCATGATTGCATCGAAATCGCTGGTCCCGAGGACCATGGCAGTCAGGTTTTTCGGAGCACGGTCTAGGCGCATGGTGGCTTCAACCACGAAGCCCAGCGTGCCTTCGGCGCCGATGAACAACTGACGCATGTCGTAGCCTGTGGCGTTTTTGATCAAATCCTTGTTCAGCTCAAGAAGGTCGCCTTTGCCGGTGACGACTTTCATGCCCGCGACCCAGTTGCGCGTCATGCCGTAGCGAATGACCTTGATCCCGCCGGCATTGGTGCCGATATTGCCGCCGATGTTGCTTGAACCCGACGACGCGAAATCCACCGGGTAATACAGGCCGTTTTCTTCAGCAAGGTTTTGCAATTGTTTGGTGATCACGCCGGGCTGGCACCGCGCGGTGCGGTCGGTGAGGTTGAGTTCCAGCACCTGATTCATGTAATCGAAGTTGACGACCACTTCGCCGTTGGCCGCGACCGCTGCGGCGGAGAGCCCGGTGCGGCCGCCCGACGGCACCAGCGCAACATTGCGCTCGTTGGCCCAGCGCACGATGGCCTGAACCTGCTCAATGGTCTTGGGGAATACGATGGCAGTCGGTGCAGGGGCGAAATGTTTGGTCCAGTCCTTGCCGTAAGCCTCAAGGGAGTCGGCGTCAGTGAGCACTTTGCCAGGCTCAACCAGGGTCTTCAGCTCATCAATCAGGGCAGGATGGTTCATCACAGAACTCTCGAACAATTCATGGTCATCCTGAGAACGGCTCACGTCCAGGAATGGGGTTTCGCGGGGTGCGTATGCTAGCATACGCCCCCCGCCAATCGAGCCCACGCCCGATGTGCGAGCGCTTCACTTTCCTGCCATTTTTCCCCGGGACACAGGTTTACGCAGATGAGCAAGACTTCCCTCGACAAGAGCAAGATCAAGTTCCTTCTTCTCGAAGGCGTCCATCAATCGGCTGTCGACGTCCTCAAGGCTGCCGGTTATACCAGCATCGAGTACCACACCAAGTCTCTGCCGGAAGCCGAGCTCAAGGAAAAGATCGCCGACGCCCACTTCATCGGCATCCGTTCCCGCACGCAATTGACTGAAGAGCTGTTCGACAGCGCCAGGAAGCTGGTCGCCGTAGGTTGCTTCTGCATCGGCACCAACCAGGTTGATCTGAACGCTGCCCGCCAACGCGGCATCGCGGTGTTCAACGCGCCCTACTCCAACACCCGTTCGGTGGCGGAGCTGGTGCTGGCCGAAGCGATCCTGTTGCTGCGCGGCATCCCGGAGAAGAACGCCTCCTGCCACCGTGGCGGCTGGATCAAGAGCGCGGCTAATTCGTTCGAAATCCGCGGCAAGAAACTCGGCATCATCGGCTACGGTTCGATCGGAACCCAGCTGTCAGTGCTGGCTGAAGGCCTGGGCATGCAGGTGTTCTTCTTCGATCCGTTGACCAAGCTTCCGTTGGGCAACGCGACACAGGTTCCGACCCTGAACGATCTGCTGGGTATGGCCGACATCGTCTCCCTGCACGTACCTGAGCTGCCGTCCACTCAGATGATGATTGGCGAGAAAGAAATCCGCGCCATGAAAAAAGGCGCGATCCTGATCAACGCCGCACGCGGCACCGTGGTGGATCTCGATGCTCTGGCCGACGCAATCAAGGACAAACACCTGATCGGCGCCGCCATCGACGTGTTCCCGATCGAGCCTCGCTCCAACGACGACATCTTCGAAAGCCCGCTGCGTGGCCTGGACAATGTGATCCTGACCCCGCACATCGGCGGTTCGACGGCTGAAGCCCAAGCCAACATCGGCCTGGAAGTGGCAGAGAAGCTGGTCAAGTACAGCGACAACGGTACGTCGGTATCCTCGGTCAACTTCCCGGAGGTGGCCCTGCCGGCGCACCCTGGCAAGCACCGTCTGCTGCACATCCACGAGAACATTCCGGGTGTGATGAGCGAGATCAACAAGGTCTTCGCCGAAAACGGTATCAACATCTCCGGTCAGTTCCTGCAGACCAACGAGAAAGTCGGTTATGTGGTGATCGACGTCGACGCCGATTACTCCGACCTGGCGCAACAAAAACTGCAGCACATCAAAGGCACCATCCGCAGCCGCGTTCTGTTCTAGTCCGTCGCGCTGCAATGAAAAAGGAGACCCTCGGGTCTCCTTTTTCATGGACGTCAAACCGGCCCGGCTAAACATCCCATGGGACGGAGCCTGGTTTCGGTCTCACGGTCTGAGCAACTCACTGCAGATCAAACGGCTCATTGCCGCGACGCCGAAACCAGCCTGTCAGCGACAGACGATCACGGGTCGAAGGCAGCACCTCGTGAGGAATGTCACCGGACAGGAAAACCACCAGGCAACCGCCAGTGGGCTGCACGTCGTGATGGACGCCCTCCTCCAGATACATACGCAAATGCCCACCGTGTTCGGGCAACCACGCATCGTTCAGATAAAGCACGGCCGACAGCATGCGTTTGTCGTCATCCCGGAAGCGATCCACGTGCTTCAGGTAAAACGCCCCGGGCGGGTACAGCGCGAAATGGCTTTCATAGTCTTCAAGCCCCAGAAACAAACCACGATTGAGCGCGACGCGCAGGCTTTCCATCACCTCCAGATAGCGGTCACAGGGTTCGGCCTGCCCGGGCTCCAGCCATTGAATGCGGTCGCCGCGAATCCCCTCTCGCACTTCTTGCAGCGCGCCGCGTCCGACCGAGGCGGGCGCAAGCTCACCCTCGCGCCCACGCTTGCGGCATTCGAGCGCCAGTTCACGGGTCAGGTTTTCGGGCAAAAAGATATTCTGCTGCGACCAGCCGTGCTCGGCGACATCGTCAACGATTCGTAACAGCAGCGGGTGATCGAAGGGTGTTTGCATGGGCGGCATAGTATCCATACCGCGATCAATCTGACAGCGCCTGCGGTCCGCCTGATGCCGAGATTTTTTAGGTGTTTGGCACGCCAGTGACGTTTTCGCGCAAGGATCGTCGAACACATCGGATTTCGTGGGGTCTGGGCAACTGTTAACTCGACAAATCCCCGCCGTGCCACTGAGAATAGCGGCCTGCCGACAGGAGTCTCTATGCGCCGTTTGTTTTTCTTGCTGCTGATGTTCTGCACGATGCCCGCGTGGGCAGACAGCCACGACCAGCTCTATAAGGTCGCGGGTTGGCCAGAACAACGCGCGCATTTTAACGACGCGCTCAAAGCAGCTCAGTTGCGCTACAAAAACAGCCTGCCGCCAGCCGTCTTCGACGCGTTGGTCAGCAACAGTAACCAGCGTTTTGCGCCCCAGGCAATGGATCAGCGTGCCGAGCAGAAGCTGCGTCAGACCCTGCAGGATCCCAACCCCGCGCTGCAGTTTTTCCAGACGCCGCTGGGCAGCAAAATCGTCAACGCCGAACTCACCGCAACGCGCTCGGATCAACTGGCGAAAAACGCACAGGGCCTGCCGAAGATGCAGGTGAGCGACAGCCGACAGTTGATCATCGGTCATCTGGCTCAGGCACTGCCCGCGCGTGAGGCAGGTGCCGAGGTCAGTCTGGCCATTGCTGGCGTGGCGGCCGACAGTCTGAGCCAGATGATTCCTGGATTGATGGGAATGGGGGGCGGTCAAGCACAGGGCATGCTCGACAGTCAGCGCCAACGCTTGATGGCGCAGATCGGCACCGACATGAACAACACGCTGCTTTATGTCTACCGTGACCTGACTGACCCGGAGCTGGACGAGTTCGCCTCATTCGCCGAGTCACCCGAGGGCAAGGCTTACTACCAGGCCGCCCTGGCGGCAATTCGCGCAGGATTGGCGGTCGGACAGAACGGCAACTAACCCCGCACCCGCCTGCTGGAGCGAGGCCGCTTTTGCGCCTCAACCCATCCGCTGCTTCAAAAACTCAAAATATCGTGCCCGAATGGCTGGAGATTCGTTGGCCAGGTGGTGTCGTGCCTCGGGGATCATCAACACGCGCGGCTGAGTAAACTTGTCATTGAGCACCGTCAGGTTGTGCGTCCAGTCGACCGTCATGTCAGCGTCCCCCTGAATAATCAACGGGGTTCTGTTGCTCCGCGGGGCCGCCTCAATGCGGGCGATCCACTGAGCCAGCGCGCCTACCCAGGCCGTCGGCAGTCGTCGCGGCTGCAGCGGATCTGCCTGCAGAAACGGCAGAAAATCCGCGTCGTTGGAGTTTTCGCTGAAACGCCGCTCGATCCCTTTGACGAAGTGGCGCAACAGTCGATAGCTCAGTTTCGACCAGCGCCAAGCACGCGGACGCACCAACGGCGCCAACAGGATGATCTGCCCTTGGGCCGGGCTTGTAGTGCCGCGACTGAGCACATGGTCGACGACAATCGCGCCGCCCGTACTTTGCCCGCACAGGTGCCATGGCTTGGGCAGCACCAGCAGATCGGCTTCAACCAATAGCCGGTCCAGCACAACCTGATACTCGGCAAAATCCCTGATGCTGGCGCGGCTGCCACTCGACAAACCATGGCCCGGCAAGTCGCAGGCAAGCACCGCAAACCGCTGCGCCAACGCCCACTCGATGACGTGACGGTAAAGCCCCATGTGGTCATAAAAACCGTGCATGAGAATCAGCGTGGCCACCGGCTGCTCGGGAGTCCAGAGTTGCGTCACGATCTCGTAACCGCCCGCCTCCAAACGCCCTAGCTGGCTGTGCACCGAAACATCGTGCCCTGGCAAACCATAGAAGCGCTGATAAGCCTGAGCCTCCTCGGACAATGGACGCTGGGCAGTCAGTGAATGCAGCGTGGACCGCAGGCGATCAGGGTCGAACGAGTGAGACATCGGCATTCCAGATCAAAAAAACAATGAGTTATACAAGCGGGAGAAACGGGCTGCGATAGTCTTCCGCCTGCCTTGCGATGGCAAGTTACAAACGCCAATTGAACCCCACGCCATGTACCCATGGCTACCGGACTGACCGCGACCTGTCAGTGGTCCTTTTTGTAGTCGATCACGTAGGGCAGTTTCTCGCTTGCGATACGGGTCAAGGTGTTGCGTCTGACCTTCTTCAGCGCACCCAACTGCCTGGCGCTCAAGTCACCGCCGATGATTTTGCTCGAAGGTTTTTCCACGATCAGATCACTCGCAGCCTGAAGCGCCTGGTGATAACCGCTGCGCTGGCTGAGATCGAAACCCTCGAGCGGCATTTGCCCACGCAGCCAGTCACCCCAGTAGAACTCAAGAAACTCCGGAGAGACATCGCCCGCTTTTGGCTTGGTGTACGCGGCGTCACGCACGAAATAGACGATGCTGCGGAAGATATCGTTCTGCATCGCTTGCAGGCCCAATTGATCGGGTAACTGGGACGGCGCGATGGATTGTCCGTTGCCATCCTTGAGCCAGACTTTCCTGGCTTGCGTCATGCGCTGCCAGAAATCGGCGAGGTCTTTACTGTCGCTGAAATTGTCAGAGACCCTGACTTTCATCTTCATTTGCGGCCCCGCGCCCGGTTGCTCCCATAACGTGGTGAAGGTGTGATGGCCGTCAGTGAGGTAGAGCTTGCCCTCGGGTCCGATCACAACGGTTTTCATGTCGTTCGGATGAGCGTTGGGCGCGTCTTCGCACGCGAAGGTTTCAGGACGCAATGGGTCGGCGTCGGGTTTGATTTTTTTGGCCTCGTGCTGGCCATTGGTTTCACAGATTTCGTCGAAGAGCTTCTGCCGCACCTTGGCAAAGCGCTCAAGCTTGTAATAGATCTGATCGAATCCGACCACGGCCTGTGTGGGATGCAACTGATCGAGAGTGACCTCGATCACATCGCCAGGCTTTGGGGCGGTGAAAGCAGCCTGAACCTGAACCGCGAAGACGCAAGCCAACAGCGCTGCACAGCATGATTGAATTCGCATTGCCAACACTCTGATCGGGAATGAGCCTGAGCTTAATCGAAAGTGCAGCATGATCGGGAGTCTCAAGCAGTCAGGCCGTCTACCCAGCCGCATCGTAAATCTGTAGCCTGCAAATCTTTCTCAATCACCTTTTGAGCCCTCGCATGAAACGCAGCCTTATCGTCTTCGCTGTACTGGTCGTGTTCATTGCTGGCGGCAGCACCTGGTATATCCACAGCAAACAGCCGGTGCGAACGGGCGAAACAGCGCTGACGCACTTGCAGGCGCCCGTCAGTGTGCGTTACGACGAGCGCGGCGTGCCGCATATCGAGGCCCAGAATGAGGCAGACCTGTATCGCGCACTGGGTTACGTGCACGCCCAGGACCGGTTGTTCCAGATGGAAATGCTGCGGCGCCTGGCCCGGGGCGAACTTGCTGAGGTGCTGGGGCCCAAGCTGCTGGACACCGACCGGCTGTTTCGCAGTCTGCGCATTCGTGAGCACGCCGACGCGTATGTCGCCAAACAGGATAAAAACACCCCGCAGTGGCTGGCGCTGCAAGCCTACCTGGACGGCGTGAATCAGTACCAGAACACGCACGCCAAACCGATCGAGTTCGACCTGCTTGGCATCAATGAACGGCCGTTCACGGCTGAAGACACCTTGAGCATCGGCGGTTATCTGGCCTACAGCTTCGCGGCTGCGTTTCGCACAGAACCGCTGCTAACCTACGTACGTGACCAACTCGGCCCCGATTACCTGAAAATCTTTGACCTCGACTGGAAGCCGCAAGGCGCGTTGGGCCAGCCGCCGACGCTGGGCAGCAACGACTGGAAAGGCCTGAACGACCTCGCATTGCTCAGCGAGCAGGCACTGGAAAAAGCCGGACTGCCACAATTTGAAGGCAGCAACGCCTGGGCGGTTTCGGGCAGCCGCACCAAAAGCGGTAAACCGCTGCTGGCGGGGGATCCGCACATTCGTTTTTCGGTGCCCTCGGTGTGGTACGAAGCACAGCTGTCGGCACCGGGTTTTGAGCTGTACGGGCACTTTCAGGCGCTCAATCCGTTCGCGTTGCTGGGGCATAACCTGGATTTTGGCTGGAGCCTGACCATGTTCCAGAACGACGATCTGGACCTGATCGCCGAGAAAACCAACCCCGACAACCCCAATCAGGTCTGGTACCACGGCGCCTGGGCCGACATGACTTCGCGCGACGAGCACATCAGCGTTAAAGGTGGAACCTCGGTCACGCTGACGCTGCGCCGATCGCCTCACGGCCCGATCATCAACGATGCGTTGGGCAGCAACGCTGGCAATACGCCGATTGCGATGTGGTGGTCGTTCCTCGAGTCCGAAAATCCTGTTCTGCAAGGCTTTTACGAGGCCAATCGCGCCGACACTCGAGACAAAATGCGCAGCGCCGCCGAGAAGATTCAGTCACCGGGTTTGAACGTGGTCTGGGCCAATGCGAAAGGCGATATCGGCTGGTGGGCAGCGGCGCAACTGCCGAAGAGGCCGGCCGGGGTGAATCCCGCGTTCATTCTGAATGGCAGCAGCACCGACGCCGACAAGGATGGTTTTTACCCCTTCAGCGCCAACCCGCAGGAGGAAAACCCTGCACGCGGCTATATCGTGTCGGCCAACTTCCAGCCCGTCTCCCCCACCGGAATGGAAATCCCGGGCTACTACAACCTCGCCGAACGCGGGCAGCAACTGAGCAGACAGTTAGCGGACCCCTCGGTGAAATGGGACGTGGACAACAGCAAAAAACTGCAACTGGGTACTCGAACCGACTACGCGCAGACCATTCTCAAGCCTTTGCTGCCTGTGCTGCGTCAAGTGGTCAGCGATCCGCAAGAGCATGACCTTGTAGAGCGTCTGGCCCAGTGGAATGGCGAGTACGGGGTGGATTCGGTGGGCGCCACGCTGTTCAACCAGTTTTTGTACGACCTGACAGAGAAGGTGTTTAGGGACCAGTTGGGGGATGGCCTGTTCGATACCCTGTTATCGACCCGCGTGCTCGACAGCGCGCTGCCCCGGCTGGCCGCCGACGAGCACTCGCCGTGGTGGAACAACCGCAACTCGCCCGCCGAAGAAAGTCGGGGCAATACGGTCAAAATGGCTTGGCACTCCACGGTTTCGCACTTGCAGTCCCTGTACGGCGCAAACCCTGATGAATGGATGTGGGGAAAAGCGCACACCCTGACTCATGAGCATCCGCTGGGACGCCAGCAGCCGCTGGACATGCTGTTCAACGTCGGTCCTTTCGCTGCGCCGGGCACTCACGAAGTACCCAACAATCTGTCAGCACGCCTCACCTCCGCCCCTTGGCCGGTGACTTACGGCCCATCCACGCGCCGCCTGATCGACTTCGCCGACCCTGCGCATGCATTGGGGATCAATCCGGTAGGACAGAGCGGTGTGTTGTTCGACGAGCACTATTCAGATCAGGCAGAAAAGTACGTCAAAGGCGAGTACGTGCCTGAGCGCTTCAGCGAAAAGGATGTGGCGCAGAATACGAAATCGACGCTGCGGTTGGTGCCGGGGAACTGAGCAAAGCTGGAATTCTGTAGGAGCGAATTCATTCGGGAGAGGCCAACACGGCGACACATCTCCATCGCCTGGACCATTGCTCGCGAATAAATTCGCTCCTACAGAAGTGACCTGCTCATCCAACAGGTTATCGATCGTTGATCAAACCGGCGCAGCGGCGCGGCGTGGGTCGGGCTGTTGATAGGTGTTGGCTGCGGCTTCCTCGATGGCCAGTTGAATGGCTTTCTTACGGTTGTTCTCGGCCCGACGGCTGAAGAACCACACCAGAAAGGTCGCCATCGACACCGCCAGCAGAATCAGGCTCGCCACCGCGTTGATCTCAGGCTTCACGCCCAGACGTACGGCCGAGAACACTTCCATCGGCAAGGTCGTAGATCCCGGGCCTGACACAAAGCTGGCCAGCACCAGGTCATCCAGCGACAGCGCGAACGACATCATCGCCCCCGCTGCCAGAGACGGCGCGATCATCGGAATGGTGATCAGGAGAAACACCTTCCATGGCCGCGCTCCCAAGTCCATGGCAGCCTCTTCAATCGACATGTCCAGCTCGCGCAAGCGCGCCGACACCACGACGGCCACGTAGGCCGCGCAGAAGGTCGTGTGGGCGATCCAGATGGTGACGACGCCGCGTTCCTGCGGCCAGCCGATCAACTGCGCCATCGCCACAAACAGCAGCAACAGCGACAGGCCGGTGATCACTTCCGGCATCACCAGTGGCGCCGTCACCAGCCCGCCAAAGAACGTGCGTCCCTTGAAATGGGTGATACGGGTCAGCACAAATGCCGCCATGGTGCCCAATGCCACGGCCGCAATCGCCGTGTAACAGGCGATCTCCAGCGAGCGCATGACCGCGCTCATCAGTTGCGTGTTGTCGAGCAGGCCGACATACCACTTCACGGACCAGCCGCCCCAGACTGTCACCAGCTTGGAGGCGTTGAACGAGTAAATCACCAGAATGACCATGGGCGCGTAGATGAAAATCAGGCCCAGGACCAACATCAGGTTCGAGAATCGGAAGCCTCTCATGCTTTGCCCTCCAGCTCTTTGGCCTGGCTGCGGTTGAACAGAATGATCGGCACGATGAGGATCAACAGCATCACCACCGCCAGCGCGGAAGCCACCGGCCAGTCTCGGTTATTGAAGAACTCTTGCCACAGGACTTTACCGATCATCAGCGTCTCGGGGCCGCCCAGCAGCTCAGGAATAACGAACTCGCCCACCACCGGAATGAACACCAGCATGCAGCCGGCGATGATGCCGTTCTTGGACAGCGGCACGGTGATTTTCCAGAAGCTGTTGAACGTGCTCGAACCCAAATCGGAAGCAGCCTCCAGCAGGCTCTGATCGTGTTTCACCAGGTTGGCGTAAAGCGGCAGGATCATGAACGGCAGATAGCTGTAAACGACGCCGATATAAACCGCCAGGTTGGTATTGAGGATCTGCAACGGTTCGTTGATCAGCCCCAGCCACATCAGGAACGCATTGAGCAGGCCGTTGTTGCTGAGAATGCCCATCCACGCGTAGACGCGAATCAGGATAGCGGTCCAGGTCGGCATCATGATCAGCAGCAGCAAGACGGTTTGCATCTCCTTGCGCGCAATGGAGATGCCGTACGCCATTGGATAGCCGATCAGCAAGCACAGCAGCGTGCTGAAAAACGCCATCTTCAGCGAGCCCAGATACGCCGATATGTACAGGTCGTCGCCGGTCAACAGCGCGTAGTTGGCGAAGTTGAGGACGATGTCGAGCTTCTGCTCGACGTAGGTGAATATCTCGGTGTACGGCGGAATCGCGACGTCAGCCTCGGCGAAACTGATCTTGATGACGATCAGAAACGGCAGCGCGAAAAACAGAAACAACCAGAGAAACGGAACGCCAATGACCACCTGCCGGCCATTAGGGGTTATTCGATCGAGCGCTCGTTTAATCTTTCTCAGTTTCATGAGCGCAGTACCACGCCGGAATCGTCTTCCCACCAGACATAGACTTCGTCGTCCCAGGTGGGTCTTGCGCCGCGACGCTCGGCGTTGGCGACAAAGGACTGCACCAGCTTGCCGCAAGCCAGTTTCACGTAGAACACCGAGTGGCCGCCGAGGTAGGCGATGTCATGCACCTTGCCACGCGACCAGTTGTACTCGTAGGTCGGCTGTTCAGTGGTGATCAGCAGCTTTTCCGGGCGAATGGCGTAAGTGATGTGCTTGTCTTCCAGCGACGTACTGACGCCGTGGCCGACGTAGATCTCACGCTCCAGCTCAGGGCTGCGGATCAGCGCGTGGCCTTCCATGTCCTCGATCACCTCGCCGTCGAACAGGTTGACGTTGCCGATGAACTCACACACCAGGCGGCTGGTCGGTGTCTCGTAGATGTCGACCGGGCTGCCGATTTGCGCGATCCAGCCCAGGTGCATGATCGCAATGCGCTGGGCCATGGTCATGGCTTCTTCCTGGTCGTGCGTCACCATCACGCAGGTCACACCGACCCGCTCGATGATTTCCACCAGTTCCAGCTGCATCTGTGAGCGCAGTTTCTTGTCCAGCGCGCCCATCGGCTCGTCGAGTAGCAACAGCTTGGGCTTTTTCGCCAGTGAGCGCGCCAGTGCCACACGCTGACGCTGCCCGCCGGACAGCTGGTGTGGCTTGCGCTTGGCGTACTGGGTCATCTGCACCAGCTTGAGCATTTCGTCGACGCGGGTTTGGACCTCACTTTTGGGCAGCTTGTCCTGCTGCAAGCCGAAAGCGATGTTCTGCGCCACGGTCATATGCGGAAAGAGCGCGTAGGACTGGAACATCATGTTGATCGGACGCTCGTACGGCGGCATGTCGGTAATGTCGACGCCATCGAGGTAAATGCGGCCTTCGGTAGGACGCTCAAAGCCTGCCAGCATGCGCAGCAGCGTGGACTTGCCCGAGCCAGAGCCGCCGAGCAAGGCGAATATCTCGCCCTTGTTGATCTGCAGAGACACATCGTCCACAGCAACCGTCTCGTCGAATTTTTTCGTGACGCGGTCGATTTTGACCAGCACCTGCTTGGGTTGCTGATCGCCTTCGAGGGCTTTTTTGTAGGCGCCGGAGGCAACTGCCATGGGTGAAACTCCCAACGGGTGTGCAACCCGGCCTGCATGGCCGGGCGCTAGGTATTTATTTACCGGACTTGATCTTGGTCCAGCTGCGAGTCATCAAACGCTGAATCTTGGGCGGTAATTCGGAGTTCACAAACAACCGGTCCTGAACGTCCTTGGGCGGATAAACCGCTTCATCGGTGCGGATTGCCTGGTCCATCAGCTCGCCAGACGCAGGGTTCGGGTTAGCGTATCCGACCTGATCGCTCACTTTGGCGATCACTTCAGGCTTGAGGATGTAGTTGATGAATGCGTGCGCTGCTTTCACATCCGGGGCATCGGCTGGAATCGCCAGCATGTCGAACCACAGGTTGCCGCCTTCCTTGGGAATCGCGTAAGCGATGTTGACGCCCTTACCCGCTTCCTCGGCACGCGCTTTGGCCTGGAAAACGTCGCCGGAGAAGCCAGCCGCGACACAGATCTCGCCGTTGGCCAGGTCCGAGATGTATTTGGAGGAGTTGAAGTAGGTCACGTAAGGACGCACTTTGAGCAGCTTCTCTTCAGCCTTTTTGTAGTCGGCTTCGTTGGTGCTGTTGGGGCTCAAACCCATATAGTTGAGCACCGCAGGCAGCATTTCATCGGCAGAGTCGAGGAAAGCGACGCCGCATTTCTGCAGTTTTTTGATGTTCTCGGGCTCAAACAGCACGGCCCAGGAATCGATGGTGTCGACGCCCAGCGCAGCCTTCACCTTGTCGACGTTGTAACCAATGCCGTTTGTGCCCCACAGATAGGGCACGGCGTACTGATTACCCGGATCGTTTTTTTCCAGGCGCTTGAGCAGTGCGGGGTCGAGGTTTTTGTAGTTGGGGAGTTGCGATTTGTCGAGCTTCTGGAACGCACCGGCCTTGATCTGTTTGCCAAGGAAGTGGTTGGACGGCACCACCACGTCATAACCGGTGTGACCGGCGAGCAGCTTGCCTTCCAGGGTTTCATTGGAGTCGAAGACGTCGTACTTGGTCTTGATTCCGGTGGTCGTTTCAAAGTCCGCCAAGGTGTCGGTGCCGATGTAATCGGACCAGTTATAAATGCGTACAGTGGACTGCGCCATCGCACTGACGGCGAACGTCAGGCCAGCGCCCAGCAGCAGGCCTTTTGAAAGTAAAGAAATAGACACGTTTGCAGTCCTTTTTTAGTGGCCAGCACGGGACCTGTAGGAGCTAACTTGTTGGCGAGAAATCAATACGGTGTTTCAGTGACACCGCATCGCGAACAAGTTCGCTCCTACAGGGGTTTGCGTCGTCGGGGACGACGTAAACCGGCTTACTTACCCGATTTAATGTTGGTCCAGCTGCGCGTCATGATCCGCTGCGTTGCCGCAGGCAGGTCAGCGATTGCGTACAGTTTCGCCAGCACGTCAGCAGGTGGATATACGCCTGGGTCAGAGGTGATGTCCTTGTCGACGAACTCGGTCGCAGCGGCGTTGCCGTTCGGGAAGTGCACGGCGTTGGTGATCTCGGCCATGACTTTGGGCTGCAGGATGAAGTTCATGAACTTGTAGGCGCCTTCGACGTTTTCGGCGTCTTTAGGGATCGCGATCATGTCGTAGAAGCTGCCAGCACCTTCTTTCGGAATGTTGTAGCTGACCTTGACCTTGCCGCCCGCTTCTTCAGCACGCGCCTTGGCCTGATAGATGTCACCCGAGTAACCCACGGCTACGCAGATGTTGCCGTTTGCCAGGTCTGAGATGTACTTGGAGGAGTGAAAGTAGGTGACCGAAGGACGAATCTTCTTGAACAGATCTTCGGCTTTGGCGATGTCTTCTTTCTTCTGGGAATCGGTTGGCAAGCCCAGGTAGTGCAGCGCGACCGGCAACATTTCGGTTGGCGAATCGAGGAAGCTGATGCCGCACTTCTTCAGCTTGGCTGCGTTTTCAGGCTTGAACAGCAAGTCCCAGGAATCCACGGGGGCATCGGCACCCAGGGCGGCCTTGACCTTCTCGGCGTTGAAGCCAATACCGATCGAACCCCACATGTACGGGAAGGCGTGCTTGTTGTCCGGATCGCTGACCGACACGGCCTTGAGCAGCGCAGGATTGAGATTTTTGTAGTTGGAGAGCTTGGTCTTGTCGAGCTCCTGGTACACGCCGGCTTTGATCTGTTTGGCGAGGAAGTTGTTGGACGGCACGACGATGTCGTAACCGGACTTGCCCGCGAGCAGCTTGGCTTCCAGGGTTTCATTGCTGTCGAACACGTCGTAGACGACTTTGATGCCCGACTCTTTTTCGAAATCGGCGATGGTGTTCGGTGCGATGTAGTCGGACCAGTTGTAGACGTGGAGCACTTTGTCGTCGGCCTGAGCAGCTGCGGCCACTGCGCCCATCAGCGATAGCGCGAGGAGGGTTTTGCCAAATATCTTCATGCGTACAGCTCCAATATTAATCACGACCGTTAGGGTAGCGGCTTCTAGCCAGTAGTCTGGCAATTTCCAAAGTGATCTTTCAAGCCGGCGTTCATGAAACTGCACATGACTGTCTGATCAATACCGCCCTGTAGGAGCGCGCTTGCCCGCGATTATGTCGGGTCGGTCGACATTGTCGTATCTGACCCAACGATTTCGCGGGCAAGCGCGCTCCTACAGCTAATCGTCATTCACGCTTGCAACGCTTCGAACGTCAGGTCCAGGCACTTGCGCGCCTTCTCGATCAACTCGTCGATCTCGGCAAAGCTGATCACAAGCGGCGGCGAGATAATCATCGTGTCCCCGACCGCCCGCATGATCAGGCCGTTATTGAAGCAAAAAGTGCGGCACATCATGCCGGCGCCTTTGCCTTCAAAACGTTTGCGAGTGGCTTTTTCCTGCACCAGTTCAATGGCACCCAGCAGCCCCACACCGCGCACTTCCCCCACCAGCGGGTGATCGCTCAGCTCTCGTAGACGCTTTTGCAAGTATGGTGCCGTTTCAGCTTTCACCCTTTCAACGATTTTTTCGTCGCGCAGGATGCGGATGTTCTCAAGCCCCACTGCCGCCGACACCGGATGACCGGAGTAGGTGAATCCGTGGTTGAAATCGCCGCCCTCGTTGAGCACCGCGACGAACTCATCGCGCACGATCACGCCGCCCATGGGGATATAGCCCGATGTCAGGCCTTTGGCGATGGTCATCAAGTCTGGCTTGAGGCCGTAGAAATCGCTGCCGAACCACTCCCCGGTGCGGCCGAAACCACAGATCACTTCGTCAGCCGCAAACAGAATGTCGTATTTGGCGAGGATCTCTTTGATCTTGGGCCAGTAGGTGTCGGGCGGAACGATCACGCCGCCTGCGCCCTGAATCGGCTCGGCGATGAAAGCGCCCACGTTGTCGACGCCCAGCTCAAGGATCTTCTTCTCCAATTGCTCGGCCGCCCAGACACCAAACTCGTCCGGCGTCATGTCGCCGCCTTCGCCAAACCAGTACGGCTGGGGAATGTGCACGATACCCGGGATCGGCAAGTCGCCTTGCTCGTGCATGTAGGCCATCCCGCCCAGGCTCGCGCCGGCAACCGTCGATCCGTGATAACCGTTGACGCGGCTGATGATGACTTTCTTGCTCGGCTTGCCCTTGATTGCCCAGTAATGGCGAACCATACGCAGCACAGTGTCGTTGCCCTCTGAGCCGGAGCCGGTGAAAAACACATGGTTCATGCCTTCAGGCGCGACGTCGGAGATGGCTTTGGCCAGTTGCAATGCAGGCGGGTGGGCAGTCTGGAAGAACATGTTGTAGTAGGGCAATTCACGCATTTGCTTGCTGGCGGCATCGGCCAGCTCTTCCCGGCCATAGCCGATGGCTACACACCACAGGCCAGCCATGCCGTCGAGAATCTTGTTGCCTTCACTGTCCCAGAGGTAAACACCCTTGGCGTGGGTGATGATGCGCGGGCCTTTCTCTTTAAGCTGTTTGAAGTCGCTGAACGGCGCCAGGTGATGCTCGCTGCTGAGGGTCTGCCATTCGAGAGTTTGCGGGTTGTTCGAACTCATGTAGCGCTCCAGATTCGGGTATTGCGTTCAGGCACTGCGGACCTGGTTGTGCAGGTCGGTCGGCGCCTGAGATCGTCAGACGGCAAAAAGCAGGAATTCCCGCTCCCACGAACTGATCACGCGTTTGAAGTTTTCGTGCTCGGCGCGCTTGACCGCGACGTAGCCTTTAATGAATTTCTCGCCGAGGTACTTCTCGACGGTCTTACTGTTTTCCATCCGCTCCAGCGCGTCCTCGATGGTCAACGGCAAGCGCAGGTTGCGACGCTCGTAACCACGGCCCACCACCGGCGCGCTGGGATTCATACCCTCGACCATGCCGATGAATCCGCACAACAAGCTGGCCGCAATCGCCAGATACGGATTGGCATCAGCGCCTGGCAGACGGTTCTCGACCCGACGGTTTTGCGGCCCGGCATCCGGGACACGCAGGCCGACGGTGCGGTTTTCTTCGCCCCACTCCACGTTCACCGGCGCGGAAGTATCCGGTAGGAAACGGCGGAACGAATTGACGTTGGGCGCGAACAGCGGCAACAGCTCGGGGATGAGTTTTTGCAGGCCACCGATGTGGTGCAGGAACAACTGACTCATGGTCCCGTCTTCATTTGAGAAGATGTTCTTGCCGGTTTCGATGTCGATGATGCTCTGGTGCAGGTGCATGGCGCTGCCCGGCTCACCGGTCATCGGCTTGGCCATGAACGTCGCGGCAACATCGTGTTTGAGTGCGGCCTCGCGCATGGTGCGCTTGAACACCAGAATCTGGTCGGCCAGGGAAAGCGCATCACCGTGACGGAAGTTGATTTCCATCTGCGCAGTGCCGTCTTCGTGAATCAACGTGTCGAGATCGAGATTCTGCAGCTCGCACCAGTCGTAGACGTCTTCGAACAGCGGATCGAATTCGTTGGCGGCTTCGATGGAAAACGATTGGCGACCGGTTTCCGGACGTCCAGAGCGGCCGATGGGTGGCTGTAACGGATAGTCGGGATCGTCACTGCGCTTGGTGAGGTAAAACTCCATCTCGGGCGCCACAATCGGCTGCCAGCCTTGATCGGCGTAGAGCTTCAGAACTTTCTTTAGGACGTTGCGCGGCGACAGCTCGATAGGGTTGCCCTGCTTGTCGTAGGTGTCGTGGATCACCTGCGCAGTGGGCTCTATGGCCCAAGGCACCACAAACACCGCGTTCTGATCAGGGCGGCAGAACATGTCGATGTCCGCCGGGTCGAGCAATTCGTAATAAATGTCGTCTTCGACGTAGTCGCCGGTCACGGTCTGCAGCAAAACACTTTCCGGCAAGCGCATGCCCTTTTCGGCGATGAACTTGTTAGTCGGTGAAATCTTGCCGCGCGTGATACCGGTGAGGTCGGCGATCATGCATTCGACTTCCGTAATCCTGTGTTCTTTCAACCAATCGGTGAGCTGGTCGAGGTTGGTACTCATAAATACCTCAGGGTTTCAGTTCCTGATGGCCGTCATGGCGACCAGGCGTTTTTGACGCTCAAGCGTTACATCGTGTTGCTCGCTTTCGACGGGCATCGCCAACTGCCCGGACGATTGAAAGATAGCCGGGTTTCTCCACGGAGCGCGAATAAGGGGTAAGGTGGTGCGCAGATGCCCGCTGTGACGCTTGGCAATCTATGATCCGTCATGGTCATTGAAGTGCTGGAGCAGCGCAGGAGAATACGGCCGGGAGAGGGCGATCTTTCGAAAAAGGAGGGTGTTTCAAAGGGACCGAACAGCGCCGCCAGCGGTGGCAGAATCAGCGGCAGGCGAGACATGTGACCCCCGGTATTGTTGCTGTTATGGGTTGCAATCGAGCTTAGCCTTGTTCATTTTTTTACACAACACCCCCGTAAAAAATACAACACAGCCTGTTAAGTCCCGCCAATCCGGTCATATCAAGGTGGTAAAAGTTGCCCTAAAGTGCGGCAAAAAACCCCGTCCGGCGCCCTTTTAGGGCAAATCAGGGCTCTCTTGACTTCATGTGGGCTTTCGGATTGACTGAAACCCGTAATGCTCGATGATTGATATTTTCAACAACAAAGGTGTTGCATCATGTCGGTACCCCCGCGTGCCGTTCAGCTCAACGAAGCGAACGCGTTCCTTAAGGAACATCCTGAGGTTCTATACGTTGACCTTCTGATTGCAGATATGAATGGAGTGGTGCGCGGCAAGCGCATCGAACGCACCAGCCTCCATAAGGTTTACGAGAAAGGCATCAACCTCCCAGCTTCTCTTTTCGCTCTGGATATCAACGGCTCAACGGTGGAAAGCACCGGTCTGGGTCTGGACATCGGTGACGCAGACCGAATCTGTTATCCAATTCCCGACACTCTCTGCAATGAGCCCTGGCAGAAGCGTCCTACCGCACAACTCTTGATGACCATGCACGAACTGGAAGGCACGCCCTTCTTTGCCGACCCGCGTGAAGTATTGCGCCAGGTCGTCAGCAAGTTCGATGAAATGGGTCTGACCATTTGCGCTGCGTTCGAACTCGAGTTCTACCTGATCGATCAGGAGAACGTGAACGGCCGTCCGCAACCTCCGCGCTCGCCGATTTCCGGCAAACGCCCGCACTCGACACAGGTCTACCTGATCGACGACCTCGACGAATACGTCGACTGCCTCCAGGACATTCTGGAAGGTGCGAAAGAGCAAGGCATCCCTGCCGACGCGATCGTCAAGGAAAGCGCCCCGGCGCAGTTCGAAGTGAACCTGCACCATACCGCTGATGCTCTGAAGGCCTGCGACTACGCGGTATTGCTCAAGCGTCTGATCAAGAACATCGCCTACGACCATGAGATGGACACCACCTTCATGGCCAAGCCGTATCCTGGCCAGGCGGGTAATGGTCTGCACGTTCACATCTCGATCCTGGATCGCGATGGCAAAAACATTTTCACCAGCGAGGATCCCGAGCAGAACGCCGCATTACGTCATGCGATCGGCGGTGTGCTCGAGACCCTACCGGCTCAGATGGCGTTCATGTGCCCGAACGTCAACTCGTATCGCCGGTTCGGTGCTCAGTTCTATGTGCCTAACTCGCCTTGCTGGGGCCTGGACAACCGTACGGTCGCCGTTCGCGTACCGACCGGCACGCCAGACTCAGTGCGCATCGAACACCGGGTTGCCGGTGCAGATGCAAACCCTTACCTGCTGATGGCGTCGGTGCTGGCTGGTATACACCACGGCCTGACCAACAAGATCGAGCCCGGCCCGCCCGTGGAAGGCAACTCCTACGAGCAGAACGAGCAAAGCCTGCCGAACAACCTGCGCGATGCACTGCGCGAGCTGGACGACAGTGAAGTCATGGCCAAATACATCGATCCGAAGTACATCGATATCTTTGTCGCCTGCAAGGAAAGCGAGCTGGAGGAGTTCGAGCACTCCATCTCCGACCTTGAGTACAACTGGTACCTGCACACCGTGTAACTGCGGCGTGAAGTAAAAAGAACGCCGCTGGCCTGTGAAGGTTGGCGGCGTTTTTTATTGTGGACGGCAACGCGAAGGGCGGCGTTGCTTACGCGGACGCTATCGCGAGCAAGCCCCCTCCCACAAAACTTGTCTGTCACCCCGGTACGCCCGGTTGATTACAAAATAAGTGGGAGGGAGCTTGCTCGCAAGGCTTCATCTCGGACACCGCTGTACAATCCCCCAACCCCGCGCCTCAGAGATGCTTCGATGACCCGCCTCGCCCCTCCTCGCAAACCTCGCGCACGCAGTCAGGCACGGATCGATTCGATCCACGATGCAGCGCGCGCGTTGCTGGCGGCAGAAGGTGTGGCAAGCCTGTCGATCTACAGCGTGGCCGAGCGCGCAGGGATTCCGCCGTCTTCGGTCTATCACTTTTTCGCCAGCGTTCCGGCGTTGCTGGAGGCGCTGACCGCCGACGTACACGCAGCCTTTCGCGAGAGTCTGGAGCAGCCCATCGAGCACGCAGCCTTGAACGGCTGGCGTGACCTGTCGCGACTGGTCGAGACGCGCATGCTGGACATCTACAAACAAGACGCGGCCGCTCAGCAACTGATCCTGGCGCAACACGGACTGACGGAAGTCACCCAGGCAGACCGCCAGCACGACATAGAGCTGGGCAATCTCATGCACGCACTCTTCGACCGGCATTTCCAGTTGCCCGCCCTGCCCGATGACGTCGACGTATTCGCCTTGGCCATTGAACTGGCCGACCGGGTATACGCACGCTCAGTGCAACTGCATGACGAAATCACCGAACGCATGGCAGAGGAAGGCATGCGCGTGTTTGATGCCTATCTGAGCCTGTACCTGCCGCCGTATCTCCCCAAGCAAACGCTGCCACTGTAGGAGCGAACTTGTTCGCGAGGCGGCGTGTCAGGCATAACGCAGTCAGCCTTTCGCCAACAAGTTGGCTCCTACAAAAGACCGCTAGGCAAACGCTGTCCCTGTAGGAGCGAACTTGTTCGCGAGGCGCCGTGTCAGGCGTAACGCAGTCAGCCTTTCGCCAACAAGTTGGCTCTAAAGAGGACCGCAGCGCCGCGAAATACACAAAAAAACCCGAAGGGCTTGCGCGCTTCGGGGCTGAGGGTGATGCACCGATTACAACTTGGCGATCGATACCTCGGTGGACTTCACGAACGCGATCACTTCGCTGCCAACCACCAGTTCCAGCTCTTTGACGGAGCGAGTGGTGATGACCGAAGTAACGACGCCCGATGCGGTTTGCACGTCGATTTCCGAGAGCACGTCACCGAAGACGATTTCCTTGATGGTGCCTTTGAACTGGTTACGCACGTTGATGGCTTTGATAGTCATGATGAGGCTTCCTGTTTGGGATCAGTGTCCGACGCCAGATGGCGCCATGGTTAATTGGCCCAGCGCAATTGCGTGGGCAACGGTGAAAAGGGTTCGGGTTCTGGCGGCGATCCGGGGATCGACAGCACACGATTGAGGACTTCGGTTTCCAGTGCAGCCAGGCGATAAGAGCCGCGAGCTCGAGGCCGCGGCAGATCGATCAGCAGGTCGAGGCCAATTTCGCCGTCCTCGATCAGCAATACGCGATCGGCAATCGCCACCGCTTCGCTCACGTCGTGGGTCACCAGCAACACCGTAAAGCCGTGTTGCTGCCACAGACGCTCGATCAACTGCTGCATTTCGATACGGGTCAGTGCGTCCAGCGCCCCAAGCGGTTCGTCGAGCAACAGCAGGCGCGGTCGATGAATCAGCGCACGGGCCAGGGCAACACGTTGTTTTTGCCCGCCGGACAGCGCAGCCGGCCACTCATTGGCGCGCTCGGCCAGGCCAACCGCTTCAAGCGCTTCAAGGGCTTTTGAACGCCAGTCGCCACTGAGCCCCAGCCCAACGTTATCGATGACTTTTTTCCAGGGCAGCAACCGCGCCTCTTGGAACATCAACCGTGTGTCTTCTCGCGCATCGGCCAGCGCAGCCGAGCCTGCCAGCAGTTGCCCGGAGGTAGGTTTGTCGAGCCCGGCCAACAGGCGCAGTAACGTGCTTTTGCCACAACCACTGCGCCCGACCACGGCCACAAACTGACCAGCCGGAATGTGCAGGTCGATGTCTTTCAGGACTTCCCGCACGGCGAAGGTTTTCTTCAGATTGCGCACCTTTAACGGGATGCCGCGTAACAGGTTCGCCGGTTGTTGAAGATTGTTCATGCCGCACCACCTTTAGCCACTTGATACGCCGGGTGCCAACGCAGGCAGACCCGCTCCAGACCCCGCGCCGCGAGGTCCGCCAGTTTGCCGAGCACGGCGTACAAAACGATTGCCAGCACCACAACGTCGGTCTGCAGAAACTCCCGGGCGTTCATGGCCAGATAGCCAATGCCGGAGCTGGCGGAGATGGTTTCCGCGACGATCAGCGTCAACCACATGAAGCCGAGCGCAAAACGCACACCCACCAGAATCGACGGCATGGCGCCTGGCAATATCACGTGCCAGAACAGCCGAAAACCAGACATGCCATAGCTGCGGGACATCTCTACCAGGGCCGGATCAATGTTGCGGATGCCGTGGTACGTATTCAGGTAAATCGGGAACAGTGTGCCGAGTGCCACCAGAAACACCTTGGCGGTCTCATCAATGCCGAACCAGAGGATCACCAGCGGGATCAAGGCCAGGTGCGGCACGTTGCGGATCATCTGCACCGAGCTGTCCAGCAAGCGCTCGCCCCACTTAGACAGACCGGTGATGAAGCCCAGTGCCAGGCCGATCCCACCGCCGATGGCAAAGCCAACCCCGGCACGCCAGCCGCTGATTGCCAAATGCGTCCAGATTTCGCCGCTGCGAACCAGATTCACGCCGGCTTCAATCACGGCGCTGGGGGCCGGAAGAATACGCGTCGACAACCCACCGGCACTGACCGCCAGTTGCCACACCGCCAACAGCAAGACCGGAAGCAGCCAGGGCGCCAGTCTGTGAGAAATCTTTTCTACGCTCATGGAGTTGTCTCCTCTCAAAGCCGGGGCTTACTGCGCTTTCGCAACAGCAGTGGGAGGCGTCCAGATCACATCGGCGATGCTGAGCGGTTTGGGGATCAACTTGAGCTGGTAGAACGTGTCGGCAATTTTCTGCTGCGCGGCGACGGTTTCAGGCGTTATGAAACGTGCACCGTAGCCTTGGCGCTTGACCGCAAGGCGGGTGATGTCTTCAGGCAAACCCAACAACGGCGCGACCTGCTGGGTCACTTCCTCGGGATTGGCCTTGGACCATTCGCCGACTGCGCGCACTTCCTCGACCAGCGTCTGGATCACTTTGGGATGCTGCTGCGCGTAGGGTTTGGTCGCCAGATAAAACTGGTTGTTGTCGACGATGCCGGTGCCGTTTCGCAAGGTACGTGCCTGCAATTGCTGCTCGGCTGCGGCCTGGTACGGATCCCAGATCACCCATGCGTCAACACTGCCGCGCTCGAATGCAGCACGCGCATCGGCCGGCGGCAGGAATACGGTCTGGATATCGGTGTATTTCAGGCCAGCCTCTTCCAGCGCACGCACCAACAGGTAGTGGACGTTGGAGCCCTTGTTCAGGACGACTTTCTTGCCTTTGAGGTCCTTAACCGAGCTGATGGGCGAGTCTTTCGGGACAAGAATCGCTTCACTGGTCGGAGCTGGCGGCTCGGAGGCGACGTACAACAAGTCTGCGCCTGCTGCCTGAGCGAATACCGGAGGCGTTTCGCCGGTGACGCCGAAGTCGATGGAGCCTACGTTCAGCCCTTCCAGCAATTGAGGGCCGCCGGGGAATTCGGTCCATTGCACTTGTACGCCCTGGTCAGCGAGTTTCTGTTCCAGAGAGCCTTTGGCTTTGAGCAGCACCAGCGTGCCGTATTTTTGATAACCGATACGTAGCGTGTCGGCTTGAGCTTGAAGAACAACGCCAAAGGAAACTGCCGCGGCAAACAGAGCGACCAGGCTTTGACGCAAAATGACAGTGCGCATGGCACGCTCCTTTGCTGTAGCTATCAGGTGGCACCTGCTCGACCGATGGCGGACAAGTAAGGTGTTGTAGGGGATTTATTGCCGACGAACTCGTCAGGACGGACAGACCATAACAGGAGTTTTTTATTCCTATAAATCTCATTTATTCATTTGTTTAGCACTAAAGGAAATAATAGATTTCGATGTGGGAGGGAGCTTGCTAGTGGAGAGGCCAGTACATCCATAATTTGCCCCGCGTTTGAAATAAAGCCTTCGCGAGCAAGCTCCCTCCCACGGCTTTGCGCTTGTGGCAACAAATCCCAGACGAAAAAAAGGGCCGACGAATCGGCCCGAATATCGTGGTTGAATCTGCTGATCAGCGATTAGGCTGTGGCGTCAGGCGCAAATAGGGCGTGACAGCCTTGTAGCCTTTGGGGAAGCGTTGCTTGATCTCTTCTTCATCCTTGATAGAAGGCACGATCACAACGTCGTCGCCGTCCTGCCAGTTGGCTGGGGTCGCAACCTTGTGGCTGTCGGTCAGCTGCAGCGAGTCGATTACCCGCAGGATCTCGTGAAAATTGCGACCGGTACTGGCCGGGTAGGTGATGGTCAGCCGCACCTTCTTGTTCGGATCGATCACGAACAACGAGCGCACAGTCAGCGTGTCATTGGCATTGGGATGGATCAGGTCGTACAGGTCCGATACTTTGCGATCAGCGTCCGCCAGGATCGGGAAGTTCACCGTGGTGTTTTGCGTGCTGTTGATGTCCTCGATCCACCTGATATGGGAATCGACCGGATCAACCGACAGCGCGATGGCCTTCACGCCGCGCTTGTCGAACTCGCCCTTGAGCTTGGCGGTGAAGCCCAGCTCGGTGGTGCAGACGGGCGTGAAGTCAGCGGGATGGGAAAACAAGACGCCCCAACTGCTGCCCAGCCATTCATGAAACTTGATAGGTCCTTCGCTGGAATCCTGCTCGAAATCCGGGGCAATATCGCCAAGTTTGATACCCATTTTGTGGCTCCTTTGGCTTGAGTTATGGCACCACTGTGCACTGTGGCGACCAAGAAGAAAAAGAATAAATAGCGATGATTCTATTTCTTGGAGGTATAAAAAAGCCCCGCACGAAGCGAGGCTCTTTTTGACTCAACTCAACCGGCTTATTTGAAAGCGTAGGTGTAGTTGAAAATCAGACGGGTCTGATCGGCGTCGGAGATGCGGGTGTTCTGTGCAGCGGTACCGTGGTTGTCGAAGTCCGAACGGTAGTTGGCACGACGCAGGGTAGCGCCGAAGCCTTTCAGAGGACCGTCCTGGAACACGTAGTCGATACGCATGTCACGTTCCCACTCGGAGCTGTCACCAACACCCGATGCACCGCTGGTAGCCTTGATGTTGGTACCGTGCAGGTACGCAATCGCAGCTTTCAGGCCTGGGACGCCCAGGCGTGCGAAGTCATAAGAGTACTGACCGAAGTTGGTGTCTTCGCCAGCACGGGCGAATTGACCGATCATGCTGTCGGTGAACAGGTAGAAGCTCGAACCGCCCTGGCCATCGCTGTGGTTGGTAGCCGAAGAAGCAAGGCCGTTCTTGGTGACGCTGCCCTGGTTCAACCAGACCATGCCGCCGTCGTCGCTCACGCTCTGATGGCCGACCATCAGTGCATGGCCACCCAGGGTGTAGGTGAACATGGCGGACCAGGTCTTGTTGTCCACTTCGCCAGCGTTCTTGGCGTAGCCACCGTTGTTGTTGAAGCGGTAGCCAGTAGCGGCCTGACCGTTCTTGCCATCGGAGCTGCTGTCGAAGTAACGCAGGTCAGTCTTGAACGACTGGTCGTCAGCGATCGGGAAGACGTGTACCAGGCCCAGGAAAGTCTGCTTGTAGAAATCTTCCAGTTGCGAGTGGTAAGCCTGCAAGGTCAGGTCTTTGGTGACCTTCCAGTCAGCGCCCGCGAACATGAAGTTGTTGGAGTCCTGGGTTGCGCCGTTGACCGACAGACCCGAGTAGTTGCTCGAAGCACGAGCAGCCTGATGCTCCAGCTTGCCGGCGTTGAAGGTCACGTTGTCGATTTCTTTCGACTGAATCGTGCCGCCGGTGAAGCTTTGTGGCAGCAGACGACCATCGTTCGATACCAGGATCGGCAGGTTAGGCTGCAGAGCAGTACCGACTTTCAGCTCGGTCTTCGAGAACTTGGCCTTGGCGTTTGCGCCAGTGCGGTTCCAGCTGTCAACCGACGAGCCGTCGGTGTCAGTCGGGAAGAAGGAGTTAGTGGTGGTCGTGTTGTGGTGATCGATACCGCCGCCCAGATGAACGCCAACCATGCTCTGTACATCCAGACCAAAGCCAACGGTGCCTAGGGTGTAGCCGGAGATGAAGTTGAACAGCAGACCAGTAGCCGTTTCGCGCTGATCTTGAGCACGAACGCCTTCACGCAGGTCGTTTTCGAAATACATGGTACGGGAACTGACGGTTGCCTTGCTGTCTTCCAGGAAACCAGCGGCACCAGCCTGAGTGGCCAATACACCTACAGATACGGCCAAGGCCAGGGTGGACTTCTTCATTGCGTTTCGCTCCTCATGAATCTAATTTTTGTATTTCCAGGGTTTGAACGAAAGGCTCAAAACCAAAGATGCGCGATTAGCGCTGGACCCGACTCAGAGAGTCAATGGCCTCAAGACTAATTGACTAGACCGCGTGTACAGCTGGCTGCAAGGTAAGACACACCCCTTAATCCTAAAAAGGCTTAAATGTTCTGCTTTTAGTCAAAACAGACACCTGTCACAAGCCATTTCAGCCTTCCGTTGCGGAGTGTATCGGCCTGATTACGTAATTCCCAAAAAATATTTCAACGCCGCTCGTCAGATCGATTGGTTTTGGCACGTCGTACAACTCCCCCCCTGACCGGCCGGTCACGGAAAACTTGCGAAACGACGTCACAAGTGCTCGTCCAACTCCTTGATAAACAATATTTTTATTCGTAGGCGTGCAGTTTTATTACAGTTGCAACCCTGTCGAGGTACCAGTTGCCACCCTCGACAAAATATTTTCCTGAAAATTGAACTTTTTCAGTCTGCGCGCTGAGTACCTGTCTTCGAGACCGTAAGACATGAACCCGAACAGTCCGCAAACAGGGCATTTCACTGCGGCAAGACATCAACCGATGGACTGCCCGCGCTGATCCTATTTTCAATTTGTGACAATCAGATGAACGGCCTTTAACTTGACCTGACCCAACGCAAAAACCATAAAAATCGCTGTTCAGTCATGGCTTCTTCATCAGGCGCTGCAGCGCTCAACCTGCAAAGGTCCACTTGTAGGTCAGCCCTCACCTCTATAGAACCCAACTTTTTGGCTAAGCAGCCTTGAGCGTTGCCGGGTGAGAGGTGAGAGGTGAGAAGCCATCGACGTTGTTTCTCAACGTGCATCACTTTGGTCACTGATTGGGCAAAAGTGCGCGAAGAGCGTGCAAAATTGATCAGAAAGACACACAGATTCGAAAACAATCGGGGCGCAAGCGAACGCCATTCGCGCATCGCAGGCTGCGCGAAGCGCGTCAGACGGGACTTTTCAGAGTTTTGTGAAGCTTTCGCGCGCCTGTTTCGCAAAACTGGCACGCGCTCTGCAATACATAAAGTAATTCCAGTTTTGGGGACCTTGGTACAGGCAGGCCGGGGATTCCCCTCTTTTATTCCTCTCGGAGACTGATTTGCAGTCTCCAGCGCCCGCCCTCAGTTACACCGTGCCAGTCGCCGTGTAACGGGCGGGCCGCCAGCAGGTTCAGCAACAACCCCTTGTCACTTCGTTGCACCCTCCAGCGCACATCACGCCCCTCAAGCTTCAACTCACCCCGCTGCGGTTGACCTTCGGCGTTGAACAACAGCGCCACCGCGCCGTCGATGTGCTCGCCATGCAGCTGCGGCTCGTTGTTGAACCAAAGCACAAGGCCGTTGGTGGTGGTCTCGACCTGCTGCAATCGGGTCGGGTCGGGCGTAGTGATCCGCCCGATCATCAAACCCACCATAAAGCCGACGATTGCAATCGACCCTAAAACCTTCGGCCAGAGCTTCGGTCTTGGGTCGTCTTCAGGGGTAGAATGCATCCCGTCCTTTCGCTCGGAGCCGTGCATGTTTCACGTGATCCTTTTTCAACCAGAAATTCCACCGAATACCGGCAACATCATCAGGCTGTGCGCCAACAGTGGCTGCAACCTGCATTTGATCGAGCCGCTGGGCTTCGAGCTGGACGACAAGCGCCTGCGTCGGGCCGGGCTCGACTACCACGAATACGCCACGCTTCATCGCCACGCCGACCTCGCCAGCTGCCTTGAAAGCATCGGGCATCCGCGCCTGTTTGCTTTTACCACAAAGGGCTCGCGCGTCTTTCACGATGCGCAATTTGCCGAAGGCGATGCGTTCCTGTTCGGCCCGGAAAGCCGTGGCCTGCCAGCCGATGTGCTGGATGCACTGACCAGCGATCAACGCCTGAGATTACCCATGCGTGAGGGTTGCCGCAGCCTGAACCTGTCCAACACCGTGGCGGTGGCGGTTTACGAGGGATGGCGCCAGCTGGGGTTCAAATAAACATCGCCACCCACTGTAGGAGCGCGCTTGCCCGCGATGGCGTCGTGTCAGACACCATCGAAGTTGGATGTGCCTACGTTATCGCGGCAAGCGCGCTCCTTCAGCACCCACAAAAAAGCGCCCACAAGAGGCGCTTTTTTATGCAGCGGCGAACGCTTACTGAACAGTCGGCGTCGGGGTTTCGCCAGCTTCCTGCATGCGCTGCAGCTCTTGCGCGTACAGGGCGTCGAAGTTGACCGGAGCCAGCATCAGCGCAGGGAACGAACCGCGAACAACCAGGCTGTCGATGGTTTCACGTGCGTAAGGGAACAGGATGTTAGGGCAGAACGCGCCCAGGGTGTGGCTCATGGACGCCTGATCAAGACCTTTGATCAGGAAGATGCCCGCCTGCTGCACTTCAGCGATGAAGGCGATCTCTTCGCCATTCTTCACTTCAACCGACAGGGTCAGCACAACTTCGTAGAAGTCATTTTCGAGCTGCTTCTGGCGGGTGTTCAGGTCCAGGCTGACGTTTGGCGTCCACTCCTGACGGAAGATCGCCGGGCTTTTCGGCGCTTCGAAGGACAAGTCGCGCACGTAGATGCGCTGCAACGAGAACTGTGGGCCTTCATCGTTGGAGACGGCACCGGTGTTGGGTTGATCAGTCATCTCAAATCCTTCTTACTTTTAAGGTCTTGCAGGGTTGAATTAGGCTGTCAGCAGCGCATCCAGCTTGCCGGCACGCTCCAGAGCAAAGAGGTCATCGCATCCACCGACGTGCACAGAGCCGATCCAGATCTGCGGCACTGACGTGCGTCCCGCTTTTTTGATCATCTCTGAACGCAGTCCCGGCTTGCCATCCACGACGATTTCATCGAAGGCCACTTTCTTGCTGTTCAGCAGTTGCTTGGCGCGTGAGCAGTAAGGGCAATAGTCGCTGGAGTAAACGATGACTTCAGGCATTTTATTTCACCAATGGGAGGTTATCTGCGCGCCAGGAGGAGACACCGCCAGACAGCTTGGCGGCCTTGAAACCAGCCGTAAGCAGTTCACGTGCGATCGTGCCTGCGTGCTGACCGGCTGCGTCAACGATGATCAAGGTTTTTTCCTTGTACTTCTCAAGCTCCGACACGCGGGAAATCACCTTGTCCTGCGGGAAGCTCAGCGCGCCGACGATATGGCCTGCGGTGAAGTCCTTTTTTGTGCGTACATCAATGACGACGCCCTCATCACGGTTGACCAATGCGGTCAGCTCGCCCGTGCTCAGGCTACGGCCGCCCTTGCTCATTTCGTATGCGATCAGCAGAGCCAGCAAAATGACGAACGCGCCAACCAGCAAATAGTGTTGAGTGGCAAATTGGATCAGGTGAGCAACCATCAGAAGGTTCCAGGGCGTTAAAATGTCGGCCAGTATACACAGCCCCCAAGGTCGGCCAAAGCCCGTACGGCAGTGACGCCGTTTGAACTTCAACTTAAACTGTCGATCTTTTTTCTACTTCTTCTATAAGCCATGCCGGTGATGTGAAATCAGCGCGTGATTTTCACACCATTCGCAGACGAGGGATCTATGACTACCACGCCTAAACCTTTGGTCCTGATCATCCTGGACGGCTTCGGACACAGCGACAGCCACGAAGGCAACGCAGTCTATTCGGCAAAAATGCCGGTGCTGGATCACCTGTACAAAACCATGCCCAACGGCCTGATTTCGGGCTCCGGCATGGACGTCGGCTTGCCGGATGGCCAGATGGGCAACTCCGAAGTCGGTCACATGAACCTCGGCGCCGGACGCGTGGTATATCAGGATTTCACACGGGTGACGAAGGCGATCCGCGACGGCGAGTTTTTCGAAAACCCGGCCATTTGCACAGCGGTCGATGCGGCCGTTGGCGCTGGCAAGGCAGTACACATTCTTGGATTGCTGTCAGACGGCGGTGTGCACAGCCATGAAGACCATCTGGTGGCGATGGTAGAACTGGCGGTCAAGCGCGGCGCCGACAAGATTTATCTGCACGCCTTCCTCGATGGTCGCGACACGCCGCCACGCAGCGCGCACAAATACCTCGACACCATGGAAACCGCCTACAAGCGCTTGGGCAAAGGGCGCACCGCCACGATGATCGGACGTTATTTTGCCATGGACCGCGACAATCGTTGGGACCGTGTCGAAGCTGCCTACAACCTGATCGTCGACGGCACGTGTGAATTCCAGGCTGCCACCGCCAAAGCCGGTCTTGACGCAGCCTACGAGCACGGTGAGAACGACGAGTTCGTCAAAGCCACGCGCATCGGTGAGCAGGTCAAGGTCGAAGACGGCGACGCCGTAGTGTTCATGAATTTCCGTGCCGACCGCGCCCGCGAGCTGAGCCGCGTGTTTGTCGAAGACGATTTCAACGACTTCGCCCGCGCTCGTCAGCCAAAACTGACCGGTTTCGTGACGCTGACGCAGTACGCCGCCAGCATCCACGCCCCGGCCGCATTCACCAAAGCTGGCTTGCACAACGTATTGGGCGAGTACCTCTCCAACAACGGTAAAACCCAGTTGCGCATCGCCGAAACCGAGAAGTACGCGCACGTCACGTTCTTCTTTTCGGGCGGCCGCGAAGAACCCTTCCCCGGCGAAGAGCGGATCCTGATCCCGTCTCCGAAGGTCGCCACTTACGACCTGCAGCCGGAAATGAGCGCGCCCCAAGTCACCGATAAAATCGTCGACGCCATCGAAAATCAGCGTTTCGACGTGATCGTTGTCAACTACGCCAACGGCGACATGGTTGGCCACAGCGGCATCATGGAAGCCGCCATCAAAGCCGTCGAATGCCTGGACGTATGCGTCGGCCGTATCGCCCAAGCGCTGGAAAAGGTCGGCGGCGAAGCACTGATCACGGCAGACCACGGCAACTGCGAGCAGATGACCGATGACAAAACTCATCAGCCACACACTGCGCACACCACCGAGCCGGTGCCGTTCATTTATATCGGCAAGCGTGATCTGAAAGTGCGCGAAGGCGGCGTTCTGGCGGACGTTGCACCGACCATGCTGCTGCTGTTGGGCATGGAGAAGCCTGAAGAAATGACCGGCCATTCCATCCTGGTGCCGAACTAACCTGCTTTAAATCGGCCTATAACCGGTCTGTCATCAGATGACAGGCCGGTTTTTGTATGAAATGTCTGAAAGCTGCGCCTTCGTAGCGTTTTTTTTGCAGCCTCTGGCGGGCATACTAGGCCCGTCTTCACTCCTTGGTATCGCCCGTCCTCATGCTCCGCGCCCTGATCGCCCTTGCTTTGATTTGTCTGCTCAACCCGGCGTTCGCCGACGACGAGCGCGCACAGACCCAGAAACAACTGGATGCCACGCGTCAGGACATCACCGAGCTGAAAAAAGTGCTCGGGCAGTTGCAGGAAGAAAGGTCTGGCGTACAGAAAGATCTGCGCACCACTGAAACCGAGATGGGTAAGCTGGAGAAGCAGGTCGAGGTCCTGCAAAAGGAACTAAAAAAGAGTGAAAGCGAGCTTCAGCGGCTCGACCAGGAGAAAAAAAAACTCCAGAGCGCACGCGTTGAACAGCAACGCCTGATTGCCATGCAGGCCCGCGCCGCGTATCAGAGCGGTCGCCAGGAATACCTGAAACTGCTGCTCAATCAGCAGAATCCAGAAAAATTCGCACGTACCCTCACCTATTACGACTATCTGAGCCAGGCACGCCTGGAGCAATTACGCAGTTTCAATGAAACCCTGCGGCAATTGGCCGGTGTTGAAAAAGACATCGACATGCAACAAGCACAATTGCTGGTCCAGAAAAGCTCACTGGACGACCAGAAAGCCAAACTTGACGACGTACGCAAAGAGCGACAAACGGCTTTGGCCAAGTTGAATCAGGACTACAAAGCCCGCGATCAGAAGCTGCAGTCGCGTCAGCAAGATCAAGCTGACCTGGCGAAAGTGTTGAAAACCATTGAGGAAACCCTGGCACGTCAGGCCAGAGAGGCCGAGGAAGCGCGTCAGAAAGCGCTGATTGCCCAGCAGGAAGCCGAAAAACGCCAACGAGAGCAAGAAGCGCTCGCGGCCAGCCTCAACAAAAAAGATGACACCGATGAGCCTCCCCGCCGCCCTGTCAAGGCGCCCGGCGTGATGGTTTCCAGTGTCGGTCAGTCTTACGGTGGCCGGTTTGATCAAGCAAAAGGAAAACTTCCTTGGCCTGTCGATGGTCGATTGTTGGCGAGGTTCGGTGAAACCCGCGGCGATGACGAAAGAACCAAGTGGGATGGCGTACTGATCAGCGCTTCGGCGGGCAGTCAGGTACACGCTGTGCACGGTGGACGTGTGGTGTTTGCCGATTGGTTGCGTGGCGCAGGGCTTCTGGTCATTCTCGACCACGGCAACGGTTATTTGAGTCTGTATGGTCACAACCAGAGTCTGTTGAAAGAGGCTGGGGACATTGTTAAAGCCGGGGAAGCGATCTCCACTGTAGGAAGCAGTGGTGGTGGTCAAGACACTCCGGCGTTGTATTTCGCTATTCGTCAGCAGGGTCGCCCAAGTGATCCGGCCCAATGGTGTCGCACTCAAGGATAAGTCGACGCCTCATTCAGGAGTTCGTAAGACATGCTGTTTTCGTCCCGCCTCACCTCGCTGGCCCTGACTATCGCCGTGATAATCGGCGCGCCTCTGGCCCAAGCAGCCGGTGCCGCTCCAGCAGCGACTCCCGCCGCCTCGCCTGCCGCCACTGCGCCTAACCTCAAAGCGCCGCTGCCGCTTGACGAGCTGCGCACGTTCGCCGAGGTCATGGACAGGATCAAAGCGGCCTACGTCGAGCCTGTAGACGACAAGACCCTGCTGGAGAATGCCATCAAGGGCATGCTCAGCAATCTCGACCCTCACTCGGCTTACCTTGGCCCGGAAGATTTCCAGGAGCTGCAGGAGAGCACCAGCGGTGAATTCGGCGGTCTGGGCATTGAGGTTGGCGTCGAGGATGGCTTCATCAAAGTCGTCTCTCCCATCGATGACACGCCCGCGTCCAAGGCCGGTATCGAGGCTGGCGACCTGATCGTCAAGATCAACGGCGCGCCGACCCAAGGCCAGACCATGCAGGAAGCGGTCGACAAGATGCGCGGCAAGCTTGGCGAGAAGATCACGCTGACCCTGGTGCGCGACGGCGGCACGCCATTCGACGTGACCCTCGCCCGGGCGACCATTCAGGTCAAGAGCGTGAAGTCGCAGATGCTCGAGAACGGCTACGGCTACATCCGCATCACGCAGTTCCAGGTCAAAACCGGCGAAGAAGTCGGCAAAGCGCTGGCGAAACTGCGTAAAGACAATGGCAAGAAAATGAGCGGTCTGATTCTCGACCTGCGCAACAACCCCGGCGGCGTGCTGCAAGCGGCGGTCGAAGTGGCCGACCACTTCCTGACCAAAGGGCTGATCGTTTACACCAAGGGCCGGATCGCCAACTCAGAGCTGCGCTTCTCTGCCGACCCGGCCGACGCCAGCGAAGGCGTGCCATTGGTGGTGCTGATCAACGGCGGCAGCGCGTCGGCATCGGAAATCGTCGCCGGTGCGCTGCAGGACCAGAAGCGCGGCATCCTGATGGGTACCGATACGTTCGGCAAAGGCTCGGTGCAAACGGTGTTGCCGCTCAATAACGATCGCGCACTGAAGATCACCACGGCGCTGTATTACACGCCAAACGGTCGCTCGATTCAGGCGCAGGGCATCAACCCTGACATCGAAGTGCGTCGCGCCAAACTGACCACAGAAACTGACGCCGAGAACTACAAGGAAGCCGATCTGCTCGGCCACTTGGGCAACGGCAACGGCGGCGCAGACAAGCCGACCACCAAAGCCAAGGCTGGCAAAGCACGTCCTCAGGACGACGATTACCAGCTCAACCAAGCCCTCAGCTTGCTCAAAGGCTTGAGTGTGACGCGCGGCAACTGACATGCGCGTGTCTGTAATCGCGCTCTTCTGCGCAGTGACTGGTCTGACGGGCGCCGTCCACGCGGCGCCTGTCAGCAGCACTGAGACCCAAACCAAGGCGGCGAAAGTCGCTTATCTCAGTTTGATCATTGACGATCTTGGCCAGAACCCTGAGCGCGATACCCGAGCGCTCAAGCTGCCTGGCCCCGTGACGCTGGCGATCATGCCTGACACCCCGCATGCCACTGAATTCGCCCGCCAGGCACACAAGGCCGGCAAAACGGTGATCCTGCACATGCCAATGGACCCCGCAACCGGGCCTTACGCCTGGCACCCCGAATTGCCTTTGGCCGAGCTTGAAGCACGCTTGAACGCCGCACTGCTCAAAGTGCCTTATGCCGCCGGCATCAATAATCACATGGGCAGTCGCATGACGGCCGAACCCGTGCCGATGGCGTGGCTGGTGAGCGAGTTGCAGCGTCGGCATATGTTTCTGGTGGACAGCCGCACCAGCGCTAAAACAGTAGCCGCTGCCGAAGCGCAGAAGATTGGATTGGCGAGCGTGTCGCGCGATGTGTTCCTTGATGACGAACGCACCGCCGAGGCGATTAACGGGCAGTTGCAGACAGCGATCAAACTGGCGCGCAAGCAAGGTTCAGCGGTGATGATCGGCCATCCTTACCCGGTGACGCTGGACGTGCTGGAACGTGAGCTGCCCAAGCTGAAATCCCAAGGCATCGAGTGGATCGAGATTCGCCACATGGTCAGCGAGCGCGGCAATCAGGCGATGGTTGGGCATGGTCGCAATGGGGTGTATCGGTAGCTACGGCCCTGTAGGAGCCAACTTGTTGACGAGCCGAGCAACGCGGTGTGACAGTCATGCCGCCTCGCGAACGAGTTCGCTCCTACAGAAGATTTACAGATAATTACCGAGAATCTTGTCAACCACGCCTTCCGCGCGTATGTCGTTCAGGGCTTTCTGCAACCTGGCGACCACCGCGTCAGGTGTCTCCTTGTTCAAAGCCAGAAACAGCTCGGCCTGATTGAAACGCAGCACATTCTTCAAGCCCGAAATGCCTTCCTGCCGCGCCAGATAGCGGCCGGCTGGGTCCCCCGTGGCCCAGAGATCAATCTGGCCATCAACCAGCTTGCGGGCATTGTCCTTGTCGCTCAGCACGGTGATCGGGTTTAGCCCTTGGCGCGTCAACTCTTCAGCAATCGCATCGCCTTTATAGGCGCCGATTTTGTACTGCCTGGCTTGCTCCAGTGTCTTCAACTCGATCGTGCTGTCGGCGCGCGCCAGCATGATCCAGTCGTCCGGGCCAATCGGGCCTACCCACTTGAAGAGTGTCTCGCGCTCAGGCAACCGCGCCGTGACGAAGACGCCATAGCCGGGTTTTTCCAGTGCAAGTTTGTAAATGCGTTCCCAGGGAAAGCGCAGGGTCAGGCTGTACCCGATCCCTGCCCGCTTGAAGGTCTGGCGCACGATCTCGACGGCAATGCCTTCGATATTGCTTTCCTGGGCGAAGTTTTTACCGTCCGTGGCCATGTTGTACGGCGGGAAATTTTCAGTCAGCAAGACGACTGAGTTGGCCTGCGAATCATCCGCGCGGACGGTCCCGGCCAGCAGAGCCAATACGCTGATCAGCGCAAGAACAACACTTTTGAACATATCCCTGGCCACCCCTCCTGACGACGGCGAGAGAGTGCCGGGAACGTTGTAGTAAGTCCAGTTCGATGACACTGGACGTCGGTTTCAGAACAGGGGTGTCTTGAAGCGCCTAGTTCGGGGCTCTGATCCAAAATTGCTGAAGCGGGCTTACCGAACCACAATCCCCTGCTTGGCCATGAACGCCTTGGCTTCTGGCACGGTGTATTCGCCAAAGTGGAAAATACTCGCCGCCAGCACTGCGCTGGCATGGCCTTCCAGCACACCATCAGCCAGATGCTGAAGGTTGCCGACACCGCCGGAGGCAATCACCGGAATACCCAACGCATCACTGATCGCGCGGGTTACGCCCAGGTCGAAGCCGTTTTTCATGCCGTCCTGATCCATGCTGGTCAACAGGATTTCGCCTGCGCCCAGCTCTTCCATCTTCTTGGCCCATAACACGGCGTCGAGGCCTGTCGGTTTGCGACCTCCATGGGTGAAGATCTCCCAGCGCGGCGTTTCGCCGGGCAGCGAAACCTTCTTCGCGTCAATCGCGACGACGATGCACTGCGCGCCGAAACGCGCCGCTGCTTCGCCCACAAACTCAGGATTGAACACCGCTGCGGTGTTGATCGAGACCTTATCGGCCCCCGCATTCAGCAGGTTTCGAATGTCTTGTACGGTCCTGACGCCACCGCCCACCGTCAGCGGGATGAACACCTGGCTCGCCATGCGCTCGACGGTATGCAGCGTGGTATCGCGGCCATCGACGCTAGCGGTGATGTCAAGAAAGGTGATCTCGTCGGCGCCCTGCTCGTCGTACAGCCGAGCGATTTCCACCGGGTCGCCGGCGTCACGAATGTTCTCGAACTTGACGCCCTTGACCACACGGCCGTTGTCGACATCGAGGCAAGGGATAATGCGTTTGGCGAGGGCCATGGTTAGTCCTTAAGTTGCAAGCTTCGAGCTTTCAGCTGCAAGTAAAAGCGGATCGAGGTCAGCTTCTAGCTTGCAGCTCAAAGCTTACCGCTTGGAGCTGACTGCGTAGCTGTCACACAACGCCTGGGCTTCAGCCACATCCAGCGTGCCTTCGTAAATCGCACGGCCGGTGATTGCGCCGATAATGCCCGGCGCCCTGGCGTCGAGCAGCGCCTGAATGTCGCCCAGATTGTGAATGCCGCCCGACGCAATCACCGGAATCCGGGTGGCTGCTGCCAGCGCTGCGGTGAACGGGATGTTGCAGCCCTGCATCATGCCGTCTTTGGCGATGTCGGTATAAACGATGGCCGACACGCCGTCCGCTTCAAAACGCTTGGCCAGATCGATCACCTGCACCGAGCTGACTTCAGCCCAGCCGTCGGTGGCAACGAAACCGTCTTTGGCATCGAGCCCGACGATCACTTTGCCCGGAAAGGCGCGGCAGGCTTCAGCCACGAACTCAGGCTCCTTGACGGCCTTGGTGCCGATGATCACGTAGCTCACGCCAGCCTTGACGTAATGCTCAATGGTTTCCAGCGACCGAATGCCGCCACCGATCTGGATCGGCAGTTGCGGGTAACGCTTGGCAATTGCGGTGACCACATCGCCATTCACCGGCTGGCCTTCGAACGCGCCATTGAGGTCGACCAGGTGCAAACGACGGCAACCGCCTTCAACCCATTTGGCGGCCATGGCCACGGGATCGTCGGAAAACACGGTTGAGTCTTCCATACGGCCTTGGCGCAGACGCACACAGGCGCCGTCTTTGAGGTCGATAGCAGGAATGATGAGCATTCTTTTTCCTTCGTCAAAAGAGCTGCAAGTTGCGAGCGATAAGCTGCAGGTGGCATCTCTACTAATTCTTGCAGCTTGAGGCTTGAAGCTTCTAGCTGCTCTTCTCCAACGCCCAAACGTCGCTTTCGATGCTTTCGAAACGCTCCTTGAGGTGCGCTTGAACATCGAAAATGGCCCGGTTGTAATAGTGCGGAGCGATTTCGCGGGTGAATAATTCCAGGATTTCAGCGGCTTCGAACGAACCCAGGTCCAGTTCGAAACGGTCCTCCATGAAGCGCTTGATCGTGTGACAAGCCTCGTTCTCCTGTTCAGGAGTGAGGGTCAGGATCGGCGGCTTGTTCTTTTTGCTCATTACCAGCGTCCGTCCCACGCGGCGAAGTTCTGCAGCAACTGCAGGCCATGGGTGTGACTCTTCTCCGGGTGAAACTGCACAGCGAAGCGCGAACCATCAGCCAGCGCAGCCGCGAAGTCATGGCCGTAATGACCACGGCCAACGATCTGCCGTGCATGGGGCGAATCAATGTAATAGCTGTGCACGAAGTAGAAACGAGCCATGTCCGGAATGCTGTGCCACAGCGGGTGATCCACCGCATGAGCGACTTCATTCCAGCCCATGTGGGGGACTTTCAGGTGCTGGCCGTCTTCGTGCAGATCTTTGCCGAAGAACCGGACCTGACCCGCAAACAGCCCAATGCAGTCAACGCCGCCGCTCTCTTCACTACGATCCATCAGCGCTTGCATACCGACGCAGATGCCGAGAAAGGGACGATCCTGGCTGACTTCACGCACCAGCGAGTCGAAACCCAGCCGACGAATCTCGGCCATGCAATCGCGAATCGCGCCGACACCGGGGAATACCACGCGGTCGGCCTCGCGAATCACATCAGCATCACTGGTGATCAACACACGACCGGCGCCCACGTGCTCCAGGGCCTTGGCCACCGAATGCAAGTTGCCCATGCCGTAATCGATAACCGCGACCGTCTGCATCAGAGCACGCCCTTGGTGGACGGCATCTGGCCCGCCATGCGGTCGTCGAGTTCTACAGCCATGCGCAGCGCACGGCCGAAGGCCTTGAACACGGTTTCGATCTGGTGGTGAGTGTTGTGACCGCGCAGGTTGTCGATGTGCAGCGTGACATTGGCGTGGTTGACGAAGCCCTGGAAAAACTCCTGGAACAAATCGACGTCGAAGCCGCCAACGGTGGCGCGGGTATAAGGCACGTGCATCTGCAAGCCAGGACGGCCAGAGAAGTCGATGACGACGCGCGACAGGGCTTCATCCAGCGGGACATAGGCGTGGCCGTAGCGACGGATGCCTTTTTTGTCGCCAATGGCTTTGCTGAAAGCCTGACCCAGCGTGATGCCGACATCTTCGACCGTGTGGTGGTCGTCGATGTGCAAATCGCCTTTGCTTACGATATCCAGATCAATCAACCCGTGACGGGCGATCTGATCGAGCATGTGTTCAAGAAAAGGTACGCCGATATCAAATCGGGCCTTTCCGGTGCCATCCAGGTTGATCGAGGCTTTGATCTGGGTTTCCAGGGTGTCGCGCTCGACGAACGCCATACGTTCGGCCATCACCAGCTCCGCAAAATCATTGGGCGAAAAAGGCGAGCATTATAGGGCGTGTGGCGGGGAAACAGAAACACGAGACGTGTTATGGCTGACGGAGGGAATGCAGGCTTCAGGCGCTATACATGTGCGTACAAGCAAATTGCCAGAGTGCTAAAGACTGTGGGAGGGAGCTTGCTCGCGATGAGGCCATCAAGGCCGACGTCCCTGTTGGTCGTCAGACCGCCATCGCAAGCAAGCTCCCTCCCACAAAATCGGCATCGACCTGAAATCTCAGGCCGCGCCTATTGGCAGCTTAGTGAAACAACACCGCCGTTTTTTGCAGCGTGATCCAGACGCCCCACGCCAGCGGGATGCCCACGGCCAGCCAGGCCAGGATCGCCAATGGCTTGGTGCCCGGAGCCGCTCTCCACTCAAGCGAGGTGGTGTGATCCGCGCCAGCATCGTGACCGATGGATTGCTCGGCTTTAAGCTGCGCATCAGTCATGAAGTACTTGTCGGCCACCGGACGCACCAGCAAGTTGCAGATGAAGCCCAGCACCAGCAGACCCGCGAGGATGTACAAGGTGATGTTGTAGGCATCGGCACGGGCAACGCCGTGGCTCAGTTGGTATTCACGCAGGTAGTTCACCAAAACCGGACCCAGCACGCCCGCAGCAGCCCATGCGGTCAGCAGTCGACCGTGGATCGCGCCGACCATTTGCGTACCGAACAGGTCAGCCAGGTAAGCCGGAACAGTGGCGAAACCGCCGCCGTACATCGACAACACCACACAGAACGCCGCAGCGAACAGCGCAACGCTGCCCATGTGACCCAGTGTTGGAACCGAAGCGTAAAGCAGGAAGCCCAACGAGAAGAACACGAAGTACGTGGCCTTGCGACCGATGTAGTCCGAGAACGAGGCCCAGAAGAAACGCCCGCCGATGTTGAACAGACTCAACAGGCCGGTGAAGCCTGCAGCGATGGCTGCAATGGATGCCAGTTGCGCAGCGTCCAGTTGGCCGAACGTCAGATCATTACCCAGCAATTTGCCGCCGAACACTTCCTGCAGCAGTGGCGAAGCCATGCCGAGGATGCCGATACCGGCCGATACATTCAGGCACAGCACCAGCCAGACCAGACGAAATTGCGGAGTTTTCCAAGCGACATTCACGTGAACGTGGCGGTTGGTGATCATCGCGTTGTTGGCTTTCTTGGCGGGAGCAGTCCAGCCTTCAGGCTTCCAGCCGGTTGGCGGAACGCGATACGACAATGCGCCGCCGATCATGAAGATGAAGTAAATCACCGCCATGGCCACGAAGCTCTGCCATACGCCGACGCTTTCAGGCGTTGCGAAGTGGCTCATCAGTGCGGTCGCCAGGGGTGCGCCGACCATCGCGCCGCCGCCGAAACCCATGATCGCCATACCGGTGGCCATGCCGCGCTTGTCCGGGAACCACTTGATCAGCGTCGATACCGGCGAGATGTAACCCAGGCCAAGACCGATACCGCCGATCACGCCTGAGCCAATCCACATCAGCCAGATCTGGTGCGTGTACACGCCCAGCGCTGAAATCAGCAGACCGCCACACCAGCACAGTGCCGAAACAACACCGGCCTTGCGCGGGCCTGCGTGTTCCAGCCAGCCGCCCCAAATGGCTGCCGAGCAACCCAGAAAAATGAAGAACAGGGTGTAGATCCAGCCGAGCATGGAGATGGGCCAGTCGCACGTGGACGACAGGACTTGCTCGAAGAAACCCATGTCCGGTGCGCAGGCAACAGCGGTCTTGATGCCGACAGCCTTGGACAGTGGCAGCCAGAACACCGAGAAGCCATAGGCCATGCCGATACACAGATGGATCGCGAGGGCGGCCGGTGGAACCAGCCAGCGGTTGAATCCGCTCTTCGCGATGATGCGCTCTTTGGACAAGAACGCAGGCTGAGCGGCAGAACCACCCAACACAGTGCTTGTACTCATTGTTATTCCCCCAGTTTTTTTAATTGTGTCTCGCAATGCAAAAGGCGACGACTACTCCCACAACCTTGATGCACGAACGCAACAGTTGTTTTATCGGCAGGCATCTTGATTACGTGACAATTCGACGCAGCATGAGCCCCGAAGCGCGAAACTTTACCATTTACTGTGTAAAAGAAAGCACTCTGCTACTACCTTTTTTATGCCGCCTGTCATGTACTGTTTCGGCGAATAACCAAGTCAGGTTTGCGGGGCGGGGAATCGAAATACCTGATTGGTGGATAATGGCGAACGAGTTCATCAGCCACGATGCAAACTACTCTTGCTTGAGAACGCTATACTCGCGGGCTAAATTTTGAACGACACGACAACAAGGACTCGCCCATGAAAGCGTTCGGCAAAATCCTGGGACTGTTTATTCTCGGGCTGTTGCTGATCATCGTGGCTCTTGGTTTCGCCCTGAGCCATCTGTTTGATCCCAACGACTATAAAGACGAGATTCGTAAACTGGCCCGCGATAAAGCCCATGTGGAGCTGACGCTCAATGGCGATATCGGCTGGAGCCTGTTCCCCTGGCTTGGACTGGAGCTACACGACGCCAGCGTAGCCACCCTCACCGATCCGACCAAACCGTTCGCCGACCTGCAGATGCTCGGGCTTTCTGTTCGCGTGCTGCCGCTGCTGCGCAAGGAAGTGCAGATGAGCGATATACGTGTCGAGGGCCTCAACCTGATGCTGACCCGCGATGCAAATGGTCATGGCAATTGGGAAGACATCGGTAAAGTGCCTGTCACAGCGTCGACTGATCCCGCCACGCCTGCGGGCGAGTCCGCGCCCCCACCCGCCAAACCTGATCGCCCTTCGCAGCCGCTCAAGCTCGATATCGACAGCCTGACCGTCAATAACGCCCGCGTGGAATACACCGATGTTCAGAAGGCCCGGCAGTTCACGGCCGAGAGCATCCAGGTCAGCACCGGCGCCGTTCACGAAGCCACCGACATCCCGGTCAAAATGACGGCCTTTCTCAGCACCAACCAGCCGGTTGTGCGGACCAAAACCGAGTTGTCCGGCCAGCTGCGTTTTGATCGCGTGCTCAAGCGCTATCAGCTCGAAGACATGCGCCTGTCAGGCGAAGCTGCGGGTGATCCGCTGCAAGGCAAAATCGTCACCTTCACCGCGCAAGGCAATCTGCTGGTCGATCTGGCCGCCAACGTCGCTGAATGGAACGGCATGAAGCTGTCCGCCAATCAACTGCGCGCGCTGGGCGAGATGCATGTGCGTGACCTGGACAAAACCCCGCAACTGAGCGGCGGCCTGTCCATTGCCCAGCTCAATCTGCGCGAGTTCCTGGAGAACATCGGCCAGCCCGCACCCGCACTGGGCGAAGGCAGCCTCAACAAGTTTGAGATGGTCACGCGGGTGGCGGCCAATCCGACCAGCGTCGCGTTTGATGACCTGACCGTGAAACTCGACGACAGCACGATCACCGGTCGCGTTGCGGTTGAAGACATTGCCAAACAGTCACTGCGTTTGCAGCTCAAAGCCGACACGTTTGACGCTGACCGGTATCGCCCGGCACCCAGCGAAGAACGCAAAAGTGCAGGCGTAGCGCGCAAGGCGGAGGTAGAAGGCGGCGAAGCCGAGGCGCTCGCTGGCGCAGGCACTTCGCCGCTGCCGGAGCAACCCACGAAGGGCGCCTGGAGTGACGACAAGCTGCTGCCGCTTGAGCGCATGCGCAAACTGGACGTCGATGCCGACCTGAGCTTCGGCAAACTGACGGTGCAAAAGCTGGCGATGCAGAACGCTGCGCTGAAAACCTCGGCGCTGGACGGCATCGTCACGCTGGATAGCCTGCGTGGCGATCTCTACAACGGCAACTTCGAGGTCAAAGGCAATCTCGATGTGCGCCCGGACGTGCCATTGGCCAGTGTGCAGACGCGTATCGCACGGGTTCCGGTCGAGCGCTTCATTCAGTCCCAGGGCGAGACCCCGCCGCTACGCGGTTTGCTGACACTCAACAGCGACGTGACCGCCAAAGGCAACAGCGAAAAGGCCCTTATCGACAGCCTCAACGGCACCGCAAGCTTTGCGCTAAACGATGGCGTGCTGGTCAACGCGAACCTGGAGCAGCAACTGTGCCGAGGCATTTCCACGCTCAATCGTAAAACCCTGAGCGGTGAGCCGCGCGGCAAGGACACGCCTTTCCAGCAGCTCAATGGCAATCTGGTGTTCCGTAATGGCGTCGCCAGCAACCCCGATCTGAAAGTGCGCACACCGGGCCTGACCGTCAATGGCGATGGCGACATCGACCTGCGCGTTTTGGGCATGAACTATCGGGTGGGCATCATCATCGAAGGCGACAAGAGCGACATGCCTGACCCTGCCTGTGAAGTGAACCCGCGCTTCGTCGGTATTGAATGGCCGGTGCAGTGCCGAGGCCCGCTGGAGCTGGGCGCCAAGGCCTGCCGTCTGGACAACGAAGGCCTGGGCAAAGTAGCCGCCAAACTGGCAGGCGACCGCATCGAAGACAAGATTGACGAGAAGCTGGGCGACAAGGTAAGCCCGGAACTCAAAGACGCGATCAAGGGATTGTTCAAACGTTGACTGCTGCTCCACCACCTCGAACGCCGGAACTTAAATGCTAGCCGAACAATTCTCCAGCGCCGTGCTGGAGTGGTATGACCGCCACGGCAGACACGATTTGCCGTGGCAACACGACATCACGCCGTATCGGGTGTGGGTCTCGGAAATCATGCTGCAGCAGACTCAAGTCAGCACCGTGCTCAATTATTTTGATCGTTTCATGGAAGCACTCCCCAGCGTTCAAGCGCTGGCGGAGGCGCCGGAAGACGAGGTGCTGCACCTGTGGACGGGCCTGGGTTATTACACCCGCGCCCGCAATCTGCAAAAGGCAGCCAAGATTGTTGTCGCCGACCACAATGGTGAGTTCCCGCGGGATGTGGAGAAGCTGATCCTGCTGCCGGGCATCGGGCTGTCCACAGCAGGCGCTATTGCCAGTATCAGCATGGGTTTGCGGGCGCCAATTCTGGATGGCAACGTCAAACGCGTTCTGGCGCGCTATACGGCGCAGGAGGGCTATCCGGGAGAGCCCAAGATTGCCAAACAGCTGTGGGCAAACGCCGAGCGTTTTACACCGCATCAGCGGGTGAACAACTACACCCAGGCGATGATGGACCTGGGCGCAACGTTGTGTACGCGAAGCAAACCTAGCTGCCTGCTGTGCCCGCTCGAACGCGGGTGTGAGGCGCACATGCTGGGGCTGGAAACGCGTTACCCGATTCCCAAGCCACGCAAGACCATTCCTCAAAAGCGCACGCTGATGCCGATCTTCGCCAACCGCGACGGCGCGATCCTGCTTTACCGTCGTCCATCGACCGGTTTGTGGGGTGGTTTGTGGAGTTTGCCGGAACTCGACGAGTTCGATGACATGCAGCATCTGGCGACGCAGCACGCACTGGCACTGGGCAAGCATCAAGCCCTGCCCAGCCTGATTCACACCTTCAGCCACTTTCAGCTGACTATCGAACCCTGGCTGGTGCAAGTCGAAGAGTCCGCCCATCACGTGGCCGAGGATGACTGGCTCTGGTATAACCTCGCCACCCCGCCGCGCCTGGGCCTTGCCGCCCCGGTGAAGAAGCTGCTCAAAAATGCAGCCGACGTCTTGAATGCAGGAGAGTCCTCATGACCCGCATCGTAGTGTGCCGCAAATACAAAGAAGAACTGCCAGGCCTGGAGCGCGCCCCGTATCCCGGCGCCAAAGGCGAAGACATCTTCAACAATGTTTCGCAGAAAGCCTGGGGCGACTGGCAGAAACACCAGACGCTGCTGATCAACGAACGTCGCCTGAACATGATGAATGCCGAAGACCGCAAATTCCTGCAGGTCGAAATGGACAAGTTCCTGTCGGGCGAGGAATACGCCAAGGCTGAAGGCTACGTCCCGCCCTCGGAATAAAAGGGTTTTGAGCAGTGCGGGTCGTAAGCGACGGTAATAATTCGATTTTTTTTAGAAACCCGCTTGACGACCCCCTGAAAAACACGTTTAATGCGCCCCGTTGCCCAGATAGCTCAGTCGGTAGAGCAGGGGATTGAAAATCCCCGTGTCGGCGGTTCGATTCCGTCTCTGGGCACCACAAATACCGAAAAACCCCTGCATCGAAAGATTCAGGGGTTTTTTATTGGGCGCGATTTATTACCATTGTGGACCTGACGGAAAACACGAGGGCCTTGCCATGGCATCGCCAAGCAAGCAGCAGAAACGCGCAAAGCGCGCCAAGTCAAAAGCCAAGGATCTGCGTGTTGCTCGCCAGAACCCTCAAACGCCCGCCCCCATCGTTCCTGACTATTTCATGCCCGATTTCCTGCCCTACGATGCAGAGATGACAGACGACGAGTTGCTTCTCCAAGCCTACGTAGACCCCGAAATCATCGCAACGATGGATGACGAAGAACGCGAAGCCGCGGTGGCATATCTGGCAGAAATCGAGGACGAGTCGATCATGCGAACGCTTTCAAAGGGCGAGAAAGGCGACTAATCCGCCAAAGACCCCATACACTGTGCGCCCGATCATTCCGGGCCATGCAAATGGCTGTATCGCAAAAAGGAATAGCCTCCATGGCCTCCCCTGACAAGCAACAGAAACGCGCCAAGCGGGCGAAAGACAAAGCCAGGCAAAACCGCATGGGCAAGACCGTGCAAAACGTCGTCCATCCGGTGCTGGCCAACCCGTTCGTCAACGAGCCGTTCGATGACGTTGAGATCGACTTGAGCACCTTCGACTTCAAGGACATTGCTGAAAACGGCTTCGACCCTGCCGATTTCGACGATTTGTTCCAGGCCATGAAAACCGCCGAAGGCATCAGCCAACTGGCAATGTGCGTGGTGTTCCTGCAATACCCGGTGCTTGAGCTGGTGATTGCCGAAGAGCCGGAAGAAGACGCCACAGACTTTATGATGGGCCTGTTGATCACCTATCGCGCCATCGAGCACGATCAAGACGAAGACGCAGCCATCGAGTGGATCGGCAGCGAGGCATTCCAGGCCGATTACAACCATGCGTCACAGATCCTGGAAAAGAAAAACGCCCGCACCGCCAGGCCCACACAGCCTCATCCGTAACGGCGAATTTAATTTACAACGCACCCCTTCGCGGTTAGCGTGCCAGCCTTAACGAGAATGACATTGCTTCTCAATTAAGGCCGCCGCGTTGACCGACCTCCCCCTTACTATCGCCCCAGCTTATTCCACGCTCCGCATCTACCTGCACTGGGTGTCGGCGACGGTCATTCTGTGGGCGACTTTCAGCGGGTTCGGCGTGGCGTTGCTGGCGCAGGATGACCCGCTTCGACAATGGGTCGAGTCAACCAATCCGCAACTGACCAGCGTGTTCATCCCGATATTCATGTGGCGCCTCTGGCTCGCGGTTACGGCCCCACAGAGGATTGCACCGCTCAATATCCAGGCGCGCATGGCGCATTGGGCCCACATGGCGATGTACGCCGTGGTGAGTGGCGTGCTGATCACCGGCGTGCTGATGATGACTCATCCTGTGAACATGCTGGCGCTCTTCGCGCTCCCACAACTCGTCCACTCAGCGACGGCGTTGACCGCACTGCACAATGTGCATCACGCGTTATGCGCAGTGTTGGCGGGGTTGGTCACACTGCATGTGCTGGCGGTGGTGCAGCATCAGGTGTCGGGCAAGCCGGTGCTTGGGCGGATGTTGTGAATGCGTTCCTTTCGTCATTCCTGGTGAAACTTCGACATAGCTTTCAGGAAATTACACTTAGCCTGCGGCTGGATTTGAGATAGCGTTTATCAGGCCCTCATCAGGCCCTCGTAAAAATGGGCCTTTGAGGCCTTTTTTTATAGATAAATTTTTTTTCCTTTCGAGATAATTCTCACATGTCCAATTTTGCTCATCACGATCTGGAGCTGCTGAATCCCACCTTCGATTCAGAATTGGTGGATGTGCTGGGCGAACTGGAACATCTGCGCAGATTAAGACTGGAGGGCGACACACCTGCACCAGTTTTTTTCCAGCTTAAGTCGATTTTTCATACGCTTGAAAGTTTGGGGTCGGCGCGAATCGAGGGGAATCACACGACTCTGGCTGACTACATAGACAGCAAAGCGGAAGGCAAAACCGGGGAAACAGATCAATTGCGTGAAGTGGCGAATATCGAAAAGGCAATGGACTACATTGAGCATTCGGTAGCCCCTGGAGCTCTGATTACGGAACGATTCATTAGAGAACTTCATACAATTACGGTCCAGGGACTGGAGCGGGAGGGCGATAAAACGCCAGGAAGCTACCGGCAGATGCAGGTCAGCATTTCCCAATCATCCCATCTGCCGCCAGAGTTTCTTCACGTACCGGGATACATGGAGGACTTGGTTAGATTTGTAAATCAGACCGATTCGGCCAAGTACGATCTTATGAAGGTAGCGTTGGCTCACCACCGTTTTGGGTGGATCCACCCATTCGGAAATAGTAATGGCCGGGTAGTAAGGCTTATGACTTATGCGCTGCTTATGAAATATGGATTTAACGTAAACACCGGAGGGCGTGTCCTTAATCCAACCGCAGTTTTTTGCAATGACCGCGACCGCTATTACGCGATGTTGACCACAGCAGATAGCGGCACCAAAGCTGGGTTCGAAACCTGGTGCACTTATGTTCTTGAGGGCATTCGGGACGAATTGAAGAAAGTCGATCTTTTAACAAAATACACCTACCTGACCACCTCAATCCTTGCCCCGGCTATAGCCTTCGCTCGCCATCGGCAACGGATAACGAGTACGGAGGAGCTGGTGCTCACTCTTGCGGTGAAGTCCAGAATTTTGAAGTCGTCGGATCTGGGCAGTGTTTTGCCGCAGTTGAACAGTGCTCAACGTACTTATCTGATCAAGAAGCTAGTAGGGCAAGGCATGCTGGTGCCGATTAGTGAAAAAAGCAGGCAGTACACAATTGGGTTTTCAAATAATTACCTGACCCGGGGTGTCATAAAGGCTCTGCGCGACGAGGGCTTTATTCCTGCGCCACTGGAGAACCCTTAGCAAACAAAAACGGCCGCAATCATCACTGATCGCGGCCGCTTCTTTCACGTCGTGCAACTCAATCGATCATCTCAATTGAGTACAGCTTTGCCCGCTTTGGCATTTTTGCGGCGGCTCGACACGATCAAGCCTGCGGCGATGACCAGAATGCTCAGCAGGCCCGTGGCCATGATTTCCATGCGGTGCGCTTCCTGCACCAACATGATCGCCAGCACAGCGACGATGAACACGATCACCGCCCAGGTCAGCCCAGGAAACAGCCACATGCGAAACGCGATGCTCTGGCCCGCAGCCTCACGTTTTTGACGCATACGCAGTTGCGACGCGGCAATGACCAGGTACACCAACAGCGCGATGGCACCGGAGCTGGCCAGCAGAAAATCGAACACAGCAGCAGGCGCGACGTAGTTGGCGAAGACCGCGAGGAAAGCTGCAGCAGTGGACAGCAGAACGGCCCAGATGGGCGTGCCCGCTTTGCTGGTGTGCTGCGAAATGGCCGGGGCGTCGCCGCGCTTGCCCAACGAGAACATCATGCGCGAGGCGGTGTACAACGCCGAGTTCAGGCAACTGGTCACGGCCACCAACACCACCAGATCAACGATCAGCTTGGCGTTGGGAATGCCCATCAGGTCCAGCACGGTCTGGTAGGAACCGACGTCCGCCAGACGGCTGTCATTCCACGGCACAAGCGCCACGACGATGAAAATCGACACGAGGTAGAACAGGCAGATTCGCCAGATCACCGAATTGGTGGCCTTGGTGATTTGCTGATCCGGGTTCTTCGATTCGGCAGCGGCGATGGTCACGATCTCAGTGCCCATGAACGAGAACATGGTCGTCAGCATGGCCGCCAGCACGGCGCCGATGCCGTTGGGCATGAAGCCTTGGGTGTCGAACAGATGGCTGACCCCGCTGACTTGAGAGTTGGGCAGCAAGCCGAAAATAGCCGCGATCCCCAACGCCACGAATCCCAGAATGGCCAATACCTTGATCAACGCAAACCAGAACTCGAACTCGCCGTAGTTTTTCACGCTGAACAGGTTGGTTGCCGTTAGCAGCAGCGTGATCACCAGGGTGAACGCCCAAATGGCGATGTCCGGAAACCATGCGTGCAGGATCGTCGCGGCGGCGTTGGCCTCCAGCGGGATCACCAACACCCAGAACCACCAGTACAGCCAGCCAATGGTGAAGCCTGCCCAGTGACCGATTGCGCGGTCGGCATAGGTTGAGAACGACCCGGTGTCAGGCGACGCAACAGCCATTTCGGCCAGCATGCGCATGACCAGCACCACCAGCGTACCGGCAGCGCCATACGCGAGCAGCACGGCGGGGCCCGCTTCCGCGATGGCGTGACCAGACCCCACAAACAGACCGGCGCCGATGACGCCCGCAATAGAAAGCATTGTGATGTGACGCGGTTTCAGCCCTTGCTCGAGATTCGAGGACTTCGAACTACTGCTCATAACAACAACCTTTGAAGGATTTTTCGTACGGATCGAAGGGCGCGAGGGACACTCGTAAAAATATCTCTACGGCTCTGTTACTTATTTTTTACGCAAGGATTACGCCAAAATATTTCAAAAACGACGTCGTGCTTGGAAATGCTGACGCTAGAGAGGTATCACAAGCCGTTGATTGATATGGCGTTCCGCCAGCCACGTAGGATTTGTTACCTACCAACTCAGCTAAATGACGCTTGAGCGCACCGAAAATACACATTTAGTTTCGTATTGCCCCGTTTAAATGCATAACCGCCACTTTCCCTTGGTGGATTGGCCTTCCCAGACTTTAATTAGCCAGTCAAAGGTGGCAACATCGCGCCTTTTTCGCGCAGACAGCCCAATACGGCAGCACTGATTCAGTGCCGCAGTTGGCTCGCCCCTGTCGCGTCAGAGCACGCAGAACACATGAGGACCGCACATGGCCGAGGCCACGACCGCCCTGGAAATTCGCAACCTGCACAAACGCTACGGCGACCTTGATGTACTCAAAGGCATTTCGCTAAGCGCGCGCGACGGCGATGTGATTTCGATTCTGGGCTCGTCAGGCTCGGGCAAATCGACCCTGCTGCGCTGCATCAATCTGCTGGAGAACCCGCATCAGGGCCAGATTCTGGTAGCTGGCGAAGAGCTCAAGCTCAAGCCCGCGCGCAATGGCGAGCTGATCGCCGCCGACACGCGACAGATCAATCGTCTGCGCAGCGAAATCGGTTTTGTCTTCCAGAATTTCAACCTGTGGCCTCACATGAGCGTGCTCGACAACATCATCGAGGCGCCACGCCGTGTGCTGGGGCAAAGCAAAGCCGAGGCGATAGAAGTGGCCGAAGCGCTGCTGGCCAAGGTCGGCATCGGTGACAAACGCCATGTCTATCCGGCACAGTTGTCCGGCGGCCAGCAGCAACGCGCCGCCATCGCCCGAACATTGGCGATGCAGCCTAAAGTGATTCTGTTCGATGAGCCGACTTCGGCACTCGATCCGGAAATGGTGCAGGAAGTCCTCGCCGTGATCCGCGCGTTGGCAGAAGAAGGTCGCACGATGTTACTGGTGACTCACGAGATGAGCTTCGCGCGTCAGGTGTCGAGCGAAGTTGTATTTCTGCATCAGGGGTTGATAGAGGAACAAGGATCGCCGCAGCAGGTCTTTGAAGACCCGCAGTCGGCGCGCTGCAAACAATTCATGTCCAGCAATCGTTAACGGAGCCACATTCATGCAGACCCTCAGACAACTTTTGCTGGCCGCAGCCACAACCCTGGCATTCGCCTCCAGCGCTTTTGCCGCCGAAACCCTGAAAATGGGCGTCGAGGGTGCATACCCGCCCTTCAACAACAAAGATTCAAGCGGCCAGGTCGTGGGCTTCGATGTCGAAATCGGTCAGGCCCTGTGCGCGAAAATGAAGACCGAGTGTGAAATCGTCACCTCCGACTGGGACGGCATGATCCCGGCCCTGAACGCCAGGAAGTTCGACTTCATCGTGTCCTCGATGTCGATCTCCGATGAACGCAAGGCAGCGGTGGACTTCACCGAACCGTACTATTCGAACAAGCTGCAATTCATCGCCCCCAAGAGCACCGAGATCAAAGGCAACACCGTCGATGAGCTGAAAGCGTCTCTCAGTGGCAAAACCATCGGCGCCCAGCGCGCTACGCTGTCCGGCACGTGGCTGGACGACAACTGGGGCAGCGATGTGACCGTCAAGCTGTACGACACCCAGGAAAACGCCTACCTCGACCTGACATCCGGCCGACTCGACGCCATCCTCTCCGACAAATACGTCAGCTACGAGTGGCTCAAAAGCCCGGCAGGCGCCGCTTACGAATTCAAGGGCAACCCGGTTTACGACAACGACAAGATTGGCATCGCGGTGCGTCAAGGCGACGAACTGCGCGCCAAGCTCAACCTTGCGCTGAAAGAAATCATCGAAGACGGCACTTACAAAAAGATCAACGACAAGTATTTCCCTTTCAGCATTCTCTGATCCGTCTGACGCACGCTGCTGTGCTGCTCCTTTTATAAGGCGCAGCCGCAGCTGCCGTCCCTGAAACAAGCCCTGCCATGAATTTTGATCTCTACGGATTCGGCCCCGCGCTCGTCGCCGGTGTGCTGATGACCATCCAGCTTGCGCTGTCGGCCCTGTGCCTGGGGCTGGTACTCGGCCTGCTCGGAGCCTTGGCCAAAACCTCACCTTATCGCCCACTGAAATGGCTGGGCGGCGCGTACTCGACGCTGGTGCGCGGTATTCCTGAACTGCTTTGGGTGTTGTTGATTTACTTCGGCACGGTCAATTTGATGCGCGCCATCGGCCAGGCACTGGGTATGCCGGACCTTGCGCTCAGCGCATTCGCGGCAGGCGTCATCGCGCTGGGGCTGTGTTTTGGCGCCTACGCCACTGAAGTGTTTCGCGGGGCGATGCTGTCGATTCCCAAGGGCCACCGCGAAGCCGGGTTGGCGCTGGGCATGTCGCGCTCACGCATTTTCATCAAGCTGGTCATGCCGCAGATGTGGCGCATCGCCCTGCCCGGCCTGGGCAACCTGTTCTTGATCCTGATGAAGGACACCGCGCTGGTTTCTGTCATCGGTCTCGAAGAAGTCATGCGCCATGCACAGATCGCGGTGACGTCCACCAAGCAGCCTTTCACCTTCTATATGGTGGCGGCGTTCATGTACCTGGGCCTGACTGTCATCGCCATGACCGGCATGCACTTTCTCGAACGACGCGCAGCCCGTGGCTTTGCAAGGAGCGCCTCATGAATTGGGACGTGATCATCAAATGGCTGCCGAAACTGGCGCAGGGCGCGACGCTGACGCTGGAACTGGTCGCGGTTGCGGTCATCGCCGGCCTGCTGCTGGCGATCCCGCTGGGGATTGCTCGCGCTTCACGCAACCCGTACGTGCGTACGCTGCCCTACGCCTACATCTTCTTCTTTCGTGGCACGCCGTTGCTGGTGCAGCTGTTTCTGGTTTATTACGGGCTCGCGCAGTTCGATGCAGTGCGCCAGGGCCCGCTGTGGCCGTGGTTGCGCGACCCGTTTTTTTGCGCCGCGCTGACGATGACGCTGCACACCGCTGCCTACATCGCCGAAATCCTGAGGGGCGCTATTCAGGCCGTACCGGTAGGCGAAGTCGAGGCCGCGCGGGCACTGGGCATGTCCAAAACCAAGTCACTGATTTACATCGTGCTACCCCGCGCCGCGCGCATCGGGCTGCCTGCCTACAGCAACGAAGTGATCCTGATGCTCAAGGCCAGCGCCCTGGCGAGCACCGTGACGCTGCTGGAACTCACCGGCATGGCTCGCACGATCATCGCCCGCACCTATTTGCCGGTCGAAATATTCTTCGCCGCCGGGATGTTCTATCTGCTGATGTCGTTCGTGCTGGTGCAAGGCTTCAAATTGCTGGAAAAAGCGCTGCGCGTTGATCAGTGTCAGGGCCGATAAATGCGAGACTTCGCAAGGCCGACACTCACCACTCAGCTCTTCACCACTGAGCCCTGCGCACCCTGCTCATGAACACTGATCCGATCCTGCGAACCCACGACCTGCGCGCCCGCTTCGAGGCGCTGGATCGCTATTTGCTCGATCATCAAACCCTGTGGCGCCCCAAACCGTTTACCCATCTGCAACTGCCTTGGGAGTCGCTGCACCCCGAACTTGCCGCGTGGCTACGCAGCCGGACACTCGACGAAGCGGAAGCTGCGCACAATCACCCTGAGCGGCTCGACGCTCCAGCCCCGTTTGTACAGATAGCCAGGCAATCCTCGGCCCTGAGCGCGCTCGGCAACTTGCCGGTTACTGACCTGCCGAGCGTTTCATCGCGCATGGCGGTGGACGTGCCAGGACGCAAGTGGCAACAAATCGAAGCCTTTGCCAGCGCGCTGGTGTTCAAGCAAACGCCTGAGCACTGGCTCGACTGGTGCGCCGGCAAAGGCCATCTCGGCCGCCGGCTGGCATACAACGGCCAAACCCTGACGTGCCTTGAGTTCAACCCTCAACTGGTCGAAGCCGGGCGCACACTCAGCGCACGCCTGCACATCTGCGCCGAGCACATCGAACAAGACGTCATGGCCCCCGATGCGTCCTCGCAACTACGCGCCCGCCACACACCGGTTGCCTTGCACGCCTGCGGCGATTTGCATGTCCAGCTCATGCGGTTGGCCAGCGACGCCGACTGCCAACAGATGGCAATCGCGCCTTGCTGCTACAACCGTATTACCGCCGACAGCTATCAAGCAATGTCCACCCAAGGCCAGGCCTCTGCGCTGAGGCTATCAATCGATGACCTTGGCCTGCCGCTTAGCGAAACAGTCACCGCAGGCGCCCGAGTGCGTCGCCAGCGTGACGTCTCGATGGCTCGCCGCCTGGCGTTCGACGTACTGCAACGCGAGCTTCGCGGCACCGATCAATACCTGCCCACCCCCTCACTGCCTGTCGCCTGGCTGGAAAAACCCTTCGCCGAGTACATCCAAGACCTGGCGGCAATGAAGGACGTAGCCCTCACAGGCGAAAGAAACTGGCAGTCACTGGAAGCTCTCGGCTGGCAACGGCTGGCGGCAGTCCGCAATCTTGAGCTGGTGCGCAACCTATTCCGCCGTCCGCTTGAGCTCTGGCTCGTCCTCGACCGCGCGCTGTACCTCTGCGAGAGAGGCTACAACGTACGCATCGGCACCTTCTGTGACAGCCCGACCACACCGCGCAATGTGATGATCCTCGCTGAGCGGATCTGACCGATCCAAAACGCGCCAGCCTGTGGATAAGTCTGTTGACGGAATATCCGACGACGCAATAAATACGTAGCTTGCTGGGCATTTCGGCGATTGGTCGTTTTTTGTACAGCACTTTAATTCACGAAAATTCAGTAGCTTGCGAACCAATGAGAACCGTTCTACGAATATCACCTCATTGCATAAGGCCTTTAGCTCGCTTGTGAATAAGCCTCAGCGCTAATTGGCATAAAGACGCAAAAAAACTGAAATTAGGGCTTTACTCAAGAAACCAAATCCCTATAATCAGCGCCCATCACGCCGGTATAGCTCAGTTGGTAGAGCAACTGACTTGTAATCAGTAGGTCCCGGGTTCGACTCCTGGTGCCGGCACCATATAAAACAAAGGCTTGCAGCGATGCAGGCCTTTGTCGTTTCTGGTACACGTAACAACGCACGTAACAACGGACCTTAAGCTCTATAGATCCTCCCCGACGCGAATGCGTCCGCTCTCGAAAATTCTCCTTCTACCTCTTCAAAATACTGTGTATAAATACAGTATAAATACAGTATAAAATATTTTGCTGCCTATCTATATATGTGGTATGCGTTGAATATAGATGCAATACTGCGCCGCCTGAGCTAGGGTCATAACGCCACTGCTGCTATAGGCGACAGCTACGCCAGGGACGCCTAGAGGAACACACCGTGCTAAACCCAAAGTCTATCGCCAACTATTTTCTCGAGCTCGCCGCAGCTAGCGGCGAATCGATCACACCTATGAAATTGCAGAAATTGGTGTACTACGCTCATGGTTGGTACGCCGGCTATACGCGAACGCCACTCATCAATGAAACTGTCGAAGCCTGGCAGTACGGCCCAGTGATTCCTTCACTGTATCGTGAATTCCAACGGTTTGGATCCGGCGAAATCAGGGCGAAAGCTACTGAATCTGATTTCTACCGCGTGGCTGAAGTACCTATCCCAGCCGATCCAGACATCCGGGCCTTTTTGAGCAATGTCTGGAACAGCTACAGCAGGTATACGGGCATTGCCTTGTCCGAAATGACGCATGCACCAGGAACGCCTTGGGATATGACTTGGAGCGAGCATCCTGGATTGCGAGGGATGGACATTCCCTTCCAACGGATTGCGCAGTGGTTTGGTGAAGCTGCTGCCAAGACGCAGCAGCAGGCGATCATTAGTTGACCATCGAGCGCGAGACGGCGCAGCCTCAGCTACCCATAGATGAAGTAGTGATTGATCCAAAGGCAGAGGCTATTACTGCAGGACCTGGAAAAACGACCGGCCGGGACGAGTCGAATTTCTTTGCTGAGGATGCTGAACGATACAAGCTGCTCCACAATGGCCAGAAACTCGGCCATCTAGGGAAGCTCTGGGGTTCGAGCTCATCAGCACCCACAAATATCGCCGGGATGGTACTGATCCTCTCTATCGTCATAGTTTGCGTGAGCTTTTTCCCAATTCAGAGTCCAGGACTCGAAGATCTAAGGAAATGGCTGTACGGGCTCACCACTACCAGCATTGGGTTCCTTTTTGGAGCCAAGACAAGCAAGGCTGACTGAGTAGTGAGAAACCAAGAAGGCACCCATCGGTGCCTTTTTCTTTGCCTCTCATTCGACGCCCTCAGCAGGGTTACCTTGCATGCACCACACAGGACCCGGGTTAAAGACTGACATCAGCAATGACTTTGCATTTGGTGATACAACACCAGCGCCCCCCCTAGAAGGTTAATCCTAAAATTTGTGGGGGGGCTAAAAAATAGCGATATTAGTAATATGCTCCTCGAAAATTGGCTACAGGCCTTACCAAACAAGGCTTTCAGCGATTTTCAGGAAAGCGATATTTAAGCGATACATTGGCGATATTATTACCTTTATCAATAGCTATATATCTCTTTCTTAAAACCCAATGAATCCAGGGGTTTGAGGAAAGTATTACTATTCATATCGCTTAATATTACTTCGCCATGTAATACGCTGACCCCAGTAAATCCGTGGCTTGCAGGCATGTCGGAAAGGTCATATAGCTAATATCGCTATTTTCAAAACTCCACCCCTACCCTTGCGAACCGTTCTCGTTGAAGACCCTTTTTTTTGTGCACCTCGGGATTGAAGCAATTCAGGCCGGACTGTCTGCCATCCCGTGCAAAGCCTGGCTTGCTTAAAATCTGCCTGAAAGCCCCGGCCCGCTTGGATTTAAGCTACCTGCCTCGATTAATGACATATCCCCCGTTGCGACCTTTTCAAGACCGAAACGGATTTTGAAAACCCGCCCTTTTGCATGTTTTTCAATTTTTCGCCCAATGAATCCGGGCCTTCCAGCATTGCCCCCTTCGTTACAACTCCCCTAGCCGCTGTGCAACCGCGCTTCATTTCTGCGCAAAACTTTGCACTCTGTGCAATTGGCGCTGCCCTGCAGAGGCCCACAGCCCGCCTGGGCTGGAGCATCGTTTGCACTACACCCGCGTTTGCACAAAAAAATCACGCAAAGCCCGTCGGCGGGAGGGGGAACAGTGCGTTTTCTGGAGGGTTTTCTCAGCACCTCCTGCCTCGCCGCTTTGAAGCATCCGAGACTCTCTGGCCATCACTGAAACAATCAGACACTTCCGACATAAAGTCTTGGCGATAATTGCTAAAACTGGGCCTCATTCACCATGGAAGGGACGGGGGATCACTTTGTTAGGTCTAAAGAGGCTGCAATGGAAACGCCGGATCAGAAATCACGGCTGCAAGATTGGCGGAGGTTTGAAGTCCCTTGCCTCCCAAACCGAGCTGGTCCTGGAGGAAAACGTCTTACTAGGCCGAGTGGACATCGAATCGAAAAAACTCATCCTCGGCGCTCATACATACATTCGCAGTGGCGGACAGCTGTCGTGCGTGGCCTCGATCGGACGGTTCTGCTCTATCAGCTCTGACGTGGTTATAGGACAAAGTCGAAACACACACCCTACCAACTGGGTGAGCAGTCACCCTTTTCAATACACTGATAGTCAAACTCACTACGTTAGCCAGCGCAGTAGCACAATCGTTGGACACGACGTTTGGATTGGACGCGGCGCCATGCTATTTGATGGGGTATCCGTCGGTACCGGCGCGATAATTGCCGCGCAGTCAGTGGTCACTCAGAATGTGCCGGCCTATGCAGTTGTTGCCGGCGTACCTGCAAAGGTGGTGCGTTTTCGACATCCGCCCGCGTTGATCACAAGGCTGTTGAAGAGCCGGTGGTGGGAGTTGGAAGTAACCGACTTGAAGCGACTTCCAATGGACAACCCAGAAACATTTCTTGATCGTCTCGACCAGTCCGCCTGCAGACCGGCCCGTTACTCCAAATTGTTTGTCACACGAACCGGGTGCTACGCCAACGGTGATTTCACGCATGTTTATCCGGTACGCGAAATTAGATGCGCCCCCTGATTTCGAACATTTCCTACCTCTCTCCCGACCGTAAACCACTCAAAGTCATCGGTCGGTCTGCAGCCATTGCGTGCGATTTCTTCCGCCCTGGCTGCTGATAGGTCCGGTTCCACCCACTCCCGCGCCATCTCCGGCGACAACACCAGCGGCCTGCGGTCGTGGATGTCTACCATCCCCGCATCGCTCGCTGCCGTGATGATCACGAAGCCATCCGCATCGTTTGCCTCCAACCCTGGCCCGGGCCGCACTTGGGAAAGCGCCGCAAAGAACATCGGCGCCTGGCTTTTAAGGCGGATGAAATACGGCTGCTTTTTCTTCGGATCGGTCGGGTCTTTCACCCATTCAAACCAGCCGTTGGCAGGCGCCAGTGATCGGCCGTGCGGCCAGAGCTCCTTGAAAAACTTGCCCGTCATGACCGTTTCGACTCGCGCATTGATCGGGTCCGGCCGCTTGCCTTTGGCCCAGAACGGCGACCAGCCCCAGCGCACCTTGTCGATGCTCAGTCCATCGCCGGCAGCCCGGATGATTTCCACGCGTGTCGTCGGCGCGACGTTGTAGCGCTCGACCGGCCAAAGATCGTAGCCATTGATCACCAACTGCTTTGGCGCAAGCTCCTTGAGGTAGTGGTCCATGGATTCGTAGATCGAGTAGCGTCCGCACATGGTGTCACCCGTCGAAATTTCCTACATACGAGATTGACCGCGCCGGGCCAAGATCGTTAACTGTATATACGTACAGTTACTCAAATCAAGGTTCGCATCATGAGCGTCACCCTCATTGGCCCATTGTCGAACGGCGGCGAACAGCTGCCGCTTTATTCCTTTCAGGTGCCGGCTGGCTTCCCGTCGCCGGCAGCGGATCACATCGAAAAGCACATCTCGCTGGACGAGCTGTTCGAGATCCGTGCGCCCCACGTGTACCTGGTGAAAATCGAAGGCGACAGCATGCAGGGCGCGGGCATTTATTGCGGTGACCTGGTGATCGTGGACCGCAGCCTGTACGCCGAGCATGGCGACATCGTCATCGCGGCAATCAACTCGGAACCCGTGTGCAAGCGCCTGCACATGCGTGAGAACGAAGTGGTGCTGATGTCGGAAAACCCCAAATACCCGGCGCGTCATGTGATGGAAGGCGACGAGCTGGTGATCTGGGGTGTGGTGAAGTACAGCGTCCGCGACCATGACAAAGCCTGAGCCGGTCTTTGCGCTGATTGACTGCAACAGCTTCTACGCAAGCTGTGAGCGGGTCTTTCGGCCCGACCTGGCGAAGACACCGATTGTGGTGCTGTCGAACAACGACGGCTGCGTCATCGCCCGCAGCTACGACGCCAAGCCGTTCGTGAAAATGGGCGCGCCGTATTTCCAGATCAAAGACCACCTGCGGCAAAACGGCGTGGTTGCGTTCAGCAGCAACTACGCGCTGTACGGCGACATGAGCGAGCGGGTGATGACCATCATCGAATCGATGGTGCCTGCGCTGGAGGTTTACAGCATTGACGAAGCGTTCGCAGACCTCACCGGCATATCCGGCGATCTGACCGCGCTCGGCCGAAAGATCCGCGCGGCGATTTTCAAGCGCACGGGCATCCCCGTGGGGGTCGGAATCGCCCACACAAAGACGCTGGCGAAGCTGGCCAACCACACGGCCAAGCGCTTGCTCGATAAGACCGGTGGTGTAGTCGACATCTGCGATCCCTTCAAACGCGACTGGACCTTGCGCAACACCGACGTCGGCGAGGTTTGGGGTGTCGGCCGCAAAATGAAAGTGCATCTTGAAAGTATGGGCATCAAGACCGCGATGGACCTGGCCCAGGCCGATGCCCGGACGCTGCGGCAGAAATTCAGCGTAGTGATCGAGAAGACCGCCCGTGAGCTTGCCGGCACGCCGTGCCTGGAAATGGGAGAGGCTGATCCGCCGAAGCAGGAGATCTGCTGCAGCCGGATGTTCGGCACTCGCCAGACCGAGATCGAGCCGATCAAGGAAGCAGTGGCCACCTACACCCAGCGCGCCGCCGAGAAGCTCCGGGCACAGAACTCGTTGTGCAAAAAGATCCGCGTGAGCATCCGCACCGGCATGTTCAATCCCGAAGAAGTGAAGTACGCCAACGCAGCCCTGGTTGAGCTGCCTTACCCCACCAACGACGTGCGGCTGATGACCAAGGCCGCGACCGAGGCGGTCAACCGGCTGTTCCGGCCGGGGTTCAAATACAGCAAGGCCGAGGTGCTGCTGCTGGATCTGCGGCAGCCCGGGGAGTTTACGGATGATTTGTTTGCGGCTTCGCAGCCGGTGGCGGCGGAGAAGGTGATGGGGGTGTTGGATGAGATTAACGAGCGATGGGGCAGGGGGACGTTAAGGGCTGCGAGTGTGCCCACTGAGCCTGAATGGAAGATGCGGCGGGAATTAATTAGCTGCAGCTACACAACGAAGCTGGATCAGTTATGGAGAGTTAGGTAATACCCCAGCTTTATAATGGGCAAGCGCTGCGGTGATTGCGTCCAAAATAGGCTTGAATCTTTTGAAAACCACATTTTTCTGATCAGACTTCACAATCTTCTGTGCAAAGTCATTTTTGCTATAACCACTAGATGATTTGGTGATAACTTCGAATTTACGCCCCCCAATCTTTCGATTTAGAGTTTTCTGATCGAAAAAATCTTCCATCTTTGATTCTTTACCGTTTAGCAATGGTGTGAAGACCACGTACAAATTCTTCACAACGTAGTAAAAGCTTCGAGATTTATCAAATTCTTGGCCTTTTGGAGTAGTTATCATGTAAATTGACTTGGTCTCATCCCTTATCGCATTAAATATGCTTGTAGTTCCTGAGTCATTATCAACAACTATAATAGTCGGAGACACTGGAGAATGCTTATAGATTCTGCAACTTGAAGCATAGCTTCTAATAAGCTTAGGTATGCTGCCCGCCCCTCCATTAAGCCCCAGCATCCTATGAGTAAGTGCTGAATAGTTCATAAAGTCAACCTTGACTGATCTCGCTTTGTTTGACGCAACTGAAGCGAGTTCAGGATAGTTTCTAACGAGTTTTTTCATCGCGCATTTTAGGTAAATATTGTCTGTTTTACCTTCGCAAACTATAGTTGGTTTCGCGCTAGCATAGAAATATTTGTAAAAAAGAAAGTCGCGATGAGTTTTTTCAATAGCTGAAAGAGGAATTTCCTCTGGCCGAGTAGTGCTGTGGCTGACAATTTTGTTGACATTAAACTGATCAACCATATAGATATAGCTTAGAATCCCTTGGAGCTGGCTTATCGACGGAGAACCTGACTCGTCTAAAGGGGCTACCGAACTGGTCAGCCGGTGGCGGTGGAATGAACCTGTCGTGAACAAACTGTGCGCCATGGCTCTTGCGTTTCTTCGAAACTCAGCGGATGTGTGGGTTTTCCCATTCACGACAAGACCTGTAACAGTCTGCCTAGAGTACTTATACTGCATTCGCGTTTTCTTAGGATTGACCACAAAACCACTTTTTTGAATTATTTTTATTAGTTTGCCACTAGGTTCCCAAACATCAGGTGCAGCTTCAAAAGCAATTTCCGATGGGAATTGCTTTTTGTTACTTGAAAAGGTGATGTCATCGGCATAGCGCGAGTACTTACAACCGTACTGCTTTGCGAGTTGCACCATGCGAATGTCGATCAAATGCCCAATTAAATTGGAAACCACCGGAGATGAAGGACTGCCCTGTGGCAAAGAGTCCTGATGGCACACTATTTGGGCGATGATCCTAGCGACTTTTGGATGGAGAGAAAAGCTTTTATTGATTGTAAGAAAACCAAATACGCGACCGCGATGTATAGATCCAAAAAAGTTCTCTAGATCAATATTAAAGACAAATCTACTTTTCTTGTGGCCATCGGCGTTTGTCATTATCGAATGGCCACGCTTAAATCCATGGGATAGCGAAGATCCAAGCTCAAGCTCTTTGGCGATATCCTCCATGGCAATCTGTAGCAGGTCGGCTACTTTTTTTTGTAATAGCTTTAACTCAGCTCGAGGCGCCGATATGGTGCGAACACCCCCTGACGCCTTGGGGATGTCGAAAGTTGTATAGCGGTTAGGAAGTTTATACGCAATAAATGATAAAAACTTTGGCTCATAATTTAAGATGTCCGCGAGGTCACTGATGGACGTAGCTTTTCTTAAAAGGATAAGTTTTGACATGAGCCGTCCTTGGAAATTGGAAGGGCTTATAGACACTCATTAGCGTCCGCCAGACAATTCATCACCCAGCGTAGAGCATGTCAGACTGTGTGAGCATTCCCCCACACAATGGTTTCAAATGTCACGAAACATGACAAAAAATCTGTCTATAAGCCCAGCACTCAGTAGCGCATGGCTAGCATTGGCACGTCAAGAGGCCATCGGTCAAAGATGCATTCGGAGGTAAGCTCGTAGTCATCAGCACTGGGGTATGCGCCATGCCGGTATCTATGTCTGCTGGATCAGCTGCCTACCAATCCACTCCGCGACCTGCGGCACGACGGCGTTTCCGGCACTGAAAGCCTCCGCAAGGTTGGCCGCATCCAGTCCGAGGCAAAGCCCATCAGTTTCAGACGCTCGCTGCCGCTCAACCATCTGATCCCATCTGTTCGGCTCAGCGACGAAAGTGGTACAGCCCATAGTGATCTGTGATCCTGCTTTGTTTGCCAGGAGAGTATGGGAAGCCCAGGCATCCGCTTGCAGTGGCCACTGGATCGACCCAGACGCTGGAGGTACTGCGTCCACTGGCGCGGCGTCAGCCAAGAACTCCATGGGGGGCATTCGTCCAAGACCCGCGACCAGGAATATGCGGCGACGTTGCTGGGGCACTCCGAAATATTGAGCATTAAGCACTCGCCAGAATCCCACATACCCGCAGTCCGCAAGGGCCCGGATGACTGTTTCAAAGTCTTCGCTATCGTTGACAGCGAGCAGGTTAACGACATTCTCAAGCACCACCCACCTGGGTTGTATTTCTTTGAGAATACGTATGACCTCCCAAAACAGGCCGCTGCGTTCGCCTCGCAGTCCGCGCTTTTCTCGGTTTGAATATCGAGCGCCGGCGAGGCTGATGTCTTGGCAGGGGAATCCTCCGGTGATGACGTCAACGGGGGAAAGGTTGTGCGCACCGCAGTCGCGGACGTCTTCGAACTGGTGGGCATGTGGAAATCGATCGGCAAGCACAGCCCGGTTAAATGGGTTGAGCTCAACTTGCCAGGCTGTGCGGTAGCCCGCGCTTTCGAATCCGACATCAAAACCTCCTATGCCTGCGAACAGGCTTCCAATGGTGGGCATCCAGGTGTTCCAGTGGTGGGATGCTCTTGGCGTTCTGGAAGGAGGCTCGTGGCCCTCAAGTGATTCAGTGTCCGACAGCGCGGGCACTTGATTTGTAACTCAACGAACCCGCTGACCGCAGCGAGTTTTCGACAGCATTGACCGCAACGAATGTCTTCCAAAGGATTATCCCGTAATCGGTTTTAGCTTCGCACTAAGCGCTCCTGCAGCTGATGCATGACCTATAAAATCTGGCTGATTGCCTGGAGGCGGTGTGGGGCCATGCATATGCCCTGCAATAGATGCGTTCATTTGCTCCACTAGATCGATCAGATCCGCCAGTACTTGCAACACGTTAACCGCCTCAGAACCTAACCAGGTTTTCGGCGCAATCAAGCGTTGCTGAAGGGCGGCCACGCTACTACGGGCGCCAAGGATCATCTCCGTCATATCGCCACCGACCACGGCGTTATGCTTCTGGCCGAGCACCAGATTCAAATTCCGGCCCGTGGCGAGGTGCAAATCATCAACGCTGGCCAGGCTCGCGGATCCACCCGAGAGAAGCTTCAGCGCGCCCAGCGCCTGAACGGTCTTTGTGCCTCCCACTGTCTCACTGCTATGGTTAGCGACATCGATGTCGGTGGTCAGATAGGTCTCTTCGTTTTCCAGCGCCTGTACCGCACGCTCAGTTGCCCGGTCGGTAATTTTCGCGTCTGTCTGCCGGGTCCAGTTGCCCTCCGCGTCCACGCGCTGCTGTACGGCCTCGCTGTGCTGCCAAAGCTGATCGCCTTTTGGAACGCTGGGAAGACTCAAGCCGTGTGGCAGGATCTGCATGATGAAAGGTTTGCTCGGCAGTCCGTAGGCGAAGCTCACCACGACGGTGGTACCGATGGCAGGGAATCCGAAGAATCCGGCTTCCTCACCGCCAGCTGGTATCGGCAGTGGCACACCCAGCAAAGGGGGTAACGATGAGTCAATTTCACCGTCCGGCCCCATGACCAGAAGGTGGACGCCATAACGCGGCCGGAAGTCGTCACTCAATCCCTTTTCAGATGGCGGGTCCGCAATAGCGATGACCTGCGCCAGTCGTGGCAAGTGATAGTTCCCGGTGAGCTCCGGGAAACGCCGTTCGACAATGCGGATTACAACCTCTTCCATTTGATGGCCATCTCGGTGCCGGCCAGCGTCACTGACGTAATCCGCTCGCCCTGGTTAATTGTGGCGCCTGGTCGTAGCCCGGGAAGAGCGGCGACAGTCGCGCTTTGATTGCCCTGGTATTGATCGAACAGCTCAACCGGTAACTGCAGCGCTGGTTTGCTGCCCCAGTAACTGTCAGCCCAACTGCCCACGTAAACGTCCCCATCACCCTGTTGTTGCCAGATGAAATCCGGAATGTTGAATACCGGGGCAAGGCTGTCCATGGTCTGAATACCTGCGGCGAGGGAGTAAAAGTACGGTGACTTCACCTTGGCGTAGGGCGCGTCGGGAACGCGAAACCGGAGTCCTGTTTTTTTGCTCACCTCGGTCAGCACGTCCCGCAAATTCACATGGCGCAATCCCATCGGTAGCGGGTGAGTCAGAATCGCGGCCACCTCACGGCAAAAAAGCACCTGCTCCTGGCTGCTGGAGGTAGTGCAGCGTTCGACGTAGCCGACAAAGTGACGCTGCAGCGGCTTGTCGTTGTAACCAATGTCCAGAGTCACCAAACCCTTCTGCTGCCCAGGGGAATTGATCACGAAATTGGCGCGACCGGGATTATGCAGATCTAGTCGCACCTCATCGCTGACCAGCTCGAAAGGCTCGCCGTTAATGCTCAGCACTTTGTTCAGTTTCACAGGGGCGGCGCCAGGTAGTCGTCGACACGCTTGAGCAAGCCTTCGAAACCGCTTAGCTCGGGCCCTCCGGGCGCGCGCTCAGCCGACGCATCTGCCACTTCGCTGCCTGCGCCGATTTGTTGCTGCACTTGGCTGGCAGGTCGACGTGTCTCGACCCGTTCCGGGTTGGAGAGCTTCTCGGTCAGCGTGAACTGGACTCGCCATGCTGAAAGGCTGTCATCCTCACGGGCACTGATGTTGTCGCTGAACTGAACCTGTCGCACGCCGAACGCCTCGGCGGTGTCATTCACCAGCCGATAGATTTTGAGCGCGCCACCGGCGCCGGTTCCTTCGGCCAAGCGCATGAGGTCGGTCAGGTTTGCTCGGTCGCGATACGGGATTAATAAGGATACGGTCAGAGCCTTGGGCTTGAATCCTGTGTGCGAGCTGTCCGTATTGCTGGTCTGCCCGGATAGATCCTTGCTCTCGATCCGCAGGTTGGCTGTGACCTTGAGGGATTTACCCCTGACTTTTTGCCCATCCAGTAGCAGCGTCATAAACCCACCAGTTCCTGGACAAAGCTCAAGCCTTCGAGAGTACCGACCATCATCACGCCTGCGCACAGCACCCATTCGTGGCCGGGAGCGGCCTCGGCCAATAGCTGGCGCCGCAGCTCGGCAGTGTTGCCTGGTCCGATCAGGCGGGTCACGGTAGAAAGCTCGGGAATAGGGTTGGCCAAGGCTTCTTTGATTGCGCTGAGCTGCTGATCGCGTGCTGTGCTCTGCGCAACTTTGCGTTGAGCCAAAGCGCCCAAATCCCCAAGGGGGGAGCTGTCAGCAATGTAGCCTTCAAGCATGGCGAGCTGACCTGACAGTGCCTGCTTGGTAGCTTTGGTGATTGCGCATCGCTCCAGCGGCAAAGTGCTCCAGCCCGACGAAGAACCAGATCCCGGCAAGACCCATTTCTCCGTCTCAAGTCGTGAAAGATGGCTGGCGCGCTTTTCAGCCCGCGTCAGCTCTGGCACCGGCAGCAATGCATTGAAGCGCGCCAGGCTTGCAGCCAATTGTTCATAGCGAGTGGACAGAAAAAGGATAACGAGAGCGTGTTGCTCCCCGGAAAGCACCGCAGCCCCCGAGCTATCCAGCAACTTGTCACCGAGCAGTTGCACAAGGTTGGGCGCCGATAAGAAGCGCTGGTAGCCCCTGCCTTGCCCAATCCCGGATTGGAATGGCGTAACGGCGATACATCCAGGAGCCTGACCGAGCTGGCCCTCCATCGCGGCGCGCCCAGCGTCTACAGCAGCGATAGCTGCCTCCCCGACAGGTCCGGGGGTGGTGGTGGCCAACCCATCCAGCCCGGCCAAGCGCAGCGCGGTATTAACCAACTCCCCGCCTGCGAGATCCTTCGCCATGTTGAGGCCATCCATCCATTGAGTGGCCTTTGCGGGCCAGCGCATGGTTACCTGCGACCAGGTCATGCCGGTGCGCTCCATTCAAGCGCTTTCATGCCAACCAGGTCTTTATCCGAAAGCATGTGGTTCAACGCCTTTTTCAACTGCTCGGCGTGCTGCAGAGCGATTTGTTTAAAGCTCACCAAATCTTGGCCAACGACATGCAACTGCTCAGCGGTGTGCTCACGGAAGGCTTTTTCGTCCTCCTGATTGGTGCAAGCGCATAGACCATCCAGTGTGCTCAGGATCATGCCTGTCAGATTCACCTGGTCTTCCAGCGTACTGTCGTAGCGATGGGGTTGGCCAAGCCCATCTGAGTAAAAGCCCGAAGTGATGCATGAGGCGCAGCCGTCATTTATCTGGGCAAGCTTTACGGGGTACAGCTTTGCGAGCTGGGTGTTCAGATCATCAACCCAACGCCCGTTCTTCCAGATCTGATCGGGCTCCGGTCGTCTCACGGTGTGACCATTGGGGATGGGACCGATTCCGGTCAGCGTAAGTGGCTCACGGTTGGCGGTGCTGTAGACGATCAGCCCTTCAAAATAGTCGAGCAATTGCCAGGCTTTCCCCGTCCAGCAGGCTGCTTTGAAATCAGGCACGTCCAATGGTGGGGGCGTTGGCACGCAACCACCGGGGACCAGAAAGACGCCAGGCTCCAAGGGCGACTCTTCTGCCTCGATCGGGCCGACGTATACGCCAAGGTGGTTAGTTTGGTAGACGGTTTTGCTTTTCATCATTGGCCTCAATACTTGACACACATAAGCAACGCAACGTTGGCAGGTCTGGTTTCTGAACCCCCGGTGGCTCCTATTGCGATTGCGTGGGCGTGGTTTCCGTCCGCTGCGATGCTCAAGTTGTGGGCGTGTGTGCCTGCCCCATCTATTGCAAGCGCATGCGCGTGATCGCCGACAGCCGATAGGCCTGCGGCAGGGAGATTTGATGCACCACCAGCCGCGATCCACCCAGCACTGAAACCATTGTTAGATCCAAGCGCGTTGGTTGTGTGGCTATGCGAGCCTGCTCCGTAGGTGGAACCGCTGTGGGCATGATGGCCTTGCGCATCAGTTGAGCCAGCGTGGGCGTGATAGCCGGCCGGAGCTGCGGACGCTTCGTGGGAGTGAGATTCGATTTGTCCGGCTTGAAGACTTCCCAGCCTACGGTCAGGATCTAATCCGCGACCTTCATCCAGCCCTCTGATGAACACGCCACGGGAGTCACCAATATTGAAAGTGGTTACTCCGTCGCCGGCACCGTAGAGAGTGCCGATTTTTGCGAACAGTTTGGCGTAGGCCGTACGTGAAACATCTGAGCCATTTCGCTTGAGCCATCCCGGAGGGGCCACCTCCATATCGAAGGCCGCAACCATGCCAACCATTGAGTCGCTGATCTGTTGGCCAAGCCGTTTCAGCGCGGCAGTTGTGGCGAGTATCTCGCTGCTATCGGTCTCCGGATCGTCGCTGATGGCGTTGGGTATCTCACCCAGTTCAACGTCTTCTTTGGTGGTCGCCCGGGCGCGCAGCTCAGGATAGTCGCCGACCTGAGCGGCAAAGTGCTTGATCAGGGCTCCCCTGATCGGCTCTGCGGCTCGCGTGTCGATAAGCCTGCCTTCCACCACCGTCGCAATACGCTCGCAAAAGTGCGCGGCGCCGTTGCCGTCTACGTAATCCGCCATCTCCTCGGCGTAAAGCAGCTCCCAGCGGGAGACGACGTCATTCCTGTCCCGGGCGAGAGACACTACAAGCCAAGCCGATGTATTCGCCCCGGGAGGTTGAGGAACATCGATGGCGCTTGCCAGCGCAAGACGAATGCCCTCGACATACGCCAAGCCTGGCTGGAGTTGAAAGCCATCGTTGATTCTGACCAGTTCATACCCGCTGCCGAAGCAACAGGCGCGGCCGTAGATCTCGCGATTGCTCAGACGCTCGCGCTCATCGATGCCGTGCAGTCGCACGTTGAAATCATGCTGCCAAGTGCTGGCATCAACAGTGATTTCAGTCAGTGCCTGGGCGCCGTCGAAAGCCACCAGGAAGTTGCGAGTGACGTTGTTGCCGATCTGATGCGGCGGAATGTTTTTGCGCTTCTGCTGGATCGGCACATAGGCGACCGAAAGCAGTACGCCTTCCGCTGTTTCCAGGCCCATCCAGTTCCAGTCGAAGTCCCCAAGCTCACTGCCCATCATGAGGCTGTAGACGACTTGGTTAGGGTTCACAAACCCCTTTTGGGAGTATTCCTGAGTGAGAACAACCTGTTCGGCGGGAGGTTTGGCGCCATCACGGTCAACCGGTTGATCAGGGTTCAGGTCTGGCACTAGCGCGAGCACAAAGCGCACGACCTCCAGCACTTCCCCGGCGTTGAGCTTCTGGGCGATCAGGCTTTCGCCGGCTTTGGTAATGGCAGCGGCCAAGGGGCAGCCTCCTACAGCGTGGCGATCAGGGTCATCTGATCGTCGTTAAAGTCAGCCACAGCGACCAGTAAGGCCACCGGAGTAATGGTCACAAAGTCATAGCGCCGACAGGTGCGTCCGTACTGCTGAACGATCACCCGCAGCAGCTCGGGGTTATCGGAAAGCTGTGAGTCAGTAAGTCTGAGAAGCACGACATCCCAGTCCCGCTCCTCAAGCCGCTCCTCGATCTCGACGTAACCCACGCCCAGGCGATTGAGGATCCGCATCAGCCCGGCAGTTGAGCCGGCGTCGACTGAATTGATGAACGCAAACTTGACTCGTAGCCGGTACAGCGCCTCGGGCTCGCCGCGAAAGCGGCTGATGTCCCGCTGCCAGGCCAGTAGATCAAGGATGTTCATGTGGCAGGTTTCTGGGTCCATCTGCAGCAGCGGCCACTGCACCCACTGTTCAACCTTTGTCCACCAGCCGTGAGCGGCAGCCTTGAGCTTGTTCAGCTCCGGCCCGTTCAACCAGAAAGGCAACTCGAATTTAAGGTTCAAGGGTCACCTTCAGGCTTTGAATACGAGGGATGTTCAGCTCGGAAAGGATGTCGGTGTTGGTAAAGGCCAGCGATTCAATGCGGGGGAACTGTTCATGCAGCTCTTCCGCCAGGCGCGAAAACGAGAAGCGCGCCTGAGGTGCCGTCAAGGTGGGTTGATAGTCGCTGGTGGTGCTTTCACGAAATGCTGCGCGGATGAATTGCTCGACCTGCAGCTGCAGTCGGGTCTGTAACTCGGCGGTGAGGTTGGCAAGAGGCCAGAGCTTGAGCTCAATGCTGTGCAGGGTTTCAGGCATGACCATCACCAGCAGGTCATCACCATGTCCGTGATTACCTTGCTCCCTGATGTAAGCGTTGATCGTGGCCAGGTACTCATCTGCCGGGACGCCCGCTTCGAACAGTACGTAGGCATTGGCACTACCTGGCCCCCTCGGTGCCCCGTGTTCAAAAAACACGCCGTCGGGACGCACACCAGGGAACGTGGTGATCATCGCGCGGTAAACGGCGTCCGTGTGGTACTGGTTGACCGCAGAGAACTGGTTGCGAGTGCGCAGCCGTAACTGGTCGTTGGGCTCGCGGTCATCGCCAGGGCTCGTCAGCCAGTCATCTGCGTTAACGACCTGCACGATACCGGGTACCGGCACTGGCAAAATCGCGTAGTAGCCTGGCGCCAGGTTAAATCCGCTTCCAGCGTCAACAGCCTCAACGGGGATCGCCAGTTGATACTGTCCGTCGGCAAATGTACCGGCCTCGGTGGTTTTCAGCTCATAGACATGCCCATTGATCGCGGCCGACTGGACTCGGGTATCGACGTCGACAACCAACGTGCCGGCTGCCGAGCCACGGGTGAATAGCAGCGAGCCCTTAGCCAGCGTTGCCTGCTTGCGCTCCAGGTTTACCGCCCATGCGAGCATGTCCAGCCAGCCGTCCACTGCGGTCTTCACGAAGAAGTTGGGCAGTACGGTGCCCGTGATCAGGGATATCAGCCACAGCACCGGCTTGGTGATCAAGGCTGAGACGATCCTCCAAAACGGTGAATACGCGCTTGTGTTGCTCAGTTTGCTGCCCTGATCAGCGACTTCCTGTTCCCAGGCTTTCTTCAGCTCTGCCTCGGTTGTTGGAATGCCGGCATCCTGCAGGGCTTCTTTAAAATCCACTTCGTTCACAGAGTCACCTTCATGTGCCCAAATTTCAAAGTGGTTGCAGTGACCAGGTACCGTCCGGGTATCTCCTGAAGGATTCGCGCCGTGCCCGGTACCAAACGAACATCAGCCTCCACCAGCAGCTCGATTTGCTGGATGCAGTCACGCTGACGAAGCCGGTCACGCTCGGCAATCAGCGTCACCAGCAGGCCGCTGTCACGGATCATGTGTGCAATGTCTTGGGCAATGCTGGCCCTGTCATCCACCAGCAGCGGCTGATTGGATGGATCAAGCGCCAAGTCATTGCCAACAATCAAAAGGTCGACGTAGTTGCTCATGTCAGCCCGCCATATCCATCAGCCCCTGCAGTTCATGGGTTGTCATCGGTTTGTTGGTGTAGATATTCACGGTCTCAACCTGCTTGCCGTTGTTCTGGGTGGTGCTGTTCTGGATGCTCGTCAGCAGCCCGCCAGGCGGTACCGCCGACGCACGTGAAGGGGAAAGAGAAGGGATTGCGGCGCTGATGGTCTGCTGCGCACGCTTGGCGGCCTCAAGGCTGCTGAGATCAGGGCCCGCAGGCATTTCACCGAACTTAGCCTTGATGTCGACGCCGGGTATCTTGTTCAGCATGGCGATCAGTTCGTTGATAGAGCTGTGAAAGATCGCAACGATGCCGTCCCACGCGGCAGTGGCCATGCCCGACCATCCGCCCATGGAATCGAACCAGCTCGAAAGCGCTGTGAGCTGATCGGACACCCAGATAAACGCATCGGAATTGAGCAAGGCGCCGGTCCATTCATCCCAGTAGTAGACGGCAGCGATGATCACTGCGACCAAGGCAATAATCCCGACAACTATCCAAGTCACCGGATTGGCCCACAATGCCGTGTTGGTCAGCCAGATCGCGGCTTGCCAGATCATCATCGAGGCAGTGGCCGAACGCAGCCAGATGACCAGCACTGCCATGCGCATCCAGGACAAAGTCATGGCGGCAGCGTTGACCATGTAGGCCCTGGTATTGCCCAAGGAAGCTGCGGTCATCAACTTCCACAGCATCAGCACCGGCACGGCAGCCGTGCGCCAAACACCGAAGACAAAGGTCATCAGCGACACTGCGGCAGTCAGGACCACCACACCCAAAACGGTCAAGCCGATGACACGGGTCAGGTTGGGGAACAGCGTGGTCCAGCGCACTAGTGAGGATCCTCCCTCAGCGAGTCGCTCGATCAATGGGTTGAGGGTCGGCAACAGCTTCTGACCGAATGCAATTCGCACCGCTTCGACTGCGCTGTTAAAACGTTGCCAAGGATCGACCATGGCCTTTGCCATGGTCTCGGCTTGCGCCATACCCTTGACCTTACCCAACTGATCCATGCTATTGGCCAGGCCAGCGGTGTCGTTCATTAGCAGCTTGATAAGACCCACAGCCTCATCAGAGCCGAAGGCCTTTTTCAGCACGTCGGAATCGGCCACCGTAAGGGTGTCGCCGAATTTCAGCTTGAGTTTGTCCAGGATGTTCAGCATTGGCAGCAGCCGGCCCTGGCTGTCGGTGAACTTAAGGCCCAGCTTGTCTTGCGCATTACCGACGCCAGAGAGGAAAGCCTTGTATTTGGTCCCAGCCTCGCCGCCGCTCATGGTCGATTGCAGTGTGCCGAGGATGGCCATTTGTTCAGATAGGCCGACACCGGCAGCGGTGGCGTTGGCACCGATCCCGGTGAATGCCGCACTCATCTGTGCCCCGGTGGTCTTGAACATCTGCACGGCTAAGGCGGTGGTGCCCGCCAGGTTCTCAACCCATTCAGCTTTGCCCATTGAGTCGGCTTGACCTTTGAAAATGCCGTACATGGTGCCGACGTAGTTGGTGATGGTCGCAGCATCGGCTTTAGTGGCTTTGGCCAGTACGTTGGAAGCGCCTGTGAAAGCCGCCAACTGCGTGCCAGTCAGCCCAGCGATTGCGCTCTGAATGTCGTACGCCGAACTGACAAAGGCGGTGGCGTTTTCGCCATAGGCAATGCTGAACCGCAGGGACTTGGTGTTGAGCAGATCCAGAGCATCACCGGCTACGCCCAAGCTCTTGACTGTGCCTAGGGCAGCGTTTTGAGCCAGCGCCGGTTGCAGTGATTGCTGCAACGCGTACCCAGTGCCAACCAATCCACCCAGGCCGACGCCCATCTGTTTGATTCCGTTGGCGCCTTGTTGGCCCAACTGGCTAAAGCTTTGGTTCACCCGGCCCAGAGGCTTGGTGACCTGGTCGACGAGGCGCAGGACAAAGTCCAGTTTGCTGGTGGTTCCAGAGGCCATTTGTGTTCCTTACTCGGCTTCTGATGCAGCGGTTGCCAACCGCTCGCGACAGATTGAGATGTTGTGATCGAGCATCTCGCTGCCCAGCCACTCATAACCTTCCAGGGCGGCGGCCAACAATGTGGTGCCCGATCCGGCGAATGGGTCAAGGATCCGCCCGCCACGCTCGCAGATCTTTACGACCTCACGCATCAAAGCTGTTGGCTTACCCGTCATATGGAACTTGTCTGCCCTCAAAATCGGATGACGGAATACGCCCGGTAATACCGGCGCCTCGCGGTCCAGTGGCATACCTTCCTTACTACCCCAGATGATGTACTCAGCCTGCGAACGAAAACGGCCGGACTGAGGCCGGACACCTTCGGTCTTGTCCCAGACAGCGATGCCGCGCCACGTAAATCCGGCCGCTTGCAAAGCGTCAGTGGTGAGCGGCAGTTGTCGCCAATCGCTAAACAGACATACCGGTGCTCCCTGTTTTAAAACGCGGAAAGCCTCTGAAAGCCACAGTACGTACCAGCTCAACTGGGAGCGCTGATCGCGGTTGTCCCCGGTGAATTCCGCAAAGGTGGTCAGTTGTCCCGGTTGGACGTATTTCGTCGACGGTGAGCGCTGCCGCGCCCCGATGTGTAATCCACCGCTGGAATACGGCGGATCGGTGATCAGCGCATCAACTGATCCGGCATCAAGGGTTGCCAGAAACTTGAGGCAATCGCCCTGGTAAAGGTGGTTTTTCATCAGTTACAAAACTCCTGTAGTTAACCCTTCAACGCCTTGGCAATGCCGTTGGAGACGGCGATTTCCATGCGCTTCCAATGCTCGTCTTCCAAGTACTTTGCGGTGCCGAGGTTGTGGGCCGTAGGCTCACTGCCGGGCAACCAGCGGTCTACTAAGGCCATCAACTGACCTAAGCCGTCGTCGCTCAATCGGTCCGCCCGATCAAGGGCTTTTTTACGACGATCTCAACGTCAGGCCCGTACTCCTCGAGGAGCGCGCCGGCCAGTTGCATGGTCAACACCGGATTGCGTAGCAAAGGACGCAGGCTCGCTAGGTCCTCCTGTTTTACGGTGGTGGTCAGCAGGTTGTTCGAGGGAGCCACTTTGTTGTTCGGTGTCACGGCGTTGAAGTACTTGGTCACGTCCTGGGGAGTCAGGGTGAACGTGAAATCGGTTTCTCCGACGGTCATGGTGATGTCACGTGCTGCATCGGTCATGGGCTGTTTTCCATTTTCAGGTTGGATTGATGTTGCGAGCGTCGGCTCGTCAAACGAATGTGGTCCTGCAGGCCAAGGATCATTTGCTTGCTCAGGGCGAGCTGATCTCGGAGGGTGAAATAATCCGGTCTAGCGTTTCCTGCGAGTTCGGCGGTGTCTGCATCAACCACGCTGCTGGAGCGGGCAGAGTCGGGCACGACTGGGACGCTGCAGGTGGCGTGGAGGCGCAGCCGCTTACGGCCATCCACAACGTCGCGGCGCAAAGCCAGGTTCTGGTCCTGCTCACTTTTCAGTTCCTTTGTTCGCTGGAGGTCTACTTGGTCGCGGGCCGCAAGCATTTCGCCGCTTATTCTCGCGGCCTCACGCATGCCCTGAAGTTCGTCCCGGGCGTTATCGCGCTCGCGCAGGGCTTCATCGCGCTGGTCGGTGATCCAGTCGAAGGCAACCCGGCTTAACAAACCGGCGAAAACCAGAACCAAAGCAAGGCGCAGCGGGCTGACAATCATTGGATGCAAAGCCTCGCCTCGGCACGACGCCGACTGTGCAAACCGGGCACAAAGTGCTTTTGTCCCGCAGCGTCGGTGACGTAAGCCCAAACGGGCGTAGTTCCATTGGGCGCCCATGCCAGGGCTTTGCAGCCTTCTGCTAAATGGCCGGCGTTTATGAGGCCCACGGCTCGACTGGCACAGGTGTTTGAAGTACCCACGTTGTGCGCGTGACTGCTCAGCGCGTCGAACGTGTTCTGGCCGATCTGTTGGTTCGTCAGGCAGTCAGCCAGAGCGAGCTGCCCTTTCCGGATGACCAGGCTTTCCACTTCTGCACATCGTGCGTCAGACCAAAAATCACCGATTACCAGGGGATATGGGCTTGTGTGCTCGGTGAGCCCTTTGCAAACAGTGGGAAGTCCCCGGGCCAGCTTGTCGCCATAAACAATGTTTTGGCCGGTGCCTTCCCATGTGCCTAGGAACAGGATCAATGGGGTGCTGGCCAACGCAATTGCACCGGCGCCGATCTTGCCGCGCAGACTCATGGAAACCACATGCGCAGCACTGCGGGCACGGCCATCTGAAGCAGCGCGCCCAGCACAGTGAGAATGGTCAGAAGTCGAGTGACCTTGGTGCCGATTGTGGTCACTGTACGGGTCAGGGTGGCTTGGCCCTCGTTTAGGGCCGAAAGCTGTCCGGCCATGTGTTCAAACTGCTGTTCCAGCTTGGTGACGCGGGTCGGTACGGTTTCGTGTCGATCCTCGATGTCATTCACACGGTGCTCAAGTACCGCTACCAGGTTATCGAGTTTTCTGAACAGGGCGGCGTCGACCACCACCACCTCAACAGCAGGCTCAGTAGTGGTCATCTACGGCCCCTCCGTTCGAATGCGCTTTGGCACAGTACGCATCGGGTGATCCCGCCCAACGCCTGTCGCGCTGGCGGTATGTTCTGACCGCAGTCTTTGCAATGGCGCAGGCTCGGACCGGTCGGGCAAAAGCGGGCGAGCTGGACCTTGAGCGCCTCATCGCGCTGACGTTGCTCCAGTGCCTGGGCGCGGTCGAACGAGTCAACCATCAGCTCAGCCCCTCGATCTCGGTAGCGTCGAGGTACGGCACACCGTTGATATGGATGAAGTCCGGACTGGTGACGTCAAACGGCACCTTGTGAGTGGACTTGCTGCCGCCCTTTGGATCGATGTCCAGCAAACTGGCGATCTTCACCTTGCAGCCAAAGGCCTCTACACGCAGCTCGTCGGTTGCGGTCTTCGCAAAAAACAGGGTGTCGAAAGGCTCAAGCTTTCTAAACGAGCCTGCGCGGCGAGCAGCCTCAATCAGCAGGCCAAAGTTCTGGCTGTCGAGCTCAAACTCGCCGCTGGCAGCCACGTCGCCGTCGACGTGGCCATCAGGTACGCCCTTTGTCTGGGCCACTGCGCTGTTGTCAGTGATGTCGAGAGACGCTTTCTCCATGTGCACCTGTAGATCGCCCAGGGTGACGTCAAAATTCATACCGCTGATACGGGCCATGAGTTACTCCTCGTCCTCTAAAGACAGGTCGAGCGCGATGTTCGCGGTCAAGTCCTTGGGGCAGTTGTAGGGGCGCAATTTGATGTAGGCCTCAATCGTGGTTCGGGTTTTCCAGATCAGAACGATGTCGCCGTCTTTTGGGGGCTGTATATCGCCAGGGAATTGCAGGCCGGCAAACGTCGCCGAGCGCGACATTTCCCGCAGCGGTCGCATCAACCTGAGGGTGGTGCTCGCCATGCTGTTGGGGGTGCTGTTGACTGTGCGATCCGCGACCATGCGAATCAGTAATATGCGGACACGCCGAGCGGCCTTGTCGACGATGCGCAGGTTTTCGATGACGCCGAAATCGCTGCCAGGCGCATCGAGCATGTTGGCATCGCCCCAGTACACTCCGGGGTAATCGGGGTAGGTCTGCGGGACCGACAGACGCGCCTTGTCGAGCTCTGCCAAAACGGACGAGGGCAGTGACTGGCCTTCACTGTCTACTGGCACAGCTCCGAGCCCGACCAATGCGCCTGTGGCTACGCGCATCGGGCTGTCGGCGATACTCACGGCAGCGTTGGCTAACCGGCCGGCCAATACACCCAGATCGTTTCCGTGCAGTTGTGGCACGACCATCACCAGTGCAGCGGAAAGGTCTTTCGTGACGGTGCGTTGCTCGCCCAGGTACGCCGCCCAGTCTTTATCAGCGGTAATGCCGGCGCTGGCAGCCATCACAAACACGCGGCGGCCATACTGATTGTTCAGTGACACGGCCGCTGCGTGCATTGCAGCCAGTTCAGTGCCGTCAGTTACTGGCTTGGTGATGACCACCGCCTCGACCGAGACACCTTCGCGCTGAGCCATGTCCAAAGCGTCTGACCAGTCACCATCCTCAGCCAGCGGCGCCGCCATGCAGGCCCAGCGATTACCGCCATTCAAGCGAGCCGCGGTGATCTGGGTTTTAAGGTCGGAGTCAGAGTCGCCCAGGTCGATATCCAGATCGCTGTCAGTGTTCAGCGCCATCAATTTCCCGACGTTTTTCGACGCCGGCCCGATGAATAGAAAATAGCGTTCAATCTCCGTGACCGGGCCTTGACCCAGATTCAGGTTGTTGACGCTGACTTTGCCTTGAGCCATGGAAGGTCTCGCTATCGTGGGGCATTAAGGGTTTGCTGTAAGACGGTGCTGAGGATTTCGCGCACCTGGTCTGCAGTCGCGCCCAATACGTCGCGGGCGGGAAGCGCAATCTTCCAGCTTTGTTTTTTGGTGTGGCCTTCGAGCTGGGCGAGGATCAAACCTGCCTGACCGCTCTTGAGGTTCTCGACGATCCATCGCGGCGCAGGCCGCTTCCAGCGTTTGCCATTGCGGATCTGATAACCCGCCTTGAGCAACGCTCGTGCCTGCTGCCTGGTCGCAGGCATCCCGTAATCGGGGCTTTTACCCAACCGGCGTAATCGGGCCAGTGTCATCGTCTCGGTCTGGCCGTGCTGATGCTCGGCGGCGATTCGAGAAACAAGGCGGTTTTGCCATCCGAGCACGGCCTGGTCGGCGCTCAGACGTGTGACCTGCAGGCCTTTGCCCAAACCACTTAGCATCTTGCGTTTGCGACGCGCTTTACGGGGGGCGTAGGCCGAACCGTCGACGTTGCGCTGATCGCGGATACGCTTGCGATTCGGGGTGCGCAGCCGTTTGCTGGCGTTGTTGAGCAGCCTGCGTCGCTTGGATGCTGGCAGCGCCAAGAGCTGTAACTTCTCCTGGGCGTTGAGCAAGCCCCGGATGTCGAAATCAAGGGGCGGCGCGGTCACTGATCACAGCCCCCCGCTCAGCAATCCACAGGTCGAACGGCACGAGAGCCCATCGCTTGCCGAACGCATGAATCTCGCCGTCGTCGGTTTCGCTGAGGTGCAGCGGCTCGATGAAATCAAGCTGCAGCTCGACATCGGCTTCATCAGCAGTGACCTGATCAATCTCGAACACCGGCACCGCCAAATCGTCGTTTGCGCGATCCTGGTCGCAAACCTCCAGCCAAGATCCAACCAGGGCCATCAGGCGTGCCGGATTGTCGGCAAAGCGTTCTATCGAGATCACGGCCCGATAGCGCATGTCGCCCATGTGCAGCCCTTTTTCAGTCGGCTTCCAGTACAGCGGCAAACTGACCTGTTCCGCCCAGCTGTCGATTTGCTCGGCCGGGACCATGCAGCGCTCGACCAGGTATCGCGTGAGCGTCCTAAGTTTTTCCATCAGATCAACTCCGCCGTGACCCGGCTGCGGCCTTGAATCAACCGCACGGCCTGCTGACTGAAAGACAGAAACTGCTCGTGGGTCTGCGGTGCCTCTTTGGCCAGATTCTCGGCAGAGTCGCGACGGATGACCGTTGCGAACTGGCTAAGCAAATACGCTTTCGCTCGGCAGTACACGGCGCGCTTGTAGCTGAGGGCCATGAAAGTCCGCTCCGGCAGAATCATTGGATCCGCAGCGGCAACGTTGTCTATGCCGACGCTTTGCCACGCCGTCTTGCGTCGGGCCAGGTCGACATTGACCTCGCCCATCGCCTGCGAAATGCCGTCCACCAGCAGATCCACCAGGTACTCCGCCGGCAGGCGATACCCTTTCTGAAATTCAGCCACGTCCAGGTCAGGCCAGAAGCCGTCGTTGGCAATGGGCTGATTGATCAAGGCGGTGGGTTTACCGGAAAAACTCATCTGCAAGCTGCTCTTGGAATAGGGCGGGAAACCATGTTTCAGGAAGGCCAATTCATAAATGATTGAGCTGCCATCACAGGTTCCCGCTGGGGGGGGTAGTCGTTACTCGGCGCCTGCTTGCTGCTTGCGCAGCGCCTTTGTGGCGTCATCGTGTTTGGTCTTCACACCGATTGCGGGGAAGAGCGCCGTCGCTCGCTCAAAGTGAGCAATCGCTTTAGCCCACGCCTCCTGGTCGAACGCGATCAATCCGAGCAACTTGTGGTAGCGCGCAGGAATTTTCTCGAACAGCTTCCACTCGGCTTCTACGCGCGGCAGCAGCTGTGAGATGTAAGGCTCTGGGCTGCGACCCGCCTTGTATTCGGCGTCCGCCCAATCCATGACGGTGTCAGCGATGAAAGTCGGGATATCTCGGCGGAAACGCTCCGGCATGACTTGCTTTTGCTGAATGGCGAAGTCGGCCAGCTCCAGCGCCGGTTCGAATTGCTCGGTATCGAACAACCAGACCAGAACCTGCATCAGCACCGGATTGGGGTGGTTCAGACCGGACTCGCGGTAACGCTGTACGTACTCCAGGTACTTGGGCAAAAGCTCGTCACGTTTCAGCCGTTGGCGATCGGACATCGAGTTGAGATCCGACAGCCTGGAGCAGTCCTCGGCCAGCGCGCTGATCATCAACGCCAGGTGCTTTTGGGCATTGGCAGGGCCAGCCAACGCCGTTCCTGGCGTGTAGGTCTCGGACTTAGCCGAATTGACCGCTGGGCCATGCTGCAGGGTTCGTTTCTTATGGTTCAGGGCCAGGCTCATGCTTCACCCTCACCTGGATCTTCCGGAGCAATCGGCGCTTTGTCGGCAACAAACTCGACATTGGTGGGCTCGATGCCGGCGAACTTGCCGAGCTGCTCGACTACGTACCCTTCGTTGCGGCTGTTGTAGTCCTCGGTGCGAGACCGTTTAGGGTTCTCCAGCAAGTACCGGCGCCACGAAGTGTCCTGGAAGTAAATGGACAGGTTGTCGAACGAGGTGACAACCACGCCGGTCGATGGGAAGTGCGGACAGGTATAGGAAGGTAATCCCCCATAGGTGGCAACGACCTGGGCCAGCTCAATGCGCTCTTTCTCAGTCGGTGTATGGCCCTGCGCGGCATACAGCTTGCCTTTGTCATGCGCCAGCAGGTCGCGGCCAATGAGGGCTACCAGGTCACCGCCGTCGCGGAACTCCTCATCGATCATCAGCGACACATCGAATACCAGGGCATCGAGGTTGGCATAGTCACCGAGACCACCAATCTGGATTTTCCTGGCCACCTTACCTTCGACGAGTATCTGCTGCGGTGCCTGTTCGCGAACGATCTGCATCCAGCCCTTATTAACATCCTGCAGCAGCGGATTGGCTGTTCGATCGGTGTCGGCCTTTGCTTCCACGCCGTGCCAGCCGATCATTAGGCGGTCGAGCCCGATCTGACGCAGCACAGCTGCGCTGTAGCGTTTGGCAAAGTCTTTGAACTTGGCCCAGGCGTCGATGGTAGAGAATTTCAGCGTGACGTCACTGTGGGTGTCATGCAGCTCGTAACCCAATCCGTCCAGTCCGAGCACGTTACGCGGCTCGCGATCTTTGGCGTCCGTATTGGTGCGCCCGGTCACTGTGCCGTTCACGCCCATCATGACCTTTTCGCCCTTGATTTCAGTCACACCGATGACGTTGATCCGCTGTAGAAATGCAGAACTCAAGGTGATGCGATCGTTGAGTGTCTGGGCCAGCGTCGGCTCGACGTTGAACTCCTCTCGCGCACTCGTCACGCCGTAGGTGCGCGCGACACTGTCCTGTAGGGCGTGGTAGGTCTGGCGGGCTTTGGGGCTGAGTTGACTCATCAGTAAACGGGCTCCGGTTCATCAGTCACCGCGCCAATGGTATTGGGCACGTCTTGGCCCTTGCCCTTGTTCAGCGCGGTGTTGAAGTTTTCGGCCAGTTGATCCAGCGAGCCCTTGAGCTCGTTGAATTGCTCGACGGTAATCGCGTTGCCGGCAACGCTTTCCGTCGTTGCTTCGGGCGGCGTCAGCTCGGTCTTTTCAGGTTCGGTCTTTTGCGTGGCGAAGGTGGCCGCACTGGTTTCGAGGCGGGTTGCCACGTTGCCAAGCTTGTCCACGGCCGCAGCGAAGGCCTCGGCGGTTTTCGGGTCCATGGTGGAGGTCTCGGGGTCAGGTGTAAGGGGTATGGTTGGCGCGTCTTGAGCGACGCTTTTGAAGAGTCGGGTCAGGAAAGAGAGGGCGGACGCTTCGGAGACCTCGGCGGGCGTGAGGTCGCCCAGCGGCTCCAGCGAACCAAAGTGGTTGCCGTTAGTGGCGCGGCGAGAGAAATGTAGCGGCTCCGTGCCCAGGCTTGCGGGTTCATCGGTAACGGCCAAGCCGCGCAGGTAGGGTTTGCCGGTGTCGGCGAAGTTAGGCTCGATCTCGACGCTGGTGAACAGCTTCTGCGCTTCTTTGTTGAGCTGCAGCAGCCGGTCGTTGGGTTGCAACCTGGCAAACAAGCCAACCTTGCCACCGTCGACGTCCTCGGCTTTCACCTCAGTCACGCTGCCGAAATTGCCCATGTAGCGGATGTGCTCGTACCAGATCACGGCTGTGTAGATTGCCGGGTCGTAAGCCTCGGCCATGTCGTGCAGATCCTGCGGGGCAATGGTGCGGCCGTCCGAGGTTTTGCCGCTGGTGGCGACACGTTTCCAATCAGAGACAAGGGTGCGGGGCATGAGGTACATCGCTCGGCGTGAGGTAACAATTGCCGCCACGATAGGCACCTGAAACAGCTCAAACAAACGGTTCAAATCCGCTTTCCTCCTAGATTCAAGTTTTAGGAAAAACGCGGAATTTAAGTGCGGGTTTGTGGTGTTTTCGCTGCATAGACTGCGGCGCATGCCCTACTTACCCGAAGTCAAAGACGCCGCCAGACGGCTGTACCTTCGCCGCTACAAGCCGCGAGAAATCCAGCAACAGCTCAAGCTCTCGAACATTCGGATCGTCTATTACTGGATCGCCAAGGGCGGCTGGGACGACATGCTCACGGACGAGGAGCCGCTGACGGCAGTCAGCCGGCGAATCACGTTGATCCTGGAAAAGAAAGAGATCCTGGCCAAGGGCGATCTGGATGAGCTCGACCGTCTCACCAGTCTGCGCGAGCGCCTGCAGAAGCAATCGGTCAAGCCGGTTGCCACCTCTGCGCCCGATGAATCTCCCGAGAAGCAGGACGGACCGCGCCGTGACCAACGCGACGGTCACCGCGACCGAGATCCCACGAAGTCCAAGAAAAAGCCTAAGCCGCAAAAGAACGACATCTCGCAGCTGACCGAGGTGGACTTCCTGGACAAGTTCATCAGCAAGCTGTTTGGCTACCAGAAAGAGCTGTTTGCCGCTAAACAGAACCCACTAACGCGGCGGATCCGCAACGTGCTCAAGTGTCGCCAGTCCGGGCTGACGTACTACTTCGCTGGCGAAGCGTTCATGGATGCGGTTCTGACCGGCGACAACCAGATGTTCCTGTCGGCAAGCCGAGCTCAGTCGGAGATTTTCCGAAACTACATCGTCAAATTTGCCCGTGAGTGGTTCGGCATCGAGCTGACGGGCAATCCGATCATCCTCAGCAACGGCGCCGAGCTGCGTTTTCTGAGCACCAACAGCAGCACCGCTCAAGGCCACCACGGCCATGTCTACGTCGACGAATACTTCTGGATTCGGGATTTCGACAAGCTCAAAGCTCTATCCGGCGCGATGGCCACCCACAAGAAATGGCGCAAAACCTACTTCTCGACGCCGAGCGCGGTCAGCCATCAGGCGTATCCATTCTGGACCGGTGACACGTTCAAGCGCAGCAAGCACAAGAGCGCGGGTAAGCCTTTCCCGTCAGACGCCGAGCTGCGCCAAGGCATGCTTTGTCCAGACGGCCAGTGGCGCAAGATTATCGATATTCATGCTGCTATCGCCGGCGGCTGCGATCTCTTCGACCTCGAGCAGCTGCGTCTCGAAAACTCAGACGACCAGTTTGATCAGCTGTACTTGTGCCAATTCATCGACAGCACCCAGAGCGCCTTCAACCTCGCAGATCTGGAGCGTTGTTACTCCGATCTGTCGCTCTGGACCGACTTCAACCCGGATCCGAAGGAGCCAAGGCCTTTCGGCAATGTGCCGGTCTGGATCGGCTACGACCCGAGCCGCACACGCGACGATGCCACCTGTGTGGTGGTTGCCCCACCGCTTGAGCAGGGCGGCAAGTTCCGGATCCTGGAGAAGCACTCATGGCGCGGGCACTCGTTCACCTACCAGGCCGCGCAGGTCAAGAAGCTGACCGAGCGTTTCAACGTCCAGCACATCGGTATCGACATCACCGGCGTGGGCTATGGCGTGTTCGACTTGGTGCGCGACTTCTACCCGCGAGCCACGCCGATTCATTACAGCCTGGAAACCAAAAATACGCTGGTGCTCAAGGCGCAGGACACCATCCAGGGGCGCCGTATCGAATGGGATGCCGGCTGGAACGACATTGCCTCGGCTTTCCTGACCATCAAGCGCGGCGCCACCGGCAGCGGCCAGATCACCTACAGCGCTTCACGCACTGACGCGACCGGGCACGCCGATATCGCCTGGGCAGTGATGCATGCACTCGCCAACGAACCCCTCAACGTCAACAAGAAGCGCAGAAGTCGCTGGTCAACCGTAGAAGGTACTCATGCAAGATCCCAAGCCGCAGGCCAATCATCAGGTGCCATCAGCGCCGCCCACGGTCAAAACGTTCAGTTTCGGCGCGCCCGAGTCGGTGCTGACCAACAATATCGGCGAATACCTGGGGGTGTACGCCAGCGACGACGGACGAATCTATACGCCGCCGGTTTCACGCACTGGCCTGGCCAAAATGCTACGCGCCAACGCGCACCACGGCACCATTCCGCGCTTCAAGCGCAACCTGCTGCTGCGTGACTTCATCGCCTCGGCGGGCTGCAGCGCACAGACGATGGGCCGCGCCGCATTGGATTTTATGGTGTTTGGTGAGGCGTATTTTCAGCGCCTGGTTAACGTGATCGGCCAAGTGCTCGAATTGCAGCACCTTCCCGCCATCAACATGCGGCGTAAGGTTGGGGGTGGATTTGTGATGCTGTTGCCCAATGGTCAGCACTTGCACTTCGAAGAGGACCAGGTAGAGCACGTCATGGACTACGACGTCGAGCAAAGCGTCTACGGCGTCCCCGATTACCTGGGCGGCATGCACGCACTTTTGCTCAATGAGTCGGCGACCTTGTTCCGGCGCCGGTATTACAACAACGGCGCTCACGCAGGCTTCATTTTCTACACCAACGACCCGGACTTGTCCGAGGAGGATGAAATGAAACTGCAGAGCCAGATCGGCTCAAGCAAGGGCGTGGGAAACTTTCGCTCGCTGTTTGTAAACATCCCTGGCGGCAGCGAAAAGGCAATCCAGATTATCCCTATCGGCGATATCGCGACCAAGGACGAATTTGAGCGCGTAAAGAACATCACGCGCAATGATGTGATTGCAGCATGGCGGATGAATCCGGCACTGGCTGGGGTGATGCCGGAGAACGCGGCGGGGTTTGGGGACATCGAAAAGATTGATCGGGTTTATACGAACAACGAGATCAGGCCGATCAGTCAGTTGTTTTTGCAGGTGAACAATAGTCTGCGTAATGACCGTCGCATCGCCTGGAGAGAAATTGCCAAAGATGGTTCAGGAGACTAGCCGCCACGACCAACAAATCATTCATCCGTAGGTAATGTGGCAAAATATTGGTCACAGCATTGTAGGGAGGGGTAGGCATGCGGGTGAATTGCAAGGAGTGTGGCAGCAAAGGCCGAATTGGATCGCGCGAGGAACTGTCCGCTGAGTTTGCCAAACTATATTGCCACTGTTCAAACGCCGCATGCGGTCACACATGGGTGGCAAACCTGACGTTCTCACATACGTTGAGTCCATCGGCGCAGGCAGTGGACCGGCTGATTCTGGACCGTCTACGAGAGATGAGTCGAGCTCAGCAATGTGAGTTATTCGAGCTCATCCATGTTTGTCCAACATCTCCTGGCGCCAGGCGAACGGTTTTCTAATCTAGATTAGATCCCTTACTGCGCGCCATTGCACCAGCAAATCGTAGTAATCGCCGCTGATCCCTATACGTCATCGACCGATACAGAGGCAGTAGACGGCGCTCCGTCTCCGTTAGTGCTACCAGCTGAATGCTTGACAGCCGAGCCTCGATCCTTGTTCCAGATGGTTCCAACATGCTCTTACTCCATGATTGCAATGCTGAACCGATCTTATTGATGTAAGCGACCGTTACAGCATCAAAGAATGAGTAAAAGCTGGCGAATATTTATCGGCATGTTGCTAACGATCGGGACTGACCTCAGCCATCGCCCCTACGACTCGCTGCACGGATTGTTGGTCATCCTTCGAGAGCGATCTGTACTGCTGAATGAGCTTATCTTCGGGCGCAGAAAGACCATCTAGTAATGCTGGGGTTCGCAGTCCGATCACCACATAGAGAATATCGACACCAAGGGCTGCAACGGCCCCCAGATAAGCAGTGTCGGGGTTTCTGCCTCCACGCTCATAACTCCCTTGCGTGTTGCGAGTGACGTTCCCGACCTGTGCCAGATCTTCTTGCGAAAGTGCTAACCGAATCCGTTCTTCGCGCAAGCGTTCGCCCGCGCCTTGGTTCGAGAATTCTCCCGATGACAAATTTTTCAAGCTAAAACCCTTTACAAGACAACTTTATTTGTCATAATCGGCGTCAGATGAACACCAATCCACACAAACGCACACGAGCGAACACTATGCCCGCCCCTCTCACAACCGAGCAAGCCCGTGCATCTCTTGATCGCAAGGGCACAAGCATTGCCCAGTTCAGCAGAGATCATGGGCTGAACAAAAATTTGGTCAGCGACATATTAAACGGTCGTAAAAAAGGTCGCCGTGGGGAGGCACATCGAGCCGCCGTACTGCTCGGTATCAAAGACGGTGAGATTGCAGAGTAATGGCACGAAATGTGGGGAGACAGCAGAAGATGAAAAGCTCGGTTCTAAAAACACGCCGTGAAGTTGTTAGCGCGATTATCTGCAGTTATCCGGGTGGGAGAGAATGTGCAGCTGCGTGTATCGGCTTGGCATTGAAGAAGTTCGATAACCACGCCTACGAAAACAACAACAGCCGCCCACTGACTGACTTGCAGCTATATGAGCTTGAGCAGAAATCCGGCACAAAGCATTTCCCAAACTACGTTGCGTCGATGTACGGCGGGTTATTCGTTCCCGTGCCAGATCCGGAAACCAATGACATCGTCGAGATGTACAGCCTTTCCGTACAAGTGGCTGCGAAGCGCGGATGTGTCGACCAAGAGCTTGCCAAAGCGGTTGCGGATGGTTGCATCAACAAAGTCGAAGCCGAACATATCCTCAACGCACACAACCTGCACATTGCGGCACGTCATGCCGAAGTGCTCGCTGCGATCGATCTCTATCGAAACAAGTCAGGGGCTGCACAATGATCAACGTTCCCATGGATATGGATTATCGCAGCACGATCCGCGCCGCGGCAGTGGCATTCCTCGAGCGTCATCAAGGCGAGCACCTAGGCGATCAGGGCCAGTTCATTCAGCGCACGATCAATCACTTGATGCACAGCTTTCAGGTCGACAAAGCTCTGGCTCTCCGCTTGGTCTGTGAAGCCCTGGGGGATCTGGCGGAAATCAACGTGCGCCAAAGGGTCGACCTAAACGCAAGCGCCGAACACACAGTGGTTATCACTGATCCAGTCCGAGGCTGTACCTGGTCGGTTCCGGTTTACCTGATCTACGAACACCTGATTTCCGCCGGCCACGGCAAACGCATCACCCCCGCGTCCTAATACCCCTTAAACCAGCCCAGCCCCACCTCAGTGGGTATGGGTGAGCTGCGCCCGAATTCGAGGTTCCTGATGGGAAACGCACTGAATATCAATGCCCAGATGCCCGCTGCCCAGGCTCAAGCCTTACTGGCGGATCTGCGTGCGCACTACAGCATGAGCCTCAATGACTACTGGTACGCCGATGAATTTCGTAATGTCCCCAGGGAAACCAGGCACAGCTCGATCCTCAAGAAAAAGCCGGTGATGGCAGCACAGCAACGACTGATGGCCGCGCTGTCACTGAGCCTCAAAGCAGCGAAACAATCATGAGAGACGACCTGCGTCTTGACGTCCTGCAGCGCCTGGAATCTGACTTCGGCTTGAAGCATCGAGCCGGTACCGAATACATGCGCGGCGGTGAATGCCCTAAATGCCACAAGCGTGAGCTGTACAGCCGTCACGACAAGCCGTGGCAGGTGATCTGCGGCCGATCGGAGAAGTGCGGCCACACCCTGCACGTCAAAGAAATCTACGATGACCTATTTGAAGACTGGAGCAAGCGTGCGCCGGCAACAGATAACGCCCCCACTGCCACAGCCCGGGCGTACCTGGAGTTCGGCCGCGGCTTCGACATCGAGCTGGTCGCTGGTTGGTTCACACAAGAAACCTACTATTCAGCCCAACACAACGCAGGGAGCGCCACAGTGCGTTTCCCTTTGGATAAAGGCGGTTACTGGGAACGCCTGATCGATAAGCCGGCTCGTTTCGGGAAGATGAAAGCCCGTTTCGCACCAGGTGAAAGCTACCGTGGCGTGTGGTGGTGCCCGCCTTGCGTCGACGTGCTAGAGGCCAAGGAAATCTGGATCGTTGAAGGGATCTTTGACGCCATCGCCCTGGTACATCACAACATCGCTGCGGTGTCGGCGATGTCCTCGAACGCCTTCCCTGCTGACTCGCTCAAGGCGCTGGTAGAGGCACGCCCGGGCAAACTTCCAAAGCTGATCTGGGCATTGGACAACGAACCAGGTGCACACGCTTACACCAAGCGTTGGGTCCGCATGGCCCACGAACTGGGCTTCACCTGTGAGGCCGCTCAGATCCCGCAGCGCGATAGCAGAAAGGTTGACTGGAACGATCTGCACCAGCGCTGGCAGTTCCTGGACGAAGGCGAGAAGCGCGCCGCCCAGTTCGATAAGGACATCACCACCGCACGCCATCACGGCGCTTTGCTGATCGCTGAGAACGCCACTGAAAAAGCGCTGGTGATGTTCGATTGGAAGCGTCGCAGCGAATTCCACCTGGAGTACGGCAACCGCCTGTACTGGTTCAAGTTGGACTTGGAGAAATACAACAAGGCGATCCAGGAGCTCGAAGACAGCGAGCACCACGACGACCAGCAGTTGAACAATAAGCAGATGCGCGCCAAAGCCATGCAGCAGTGCGGAGCGTTGCAACGGATCGCAACCTGCAATCCCAAAGCGTTGTACTACCAGGAAAACAAGCTCACCGACGAGTCCTGGTATTACTTCCGGATCACCTTTGCCCACGATGCGCAGCCGATCAAGAACACCTTCACCAGCTCACAGATTGCATCGTCGGCCGAGTTCAAGAAGCGCCTGCTGGGTATCGCCCCGGGCGGGATGTTCACCGGTACCACCCAGCAGTTGGATGCCTTCATTGAAGAGCAGACCGATGCCCTCAAAACCGTGCAGACCATCGACTTCACCGGTTACACCCGTGAACACGGTGCTTACATCTACGGTGACGTAGCGGTGCGCGACGGGAAGGTGTTCAAGCTGAACGAAGAAGACTTTTTCGATATGGATCGGTTGAGCATCAAAACGCTCAGTCAGTCCGTGATCTTGAACCTGAATACGGATCTGGAGAAGTTTGACACCGAGTGGCTGGACATCATCTGGGAATGCTTCGGAGCCAAGGGGCTTGTGGCGCTTGCGTTCTGGTTCGGATCACTGTTTGCCGAACAGATCCGTCAGCACCAAAAAAGCTACCCCTTTGCAGAGATCATCGGCGAGCCAGGCGCTGGCAAATCAACCCTAATCGAGTTCCTGTGGAAGCTGTGCGGCCGCGTCGACTATGAGGGGTTTGACCCAACCAAGGGCACCCCCGTTGCTCGAGCACGGAACTTCGCCCAGGTCGGCAACCTGCCAGTGGTACTGATCGAGTCTGAACGTGAAAAGACTGACGGCAGCCAGACCAAGCAATACGACTGGGATGAACTCAAGACCGCCTACAACGGACGTAGCGTCCGTTCTACCGGTGTGAAGAACAACGGCAACGATACGCGGGAGCCTCCTTTTCGGGGCGCCGTGGTCATCGGCCAGAACCACGCGGTGAACGCCTCCGAACCGATCCTGCAGCGTCTGGTGCATATCCATATGACCAAGGAAGGCCAGACACCCCAAACCAAGTTGAAGGTGGAAAAGCTCGAGCGGATGCCGATCGACCGTGTCAGCGGCTTCCTGGTCAAGTCGACGATGAAAGAAAGTCTGGTCATGCAGACCGTTCGCGAAAGCGGCCCGATGTACGAACAGCAGCTGCTCGCCCTGCCGGAGATCCGCACCGTGCGGATTGCAAAGAATCACGCCCAACTGCACGCACTGGTCGATGCCCTGGTGCACGTCATTCCGTTGAAGAAAATCCAGATCGATGCAGCACACGCTGAGATTCAAAGCATGGCCAAGGCGCGCCAGCTGGCCATCAACGCTGACCATCCGATCGTCGTCGAATTCTGGGAGCTCTACGAGTACCTGAACAACTTCGCCGGCGGACTGAATCACTCCCGCAATGAAGGCCTGATCGCCGTAAACCTGAACGACTTCGCTAAAGAGGCGGCAGAGAAGCGGCAGAAAGTGCCAGATCTGACCGAGCTCAAACGCCACCTGAAAACTAGCAAATGCCCGAAATTCGTGGAAACGAACAGAAACGTGTGTTCGTCCTGGGACATCGACGCGGCGAACAAACCCAAAACAGTGCGGTGCTGGATTTTCCAAGCTGCGTGAGGAGGAAGCGATGCAGATTCAAGTGATTAACAGTTCGGGAGATGACGATTCATCCGACGTGATCGGGACCGTCATCGCAGGGCTGAAACAAACGCCTGACGGCCTTCCAATCGTGCATGCCGGGGAATATGCCGCCGACGGCCTGGTGGGGATTCTGGAAGTGCGTGCAGTCCGAGGCGAACGCGAAATTCTGGTGGTGGATTGTTCGCGGGCACACGTCCAGAGCGTGCTGGAGTGGAACTCCTGCGACGACGACCGAAAGTTTGAAGATGTGGTGATTCACCTAGTGCGTAAACAGGAGGAGCAAAACTATGCATGAAGACGAGAAACAACAGTTGGAACAGCAGCTGCACGTCGACGCGTTCAAGGAGGCGATGTTTAAAAAAATCGCATCTCAGAACTTGGCATACGACGGGGAGCGATTCGAGAACAAGACAGTGCAGCTCGTGTTTGAAGCCTACTTGGAAGGTGCGAAACCCAATCCTGCGCGGGTGATCGGCCAGCAGCTGTACGCGGAAATCAAACCGACCAGCAAGTACGCATCGCAGATCGGCTGGATGGAGATGCGCAATGGTTATCCCTTCCCCGTTCGCTTCGAGCACGACCCATTGGATTACATCGTTAAGGGTGGCGTCGGCGGCTACTATCGCCTTGAAGACGTAGAGCTGCTTTTCAAACGAGACGGGGAATTTTACCGGATTCAATGACGCCGACAATCGTCGGTATACGAAGGGTGTCGAGGGGGTGCAACCCCTCAACACCAACCACAACTGAGGGCAACACCATGCAAGCACAGCACCTAAGCAGCAGCGGTTTGAAGGCTATCACATCGACGTACCCGGACGAGCAGGTAGCTCGGCATTTGATGACGATCCGGATCGTCGGCACGGCAATTTTCGATTACCAGGTACGCAAAACGCCCGACGCGCGAATCCGCCTTGAATGTCTGGCCACCATGGCCCAGGCCCAAGGGGATTTAACCGACGTCGAAGCGCTTGTCGTTGCCAAGGTGCTCGCTACTCATACCAACCCGCATCGGCAGGACCAACATCATGTCTGAACAAACCATGGGTTTGATTGCGCAGCAGGCTCTAGAGCGGGCGCGTCAATGTGTGGGGAACAACCCATCAGCCAGGCGTTTTTGGACAAATCGAGAAATCGAATGCCTAACTGAACTCTATCCAGATCAACAGGCTGCGGCGATTGCCCAGCAACTGAATCGGCCGATCAGTGCTATCCACTCCAAGGCAAAAGCGCTGGGATTGAAAAAGAGCGAAGCGTTTCTGAACGGACCTCTGTCTGGCCGGCTTGACGGCGTCCGTGGCACGTCGACGCGATTTCAGAAGGGTGTGCACAGCTGGAGCAAAGGCATGTCGCGGCCCGCTACTGGCCGATCTGCGGAGACTCAGTTCGCTCAAGGTGGCTTGCCTCACAACCATGTGCCGATTGGCACAGAGGTTTTGGCGACAGATGGTTATCTAAAGATCAAAGTCGCAGAGCCCAACAAATGGGAGTGGACCCATAGGCGCAACTGGGAAGTCGCCCATGGACCGATTCCAAAGGGAATGGTTCTGGTATTCAAGACCCCCGATCGCACCAATTGCGACATCGACAACCTTGAGTTGTTGACGCGCAGCGAGCTGATGCGCCGCAATTCCATTCAGCGTTACCCCCAAGATGTAAAAGACGCGATCCGTCTGCTTGGAAAACTTAAACGCACCATTGAGGCCAGCCATGAATAACAAAATGACGGATCTGCGAAACCACCTTTTTGCAACGCTTGAAGCTCTGCAGGATCTGGAGAAACCGATGGATATCGAGCGCGCCAAGGCTATTGCTGAGGTCGGCAAAGTGCTGGTCGACTCTGCGAAAGTTGAAGTGATGTACATGAAAGTGATGGACGGCGACGGAGTAAGCACAGGGTTTATCGAATCGGAAAAAGCGCTGCCAGCCATCAAGGCGTTGACCCATGCCTAATGCCGGCATTTTCTGGTTCCGGAGAGGCGCCGACCCCAACAATTTTCTGCTGCGCACCAGTATCTAAGCACGGCACTTCTCATAACTTCGGCCCCTGATGCAGCGCTACACTGTGCGGGGGCGCTACACGCGATAAAGGGCAAATCATGAATTCCCGATTGGACAATGTCCTGGTGTTCACAGACCTGCAGCGTATAACCGGTTACCAACGCCGATCTGACGTTGAGCGGTCGTTGATCGACCAGGGCATTCGCCTCTTCCGAGGCCGCACCGGGCCGTGGACAACGCTGGACCTGATCAACCAGGCCGCTGGCATGAAGCCAGCCGCAGCAGAACGGTACGACGCCGACATCCTATGAGGAAATCACGGAAGCGGAAGCATAACCCGCACATTCCCAACCATATCGACCAAGCCGCTCTCCCTGCGGCCGTTTACTTTGACCATCGTGATAGTGGGATCTGGTACACCCTCCACAGGGATGAAACGGCCAAACAACGCCGGCGCAATATCGCGCCTTCAAACGTTTCTCTGGCAGAGCTACACCGGATCATGGAAGAGGCTTCTAACGTAGATCGTGGAACGCTTCGCTACGTTTGCAGCCAATTCCACGACAGCGATCGCTACAGGAAGCTGAGTCCTAAAACTCACGACGACTACTGCTACTCCCGTGATGTTCTTCTGACGCTAGCCACAAAGCTGGGCAAGCCGCTAGGCGATCTGGCGGTGCGCAAATTCACTTCTGCCTTGGTGCAACGCATCGTCGATCGACTGGCCGATGAGGGGACCCCTTCCAAGGCCGCACATGCACTGCGCTACCTGCGCCGTGTACTGCAATGGGGCCGCAACCGTGGCTACTTGGAAGTAAACCCGGCCTTAGGCATTGAAGCCCCCGTCGAACGAAAACAACGCCGTCTGCCAAACCATCAGGTCATGGATACGCTCATCGATCGAGCAATCGCCCGCGGCTTGCTAATCAGGGGAGAGAAAGGTGGCTGCCCGGAATATCTCGGCTACGTCATGGAACTAGCCTATCTCTGCAGACTACGAGGCATCGAAGTTGTAACCCTGACCGACGCGAATGAGCTGGAGAGCGGCATTCTCACCAACCGCCGCAAAGGCAGTCGGGACAACATTGTTCGTTGGACGCCTCGACTGCGCAAAGCTTGGGATAACGCCAAAGCCTATCGTGCCAAGGTTTGGGCCAAACGGAAGACCGCAATACCGATCGCACCTTCGCGACGGACCATCATCGTGGCAAGTCACGGAGGGCCGCTACGCAAGTCCAGCCTGGACACAGCATGGCAACGTTTTATCACCTTGGCTTTGGTCGACGAGATCATCACGCCGGAGCAAAGATTCGCCCTTCACGATCTAAAACGACGTGGCATCACTGACACGGCCGGCACTCGGGCTGACAAGCAAGAGGCCAGCGGCCATCGGGATCCGAAGATGATGGACATCTACGACCACAGCATACCGACTGTGTCGCCTTCCGCAGATTGATTTAGTGCGGTTAAGAATGGGATCGCACCAAATCGGCCTAATCGTAGCTGCATTCAATCAGCCGCTGTGGAATAACTGCATAGCGGCCGATCGCATCAAAAACACCTAATAAGCGGCAGTACCATCTGCGTCTAAGGGAAAATCTGGATCAATACGCTCATAAAGAGTTACGTTCTGATTATCGACACTACGGATGACGCGAGTAGCAGTCGCCCATCTATCAGCCCCAAGGTACTTGAGCCTCAGTTCTTGGTAAAACAAACCATTGCTGGCTGTAAAAAAGATGTTGAAACGGCGATCTCGACCGTTCAGGGGCATAGTCAGACAATGGCTACACATCCCCTTGAACAAGGTGCCAATAGATACATTGGTGCTTGCGAGCTGCAACCAGTTCGGCCCCCCTTTATCGATGTCAATATCGCATACGCGAGCGCTCAGGTTCTGGAGATGGTGCTCCCCTTGATGGATTGCGATCCATTTGATGCTGTCCGCCATCACATTCATGTAGCAGTAACTATCCCCGCCATTAATATGGTTGACCAGATCGCGGGTCTTATCCTCTAGCTTGTCTACCAGCCCTGTCATCCGCCCTTCAAGCGCCTGCAGACTGGTTTCCATACCCGCTTGTTTCCGCACCCGGAATACCTGCCCAGTTAGCCAAGCCGCGAGGAAAAACGACGGGCCGAAGGCAGCTAGAACCGTCTCCACGGTAATGGTGCCACCCCATACCACATAGGTCGTCCAGCAGCCTGCGATCAGTCCAGGCAACCAGAACTCCTTCAACAACTGCTTTCCAGTCCTTTTCCACATTCCCTTCTCCCCAGCGCCCGAGCGACAAACCTTAATCATGCGGTAATGCAGGATGAAGCTCATTTCATTTTTTCAACATGCCCACGCCAATTCGGATGGGTGGCTGGCCCGGTCTCTTTGCATAATGACCCGGGACGACGCTGGTAAGCCCAGCGCAAATCGGACGTAACAAGCAGAATAGAGCCCGCCACCTAAGCGTGTTTTGGCGCGCCAGCACGTAACAAGGAATCGCTCAACTCCTTGATCTATATGTTCTGAGCAGCTATCTTGTAATCAGTAGGTCCCGGGTTCGACTCCTGGTGCCGGCACCAAACGCTACATCGAAAGAGGCTCACCGAAAGGTGGGCCTTTTTTGTTTGCGCGATACAAACAGGTTGCCCAGCGCAAATCCGTGGCGGTTGTCTTGTCCACGTAAGCGTCCACACGAGCGCCCCCATCAACGCACACAAAAAGAACCACATCCCGTAGGACGCTTCTGAAGTTTGGCGATATGCTCCCTCCCCGCTTGAACCTGCCTGACCGGGCGACTACCTTCCTGCGTGTCGTTGCACACAACGGCCGGGTTTAGTCGCCCGAAAAGTCAGGCGCGTAACGCCCCATAAGCCTTCGGCAATTCTAGAAATTGACGAAGTCTTTCTATGGCGGCTGTGCGAGGGGCACCTCCGGGTGCGCCGGGTGCCTGACTTCCCGGTCGACTAACCCACGTGCAGCCGCCACCCATTCGTTTAGTCGCGAACGGTGTCGGTCTCATCCAAGTCAGGAGAGACACCATGATCAGATCCACCCCTCACCCGCCAAAACCCACCCCTCCAAAAGTCACCTGCACTAACGCAAACCTCGGCAACCTGAGCCTGTTCTCGGTCCGGCCAGGCGTAAGGGCTGAAGACGCATTGCTAACCGCTTCCGAATACCTCGCCTGCGCAACCGCCACCGCCTACGAAGTCGCCGACAACAGCACGCCGGAGTTCCGTCCGCTGGCTCGTTCAGTGCTGCATCAGCTTGAGGCTGCAAGGGCGTTGATAGAGGTCTCGATTGCGGGGTTGAGTGGGTCAGCAGGGAGCGGGGAAGTCCGTTGAAAGGCTTGTCGCTGCTACGAGCTTTTAATCACTGGTGGGCTTTAGGGTTTTGACTCGCCCTCTTTTCGTAGCTGCTCATTAGCAAACTGTTTGCTTGGCTATTCATTACGCCAATCTGCGCCCGTCTCTTTCTTCCGGAAAGAGACGGGCGTTGTTACTTCTGCTGCGGCTTGCCCCGACTAGGCCCTGTGGCGTTCCACCTCGTGACCATTGGCGTGACAAACACCGAAGTCACCGGCAACAGCGATGCAGATGATGGTGCTGCAATCCAAGGAACGGACTGCACCAGACTGACAGCCAGGCACGCCCCGGTCATCGCTTCACTGCCTTCACCCGAATCAGGGTCTCGCGGCGCTGGTCTCGTCAGCCAGCGCAGCCTCCACTCGCCCACTTCTTCGGAAGTGCTCAGGAGGCCAGATCATGAGATGCCCCGGCTCCCGGTCGTAAAGAGCCGCCAGTCCCGCGTTAGTGGACAACCCTCACAGGTCGCAGTGGCCTTGATCCCTGATAACACTCAACATTCGTGGCGGGATGACATGGGGAAAGTTTTAAAGGTTTGGCTTCGAGAGGAGTTGGGTCATGGCATTGGTCGGTAGACGGGATGGGCGTAATTTTGGCTATGGTCGGCAACTGAGTTATGCAGGGCCCCAGGCATTGCGCGATCTATTTGGCGGCGGGCATCACGGCACGATCAAGGCGCACAGTGATCGCTGGCAGGCGTTTGTGCGCTGGTGTCATTCGGAGGATGGGCCGGGGTTTAACGATGCTCGTCAGATCGTTCGGCAGACTTTTCTGGATTACGCCAGACATCTGCGGCAGCAAGTTGAACAAGGTGAACTCACCATTACCAATGCGCAAAACCGGCTATCCAGGGTAAACCGAACCATGGCTTCGCTTCGTGTTGATCAGAATGTGAAAGTGCCGAGTCCGAGCAAGGCGTTGGGAATGCAGCGCACCACCATCCGCACGACAGCTCCACAAGGCCAGGATCGCGAACACGTGATACACATCGTCGATACGCTTTGCCAACACCAACTCTCGCGCGGCGGCCATTGCGCAGATAGGTCGAGCCATCGGCATGCGCCTGCGCGAGGCCATTTGGGCCGACTTACCGCGCTTAAAACGTGAGGCCGAACACTACGGCAAGATCAACATTCAGGATGGCACCAAAGGCGGCCGTTCGGGAGCCTCAGCCCCCCGCTGGATAATGGCAAATAAATCTGTCCCCTTTCCCCCGTCCCTTTTCCCCCCGGGTAGATGTGGGCATGCCACTTGATCCGGACCCATTACCTCGTCTACTGGACGCAACACTGGCGGGGATGGCTGTGACCGGTTTTGTCCTAAGCGGGATTGAGTACGTAGACGGTTGCGCTTATGCGCAATCCTGGTGGTGCCGACAGGAGTAATCAGAGTAGGCTTTCCGACTTCCTGATCAACCGTGCAGGCAGAAGCCAATTCATCAATGATTCCCTAACATATATTTAAACTACTACACTATGCTTACAACTTTCATTGAAATTGATCGGAGAACAACATGGAGCAAATACAACGGATCGTTAGTTCAGATCATTTTGATGAGCTTGTGGGAGAGGAACTTCTTAAATATATAGAAAACAAAGCTCCAACCAAAATTTGGTGGCGAGTTTTGAAGGCAATGGACCACGTCGAAAAAGCTAAGTTACTAGACGGTATCGATAACGAGATGGGAGCAATCCGGCTGATTGCTGCCGAGGAAGAGCTTGTTGTTGCGATATTCGAGTGGTTGAAACTAAATGAAAGCAAGATGCCTGAACATCGCGACCTTGTACGCTCTTACAAAAACCACCAAGTGAAATTGATGTTTTACCCTATCCTATCCGTAATGCGCTTCGTCATGGGGTGGATAATTGAGGACGGATTAACCTTTGAAGGAATCGAACATTATCAGATGAAAGTGATTCCCGAGGTTAAAAATGACACCATCGTCTTTCACGTTTGCGGGGCAGATGGAAAAATAATATTCCCTTTAAACCCTCTCGCTATGTTTATAAGCCTGGAAGGCAAATCAAGCGAGGAGGTTATCGAGTCACTATACCAAGAACTGGTGAATCAGATCCAACATACTCATAATGTTACTATTAAGAAATTTGTAAGCCTCCGCTCTGATTACAGGAACAAACTTTTATATGCGGAAGATGGAGGATTTATTAGCGGTGGCGATACCGTATCCGGAATATTAAAAGAAGGTTTTGACTCGACTTTTCAAGGGCTGCTTTGGACCCTAGCCACTCTTCTCGGCAATGACCCTATTTCACCGAATTTCGGACTTATCTCACAATTTATCTCAGTGTACAGGCGAGTGTTGGTAGAAACAAAAGCAATACGAACCAATGAACTCCAAACAGTTCAAGCTGAGCAATAGACATATAACAAGGAGGGATTATGTTTTTCGAGAAAAAGAAACTTAAGAAGTTTGCAGAATCGCCTGCCCTCGCAGACTTACTGATGGCACTTACACTATTGATTATTTTAGCAAACATGATTTATGTCGCGAAACCTTTCTCGACCGACTTCTGGAGTATAAAACTAATAGATATCATTAACGCAATTGCTCAATTTGCTACAGCAGGCGCGTTCGTGTTTGCAGTATTTCAATACAGAAAAAACAAGGAATCTGAGAGACAAGAAGTTTTAATTAAGGAGTGCAGAGATTTAGTAGATAGAATGTGTGTAATTTGCGGGGACTTTTCCGGAAATAAGCGCCAAGGGATTAAAGAGACAACGAAATTCGTCACCAAAATGAGTAGCTTGGGGAACAGTTTTGATGAAATTTTCAAGGAGTTAGAGGAGGATACGCATAAGGCGATCATCCGAATGCATTGGCAAGAAATGTACTTCTCAGATCTCCAGCATGCTATGGAGTCATGGAGTTTGGGAGATATCTTTCATGATCTCGGCATCAATGCGGAACAACCCGACAGGCTAAGACTGATGCAATCGAGAGATCAAAGAATAAGACGTGCGGACATAACTGACTTATTTGCTGAATACAAGGTTGTTAAACACATACTTCAAAATAAAAATATTTCTTCACAGTTAATGAAAACGGCGCAAATCACTCAGGATTATCTTTTTTTCGAGCTGCGTTTTTTTCTGAACAGCGGGCTCAAAGACCACCTATATGGATACCTTAATATTATTAACGCTCAAGTTAGAGCACCAGCACTTACAGCACTAAATGAGTTTTTTCATCAAGACCTGAAAGACCTCATGCTTAAGCATGATGAACATAACTAAGCAGTAACAACCCTCAAAGTAGCTGACAACAAAGCCGCTTTGGCTGCATCTGCGGTAAATGCGGCTGATGTCGACGGAACTGGTGTTGATCCATGAACATGGCTCGCGATTTGTTCAGCCATTAGCTCCATTAGGTCGAGGGTATCGCACAGGATCTTGAAAATATTTACCGTCTCTGATCCTACGTGATTCTTTGGCGCGAGCATGTGTTGGCTGATCCCGGCCACACTCTTTCGCAATCCCTTGATCTGTTCATGCATGTCACCACCGACCGTCGCATTGTGCTTCTGCCCCACCACCAGGTTCAAATCACGGCCGGTGGCCTGGTGTAGATCGTCTACAGCCGCCAGGCTCGCGGATCCGCCCGACAGCAGTTTGAGTGCGCCCAGAGCCTCGATCTTCTTGATACCGCCCACTGACTCCGTCGAATGGTCGTCGACCGTCCTAGTGTGATTCTGAAAGCTCTCGGTGTTGTCCAGGGCTTCGACTTCGCGCTCGATCGCCTTGTCCTGGATCTTGCCATCAGTCTGGCGCAGCCAGTTGCCATCGGCATCGAAGCGCTGCTGGCAGGCACACCTGGCCGCCCTTCCGCACCCTGGGCAGGCTCAGACCGTGCGGCAGGATCTGCGTGATAAAGGGTTTGTTCGGCCGTCCATAGGCGAAGCTGACCACCACAGCGAAAAGGGGACAGATTTATTTTTCTATGGTGTTCGTGCTGGGCGCATTCTTTGCCCCTGGGAGTTTCCTCTCGCTGACGGGAAGCGCTGAGGCGCTGCTGAAGTTCCTGCAGATTGCCGCGTTTGGCCGCGCTAACGTGGACGCGGTGACTCAAGGCTTCATCTTTCAGGAGTCACTCAATGGCAGCCTCTGGACTCTGAAACTGGAGTTCGGCTGCTATGTCCTCGTAGCCCTTGCGCTGAGCCTGGCTCGTCGACAAATCATGCCTTTACTGGCGCTGGCCTTGTTCTGTGCGCTCAACATCGTTGCCGGATCAATCATTCATCCCATGGCAGACAAGGTTTTAATCTACACAACCGTCTGCATTGGCTTCTTTGTGGGATCGAGCCTTGCCTTCCACCCGAAGCTGCTCGCCAGCACGCGATCCAGCGCCGCGGTCGCAAGCGCAGGAGTGGCACTTTTGGCGCTGGCGATAATAGGCATTCTGCCTTCGGTGCTCTCTAGCATAGGCTTTAGCCTTATCGTCCTCGCGCTCGGCACGATGGTTAACGAAAGACTCATTCGAGGACGGTTCGATATCTCGTACGGGCTCTACTTGTATGCCTTCCCTGTCCAGCAGATCGTCATCAACTGCACCCCACTTGGCTTCTACTCGTCCATGGCCGTCGCTGCGCTGGTGACCGCGGTTCTGGCGACGATGTCCTGGGTCTTGGTGGAAAGACCTGCTCTGAATTACGCGCGGGATTCGAAGCGCTCGCCCACGGCGTTAGCGAACGCTTAGCGTTTTTTATCAAGTTAGTGGTTTGGGTTAATCCTGACCTACCTGTGCCGTTTGCGGGGCATTGAGACCGTCACGCTGACCGATGCCCATGAACTGGCCGATGGGATCATGACCAACCGGCGCAAAGGCAGCCGGGACAACATCGTTCGCTGGACACCGCGTCTGCGGTCAGCATGGGAAGGAGCAAAGGCATACCGAGCCAAAGTATTGGCCAGCAAATCAACTGTCGTTCCGATTCGTCCCGATCGGCGCTACATCATTGTGGCCAGCCATGGAGGAGCATTGCGCAAATCAAGCCTGGATACGGCTTGGCAACGGTTTATCACCTCGGCCGCTGAAGACGGCACCCTCTTGGCCGAGCAACGCTTTGGGCTGCATGATCTAAAACGGCGTGGCATCACCGACACGGCCGGCACTAGGGCCGACAAAAAGGAGGCAAGCGGCCACAGGGACGGGGCGATGATGGACGTCTACGACCTCAGCATCCCGCTGGTCAATGCGTCCCAGCAGTAGCACCAAACGTGAGATTTAGACCTGAAACTCGTGTATCCCGACGATTCAGCGAAACGTCCGATTGCTGTCAACCTGGCCCAAGTACGCAGCGCTACGCGGCAGGAGCGTACCGGCAACCAGCGACTGCACCCACCGAGGCAGACAAAGATGTGACACACGACAAACGTGAAGCCGGGGTGCAAATAGAAATTTGTTACGTTAACCTTCGTAACAAAAGTTACTCGGCCTCAACTGTAAATTTATTTCCAAGGAGAAGGAATGGCATTTGACGCATTTATCTGGATTGACGGTATCGCCGGAGAATCTAGGGACTCGGCCCACCAGGACTGGATTGAGGCCACTGCCTTCAATTTAGCGGCGACGCAAGATGTCTCTAGAACTGCCAGTTCTTCGGGCGGCGCAACCGTCGGCCGGGTCTATCTCAGTGATTTCAGTATCGTGAAGCTAGTTGACTCATCGACACCAAAAATCTTTCAAGCCTGCTGCGCTGGCCAACATCTGAAAAAGGTAATTTTGAGCCTATACCGTGCAGGCGGTGAAAAACAAAAGTACATGGAAGTCACATTTGAAGAAGTTATCATCAGCGGCGTTGAGTCAGGAAACCTTTTCGACAGAAAACCTTCATCATTTCCTGAAGAGGTTATTCGCTTTGACTATGCCAAAGTAAAAATGATCTATTCGCAACAAAGCAGAAAATCCGGACTGTTGATCGGACAAGTTTCCTCTGGATGGGACCAGACAAGCAATAACACTTACGCATAAGGATAGTATGAGTGGCTAGAATATATTGTTATGACGGAGACTGTGGACTTACTGCAAATCAGTTGCTTTGGATAATTGCATCTGAAACTGCGATGGAGGAACTGGGACTCGATGATGTTGCAGCCGCCTTCGGCATAGTGACCGGGGCTAACATAATTCCCACACGCACTAAGCCGGGGGGGGCAACCAAAAATACGTCCATTCTTTCTTTATTATTAAGACGCGCACTTAAGAAACGGCGCTTCCCTGGAGGTTATAGGGCTCCATCAATCGTAGGCTGGCGTCCCCCGCACATTCGTAGAACGCCGAGCATTGCTGCTTTCATAGCTCGCGCGATCCCTGTCGCAGGCTGGGCGTATACGGCGGCGGAGCTAGGACTGATAGGCTACAAGACAGTTGTAACTTATAACTCCATTGTGAGCACCGAAGATCAGGTTTTCTAGCAATGAACGAACCCCTTGATTACAAACTATTGGATAGCATTGTCGTCTGCATTCAAGATACCGTAGGCTTTGGAAGAAAGGCATTTGAAAAATTCAGCTTGGCAACCGATGTCGCAAGAGACTTAGGTATAGATGGCGACGATGCAAATGATCTAATGGTCGAGTTCTTCGAAAGGTTCTCTATCGATCTTAACGATTACGATCCTTATCGGTACTTTTTGGAAGAAGGTTACAACTTTTTTTCCTTCAGGCGTGCCAAAGACAGACGCGGAAACATACCACTAAGAGTGGGCATGTTGTATCTAGCCTTAAAATCGGGAGGTTGGGATACACAAGCATTTGAGCAAGCCAAATTTAGCGATGTACCACTATATGAGCGTACAGAAGATATTCCAATTGATGGCTACAAGATAAAGAGCCGTTGATCTTGCCTATGCGATCAGCGTGGCAGAGGTTTACCGCATACATGGCCTTGAGGAGCCCACGACCTACCAAGTTCTATCGACAAAGAAAACCTCCCGAGGCAAAGCTTACCGGTGCGCCGGGTGCCTGACTCCCCGGTCGCCTCACCCATGTGCAGCCGCCACCCATTCGTTCAGGCGCGAACGGTGTCAGTCTCAGCCACCCAAAACAAATGTTCCAAACTGTCAGTGATCACTGACGATTCGTCCCGTCTAGAACGCTGCCCACCTGATTAAAAAATAAATCCCCTCGACCCCGCCGCAACCATTCAAGAATTCAAACAGCCCTCCGATAGCTTTTGTATGGAGCAGCTACTGAGTCAGTTAACTGGCTACCGCCGGAAGGATGAAGCATGAATACGGCATGATAAGCGGCACCTCACAAGGACTGATTGTCTCTGCAGGGCGCCGGAAATAGGCTCCGATCTGATCTTTCAGATGGGCCATTGCGTAAGCCCTCTGGAGATTGATCCGTGCTGATACCCCTGTCGAACATGAAGCGTGACCTTGAAGAAACCGCCGCCCATTTCGAGCGGCTCTCTGTTGTGATGGCAGGCCATCTCGTTTTCTCTGCGCACCGGCAGTCCAGCCGAGGGCAGGTTGATATCTCTGAAAGCATCGAGGGGATTGATTCTTCGATTGAGAAGTTGAGGATGGCTGCGGCGAAGTTTTATTGAGAGACGTGTCATTGGGGTGAGTGATTCAGATTTTCTCGCGAATGAATTCGCTCCTACAGGGTGCTTGCGTCGTGTGGCTAGACGATAAACATTTGAGCCTGGCGCCGAGCCATTTTGAGGATCTGCGATACAGCTTCGCGGGCAAGCCTCGCTCCAGCAAGCGATAGGGGCGCGGTGCATTCATTCATCCTTGGGCATGAGCAGGCAATCTGTCGGTACGAATATCCATCCTTCCACAGGATCGATTTCAGGACCGGGCTGGGCGATGAGGTCTGGTTGGAATTCAAATGTCCACGCGATCAAGGCGCAGGTCAGTGCGTCCTGCACGTCGACGTGCTCAAGCCCAGCGACAAACTCCCCAGGCAACGCCACGCCAGCCGCGTCGTATTGATGAAACGGTGCCCGCAACTGCTTGATCCAGCTTGATCGTTTACAAGCGGACGGGTAGGCCTCGAAGGCCCGCAAAAACTGATTGTCGGTCCACACACCGCAACGCTCTTTGGTCGGCGCGAAGCGTCCCGTCACGTGCATGCCTTTGGTGGCCTGGCTTCCGATCATGTCCTTAATAGGCGAAAGCGGCGCCAGCCCCCTTTCAAACAGAAAGTGTTCGGTCCGGCGGTGCAGGTAGGGGTTTTTCTGCGAGTCCCCGATCATGGCGGCCGTGCAGCCATGGGTGATGAGGTCGATGAAAGGTCTTGAGCAACCCAACGGCGTGTCGATCCCCATCAACATCTGGACCGGTTGTTGAAACACCGCTTCAGCGCCGCACAACGCCAGCAAGCGCTGCACGAACTGCTCTGTAGAGCTCGACTGATTGATCAACTGCCGCAGGTTGCCTCTCCATGGATGGCCCACTGTCTGGCGCTCGGCGTCCAGGATCGCCAGCGCGTCGCGGCTTTTGGGGTTGTAATCACAATTCCAGCCACCGACGTCCCAGCCTACAAAAAGCATTTTCGGCGCATCGGTCCGGGGCATTGGAGGCTCCTGATGTCGTGGTGATGGGCGTTAGAGGCTGAACATGCAAGACGATTCCCTTACATGTGTAAGGCGCTTCAAATCCTTGCGCCGACGCCCGCGACATATGCTCACACTCGCCAGCCGATCCCGTTGCGCTTCAAGGTGCTATCTTCCCAGTCCAATCCTCAGCCCCCCAGCGGAATCCTCCATGACTCTCGTCAGCCTGGTCCGAGCATTACCGAAGGATCCCAACAACCCTGCTTACGTACTTGGATGGGCGGTGATACGCCGCACGCCTTGGCGTTTTGTCGACATTTTTGCGTCCAAAGACCTGGCCGATGCGCAGGCGGCCACGCTGGGTTCAGGCTACGAATCCCGATACGGCTCTCACAAACCCGGCAGCAGCGAGTTCAAGCCCAAATGAATACCGAAACAGAAGACTCCACCCCGTACACCAGGCTCGACCAGATCAAGCTGCATAAAAGTATCCGCGCAATCCTCGATAGGTTGCTGCGCTCGCTGGAAGGCGCCAGTACGCGCGAGGAGGTGGAGAGCGAAGGCGAAATGCAGATCAGCTACATCCACGAGCTAGAGTCCGACAAGCGCGTGCGCAAAGGAGATATCGAGACGCTTTACATCATTTTCGATGACGCGGTACAGGCACGGCTGGAAGGGTTTGCTCCGGCTGCGTGAATGAAGGTGAAGGGAAAGCAGGCACTCTGCGGTATCAGGAAGGTCTGCTTTATAGAACCTGCTCTCCAACCCAGGCTGGCGTGGCAGGTCTCCTTTTCTCTTTAACGGAGCTGCCCATGATTACCGTGCATCATCTGAACAACTCGCGCTCGCAACGTATCCTATGGCTACTTGAGGAGCTGGGCGTACCTTACGAAGTGAAGCGCTACAACCGCGACCCGAAAACCAATCTCGCGCCGCCCGAGTTGAAAGCCATCAACCCGCTGGGCAAATCCCCGGTCATTCAAGACGGACCGCACACGCTGATCGAGTCGGCTGCAATCATCGATTATCTGATCCGCCGTCACGGCAATGGCGCCTTACAGCCAGATCCGTCCACCGCCACCTACGACGAATACGTGCAATGGCTGCACTTCGCCGAAGGGTCGGCCATGTTGCCGCTGATGCTCAATTTGTATGTCGGGCGCTTGGGCGATGCCGGCGCGCCGCTGCATCCACGCATTCAGGGCGAGCTGAAAAATTACCTGAGCTACCTCGACAACGCGCTGAGCCAGTTCGATTACCTGATGGGCGATGAATTGAGCGGCGCAGACGTGCAGATGAGTTTCATCGGCGAGCTCGCCAAGCAGCAGGGCTTGCTGGGCGACTACCCGCACCTCAAAGCGTGGGTGCAGCGCTTCCAGCAACGTCCGGCGTATCAGGCTGCGGTCCAGAAAGGCGGCGAGTACAGTTTTGCCAAATGACAATCTGATCGTCGTCTTGATACTGACGTGATGTGACGCGAGCCCCGCGCCACATCACGCTATATTTTTTGAATGCCGGGTGTGCGCCTTACGTGCATGGCGCGCTCGGCAATCACTTGGGCCTGTGCTCTCGAAACCCGGAGCTAAACTTTCACCTGCCTTCCCTTTGAGTCTCACTGCCATGAGCCGCACTGGTTTTTTTGCAAACGCCGGACAGCTATCGCCCAAATTGTGGGTGGGCGTTTTAATGCTGCTGTTCGCTGCGGGCACATCTGCTGCGGTAACACCCGCCATTGACTTGTACGTAGCGGAGGCGCCGCCACTGAGCATGGTCAGCCAGGGCGAGCGCCATGGCATCGTCGGCGACGTGGCGATCAAGGCGGCGGCACTGGCCGGTTACGAATTGCAATTGATCAGCCTGCCTTGGCTACGCGCGCAGCATGATGTGCGCGCCGGCAGCGACCGGCTGATCGTGCCGCTGTCGAGGACGCCAGAACGGGAAAACAATTACGCATGGATCGCGCCTGTGATGACCATGGACCGAGCGTTTTTCAGCCTGAACCAGCGCGTCGAATCGTTCGCTGAAGCCAAAAAAGCCTACGGCTTGATCGCAGTGGGGATGGGCAGTGCTCAAGAGCAGAAGCTGCGTGACGAAGGCTTTCGCGATGACCAGATCTACCCGCTGAAGATCGGCGATAACCCTGCGCAGATGCTGCTGCGCGGACGGGTCGACGCCTGGTTCAACGGGGTGCCGGAAAGCCAGTACATCTGGCGGCAGTTGTCCAACCGTCCACTGAAAATGAGCCCCCCACTGATGAGGGCAGACCTTTATCTGGCCTGCTCCAAAGTCTGCAATCAGGCCATGATCGACGCCTTGAGCGGGGCAGTGGAAGACCTGCGTCGCGACGGCACCATCAGCCTCATCATCATGGACTACCTCAAGGGCCTGCCTTTGCGCTGAAAAGCCACAGAGCAATGAGTTGTTCACTACCACTGAGCTACCCAGTTCCCGGATCATGCGATACGAATGACCTAGCTCTCCGATCTGGATAAACCACAGGCGTCGTAACAAGCCGGGCGATTGGCAAAAAAAACGCCCCGATCACACGAACGGGGCGTTTTTTATCTGGGATTCAACGTCAGAACACGTTGATCGGGTAGTCGATGAAGATGCGGGTTTCGTTACCTTCAGCGTTGTAGTTGCTGGCGTTGTTCGACACTTTCAGGATCGAGTTGCGCAGTCGAATGGACAGGTCTTTTGCGGGGCCGCTCTGCACCACATAGGTCAGCTGGCTGAACAGTTCATGCTCGTCGCCGCTGCCAGGGTTGATGCCGTCATCGATGTTGTCGCCACGCACGTAGGCGATTCTGTAGCTCAGGCCAGGCGTGACGAGGGTTGCCAGGTTTACGCCGTAGCCCAACTGCCAGGAGCGCTCGTCCTTGCCGTTGAAGTCCGACCAGTACGAGTTGGCCAGGTAGATGCTGTTGCCGCCGTCACCAAAGCCGCGGTCGTTGCGGTAGCCGCCGTAGTTGTAGCCGGTTTCGCCGGTGCTGCGTTGGTGCGCAAGGGTGAACGAGTGGATACCCACCGCCCAGGTCGCAGCCAGGCTCCAGATCTTGTTGTTGCGGGCATCATCGACCGCAAAATCTTTGTCCAGCTGGGTCTTGTAGCCATTGAAGTCGACAGTCAGCGACTGGTCTTCAGGCAACGCGAACACGTAGTTGAGGTTCAGGTACTGCTTTTTCAGTACGTCCTCAACGTCGGAACCATAGAACGCTGCGCTGAAGGCTTCGTTGAATTTATAGCTGCCGCCGTAGACGTTGATGCTTTTCACATCCCCACTGTCGCGGCCCTGTGCGCTTTTGCGGGCTTGCGCAGTAAAGCGCCCGGCGACCAGCTCCAGGCCTTTGATCTCTTTGGAGGTGATCATGGTGCCGGTGTACGACTCCGGCAGCAGCCGGGAACTGTCATGACTGAGCACCGGCAGCTCCGGCATCATGTCGCCGTACTTAAGTTCAGTATTAGAGACGCGGGCCTTGATTGCAGCGCCAAAGCGCGACAGATCGTCGGCGGCGTCACCCGTACCGTTTTCGCCTTTACGAAAGAAATCGATGCCGCCCGCGCCGCTCTTGCCTTTGCCGCCGTCCAGACGTGCCGCATACAGACCGAAGGCATCGACGCCAAAACCTACAGTGCCTTGGGTAAAGCCCGACGCGTAGTTGGCCATGAACGCCTGACCCCACTCGGCCTTGTCGTCACGTCCGTCTTTGTAATCTCGGCTGATGTAGGCGTTGCGCAGGTGCAGCTTGAGGCTGCTGTCTTCCAAGAAGCCCTTGGAATCGGACTGACCCTCGGCGAATGCCTGAGTAGCCGTGGCAGCAGCCATGATGCTCAGTGCGAGCAGGCCAATACGCGTGTTCATCTTGTCGTCCTTGTAAAGCAGATTGATCTGGCGCCGTGGCAAATGCCTGAGCAGGCAATTGCGTCTCTCGAGCAGAAAAGCCTCGAAAGCCCGCATGAAATCATCGCAGTGGACTACTGATGAACGTCTATGGCGTTTGGCCACGGGGCATTGAAGGCGCGCATCCTAGCGGCCGGTGAACAAGAGGTCAATTCGACAGACATCGAAGTGATTCCGCCATGACCGTGTTATTCGTAGAGCAGGCCAAGCAATGCTTCAAGCTCGGCGTCGTTGATCAAGCCTTCCGGGTACCGCTGCACCAGCATGGCTCGGTAGTCAGGCTTGCGGGCTTTGGGCGCATGGGTGAAACGTAGCCAGTCCGCCATCATTTGCCGTGCCTCACAGCTCGCAGACAACCCGCGAGCCATGTGCAGCTCATAACCTGCGTTCATAAGTAACACCCTCTTTGCGTTTTGAATGGCGAAATCTACGGAGCGTTTGTGACAGACGAACGAGCCGTACAACTATTAAACGACGCAGGGTCGTTTCGTGATCGCGTGGAGCGCCAGGCAAAAAAAAGCCCATCGTGTGATGGGCTTCAGAACAGCAAGAAGTGAACCAACTCAGGCGCGATGAGGCGCCGGTTGCTGCTGCGTCATGCAGTGGATATTGCCGCCGCCGAGCAACAATTCGCGACCCGGCACCATCACCACCTCGTGTTCGGGGAACAACTGCTGCAGAATTTCGCGTGCAGTTTCGTCCAGCGGGTCACCAAAACTCGGCGCGATAATGCCGCCGTTGACCATCAGGAAGTTCACGTACGACCCGGCAAGGCGCACCGAGGGATTGCGCTCCTGGCTGCCATGCACCTGATCGACGCCTGCGCATTCTTCCTCGGTCGCGAACAATGGACCGGGAATCGGCATTTTATGAACGGCGAATGGTCGGCCTTTGGCGTCCCGAGCGTTCTCCAGAATGCCCATCGCCGCCTGGCAGCGCGGGAAGTTGGGATCTTTTGGGTCATCCGTCCAGGCCAGAAGCACTTCACCGGGGCGTACGTAGCAGCAGAAATTATCCACATGCCCGTCGGTCTCGTCGTTGTACAGACCGTCCGGCAGCCAGATGATCGTGTCCACCGACAAATGATCGCGCAGCACGGCTTCGATCTCTTCACGCGACAGATGCGGGTTGCGGTTGCGGTTGAGCAGGCATTCTTCGGTGGTGATCAGCGTGCCTTCACCATCGACATGGATCGAGCCACCTTCCAGCACAAAGCCTTCGGTGACATAGCGCGGGCAGCGCTCGATTTCCATGACCTTGCTGGCCAACTGCTCATCCAGGTTCCACGGTGCATACAAGCCGCCGTTGAACCCGCCCCAGGCATTGAAGCCCCAATCCACGCCGCGCACTTCGCCGCTGTCGTTGATGACAAACGTCGGGCCGGTGTCGCGCATCCATGCGTCGTCGTTACTGATTTCGACGACGCGGATGTTAGGCACATCCAGACGCGCCCGAGCGTTGTCATATTGCGCCGCCGACACCGCAACCGTCACCGGTTCGAAACGCGCGATGGCCTTGGCCACTGCAACGTGCGCGGTTTGCACCGGCTTGCCACCCAAGCGCCAGTTGTCCGGGCGCTCAGGCCAGATCATCCAGGTCTGGGTCTGCGGCGCCCACTCGGCGGGCATGTGAAAACCATCGGCACGCGGGGTGCTGTTGAGCGTCGTCATAACGATCAGGACTCCAGCGAGCCGTCGAGGGTTTTGACCGCGCCGTACAGGTTCGGGCGACGATCACGGAAAGTGCCCCAGGCGCTGCGAACATGCTCCAGCTCATCGAGGTCGAAACTGTGGACCAGCACGCCCTCTTCGGTCTCGCCCAGCTCTTCGACTTTTTCGCCGAACTGGTTAGCGATGAACGAGGAGCCGTAGAAGTCGATGTCGTAGCCGTCCTGTTCTTCGTTGCCGATGCGGTTGCTGGCGATCAGCGGCATCAGGTTCGCGCCGGCATGGCCTTGCTGCACACGCTGCCAGTGGTCACGGGAGCTGATGCTCTTGTCGTGCGGTTCGCTACCGATGGCGGTTGGGTAAAACAGGATTTCCGCGCCCTGCAACGCCATGCTGCGCGCGCACTCCGGGAACCACTGATCCCAGCAGATACCCACGCCAATTTTGGCGTAACGGGTTTTCCAGACTTTGAAACCGGTGTCGCCCGGGTTGAAGTAGTACTTCTCGTGGTAGCCAGGACCGTCCGGGATGTGGCTCTTGCGATACAGGCCCAAATTGCTGCCGTCAGCATCGATGATTGCGATGCTGTTGAAACGCGCACGGCCGGCCAGCTCAAAAAAGCTGATCGGCAGTACGACTTGCAGCTCTTTGGCGATTTTCTGAAAGTGTTTGATCGCAACGTTGTCTTCGACGGTGGTCGCCAGTTGCAGGTATTCGGCGTTCGGTTTCTGGCAGAAATACGGAGTTTCGAACAGCTCTTGAATCAGGATGATCTGCGCGCCTTTGGCGGCTGCCTCACGCACCAGCTTTTCAGCGGTCTCGATATTGGCTTCCAGATCCCAGGAACAGGCCATCTGGGTGGCGGCGACGGTAACGATACGGCTCATGGAAAATCCTCCAGGGGCGGATGCAAAGGGCTTATCACCATAGCAGACGAGCCATGACAATTCTGGCGCCTTTATATCCGATAAAAATCGGTCTTAAAACCATTTAATCGGTAATTTACAAAATTTATCGATGATTAGTTCGATATTAATCGATTACAAGGCCCCTGGTTTCAGGCTGCGTCAGAGAACACCTGCGAGCACGCTGTCTGATTCGCCGGCAAGCCTCGTTACAACAAGTACGACGACGCTCAGTCTTCCAGCTCACTCAAGACCTTCGACACGTTACCCACGAAGAAGTCCACGCTACGACGCGGGGTGACCATCGGGGGTGGAGATGCCCGGTTCTCGGAGGAGTTTTCACAAGTTGAGCAACCGATACACTTTCTGCGGCAGTTTTATGACGTGATCGACGGTCTCCAATCAATTAATTTCATGGCTGTGAAGCCGGTTGCGCCTTGCACCGGCTCGCATCGCCCCACAAGCTATGCTCCTTTGTATTTACGCTCATCCAGGGAAGAAGGCAGAACCCATGCGAATACTTGTCACCGGTGGTGCGGGCTTTATCGGCTCAGCGCTGATCCGCCATCTCATCACCAACACTGATCACGATGTGCTCAACTTCGACAAACTCACGTACGCGGGCAATCTGGAATCGTTGCAAAGCATCGTGACCAATACCCGCTATGAATTTGTGCAAGAAGACATCGTCGACCAGAGCGCCGTCGCTAAAGTGCTGGCCCGATTCCAGCCGGAGGCGATCATGCACCTGGCGGCTGAATCCCACGTCGATCGCTCCATCGACGGCCCGTCCGAATTCATCCAGACCAACATCGTGGGCACTTACAGCCTTCTAGAGGCCACCCGCAGTTATTGGTCGGCTCTGCCCGAGGCCGAGCGCGCAGCGTTTCGCTTTCACCATATTTCCACCGACGAGGTGTACGGCGATCTCCACGGTGTCGACGACCTGTTCACGGAAACCACGCCCTACGCGCCCAGCTCGCCGTATTCCGCGAGCAAGGCGGCGTCTGACCATTTGGTTCGGGCCTGGCATCGCACTTACGGACTGCCGGTGGTGGTCACCAACTGCTCGAATAACTACGGGCCGTTCCACTTCCCTGAAAAGCTCATTCCGCTGGTCATTCTCAACGCGCTAGCGGGTAAAAAACTGCCGGTGTATGGCAACGGCCTGCAGGTGCGCGACTGGCTGTTCGTCGAAGACCATGCCCGCGCGCTGCTCAAAGTCGTGACCGAAGGCGAAGTTGGAGAGACATACAACATCGGCGGTCATAACGAGCAGAAAAACATTGATGTGGTGCGCGGCATCTGCGGACTGCTTGAGGAGCTTGCGCCGGAGCAACGCAAGGGCGTGGACAATTATGCTGACCTCATCACCTACGTGACCGATCGCCCCGGCCATGACATGCGCTACGCCATCGACGCCAGCAAGATCGAACGCGAACTTGGATGGACACCCGAGGAAACGTTTGAATCGGGCCTGCGCAAAACCGTGCAGTGGTACCTCGATAACCTGGAGTGGTGCCTCCACGTACAAGACGGCAGTTATCAGGGCGAACGCCTGGGCACCTCATTAAAGGATCTGATCGCATGACCAAAGGCATCGTACTGGCAGGCGGCTCGGGCACGCGTCTGCACCCCATCACCCTTGGGGTCTCTAAACAACTGCTGCCGATTTACGACAAGCCGATGATCTATTACCCGATCTCGGTGCTGATGCTGGCCGGAATCAAAGAAATCCTGGTGATCTCCACCCCGGTGGACCTGCCGCAATATCGGGCTTTACTGGGTGACGGCAGCCAGTTCGGGGTCAATTTCCATTACGCCGAACAACCCAAACCAGACGGTTTGGCGCAGGCGTTTCTGATTGGCGAAGAATTCATCGGCGATGATTCCGTGTGCCTGATCCTGGGCGACAACATTTTTCACGGCCAGCACTTCAGCGATCAACTCAAGCGTGCGGCTGAGTATAAGGCGGGCGCCACAGTCTTCGGTTACTGGGTCAAGGACCCGGAGCGTTTCGGCGTGATCGACTTCGATCAGAACGGCCAAGCACTTTCAATCGAGGAAAAGCCCAAGACGCCGAAGTCCAGCTACGCGGTCACCGGCCTGTATTTCTACGACAACGAAGTCGTGCAGATCGCCAAAGACGTCAAGCCGTCGCCACGCGGCGAGCTGGAGATAACAGACGTCAACAATGCCTACCTGCAACGGGGCGATTTGCGCGTCGAGCGCTTCGGACGCGGTTTCGCCTGGCTCGACACCGGTACCCATGACAGCCTGCTTGATGCTTCCCAGTACGTGCAGACCATCGAGCATCGGCAAGGCCTGAAAGTGGCGTGTCTTGAAGAAATCGCCTATCAGAACGGCTGGATCGACAAAGACTTTCTTCTCAGCCGTGCTGACTACTTTGGCAAAACCGGCTACGGTCAGTACCTGTTCAAAGTTGCAGGGGAACATCAGTGAAAGTGACGGTGTGTGAAGTGCCTGATGTGCTCATCATCGAACCAAAAGTCTTTGGCGATGAGCGTGGTTTTTTCTACGAGAGCTTCAACGCCAAAGCCTTCTGCGAGCAGACCGGCGTAACGATGCAATTCGTGCAGGACAACCACTCACGCTCGCAAAGAGGCGTACTGCGCGGGCTGCATTATCAGGTCGAGCATGCACAGGGCAAACTGGTCCGCGTGACGCTGGGCGAGGTGTTCGACGTTGCGGTGGACATCCGCCGCAGCTCACCGACATTCGGTCAGTGGGTGGGCATTCACCTGTCAGCCGAAAACGCCCGCCAGCTGTGGATTCCGCCGGGCTTCGCCCACGGTTTTGTAGTGCTGAGCGAGCATGCCGAGTTTCTCTACAAGACCACTGATTACTACACCCCCTCTGCCGAGCGCTGCATCCGCTGGGATGACCCGGACCTGGCGATAGACTGGGGATTGAGCGAGGCGCCGAAACTGTCCGCCAAGGACCAGGACGGCAAACGCTTCAACGACGCAGACCTATTCCCATGACCGCGCCGCGCAAGCCGTTGCACATTCTGATCAGCGGCCAGTACGGGCAAGTGTCCCAAGCGTTGCAGCACAGCTTGAAAGACATCGGCCGGTTGACGGTCCTGGGCCGCGATCAGTTTGATTTGAGCCATCCGCAGTCTCTGCGCGCCACGGTACGCGAACTCAAGCCAGACCTGATCATCAACCCGGCGGCGTATACAGCGGTGGATCAGGCTGAAAGCGAACCGAAACTGGCGTTGGCGATCAACGGTGTATCCCCCGGCGTGTTGGCTGAAGAAGCTGCAACGCTAGGCATCCCGCTGATCCACTACTCAACCGACTATGTTTTCGACGGCACAGGCGATGCCCCGTGGAAGGAGTCCGACGCTCCCAGACCTCTGAGCGTCTATGGCAGCAGCAAGCTGGCGGGCGAGCGGGCCATCACCACCGTAGGCGGGCAGCATTTGATTTTGCGCACCAGCTGGGTTTACTCGCTCACCGGCCGCAACTTTTTGCTGACCCTGCAACGCCTGCTGCAAGAGCGCGAAAAGATGACTGTTGTCGCCGACCAGATCGGCGCGCCGACATGGGCAGGCACCATCGCCGGCAGCACCCGGCAGTTGATTGAGCGCTGGCAAGAGGGCGAAGCGCACCCTTGGGGCGTCTACCACCTGACGGCTGAGGGTGAGACGTCGTGGTTCGGTTTTGCCCAGGCGATTGGTCAACATTTGATCAGACAGGGCAAACCGTGCGCAGCGCTTGAACCGATTCCGTCCAGCGCATACCCGACGCCCGCCGCTCGCCCGCTCAACTCGCGCCTCGACTGCAGCTTGCTGTCTGACAAGTGGGGCGTCAGGCAGCCTGCCTGGCATGACGCATTGTCGGAGTGCTTAGCGTTGCAGCGGTAGGCATAATGCGGCCACAGGATGCCGCCGTTTTACCGGCATCGCAGCGGACCCACCGGGCGATTATGAACTCCACCTCAACGCTTCCTCGCCGCCCACGCTGGCGCAGTCTCGCCTTGCTGGCGCTGATTCTGGCGCCGCTGTTGTGGCCGCTCGAGCACCTCGCCGAACGCTACTACCGCAATGAACTGCTTAGCCAGAACCGCCAGACGCTCGACCTCTACGTGGCCAACCTGCTAGGCACCCTGCACCGCTACGAGGTGATGCCGCAGATACTCGGCGACCTCCCCGCCCTGCGAGCCGCTCTGGCCAACCCACAAGACAAACAGGCACAAGATGCGGCCAATCGGTTGCTGACAACCATCGCTCAGCAGACCGGCGCGGAAGTCATGTACCTGATGGCGCCTAACGGCGACACGCTCGCGGCCTCCAACTGGGACAAGCGCGACAGCTTTGTGGGCCGCAATTTTGCCTTTCGTCCCTACTTCAGCGAAGCCATGGAGGGCCGGCTCGGGCGCTTCTTCGGTTTGGGCACTACATCGGCCAAGCGCGGTTACTTCTTTGGCGCCGCCGTGCGCGATGGCAACGATGTGCTCGGCGCGCTGGTGGTCAAGGTCGACCTGGACAACACCGAAACACTGTGGGGCAAGACCCCCGAGCAGCTATTGGTCACCGACCATAACGGCGTGGTGATTCTGACCTCAAACCCCGGTTGGCGATTCCGCGCCACCCGCCCCATGAGCGAAGAAGAAAAACAGGCCATCGTCGCCAATCAACCGTATCCGACCCGCGACCCCAGGCCCTTGCTGCTGAACGAGCCCGACTGGCTGACCCAGACCCAGCAAATCAGTGAAACCGGCTGGAGTGTGAATATCCTGGCCCCGCGCATGCTGGTCGCGCGCCCCGTGCGCACGGTGGTCGCTGTCGGCGGCGCGACGTTGTTGGTCCTGATGCTGCTGCTCGGGATCATGATGCAGCGCCGTCGGCATTATCTGGACCGCATCGCGTTCGAAGCCAAAGCCCGTCGCGAGCTGGAGATCCGCGTGATCGAACGCACCAGCGACCTGGAAGGCGCCAACGGTCGGCTGCGTCAGGAGGTGCTCGAACGCGAGCACGCCCAGCAAGAGTTGTTCAGGGCGCAGGATGAACTGGTGCAAGCGAGCAAGTTGTCGGCGCTGGGGACGATGTCGGCGAGCATCAGCCACGAACTGAACCAACCCTTGGCGGCGATCCGCAGTTACGCCGAAAACGCCGAAGTACTGCTCGATCATGAGCGGACCGAAGATGCACGCGGCAACCTCAAACTCATCAGCGAGCTGACCGGGCGGATGGCCTCGATCATTGCGCACCTGCGCGCTTTCGCTCGCCGGGACCGCCATGCACCTGAAAGCGTCGCGCTGCAACCGGCACTGGACGATGCGCTCGCCCTGCTGGCCAAGCGCAGGCGCGCCATGGAGGTGGAGCTGATTCGGGACTTGCCCGCAGCCACATTGTGGGTTCAGGCGGGGGAAACCCGACTGCGCCAAGTGCTGGGCAATCTACTGGCGAACGCGCTGGACGCACTTACTGAAAAAGGCCCGCCACGCAAACTCTGGATCAGCGCTGAACACACCGACGGCGGCGTCAATCTGTACATCCGTGACAACGGGCCAGGGTTTTCCAGAGAAGCGCTGGAACGCGCCCGCGAGCCATTTTTCACCACCAAGACACGCACTCAGGGCCTGGGCCTCGGCTTGGCGATCTGCGATACGCTGATGCGCGCACTGGGGGGCGAGTTGCTGTTCGCCAACCATCCTGAAGGCGGCGCGCTGCTGACGCTGCGCATGCGTGTCGGCGCATCGGGCGTCAACTTACAACCGCCAGAGGACTTATCTGCATGAGCACGGACACCGCCATCGACAGCCGTACACAGGTTGTGCTGATCGACGACGACCCGCATCTGCGTCAGGCGTTGAGCCAGACCCTGGACCTCGCCGGCCTGAAGGTGCTGACCTTGAGTGATGCCCAGGGCCTGCCCGCACGTATCGAGCGCGACTGGCCCGGCGTGATCGTCAGCGATATCCGTATGCCGGGGATCGACGGGCTGGAGCTGCTCAACCAATTGCACGCGCAAGACCCGGACCTGCCGGTACTGCTGATCACCGGCCATGGCGATGTACCACTCGCGGTCCAGGCCATGCGTGCCGGAGCCTACGACTTTCTGGAAAAGCCATTCGCCAGCGACGCGTTGCTCGACAGCGTACGTCGCGCCCTCGCACTGCGCCGTCTGGTGCTGGACAACCGCAGCCTGCGCCTTGCCCTGAGCGACAGCCAGCAATTGAGCAACCGACTGGTGGGGTTGTCTGCACCCATTCAGCGCTTGCGCGACCAGATCGGCGCACTCGCAGGGACCAGAGCCGATGTATTGATCCTCGGGGAAACCGGAGCGGGCAAGGAGGTGGTAGCGCGGGCGCTGCATGATCTGTCCAATCGCCGGAACGGACCGTTCGTCGCGATCAACGCCGGGGCGCTGGCCGAATCAGTCGTGGAAAGCGAGTTGTTCGGGCATGAGCCCGGTGCCTTTACCGGCGCGCAGAAGCGGCGCATCGGCAAGTTCGAATTCGCCAACGGCGGCACGCTGTTTCTCGATGAAATAGAAAGCATGAGCATGGATGTGCAGGTCAAACTGCTGCGTTTGTTGCAAGAGCGCGTGGTCGAGCGGCTCGGCGGCAACCAGCAGATAGCGCTGGATATCCGCGTGATCGCCGCCACCAAGGAAGACCTGCGTCAGGCCGCTGATCAAGGCCGTTTTCGTGCCGACTTGTATTACCGGCTCAATGTCGCGCCGCTGCGCATTCCTCCGCTGCGTGAGCGCGGCGAAGATCCGTTGGTGCTGTTCCAGCATTTCGCTGATGCCGCCAGCTTGCGCCATGGTTTGCCGCGTCACCCATTACAGCCGGGACATCGCGCCTTGCTGCTGCGCCACAGCTGGCCGGGCAATGTCCGTGAGCTGCAAAATGCCGCCGAACGCTTCGCTCTGGGACTGGAACTTGAGCTTGAAGGCAATCAACAGCCCGAAACGCCGAGCACTGACGGCGGGCTGAGCGATCAGGTCGAGAGTTTCGAGCGCTCCTTGATTGCGGCTGAACTGTCGCGTCCACACAGCTCGGTTCGAAGCCTGGCGCAAGCGCTCGGACTGCCACGCAAGACCCTGCACGACAAGCTGCGCAAACACGGTTTGACCTTCAGCGGCGGGGGTCACGATGACGTCGAATGAACGGGCAAAAAATCTCATGAATGACAACGATCTCGCCCAGGCCAAAGCGCTGGAAGCGTTGCTGCATCATGACATCCCGCTAACCGCCGACATGGGGATGAACGTGCTGAGCTGGCACGACCGGACGTTGCGCCTGCATCTGTCGCTTGCGCCAAATGTGAACCACAAGAACACGCTGTTTGGCGGCAGCCTTTATTGCGGTGCAGTCCTGGCGGGCTGGGGGTGGCTGCATCTACGGCTTAAGGAAGTCGGTATCGACGACGCTCATATCGTGATTCAGGAAGGGCAGATCAGCTATCCGTTGCCGGTCAAAACAGATGCGGTGGCAATCTGCGACGCGCCGGATGACGCAGCGTGGGAGCGGTTTTTGACGATATACCGCCGCCGGGGGCGGGCGAGACTGACGCTGCACACACAAATTACCGAGCAATATTGCGATGAGCCGGCCGTGACCTTCAGCGGGCAATTCGTGATCCATCGATAGCGCAGTAAGGGGATAGCGGGGATTGATTAAGACTGCTTCGCAGCCGATCGCGGCCTCGCTGGGCTCGTGCGCTCCTTTAGGGTTTGCGGGTGTTCTTGGGGTTTTGATTCTGCCCCGGAGGGCGTGGGAGCGCGGATTGTGTCAGGGCCGCACTCGGACGATCTGCTGCGCAGCGGCAGTAAAACCTGGTGAAGCGCAGGTGTCTGGTTTCACCCTTTGGCCAACGCCAACAGAGCACTGCGCCATGATGCTTTGGCAGGCAGCGCCAGGAAAAATCCGTTAAGCAATGAATCGCGCGCCGGGTAGGCGAACACCTCACCCTCCAGATCCAGAACTACGCCGCCCGCGCCCTCCAGCACACCCTGCGCAGCGGCAGTGTCCCACTGAGAGGTCGGCGCCAGACGTGGATAACAATCGGCGGCGCCTTCGGCCAGCAGGCAGAACTTCAACGAGCTACCAATATTGGTCAACTGCAACTCGCCAACCGCAGAAGACAGCCCGGCCAACAGCTTTTCCTGTTCAGGACTGGAGTGACGCCGGCTGGCGACCACCGTGAACGCTTCACCGGCAGCCGGCCGTTCGCGCACAGAAATCGGCGCCAGATGCTGCGGATCATCACTGCGCCAGGCACCAAGCCCCGCACCGCCGAAGTAACACCGGTCATTGGTGGGCATCGAAACAACGCCAAACACCACATGCCCATTTTCGATCAGCGCCACATTGACCGTGAACTCCTCGCTGCCAGAAATAAACTCCTTGGTGCCATCCAGCGGATCAACCAGCCACCAGCGTTTCCAGCCAGCGCGGGTGCTCAGTGCAATGTCGGCGTCTTCTTCAGAAAGAATGTGCACGTCGGGCGCCAGCGCTTTCAGGCCATCTACCAACACGTGATGCGCCGCGAGGTCTGCAGCGGTGACCGGGGAGTTGTCGGATTTCGAAGTGACTTCGGTGTCATTGCGCCAGAACGGCAGAGTCGCTTCCCCGGCACGACGGCACAGTTCGATAACAGGTGCCAGCAGCGGATGAGGCAAGGAAGCGAAGACGTCGGTCATGGTCGGAACACTCCGCGCTGGGTGAGTAAATCACGGACCAGATACAGCGCCGCCAATGCGCGTCCCTCGGAGAACTGCGGGTGTTCGATCAGGCTGGAAAGCTCACGCAAATTGACCTTGTCCACGCGCATGGGCTCAGGCTCATCGCCCGGCAAATGCTCCTCGAACAGGTCGGTGGCCAGCACCACCTGAATCTTCTGACTCATGTAGCCAGGGGACAAGGAAAGCTCCGTCAGATGCTCAAGCCGATGGGCACCAAACCCGGCTTCCTCCTTGAGCTCCCGGTTGGCCGCCGCCAGCACATCCTCGCCCGGCTCGATCAAACCTTTGGGCAGCGACAGTTCGTACTCATCGGTGCCTCCGCAATACTCTTCCACCAACACGGCGTGCTCTGCGTCGAGCATTGCCACGATCATCACCGCCCCATATCCGTTGCCCCGCCCAACCAAACGCTCATAGACGCGTTCAACGCCATTGGAGAAGCGCAACTGCACTTCTTCAACACGAAACAGGCGGCTGCTGGCGACAATTTCGCGGGCAAGTACGGTGGGTTTCTGATGCATGGCGAGCTCCTTGGCATGGACGCGGTACTATACCGTGGCTTTTGCGAAAGTCGTTGTCGGATCTGCCGACGTACTTTTCACATATCACCGTCGAGAGAGACACATGCCTTCTTTACCTTGGCACGACATCGACACCGTCCTGTTGGACATGGACGGGACGCTGCTGGATCTGCACTTCGATAATCACTTCTGGCTGGAACATCTACCGCAGCGCTACGCCGAGGTTCATGGCGTCAGTCGGGCGATGGCGGAGCTTGAGCTGTTGCCGCTGTTCGAAAAAAACGCCGGCACGCTCAATTGGTATTGCACGGATTTCTGGAGCGCCGAGCTCAAGTTGTCTGTCAGGGATCTGAAGGTAGAGATCGCCCACCTGATCGCTTTGCGCCCTGATGCCGAGACCTTTCTGGCGGCGCTGAAGCACGCTGGTAAACGCGTGATCATGATCACCAATGCGCACCGCGATTCGTTGTCGCTCAAGATGGAGCGCATCGAACTGGCGCCCTACTTCGAACGCCTGATCAGCTCTCACGACTACGGCGTGCCCAAGGAAAACCCACAATTCTGGGACGCGCTGCACGCCGACATCGGCTTTGATCCGACACGCAGTGTGTTTATCGACGACACATTGCCGATCCTGCGCAGCGCGGGTCGCTACGGCATCAAACACCTGTTGGCCGTGCGTGAACCGGACAGCCGAAAAGGCCCGAAAGATACCGAGGAGTTTGAGGCTGTGGGGGATTATCGAGACCTGATCGCCGGACTTTAGACGTTGGTCGTTGGTTAGAACTCTGTGAGGGCACGTGCGCCTGCCTGAGTCCACAATGCGGCGTCGACATCCTCATTATTGCCCGTCGCCAGAACGTTTTTCGTTATCTTCCCGACGAGCTTCATCACCCGACACGACGACTACAAGGTTTCAAGCCGTGCGACATCTGGTCGCGCTAGAATCGCGGTGCCTGCTTTGCGTCATATGGAGTGACGATGGACATCAAACAGCTGAAATTCCTCATTGCCCTGGACGAAACCCGTCATTTCGGACAAGCCGCAGCGCGTTGTCACATCACCCAACCAACGCTTTCCATGCGCCTGCGCAGCCTTGAGGAAGAACTTGACCTGCCGCTGGTCAATCGTGGTCAGCGCTTTGAAGGCTTCACCGCTCCCGGTGAGCGAGTGCTGGCGTGGGCTCGCACCGTTCTGGCCGCGTATGACGGCTTACTCGCCGAAGCCGCCGCCTGTCGCGGGCATCTGGTCGGGACCTTGCGACTTGGCGTTGTGCCGTTATCGAGTTTCGATCCTTTGCCCCTGTTGCACCGCCTGCACACCGTTCACCCGAACATGAGTTTTGAGCTGTCATCGCTCAGTTCCGAGCAGATCCTTGAGCAACTGGCGAGCAATCGGCTGGACCTTGGTGTGTCGTATCTGGAACGACTGGACAACGACCGCTTCGACTCGCTGCAACTGGCTGAAACCCGGATGGGCCTGATGTATGACCAGCGCCATTTCAGCTTCGGCGATGCACCGCTGAGCTGGGAGAGCCTGATTGAGTTGCCGTTGGGCATGCTCACCAGCGGCATGCATTTTCGTCAGTCCATTGACCACAATTTTCACAGCCGCGGCCTGCAACCACAGCCGCTGATCCAGACCGACGCAGTGCATCAATTGCTGCAGGCGGTGCACGGCGGTTTTTGCTGCGCGATTATGCCGCTGGACGGTGGACTGGAATCTCTGACGGAACATTTGCGTCTTCAACCCATAGAACAAGCAAAGACAATTGCGCGTCTGGGCCTGATCATGCGCCGCGCCGCGCCGCGCTCCGCGCTGGCTGAAGCCTGCTTCGGCCTGTACCAGAAAATGGTCGAACTCTCTTGATCGACGCTATCTATCGCTACATCAGTACTAGCGATTAGACGTTATCCGACAAGGGGCCTAGGCTAAGGGTCTGAAAACTCTGCCGGTACTTCGCATGCACGCCAAACGCACGGACAGCACGGCGCCCGCAAAAAACTTGCCCGCGCCCGCAGCAAGTCAGTTCTACAGCTACTCAAACCTCGCCCGAGATGCCGCAGAGTCTGCATCCCTGGCCGAAGAGGTCGCGCTGGCGATTGCCTACAACGGTATCAGCCAGGCAGTGATGCTGGTCAGCCCAACCGACCTTGAAGACTTCATCGTGGGTTTCACGCTCGGCAGCGGCATCATCATTTCTCCTGATGAAATCTACGACATCAAGCTTGGAGGTCGCGGGTCCGCCCAGACTGCCGAAGTCGAAATCACCAGTCGCGCGTTCTGGAACCTCAAGACTCAGCGCCGCCAAATGGCGGGCACCAGTGGCTGCGGCCTTTGCGGTGTGGAAGCCGTCGAGCAGGCGTTACCCAAACTGAATGTGCTGCCAGGCGCCCCGTTGCCGCCTGTCGAATGGCTCGATGGGCTGCGCCAGCGCATCAGTGAATTTCAGCCATTGGGTCAGCACTGTGGCGCGGTGCATGCGGCGGTGTTCATGAACGATAAAGGCCAGTTGCTGCTCGGTCGCGAAGACATCGGCCGGCACAACGCGCTCGACAAATTGATCGGTGCGTTGATCCGTCAGAACATTTCGACCACCGGGGGCCTTGCGATCGTTACCAGCCGGTGCAGCCTTGAATTGATCCAGAAAGTCCTGCGTGCAGGCATACAAACCCTCGTCAGCCTGTCCTCGCCAACCGGCCTGGCGCTGCAATGGGCGCGTCGTCACAACCTCAATTTAATCCACCTGCCGCAGAAAAGTGCGCCGCGGGTTTACAGCCCTGCGATGGAGAATCCAGCTTGAGCATGCACAAACAAGCCGACAAGACCCCAGTCCCGCGTTACAAGCCTTACAAAGGCCCTGCCGGCGGATGGGGCGCGCTGATCAGCGTGACGCAAGCGTGGCTGACCAGCGACAACGCGCTGAAAAACCTGCGCATGATGCTCAAGACCAACCAGAACGGCGGTTTCGACTGCCCGGGCTGCGCGTGGGGCGACTCGCCGGAAAGCGGCATGGTCAAGTTCTGCGAAAACGGCGCCAAGGCGGTTAACTGGGAAGCGACCAAACGCCGTGTCGATTCGTCGTTCTTTGCCCGTCACAGCGTCAGCGACCTGCTCGAACAAAGTGATTACTGGCTTGAGTATCAGGGCCGCCTCACCGAGCCAATGGTCTACAACGCCGAGTCTGATCGTTACAAGCCGATCAGTTGGGACGACGCCTTCGCGCTGATCGCCAAGCACCTGAACAACCTGCCAAGCCCGGACATGGCCGAGTTTTACACCTCGGGTCGGGCGAGCAACGAAGCGGCGTATCTGTACCAGTTGTTCGTTCGTTCGTATGGCACCAATAACTTCCCGGACTGCTCGAACATGTGCCACGAAGCCAGCGGCGTGGCGTTGTCACAAAGCGTCGGCGTGGGTAAAGGCACCGTCACGTTCGATGATTTCGAGCACGCCGACGCCATTTTCGTATTGGGGCAAAACCCTGGAACCAACCACCCACGCATGCTCGAACCGCTGCGTGAAGCGGTGCAGCGCGGCGCTCAAGTGGTGTGTGTAAACCCGCTCAAAGAGCGCGGCCTTGAACGCTTCCAGCATCCGCAGCACCCGCTGGAAATGCTCAGCAACGGATCAGAGCCCACCAACACCGCTTACTTCCGTCCGGCGCTGGGTGGCGACATGGCCCTGCTGCGCGGCATGGCCAAGTTCCTGCTGCAATGGGAGCGTGAAGCACAGGCCACCAATGCGCCGTCCGTGTTCGACCACGACTTCCTCAACGAGCACACCCAGGGCGTGCTGGATTACCTGGCGAAGATCGACGACACCACGTGGGAGCAAATCACCGAGCAGTCCGGTTTGCCGCTGAGTGACATCGAGCAAGCCGCGCGCATGTATGCCAAAGGCAAGAACGTGATCATGTGCTGGGCGATGGGGATCACTCAGCACCGCCATTCGGTGCCGACTATTCAGGAAGTCGCCAACCTGATGCTGCTGCGCGGCAATATCGGCCGCCCAGGTGCAGGACTCTGCCCAGTGCGCGGTCACAGTAACGTGCAAGGCGACCGCACCATGGGCATCAACGAACGCCCACCGGTGTTCTTCCTTGATGCGCTGGAAAAACGCTTCCAGTTCAAAGTGCCACGCACCAACGGCCACAACGTGGTCGAAGCGATCCATGCGATGCTCGAAGGCCGCTCCAAAGTCTTCATCGGCCTGGGCGGCAACTTTGCACAAGCCACGCCGGACAGCCCGCGTACCGCCGAAGCGCTGCGTAACTGTGATCTGACCGTGCAAATCAGCACCAAGCTTAATCGCAGCCACCTGATGCACGGCAAAGACGCGCTGATCCTGCCGTGCTTTGGCCGGACCGACATCGACATCCAGGCCCAGGGCCCGCAAGCGGTCACCGTTGAAGATTCGTTCAGCATGGTTCACGCCTCCAACGGTCAGTTGAAGCCGCTGTCGGGTCAAATGCGCTCGGAGCCAGGCATCGTCGCTGGTATTGCAAACGCAACCTTGGGCAAGCAACCGGTGGATTGGCTGTGGCTGGTCGAAGACTACAGCCGCATTCGTGACCTGATCGCCGACACCATCCCGGGCTTCAAGGACTTCAACGAGAAGATCAAGCACCCGGGCGGGTTCTATCTGGGCAACTCGGCCGGCGTTCGTCGCTGGAACACCCCGAGCGCACGCGCCAACTTCAAGCCGAACGTCTTGCCGGTTGATCTGGTGCATGAAGGCGTTCGCGCCACCGGGATCGTTCCGGACCTGATCATGCAGTCGATGCGGTCCCACGATCAGTACAACACCACCATTTATGGCCTGGACGACCGTTATCGCGGCGTGAAAGGACAGCGTGATGTGATATTCCTGAACGAGGCTGACATCGTGCGCCTGGGCTTCGTGCCAGGGCAAAAGGCCGATATCGTCTCGATCTGGGGCGATGACATTGTGCGCCGGGTCAAGGGATTCACCTTGCTGGCGTTCGACATTCCGGCAGGTCAGGCGGCAGCTTATTACCCAGAGGTGAATCCTTTGGTGCCGCTCGAAAGCGTGGGTGAAGGCAGCAGCACGCCGACGTCGAAGTTTGTCGCGATCAAGCTGGAGCGGCACGTGGAAGTTGCGCGGATTCTTTGATCTTTGCGCCACAGCGCTTGCCGGCAGAGGTTCGCCGGCAGCGCATCTTGAGGTGTTACGGGGCCGTTACGGAACTAGCGACCGGGGTGACGTATCAAACCATTTCAGAACAACCAACGTCGGAGTAACCCCGTCATGCGTCTTAAACTCGCTGTTGCCACACTGGCTTTGCTTTCCCTTCCGGTCGGTTCAGCCATGGCTGACGGCTTTTTGCGTGACGTGCTGTCGTCGGGCGCCACCACAGGTTCCACTTACCTGACCTTCAGGCACCACAAGCTGATCGTCGCCGCGCAAGATGACGCTGGCAGCTACGTTGCCAGCAACGGCGCCATCCGTGGTCCATTCCTGGAAGCTGCGATGGAGCAGGTTCGCAACGACAATCCAGGGCTGAATGCTTCGGACATGGATCTGGCGAATGCCATTCTGGCGAAGAACCTGGTCGCCGAGCAGTAAGTCACCTGTTTGCAGACACAAAAATGCCGCTCCTTGGAGCGGCATTTTTTTTGATGCTTGATTGTGATTGGGTCGGTTACTCGCCAATCGCAGCCTTGTAAGCGGAAGCGTCCAGCAATTTCGCCAGGTCGCCCTCGGCATGGCTCGGTTTGACCTTGAAGATCCATGAAGCGTACGGAGTGTTGTTCAGCTCTTCCGGAGCGCCGCCCAACGCCTCGTTGACTTCGACGACTTCACCAGCCACCGGAGAGTAGATATCGGACGCCGCCTTCACGGACTCGACAACACCTGCGGTATCACCGGCTGCGAAGACCTTGCCAATGTCCGGCAGCTCCACGAATACCACATCACCCAGGGCCTCTTGAGCGTGGTCGGAGATACCGACAACGATCAGATCGCCCTCTTGCTTTGCCCATTCATGGCTTTCGGCGAAACGCAGTTCGGCGGGAATATCGCTCATTTAATCATCCTCTACATCTAGTCAGCGGAGAAACCCGCCAAGGGGTTTAAATTAGGGCCTTGCCGTGCCGCACGAACGTGGGCTGGACTACCCGGACCGGGTACCACTTGCCACGAATTTCGACCTCGGCCCGGTCGGTTGTCGCCATTGGAACACGGGCCAACGCAATAGACTTGCTCAGCGTAGGAGAGAAACTACCACTGGTGATCTCTCCTTCGCCAACTTCCGCTATCCGGACAACCTGATGGGCGCGTAAAACGCCGCGCTCCTCCAGCACCAATCCGACCAGTTTCGACGCTGCTCCTCGCGTTTTCTCGGCCTCCAGTGCGGTGCGCCCAATGAAATCACGGTCCGCAGGTTGCCACGCCACCGTCCAGCCCATGTTAGAAACCAACGGTGACACTTTTTCGTCGATGTCCTGCCCGTAGAGGTTCATTCCTGCTTCAAGACGCAATGTATCGCGTGCGCCAAGACCGATCGGCGAGATACCTGCGCCCACCATGTCGTTGAAAAAGCCTGGTGCCTGTTCGGCCGGGAGAATGATTTCAAGTCCGTCTTCACCGGTATAGCCGGTGCGGGCGATGAACCAGTCACCTTGGGCACGGCCTTCGAACGGTTTGAGCTGGCGGATGAGTTCAGCGCGAGCCTGCGTGACCAGCTCGGCGATTTTATGCCGCGCGTGAGGGCCTTGAATCGCCAGCATCGCAAGCTCTGTACGCTGATGCAGCTGCACGTCGAAACCCTGCAGATGAGTGCGCATCCAGGCCAGATCCTTGGCACCAGTGGCCGCATTGACCACCAATCTGTAACCGGTGTCGGTGAGGTAGACGAGCATGTCGTCGATGATCCCGCCGTCGGTGTCGAGCATCGCGCTGTAAAGGGCGCTTGCGATGTGCTTGAGCCTGTCGACGTCGTTCGCCAGCAGGTGTTGCAGCCAGCACTTGGCCTGACTACCTGATACGTCAATGATGTGCATGTGCGATACGTCGAAAATCCCACAGTCCTTGCGCACCTGGTGGTGCTCTTCGACTTGTGAGCCGTAATGCAATGGCATATCCCAACCACCAAAATCGACCAGCTTCGCGCCTAGGGCGAGGTGCAGGTCAAAGAGCGGTGTACGCTGTCCCATGGGTTTCTCCTTCCGGGCGTGGCGAGGGTGCGGACAGCCAGAACCTGGGCAAGCCCCCTGTGAAATAGGGTCTATTGCCGCTGCAAGCATGCCGAAACGTCTGACAGACCGCACCGAATGCGGCGCATTGTAGCCGCAAGGTTGTGACCCCGCACCTAGCCGATCGGTCTGGCTGAACGTCTGATCAGGCCAATCACTGGTAACAAACCAACGAGCACCAGCGTCAGCGCGGGCAAAGCAGCCCTTGCCCACTCACCCTCACTGGTCATTTCGAAAATACGTACCGCCAGCGTGTCCCATCCAAACGGACGCATCAGCAGGGTTGCAGGCATCTCTTTGAGTACATCGACGAACACCAGCAATGCCGCACTCAGGGCGCCCGGCATCAGCAATGGCAGGTACACCTTGAAAAACAGACGCGGGCCACTGACGCCCAGACTGCGCGCAGCCTCAGGCAGCGACGGCCGGATGCGCGCCAGACTGCTTTCAAGCGGCCCATAGGCGACGGCAATGAAACGCACCAGATAGGCCAGCACCAGCGCTGCAAGACTGCCCAGCAGCAGCGGTTTGCCCGCGCCTCCCAGCCAGCTCGACAGTGGCACCACCAGCTCACGGTCCAAATAGCTGAACGCCAGCATGATGGACACGGCCAGCACCGATCCGGGCAGCGCGTATCCGATGTTTGCCAGACTGACGCCGGTGCGAATGCCTTGAGTCGGGGCCATTCGGCGGGCGAACACCAGAATCAGCGCCACGCTCACCGTGATCAGCGCCGCCATACCACCCAGATAGAGCGTGTGCAAAATCAGCCCTGTATAGCGCTCGTCGAGGTCGAACCGGCCACGCTGCCAGACCCACACCACCAATTGCAGCATCGGCACGGCGAAGGCACAGGTGAACACCAGCCCACACCAGAACGTTGCGGCAAAGGCTTTTACGCCGCGCAGGTGATACAGCGCCTTGATTCGGGGCCGCTCGTTGGTGGGACGGCTTGCGCCGCGCGCCCTGTGTTCCCCGTACAGCACCAGCATCACAGCCAACAGCAGCAGGCTCGCGAGCTGGGCGGCTGTCGACAGGCTGAAAAAACCGTACCAGGTTTTGTAAATGGCGGTGGTGAAGGTGTCGAAGTTGAACACCGCCACTGCACCGAAGTCAGCCAGTGTTTCCATCAGTGCAAGTGCCACTCCCGCACCAATAGCAGGGCGCGCCATCGGCAATGCGACACGCCAGAAGGCCTGCAACGGCGTCTGACCGAGCATGCGCGCCGCTTCCATCAAGCCTTTGCCCTGCGCCAGAAACGCCGTGCGCGCCAGCAGATACACGTAGGGATAAAAGACCAGCACCAGCACGATAATGACGCCGCCTGTTGAACGCACCCTCGGCAGACGAAGCCCGGTGCCGAACCACTCGCGCATCAGCGTTTGTACCGGGCCTGCGAAGTCCAGTAGCCCGACGAAAACAAATGCCAGGACGTAAGCAGGGATCGCGAACGGCAACATCAATGCCCAATCCAGCCAGCGCCGACCCGGGAACTCGCACAAGCTGGTCAGCCACGCGAGACTTACGCCAAGCAGAGTGACGCCGAGCCCTACGCCCACCACCAACGTCAGTGTATTGCCGAGCAGACGCGGCATCTGGGTTGCCCACAAATGCGACCAGATTTCGTGATCGACGGTTTGCCACGACAGCAGCAAAACGCTCAGCGGCAACAGCACCAGCGCGGCGATGGCCAAGACAAGGGGATACCAGCGGCGCTGGGCGGAATGGGCCAAGGGAAAGCTCTCGGTTTGCAGGGGCACAAGCTGCAGGAGCGCGCTTGCACGCGATGGGTCGTGTCAGAAACGAATACATCGCCTGACAATCCTCAATCGCGGGCAAGCGCGCTCCTACAGCAATCGGCGGCGTTTACTCAGTTCCAGCCCGCCCGATCCATCATCCGAATGGCCTCGGCCTGGCGTTTGCCCGCCACTTCGACCGGGATGGTGTCAGCTTTGAACTTGCCCCAGCTAGCAACTTCTTCGGAGGGCGGGACTGCCGGGTTGGCCGGGAACTCTTGGTTGATACCAGAGAAAATCTTCTGCGCGTCGGCACCGGTCATCCATTCCACCAATGCCTTGGCGGCCTCAGGATGCGGCGCGTACTTGGTCAGGCCAATACCGGACAGGTTCACGTGGACACCACGGTCCGATTGATTGGGCCAGAACAGCCGCACTGCCAGATCTGGGTTTTGCTTATGCAGACGCCCGAAATAGTAGGTGTTGACGATACCGGCGTCGCACTGCCCGGCGTTGATCGCTTCGAGCACCGCAATGTCGTCGGAGAAGACGTCGGTGGAGAGGTTATTGACCCAACCCTTGAGGATTTTTTCAGACGCCTCGGCGCCATGGGTTTCGATCAATGTGGCGGTCAGTGACTGGTTGTAGACTTTCTTCGCTGTGCGCAGGCACAAACGGCCTTCCCACTGCTTATCAGCCAGGGCTTCGTAAGTGGTCAGCTCGGCAGGCTTAACGCGGCTAGTCGAGTAGGCAATGGTCCGTGCACGCAAGCTCAGACCGGTCCAGCTGTGGCTGGAAGAGCGATATTGCGGCGGGATATTTGCGTCGATGACCGGAGAGGTAAAGGGCTGGAGGATGCCCATTTGTTCGGCTTGCCAGAGATTACCAGCGTCTACGGTGAGCAGCAGATCGGCTGTCGCGTTTTCGCCCTCGGCCTTGATGCGCTGCATCAGCGGGGCTTCTTTGTCTGTGATGAACTTGATTTTCACACCGGTCTTGGCGGTGTAGGCATCGAAGACAGGCTTGATCAGCTCGTCGATGCGTGATGAGTAGACCACCACTTCGTCGGCGGCCTGGGCGGTACTGCCGAGCAATGTCAGTGTCAAGGCAGCCAGAAAACGCTTGCTCGCCTGCATGGTAGGTCTCGTAGTTGCGAATTGAGGCGAAATGGTAGTGAATCACATTTGCCATCTCAACCGAACTTGGCCCGGAGGCGTTACGAGATGTTGCGGCGAGGCAGCGCTAGGGCGTTTTCCGGAACACTCTTCCCTCTGTAGGCGCGAATTCATTCGCGAGACGTTGGGATTGATTCAACCCCTGAAGCCGTCTCGCCCACAAGTTGGCTCCACAGAATTGCTGCAGAAGCGAACGAGCAGCCCTCAAACCAATGATCTGAGCTGGCCCCAGCGGTCAAAGCCGAGCAAGTTCAGGCAAATCGCCCGTCAGCCCCATCGCCTGACGCACGAACAGCGCTTTGGCTTCAGACGACTTATCGACCATCTTCAAACCGGTATTGCGTAACCAGCGAAGTGGCAGCGGATTGGCCTGGAACAGACGCTCAAACCCTTCCATTGCGGCCATCAACGCCAGGTTGTGCGGCATGCGACGGCGCTCGTAACGGCTCAACACGCGCTCATCCGCCAGGCGCTCGCCGCGTTGGGCCGCGTGTTGCAGGACTTCAGCCAGAACGGCCGCGTCCAGAAAACCCAGGTTGACTCCCTGACCCGCCAGCGGATGGATGGTGTGCGCGGCATCGCCGATCAGCACCAGCCCTTCAGCCACATAACGCTTGGCATGGCGTTGACGCAGCGGCACGCACAGCCGCGAATCCGCGGCGACCACCGACCCAAGCCGGCCTTCGAAGGCCCGCTCCAGCTCAAGACAGAACGGCTCATCCTCCAGCGCTATCAAACGCTCGGCCTCAGCAGGCGTCACTGACCAGACGATGGAACACCAGTGCTCGCCTTCACGCTCCAGCGGCAAAAACGCCAAAGGGCCGTCATCCGTAAAGCGTTGCCAAGCCGTTTTCTTGTGGGAGTTGGTCGTACGCACGCTGGTCACGATAGCGTGATGCAAGTAGTCCCATTCACGCGTCTCAGTGCCCGTCAGCCGGCGAACTGCCGAGTTGGCGCCATCGGCTGCCACCACCAATGGCGATCTTAGCTTGCGGCCATCGGCCAGTGTCAGCAGCCAGTCATCGCCAGAGCGGCGCATCTGTTCCAGCCGTGCGTTCGCTAACAGACCGACATCACAATCATGCAGGCGCTCGACCAAAGCGTCCTGGATCACGCGGTTCTCGACGATATGCCCGAGCACGTCGGCATGCACACTGGACGCGGAAAAATGCACATGCCCGGTGCCGCTGCCATCCCAGACTTCCATATCGCCATAAGGACTGGCTCGGCGGGATACGATGCCGTCCCAGACATTCAGGCGTTGAAGGATGCGCTGACTCGCCGCAGACACAGCGCTCACGCGCGGCTCAAACGTGGCTTTTGCATCGAACGGGCCGACGCTCAACGGGCTGCCGTCGACCACCAGGATATTCAGGCCACTGTTCTGCAGCGCCAGCGCAAGCGCGCTGCCCACCATTCCAGCCCCGACAATCAGCAGATCTGCGCGCGTTTCCATGCTTTAAATCGTTCTCGCTGGTGGCCGCAGCCACGAAAAATTAGACATCGGAGCGTGTGCCCAGACCCATCGCCTGCCGGGCGAACCAGCGCTTGGCCGAAGGCAGCAAATCCAGGCCCAGCAAGCCGATATTGCGGCCTGTCGTGATCACCGGCTGATCGCTGCCAAACAGGCGAGTAACCTGATCGGAAAAACCCACTGTGAGCGTCTGGTCCATTCGTTGGCGTTGCGCGTAAGACTGCAACGTCGCCAGATCTCCCGGCTCTTTATCACTGGCCAACAGCACCTCGGCCAACGAGGCCGCGTCGCGTAACGACAGGTTGAAACCCTGCCCGGCAATCGGGTGCAGGCTGTGCGCAGCGTTGCCGAGGACGGCCAGATGCGAGCGCACCTGTTCTTCGGCCTCCACCAGATTAAGCGGATAAACATGACGCACGCCGACCTGCTTGAGCGCGCCCAGGCGATAGCCGAAAACGCCTTGCAGCTCAGCGAGAAACTGACGATCGTCGAGGGCCAGCAACCGTTGTGTGTCATTGCCCTGTCGAGTCCAGACCAGCGCGCAACGATTATCCGGCAGCGGCAGCAACGCCATCGGGCCTTGCTCGGTAAAGCGCTCAAAGGCTTGACCGCGATGTAGCTCACCCGGCGTGATATTCGCGATCAGCGCGCTTTGGTCATAAGGCGTGGTGCGAATGCCGATGCCCAGTTGCTCCCGAAGATCGGAACGGCCGCCGTCCGCCAGCACGGCCAGATCACAATCGATTTGGGTTTCATCGTTGAGCGTCAGTCGATACCCATCAGGCAGCGCCTGCATGTGTCTGACCTCGGCTGGCACGCGCCAACTGACCACGTCTTTGTCCAGCCCTTGCCACAGGCATTGGCCGAGCCAGGCGTTTTCGACCACGTAGCCAAGGGCGGGCACACCTTCCTGCATTGACGACAGGTTGGCCGCACCGAAGCGGCCTTTGTCAGAGACCTGGATCTGCAGAATCGGCTCGGCGCGACGGCTGATCTGTTGCCACAGGCCGAGCCGTTCGTAAATCTGCCGGGCACCGAAGGACAACGCAGATGAGCGCGCGTCATAGCTTGGCTGATAGCTGTCACCCGGTGCGAAGGGCTCGATCATCACAATTTTCCAGCCCCGCGCCTTTGCTCCCGCCTGCAAAGCGAGCGCAAGGCTTGCGCCGACCAGCCCGCCACCCACGATGGCCAGATTAAAACGGCTCATGCGGCTTGCAGCCGTGCTGCGGCTATGAGGGCCTCGATTTCAGCGACGGATTTGGGCACGCCGCTGCTAAGGATTTCACATCCACTTTTGGTCACCACGACATCGTCCTCAATTCTTACGCCGATCCCGCGCCACTTCTTGGCGACGTTCTGATTGTCAGGTGAGATATAAATGCCCGGCTCAACGGTCAGCGCCATCCCGGGCTCCAGCACGCGCCACTCGCCACCAACCCGGTAATCACCGACATCGTGCACGTCCATTCCCAGCCAATGCCCGGCGCGATGCATGTAAAACGGCTTGTACGCCTCTGCGGTGATCAGCTCATCCACATTGCCCTGCAACAGCCCCAGTTCGACCAGCCCGGTGGTGATAACGCGAACAGTTGCTTCGTGCGCCTGATTCCAGTGTTTGCCGGGGCCGATGGCCTCGAACGCTGCTTCCTGCGACTTGAGCACCAGCTCGTAAATAGCTTTTTGCTCGACCGAAAACTTGCCGCTCACCGGGAACGTGCGCGTGATGTCGCTGGCGTAGCAATCGATCTCGCAACCGGCGTCGATCAACACCAGATCGCCATCCCGAAGCAACGCGTCGTTCTGTTGGTAATGCAGGATGCAGGCATTACGGCCCGCAGCAACGATGGAGCCATAGGCCGGCATTTTCGCGCCGCCCTTGCGGAATTCGTAATCGAGCTCTGCTTCGAGGCTGAACTCGTAAAGCCCCGCGCGGCTGGCTTGCATGGCCCGCACATGGGCGCGGGCAGAAATTTGCGCTGCGCTGCGCATGACCTTTACTTCAGCCGCCGACTTGTAGAGACGCATGTCGTGCAGCAAATGGTCGAGCGCGACGAACTCCTTCGGGGGTTGCGCGCCGAGATTGGCCTTGGAGCGAATGACGTTGATCCACTCCATGACATGCCGATCAAATTCAGGGTTACTGCCCATCGAGGAATACACCCGGTCGCGCCCTTCGATCAGGCCCGGCAGGATGTCGTCAATGTCAGTGATGGGAAACGCATCATCGGCACCGAATTCACGTAGCGCGCCATCCTGCCCGGCGCGCAAACCGTCCCACAGTTCGCGCTCCGGATTACGCTCACGGCAGAACAACACATATTCGCCGTACTCGCGCCCGGGTATCAGCACGATCACGGCCTCAGGCTCGGGAAAGCCGCTCAGATATTGAAAGTCACTGTCCTGGCGATACACATGCTCGACATCCCTGTTTCGAATCGCGACAGCAGCCGCCGGCAGAATGGCGATGCTGTTGGGCTCCATCTGCGCCATCAAGGCTTTGCGGCGACGAGCGTATTCGGCTTTCGGGATGTGGATCATGGGCAGGAGCGGTCCCTTGTGATGAGCGTCTCGCCCTTCGCTGCGAATGTGCAGCAAAGAACGAGCGACGACGATGGTCAATCAGTGCAGAGAGGGTTTGGCTTCAGGTTCTGCTTTTTTGTTGAACTCGGTGAACAACAGCAGCGGCGCAACGCGAAGGTATTCCATGACTTCCATGTAATCGCTTTCGCCGTCTTCAGACTCTTCAAGTGCGTCCTGAACCTGAGCAATCGCTGCCAGATCCTGGAGCACTTCGGACGCTTCCGGGCTCAAAGAGTTGTTGCCGCCGGCCAGACCGAAGCCAGCGAGGAAGCCCTGACACCATTGGCCGAGCGCAGCGGCGCGGTCGGGTAGCGGTTCGTCATCGCCGGGCAGCAGCAAAACGACGGTCATGTCGTCGCTGGTCAATTCGCCGTTGACCATCTCTTGCAGGCCGATCAAGGCCTGACGGACGTTATCCTCAGGCTCTTTTTCCAGCAGCATGGAAGCGTCGGCGAACCAGCCTTCTGCTTCGAAACCGGCACCTGCACAGCTGCGGCCCAGTAACAGGCCATGCAGCTCGGCGGGAGAGACAGGATGACCGCTGCCATTGAGCAGGGTCGCGAACGCGTTGTACGGGGAATTCTGTTTGGGCATGGGCAACTAGGCGCCAAGCGGCGCAATGTCTAGAATGGAGGCCTTGTATCCTAGCACCGGCAGACACGCCCTAGCTATCGGGGTGCGCATCGGCGACCGGAGTCGAGGCGACCCTACCCTGCTCTTGCGCCGCTCATCTGAAAGTATCCAGTGGAAAACAATGGAAGACACCGACCTGCAAGCGCTGATGGCTCGACTGGAGTTATTGATCAATCGTGTCGAGCAACTAAAAAGCCAGAACGCACTCTTATTAGCTCAGGAAAAATCCTGGCGCGAGGAACGCGCTCACCTCATTGAAAAGAACGAAATCGCCCGGCAAAAGGTCGAGTCAATGATTTCGCGCCTCAAGGCCCTGGAGCAAGACACATGAGCAACGGCAACAGCATCACCGTTCAGATCCTCGACAAAGAATATTCGATCATTTGCCCCCAGGAAGAACGCACCAATCTGGTGAGCGCAGCCCGCTACCTGGACGGCAAAATGCGTGAGATCCGCAGCAGCGGCAAGGTCATCGGCGCCGACCGTATCGCGGTGATGGCTGCTCTGAACATCACTCATGACTTGCTGCACAAACAGGACGTTCCTGAGTTGCAGACCAACGGTTCCACGCGAGAGCAGGTAAGGGATCTACTGGAACGTGTGGATCTGGTCCTTGCCACGGATCCGGAAAAACCACAAGGCTGATACTTGCCAACGGTTTGGGTATACTGACACCGCTCCCTGGAGTGCTTGCCAGTCGGTCATGTCCCTGAGCCGATACGCACAACCACGGGGGTTGCACGTTGGGGTTGGTGTGCATGTCCGCTCGCCGGAAAGCCTTAAAACCTCCTGCAATCTCCACCTTGAACTTTCGGGTTCAAGGGCTACACCGACAGCGGTTCGTCGGGGAGTCTCGAACCTTCTACCCATCGCCAGGCGCCCCGTCTGGCGGTGGGCTCGCGACACGCTCGCACCTTCAGCATCCACGCTAAAAACCTCACCGTCTCACCTATTACGGACCAGCCCGCATGACCTCCTCCGGCTCTGCTGACCTGACCGACCCGTCCTCACTCTCACGTCCTCACCTGCGTCGCCTGCTACGCAAGGCTCGACGCTCTCTGTCGCCTGCACAACAACGCGCAGCGGCACGTGGCGTTTACCGCCAACTGGCTCAAGACCCCTTGTTCAGGCGCGCACGACACGTGTCGCTTTATTTGCCGATGGATGGCGAAATCGATCCGCGCTTTCTGCTGCGAGAGGCACAGCGCCGAGGCAAAGCCACTTATTTGCCGGTACTGAGTGCATGGCCAAGGACCAAAATGGTCTTTCAGCGAGTGCGTCCAGGAGAGAAGTTTCGGCCAAACCGCTTTCGCATTCCCGAACCAGATATCAATGCGCGCAGGCAACGCAAGATCTGGGCGCTCGATCTGATTTTGATGCCGCTGGTTGGATTTGACGAAGAGGGCGGACGGCTTGGTATGGGCGGCGGGTTTTACGACCGCAGCCTGGCGTATCTAGCCCGCAGAAAAGCATGGCGCAAGCCCGTGCTGCTTGGACTGGCGCATGAGTGTCAGAAGGTCGGGAGGCTGGCGCAAGCGAGTTGGGACGTACCGCTACAGGGCACGGTTTCCGACAGGCATTGGTATATGGCGGCTAGGAAATGAGGTAATTGCGCTGCAACAAGATTGTGTCAGTCAGCCGGGATCAGCGATGGCCTTGCTTGGGCTGCTGCTGAGAGATTTCAACAGGTGCATCTGCCTTGGCTGCCCAAAGGCTCTGTGCGTAGCCTGTGGTCACGATACCCAAGCCGAACAAAATGACCAATATCCACAATAAATCCGGCTTGCGTTTCATTGACTGCCCCCCTTCGGCGCATCAAAACTAACGGTGACGGCTCTTTGATAAAGGCCGAAAACGAGGTACCGCTTAAAATGCGCGCATTCTGCGGCAACCTGCCCGCTCACGCAAATGCTGGCGCCAACCGACCGTCGCTTTGTCATAAAAGCGTAGGACAACCTGTCCAATCGCTCTTGAGGAGTAAAAAAAGATGGCCTATTGGTTGATGAAATCCGAGCCCGACGAGTTTTCCATCAGCGACCTTCAAACGCTGGGCGAAGCTCGATGGGACGGCGTTCGCAATTATCAGGCACGTAACTTCTTGCGCACGATGTCTGTCGGGGACCGGTTTTTCTTCTATCACTCAAGCTGCCCGGAGCCGGGTATCGCAGGGATCGGCAAAATCGTCGAAGCCGCATACCCCGACCCCACTTCTCTGGACAAAGAGAGCCATTACTTCGATCTCAAAGCCAGCAAAGACAAAAACCCGTGGAGCGCCATCAATGTCGCCTTCGTCGAAGCATTCCCCAGCGTACTGAGCCTGGGGCTGCTAAAGAAGCAGGCTGTGCTTGAGCAAATGCCACTGGTGCAAAAAGGCAGCCGGCTTTCCGTCATGCCTGTGACCGAGGAGCAATGGGCCGGGGTGCTTGCGCTGAAGTCACCACCAGCCCAAGTGGAACGCGCGCCTGCCTAAATGCCAATGCCATTACTGCGCGATGAAGTTATTGAACAGCAGATCCTCGACCACAGGCTTGCCAGTCTCATCGTTCATTATTTGCTGAACCTGCTTCAACGCCTCCTGACGCAACTTCTCCTTGGAGTCGACGTTGCTCATGCTGTCCATGGTTTGCTGAGTAAACAGCGCGACCAGTTGGTTACGAATGAGCGGCTCATTGGCCTTCACCGCCTTCTGAGCTTCGGCGCCGGTGACACGCAGCGCAACATCAGCCTTATAGACGTGCAGCTTGGGGCCGCCATCCAGCGCGTAGTTACCCACGAGCGGCGGCGTCAGAGCCACATAGGCCACCTTGTTCACATCTTCTTCCTTACCGCCTTCTTCGGCCTGCGCCAGCGCCGGCAAAGATAAGGCCAGCAACATCAGAATCCACGCTTTCACACTCCACTCCTCACTCTGTATGTGCGCCACAGCTTACTTCAACTTATGCACGCTTATCAGGCCCGGCCATGCTCATTGACCCGGCAACCGCTCTACATACACTTATCGGCCATCACAGGAAAAGGAATAGTCCCGATGAAAGCTGTGCTCTGCAAAGCCTTTGGTCCCGCCGAGAACCTGGTGCTGGAAGATGTCGCGAGCCCCGTCGCGAAGAAAAATGAGGTCCTGCTGGACGTCCACGCTGCCGGGGTCAACTTTCCGGACACACTGATCATCGAGGGTAAATACCAATTCAAGCCGCCCTTCCCGTTCTCGCCCGGCGGCGAGGCGGCGGGCGTGATTGCTGCGGTGGGTGAAAAGGTCAGTGATTTAAAAGTCGGTGACCGGGTCATGGCCCTCACTGGCTGGGGAAGCTTTGCCGAGCAGGTCGCGGTGCCTGCTTACAACGTCCTGCCTATTCCCGAAGGCATGGACTTCAACACCGCCGCCGCTTTCAGCATGACCTATGGCACTTCAATGCACGCACTTAAACAACGCGCTAACTTGCAGCCGGGCGAAACGTTGTTGGTTTTAGGTGCTTCCGGCGGTGTAGGCCTGGCTGCCGTGGAAATCGGCAAAGCCATGGGCGCCCGCGTCATCGCCGCCGCCAGCAGCGCCGACAAGCTCGAAATCGCTAAAAATGCGGGCGCCGACGTACTGATCAACTACACCGAAACCAACCTCAAGGAAGAACTCAAACGCATCACCAACGGCAACGGCGTGGACGTCATTTACGACCCGGTCGGCGGCGACCTCTTCGACCTGGCCGTGCGCTCCATCGCATGGAACGGTCGACTGTTAGTGGTTGGATTTGCCAGTGGGCGCATTCCGGAACTACCAGTGAACCTGGCGCTGCTCAAAGGCGCTTCGGTGGTGGGCGTGTTCTGGGGATCTTTTGCGCAGCGGCAACCTCAGGACAATGCGGCGAACTTTGGGCAGTTGTTTAAGTGGTTTGCAGAAGGGAAGTTGAAGCCGTTGGTGTCCAAGGTTTATCCGCTGGATCAGGCGGGAGACGCGATAAATTCTTTGGGGATGAGGAAGGCGGTTGGCAAGGTTGTGGTGAGGGTTATTTAGTTATTATTAGTTAATTGAAAGCCTCACCATTTGGCGAGGCTTTTTATTATCGTCTAGCTTTGTGTTGATTAAGAAGTTACTCATTATCTAAAGAGACTATTTTTATACACAAATAGTTAAATCTGTAGCGCACGAATATGCCGTTGACGGATTGTAATATTTCCAGAATTTATATTATGTCGTCGCCATACAGCTAATAAGGAGAAACTGTATGAGTGACCAAGAAGGAAAAAGTATTCATGTCACACGTGGGATTCCAGTAGGGAAGGACTTACTACCAGACCTAGGCTCGTCCGACCAAACGCGGGGCGGTGCTGGATCGTCTCGCCAAAGTTGGAATATTGGCTTCGGAGGGGGAGGAAGTGGACGCGGCGAAGGCGCCCGCCCAGGAACGCTCTCTGGTTCCAAAAGACGTCGACTCCGCTTAGCGGACAAATTACGCCGGGAAAACGAGGCGCGGCAGCAACAACAAGATGCTATCCATCAAGCTGCGGCTCAGGCGCAGGCTGCTGCTCAAGCCGAGCAAGCGGCACAGGCGCGACGTGAAGCAGAGGCAAGATCCGCCGCTGAGTCACAGGCTCGGGCACATGCTGAAGCACAGGCGAGAGCTCACGCAGAAGCCCAAGCAAGGGCGGATGCAGAGGCTCAGGTCAGGGCCGCTGCCCAGGCTCAAGCTGAACGCGAACGCGTGCAAGCAGCTCATCGCCGAGCGGTGGATTCGCTTTCGCAAGCACAGCCCGCAGTACGAGCAGATCTTGAGCAGAAACACTCCAGTGCCAGAGCTGCATTGGCCGAACTTCTGCAATCACAAGTTCAAGCAGATGTACCAGTGCCTTCAGGCACCGGGCAGCAACTGCTCGAAGCTATTCTGAAAGAAAAGGCGCGGGTCAACTATCTGATTGCGCAAAAATCGGATTTGCGGGCGCAGAAAATACACAGTGCCAATTCATTTGCCGGAGCCGACCCGCGAGGCATTGACGCCGAACAATACAAGGCAATATTACTGTCCCGCAGCACGACCGCCGAACAGGCCTATCAAGTGCATACAGCGTGGACCGCAGCATATGACGATGCGCTGGATGTATTGTTACTCTCCGAGTCAGAAGAGTACCTTAATGAGAGGTCCGAATTACTTTCTAAATCCTATGCTGAGCAAGTATGGGCCATACAGAACGAGCTGAGTAATCAATCAAAAAACAGCGATGATCTTTCGATACGACAGGCTTCTGAATTAAGCCGGCTTTGGTCGATAGTTGCAGGTCCGAGCATCCCCACTCAGGAAGTTCCAACCGCTAGAGACAAAGCGACGGAGATCGCAAAAAAGCTATTCGTAAGGCAAGCGATGAAAACGTTCGCCAGAACGCTGCCGCACATCGCTTCGTTTTATCCTACGGAGTTGGGCAGTGGGGAGATGCCGCCAGCCGCCTTGGCAACTTCAGCTTCAGCATTGGGCATCCCCTCAGATGTAGATCTTGATTTCATAGCCAGTCGTGGCGGCACGATAGATGTCACCCATCGACTCAATTTCGAAGAGTCGGACGGCGAAGCCAAGGCTGTCTGGGCGGAAACCGACGGTGTAAATATTGGCACCAAGGTTCGCGTCCGTTCGCTTGTGTTCAACCCTGCTAGTAAGACATACGCATTCACTCGCGACGGTGAATCAGGCCCTTCTTTGGTCTGGACGCCTGCTATCACACCAGATAGCAGTTCTACATACTCACCGAGCGAAAGGCCGGTCCTTCCAGTCGATCCAGGGAAAAATGTATCCCCCGTATCAACTGAGTTAGGTGCATTCCCGACTTACGATCAAGTGGATTTCGATGACTACATCATCGTATTCCCGGCTGACTCGGGTCTTCCACGGGTATATGCGCTGTTTAAAAGCCCACGATACTTACCTGGCATCGTCAGCGGCGTGGGTGGAATCATTGATTCAGATTGGCAGGTGAGCGCGTCAAAAAACCTCGGGTCGCCTATACCTTCTGTCGTGGCCGATGCGTTGCGGGATCGACAGTACGCTGAGTTTAAAAATTTGAAGCGTGCTATCTGGCGGGAGATGTCCAAGCATCCAGAAATAATTAGCGGTATGAACGAAAGAAATATTGAGCTCATTAAGCAAGGCAAGGCGCCAATAGCCCCAAGGGATGAGCGAAAAGGGGGGCAGGATATGGTATGAAATCCATCACATCTGGCCTATCTCGCAAGGCGGAGACGTTTACGGCGTCGACAATCTGGGATTTAACAGCCCTGCTAACCACGATAAAATTCATGGTGAATTCCGTAATAAGGAGAGTCACTAATGCAAAGGTATCAGTCAATCGAAGACATTACTGAGCTGGAGTTTCTGGAACTCGTAAAAAAGATATGCAGCGCCGATTATCGTACGCAGCATCAACATGGTAAGGCAATTTTAGAGTTTGAAAGACTAGGTGAGCATCCCGACGGCTCAGACCTTATTTACTATCCGAAAAAGTCAGCGGATGACTCTCCTGAGGGAATTGTAAAGACAATCAAAGAGTGGCGCGCAGAAAACGGAAAGCCCGGATTTAAGCCCATGCCGTAATGATTGAAATTCTGCAAAATTAAATAATCACTAAAATTCGAAAGAACGACAAATAATGAGTAGCTACATAGCTTTTCTACAACAACTCCCCCATGCGCTTCAAAGCGAAATTGCAGCGCATTTAGGGGCTACGGCTGGTATGTCTGAACTTCAGATTGTAGGCAGATACCGAGACGTCGCCGGGCACTTGAGAGGCGTCAAGCTGGCGTCGCTTCCTGCCGCTTATGAAGGGTTCTCTCCACATTTGACTGTGGAAGATTTCAACTTCGTTGCCGGCGGGACGATCGATCCGACGTTAGTAGCCCCGAGCCTTGCACACATACGCCCCCAAATGCTCGCAAGTGAAGGCGCGTGGTTTTTGGAAAACTTCCTGAACCAGACGGCAGTCGTTCAGACTCAACTGGCGCAGGCCGCCCAACAACTGGCCCAGCGCCAATCGGAGGAAGCGGCGAGACAGCTGGCGCAACGCCAGGCAGCAGAAGCAGCGCAAAGGCTGGCCCAACAGCGGGCGGAAGAATCTGCTCGCCAATTGGCTCAGCGCCAGGCAGAAGAAGCGGCGCGTCAGTTGGCTCAGCGTCAGGCGGAAGAGGCTGCTCGTCTGGCCGCCCAGGCTGCTGCTCGTCAGTTCGCGGAGCAACAGGTGGAAGCGGCAGCATTGGCATTTGCTCAGCGCAAGGCTGAAGAAGATGCGTTGAAGGAATCCAGGCTGATACTTGAGTTGATGACTGCTCCAGCGCTATTCGACGCGCCAGTTGAGGCCGAAGCCGACATTGGACCACCTGTTCTGCGCGAAGCCATGCAAATTCGCTTCATCCCCGGCCCCGCTGCCACGGCAGAAATTGAACAAGCAACGGTAAAGCTGAAACACGGCATCGATGCGGCCGTGGATCAGTTTGCCGCTGAAATCGGCCCGTATTTGAAACCTTCGCAGGCGGCTAGCGAGTTATCTCCCAGTTCGTAAAACTCCCGAATAGCGAGTTTTCTTCAGCAAGTCCTGAATGCGAAAACGCAGACTTCAACGATGGAGTCTGCGTCGGGCTTGCACCTTGCCACCGGTGCGCGAGTCTTAACGAAAAAGAGGCCTATCGTCCCGATCACCGATCAGGCACCCGGCGCCCCTATCGCAAACCGGAGATCTTGCGGCAGATTATCGACATACCGAGATTCGGGCGCTTCTCTACAGGCTTTTACGAGCCCCTGAAGGGAAGCGTCAAAGTTTTCAAAGAGCACCACGCTGTCGTGATACGAAATACGCTCGGCCACCACGCCCTCGACAATGAGACTCCGGGTGATGTCCAGTGCCTGGGAGGCTAGTATCTGCCCTGCCGTTCTGGACCGGCTTCTATTTCTACCCCTATGTTCACTGTTAAAAGCTGCACATCTAAGCCCCATGAAACGCAGGCGAGTCCTCGCAGCAGTGTTTTTATCACCCAACGTATCGCCAAAGAAAATGTTCAGTTCTTGCCTGAGTGCTGGCGCAGTAGATTGATTTGAAGTCCAAGGTTTGAACCTCCAAAGTGCAACGGCCTGACGCACTGACCGTTCGAATTCAGGATGGGAGCTGTGCTCCACGTCAAGGTCGATGAGCTTTCCATCGCGGGTTACCCAGTACGTAATTCGTACCGACCCATACACCGGCTTGCGAAATGAGGCAGGAAACACAGGCGGCTCAAACCGCAAATATTCCAGCTCGGGCTCGTCAAAAATCTCATCGGCGAGGCCATCAAACGTACACAGCACGCACAAAGCAAACGCACATAACTTCCTACCTAACCTCACCATCGGCGCCCTCTTAGCTGTTGGCCGCGATGGTATGGCTTCACGCCAACAGCAATAACCTCCCTGCTTCCCGATCCCTTGTAGGACGCGTCCTGAATAAGCCGGTGCGGGCTACACATTCACGACATGTTCGTATTCCAACACGCCCCCCCCCGGCTTTGCGGCGTTTTATCCGATGAGAAGCCTTCCTATTTTCTGTAATGAAAATGTAATATTCGGATTCGCAGAACAAAACAAAAAAATGGAGAGACACGATGTTTGCCTTCTTCCGCCCTGCCGCACACCAGGCGCCCTTGCCTGAAGAACGCGTTGATAGCACCTACCGAAGGCTGCGCTGGCAGATCTTCGCTGGCATCTTTATTGGTTACGCTGGCTACTACCTGCTGCGTAAAAACTTTTCCCTGGCAATGCCGTACTTGATTGATGAGGGCTTCACGCGCGGCCAATTGGGCGTGGCCATGTCCGCAGTTGCGATTGCGTACGGGTTGTCGAAGTTTCTGATGGGCATCGTGTCCGACCGCTCGAACCCCCGTTACTTCCTCCCGTTCGGCCTCTTGGTCTCAGCGGCCGTGATGTTTGTGTTCGGGTTTTCGTCCTGGGCGACATCCAGCGTGACGATCATGTTTGTCCTGTTGTTCATCAACGGCTGGGCGCAAGGCATGGGCTGGCCGCCGAGTGGGCGGACGATGGTGCATTGGTGGTCGCAGAAAGAACGCGGCGGCGTGGTATCGGTGTGGAACGTTGCGCATAACGTCGGTGGCGGCTTGATCGGGCCGCTGTTCCTGCTCGGGCTGGGCTGGACGAATGACTGGCATGCGGCGTTCTACGTGCCTGCCGCAGTCGCTTTACTGGTGGCTATATTTGCATTCGTCACCATGCGTGACACGCCGCAATCGGTCGGTCTTCCGCCCGTTGAGGAGTACAAGAACGACTACCCGGAAGGCTACGATGCGAGCCATGAGGAAGAATTCAGCGCCAAGGAAATCTTCGTCAAATACGTGCTGCGCAACAAAATGCTCTGGTACATCGCACTCGCGAACGTGTTCGTTTATCTGCTGCGTTACGGCGTGCTGGACTGGGCGCCAACCTACTTGAAAGAAGCCAAGCACTTCACGGTCGACACCACGTCGTGGGCGTACTTTTTCTATGAGTGGGCGGGCATTCCGGGGACGCTCTTGTGCGGCTGGATGTCGGACAAGATCTTCCGGGGTAATCGCGGCCTGACGGGTATGGTCTTCATGTTCATGGTGACGATTGCGACGCTGGTCTATTGGCTCAATCCGCCGGGCAATCCGACTGTCGACATGATCGCGCTGGTGTCTATCGGCTTTCTGATCTATGGCCCAGTGATGCTGATCGGCCTGCAGGCGCTTGAGCTTGCACCGAAGAAAGCAGCGGGCACTGCGGCCGGCTTCACCGGCTTGTTTGGGTATCTGGGTGGTTCGGTCGCGGCAAGTGCGCTGATGGGCTACACGGTGGACCATTTCGGCTGGGACGGCGGTTTCATTCTACTGATCATCGCGTGCGTGCTGGCGATGGTGTTCCTGGCGCCGACGCTGTGGCACACGCAGGTCGCCAGCAAGAGCCGTGACATCGCCGCGTAGACCGGCGGTTGTACCAATCTGTAGGCGCGAATTCAATCGCGAGGCGTAGGAATGGATTCAACTCATGACGCCGTCTCGCGAACCAGCCCGCTCCTACACAAGCAACTCGCCCACCGACCCACAGCGCCTCAGCCTTGCCTCCAGATTCAAATCCGGCATGGCATGGGTGCGCAGTGCGTGAACGGTTTGTTCGACATAGTCGCGTGTGGTGCCATAGCGGCCGCTGGCGCTGGCGAGGACTTGTGTGAGCACGCTATCGGGAAGATTACCGGCGTAGCTGGGCAAGTGACGTTCGAGTACGAAACCCAAAGCCTGAACCTTGGTGCCATCGGCAAGACGGCAGTTGAGCCAGTGCGGTCGATACGACGGGAACGGCATCTCTCGTTGCCAAAGTGCCAACAGCGATTCTTCGAGATTGTCGTCAGGCAGACGATAGGCAAAACCGCTGCACGAGCCGCCTCGATCCAGCCCGAATACCAGGCCTGGCTGCTCCGGCGTGCCGCGGTGTTCGTGGGACCAGAGATACAAGCCGCGATGGTAGCCGTACACACGACCGCGTTGCCGCTCTATCGCGGTGCATTCCGGTCGCCAGATCAAAGAGCCGTAGGCAAACAACCAGACCGGCCCACCCCGGTGCCGGGTCATGGTCGCGTGCATGGAAGCCAGCAGCTGCTCGCGGGTCAGCTTCGGCCCCAAGTCTATGACCGGCGGGTAAGCCAGTCCCAGGCCATCATGAACGGCCGCCACCAAGCTGTTGATTTGATTCCCCATCTGCTCCCCCTCTGACCCATGCAGGCCAGCGCAACGCTCGACATCTTGCTGAACACTTCTAGAGCATGCCACGCAACACCGGATCAACACTCAGCACCGCTGCGGGCAGCATAACTCTCAGACAAAGCCCCAAACCTGCGAGTCACGCGACAAAAACCTTAATCCGTGATGGAGGCGATGCAATTAGCACTCCATCGACAGCGCCACTGGACGGCGTAGCGAAGATTGACCGTTTGTCTGGTCTTAGAACTGAAGAGGCAACACTACAGAAGCACGTCAGTGCCCGCAGGGGCACTAACGGACGAATTCAGCGTAGCGTGCGTGCAGCGCGCAAGCGTGAAGCCGGCTGGACGTCGGCTTGGGGATTCAGCAGAGCCTCGCTTATGAACGAGGCGCGTAGGCGAATACATCAGCGCGCATCTGATGCGCATCCATGCCAGCGTTGACGAGCGCATCAAGGGTCGCGTAAATCATCGTTGGCGAGCCACTGCCATAGACGTGAATGGCTTTCAGGTCGCTGATGTCTTCACACACGGCCTCGTGCAGCAGGCCGCAGCGCCCTTCCCATCCACACAAATCGCTGACAACTTTGTGCAGTTGCAGATTTGGCAGCTTTTTCCACTCATCCCAGTGCCGGATTTCGTAGAAGTCTTCAGGACGGCGCACGCCCCAATACAGGTGCACCGGATGTGCAAAACCCTTGGCGCGACAATGCTCGATCAAGCTGTGCATTTGCGCCATCCCAGTCCCGGCAGCGATCAACACCAGCGGGCCATCAGGCAACTCTGCGAGGTGGGTGTCGCCGAACGGCAAGGAGATTTGCGCCATGCCGTCACGTTGCAGTTGAGCGATGAGATTCTGTGCGCTGCTTTCACGTGCCAACACGTGCATCTCAAGGTCGCGTCCGGATTCGGGCGCGGAGGCCATCGAGAACGCAGACTTTTCGCCATCGTCGCGACTGATCATCAGGTACTGACCGGCGTGATAACGCGGCGGCTTGCCTGCTGGCGCGCGCAGTGTCACGCGATAAACGTCACCGCCGACCTCTGCGCACTCGACAACCTGGCACGCCAATTTGCGCACCGGTAGTTCACCGAGCGCCAACACGCCATCCCACATCACTACGCAATCTTCGAGCGGCACGGCTATACAGGCATATATTTCGCCATGGTCATGCACGACATCTTCTTGCGTAACGCTGCCTTCGACCAATATCGCCGAACAGATGTGACAATTACCGTTGCGACAGCTATTGGGGCATTCATAGCCCAAACGCTGAGCCGCTTCCAGGATTCGCTCACCGGGCAACATCTCAAGCACTGCGCCCGAAGGCTGCAAGGTTACGCGCATCAATCTATTCCTAATTGGTTCCAGATGTCGTCGATCCGGCGAGTGACGGCTTCGTCCTTGACGATGGCGCGCCCCCACTCTCGAGTGGTCTCGCCCGGCCATTTGTTGGTGGCATCCAGGCCCATTTTTGAACCCAGTCCGGAGACTGGCGAAGCGAAATCGAGGTAGTCGATCGGGGTGTTATCGATCATCACCGTATCGCGCTTCGGGTCCATGCGCGTAGTAATCGCCCAGACCACGTCATTCCAGTCCCGGGCGTTGATATCGTCGTCAGTGACGATAACGAATTTGGTGTACATGAACTGTCGCAGAAACGACCACACACCTAACATGACGCGTTTGGCGTGACCCGGATACTGCTTTTTAATCGTCACGATGGCCATGCGGTATGAGCAGCCTTCCGGCGGCAGATAGAAATCAGTGATTTCCGGGAACTGCTTTTGGAGGATCGGGACGAACACTTCGTTCAATGCCACACCCAGAATCGCTGGCTCATCAGGCGGACGGCCGGTGTAGGTACTGTGGTAAATCGGCTTGATGCGATGGGTGATGCGCTCGACGGTAAAGACCGGGAAGCTGTCGACCTCGTTGTAATAGCCTGTGTGATCGCCGTAAGGGCCTTCGTCGGCCATTTCGCCCGGATGAATCACGCCCTCAAGCACGATTTCCGCGCTGGCCGGGACTTGCAGGTCGTTGCCACGGCATTTGATCAACTCGGTGCGGTTACCACGCAGCAAGCCCGCGAAAGCGTATTCGGACAGGCTATCGGGCACAGGTGTCACCGCGCCGAGAATGGTGGCAGGGTCAGCGCCCAGCGCCACCGAAACCGGGAAAGGCTTACCGGGATGCTTGTCGCGCCACTCTTTAAAATCCAGCGCGCCGCCGCGGTGGCTCAACCAACGCATGATGACCTTGTTCCGGCCGATCACTTGCTGGCGATAAATGCCCAGGTTCTGGCGCTCTTTGTTGGGACCCCGTGTGACGGTCAGACCCCAGGTAATCAGCGGGCCGACATCGCCGGGCCAGCAGGTCTGGACGGGCAACATGCCAAGGTCAACGTCGTCGCCTTCGATCACGATCTCCTGACAAGCTGCGTCCTTGACCACTTTCGGGGCCATGGCAATCACTTTTCGGAAGATCGGCAGCTTGGACCAAGCGTCTTTCAGGCCTTTTGGCGGCTCGGGCTCTTTGAGAAAAGCCAGCAGCTTTCCGATTTCACGCAGCTCGCTGACCGCTTCTGCGCCCATACCCATCGCCACGCGCTCCGGCGTGCCGAACAGATTGCCGAGCACCGGGATGTCGTAGCCGGTCGGGTTTTCGAACAACAGGGCCGGGCCCTTGCTGCGCAAGGTCCGGTCGCAGATTTCGGTCATTTCCAAGACAGGGGAAATGGGAACCTGGATGCGTTTCAACTCTCCGCGCTGCTCAAGCTGCTGCACGAAATCCCGTAGATCCTTGAATTTCATTAACCCGGCCACTTAACAAATAGACGCACATCCTACCTGCTCTGAGGATTAACAGCAGCCCAGAAACGCGTATTTACCCGAGTTATCGAGCGCTTTCACTCAGGAAAATCGGCGCCAGCAATGGCTTCATTCGTTCACCGCCCTGATCAGAGAGATGGTTTTCGTCCATGTACTGAGAAAAGCCATCGAACTCGGCCCGACAGATGCCGGCGACACACATCAGCGGTGCAGGATCGACCACATGCACCTGCGGATCTGCAGCGCTCAACTGATCGAATAGCGCATTCAGAAATCGCTGGCGCGCGTAATGATCGGCAATGGGCCGTCCGACTTTTTCAGCCGAACGGCCAATCATCGCCAGACTGCTAAGCCGCGCGACCGTGCCTTGGCGCTGAAGCGGTACTTCTTTGAAAATCCAGACATGAGCACCTGTGGCTCGAAGGCTGGCGACCATATGGGTCAGATCGTGGGCCATCTTTTGCTCGGCGACAGCACGGCTGTCCTTGCGATAAAGCACATGCTGCCAGTCGCCATCCTCTTCGCCGTACAGATACAGGCTCCAGCGCGCGGCAAGAACGACGTCACGAATGTGTTGCTGGCTGACCATGTGCAGCATCTGCTGATTGAAGTCTTTGCATTGCTGACGCAGGTCGGGGCTAAACGTTGGTACACAGCCGGACAGACTCGCCAGCCAGACGGGCATCGAAAACTGTTGCGCATCATCCTTGATCGCCGGCATCAATGCTGCGGCATGGCTGTCTCCCCACACCAGTCGGGACGGCGGCATCGCCGGATCTGCGCCAAACCGACACACCTTGCTCAGGTCCGGACTGTTGCGCTGCAGCAGGCAGTCCATCTGGCCCATCTACCACTCCCGCGCCTGCGCATATTGCATCGCCTGCCCCGATAACCGGCTCGGCACGCCATCGGCCGATCGAATTGCCTGACCGGCCAGTGCGATGACAAGCATGGAGACCAGCCCTCCCACCAGCACAGGTTTGCGCCCCGACAGCCAACGTTTCTCACGAAATGGCAGCTCGACAAAGCGCCAGCTCAGCCAGCCCAGCGCGACGCTGAGCGCAACCCACATCAACGCCTCGCGAGCCTGCATACCGTCCACCGACGCGGCATTGGCGTAGACAAAAATGGGCCAGTGCCACAGGTACAGCGAGTAGGAAATCAGACCCACGCCCACCATCGGACGTGTGCTCAATAAACGCCCAACCAGGGTCGGCGTCTGACCATTGGCCCAGAGCATCGCGGTTGCTCCCAGCACCGGCATCAGCGCCGCCCAACCAGGGAACTGCGTCGTCCGGTCAAACGTGAGGATTGCAAACAGCACCATCGCCAGGCCGGCAAGGCTGACGGCCTGATAAATCGCCGGGGCAAATGAGCGCTTTGACACTGGAAGCACGGCCAGCATAGCGCCACACAGCAGCTCCCACGCCCGCATTGGCAGCAGAAAAAACGCAGCGTCCGGCTCGCGCTCGATCATCCAGACATTGAGGGAGAACGACACCAGCAACAGGCCAGCCAGCATCAACCGCCAGTGACGCAAATAGCGGGTCAGAAGAACCATCAGCAGCGGAAAGAAGATGTAGTACTGCTCTTCCACCGACAGTGACCATGTATGCAGCAACGGTTTGAAGTCAGACGCAGGGTTGAAGTAACCGTCCTGGCGCATGAACAGGATATTGGAGATGAACATCGCCTGGTAACGCACTGCGCGGCCCAGTTGCGAATAGTCGCTGGCTGGCATGATGAACCAGCCGACCGCCAGCGTGGCGAGCAAGACGACACTCAGCGCCGGCATGATTCGACGGGCGCGACGTGCCCAGAAGTCAGCGAAGCTGAATCGCCCGGCGTTGATTTCACGGAAGATGATGGAAGTGATCAGATAACCGGAGATCACAAAAAACACATCTACACCGACGAACCCTCCGCTTAGACCCAGACCGAAGTGGAAGAGTACAACCGGAATAACAGCCAGAGCCCGCAAGCCGTCGATGTCTCGACGATTAACGAAGGTGTGCATGACGCTCCTTGTCGCGCTTTTATCAAAAGCGCCTGAAAAAAAATGGTGTCCCAAGGGACACCATTCGTTTTTAGCAGTTCAGCCTTTTTGTTTGAGCGTCTTATTTACGCTTCATCGACAGGAAGAACTCATCGTTTGTCTTGGTCTGTTTCAGCTTGTCGATCAAGAACTCGATGGCAGCGACTTCATCCATAGGATGCAGCAGCTTGCGCAGAATCCACATACGTTGCAGCTCGTCGTCAGCCGTCAGCAACTCTTCACGGCGTGTGCCGGAACGGTTGATGTTGATGGCTGGGAAGACGCGCTTCTCTGCGATCTTGCGATCCAGAGGCAGCTCCATGTTGCCGGTGCCTTTGAATTCTTCGTAGATCACTTCATCCATCTTCGAGCCGGTTTCAACCAGCGCGGTAGCGATGATGGTCAGCGAACCGCCTTCTTCGATGTTGCGCGCAGCACCGAAGAAACGCTTTGGCTTCTCAAGCGCATGGGCATCCACACCACCGGTCAACACCTTGCCGGAGCTTGGGATGACAGTGTTGTAGGCGCGAGCCAGACGGGTGATGGAGTCAAGCAGGATGACCACGTCTTTCTTGTGCTCGACAAGGCGCTTGGCCTTCTCGATCACCATTTCGGCGACCTGCACGTGACGAGTTGGTGGCTCATCGAAGGTGGAAGCAACTACTTCGCCGCGCACGGTGCGCTGCATTTCGGTTACTTCTTCCGGACGCTCGTCGATCAGCAGAACGATCAGGTGCACTTCCGGGTTGTTACGCGTGATGTTCGACGCGATGTTCTGCAGCATGATGGTCTTGCCCGCTTTTGGCGGTGCAACGATCAGGCCGCGTTGACCTTTACCGATGGGCGCACACAGGTCGATGACTCGGCCGGTAAGGTCTTCGGTAGAGCCGTTACCGGCTTCCATCTTCATGCGGATGGTCGGGAACAACGGCGTCAGGTTTTCGAAAAGAATCTTGTTCTTCGCGTTCTCTGGACGGTCGTAGTTGATCGTGTCGACCTTGAGCAGCGCGAAATAACGCTCGCCTTCTTTTGGCGGGCGAATCTTGCCGACGATGGTGTCGCCGGTACGCAAGTTGAAGCGGCGGATCTGGCTGGGCGAGACATAGATGTCATCAGGGCCCGCAAGATACGAAGCGTCAGCCGAGCGCAGGAATCCGAAGCCGTCCTGGAGGATCTCCAGCACGCCGTCACCGGAGATTTCCTCGCCGCTTTTAGCGTGCTTCTTCAGCAGGGAGAAGATCACATCCTGCTTGCGCGAACGGGCCATATTTTCTATGCCCATCTGTTCGGCCATTTCGAGCAGATCGGTAATAGGCTTTTGCTTGAGTTCAGTCAGGTTCATATAGGAATGACGTAATCATGTATGGAGGGGGAAATTAAGCTTTGGGCTTAATGAGGCCGCGCCGCAGAGAAGGCGACAGGATCGCGTAGTAAATCGAAAGGAGAGCGTCGGCGACGGCTAGCAGGGGGCAACGGAGAAGCCGTTGCGGGGCCGAATGTACCACCTGATTTTCCAAGCGTCTAGTACGTCGACCAAAAAAAACCCCGCGATTTGCGGGGCTTTAGAGCCATCAGATGTTAGCGTCGAGGAACGCTTGCAACTGAGACTTGGAGAGCGCGCCGACCTTGGTCGCCGCCACTTCACCGTCCTTGAACAGCATCAGGGTCGGAATACCGCGAACGCCGTGCTTGGCTGGCGTTTCCTTGTTTTCGTCGATGTTCAGCTTGGCAATGGTCAGCTTGCCTTCGTAGGTGCCAGCGATGTCGTCCAGAACTGGAGCAATCATCTTGCACGGGCCACACCATTCAGCCCAGTAATCCACCAGAACAGGACCGGAGGCTTTGAGCACGTCGGCTTCGAAGCTTGCGTCGCTAACGTGTTTGATAAGTTCGCTACTCATGAGAGTCTCTCCGAGGTCGTAGGCAAAAAAACGTGTTCCATCATAGCGGCACAGCGCCGTGACAGGAAGCCAGGGGTGATTGTCTCTTGCTATGACCGCGTATTAGCGAGGTAATTGAAGGGAAATTCAGCCCGACGGCGCAACAAATACGATCCCGGTCCGCAGTGCTGCGCCCCGTATGTGCTCCTGCATGGCTTTTTGCGCCGGCCCCGATGCATTGCGCGCCAGTGCCCGCAGGATCTTGCGATGCTCCTGCCAGGTTTCCATGGCCCTGCCGGGGCGAATGAACGGCAGTTTCTGGCTCTCAAGGAAGATGTCAGCGCTGGCAGTAATAATGCTGAGAATCGCCTGGTTGCCACTGGCGACGAGAATGCGGCGATGAAAATCAAAGTCCAACCGCGCAGCGCAATCGAAATCACCGGCACGCAACTCAAGGCGCATCGATTCGACGTTGTCCTCCAGGCGGTCACGCTCTTCAGCCGTCATTGTCACTGCCGCGAGCCCCGCCGCAAAGCCTTCGAGGGCGTAGCGCAGCTGAAATGTCTCAGTCGGCGAGGCAGTCGCTGCGAAAGGCCAGGAAAACCCCCCAGTGCTCTGTTGTGGTTCAGAAATAGCTTGAACGAACACGCCTTTGCCAGGCTGCACGCTGACAACCCCCAGCGCACTCAATGAGGACAATGCCTCACGCAGCGAAGCGCGACTGACGCCAAGGCGCAACGCAAGGTCCCGCTGTGAAGGCAGGCTGTCGCCGGGTGCATAGCCTTGCTCGGCGATCAGTTTTCGGATCGCCTGAAAGGCCGCTTCGGGTACTGCGATAGGGCTCGGATGCATGACAGCTCAGGCATATTTCTCGTCGAAAAACCTCTTGTATAACCATCTCGCCAATAGAGCAAGTGACGCCCAAGCCAGGTGCGTCCTGGCTTTCAGCCGCTCCAAAGGAGGGCGAAGAAACCTGCAACTGTTCAGACCAGTAAGACCAAATCCACGCTATAGCCCGCAATACCCGGTGCTGTGGGGGTGCTGGCATGGGCTGTGCACTGATGGCTTGAGAACTGTCCATCTTTCGTCCCGGAGACGTCACATGACCAAGCGTTCCAGCGCTCTGCTTGCCGCCCTGTTTGCCAGCCTGATGCTCACCCAAGCTCCCGCCCATGCCAACGGCCTTGATGACGTGACCGCACGCGGCACCTTGAAAGTCGCTGTACCACAGGACTTCCCACCATTTGGTTCGGTCGGCCCAGACATGAAACCGCGTGGTCTGGACATCGACACTGCACAACTGATTGCCAACCAGCTGAAGGTCAAGCTAGAGCTGACGCCGGTCAATAGCACCAACCGCATTCCGTACCTGACCACTGGCAAAGTCGACCTGGTGATCTCCAGCCTCGGCAAAAACCCGGACCGTGAGAAAGTCATTGATTTCTCCAGTGCGTACGCCCCGTTCTATCTGGCTGTGTTTGGCCCGCCTGATGCAGCCATCAACAGCCTGGACGACCTCAAAGGCAAAACCATCAGCGTGACCCGTGGCGCCATCGAGGACATCGAGCTGACCAAAGTCGCCCCACCTGAAGTGACCATCAAGCGCTTCGAAGACAACAACTCGACCATCGCTGCCTATCTGGCGGGCCAGACTGACCTGATTGCCAGCGGCAACGTGGTCATGGTCGCTATCAGCGAGAAGAATCCCAAGCGTATCCCGGCGCTGAAAGTGAAACTCAAGGACTCCCCGGTCTACGTCGGCGTGAACAAAGGGCAACCTGAACTGTTGGCCAAAGTGAATGAAATCATCGAAGCCGGGAAGAAAGACGGCGTCCTTGAAAAGAACTCCCAGACCTGGCTCAAGCAACCTCTGCCTGCCGATCTTTGATCGCTGCGCTTTACTTACAGCATCTGATCCGGGGCTTTTAAATGGCTTATCAGTTCGACTTCATACCGGTCCTGCAAAACGCTGATCTTCTGTTGCGCGGGGCCTTGTTCACGCTGGAACTGACCGCGATAGGGACACTGCTCGGGGTTAGCCTGGGCATCGTCGGCGCCATCGTCAGGGCCTGGAAAATCCAGCCGTTCTCGGCCATTTTCGGGGTTTATGTCGAGCTGATACGCAACACACCGTTTCTGGTGCAGTTGTTCTTTATCTTCTTCGGCCTACCGTCGCTGGGTATCCAGATTTCCGAATGGCAGGCTGCGATCCTGGCCATGGTGATCAACCTGGGCGCCTACTCCACGGAAATCATCCGGGCGGGCATCCAGGCGATTTCCCCCGGACAGATCGAGGCGTCGGCCGCCTTGGCGATGACGCGCTACGAGACCTTCCGTCATGTGGTGCTGGTCCCGGCGCTGGGCAAAGTCTGGCCGGCGCTCAGCAGCCAGATCATCATCGTGATGCTTGGCTCGGCAGTGTGTTCGCAGATCGCGACCGAGGAGTTGAGCTTCGCGGCCAACTTCATTCAGTCACGTAACTTCCGCGCGTTCGAGACCTACATCGTTACCACGCTGATTTACCTGTGCATGGCGCTGCTGATTCGCCAGTTGCTCGGCTGGATCGGGCGTCGCTATATCGCAAGGAGCCGCTGATGGATTTCACGCTATGGGACATCGTGCGCAATTTGCTGATCGGCCTGCAATGGACGCTGGCACTGTCGCTGGTGGCGTTCATCGGTGGCGGGATCATCGGCTTGCTGGTGATGACGATGCGTATCTCAGACACGTCTGCGTTTCGCACCCTTGCGCGCTGCCACATCGAGCTGTTTCAAGGTACGCCGCTGTTGATGCAGCTGTTTCTGGTGTTCTTCGGCGTTGCGCTGCTGGGCGTTGATATTTCGCCCTGGGTCGCAGCGGCGCTGGCGCTGACGCTGTTTACCAGCGCTTACCTGGCTGAAATCTGGCGCGGCTGTGTCGAATCGATTTCCAAAGGGCAGTGGGAAGCGTCGGCAAGCCTTGCACTGACGCCCCTTGAGCAGTTGCGCTACGTCATCCTGCCGCAGGCGTTGCGCATTGCAGTGGCGCCCACCGTGGGGTTCTCGGTGCAAGTGGTCAAAGGTACAGCGGTGACGTCGATCATCGGCTTTACCGAACTGACCAAAACCGGCGGCATGCTCGCCAACGCCACGTTTCAACCTTTTATGGTCTACGGCTTCGTTGCCTTGGGCTACTTCATGCTTTGCTACCCGCTGTCGCTCAGCGCTCGCTACCTGGAAAGGAGACTTCATGCCTCTGCTTAGAATTTCCGCGCTGCATAAGTACTACGGCGATCATCACGTCCTTAAAGGCATCGATCTGACCGTCGAGGAGGGCCAGGTCGTGGCTATCATCGGCCGTAGCGGCTCGGGCAAAAGCACCCTGTTGCGCACGCTCAACGGCCTTGAGTCGATCAACGATGGCGTAATCGAAGTTGATGGCGAGTACCTCGACGCCGCACGCGCTGACTTGCGCTCGTTGCGTCAGAAAGTCGGGATGGTGTTTCAGCAGTTCAACCTGTTCGCGCACCTGACGGTTGGCGAAAACGTGATGCTCGCCCCGCAAGTGGTGAAGAAGGTGTCGAAGGCCCAAGCGGCCAAGCTTGCGCGAGAGATGCTCGAACGCGTGGGGCTGGGTGAGAAATTCGATGCGTTCCCTGACCGATTGTCAGGCGGACAGCAGCAGCGCGTGGCCATTGCCCGTGCGCTGGCCATGTCGCCTAAAGTGCTGCTGTGCGATGAAATTACTTCGGCACTCGACCCGGAGCTGGTCAATGAAGTGCTCAGCGTGGTGCGTCAACTCGCCAAAGACGGCATGACCTTGATCATGGTGACCCACGAAATGCGCTTCGCCCGGGAAGTCGGTGACAAGCTGGTTTTCATGCATCAGGGAAAGGTGCATGAGGTGGGTGACCCAAAAATCCTGATGGCCAACCCAAGAACGCCAGAGCTGGCGAATTTCATTGGATCGGTCGAACAGGGCGCCTAGCATTGCTCTGTAGATTCCACTTGTTGGCGAGGCGGCCAATGCGGCGTGTCAGGCATGACGCTTCGCGAACAAGTTCGCTCCTACAGAGCCCGCACCTGCTTCGCGAAAGCGCACCGCAGGGAGCCAGCACCGGATCTTCATCGTCATCACGTTTGGCGGCAGTGCTGGATCGTGGCACGATGTCGGGGTTATCGACCGAGGCCTTTTTTCCATGCCGCAATCCACAGCCAAAAACCTCTCGCTGATCGCTGCGATCGACTTGGGCTCCAACAGTTTTCACATGGTGGTAGCCAAAGCCAATCAGGGCGAAATACGCATTCTTGAGCGCTTGGGCGAGAAAGTGCAGCTGGCCGCCGGGATCGACGACGAGCGCCAGCTCAGCGAAGAGTCCATGCAGCGCGGACTCGACTGCCTCAAGCGTTTTGCCCAACTGATTAATGGAATGCCGCCGGGCGCCGTCCGGATCGTCGGCACCAACGCCCTGCGAGAAGCACGTAATCGCGGCGAATTCATCCGTCGCGCTGAAGAAATCCTGGGCCATCCCGTTGAAGTCATTTCCGGCCGAGAAGAAGCGCGTCTGATCTACCTCGGCGTCTCACACACACTGGCCGATACCCCAGGCAAACGTTTGGTTGCCGACATTGGCGGTGGCAGCACCGAGTTCATCATCGGCCAGCGCTTTGAGCCGTTGCTGCGTGAAAGCCTGCAAATGGGCTGCGTCAGCTTTACTCAGCGTTATTTCAAAGACGGCAAAATCACCCCGGCGCGTTACGCCCAGGCCTACACAGCCGCGCGGCTGGAGATCATGAGCATCGAACACGCTCTGCACCGCCTGACCTGGGATGAGGCGATCGGCTCTTCTGGCACGATCCGCGCCATCGGTCTGGCGCTCAAGGCGGGCGGCCATGGCACCGGGGAGGTCAACGCAGAAGGGCTCGCCTGGCTCAAGCGCAAGCTTTTCAAGCTGGGTGAAGTCGACAAGATCGACTTCGACGGTATCAAGCCTGACCGCCGCGCGATCTTTCCGGCAGGGCTGGCGATTCTTGAAGCGATTTTCGATGCCCTCGAACTTCAGCGCATGGACCACTGCGAAGGTGCACTGCGCGAAGGCGTGCTCTACGACCTGCTGGGTCGCCATCATCACGAGGATGTACGTGAACGCACCCTCGGTTCGCTCATGGACCGCTACCACGTTGATCTGGAACAGGCTGAACGCGTCGAGCGCAAAGCGCTGCATGCGCTGGAGCAGGTCGCCAAAGCGTGGGACCTGGAAGACGACAGCTATCGGGAACTACTGAGCTGGGCGGCGAAGGTCCACGAAGTCGGGCTCGACATCGCGCATTACCAATACCACAAGCACGGTGCCTACCTGATAGAGCACTCGGACCTGGCCGGGTTCTCGCGTGAAGACCAGCAAATGCTCGCGCTGCTGGTGCGCGGCCATCGCCGTAATATTCCGAAGGATAAATTCGCCGAGTTTGGCGCTGAAGGCGTGAAGCTGATCCGACTGTGCGTACTGCTGCGCTTCGCGATCCTGTTTCATCACATTCGCGGCACCCAAGAGATGCCGCAACCTGTGCTGACTGCCAATGGCAATAGCCTTGACGTGCTGTTCCCCGATGGCTGGCTTGAGAACAACCAGCTGACTCAGGCCGACTTCGGCCTGGAAGCCGACTGGCTGACCCGAGTCGGGATCGACCTTACCGTACGCTGAGAACCGGGTTGCTCAGGCGTTCCAGCAGGGTCGCCTGGGCGCTTCGGGCGTTCTGATTGCCGGTTGGCGTGCTGCGCACATACCGGCCATCAGACTGCAGCAGCCAGCTGTGAGTGTTGTCGGTCAGGTATGACTCCAGTTCCTTCTTGACCCGCAGAATCAGCTTCTTGCCCTCAACCGGGAAGCAGGTCTCGACGCGCTTGTCGAGGTTGCGCTCCATCCAGTCGGCGCTGGACAGAAACATCTGTTCTTCACCGCCATTGAGGAAATAGAACACCCGCGTGTGCTCAAGGAAGCGGCCGATGATCGAGCGCACGTGAATGTTGTGCGACACGCCCGCAATGCCAGGGCGCAGACAGCACATCCCGCGCACCACGAGATCGATTTTCACCCCGGACTGACTGGCCTTGTACAACGCCCGAATGATCTTCGGATCGGTCAGGGAGTTGAACTTGGCGATGATGTGAGCCGGCTTGCCTTCAAGCGCAAACTGGGTCTCGCGGGCGATCATGTCGAGCATGCCCTTTTTCAGGGTGAACGGTGCATGCAGCAACTTCTTCATGCGCAAAGTCTTGCCCATGCCGATCAACTGACTGAACAGCTTGCCCACGTCCTCGCACAAAGCGTCGTCTGAGGTCAGCAAGCTGTAGTCGGTATAAAGACGCGCGTTGCCGGCGTGATAGTTGCCCGTACCTAAATGCGCGTAACGCACGATCTCCCCCGCCTCGCGACGCAGGATCAGCATCATCTTGGCGTGCGTCTTGAAACCGACCACACCGTAAATCACTACCGCGCCCGCTGCCTGCAAACGGCTGGCGAGTTGCAGGTTGGATTCTTCGTCGAACCGTGCACGCAGCTCAATGACCGCCGTGACTTCCTTGCCGTTGCGCGCGGCGTCCACCAGTGCATCAACGATTTCAGAGTTGGCGCCGCTGCGGTAAAGGGTTTGGCGCACCGCCAGCACGTGAGGGTCTTTGGCTGCCTGACGCAGCAAATCCACTACCGGCGTGAAAGACTCGAACGGGTGCAACAGCAGGATGTCCTGCTTGCTGATCACGTTGAAGATGTTTTCGCTGTTCTGCAGCAGCTTCGGAATGGCTGGCGTGAACGGCAGGTATTGCAGCTCCGGGTGGCTGTCGAGGCCAGTGATGCTGAAAAGCCGCGTGAGGTTGACCGGGCCATTGACCTGGTACAACTCTGTCTCGCTCAGGTTGAACTGCTTGAGCAAGTAGTCCGACAGGTGTTTCGGACAGGTGTCCGCCACTTCCAGACGCACCGCATCGCCATAGCGACGTGAAAACAGCTCGCCCCGCAGCGCACGCGCCAGGTCTTCTACGTCTTCGGAATCCAGCGCCAGGTCGGCGTTACGGGTCAGGCGGAACTGATAGCAACCCTTGACCTTCATGCCTTGGAACAAGTCATCGGCATGCGCGTGGATCATTGACGACAGGAATACATAGTTATCGCCAGGCCCGCCAACCTCTTCCGGCACCTTGATGATGCGAGGCAGCAGACGCGGCGCCGGAATGATCGCCAGACCCGAATCGCGACCGAAAGCGTCGATGCCTTCCAGCTCAACGATGAAGTTCAGGCTTTTGTTTACCAACAGCGGGAACGGGTGCGTCGGATCGAGGCCAATCGGGGTAATGATCGGAGCGATCTCGTCACGGAAGTAACGGCGCACCCAGGTTTTTAGCTTGGTGGTCCAGTAACGACGACGAATGAAACGCACCTGATGCTTTTCGAGTTCCGGCAAAAGGATGTCGTTGAGAATGGCGTACTGACGATCAACGTGGCCATGAACCAGTTCACTGATGCGAGCAAGCGCCTGATGCGGCTGCAAGCCATCGGCGCCAGCTTGTTCGCGGGCGAAGGTGATCTGCTTTTTGAGGCCGGCCACACGGATTTCGAAGAATTCATCCAGGTTACTGGAGAAGATCAGCAGGAACTTCAGCCGCTCAAGCAGCGGGTAGGACTCATCAAGCGCCTGCTCCAACACGCGAATGTTGAACTGCAACTGCGACAGTTCGCGGTGGATGTAGAGGCTGGTGTCATCCAGGTTAGGGACGACGATAGCGGGTGCCACCGGGTGAGGAGGCTCCAGGGCCGGTAAGACTTCAATCGTCGGTTCGACGACTGGAGTAGCGTCCTGGGCATCGATCTCGACGGCGGCTTCGGTGAGTCCTTCGGTATTCATGAATGATCCTGTAGGGCTATTGCGCTGGCCATAACGTTGAAGACGCCAGGCCGGATGGTGCGGTCACGCGGCGGGCGGACCGTCTTGCACCGAATCGATAGGCGGGCGTGACCGGATGGTAAACACCAGCCAAGATGCCTTCAACCTGCGCGGGCGGGCAAGCGCGACAGTTATAAGCCGCCATTATGACTACTGTGTGACAGTCGTAGTTGCGGTACGGTGCCCGAGCACTACCATCATTTGTGAAGGAACATTGCATCTGCAACGTAGGAAACTTTAATGCCGAGACACATTTCCACACTTTCCTGAATGCCGTGGGCGAGTTAGGCTGCGCGTTCATTTCGCCAGCACCCTCATGATGCTCCAGCAATTTCTGCAAGAATTTGGCTACTTTGCCCTCTTCCTAGGGACCTTTTTTGAAGGTGAGACCATTCTGGTACTTGCCGGATTTCTTGCGTTCCGCGGATACATGGACATCAATCTGGTGGTGGTCGTAGCGTTTTTCGGCAGCTACGCCGGCGATCAGCTGTGGTATTTCATGGGGCGCAAGCACGGCCGCAAACTGCTGGCCCGCAAGCCACGCTGGCAGCTCATGGGTGATAGGGCGCTGGAACATATTCGGCGACATCCGGACATTTGGGTGCTGAGCTTTCGTTTCGTTTACGGACTGCGAACGGTAATGCCGGTTGCCATCGGCTTGTCGGGGTATCCGCCGGGCCGCTATTTGTTGCTTAACGGAATCGGCGCGGCGGTGTGGGCTGCCGCACTCGGAGCTGCCGCCTATCACTTTGGCGCAGTGCTCGAAGGCTTGCTGGGCAACGTCAAGAAATACGAGTTGTGGGTGCTCGGCGCACTGCTCATCCTGGGTGCCGGGCTCTGGGTGCGTCGCAGGCTGAAAAACGCCCGCATCGCCAGGCAGGCCAAGCTGGCCATTCCCGCCACTGTCGAAGTCAAGAACCGGCCTGACGAGTAACCCGCCCCGCGCGCAATACCCGATATTGCGCCCGGCAGGCCATGCATCGCCCTCCTCGCTTTCCAGCAAAAACCCTGTGGCAACCCAACGCAAACTAGTGGACATTTGGCATCGTCGGCGCTGCTGATCGCCGTGTGCTGCGCTGTAAAAGCACTGATCCAGCGCAACCGGTCCGCCAGCGAGCAAAAACAGGGAGCACTCAGCATGACCAAGAAAGTGGCCGTCATTCTTTCCGGCTGTGGCGTTTATGACGGCGCAGAAATCCAGGAAAGCGTACTTACCCTGCTGCGGCTTGATCAACGCGGCGCACACGTGAAGTGCTTCGCGCCCAATATTGCGCAGCATCACGTCGTCAATCACATCACCGGGGAAGAAATGCCCGAGACGCGTAACGTGCTCGTCGAATCTGCGCGCATCGTGCGTGGGGCAATCGAGGATATTCGTGAGGCTGACATCAGCGAATTCGACGCGCTCATCATCCCGGGTGGCTTTGGCGCAGCGAAAAACCTGTCCAACTTTGCAGCTGAAGGCGCGGGCTGCAAGCTCCAGGTTGAAGTGTTGGCGATGGCCGAAGCATTCGCCGAAGCGGGTAAACCGATCGGCCTGATCTGCGTGTCCCCCGCCCTTGCCGCCAAAATCTATGGTCCCGGCGTCACCTGCACCATCGGCAACGACGCCGACACCGCTGCCAAGATCACCAAAATGGGCGGCCAGCACGAAGACTGTGAAGCCACTGAAATCGTCGAAGACAAAGCCAGGAAGCTGGTCTGCACGCCCGCCTACATGGTGGCCACGTCCATTGGTGAGGCGGCGGCGGGTATTAACAAGCTGGTTGACCGGGTGCTGGAGCTCACTCAACAGAACGAATGATGGGCCAGCCAGCGCCCACCGAGGCTCACCTCAAGCAGGTTCGACCTTGAGGATCGCCCCCTCCTGACTCACCACTCGCACCAGGCTACCTGCCAGCGCGTCAGGCCCAATGACCATCCATACACCGTCATTGACCTTGATCTTGCCGCGCCCCGCGACAATGGCGTCATGCACGATAAACGTCCGCCCGATCAATTCCTGTCCACGCATGTTCAGCCCTGGCTGATCGGATTGCCGTATGACCACACGCTGCCGGCGCCACCAGTAGACAGCAGTCAGCACCGACAGCAAGGCAAACAGCAGAAACTGCAGTTCCCACGGCATACCGGTAACGATGTAGGTCAGGATGCCGACCGACGCGGCCGCCACGCCTATCCACAGCAGATACCCGCCCGCGCCAAACACTTCGAGAATCAACAGCACGGTACCCAGCGCAAGCCAGTCCCAGAACGCCAGATTTTGCAGGTAGTCCAGCATGCCGTCCCCCTCAGACCGTCTTGGTCGGTGTGGGTGGCTGCGTGCCGAACGTGGCTTTGACGATCTCCCCGATACCGCCCACCGCGCCAATTACCTGGCTGGCTTCCAGCGGCATCAGGATCACTTTGCTGTTGTTGGCGGACGCCAGTTGGCCCAGCGCATCAATGTACTTTTGCGCGACGAAATAATTGATCGCCTGAACGTTGCCGGTGGCGATAGCTTCGGAAACCACTTGCGTTGCCCTGGCCTCTGCTTCGGCCTGGCGTTCTCGCGCCTCAGATTCGAGGAATGCAGCCTGCCGTCCGCCTTCGGCTTCGAGGATCTGCGCCTGCTTCTTACCTTCGGCAGTGAGGATCGCAGACGCTCGCAAGCCTTCAGCCTCCAGAATCTGCGCACGCTTGATCCGCTCCGCCTTCATCTGGCCACTCATTGCAGCCATCAAGTCGGCAGGCGGGCTGATGTCCTTGATTTCAATCCGGGTGATCTTGATGCCCCACGGCGCCGTCGCTTCATCGACAGTACGAAGCAGTTTTTCATTGATGTTGTCGCGCTGGCTGAGCATCGCGTCCAGCTCCATGGAGCCGAGCACAGTGCGAATATTGGTTTGCAGCAGGTTGCGCAGCGCGTGTTCCAGGTTGTTGATCTCGTAAGCCGCCTGAGCGGTATTGACCACCTGGAAGAAGCACACTGCATCGATCTGTACGGTGGCGTTGTCAGCGGTGATGACTTCCTGCGGCGGGATATCCAGCACGCTTTCCATGACATTGATCTTGCGCCCGATGCGGTCCATGACCGGCACGATGATGTTCAGGCCCGGTTTAAGGGTGTTGGTGTATCGACCAAAGCGTTCGACCGTCCATTGATAACCTTGCGGCACGACCTTGAAACCCATGAACACAATGGCGATCGCCAAAGCGACGAACAGTAAAACCACACTACCGATTTGCATAACTTTTCCCTGTTGGTTGTTGAATGAGTACGTCTGTGCAGAACACTATCGCTGATTGTCTGCAGGAGCGAATTCATTCGCGAGACGTCGTTCAGTCAGTGAACACTTCAGCGGCTGAAAGATCTTTCGCGAATGAATTGGCTCCTACAGAAGAAAGCGGCCGTGCCTTAACGCTGCTCGCTCTGCGGAGTGACGCGCAGCACTTCTTCAAGCGTAGTCAAACCGGCAGCCACTTTCTGCGCGCCGGACAGTCGCAGGCTGCGCATCCCTTCCTTGAAGGCCTGGCGGCGCAAGCCGGTGAGATCGAGGTCAGCGACGATCTGCGATTTCACGGCATCCGACAGCACCATGATCTCGTACACCCCTGCACGGCCTCTGTAACCCGTATCACGGCATTCTACGCAGCCCACTGCTCGATGGGCACCGGTCGGTACGGGCGCCTGCCACGGACGCGTCAACGCCTGCCAGTCGGCTTCGTCCAGTTCCACCGGCGCCTTGCAGTGCGGACACAGCGTACGCACCAGGCGTTGCGCCATTACGCCGAGAATGGTGGCCTTGAGCAGATAGTGCGGCACACCCAGTTCAAGCAGCCGACTGATCGCACTGGGCGCGTCGTTGGTGTGCAGCGTCGAAAGCACCAAGTGCCCGGTGAGCGCAGCCTGAATCGCCATTTCGGCGGTTTCAAGGTCCCGAATCTCGCCGATCATGATGATGTCCGGGTCCTGACGCATCAGGGCGCGCACGCCGCTGGCGAAGGTCAGGTCGATATTGTGCTGAACCTGCATCTGGTTGAACGCTGGCTCGACCATTTCGATGGGGTCTTCGATGGTGCATAGATTGACCTCGGAGGTCGCCAGCTTCTTCAGCGTGGTGTACAGCGTGGTGGTCTTGCCAGAACCGGTCGGGCCTGTCACGAGGATGATGCCATTGGGCTGGCGCGTCATGTCCTGCCATCGGCGCAGATCATCATTGGAAAAGCCCAGTTGGTCGAAGTCCTTGAGCAACACTTCAGGGTCGAAAATCCGCATTACCATTTTTTCGCCAAAAGCCGTAGGCAGCGTCGACAAGCGCAACTCGACCTCTCCCCCGTCAGGGGTTGTGGTCTTGACCCGGCCATCCTGCGGTTTACGCTTTTCAGCCACGTTCATTCTTCCCAGGCTTTTCAGGCGGCTCACAATCGCCATGTTCACCTGGGACGGGAATTGATAAACGTTGTGCAGCACGCCGTCGATACGAAAGCGCACCATGCCTTGCTCCCGGCGGGGCTCGATATGAATATCGCTGGCACGTTGCTGAAAGGCGTACTGAAACAGCCAATCCACGATGTTGACGATGTGCGCATCGTTGGCGTCTGGCTCCTGGTCACTGGCACCAAGCTTGAGCAATTGCTCGAAGTTGCCCAGATTGGTCAGTTTCTGATCAGCTGCATTGGCTCCGCTGACGGACTTGGCCAGTCGGTAGAACTCAACCGCAAGGCGCTGAATATCGACCGGGTTGGCGACCACCCGCTTGATCGGCAGCTTCAAGACATGAGTCAGATCGGCTTCCCAGGCGCTGACAAAAGGTTGAGCGCTGGCGATGGTCACCGCGTCCCGGTCCACATCCACCGCCAAAATCTTGTGGCGCTGGGCAAACGCGTAAGACATCAAGGGGGTGACGGCCGCGACGTTGATTTTCAGCGGGTCAATGCGCATGTAAGGCTGGCCCGCCTGTTCCGCCAGCCAGGCAGTCAGCGTTTCCAGATCGAGTTTCTTGCCAGGCCGTTTGCCATTGTCGAACTGCTGGGCGGCAAGAAACTCCACAGGATGGACTTGGGCATTTTGCGCACTGCGGCGCAGGGTCAACGCTTGTTCGGCGCTGTCTTGATCCATCAACCCTTGCGCAACCAGATCGCGTAACAGGTCGTTCAGATCCAGCCAGCGGTCCTGAGATGATGAGGCGAGGACGGACATGCGGACTCCTTTGGACGTGACGGCTTACTTCGGTAAGCAAGAATAGTCCCAAGCGTGCCAGCTGTTGCATCCTGCATGTGAGCAGGCATTACGATTTTTCGGATAAACCTGCCCGCAGGCTTAACCTGCCATCGATGAAGCGGCGTCGGGAACCGCATGCAGACCAGCGATCGATTCCAGTTCCACCGAGCAAACATTGATCAAACTGCGCATTTTCTCGGCGATCACCTGAGCGCGATGCCACGTCAGGCCATCGACCTCAACCTTGATCATCAACATGTCTTGTTGTTGCACAACACTGACCTGCTGCGGAATCAGGTACTGCATGGCGAACAGGTTGAGCACTCGACAGATGGAGTCGGCCTCAGCCTCAACCCACAGCTGATAGCGCACGTGACACGTTGCGTTACTGGCAGACCACACGTCCTGACGTGCCAGACCGCTTTGCACGGGTTCGAGATGCGACATGGTGGATACTCCTGTTTTGCACTGACGCAGGATTGGGCATTCAAGGTGTGGAGAATTTTTACACGCGCAATCCGGAATTTCTGCTCTAAGATTGGCTGGTTTCGCCATATAAAGACTTGTTAATGCGAAAAGTCACAGACAAGAGAATTGACTATGCAAACGGAGCTGGATCCTTACGACCGAAAAATTCTCGCCTTGCTGCAAGAAGACGCATCGCTGTCCAGCGCGCAGATCGCGGAGGCCGTCGGGCTTTCGCAGTCGCCGTGCTGGCGTCGAATCCAGCGTCTGAAGGATGAAGGCGTGATCAGGCGTCAGGTGACGTTGCTGGATCGAAAGAAGATCGGGCTCAACACGCAAATCTTCGCCGAGGTCAAACTCAACGCCCACGGCCGCTCGAACTTCACCGAGCTCACCGACGCGATACGTGGTTTCCCGGAGGTGCTGGAGTGTTATGTGCTGATGGGTTCAGTGGACTTCTTGCTGCGCATCGTCACCCCGGACATCGAGGCGTACGAGCGGTTTTTCTTTGAGAAGTTGTCGCTGGTGCCGGGAATTCAGGAGGTGAATTCGACAGTGGCGCTTTCGGAAATCAAGTCGACCACCAGCCTGCCGATTGATCGGTAGGGCGTGGCGCCCCACCGCTTCACAAACATCACGAGCAAGCTCCCTCCCACAGAATTTATGGTTGGCGGAGAATTCCATCCGCCGACGTACTGTGGGAGGGAGCTTGCTCGCGATGCGCTTAGGTACGCGCCGAAGTCTTGCAGGATTACATCTTCAACAGCACCTTCCACGACCGGCTTTGCAGCACGACGATGGTCTGCTGCAGGCGAGCGTCGAGGATTTCGTCGGTGATGTCCAGATGCGCCAACTGCTCCAGCTTGTTCAGCTCGCCGTAAAGGCGATCCAGCTCAGGAAGGTCCAGCGCCGTACGAGCGTAATGCAGCCAGACCTGAATGCGTTCGATACGCGGCAACTGCTCGGCCAAGTCTTCCGGTTGTTGCTGATAACGCGCCAGGTTCAAGGCAGTCGCTTCATCAGCAAGGAAACGGGCTACCCAGCTTTCAACCATCGCAGCGCCCTGACGGTTCCCGCGGTTATTACGCTCGACGGTCCAGCTGCGGGCCATCAACCAGCGCGAAGTGTTCAGTGAAAACTGACCCCAGCGCGGGTCTTCCAGCTCTTCGATAAATTGCTCGTGCGCCGCAGCGCGGACGTCTGCATCTTCTTGTCCGGCGTGCACCAGAGTGCGCCAGTCTTCGAGCAGGGCATCAAGCGCAGCGCGCAGATCGTGAGTGGTCGAGCGCGGTGCGGCCTGACCGAGACTGCCCGCCAGGGCACGCAGCTCGGCGAGCATTTCAACCCACTCCTGCAGCAGACTCCAATGGCCATTGAAGCGATATTGCTCAGCCAGACGCTGACTGCTGCCCAGCAGATACCAGGCGATGGCCGCGAATGCTTCATCCAGCGACAGCTCAGCCGCGATTTGAGGGGCCGGCAGCTTCAACGAATAGCTACTGGCGTCGAACAGACGGTAGCCACGCTCGGCCTTGCTGATGTCGCACGGCATCAGCGCCAGCTTCTCGGCCAGCTCGGCGGCCAATTCCAGCAATGCAGCAGGCTCACCTTCGCGCAGCTCAAGCTCCAGCTCGCAGATTTCCTCTTCCTGTTTGCCGACGATGACTTTGCCCAAGTCCAGAGCGGCTTCGATGACCACTTTGGATTTGCCACGGCCCCACGCGATTTCAGCCTTCTCGCGGACAAAATCGGTGGTGAACACAGGTTTGATGGTCTTCTTGTCCAGGTCCGCCAGTTGCTCGGGCCAGCACTCGCCGTCGAGTTTTTTCAGGTCCAGCTTGGCCTTGGGCAGATCCCAGTTGTATTCGTTTCGCTCAGACAGGCCTGCAATGCTCTGGCCGCGAGTCTTGAGGGTCTGGATGATTGCGTCGCCGTCGCGGCGCAAGCGCAGTGCGACCTTGGCGTGAGCCAGCTCGCGCTCGGGGGTATCGAAGTATTGATTGAACAGCTCAAGCCGTTCCCAGCCACTTTTGTTGCGCTTTTTGAGCAGTGGGTGCTCACGCAAAGCGATGAGGGTTTCGCGGCTGACGCGGAGTTTGATTTCGGTTTCTTTCTGCATGGCCGGAGAATCCAAGCGCTGATCGCTGATAAACGGGGGGACGCAGCCGGGTTCTACACAGCTACGAGGGCCGTGCAGTGTACAGGACATCAACCGTGACAGTTTATCCCCGGACGCCAATGCCCCTATGATGGTCCACGTGATGTAAACCGCCGAGGAATTGCTTATGCCGTTGCCGTCCATGAAAGACCAGTTCGCGGCCCTTATCGCCGCCCCCTCGGTGAGCTGCACTCAGCCTGCACTGGATCACTCCAACCGCCCGGTCATCGACTTGCTGGCCGGCTGGCTGGGCCATCTGGGTTTCGTCTGCGATATACAGCAAGTGCTGCCGGGCAAATTCAATTTGCTGGCAACCTACGGCACGGGCCCTGGCGGGCTTGTGTTGGCCGGGCACAGCGACACTGTTCCCTACGACGACGCGCTGTGGAAGACCGACCCATTGAAGCTGACCGAAGTCGACGGCAGCTGGGTAGGTCTGGGCAGTTGCGACATGAAAGGTTTTTTTGCACTGATCATCGAAGCCGTCCGCGACCTGCTGGACCAGCCTTTCAAGCAGCCGTTGATCATTCTCGCGACCTGCGACGAAGAAAGCTCGATGTCGGGTGCCAAAGCATTGGCCGCGGCAGGCAAGCCTCTGGGCCGGGCGGCAGTGATCGGTGAACCGACTGGCCTGAAACCAATCCGCCTGCACAAAGGCGTGATGATGGAACGGATCGAGATTCTCGGGCGCAGCGGCCATTCTTCTGACCCAAGCCTGGGGCACAGCGCACTTGAAGCGATGTACGACGCCATAGGCGAACTGAAAGGCCTGCGCACGCAATGGCAGACACAGTTTCGCAATCCGCAGTTCAGTGTGCCGCAACCCACCATGAACTTCGGGTGCATCCACGGCGGCGATAACCCGAACCGTATTTGCGGCCAATGCTCACTGGAGTTCGACCTGCGGCCGCTGCCAGGCATGGACCCCGAAATGTTGCGCGCCGCGATTAGGCAAAAGCTGGAGCCGTTGGCGGAGCTGCATCAGGTGCAGATCAACTATGCGCCGCTGTTTTCGGAAGTCTCGCCGTTCGAACAGAGCGCGGATGCGGAGCTGGTGCGGGTGGCTGAACGTCTCACCGGTCATACGGCCGAAGCAGTGGCATTTGGCACCGAAGCGCCTTATCTTCAGCGCCTTGGCTGCGAAACAATCGTGTTGGGCCCCGGCGATATCAAGTGTGCGCACCAGCCGGGCGAATACCTTGAAATGTCACGCTTGCAGCCTACAGTGCGTCTGTTACGTCAATTGATCGAACACTACTGCCTGACACCGGCCCGATAGTCATCGCCCGGTGAACCAGGTTAAACCCAGAAGGAGAATGCGCGTGTTGCCATGCCTGTTTCGACGATAAAGCTCATGCCGTTGTGAGTGTTAACCCTTCGTCCCTCTTTTTCACAGGCTCTTTCGGTTATGCCCGATTACGTTAATTGGCTTCGTCACGCATCTCCCTACATCAATGCCCATCGCGATTGCACCTTTGTCGTCATGCTCCCCGGCGACGGCATCGAGCACCCCAATTTCGGCAATATCGTCCACGACCTCGTGCTGTTGCACAGCCTGGGCGTGCGCTTGGTGCTGGTTCACGGTTCACGCCCACAAATCGAAAGCCGCCTCGAGGCTCGCGGGCTGACGGCGCATTTCCATCGCGACATGCGCATCACTGACGCCGCGACCCTGGAATGCGTGATCGATGCCGTCGGTGCGCTGCGCCTGGCTATCGAGGCGCGCCTCTCCATGGACATGGCCGCCTCGCCGATGCAGGGCTCACGGCTGCGCGTGACCAGCGGTAATCTGGTCACGGCACGGCCTATTGGCGTACTCGAGGGCGTGGATTATCAGCACACCGGCGAAGTGCGCCGGATCGACCGCAAAGGCATCAATCGCCTGTTGGACGAGCGCTCGATCGTGCTGCTGTCGCCCATTGGTTACTCGCCAACCGGGGAAATTTTCAACCTCGCCTGCGAAGACGTCGCCACTCGGGCGGCTGTGGATCTGGCGGCCGATAAGTTGCTGCTGTTCGGCGCTGAGCCCGGCCTGCTGGATGCACAAGGCAAACTGGTACGTGAGTTGCGGCCGCAGCAAGTTCCGGCGCACTTGCAGCGTTTGGGCAACAATTACCAGGCTGAATTGCTGGATGCAGCGGCTGAAGCCTGCCGTGGCGGCGTTGCGCGCAGCCATATCGTCAGCTATGCCGAAGACGGCGCACTGCTGTCGGAGCTGTTCACCCGAGCAGGCGGCGGCACGCTGGTGGCGCAGGAACAATTTGAGTTTGTACGCGAAGCAGGCATCGGCGACGTAGGCGGTTTGATGCAACTGATCACGCCGCTGGAAGAGCAAGGCATTCTGGTGCGTCGCTCGCGTGAGGTGCTGGAGCGCGAGGTCGAGCAGTTCAGCGTGGTCGAACGTGAAGGACTGATCATCGCGTGCGCGGCGCTGTATCCGATTGCCGACTCACAGGCGGGTGAGCTGGCCTGTCTGGCGGTCAACCCGGAATACCGCCACGGCGGGCGCGGCGACGAGCTGCTTGAGAGAATCGAGGAGCGTGCGCGCGAACTCGGGTTGAAGACCCTGTTTGTCCTCACCACCCGCACCGCGCACTGGTTCCGCGAACGCGGCTTTGAGCCCAGCAGTGTAGATCGTCTGCCGAGTGCGCGAGCATCGCTGTACAACTATCAGCGTAATTCGAAGATCTTCGAGAAGGCGCTGTAACAAGCGCTCAAAAGCTTCGTAGGAGATCCCCCCGTCGTCCAGACGCCGCGCTGTCGCGCAGCAAACATTGGCAGTACGCGCTTCTGTTTTTGATTCTGTCCGAAGGGCGTGGGAGCTGGCCGGGCGGCGTTCCGTTTGCCTGCGATCTGGTGCGAAGCGCCAGTAAATCCTAGCAATTCGGCATGTCAGGCACGACTGAGGCGTCTGGTTTCAGGACTGCTGCGCAGCCCATCGCTGGCAAGCGGAGCTCCCACGCCTGCGGCAGACGCGAAATTTTGGGGCCTTTTAAATCAACGATATATCTGATGTTTGATGAGAGCGCGCTTGCTCGCGGTTGGCTTGGCAGATGCAGATGCAGATGCAGATGAATCGTCTGACACTGCCCCATCGCGAGCAAGCTCCCTCCCACTGCCATAGGTTTGATCAGTTACTGATCGCCAGGATACTCGCCTGATACGCGCCGACGAAGGTGTCGAAATCGACCACTTCTTCGGTCTGCTCAAGCTCTGACTGCTGCTCAAGAGAATTGCGGGCCAGGGTTTCGAATTGCGACTGGTCCTCCATGCTCAGCGGCTGACTGCGGAAGTATTCGGCATGTGCTTCGCTCTGCCGGAACGAGAACGCCGTAAAGCCTTCCTTGTGCTCCGCCATGCTGGCCAGAACCTGCGCCGACGGCGTCAGGGAAGCATCAACCACTTTGGCGCGCTGCACGGCCAGAGACGTTGCGTGCTCATCGATCCCTTGGCTCTCATCCAGCAGTTTGATGATCGGCTCGATGGTGTCCAGCAACTCGTCCGCCCAGACTTTCAGGTCGATGGTTGTGTCGTTGCGGCTCAGCTCCAGCCCCGGACGGCGCCCTTCCTTGACCACGGTCAGGAAGTTTGAAGCCGCGTTGTTGCACTCGTTGTTCGCCAGCTGAGGGCTTTCCTGCAGGGCACAGAACAGGATGAACGCATCGATAAAGCGCGCTTGCTGCAAGTCGATGCCGGTCGGCAGAAACGGGTTGATGTCCAGGCAACGGATTTCGACGTACTGCACGCCACGCGCCACCAACGCCTGAATCGGACGCTCACCGGAATACGTGACGCGTTTGGGCCGAATGGTCGAGTAGTACTCGTTCTCGATCTGCAGCACATTGGTGTTCAGTTGAATCCACTCGCCGTCCTTGTGCGTGCCAATTTCAACATACGGCGCATAAGGCGTTGCCACGGCTTTGCGCAGGCTGTCGGTATAGCTCAGCAGGTCGTGATAGCACGGAGTCAGATCGGCTTGGGCGTTGCTCTGATAGCCCAGATCGCTCATGCGCAAGCTGGTCGCGTACGGCAGATAAAGTGTGTCGGCGTCCAGTTGCTCCAACTGATGCGAGCGACCGCGCAAAAAGCTTGCGTCCAGCGCAGGCGACGCGCCGAACAGATACATCAACAACCAGCTATAGCGCCGGAAGTTGCGAATCAGCCCGATGTAGCTGTGGGATTGATAATCGCGAGCGTCGCCGTCGAAGTCCTCAGTCTGCTTGAGCACAGGCCAGATAGCCTCAGGCAGCGAGAAGTTGTAATGGATGCCGGCAATGCACTGCATTGTCTTGCCATAGCGCAGGGCCAGGCCCTTGCGATAGACGTACTTGAGCTGAGCAATGTTCGAGGTGCCGTAATAGGCAATCGGAATGTCTTCTTCAGCCGGCAGCGGGCACGGCATGGAAGGGCTCCACAAGAACTCGCCGCCCAGTTTGCTGTAGGCAAAACGGTGGATCTGGTCCAGGTTCGCCAGCGTATCGGCCGGATTTTTCAAAGCCGGCGTGATGAACTCAAGCAGCGATTCGGAATAGTCCGTGGTGATTTGTTCGTTGGTCAGCGCAGCGCCAAGTGCTTCGGGGTGAGGCGTCTGGGCCAGACGCGCATCGCCGGTCACGCGCAGACATTCACGCTCGATGCCGTGCAGGCACTGCTCCAACAGGGAGAGGTTAGTGCGCTCGCTAAGCAGAGCCAGGCGGCGGTTGAGAATTTCGCTCAAGTTGAATTCCTTCACGCATCAGTCGGCCCTATATGGGGATCGTAATGACGGTCTACAAGGGTGAGGAAAAAAACTGGCGTTGACGCCTCGTTTCGGCCTGAACGCCCGGTTTCCGGAAACCGATGACCCAGCATCGATTTGAGAGTATTTCGACACCGTTACACCGTGCCGAAATTACCCCATAACCGTATCCGACATCTAGACGACAGCGAACGTGCCCTGCGCTTTCGCGACAAGTTTGTCGTCCTGACGGACTTCGGCTTCTACAACGAGGGTTCGTCTGCCAGCGTGCAAAACCGTGCTGATGCAAGTGACCTCGCCCTCGGCAACGCCGCGTACATAGTTAATTTTGCATTCAATCGTCACGCTGCGCTGATCAAAGCCATGAGAGCTGGAACACGCCAGTCCCATGGTGATGTCGACCAGGCTGAAAATAGCGCCACCATGCATCACATTGCCGCGGTTGCGTAAATGCGGTTCAAGTGGCAGCGCGACTTCTGCAACGCCCTCGCCCAGCCGCACTACCCGGCAGCCGAGGTGTTTGAAGTACGCGCTTTCGGTCAGTTCCGGCGAGATATCCATCAACGCTTCTTCAACTGTTTGGCGTTGGCAAACAAAGACGCCATCGGGTTATTGGCAGGCGCGGCTGTGGCCACTTCCTTACGCGGGGCACTTTGTTGCTGCTGGCGAGGCGCCGAGCCCGGACGTGCGCCGCGAGCACCGTCGATTTTCTCGCCGGGCGTGTCACTCATGCGCATCGAAAGGCCGACGCGCTTACGCGGGATGTCGACCTCCATGACCTTCACTTTCACCACATCGCCCGCTTTCACGGCTTCGCGCGGATCTTTGATGAATTTTTCCGACAATGCGGAGATGTGCACCAAACCATCCTGATGCACGCCGATGTCAACAAAAGCGCCGAAGTTCGTCACATTCGTAACCACGCCTTCGAGAATCATGCCCAACTGTAAATCCTTGAGGTCTTCGACGCCGTCTTGAAACTCGGCCGTTTTGAACTCAGGGCGCGGGTCTCTGCCTGGCTTTTCCAGCTCCTGCAAAATATCGGTGACCGTTGGCAAACCGAAGGTTTCATCGGTGAATTTCTTCGGGTCCAGTCGCTTGAGGAAGCTGGCATCGCCCACCAGCGAGCGAATGTCGCGGTCGGTTTCGGCGGCGATGCGTTGCACCAGCGGATAGGCTTCCGGGTGAACGGCTGAAGAATCCAGCGGGTTGTCGCCGTTCATGACGCGCAGGAAACCGGCCGCCTGCTCGAACGTTTTTTCGCCAAGACGCGCGACTTTCTTCAGTGAAGCGCGGGTCTTGAAGGCGCCGTTTTCGTCGCGATGAGACACGATGTTCTGCGCGAGCGTGGCGTTGAGGCCGGAAATACGTGCCAGCAACGCAACCGAGGCCGTGTTGACGTCCACACCCACGGCGTTCACGCAATCCTCGACCACGGCATCCAGACCGCGTGCCAGTTTGAGCTGGGAAACGTCGTGCTGATACTGGCCGACCCCGATGGATTTCGGATCGATCTTCACCAGTTCAGCCAGCGGGTCTTGCAGCCGACGGGCGATGGAAACCGCGCCACGGATCGAAACGTCCAGATCCGGGAACTCTTTGGCGGCAAGCTCCGAGGCCGAGTAAACCGAAGCTCCCGCCTCGGACACCATGACCTTGGTCATCTTCAGGCCTGGGTATTTTTTGATCAGATCAGCGGCCAGCTTGTCGGTTTCGCGGCTGGCGGTGCCATTGCCAATGGCGATCAGGTCCACCGCATGCTTGGCGCACAAGGCTGCCAGCACGGCGATAGTCTGGTCCCACTGGTTTTTCGGGACATGCGGATAAACCGTCGCGTAATCGAGCAGTTTGCCTGTGGAGTCGACCACTGCGACCTTGCAACCAGTGCGCAGGCCCGGGTCCAGACCCAATGTCGCGCGCGGGCCGGCAGGTGCTGCCAGTAGCAGGTCGTGAAGGTTATGGGCGAACACGTTGATCGCCTCTGCCTCGGCGCCTTCACGCAACTCGCCGAAGAGGTCTGTCTCAAGGTGCGAATACAGCTTCACTTTCCAGGTCCAGCGGACCACTTCGGCCAGCCACTTGTCGGCAGGTCTGTTCTGATTCTGTAGACCGAAACGCTCGCCAATCATCAGTTCGCACGGGTGCATGGTGCCGGGCAGCTCTTCGCCTACCTTTAGGCCGGCGCTGAGGATGCCCTCGTTACGGCCACGGAAGATCGCGAGTGCGCGGTGCGACGGCATGCTCTTCAGGGGTTCGTCGTGTTCGAAGTAATCGCGAAATTTCGCGCCTTCTTCTTCCTTGCCTGCGACTACGCGTGCGCTGATCACAGCTTCGTGCTTGAGGAAGCTGCGCAGCTTTTCCAGCAGCGAGGCATCTTCGGCAAAGCGCTCCATGAGAATGTACTTGGCGCCTTCAAGTGCCGCTTTTACGTCCGCCACGCCTTTTTCGGCGTCGATAAAGCGCGCCGCTTCCGTCTCGGGGGCCAGGCTCGGGTCATTGAACAAACCATCGGCCAGCTCACCGAGGCCAGCTTCCAGAGCGATCTGGCCTTTGGTGCGGCGCTTCTGCTTATAGGGGAGGTACAAATCTTCGAGGCGGGTTTTGGTGTCGGCAAGCTTGATGTCGCGAGCCAGCTCAGGGGTCAGCTTGCCTTGCTCTTCAATACTGGCAAGGATGCTGACGCGACGCTCATCCAGCTCGCGCAGGTAGCGCAGGCGCTCTTCCAGATGACGCAATTGCGTGTCATCGAGGCTGCCAGTCACTTCTTTACGGTAGCGAGAGATGAAGGGCACGGTAGAGCCTTCATCCAGTAGCGCGACGGCCGCTTCGACCTGTTGCGGGCGGACACCGAGTTCCTCGGCGATGCGGCTGTTGATGCTGTCCATAAAACCACCTGGCGAATGTATGTACTAAAAATCCAGCTACTGGCGAACTGCCTTAAAAAAGCGTTGCCTACCTTGAGGGCGCAGCATTATACCCAGCCAACCCTGATTAGGGGACCGGCCGATCACCCGCCGCGAGCCGGGCCGACTATTACCGGATGAACCTGAAGAGAGCTGCAGGCGAGAGCGTCAGTGGCGGCTCACGAAAAATCTGCTAACAATGCACACGGTGCGCATCACAGCAGCTACGCCATAATGCGCGCCGAGATCAAAGGAGCATCCTATGAGCAGCACCGCACAAACGGCTGAAGGCGAGAAAATTCTCATCGTTGATGATGACCCAGGCTTGAGCAGCCTGTTAGAGCGCTTTTTCACCAGCAAGGGCTATCGTGCCCGTGCGGTGGCCAACGCGGAGCAAATGGATCGCTTGCTGGCCCGCGAGGTCTTTCACCTAGTGGTCCTTGACCTGATGCTCCCTGGCGAAGACGGCTTGTCTGCCTGCCGCAGACTGCGTGCCGCCAACAACCAGGTACCGATCATCATGCTGACCGCCAAAGGCGATGAGCTGAGCCGGATCAAGGGCCTCGAACTGGGCGCTGACGACTACTTGGCCAAACCCTTCAACCCTGACGAACTGATGGCACGCGTTAAGGCGGTGCTGCGTCGTCAGGCGGTCCCAGTACCAGGAGCGCCCGGCACTGAAGACGAATCCGTTACCTTTGGCGAATACGAGTTGTCGCTGGCAACCCGCGAACTCAAGCGTGGTGACGTTGTACACATGCTGACCACCGGTGAGTTCGCCGTGTTGAAGGCACTGGTTATGCACGCGCGCGAGCCATTGACCCGTGACAAGCTCATGAATCTTGCCCGTGGTCGCGAATGGGATGCGCTGGAGCGCTCTATCGACGTTCAGATTTCACGTCTGCGCCGCCTGATTGAGCCGGACGCCGCCAAGCCCCGCTACATCCAGACCGTTTGGGGCGTGGGTTACGTGTTCGTACCGGATGGCGCCGGTGACTCCAACGCTGACAAGTAAGCACTGACCGGTCACTCGTGGGGGCACGCTTCAACGCCCGATCACATCTCCAGTTACGCTGATTTCCCCTCTAAAAGGGTCTTCGGTGTAGCTGGTTTTGGCGTAGCTCTCGATCCGCCCTCCCGCAAATACCGCGAGTCTGACTCGCTCCTTCAAAGTGTGTAGCTGCTGTTATGAAAACACCGCTGTGGTTTCCGCAAAGCTTTTTCTCACGCACCCTCTGGCTGGTGCTCATCGTTGTGTTGTTCTCCAAAGCGCTCACACTGGTTTATCTGCTGATGAACGAGGATGTGTTGGTCGACAGGCAATACAGCCACGGTGTGGCGCTGACACTTCGTGCCTACTGGGCCGCAGACGAAAGCGATCGCGAGAGCATCGCTGCAGCGGCGGGCCTGATCCGGGTCGTTGGCGGCGGCGTACCCGAGGGCGAGCAGCATTGGCCCTACTCCGAGATCTATCAGCGCCAGATGCAGGCCGAACTGGGTGCCGACACCGAAGTGCGCCTGCGCGTCCATGCCCCGCCCGCGTTGTGGGTCCGTGCGCCGAGCCTTGGTGATGGCTGGCTGAAAGTGCCGCTTTACCCGCATCCGCTTCGAGGACAAAAGATCTGGAGCGTGCTGGGCTGGTTCCTGGCAATTGGCTTGCTGTCTACCGCCTCAGCCTGGATTTTCGTCAGCCAGCTCAACCAGCCACTGAAGCGACTGGTGTTTGCGGCGCGTCAATTGGGACAAGGTCGCAGCGTCCGCTTGCCGGTCAGTGATACACCCAGTGAAATGACCGAGGTTTATCGTGCGTTCAACCAGATGGCCGAGGACGTAGAACAGGCCGGACAGGAGCGCGAGTTAATGCTCGCTGGGGTTTCACACGACCTGCGCACACCATTGACCCGCTTGCGCCTGTCGCTCGAGTTGATGCCCGGCGACAACGATCTTATGGGCGGCATGGTGCGTGACATCGAGGATATGGACGCAATCCTTGATCAATTCCTGGCCTTTATCCGTGACGGGCGTGACGAAGAGATCGAAGAAGTTGACCTCGGCGATCTGGTGCGTGAGGTCGTCGCACCTTACAACACGCCAGTGGAACAGATTCGTCTGTGTCTGGAGCCGATTCCTGCATTCGCGCTGCGACGCGTTTCGCTAAAGCGGCTGCTGGCCAACCTGATTGGCAACGCCATGCACCACGCGGGTAACGGTGTCGAGGTCGCGGCGTATATTTCCGGAGACAGCGGCGCGCCGTACGTGGTGTTAAGCGTGCTGGACCGTGGCACCGGGATCGACGAATCGGAGCTTGAAGGCATCTTCAATCCATTCATTCGTGGTGATCGTGCGCGTAGCGGCAAAGGCACGGGATTGGGCCTGGCGATCGTCAAACGCATAGCGGCGATGCATGGCGGTAATGTGGAATTGCGCAACCGTTCAGGTGGAGGGCTTGAAGCGAGGGTGAGATTGCCACTGGGGTTGATGCTACCCCGGGACGCCGATTGACGCTGAACTTGTAGGAGCGCTCTTGCACGCGAAGAGGTCATAAGGCCGCGGATGCTCTCTCGGGCCCGAGTGACAGCTTCGCGGGCAAGCCTCCAACAGGGTTACAAGCGTATAGTCAGCCCTTCCCTTTGGTCCGCGTCATGTGCGGGCCGCCGTTCTTCTCGATGTACTGAATGATCATCCCGGCGACATCTTTGCCGGTTGTCGTTTCGATACCCTCAAGGCCTGGCGAAGAATTCACCTCCATCACCAGTGGCCCGTGGTTGGAACGCAGGATATCAACGCCCGCGACGCTCAGGCCCATGACCTTCGCTGCGCGGATTGCCGTCATGCGCTCCTCCGGAGTGATCTTGATCAGGCTGGCAGTGCCGCCGCGGTGCAGGTTGGACCTAAACTCTCCTGGCTTGGCCTGACGCATCATCGATGCAATCACCTTGTCGCCTACGACGAAGCACCGGATATCTGCGCCACCCGCCTCCTTGATGTACTCCTGCACCATGATGTCCTGCTTGAGCCCCATGAACGCCTCGATCACCGATTCAGCGGCGGTCGCGGTTTCACACAGCACCACACCAATCCCTTGGGTTCCCTCCAGCACCTTGATCACCAGCGGAGCACCGTTGACCATCTGGATCAGGTCGGGAATATCGTCCGGCGAGTGGGCGAACCCCGTCACTGGCAGACCTATACCACGACGCGACAGCAGTTGCAGCGAGCGTAGTTTGTCTCGCGAACGCGCGATCGCCACAGACTCGTTGAGCGGAAATACACCCATCATTTCGAACTGACGCAGCACCGCGCAGCCGTAGAACGTGACAGAGGCACCAATACGCGGAATGACCGCGTCAAAACCTTCCAGTGGCTTGCCTCGATAGTGGATCTGCGGCTTATGACTGGCAATATTCATATAGGCACGCAGGGTATCGATCACCACCACCTCGTGGCCGCGCGCAATGCCAGCTTCGACCAGACGGCGGGTTGAATACAGACGCGGGTTTCGCGAAAGCACAGCGATCTTCATGCAGCACCTGTGGCAGAGGAATTAGAGACCGGGAACACCGGCTTGTCCTGAACGTATGTAATGCCCGGATTGACCACCAGTTGGCCGTCGATCAAGGCGTTGGAACCCAGTAGCAGCCGGTAACGCATGGCTTTGCGGCAGGCCAGCGTGAACTCCACCGGCCACACCCGATCGCCGAGTGCCAGCGTGGTACGAATCACATAGCGCACCTGCGCATGGCCGTTGGAGCTTTTTATGGTTTTCATGGCCACCAGTTGCGCTTCGCATCGGCGATGGCGCAACTGAACGATCGTGCCGAGGTGAGCATTGAAGCGCACCCATTTTTCTCCATCGCGTTCGAAGGGTTCGATCTCCGTAGCATGCAGACTTGAAGTGCTTGCACCGGTGTCGATTTTCGCCCGCAGGCCAGCCACCCCCAAGTCTGGAAGCGCCACCCATTCGCGAAGGCCTATAACTGTTAGATGATCGAATGTTTTCAATACGGTTCCGTAGGTTTCACGCTTTCTGCCAGACCTCAGGACCAACCTGAGCCAACGCTTTGAATGCAGGTTTGGCGAACCAGTAACCCTGCATCAGATTAATACCGCAGTCAGCGAGGAAGTCTCGTTCTTCGGGATGTTCGATGCCTTCGGCGATGACAGTAACGCCCAACTCTTTACACATTGTGACAACCGCGCGAACGATGGCCTGACGGACACGGTCACGATGAATGTCGCGTATCAGCGCCATGTCCAGCTTGAGCAAATCTGGCTGAAAATCAGCCAGTAGCGTCAGACCCGAATAGCCCGCGCCGAAATCGTCGATGGCTGTTTTGAAGCCAAATTCACGGTATTCGCGCAGGATATTGGTCAGATGGCGATTGTTGTCGATGTGCTCACTTTCTACGGTTTCAAAAATCAGTCGGTCGATCGGGAAATTATTTTCAAGGGCAGCCTCAAGCGTAGTGCGAATGCACAACTCGGGACGGTAAACGGCATTGGGGAGAAAGTTGATGGAGAGAAGTTCGGTCATGCCCAATCGCGCAGCTGTGGAAATGGCGCGTGTTCTGCACAGTTGGTCAAATCGGTAGCGGTTCTGGTCATTGACCTGGTTGAGAACGGACAACGCACCTTCACCATTGACGCCGCGCACCAACGCTTCATGGGCGAAAATTGAGCGGGTACGCAGGTCTACGATAGGCTGATATGCGAAGGCAAAATCTAAATCCAGTTCGGGGTTACTTTTACATCCCTGGCAGCGGCCAGGCGACGTTAACGATGTTGGAAAGTCTGTCACGTCGTACTCCCTACATGAGCAGCCGTCGATTTAGGCGTGCATTCTAATCAAAGGTTTGTGTGAATGGTTCGTCTGTTTCACGTAGTACAGTTTCTGACTATTACTTGATCGAGGAATTCAGATGCCACAAAAGTCAGATGACGACGACAAGGTTCGTCTGGACAAATGGTTATGGGCGGCGCGCTTTTTCAAAACGCGTGCCTTGGCAAAAACGGCTATCGAAAGTGGCAAGGTGCATTGTCGGGGCGAGCGTTGCAAGCCCGGCAAGGAGCCACGCGTCGGCGACGAGTTTCAGATTCGCGCCGGATTTGATGAGCGCACGGTAGTGGTACAGGCGCTTTCAATCGTGCGCAGAGGTGCACCTGAAGCGCAGCTTCTGTATAGCGAGACGCCTGAAAGTATCGCCAAACGCGAGAACGCAGCGGCGCAGCGCAAGGCCGGCAGCCTGGGTGTGACCACCGATGGCAAGCCGACCAAAAAACAGCGCAGGCAGTTGTTTCACTTTCATTCGGCAGACGATTAAGACTTTAAGCCCCCAGAACGCTCAGGCATTTAAACAGCGGGATCCGCGCCACTAACTTGAAAATAGGCGCGGTTGCCCTCAATAACAAACCAGTCGCGCAGGCCAGGAACGCCGTGTAGTAGCTCCAGCCCAAAGCCAGCAGGGCGATGATGATGACTCCGCCAATGTAGTCATCCTGCCCCCAGTGCGCGCCAGCCACGAGGCGCGGAATCATGAACAGCAACGCCAACACCCAGATAACAATGCGCTGACCTGCTGCAGCGAGGAATGATCGATGACTTTGGAGAAGACCGTGCGGATGATCAGCAGCACGGTCAACGTTAGCACAAAGCCAACTAACGCGGCGCGGGTCCGCGCGGCTTTGAATACCCAATCACGTTTGATCAGCAGCATCAGCAGGATTACACCAATGACCGCGTCGAAGGGCCGCATGCTGGCGACGGTCCAGATGTACAGCCACACTGTGTTGTGCTCCAGCGCCCGATGGAACAAATGGAAACGCCATTCGTCGAACTGAGTAAATAAGGCATGACCTGTAGGCCATATCCAGGCGAGAAGTAACGCGAGTGCTATCAGGTTACAGAGTACAAAACGGCTGACGTTCCACTTGGGTTGGAACAAGGCGGGATAGTCCATAAAATGCCCCCATCGGCATGGCAGAGCACCAATCGGTGCCAAAACGCGCTTTATGAGCGCCTGTCATCTTTTTGTCATCACCTCAGATAATTTCTCTTATGCATGATTTTCCAGATAACGATTACACCCAGCGCTTCATTTTTGACGAGAGCGATGTGCGCGGCGAAACGGTCGTCCTTGAGCGCAGCTACGCCGAAGTGTTGGCCAAACACACCTACCCCGAGCCGGTTGCGCAACTGCTTGGCGAAATGCTCGCAGCTGCCGCGTTACTTGTGGGTACGCTGAAGTTCGACGGGCTGCTGGTGCTTCAGGCGCGCTCCCACGGCCCGGTGTCGCTGCTCATGGTCGAGTGCTCCAGCGAGCGCGAAATCCGTGGCATTGCCCGATACGATGAAAGCCTGATCAACATAGGCGCCACGCTCCAGGAGTTGATGCCTAACGGTGACCTGACGATGACCATGGATCCACGTCAGGGCCAACGTTACCAAGGCATCGTCGGCCTCGAAGGGGCTGACCTCTCCGAATGCCTGTCCACCTACTTCGTCATGTCCGAACAACTGCCGACACGCTTCTGGCTGAACGCCGACGGCAAACGCGCACGCGGCTTGTTGCTCCAGCAGTTGCCTGCCGCACGCCTGACAGATGCGGAGGAGCGCGACGCCAGCTGGCAGCACGTCACTACACTCGCCAGCACGCTGACCGCCGAAGAACTGTTAAGCCTGGACAACGAAACCGTCCTGCACCGACTGTTTCACGAAGACCCGCTGCGGATGTTCGATATCCAGCCCCTGACCTTCCGCTGCAGTTGCTCGCGTGAACGCTCGGCCAACGCATTGGTTAGTCTCGGTCAGGAAGATGCCGAGCAACTGGTGATCGAGCACAACGGCGTTATCGAGATCGACTGCCAGTTCTGTAATCAGCGTTATTTGTTCGATGCAACCGATGTAGTGCAGCTGTTCGCAGGCGGTGGTGTGGACTCGCCATCGGACACGCGTCATTGATGTAGCGCCGGGCTCTGAGTCAGCACTTTGGCGCCAGTAGGCCGGGCAAATCCTATCTGTAGTTACTGACCGGAGGGCCCTACCTTTTCTAGGGTTTTCTGGCATAATCCGGCCCACTTTTCGCTGTAGTAGTGGTTGTTTTTTTACTACAAAACGTTTGGAGGACTCGGCCTTTGAGCCGACGGGGACACTCATGACGCAAGCCAATAGCACCGTGTATACCGATCTCAGCATTGATGATCTGGTAAAAGAAGCCCTGAATCGCGGTGAAGGCGAGCTGGCCGATACTGGCGCACTCGTCGTGAAAACAGGTCATCGCACTGGCCGCTCGCCGGTCGACCGTTTCATCGTTGAAGAGCCAAGCACCCAGGACGCTATCGCCTGGGGCCCGATCAACCGCAAGTTTCCAGCCGACAAGTTCGATGCCTTGTGGGATCGCGTCACGGCCTATCTGGGCGAGCGTGATCATTTTGTCTCCCACGTGCATGTAGGCTCTGACCCGGCTTATTACCTGCCGGTCAAGATGAGCACCGAAACCGCCTGGCACAACATGTTTGGCCGTTGCCTGTTCATCAATCCTGAACAGTACAACGAAGGCGCCAAGCAAGAGTGGCAAGTGATGAACGCTCCTTGGTTCGTCTGCGAGCCTGAGCGCGATGGCACCAACTCCGACGGCACTGTAATCATCAACTTCGCCGCCAAGAAAGTGCTGATCGCTGGCATGCGTTACGCCGGCGAAATGAAAAAAGCCATGTTCTCGGTGCAGAACTTCCTGCTCCCTGCCCACGACGTACTGCCGATGCACTGCGCAGCCAACATGGGCGAGGAAGGCGACGTCACGTTGTTCTTCGGCCTGTCGGGCACGGGTAAAACCACCCTGTCCGCAGACGAGAGCCGTTACCTGATTGGTGACGACGAACACGGCTGGGGCGAAGGCGTTGTGTTCAATATCGAAGGTGGCTGCTATGCCAAGTGCATCGACCTCTCCGAGAAGAACGAGCCAGTTATCTGGAAAGCCATTAAGCATGGCGCTGTTCTGGAAAACGTCGTACTTGACGCAGCCTCCAAGAAAGCTGATTACGCCGACGACAGCCTGACCCAAAACAGCCGCGCGGCTTACCCGCGTGAACTGATTGAGAAGCGCGCTCCGAAAAACCTCGGCGGCGAGCCCAACGCTGTGATCTTCCTGACTTGCGACCTGACTGGCGTACTGCCACCGGTGTCCATCCTCAGTGAAGAACAAGCGGCTTACCACTTCCTGTCGGGCTATACCGCGCTGGTTGGCTCCACCGAAATGGGTTCGGGCCCGGGCATTAAGTCCACCTTCTCCACTTGCTTCGGCGCGCCGTTCTTCCCGCGTCCGGCTGGCGAATATGCCGAACTGTTGATCAAGCGCATCCGCGGTTTCAACTCCAAGGTTTACCTGGTCAACACTGGCTGGACTGGCGGCGGATACGGCGTCGGTAAGCGCTTCAACATCCCGACCACGCGTGGTGTGATCGCGGCCATCCAGAGCGGCGCACTGATCGGTGCAGAAACCGAGCACCTCGACACCGTAAACCTGGATGTGCCGAAGTTGGTACCAGGCGTAGACACTGCACTGCTCAACCCACGCAATACTTGGGCAGACAAAGATGCTTACGACGCTGCGGCAAAAGCATTGGCGACATTGTTCACCGAGAACTTCAAGAAGTTCGAAGTAAGCGATGCAATCAAGGCGGCAGGCCCTCAGTTGTAATAGTTGGTTAGTTGTTAAGAACCGCCCTTCGGGGCGGTTTTTTTATTGCGCAGATAAAAGTGAGAGCTTTAGTTTTACCCTGTATAGCTTCGGTAACTCTACAAACGTTACAGGACGTCTCGCAATAGTTTTTACGACTAACCCTTGGCAGCCTGGCCCGCTTACCCGCAGATAAACACACACCTGGTCTGCGCAAGTCCTCTTGAGTGTTCGACGGCTTGTGGGCTAGCGACTCAACCCGCCTCACCTCTCACCGGAAAGTCCTGCGTAAGATCAAACGTCCCCTTTGCGACAACACTTTTCGCCTCACACAGCTTCGCGTCAAAACCGGGATGACGCTCGCCGTGCTCTGCGGCGTAGGTGGCGGCTTCTTTTGAACAGGCTTCGTTAGGCTGCTCAGGTCCAAACGCTGCGTTGAATTGAAAAGTCCCGACCATGCGATATCGCATCAGCAACTTATTGCTGGAATGCAGTTTCTCGACGCGACTGAAGTCGAGTTTTACGTTGCTGTTCGCGCCGGTCTTGTCTTTATCGAAGTACAGGTAGTAGGCGCCAGTGTCGTAGGAGGCATTACTTTCGCCGTGTGTAACTTCGACCCGTCCTCCCTGAAATAGCAACTCGATGTGCTTCTGCGATGGATTGTCGAATGAGAAGCCCAAAATAGGTCCGATGCTCACGCTGTTGCTATCACCATCTTTGTCTTGATTGCCGCTCAGGGTTAGCCAATTTGCCCCGGGCTCCTTGCCGGGCAGAAACCCCACCGCAACGTCCTCTCCCGTAGCCTCGTAATGCAGATTCAAATCGCCGGTGACATCGATCGTCATCTTTTTAAGTACCGATGGCGCTGCGCTGCTGCTTTTCGCACCGGCAGGAGCTTGGGTATCACCGTTTCCGCAGCCATACAAAGTGGCAACGAACGCGGTAAGGATCAGCATCATGAAGCGGGATAGCGGTCTCGCGGCAGAATGGGTCATGTGCATTCCAGGATGAGCGACTGTGGGCGCTTTCGATTGATTGCCACTTATGACCGCGGAAATCCCAAGTCTGTCGAATAAATTTGTCGGCGGCACAAACTCAACCGAAAAACCGCTATCCCATCGGACTGAACCCGCTAGCTGCGCTGCAGTAACGTTGATGTGCAGCAGCGGTGTGATGGGAGGCACGACACTGCTCTTTGAACCAGACTTTCGCCCCCTTTCGGCATTCCCGATATTCAATCGACCCTCTACGCTGGTTGGCGCAGACGCTTGTACCATCGATCTCGTTGTCGATGACCGTCCATTGCGCCTCGTGCAGTGCCCGGCCATCCCACTGGCGGGACGCTGCCTGAGCGCGTGAAATACCACGCGCCAACGGCAGTCAGTAAAAGCAGGACAACCACATTTTTGAACACATCCGTGCTGGTGGTTTTATTACTACGGCGTTTTCCGGTCCAATCTTCGTTGTCGGCGGCAAAGCGCTCACGAAGGCGATTACGCTCATCTTCTGTCATGACTCACGTCCCTGTTTAATTCCGACGGCACCCTGTGCGCGGGGTCTCTGGTCTTTTGGAACTTCAAATCCGCAGCGCCTGTATCCTGCGTTTCTTTTATGTAACGCTTTTGGCCTGTCTTGCCTGAAGCCACCGCGTTAAGGTCTCGACCCTTTTCCGCGGTCAATGGAGTGGCAGCTCATGTATCAAACTCTTGAGCAGGTTTTCGGTTATCGGCAGTTTCGCGCCGGACAAGAACGTGCGATCAGCGCGGTATTGGCAGGCCGGTCGGCGGCGGCCATCTTTCCTACAGGCTCCGGCAAATCTCTTTGCTATCAGTTACCGGCGCTGTTGCTGCCGCACCTCACGCTGGTGATCTCCCCCTTGCTGGCGTTGATACAGGATCAATTGGCGTTTCTTAAGAGGCACGGCATCGCCGCCGCGAGTATTGATTCAGCGCAAAGCCGGGATGATGTCTCCGAGGTGATGGCGCAGGCGCGCTCCGGGGAACTGAAAATCCTGATGATCTCTGTCGAGCGGCTGAAGAACGAGCGTTTCCGGCATTTCATTGCGCAAATCCCCATCTCGTTGCTGGTGGTGGATGAAGCGCATTGTATTTCGGAGTGGGGGCATAACTTCCGGCCGGACTATTTGAAGCTGCCGGACTACCAGCGCGAGTTCAATATCCAACAGGCACTGCTGCTAACTGCTACGGCCACGCCGGCCGTAATCGCGGATATGCAGAGCAAATTCGGCATCGCGCCCGACGATGTAGTGACCACCGGATTTTATCGGCCCAATCTCAAATTATTGGTCGAGCCGGTGCCGGGGCGCGACAAACGTCGACGACTGGTGAGTTGGCTCATTGAGCGGGCCAACCAGCCGACCATCGTTTATGTGACGCTGCAAAAAACCGCTGAATTCATCGCGGCGCATCTTGCCGACAATGGCATCGAGGCGTGCGCCTACCACGCCGGCCTGGTCCACGATAAACGCGAATCCATTCAACGGCAGTTCATGAGCGGAAAGCTCAACTGCATCGTGGCGACGATTGCCTTCGGCATGGGCATCGACAAAAGCGACATCCGCAATGTCGTGCATTTCGATCTTCCCAAATCCATTGAAAATTACAGCCAGGAAATCGGCCGCGCCGGTCGTGATGGCGATCAATCTGAATGTCTGGTGCTGGCCAACCGAGACAGCCTGAACGTGCTCGAAAACTTCGTGTACGGCGATACGCCCGAGCGCGAAGGGATTGAGCGGGTTCTCGAAGACGTGCTCAATGCGCGTAACGACGGCCAGTGGGAGTTTCTGCTGACGCCTTTGTCGGAGATGAGCAATATTCGCCAATTGCCACTGAAAACCTTGTTGGTACAACTGGAGCTGCGCGGAATCATTGCACCGCGCTATTCCTTCTTTGCAGAGTATCGCTTCAAGTTTTTGCTGACAGCAGAGCAGATCGTTCAGCGCTTTGAAGGCGAACGTCAGCAGTTTGTGAAGGCGCTCATGGAGACGTCCAGCAAGGCACGAACCTGGGCAACGGTTAACTTCGACGCAATGTTCCAGCAATACCAGGCCAATCGCGGGCGGGTAGTCACGGCGCTCGACTACTTTCAGGAGAAGGGCTGGATCGAACTGGAAAGCAAGCAGATGACCGAGGTCTACAGCTTGCTCGACACAACGTTTGATCTGAACGCACTCAGCACTGAACTGCATGAGCATTTCGTCCAGCACGAGACCACTGAGGTGGCACGTATCCACGCGATGCTCGATGTGTTCGGCAGTCACCAATGTTTGAGTTATCGGATCGCCCGGTATTTCGGTGATGAGCAGGCGCCCGAACATTGTGGGCATTGCTCTGTGTGTGAGGGGCACGCCGTGGAGTTGCCTGAGCCACCCGAACGCGCCCCACTCGCCAGCCAGGATTTCGACGGGCTGTGCGCCGAGTTCATCACCAGACACCAAAGCGCCAAAGGCTTTGAGCCGAGTGCAGAATGCTTGACCCGCTTTCTCTGCGGGATCAGCGTGCCTTTGTTCACCAAGCTCAAGGCTCGTAGCATGTCGGGCTTCGGGATGTTTGAGGATTACCCTTACGCAGCGGTACGCGAGTGGGCGCAAAGCCTGGGCAAATGAGATATCCGATCGGGCTGTGGCGGCACCCTCGTATTCGCCGCCACAGCTCAGGAATCAGACACTCAAGAGTCGCCGCCCTCTGCTTTGGCGAACTGCCTGTTCGCTTCGGCAGCAGCAGCGTCAAGATCCAGCACACCTTGACCGTACGCCTCACTGTTGGCGAAAACCCCGGTGCGGTTTGCGGTTGTCAGCAATATTGCGCGCAACTGCTGAGTGCTTGCCTGAGGGTAAAGACTCTGCATCGCGGCCAGTGCACCGCTGACAATCGCAGTAGCAGGCGACGTGCCTGCGGTATCGGTCAATTCACGTTCTTTACCCGTGGTCGCCAGACCACGACCCTTGCCGCCATCGGCCCCAGGGGCTGCCATGCACCCGTTCTCGGCGACTGCACAATAATTGGACTTGTCGTTGACTAATGTGCCGTCATTGTTGAGCGCAACCACTGCCAGCCATCCAGTTTCCAGCTCGGGGAGAGCGTAAGGCAGACCAGGCTCGGCCAAGGGTTGGCGTTTGAGTTCGTTACCCGTCGGGAAGACAAAAACGGCCCCTTCCCGGACCAGATCCCGAGCCATTGCAAGTGACGCCGGCATGACCTGTTTGTAACGCGCCTCAGTCACTTCAGTGGCAGGAATCGAATTTGCCCACGAGTTGTTGATGATTTCGCGCCTGCGTCGAAGCTCAACTTCCATGATTGGGCTATCTCGTCGCCGAAGAAAAACGGCTCATCGTTATCCCCGAAGCGCATCGGAATAATCTGTGCGTTGTAGGCAACGCCATGGATAACCTCACCGTTCTTGTTGGCGGCGATGATGCCTGCCATAGCGGTTCCATGGCCTTTCTTGTCAATTGTGCAGGGGACTTTGCGCATGAAGTCGTATCAGGGATCTGCTACTCGGCCGCTGAACTCTCAAAGCGTGGCATTCAAGCCCGAGTCGATAACCGCCACGGTCACACCCTGGCCGGTCCCCCCGAGAGCGTAAAGCGTTGAGGCTTTGATGATGGAAAGATCCTTTTGAGCCTTGTATTCGTCCGTTTCAAACTCGGCTATCTTCACGGCCTCTGAGGGGGTCGGAACTTGCTTTGCGGGGGTGATGTAGCCCGTCAGCAACAGCGGAAACATTAGCGCTGCCAGGCTCAGGTAATTCGCTGTCTCGGGCGTTTTCAGCTTGCAACTGTATGGGGGGAATTCGTATACGGGTAGCTGCATGATATGAGTCCACCGCGCTTCCTGCGCAGTGAGGGTGGATCGGCAGTGTGGTGGTTTCACCTGCTTTTGAGGCTTGCATATATATTGATGCAATGAGACTCGAAACGTGCCATGCAGAGCGCCACCGATCATTCACTACATTTGCAGAGCTCTTAACGATGACAACTCCACAACGTGCCGATTTTCCGCACTTCCAAACCATCACCACACGCTGGCACGACAACGACATCTACGGCCATGTGAACAACGTGACCTATTACAGCTTCTTCGACAGCGCCGTGAATACTTACCTGATCGAGCGCGGCGGCCTGGATATTCATAACGGCGCAGTGGTGGGGTTTGTGGTCAGTTCATCGTGTGATTACTTCGCATCCATTGCGTACCCGGAGGTGATCGAGGTCGGCTTACGCGTCGGCAAGCTGGGCAACAGCTCGGTGCAATACGAATTGGCAGTGTTCAAGGCGGGAGAGGACGACGCCTGCGCGGCAGGACGGTTCGTGCATGTGTTCGTGGACCGGGCGTCAAATCAGCCAGTGCCGATTCCCGGTGCGTTACGTGAGGCCATGGCGTTACTGATGGCCTGAAAACGACGCTGGCCGCGTAAGGCGGCCAGTGTTTGAAGCAGTCACGACAAGCGTCGACGATTAGCGATGGCGCCAGTGGCGTTCGTTTTTGCGATGACCATAAGCGTGACCGCGCGGGCCATGGCCTTGACGATAGTCGCGGCGGTCGCCACGGTAGCTGCGGTCGTCATCACGACGGCTTTCATTGCCCATGTAGTTGCCCAAGGCACCCCCTGCGCCACCACCGGCTGCTGCGCCAATCAGGCTGCCTGTGTTGCCGCCCACGCTGCGGCCGATAACGTTACCGCCCGCTGCGCCAAGACCGCCGCCCAGCGCTGCTTCGGTACGATTGCGACGATTCGCGCCTACCGCGCCGCCTGCCGCACCACCCAGGCCGGCGCCAATGGCCGAACCTGTGCTGCCGCCAATTTGCTGGCCGACAACAGAACCGAGTACCCCACCCAATGCTCCGCCCACACCAGCAGTCACATTGTCGCCAGCTGAAGCGAAACCAGTGGCCAGGGTGAGTGACAACAACAGAATCGAGGAATACTTCATGTATGGACTCTCGTAGGGATGACGCCGCGATCCTGCAATCATGTAGGAAATGTCACAATCGAATTCCGACGAGTAGCACGACGTGTATACAAAACGCTAAGTTATTGTTTTGGAAAAGGAACTTAAACCATGCCTCACAGTCCTAGGCTACTTAACACAGGCCCGAATCACGCGATTCGGGCCTTTTTTTGGGCGTATGTAACGACCTGAAATGAGTGAGAGACTTGCTCGATCAGCCCGGAAACTCACGCACCAGGCGCGTCAGTATCCGGTCCAGCGAGTTGGCGAATGCCTGCTTTTCACGGTCGCCGTAAGTGCCCTGCCCGCCGCCCACTTGCCCCTGCTCACGCAGGTCAGTGAACAGATTGCGCACCGCCAGTCGATCACCCATGTTTTGCGCATCGAACTCCTTCCCGCGCGGGTCCAGCGCCGCCACGCCCTTCTTCACCAGCCGGTCAGCCAACGGCACATCGCTGCAGATGACCAGTTCACCCGGCACCGCGTGCTCTACCAGATAGTCATCGGCTGCATCCGGGCCGCTGGGCACCACGATCAATCTGACAATGGCGTAAGTCGGCTTGATCTGACTCTGGCCTGCCACCAACACCACCTCGAATTGCCGCTTGAGGGCAAACTTGATGACCTGATCCTTCGCAGCCTTTGGGCAGGCATCGGCATCAATCCAGACGCGCATGAGAGTCCTCCGCTGTAACTGTCCGGATCGCCTCGGCAACGACCACCGTGTCGAGAGCAATCCGCATGAGCGACGGAGGATACCGGGTTTATGGCATTAAACGCGGTAACCGAGATGGGGCTGCCAGGCTCATAACCGCTCTGGCAGGCTGAAACCGCGCACTATTTTTCGCTTGAACGGATTGAAGGCACTGGCGGCGCGCAACTCAAAGGAAACCCGTGCGTCATCGACCCTCATGTGCAAATTGAAACGGTCGGGTGAACTGCCGGGCACCACTTCGGATTGATCAATCAGACGCCATAACGCCCATGGCCCCTCCAACGTCAGCGCTGAGCGCCCACTCGCAAGGGGGGGTGAAATAGAAACACGAACCGCGCCAATATTGCCGGGGTTTGGCCATTGCATGGCGACAGGACGAACAGGGCCGTGGTCGTAACTGATGCGTTGGCCATCAATGTCCAGAGACACCTGATTGATGGACGCATCCATCGCCAAGGGTTTGAGCTCCACGCGTACCAATGGCTGCATACCGCCGGCACGAAAGTACGCATCGCGAATCGCGGCGGCGCGCTGGAAGGTCTGAAGCACCGCTTCGTCGATTCCAAGCTTTTGATCCGCGCCCGGCTGCCAATGCCATGTTGCGGAAGAGGTATTTACGTAGGGCTCCAGATACTTCCGGAAATAGCTGTCCATTACCCCGCCCACACCGAAGAACAGGCCGAAATCATCCAGCGTTGCCTCCCGCGTGCTGGCCGAAGACACAGGGTATCGGCCCTTCAGTGATTGGCGGTAAACCTTCACCACCTCGCTGGTCCACGCCGCATTCAGTTGCTCGCGCACATCGCCCGCCAGGCTGTTGGTCGTGGATTTCACAACCTCGCCCACCAAGTCCCGAACCAGCGCCGGCTGACGCTCGGCGTTCAGACTGACGCGACTCGCAGCAGCGGTCGCCAGATGCTTCGCTTCGCCGAGCAGGGCATCGCCGCTGGCACCCACCATGGCGCTGACCTGTACGTAAAGCGCGTTAATGTCTGCCAAGAGGTCGTCAATGGCAGCCGGATCTTCACCCGTGCTGCTCAGCATTTCCTTCAGGTCCAGAAAGTACCGGCTGACAGGATCGACGTCCGCGACGACACGTTGGGCGCTGGCAGGTACTTGCTGACCCAGCATCGAAACGAGGCGCTGTTTGAGTGGGTCGACGTCCCCAGAAGCTTGATTGCCGTGCTCCCCAGGCAGTATGTCGGTTTGTTGCAGGTCGGTTTCTCTGGCAGTGGCGATCAGCAGTTTTTTCAATGGCGATCCGGAGCCGGAGAGCACGCGTAGCAGATCTGCCGCCTGAGCAACGCTGGTGATCGGCACAAAATCGATATCCGCCAGCAGTGCGTTCCAGTGCCGCAGGTAGTCCTCGAAATAAAGACGCTGCACCTCGGCCGCCACACTCGCAGCGCTCTGCTTGTCGCCAGGGTCGCGCCCCAATACCCAGTGTTCCTCGGCCAGAACCGATGCATGACTCAGGCTGGTTGCGAGAAAGCTGTTGCGATACCCCTTGACCGTGAAGAACCCGCTCAGGGATTCGCCCAGAGGCTTGCCGCTTTTGCGGGTAAACACCAAGGCGGCGTCGCGGCCTGCGGCGTCGGTCACTCTGAAGTCAGGCACGCCTTCAGGCAGCGGCTGACGTTTGATCCTGTCATAGACTCGCTGCGCGACAGGCATCTGACCCAGTTGCCGGCGCAGGTCCTGAATCAGTGGCGCATCCAGTCGGGCGCTGAGAGGGTGCTGCTCGAGCAATGCGTGCAGATGCCGCAACAGCGACTGCCGCTGATCCGCTGGCAAATCCGGAGGCAAACTCTGCTCCCAGTCCAGTTGCACCCACGCGTTGATGAAGTCAGGGTCGTAATGCTCGTTGTCGGTGAACATCACATACGCTTTCAGCCCCTCATATAAAAAGTCCGGAGTGCCCCCTGCGTGCAGCTGTTCTTCAATGCGCGCAATCAGGCGCGGCGCAAAGGTGGCTATCAGCAGCTTGCGGTAAACAGCCAGGCCCTCGCTCTCCAGCATCTCGCCTTGATACACGCCCAGGCCTTGGGCCCATCCGGGCGGATGACTGGCCAACTGACGGGCGTCATCCAGCAGAGGGAGCGCTGACAGAACGTCACGTTGAGCAGAAGTCAGTTGTGCAACACGCAAAGCCAGCGGCGCGATCCTCTCATCAACTTGCTCGATGTACGCCTGATTGGCCCGAAAGCTCACCCACCAAAGCGAAGTCACGAGCATCACGACAGCAACCGTCGCGGCCAATGCCCCACGAGCCAGCCAGATGCGCCGGCGCTCGATCTCTGGGCTGCAGCCGACCAGCGCGCGCTCTTTGAACGCAACGCCGGTGAACAGCTGTTCGATGAAGTAACTGCGCCCGGTTATGGTCTGCGGGGCCGAATGCTGACGGTCCAGATTCATGCTGCTTACCATGGCGCCGATCAGACCGTCCACGGGACTGCCATCTTGCGCAGCGCTGGTAAAGTACACGCCGCGTAGCAAGGCTCTGTCTTCAAAGGCATTGGGTTTGAACACTGCAGTCAGAAAGCTTTCCAGCGTGGGTTTGAGCGCAGCGAAATGTTGAGGGAACCCGTAGATCAACTCTCTTCGTGCGGGATCACGCTCTTGCTGCAAACGCTCGACCAGACGGGCATTCAGACGATGCTCAAGGCACGTGAATTCGTCGCCGAAGTCGGCCAGCGGGCCCTCGCTCTGCCGGGAGTCTGCCAGAGCAAACGTCATGCCCCAGACTTGCGCGCGCTCCTCTTTACTTAGCCCTTCGAAAAAAGCGACAAACCCTGGCAACAGATCCAGTTTTGTAAGCGTCACGTAGATTGGTACGCGCACGCCGAGCTGGCTGTACAGCTCTTGAATGCGTGCGCGAATTGCCGCCGCCTGAGCGACACGTTCTGCGTCGCGGCCCAAGAGCATGTCGGACACACTGATGGCAATGAACATGCCGTCGAGGGGGCGTCGCGAGCGCTTGCGTTTAAGTAGGTCCAACAAGCCCAGCCAGGCCGCTTTGTCGACGTGCGCATGGTTGTCCTGAGTCGTGTAACGCCCTACCGTATCCAGCAACACCGCCTGATCGGTAAACCACCAGTCACAGCTGCGTGTACCACCATGGCCTCGATCTGCTCCCTCCTCCCATTGCACAGCCAGAGGGAAGTCCAGCCCGGAATTGATCAGCGCGGCGGTCTTGCCGGCGCTCGGCGGTCCAATGAGGACATACCAAGGCAATGGGTACGATCTGCATTGCCTGTCACCGCCCAGCTGCATCTTTTTCAACGTCTGCTGTGCATGCGCCATGTGTTGGCGCAATCTCGCCAACTCACTGGCGATAGCCGCATTGACTGGATTCTCTGCCACCTCAGCCAGCCGACTGGACGCTTCTTGCGCAGCGCGCCGACGGCCTCGAACCAGACGCCACAACACGTAGACCATCCACATGCCCAACAGCAGGCAAATCAATGCCCACCGTCGCACATCCGGCACCAGCATCTGAAACAGCGGGCCGATGAACCAGATGATCAGGCTCAGCGCGATTAACCCAGTGACCGGCAACACCCACCGAACGAAAACTCCCCCAAACGCCCTCACTCGACCTCCTCCGCCATGACTGTGATTTCAACCCGTCGATTCTTCGCCCGTCCTGCCGAATTGTCGTTCGATGCAACAGGTTCGGTGTCGCTTCGGCCCTCTGAAGTGAAGCGATCCGGCTGACCGGTTTGCACCATGAGGATCTGTTGCACCTGAGATGCACGAGCTTGGGACAATGCCCAATTGGACGGAAACCTCGGACTGGAAATGGGATGGTTATCGCTGTGACCGGTAACGCGCACCTGGCCTTTCACCCGGCGAAGCGCCTGGGCGATTCGCTGCATCAGCGGCTGGAGTTCATCGATCACAGTGGCGCTGCCAGACACAAACATCTGGTCACCACGAAGCGTCACGACAGATCGCCCCGGCGTGTCTTGAACGCTGACGCGATTGGCTTTGATGTCGTCAGCTAGAAGGCCTGCCAACCTTGGCGATTCAATCATTTTCGGCTTTTCGGCACGCTCGAACGGCTGAAACGTCGATTCACCGAGCGCATGGATCCTGTCGAAAACCGCCTGTGCATCGGGCGCCAGCATCATGCGTAGACCCAACAGGAGCATCAGCAGAAACGCCAGTGCGGCGGCAAAACCTGCCCACGGAGCAGTCCCTCGAGACAGCCCTTGCCACACGATTGTGACGCCACGCCAACGCGGCGACAGCTCACGCTCGTGCTCACCCCGAGCGGTGCGAATGGCTGCGCTGGTGCGCTCACGCAATGCCTCGAGCTGACTGCGGCCATCGTTCATAACCCGATAACGACCTTCGAAGCCCAGGCACAAACACAGGTAAAGCAGCTCCATCAAGTGCAGGCGCTCATGCGGGCTCTGCAGGCAGTGATCGAGCAACTGAAAAATCTTTTCGCCGCCCCAGGCTTCGTTATGCACCGTGATCAGCAAGCTCTGCTTCGACCAGTCGCCAGCGCTGCCCCAAGGGGTACTCAACACCGCTTCATCAAGGGCAGAGCACAGGATGTAGCGCGCCAGCAGCACATCGTTGCGCACCACGCCGTTCGCCTGAGCCCGCTCTTCGAACTGGCGTAAATACGCCAGCAATTGGGCGCGCAAACTGGCCGGTGCCGCATGCGTAGACGTACTGCGCAAACGGGCGAGCAACGTCAGTAATGGCCCTGCTGCCGCCTCGATGGGATTGAGCCCCCATGCCCGACTTTCGAGCAACGGCGCAACCGGGAGCGACAGAGGCTCCATTGATTCAACAGGCCCCAGCGGCTCGGGCACACCGCCAATTGAGCGCCCCATGAACTGAGTGCCGCAAGGAGCGCCTGGCACCAAGGCCAACGGATCGTCTTTTATGTACATGGTGGCTTACCCTCGAATGGCCCAGAAAGCCAAGGTCAAGCCGGGAAAATCACCCGCCACGTGAAACGCAAAACCGCCCGAATGCTGCAGCTGCTTCCAGTGTTCGCTGCCTCGGTCGAGCTCGTAATAGGTCGCGCCCGCATGAAACGGAATCTGCCTGGGTGCAACCGGGAGCGGCACCAGACCAATCCCTGGAAGTTGCAGATTCACCAGATCCCGGATGTGCTCGACCGAACCAATCTTGATCTGCTGGGCGAAGCGCGCGCGCAATGTCTCGCCCGGCATATCGGCGCCGACCACGAGGACGAAACTGGCGATATCGATCAGTGTGTTGTCGGTCAGCATCGCGACATGAATGCCATAGGCTTTTTCAACGATGGCAAGCGCTGTCGCCTTGTTGTCGATCAGCATCGAGAGCGCCTCGCGCAACGCATGCATCAGCGGAGCAAAGCTCGACGCAAGATCATCGTGCCGGTAAGGGGTAAACGTGGAAGGCCGACGTTGCGAGTCGGCAAACGTCGCAAACTCACCGGCCAGACTGACTAACTCGCTATAGAAGCGCTCGGGATGCAGCGGGCTCACCTGACTCAGGTGATCGAGCAGTGGCTCGGCGCGATTGACCAGTTGCAGCAACATGAAATCGGATATCTCGGCGGCACCTCCCGCAGCGGACGCCACCACTCGACCCGCCAGCGCTTCGCCGCGCTGGTGCAGCAGCCCGAGCAATTCCGCGCGAAAGGTCGCCAGTGGCAGCGCAGCCGCAACGTCCAGCACCGGCGCAACATAGTCGTCATCCAGTACCACCGCCCGGTCAACACGCGTTTCTTTGATTCGCACCAGACCCAGTGCGGTGTAGTCACCCAACCCCTCGTCGGCGGCCAGCAAACGCAGCGCTCGACCGGCAGTCGCCATCGTTGTCCGGCTTTCGAAGGGCGCATTGTCGTCACGCACTTCGCGCACCTGGCTGATGAACCTGGCGCCCTCGAGCGGCTCACTCTGATCAACCGTGTCACGCAGGCCCACACGTTTGAGTGCAAGCGCCAGATAAACCATGCCGTCACGCAGCCCTTCACCAATGCTCAATGGGCTTGGCGCCAGGTCGTCGTGAGGAATATTGAACGGCGTGCCGTCAGGCAATAATCCGCGAGCAGACACGATTGCCAGTTTGCCTTGGGCCAGTAAACCGTGGTCCAGGCGTAACTCAGAGAAGCCCCAGGCCCCTGAGGAGAGTGGGCGACTGCGTGCGTCGATCAAGTTTTCGAGATACCGGTCATGCTGCTGAAAGTGCTGCGTTGCGATGAACATGCCTTCCGACCAGACCACACGATTGTTCCAGGACATTGAATTTTCCGCTTTTCTATTTGCAGGCTATTGGTCGAGGTTCAGCGCAGCGTCACTGCGTACACCGAGGGCATCGAGGTTGATCAAAAACGCGTTGGCCTGTTGGGGCAGCACGGTCAGTACCGTGCGCCACTGCGCGTTGTCTATATCGCGGTAAGCCACGGCGAGCCCGACATAGACGGTGTCGGGATGGAGGGTGCGGCCGATTATTTTTTGCTCACCGGGATGGATCAGCGCCTCGCCCTGATCAACGAGGTCCGCGTCGAGCACTGCCTGCGAGCGCTCGACCAGCGAGAAGTAATCGACACGCAGAAAGCTGGCGTCGTTTTTCAGCTCATAAATGCGCACCCGGACCGGCGCCGGCTCACCCGTAGAGCCCGGATTAACCCCGGCCTGGGCGACAAAGTGCAATGCGATGGACAGCGGCTGCGGACCCTCAGGCTCTGAGTCACTTGCACAAGAAGTCATCAGCAACACGGCGACCGCCATCAGTAGGAATCTACGAAACATCTTTGATCCTCATGACCTGCCAACAGTGGGCAGTGACTGGATTGGGTAGCGCATTGCGAGCGGTGTGACCCGACGCGGCACTTGTTACGGGCGCAGGCGGGCGGAAAGCATGTAACTCCACCGGCACATGATCGGATCGCGTCGCCACCGGAATATTGACCGGCGACAAGAAATCGAAGAGTTCATCGAAAGTACAAGCCTCAGCCATAGTCGAAACGGGCACATTTAATAACGACCTGCTGTCAGGGCATCGCCTGCGGATAGTGGCACTTATCGCGCCGGCAGGTTCGGCGCTTGCACGCGCCATTAACTTTCCATCATTCGGATATTTGATGACGTAATGTTTCGGAGAAACTAACTGCTGCGGACCGCTCAATACCCGATCACTATCGGACCTGCATCTTGTTTTCATACATTCCTTACTCACGACTGACTCAGGCTCCAGGCCTGACGCCATCCTGTGATAACTGAAGAGGATCAAACAGCGTGGCGTCCGCCCGTAGCTCTGGCGCGAAGCCCCTTTAAATCTGGCTATTAGCTCCTGAAACGCACGCCGCACCTCGTTTGATACGTCGAAAAATTCTTCGTAAGCCTTAAATCACCCAAGACCTGACTCTTTAAAAACTACGCGCAAGAGAGATATTTCTTACAGCCTGAATGGTTAATACACACAAGTTATTCATACATTGGCGCCGCCCTGCGAGTTACATAGCTTACCTTGACATTGAGCCGACACTACAACAAAAATGCGCAACTTCCCGACATAGCGCCCAATAAGCGCACTTTATAACCTACATATGTAAGACCACTACAAATTACTTGTAGGAATTTTCCACTCATGCAAGTAGGTTACTTCTCACCGAATAAGGAAATTAGTTTTGGTGGATGTTTCATTGTTACTTTCTCCAGTTTCTGAAAGTTTTCCGTGCGGTGAAGATTTAGAGTACGACGCTGATTTTTTACAGCTGGAACGCGACGCCGCGGGTAAACCAGAACGCGCCATGGGCGACTCGGTACAGCCTGCACAACCCCCTCAATGGCAACTCGTTCGGCAAACGAGCGTTGCACTGCTCAAGCGCAGCAAAGACCTGCGCGTCGCGCACCGTCTTCTGCAAAGTCACCTTGCGCTGGAAGGCATCCCTGGCCTGGCAGTCGGCTTGCTGCTGGTTTACGAGTTGCTTTGCCGCTACTGGCCAGTGCTGCATCCACAGCTGGATTGCGATGACCAAGACGACCCGACCATCCGCATCAATGCCCTGAGCGCCATCGCCTGCGACACAACCCTTCGCCTGCTCGGCGCAAGCCTACTGATCCGCTCTCCGGTCTTTGGATCGGTCAGCCTGCGTGCCGCGATGAACGCAAGCGGACTGCAAAGCTTCAGCGATCAAACGCTCTCGGGCGACGAGCTCGCGGCTGCGTTGCGCAGTAGCGATCCACAGGCATTACGCGATATGCATTTCGCTCTGAGCGAGTCCCAGCGAAGGGCGGCGGCCATCGAGGCATGCGTCTCTGAACACGTGAGCTCGGCGCACGGAGTGGATCTGTCAGCTTTGAAGACGGCTCTGAAGCACGCTCTGAGCATCCTCGGTGACGTGGTTCCCCAGCACGCCAGTGGACGTAGTGCGCATCCGGTGGAGATCGCCGCCGAGACGCTTGTTTCGACGCTGAACACGCCGAGTGCCCCAGTGGATATTGCCAACCGCACAGACGTATTGCGCTGCCTCGACAGTGTCCTCAGGTACTACGGCCAACACGAGCCTTCCAGCCCTCTGCCGGTATTGCTGAACCGTGCGAAATCATTGGTGCACGCCGATTTCGCCGCCGTCGTGCGCAACCTCATTCCAGACGGCACCTCCCAACTCGAAAACCTGCGCGGACCGCAAAGTGATTAGCACTGCCTGAGCGCCAGGCCTTAAAAGCAGGCGCCCACTCACTTTCATCCGCAAACCCGATCACCCCACCGTCGCAACCGCGACCAGGAAGAGCAACGTGGCGAACACCAGTTCTCAGAAATTCATTGCGCGCAACCGGGCCCCACGGGTTCAGATCGAGTACGACGTCGAACTGTACGGCGCAGAAAAAAAGATCCAGCTCCCGTTTGTGATGGGGGTCATGGCAGACCTTGCAGGTAAACCCTGCGAACCGTTGCCGGCCGTGGCTGATCGCAAATACCTTGAAATCGATGTCGATAATTTCGACTCACGCCTCAAGGCCATGCAGCCGCGCGTGGCGTTTCACGTGCCCAACGAGCTGACCGGCGACGGCAATCTGAGCCTCGATATCACCTTTGAAAGCATGGACGACTTCAGCCCGGCGGCCGTCGCCCGCAAGGTCGATTCACTCAACCAATTGCTGGAAGCACGTACCCAACTGGCGAACCTGCTGACCTACATGGACGGCAAGACCGGCGCTGAAGAAATCATCATGAAGGCGATCAAAGACCCGGCGTTGCTGCAGGCATTGGCGAGCGCTCCCAAGCCTCAAGACCCTGAGCCGATGGCCTGACAGGACAGATGAACATGACCCAATCGATGCAGGAAAGTCAGGCTCAGCCGGGCACTATCGAGGACACCAGCGCGTTCGCGACGTTGCTGATGCAAGAATTCAAACCAAAAACCGAACGGGCCCGGGAGGCTGTGGAATCAGCCGTTCGCACGCTCGCCGAACAAGCCTTGGCGCAGACCGTATTGGTCTCGAACGATGCGATCAGCTCCATCGAATCAATCATCGCTGCCATCGACGCCAAGCTGACTGCTCAGGTGAATCTGGTCATTCATCACCCGCAATTCCAGCAACTGGAAAGCGCTTGGCGCGGATTGCATTACCTGGTCAACAACACCGAAAGCGACGAGCAGCTAAAGATTCGGGTGCTGAATATTTCTAAGCCCGAGCTGCACAAAACGCTGAAGAAGTTCAAAGGCACGGCGTGGGATCAAAGCCCGCTGTTCAAGAAGATGTACGAGGAAGAATACGGTCAGTTTGGCGGCGAACCCTACGGCTGTCTGGTTGGCGATTACTACTTCGATCAGTCGCCTCCAGACGTTGAACTGCTCGGGGAATTGTCCAGGGTCTGCGCGGCTATGCATGCTCCCTTCATCGCGGCTGCTTCGCCAACCGTGATGGGGATGGGCTCGTGGCAGGAGCTATCAAACCCGCGGGATCTGACCAAGATTTTCACTACCCCCGAATACGCGGGATGGCGCTCTCTGCGTGAATCGGAAGACTCTCGCTACATCGGCCTGACCATGCCGCGCTTTCTGGCGCGTCTGCCCTATGGCGCAAAAACCGACCCGGTGGAAGCGTTCGCTTTCGAAGAAGACACCGACGGCGCGGACAGCAAAAAATATACGTGGGCGAATGCGGCATACGCCATGGCGGTCAACATCAACCGCTCGTTCAAACACTACGGTTGGTGCTCGCGAATCCGCGGGGTCGAGTCAGGCGGCGAAGTGCAAAACCTCCCCGCTCACACCTTCCCCACCGATGACGGCGGTGTGGACATGAAGTGCCCAACCGAAATTGCGATTTCGGACCGCCGCGAAGCCGAACTCGCGAAAAACGGCTTCATGCCCTTGCTGCACAAGAAGAACACTGATTTCGCCGCGTTCATCGGCGCCCAGTCGCTGCAGAAACCTGCCGAATACGACGACCCGGATGCCACCGCCAACGCCAACCTGGCCGCGCGTCTGCCGTATCTGTTCGCCACCTGCCGTTTCGCCCATTACCTCAAATGCATCGTGCGCGACAAAGTCGGCTCCTTCAAAGAGAAGGATGAGATGCAGCGCTGGCTGCAGGACTGGATTCTCAATTACGTCGATGGCGATCCGACGCACTCCACCGAAATCAGCAAAGCCCAGCACCCGTTGGCCGCTGCCGAAGTGGTGGTCGAGGACATCGAGGGCAACCCCGGTTACTACCAATCGAAGTTTTTCCTGCGGCCGCACTACCAGCTCGAAGGCCTGACGGTGTCCTTGCGACTCGTCTCCAAACTGCCTTCTGCGAAAAGCGCCTGACCCTGACTTGAAACACCCCGCACTAACTGCGGTTCTGAAAAACCCTCGTGGCACACGCCACACTAGGAGCACACATGGCTGTTGATATTTTCATCAAGATTGGCGACATCAAAGGCGAGTCCATGGACACCGCCCACAAAGATGAAATCGACGTTTTGAGCTGGAACTGGGGCATGACCCAGTCAGGGAACATGCACGCGGGCGGCGGAGGCGGCGCTGGCAAGGTTGATGTTCGGGATCTGTCGATCATCAAGCACATCGATAAGGCCACTCCCAACCTGATGATGCATTGCTCCAGCGGCAAGCACATCGACAAGGTTGTCCTGACCGTGCGCAAGGCCGGCGGTGAAAACCAGGTCGAATACATGGTCATCACACTTGAAGAAGTGCTGATCACTTCGCTGGATACCGGCGGATCGAGTACCGAGGATCGCTTCACAGAGCACCTGACACTCAACTTCGCTCAGGTCATGGTCGACTACCAACCACAAAAAGCCGACGGCACCAAAGAAGGCGGCCCGATCAAGTACGGCTGGAACATCCGCACTAACACCAAGCGCTGATGGCTGCGCCCTCTCCGGCAGCGGTCGAGGGCGTTTTCGGAAACACCCCTGCGGAGCGAGCACGTTGCTGACCCGTTTTAATACGTGCGGTCCTGATGATCGGGATCAAAACACGGCCTTCTGGCAAACCGACCGGTGACCGCCCTGACTTCCCGCGAACGCTTGCAGCCCTCGCTGCTGGACCGTTTGACCGACCAGGAGCCGGGCAACCCTCATGACAGCCCCGACACACGCATGCTCTCGCTGACCCGGCTCAAGTCCTCGGTCCTGCGTGATCTGGCGTGGTTGCTCAATGCGACGTCGTTGCTGGATACAGCCACGAAGCGCCAAACGCCCGCCGACCATTCCGTCATCAACTTCGGTCTGCCGCCCCTTGCCGGGCACAGCCTTTACAGTGTTGAAGTCCCAGTGCTTGAAAAGCTCATTCATCAGGCAATCATCACGTACGAGCCGCGCATTCTGGCGGCCACCTTACGCGTGCGGGCAGAGACTTCATCCGATCAAATCACTTTCAACGTATTGGGTTTCGAGATTGCCGGCGACTTGTGGGCGCAGCCAATGGTGCTCCCACTGTTGCTGCGCACCGAGCTCGATCTTGAGTCCGGACACATGCAGGTCATCCCAGCCGGGAACCGGACACGAGCATGAACCCAAAACTGCTTGATCTTTACAACCAGGAACTGCAACACGTGCGCGAAAACGCTGCGGAGTTCGCCAAAGAGTTTCCGAAGATTGCCGGTCGCCTGACGCTGTCCGGAATCGATTGCGCCGATCCCTACGTTGAGCGCTTGCTCGAAGGCTTCGCGTATCTCACTGCTCGCGTTCAGCTCAAGCTGGATGCGCAATACCCGGTCTTCACCCATAACCTGCTGGAAATCGCCTACCCGCATTACCTCGCGCCGACGCCCTCGATGACCGTCGTGCAGCTGCAAATCGATCACGACGAAGGCTCGCTCGTCAGCGGCTTTACCTTGTCGCGTGGCAGCCGATTACGCGCCAGCCTGAGCCGCGATCTGGCGACTACATGTGAATTTCGCACCGCACATGCCGTGACGCTTTGGCCGGTGACCGTCAGCCACGCGCAATACATTGGCAATCCGCAGGCGCTCTGGGGGCAGCTCGCCGCCAGCGAACCCAGGGCCAAAGCGGGGCTGCGCATCACGTTGCGCACCGGCGCCGGCGTGCCATTCAACAGGCTGAACCTGAGCAACCTGCCGCTTTACCTCAACGGTGCAGATGAGCAGCCGTTTCGGCTGTATGAGCATTTGATGGGAAATGTTTGCGCAGTATTTGCCCGCCAGCCCGGCGATACATGGGCCGAGCGCCTGCCGCATGACTCGCTCAAACCCTGTGGCTTCGATGACCGCGAGACCGCGTTACCCGCGGTCCCGCAGGCCTTCCAGGGTTATCGACTGCTGCAAGAGTACTTTGCGCTGCCGCAACGCTATCTGTTCGTCGATATCACCCATTTGTCTGGCGCAGTAAAGCGCTGCACAGGTCAGGAACTGGAACTGTTGGTGCTGTTTGACCGGGTCGATCCAAGCCTGGAAAACAATGTGGGCGCAGAGCATTTCGCGTTGTTCTGCACACCGGCGATCAACCTGTTCCCGATGCGTGCGGACCGCATTCATCTCAGCGATCGGGTCAACGAGCACCACATCATCGCCGACCGCACACGCCCCACGGATTTCGAAGTGCATTCCTTGTCCGGTGTCACAGGGCACAGCGCTGGACCCGAACAAGACTTCCTGCCGTTCTACGCCGTGCGCGAGCCCTCTCGCTACGGGAAGGGAAACGCTTTCTACACCGTGCGCCGAGAGCCGCGTGTGCTTTCCAGCGAACAACGCCGCAGTGGTACGCGCTCGACTTACGTCGGCAGCGAAACATTCATCAGTCTGGTTGACAGTCAGCAGGCGCCGTATCGCCAGACATTGCGTCAACTGGGCGTGCAAGCACTGTGTACCAACCGCGACCTGCCGCTGTTCATGAGCGTGGGCAGCGGCGCGACAGACTTCACGCTCTGCGACGGCGCGCCCGTCAGGGCCGTGCGCTGTTTGGCGGGCCCGAGTCGACCACACGCCAGCCGCGCTCACGACGGAAGCGCGTGGCGGTTGATCAGCCAGTTATCGCTGAACTACCTGTCGCTGAGCGAGAAGGGGCAAGGCGCCGCCGCGTTGCGAGAACTGCTGCGTCTATACGGCGACGACAACGACCCGGTGATGGCGCTGCAAATCGAGGGGTTGCTGGATGTCAGCAGCAAGCCTTGCACACGCAGACTGCCCATGCCCGGGCCGATTGCGTTCGGTCGAGGCCTGGAGATCACGCTGACATTCGATGAAAACGCGTTTCGCGGCACCGGCGTGTTTCTTCTCGGCGCCGTGTTCGAGCGATTTCTGGCGCGTTATGTATCGATCAACAGTTTCACCGAAACCATCATTCGCACGACCGAACGCGGCGAGATCATGCGTTGGCGAGCCCAACCCGGCCGGCGGCCTACGCTGTGAGTGCGCTCAACGTCATGCAGGATCAGCCCTGGAAATATGATTTTTTTCAGGCGATGCGGCTGATCGAATGTGAAGCACCGCACATGCCGCGTCTGGGACATTCGTTGCGCCTGGCTGACGACGCTTTGCGCCTGGGGCAACAACTGGAATGCGCGTTCGCACCCTCGACATTGGCCTCAGTGGCGCCCGCACATGACGACGTGCCGGCGCGGCTTGAGCAGTTCTTCTTCGGCCTGGGCGGCCCCAATGGTCCCCTGCCGCTGCACATCACCGAGTACCTGCGCGACCGGCAGCGCAACAACGGCGACAGCGCCGGCAAACGCTTTCTGGACGTGTTCCACCATCGCCTGTTGAGTCTGTTCTACCGCACCTGGGCCGACGCTCGGCCAACGGTCAGCCATGACCGGCCTGACGATGATTACTGGGCAGCAAGGCTTGCCGCCTTCAGTGGTCGGGGAATGTCGAGTCTGCTTGATCAAGGGTTGATCCGCGGAATCGCCAAGCTGCATTTCAGCGGTCATATGGCCGCGCAGACCCGCTACCCCGATGGTTTGAAAGCCATTCTCAGTGACTATTTCGGGGTCGCCGTCGATATTCAGGAGTACGTCGGCCAGTGGCTTGGACTGCCGGAACTCAGCCGCATCGGGATCAACGCCCACCGACTGGGAATTGACCTGTGCGTGGGCCAGCATGTCTGGGATCGACAGCATGCGTTTCGTATCCGCCTAGGCCCGCTCACGCTCGATGAATACATGGGCATGGTGCCAGACAGCGAGCCCTTTCAGCACTTGGCGGCGTGGGTCGCGGAGTACATCGGGTACGAGTTGGACTGGGACGTCAACCTGGTACTGCTGCAACGCGAAATCCCGGCTTTCAAACTTAACGGCGCATCACGCCTGGGTTTCAACACGTGGCTTGGCCGGCCATCAGCGGACGCTGACGATCTGATCGTTTCCCACCAGAGCGCTGTGCAAGCAACGTCTTCCATAACCACCCCACCGTCACAGGCAAGGAGCACAGAACATGAGTGAAATCAGTCGCGCAACGCTGTTCGGCAAACTCAACAGCATCGGCTACAAAGCCATGGAAGCGGCGACTGTGTTCTGCAAGCTCCGGGGCAACCCCTACGTGGAGCTGTCGCACTGGCTGCACCAGTTTCTGCAAATGCCAGATTCGGACTTGCACCGGATCATTCGCCAGTTCGACCTGGACCCGGCACGACTTGCGCAAGACCTGACCCACTCCCTCGACCGGCTGCCCAGAGGTTCGACATCGATCACGGACTTGTCCGCCCACGTCGAGGAAACAGTCGAGCGTGGCTGGGTCTATGCCAGCCTGATGTTTGGCGCCGAGCAGGTGCGCAGTGGTCATTTGCTGATCGGAATGCTCAAGACCCCGAACTTGCGAAGGGCGCTGTTGGGCGTGTCTTCGCAGTTTGAAAAAGTTGACGTAGAAACTCTGAGCGAGCGATTGGGCGAGCACCTGGGCGACTCACCCGAAAACGGATTACGCCCCAGCGCGGCTGTCAGCGCTGGCGCAGTCCCCGGCGATGCCAGCGGCGCGATGAGCCCCAGCGCCATGGGCAAACAGGAAGCGCTCAAGCGCTACACCGTCGACATCACAGAGCAGGCGCGCAACGGCACGCTTGACCCCATCATTGGTCGGGACGAAGAGATCCGCCAGATGGTCGACATTCTCATGCGTCGGCGGCAAAACAATCCGATTCTTACCGGTGAAGCCGGCGTTGGTAAAACTGCCGTAGTCGAAGGTTTTGCCCTGCGTATCGTTGCCGGTGACGTGCCGCCCGCCTTGAAAGACATCGAACTGCGCAGCCTGGACATCGGCTTGCTGCAAGCCGGGGCAAGCATGAAAGGCGAGTTCGAGCAGCGCCTGCGCCAGGTCATCGAAGACGTTCAGGCATCTCCCAGGCCCATCGTCCTGTTCATCGACGAAGCGCACACCCTCGTAGGCGCAGGCGGCGCCGCAGGGACTGGCGATGCCGCAAACCTGCTCAAACCTGCGCTGGCCCGCGGCACCTTGCGCACCATCGCTGCAACAACGTGGGCGGAGTACAAGAAGCACATCGAAAAAGACCCCGCCCTCACCCGCCGCTTTCAAGTGGTCCAGGTCAAAGAGCCAGCCGAAGAAACTGCCTTGCTGATGATGCGGGGCATGGCAGCAACCATGGAAAAGCACCACCAGGTGCAGATCCTCGATGAGGCGCTGGAAGCCTGCGTCAAGCTGTCAAATCGCTACATCCCCGCGCGTCAGTTACCAGACAAATCAATCAGCCTGCTGGACACCGCATGCGCGCGCGTCGCGGTCAGCCTGCACGCTGTGCCGGCTCAGGTTGATGACAGTCGACGGCGCATCGAAGCGCTGCAGACCGAACTGCGCATCATCGTCCGGGAAGCGTCCTTTGGCGTGTCAGTCGGGATACGGCAAACCCGTGCCCAACAGCAACTGGACGAGGAACAGCAACGGCTCGCAGGTCTGGAAATCCGCTGGCAAGACGAGAAAGCGCTGGTCGATCAACTGCTGCAACTGCGGGTACAGCTCGCAGAAACAACCAGTACAGACGAAGACGCCGAAAATCTTCAAAACGCCCAGCGCGAACAGTTGAGCGAACTGCAGCAGCGCCTTGGCGCATTACAGGATGAAAACCCGCTGATCCTGCCGACCGTGGACTACCAGGCTGTCGCCTCGGTGGTTGCAGACTGGACCGGCATTCCGGTAGGACGTATGGCGCGCAACGAACTGCACACCGTGCTCAACCTGGCTCAGCAGTTGAAGACCCGCATCATCGGCCAGGATCACGCACTGGAGATGATTGCCAGCCGCATCCAGACCTCACGCGCAGGGCTCGACAATCCGCACAAGCCGGTCGGTGTGTTTTTGCTCGCGGGCACTTCAGGGGTGGGCAAGACCGAAACCGCACTCGCGCTGGCTGAAGCGCTGTACGGCGGCGAACAGAATGTCATCACCCTCAACATGAGCGAGTTTCAGGAAGCTCATAGCGTTTCTACGCTCAAGGGGGCACCACCTGGCTACATTGGCTACGGCGAAGGCGGCTTGCTGACCGAAGCCGTCCGGCGTAAACCCTACAGCGTGGTGCTGTTGGACGAGGTGGAAAAAGCTCACCCGGATGTGCACGAAATCTTCTTTCAGGTGTTCGACAAAGGCGTCATGGAGGACGGCGAAGGCCGCGTGATCGACTTCAGGAATACTTTGATTCTGCTGACCACCAATGTTGGCACCGAGCTGATTTCCGGCCTCTGCAAAAACGCGCACAACCTGCCTGACGCCGGGTACATTGCCAAGGCACTGCGCGAACCCTTGTTGCAGGTTTTCCCGCCTGCATTACTCGGTCGGTTAGTGACAATCGCGTACTACCCGTTAAGCGACGCAATGCTTCACACCATCACTCGCCTGCAACTGGAGCGGGTGAAGAAGCGTGTCACGCAGACCCACAATGTGGCATTCGGGTACGACGACGCGGTGATCGCATTGATCGTCTCGCGCTGCACCGAAACCGAAAGCGGTGGGCGAATGATCGACTCCCTTCTGACCAACACCCTGCTGCCAGCCATGAGCCGGGAGTTTCTCAACCGAATGCTCGACGCAAAGCCGATGACGAGCGTGCACATCGCCTGTCGGGAGGGCGAGTTCGAGTACCGGTTCGGCAATACGGATGACAGTGACAGCGCACCCTCGACTTTCAGGACTTCGGAATAATCATGGCCTTCGAACAAATCACTCGCCTGACGCAGGTAACAAGCCCGCTCGATATGGATGTTTTGCTGCTCAAAAAGATGACAGGCGACGACGAACTCGGACGGCCATTCAGCTACGAGTTGCAGCTGGCCTCCAGTGATCGCGCCATCGACCTCAATCAGTTGCTTGGCAAACCGATGTGCGTGTCTGTGCAAGTGGGCATCAGCGCTCGGCGGTGTTTTCACGGTATCGTTGCCGGGTGCAGCCAGACCGCAGACATCGGTCAGTTCGCCAGCTATCAAGTCACGCTAAGACCCTGGTTGTGGCTGCTGACGCGCACCTCGGACTGTCGGATTTTCCAGCACCAGACCATCCCGCAAATCATCAGCCAGGTATTCCGCGACCTGGGCTTTTCGGATTTCGAGGACGCTCTTGGTCGCCAATACCGGGAGTGGGACTACTGCGTCCAGTACCGTGAGACCAGCTTTGATTTCGTCAGCCGGCTGATGGAGCAGGAAGGTATTTATTACTTCTTCCGTCATGACCAGGATCGTCATGTGTTGGTACTGGCCGACGCCTACGGGGCGCATCACGCCGCGCCGGGTTATGAATCAGTGCCGTTTTTCCCACCGGACGGCCAACATCGCGAGCGTGATCACATCAATCACTGGCGCTTGGCGCAAGCTGTCCAGCCGGGCTCGCTGGAGCTGAACGACTACGACTTCGAACGTCCCAGCGCCAGGATCGACGTCCGATCGGCGACCTCGCGTGCGCACGCGGCGGGCGACTATCCACTGTTCGACTACCCCGGTGCCTACACGCAAGGCGAGGACGGGGAGCACTACGCCCGAACACGCATCGACGCGATTCAAAGCCTGCACGAGCAAGTCGAGCTAAGCGGAAATGCCCGTGGGCCGGGGTCCGGTCACGTGTTCAGCATGAGGGGCTTTGAGCGAGAAGACCAAAACCGCGAGTACCTGATCGTCAAGGCTCGGTACGTCATTCATCAGGAAAGCCTGGAAAGTGGCAAAGGCGCGTCCACAGGTAAACAGTTTGAAAGCAGCCTGACGTGCATCGACGCGCAACAGAGCTTCCGCCCTCAACCGAGTACCCCGAGACCATTGGTCAAAGGCCCACAGACGGCCAGAGTAGTCGGCCCTGCGGGTGAGGAAATCTGGACTGATCAGTTCGGCCGAGTGAAAGTGCATTTCTTCTGGGATCGCCACGACCAGTCGAACGAAAACAGCTCTTGCTGGATTCGCGTGTCGCAAGCCTGGGCTGGCAAGAGCTGGGGCTCGATGCAGATTCCGCGCATCGGCCAAGAGGTGATTGTCAGCTTTCTGGAAGGTGATCCTGACCGGCCGATCATCACCGGTCGCGTCTACAACGCCGAGCAGGCAGTGCCCTACGATTTGCCGGCCAATGCAACGCAAAGCGGCACCAAAAGCCGCTCCAGCAAAGGTGGAACCTCGGCGAACTTCAACGAAATCCGCATGGAGGACAAGAAGGGTGAAGAGCAGCTGTACATCCATGCCGAGCGCAATCAGGACAGCGTGGTTGAGGTCGACGAAAGCCATTCTGTGGGGCATGACCGGGTCAAAAGTATCGGTCATGACGAGACAGTGACGATTGGCAGCCATCGGGTGCGGGTGGTGCGCAGCGATGACACGTTGCAGGTCGGAGGCGCCAAAATCGACAGCATCGGCTCCAGTTATCTGATCGAAGCGGGCTCGCAAATTCGCCTAGTCTGCGGCAAGAGCGTGCTTGAGTTCAATGCCAGTGGCGAGATAAATATCTCCGGCACATCGTTCAAGCTCTATGCCAGCGAGAAAGGCGATATCGACACCGGCGTGCGCCTGGATGTGAACTCAGGCGGTGCGACGGAGGTGAATGCCATGGCCCAAGGCGTCAAATCCACGATTGAATCCCGGGTTGAATCGGTGTTCTCGCAGAAGGCGTAACCGTGACATGAGCGCGCAAGATTGCCCGGCTGGTGAATTTATTTTCCGACACACCTGGAAACACCTATAGCCCCCGAAGCCGCGCCCTAGAGCCAACACAACCGGGCAGGTTGTCGCACCCACAGAAAACACAAAAGGTTGTGATGAATCGTTTCATCTGGCATAAAATGGGGGCTACGGGCTCGAAAATCTAGAAAAACATAGATTAATGGGTCGACGTCAGCCGCGTTACAGATCGACCCTCGCTTCACTTATCAAGCCAATTGATGCCGCTGCCCGTAGCGGATATCTGCGCTATCCAGCCTGCCCTGCAACCTCATTGAGGCCATTCATTCGGCGCGACCAACGCCGTGCATCAAACAAGGAACGGAAAATTGAGCGATCAATCCAGTCCGAACTCTTCACTCGCCAGACTTTGCGACAAAATCGGTATCCCTTATCCCCTGTTTTGGGGCTTCGTCGGCCTGTTGATCTTCATGATCGGCGACGGCGTAGAACTCGGGTATCTCTCCCCTTTCCTCAGTGATCGCGGTATGCCTGGCGATGAAATCGCCATGATCTTCACCGTTTACGGTGTAACAGTCGGCATCTCATCGTGGCTCGCCGGCGCGCTATCCAACATCTGGGGACCCAAGCGCGTGATGTTCCTGGGCCTGATCATCTGGAGCGCATTCGAAGTGCTGTTCCTGATCTATGGCCTGCAGCAAATGAGCTACTCGATGATTCTGCTGACCTACGGACTGCGAGGCTTCGGCTATCCGCTGTTCGCTTACGGTTTTCTGGTCTGGATCGCCGCTGCAACACCAGCGCGTAAAATGGGCATGGCCGTGGGCTGGTTCTGGGTCGCTTACGCGGCAGGACTGCCGATGCTGGGCTCACTGGTTGCCAGCATCGCGATTCCGCTGATTGGCGCGCTGCAAACCTTCTGGCTGTCGTTCGGGCTGGTGGTCGTGGGTGGCGTGATCGGTCTGGTTGGCATGCGCGAAGCTCACGGCATGCGTCGTCTGGCGCCTGAAGGCGAGAAGCCTATGGTGTCGATGGCCAAGAACATCACCATCATGTGGACGCGCCCCAAGGTATCGCTGGCCGGCCTGATTCGGGTGATCAACACGTCGTCGATGTTCGGCTTTCTGGTGGTGATGCCGGGCTTCTTCATGCACACGGTGGGTTTCACGCTGGAAGAATGGCTGCGTTTGCTGACCATTGTCTTCGTGTTCAACATCATCGGTAATCTGGGCTCCAGCGTGATCAGCACCAAGATCGGCTTCCGCAACACGATCCTCTGGTTCGGTGCGGTAGGCAGCACGATCAGCACGCCGCTGTTCTTCTTCATGCCGCAGGCGTACCCGCACGATTTCCTGATCGCCTCGGTATTTGGAGCGTTCTACGGCCTGACGCTGGCATGCTTCGTTCCACTTTCGGCCCTGGCCCCGGCGCTGGCTCCGCAAAACAAGGCTGCTGCCTTATCGGTGCTGAGTCTCGGCGCGGGTGCATCCACGTGGGTAGGCCCGGCTGTGGTTGCGATCTTCAATGAGCGATTTGGTATCGAGGGCGTGGTCTGGGCGTTTTGCGGACTGTACGCTCTGAGCGCAGTGCTGACCGCATTCCTGAAAGACCCTGAGCCGGTGCATGACCCGATCCTGATCAAGATCAAGCGCCGCATCAAAGTGTTCGCCCCGCGCCTGGACTATCGTTGGGCACATGCGGAAGAGCCAAACAAAGAAGTGAGCTGATTCAAGCACGCTGTCATCCAACATCGGCTGGCTACCGATTGTGGGAGGGAGCTTGCTCGCGATGAGACCGGTACACTCGCCACATATTCTGGCTACCGATCATCCAATCGCGAGCAAGCTCCCTCGCACTACCCGCCCCTTGCTTCGCGAAAGCACTGCGGCTGTAAGACGAAGCATCTTCTAGGCTATGCCGCCTCAGCCCGCCGCTTTTCCGTCAGCCAGCTACGGCCATACAGCACAGTAATCGCCAGAATCGCGATGGCTTGTGCGCTCAGCGAGTACGCATCGGCGTGAATACCCAGCCAGTCGAATTCAATGAATGGCACTGGACGCGTACCGAAAATGCCCGCTTCCTGCAGAGCCTTGACGCCGTGCCCGGCAAATACCACTGACAGCGCACAGAGTAATGCCGCGTTGATGCTGAAAAATAACGTCAGCGGCAGCTTCGCGGACCCGCGCAGAATGATCCACGCCAGACCCACCAACAGCACCAGGGCTGTGGCGCCACCCGCAAGTACGGCGTTATGACCTGCCGGGCCGGCTTGCAGCCAAAGGGTTTCGTAAAACAGGATCACCTCGAACAGCTCTCGGTAGACCGAGAAAAACGCCAGAATCGCAAATCCGAAACGCCCTCCACCGCCCACCAGACTACTTTTGATGTAGTCCTGCCAGGCAGCGGCATGGCGGCGGTCATGCATCCAGACGCCAAGCCACAACACCATCACGCTGGCAAACAGCGCGGTTGCGCCCTCAAGCAACTCACGCTGCGCACCGCTGACGTCGATCACGTACGCCGCCAACGCCCACGTCCCCAAACCAGCCAACAGCGCCAGCCCCCAACCGATATTGACGCTACGCACTGCCGATTCCTGCCCGGTGTTACGCAGGAACGCCAGAATCGCGGCCAGCACCAAAATCGCTTCCAGCCCCTCACGCAAGAGAATCAACAGCCCGGAGATGAAGCTCAACGAAGTGCTCAAATTGTCGCCGCCCAGCAAACCAGCGGACGCTTTGAGCTTGGCCTTCGCCGCTTCCAGCTTTTGCGCAGCCTGCGGCACCGACAACCCGTCTTGCAGCGATTGCCGATACGCCATCAGCGCCTTTTCGGTGTCTTTGCGCACGTTGGCGTCTACGTTATCCAGCGAGCTTTCGACCAGCTCGAACCCTTCCAGATACGCCGCCACCGACAGGTCATACGCCTGTTCCCGGTCGCCCGCCTTATAGGCCGCAAGACTCTTGTCCAGCGTGCTGGCGGTGTAGTCCAGCAATTGCGCCGGTCCGCGCTGGACCTGAGGAGGATGTGCACGTTGAGCGCGGAAGGTCGCAGCCACTTGAGGACCGTCAGTTGCACTGACTTCAGCAGGTGTCTGGCGTGCCAGATCCGCGAGATTGAAGGTTTTGCCCTGCGCGGCCGCTGAATCGGCGCTGAAGCCTGCGATGTAAGTGGCAACGTCCCAGCGCTGGCGGTCATCGAGCTGATCGGCGAACGAAGGCATGTCCGTGCCTTCAATCCCCAGCCCCAGCGTGTTGTAGAGGTCATAAAGGCTGAGGCGATCAAGGCGTGCGGCGTCGCGCAGGTTTGAAGGTGGAGGCGTCAGGCCAATGCCGGCAGGGCCGTCCCCTGCGCCAGCATCGCCGTGGCAGACCGCACAATGCTGGGCAAACAGCGGGGCGCCGCGCGCAGGGTCAGGCGTGATGATGGGCGCCTGGCTGATTTCGTACGTGACCGCCAATCGCGCGCCCAACTGACGGGCCTGACGTGCAACCACCCCACCATCAGCGTGCTGATCAACCGATTTGCGCAGATCGGCCACGGCGCGCTCAAGCTCGGTGCGCTCAGGCCGGGCCGGCAACGCGACGATCAACCCCTGCAAGCGGGCCAGAAACTCAAGCTGCTCCTGGTACTCAGACGCGTCGACCACTTTGCCGTCCAACACCGTCGCGGGGTAATCGGCCCCCACGTAATCAAGCAAGTGCAGCGCCTGAGCCGCACCGTCAACAGGGTCCGCCAGCACGGCAAAGCTGCACGACGCCAACAGGAAAAGACCAACGCAGCGCAGAAGCCTGAACGCGGAGAACATGAGCGAATCTCAAATAGGAATGCGAGGGATTGCCATTGTTCACGCACAGCGCGGCGCACTCAAGTGCCGAGATCAATTTAAGAATTTTAGGCTTTGCGTCCACCGGCTGGCGGCGACGCAATCCTGGATCAGGCGCGGTGCAGAGTCGCCAGAAACGCCGCAGCGCTGACGAACAAACCGGCGAACGTGCGGTTCATACGCCGCTGTTGTTTGGGGGTTTTCAGCATGCGCAACACTTTGGACGCAAGCCCTGTGTAGCCAGCCATCACGATCAAATCGACAGTCACCATGGTCGCCATGATGATCGCGTACTGCGGCACCAGTGGCAGGTGGATGTCGATGAACTGCGGCAGGATCGCGAGCATGAACACCAGCGCCTTAGGGTTGCTGATGTTGACCAGAAACCCCCGCGCCATCAGCGTCAATGGTTTGCCAACCGGGCGGACGCTGGCGTCGTCGGCCAGGTCGGCCGGGAGGGCACGCCATTGCTTGATGCCGAGGTAAATCAGGTACGCCACGCCGAACCATTTGATAAGGGTGAACGCCAACGCCGAAGTCGCCAGTACGGCACCGAGCCCGGCAGCCACGACGGCGATCTGCACGATGAGCGCGAGCTGCAAGCCGATGGCGTTCCAGTAACCGCGCCAGAAGCCGTATTGAAGGCCACTCGACATTGAGGCGATGGCGCCAGCGCCAGGAGAAATACTGATGATCCAGCAAGCCGCGAAAAAGGCCAGCCACGTATCGAGCGACATCACACACCTCATGCGGAAAAAACAGGTTTTTCAACCTAGTATTTTCGATGCCTGAAAACCAATGTTTTCCAACTGTTACGGTGAGTTGTGCGGGAACTGTGTCCCGCTCACGACTCCGTCAGGACAACGCTTCCAGCTCGGCCTGCATCGACTCAAGCAGTTCCAGCGCACTCATCCAGGCCTCTTCCAGCTCGCCTTCTCGGACTTTCAGCTTGGCTTGCTCAGCTAGCGTATCGCGCAGCTTGTCTTTGTTGGCAGCCTCATAAATAGCGCTGTCGCCGAGTGCAGTCTCGATCTTCGCAAGCTTCTCGTGCAGTGTTCCCAGGTCTTTTTCCAGCTTGTCGGCTTCACGCTTGTGTGGGGCCAATTGCTGACGCAACGCAGCCGCCTGCTGACGCTGGGCTTTCTTGTCAGTCTTGTCGACATTGACCGGCGTGTTGCTGACCGGCGCATTGCGCAAGCGATAATCCACAAGCCAGCGCGCATAGTCGTCGAGGTCACCGTCGAACGCCTGCACCACGCCATCGGCCACCAGCAGGAAGTCGTCAGTGGTGCTCTTGAGCAGGTGACGATCGTGAGAAACCACCAATACAGCGCCGCTGAACTCCTGCAACGCCATGGTCAACGCCAGGCGCATTTCGAGATCAAGGTGGTTGGTGGGTTCGTCGAGCAGCAAAAGGTTGGGCTTGTCCCAGGCAATCAGCGCAAGGGCCAGACGCGCCTTCTCGCCGCCAGAGAAATTCAGCACCGGCTCGTCCAGACGCGCACCACGGAAATCGAAACCACCGAGGAAGTCACGCAGGGCTTGCTCGCGCTCGGTTGGCGCAATGCGCTGCAGATGCAGCAATGGGCTGGCCTTGGAGTCGAGCGAATCCAACTGGTGCTGGGCGAAATAACCGACCACGGTATTCTCGCCACGCACCATGCGCCCGCTCAGGGGCTCAAGCTCCCCCGCGAGGTTTTTGATAAGGGTCGATTTGCCTGCGCCATTGGGCCCGAGCAATCCAATACGCGCGCCCGGCGTCAGTTGCAGCTTGACCTTCTGCAGGATCGTGACATCGCCGTAACCGAGGCGAGCGTCAGACAAATCCAGCAGGGGGCTGGAGATTTTGCTGGATTCGCGGAAGGTAAAGTCGAAAGGCGAATCAACATGCGCCGCTGACAACTCCTCCATGCGCTCAAGAGCCTTGATCCGGCTCTGCGCCTGCTTGGCCTTGGTGGCCTGGGCCTTGAAGCGCGCAATGAATTTCTCCATGTGCGCGCGCTGCGCCTGCTGCTTGTCGTAAGCCTGTTGTTGCTGCGCCAGACGCTCGGCCCGGGCACGCTCAAAGGCGCTGTAGCCACCACGGTAGAGGGTGATTTTCTTTTGCTCGACATGCGCAACGTGATCGACCACGGCATCGAGAAAATCACGGTCGTGGGAGATCAGCAGCAGGGTGCCGGGGTAACTCTTCAACCAGTCTTCGAGCCAGAGGATGGCGTCGAGGTCCAAGTGGTTGGTCGGTTCGTCGAGCATCAACAGGTCGGACGGACACATCAAAGCCTGCGCCAGATTCAGACGCATCCGCCATCCACCGGAGAAATCGCTGACAGGGCGTTCCATTTGCTCGTTGGTGAAGCCCAACCCTGCGAGCAATTTGCGGGCGCGGGCATCTGCGGTGTAGCCATCGGCGCTGTCCAGCTCCGAGTGCATGCGTGCCTGAGCAGCGCCATCCTGACTCGCTTCCGCCAACGCGAGGTCACGCTGGACCTGCCGCAACCGGATATCACCGTCGAGCACGTATTCCACCGCCTGGCGATCGAGGGTGTCGATCTCCTGACGCATGTGCGCGATGCGCCAGTCGGCGGGTAGCAGACAGTCGCCTGAATCCGGGGTCAGCTCACCCAGAAGCAACGCGAACAGGCTGGATTTACCGGCGCCATTGGCACCGATCAGGCCGGCTTTCTGGCCGGCGTGCAGGGTCAGCTCGGCGTCTTCTAGCAGACGTTGCGGACCACGCTGTAAGGTAAGGCTTTGGATTCGGATCATAATGGCGGCGGAGTCTACCAGCTTCGTCCAGAACAGGTAGATGACTATGCCCTCAGACCTTTGGAGTTTCACCCAGGATTTCTACGCAAGGCAGGGGGTCGAGCAAGCTTGCCTGGCGCTTCAAGCCAGTGGGGCTAACGTGTGTGCGGTGTTATGCGGGGTGTGGCTGGCACGAAGAGGCGTGGCGTTGGACGATCAGCGAGTGCTGGAAATCGGACAATTGGCGACGCCTTGGGACAATCAGGTCGTACAGCCGCTGAGGGCATTGCGCACACGCTGGAAGGCGGAGTCCGTCGGTGACGCAGAATGGGGACTGTTACGAGAGCGCGTGAAAGCACTTGAGCTAGACGCTGAACGGATACTGCTGTCACGACTGCAAGGCCTCGCCCAGGATTGGCCGAGGCAGCTCCCGCAGGGAGCAGGCGCCTGGCTGAGCGCGGTTGCGGGCGATGCGGCCATCGCTAACAACCATGACGCGCTGCACGTGCTGCGCGTCGTGGCGGATTCCCTCTAAATCAGGAAGCGTTGCCCGATGTAGAACCGGTTGCAGGCGCGGCCGGAGCGGGTGACGCAGCAGGCGTTGGCGACGAAGCATTCGCCGCAGCCGGCTTGGCAGCAGCAGGGGTTGCCTTGGCTACAGCTGGCTTCGCAGCAGCTTTGCGTGCCGCAGGCTTGGCACTGGCAGATTTGGCTGCCGCAGTTTTCGCAGCGGGTTTGGCCGCAGCTTTAGCGGGCGCTTTGACCGCGGACTTCGCAGCAGCGCTGGCAGCCGGCGCTTTCACGGCAGGCTTGGCGGCTGCGGGCTTGGTGGCCGAGGCGGCTTTAGCCGGTGCCTTGGCAGTCACAGCCGTCGCTGAGGATTTTGCAGCCGCGGATGATTTGGCAGCAGGTTTAGCCGCTGGCTTGCTAGCAGCTTTGGTCACCGGCGCTTTGGCAGCAGCGGGTTTGGCCAAGGGCTTGGCAGCCGGTTTTGCCGGAGGAGTTGCTGCACCGGTTTTTGAAATTGGCTTAACAGGCGATTTAGCAGGTGGTTTGGCTTTACCAGGAGCAGGCGGCTTGGGAGCAGACTTGGCGCCGTGCTTGGCAGGGCCAGGTTTTGCAGCGCGGTCACTCAGCACCTTACCCACGGCCTCTTTCACATGGCCCACGCCCTGTGCCAGCTTCAGGCTTTCCTGGGCATCGTGCTTAAGCTCGAGAATGTATGCACGGGTTTCAGTCTGACGGTCTTTCAGAGCATCAAGCAGTGATTCAAGTGCTGCGACGCCCTCTTTTGCCTTGGACTGCGCCTTGGCCTTTCCGGCAGTGGCCGCGTCCTGAAGCTTGGTGCGCGATTTGTGCAGCTTTTCCTGCGCCTTGCCACGCTGCTTTTCGAGCTTGGCGAGCAGTTTTTCAGCATCAGCCAGCGCTTGGGTGCACGCATTTTCCAAGTGTTCGAGCAAGCTACTGGAGAGCTGTTGGAGCAAATGCAACGGGGTATTTACTGGCTTCTTTTTGGCCGACATGACTTACCTCCTGGCTGATTTGAATGCGGCTCATAATAGACCTCTGCCCGCACTGCCGCTAGGGCATCTTGACACTACAAACCCTGCTCTGTTGCGAGACGCGCAAAATCACCCACATCCCCATCACATTAAAGACGCCGCGCTGGCATAATCCCCACTTCCTAGGCCGGAGAGCATTCATGTCGCGCTACCTGTTAACGTCGTTGTTCCTCTTGCTACCCCTCGCACACGCCGCAGATGCTCCCTCCGACAACGCCCACGATCTGGCGTACAGCCTGGGGGCGAGTCTGGGCGAGCGGCTGCGCCAGGAGGCGCCGGGTCTTCAACTGCAAGCGTTGATTGACGGGTTGCAGCAGGCGTATCAGAACAAACCGCTGGCGATCAAACAGGAACGCATCGAGCAAATTCTCAGCGATCACGATGCAGCCGTTGCCCAGGCGGAGACCTCCGGACAGCCAGAGCCTCAAACCGAAGCTGCGCTGAAAGAGGAACGGCGCTTCATGGACATCGAAAAGGCCAAGCCCGGCGTGCGCGTAATCGCGGACGGGATTCTCGTCACAGAGCTGACGCCGGGCTCAGGCCCCAAGCCCGACATCAATGGTCGCGCGCAGGTCAAATACGTTGGCCGATTGCCTGACGGTACGATCTTTGACCAAAGCGCCGCACCTCAATGGTTTCGCCTCGACAGCGTGATCGCCGGCTGGACAACCGCGCTCCAGGAAATGCCGGTTGGCGCCAAGTGGCATTTGGTAATTCCTTCAGCACAAGCCTATGGGGCTGAGGGTGCGGGCGACCTGATCGATCCCTACACACCGCTCGTATTCGACATCGAGCTGATTTCGGTCTCTCAGTAACGGCGCCGGCAACGTTGGGGCCAATAAAAAGGGGTGCACAATGTGCACCCCTTTTTCATGTCGCAAAATACGCTCGATTCATCACGCCTGAACAGCGGCGTCCTGTTCTTTGTGAGCGTTGTGCAGCACTTCGATCAAGCAATCTTCCAGCTCGAAGCGCTCATGCAGCAGACCGCCCAGCGTGTTGAACTCTACAGCCACTGCCGAACAATCCGAGCAGTCACCTTTGTCACACCTGTCATTAAAGGCAAGAGCAGTTTTGGTGATGACGTTCAAACGTGGATAGATGGTGTCAGCAAGCTCAAGACCGCGCTCGTCGTTGAACGCCCTGGCCTCTCTATTCAGTTGCTCGTAGACCTCAAAGTGCCCTGCAGATACGTAATCGACCAACAGCTCGCAAAAAGTCTGTAGCCCCTTTCGGTCGGCGGCCAATGCTTCCGGTGTATCCCCCAGTGCATCGTAAGACCGGATCAGCTCGTTGCGATCCTGTAACCAGCGATCAATCAACTTGTGAACCCCGCCCCAGCGTTCCTGAGCATTCTGACAACTTTCCAGCATGATGTTCTCTCTTCCCTTCAGGGGCATGCTGCCTCTGATCGAATTGACGATGCGGCCTGAAATCAGAAAGCCGGATCCAAAAAACGTCGACAGCAGTGACATTACGATAACGCGTGCGGGCCAGACTATGCCCGCATGACTAGGCCTTCAAGGTACGCAGCAGATAAAGTTCATACAAGTGTTTAATCCTCGGCACCCGACGCCGTTGCTCCCAGCCACCGCAGCCCGATAAAAACATGCCGTAGCGCGAACACGCCGAGGCCCGTAAAGGCCAGCAGGCTCCACTCGGGAATGCTGATGCCAAAAAATGACCAAGTGATTTCGGCGCATCCAATATTGCCGCTCAGCACCATGCCAAGGACTTTCAGAAAGGGCTGAGTATCAAGCATGAATTGCAAATTGGCCTGGCACGCCACGATATCGTCGGGCGCAAAGGCCTGCAGAAACACTTGGCGGCCGGCAATCAAAGCGCCAGAGATTGAGATGATCAGCATCAAGCCGGCATAAACGCGCCAACCCGAAATGCGCGGCGCGTGCACAACGGCCAGCAGGCATAACACGCCGTAGGCTACGTAGAGGCCTCGTTGAACCAGACAAAATGGGCTCAGCGACGGCCCGAGACGCATATCAAAATAGAACGCGGCCCCTAAGCACAATGCACAGGAAACAAATGCCATAAGGAACACAATGCGCAGCCGAGCTAAGTGCATGGAAAATCCGTGACAAAGTACAAAGGCCGCTACGGTAGAGGAAAGCACGCATCGCTTTCAAGGCAGCGGGACAAGGATATTTCTGTGTTTAAGTAAGGACTTACGGACCTCTTCCAGTCGACTTTTTACTAGGAGGCCTAAGGCGATTCAGCAGATGAGATGGAATAAGCGATTCGTCCTACATCACAACCCATAAAATGAAAAAAGGCCCTCAAGTAGGGCCTTTTTAGTGACGTAACTTTCGAACCTCAGGCGCCACTCAATGCCGGAAGCGGACGGGCCAATAAACGTTCGTCCAGCAAGCCCAATCCTTCCTGAAAAAGTTGATTGCTGCGCTCTGTCTCACCCAACTGCCCGAGCAACCGTGCCAGCTCGGCGCACGCCTCCGGGTTGCGCTGAAGGCGAAGACTGGCCTCAAGATAATCGCGCGCCTTGCCCCACAGACTGCTTTGCAGACACAGCCGGCCCAGCGTCAGCAACAATCCTGGATCATCAGGATGATTCTTGAGCCACCCTTCCGCTGTCTGCAACTGCCGGGAAGGATCGCCACCACGGACCAGCCCATACAGGCGCGCCAAATGGGTGTTGTAGTCGCGCTTCATGGCGGCGCGCAATACTTCTTCTGCCTGCGTATCGGCGCCCAGTCGGCGGAGTTGTTCGGCATACGCCAGCACCAACGCAGGCTCCTGCCGCTGCGCAGACGTAAGCTGCTTCCAAGCGTTTTCCAGTGCTGGCAAGCCGGTGAGGCCCGTTTCATCGACCTGATCACGATAGGCTGCCAGCGAAAGGTTTTCGCCCCAGGCGCGACGCTCAAGCTCTGCGAGCTCTTGAGCAGGCAAGACCTTGTCCTTGCGCAACTCGGGCATCAGACGAATCAGTTGTGACCACTCACCTCGCTGACGATAAACCCTCTGTAGCTGCCGCAGCACCTGCGCGTTATGCGGGTGACGCTCTTGCATGGCCTGCAAGGCGGCGAGCGCTCCGTCGGTGTCGCCACGATCCAGCTGAAGCTGCGCATGATTGAGTGCAATGGCCAGCTCGGCCTGCGGCTGACGCTCAAGCGCACGTTCAAGCAGGCTGTCGCTCTCTTCATAGAGGCCCTGCTCGTTGGCAGCACGAGCGGCACCCAGGTAGTACAGCAGCGGCTGACGCTCAGCTTCCGCAGCCCGCTGCAAATGCCGCTGAGCGCTGGCCCAGCGCCCCTCGGCCAGATCAAGCTGCCCCTGCTCGATTGACGATTGCACGCGACGGCTTCGATTACGATTTGACCAAGGATTGACCACCTTCCCGGAAGTCGTCAGCACACCGACCACGGCACGAATCACCCAGATCACCAACCACACAACCACCAGTAACGCCAACAGCGCCCATAGGCTCGACTCATAACGGAACTGATCGTAAGAGATGAGTACGTAGCCTGCGTGCTCAGAGACGGCAAGCCCAACGAAGGCGGCGATGATGATTGCCACGAACACAATCAGGTAAGCACGCTTCATTGAGGAGTCTCCTGCTGAGCGCTGTTGCCCTGATTGCTCAACGCCCCGCCGACCGGCGAATGGCGTTGCGCAAGGTATGCCTGAACCGCACTCAAGCTTGACGCAAGATCAGGCGTCGCCACAGCAACCGGCTTCTTAGCCAGCACTTCTATCTGCGCGCCTATGAATTTGCTTTGCGGGTTGTCCTGATTGAAATTGCTATCCAGTACGCTCTTCGCCTCGGCCATCGCTTTGGTGTAAACCGGCGCCTGACCATTTAAAGCCGCCCACTGCGCCTGCTCCAGCGCAAGGCTAAGTGCGAGGCGTACTTGGGCAAGGCTTTGACCGGCCAGCAACGGACGCAGGTTTTTGTCGGCGTTGAAGTCGATGCGTACGAAACGGGAGATCTGGTCCCACCATTTCGCCCAGTAGGTATCTTCGTTGCCGTCAGTCAGGCCGAACAGCGACTGACCTTCGTCTTTATATTCCGGCGCCAGCGCATTGAGTGCGATGGCTTGCTCGCGGACGGCCGCCAGCTGCAAATACAGTCCCGTGCGGTCCGGTTGATCGACACTGCTGAGCGCCGCAAGGCTTTTCGCCAACTGTTCGCGTGCAGCGAAAGCGCCCGGATCGTCTTGCTCGCGCAGGATTTCGTCTGCGCCCTGAACCAACGCATGAGCGCTGTTGATATCTTGCAGCGCCGAGAGCCTGAGGCTCGCCAGCCTAAGCAGATGCTCGGCTTCAGCCAGACGCCAGTCCTTGCGGCTGGCACCCAGTACGGTTTCAACCCGCTGACTCAAACGTTGCTGATCGCCCTGAAGCTGAGTGACCAGCCGGCGGCGCTCTTCGAGCTCTTGCGCTCCGGGCAATTGTGCAAGCCGGGCAGACAGCGATTGCTGATCCTGCTTGAGCGTCTGAGTTTGCGACCCCACATCCTGGATCAAGCTGGACTGTTGTTGATTACCGCTCTGGATCGCACGCAATTGCCAGACACTCCAGCCGCCAACCGCAACGCCGGCGGCGCCCAGCAGCAATGCCAGAATGGCCAGGCCATTACCGCGCCCGCCCGAGGGTTCTTTGCGCGCGGGCCCCGGGATCGGCTCAGGCTTCTGGGTCAGTACCGGTTCAACGTCATCTTTAGGCAAGAGTGTCTCGCTCACGTGTCCATCCTTTGCATTTGGGCGTTATCGCGTCATACGAGTCGTCGATTTCTACGCCTGTGAAGCAGGCTCGGGTTGTTCCCCTAACGCCGCCAGCAAAGCCGCAGCACTCGCGCCACGGCAATCCACTACGTTTTGAGCACCTTCTGCGCGCGCTGACTCAGCAACGCGAGGGCTCGGTACGAATAAAGGCAACTGCGCCAGTTGTGGCCAAAAATCACCTGCCAACTCCCGCAAATGCTGAAAACCTTGTCCACTGCTGACCACCAGCCCGTTCAAGCGTTCCGCCTGGACACGATCCGGCAATGTCGAAGGAGGATATTGCGGCAGGCTGCGGCTATACAGCGGCAAATAGTCGACAGTAACGCCCTGTTCACGCAAGCGTTCAGCCAATAGCTCGCGGCCGTCTTCGCCGCGCATGATCAGCACCTTGGGATCATGACCGGCGATGGCCTCCTGCAACTGCGGCAAGTCCAGCAGCGCTTCGCTGTCATCTCCCTGCTCCGGGAAATTCACGCTAAGGCCATAGTTATCGAGAATCTTCGCGGTCGCAGCGCCGACCGTGAACCACTTTTGAATCGGCGGCTGCGGCCAGACCTCGTCAAGCATCGCAAGGCCAAGGCGCGCAGCGGGCTTGCTGACAACGATGACCGCGCAGTACTGATGCAAGCCGTAAATGACTGACTGGTGCTGTGCAGTTGCTGGCAGCGGATGGATGTCCAGCAACGGCAGACTGGCGCTGTACACGCCAGACTCTGCCAACGTCTGCGCCAGCGCCTCGCATTCGTCAGTCGGGCGAGTCAGCAACAGCCGCCAATTGCTCACGTTTCGTCAGCCTCACCGTAAACCGCCTTGAGGATTTTTGCCGCGCCTTGGGTCAGAAGCGCTTCAGCTACCTGGACGCCCAAGGCTTGAGCATCCACCTGGGGAGCGCGGGCCTCTGCATGCAGGAGCACAGTTCCGGAAGGATCACCCACCAGACCGCGAAGCCAGATCTGATCGCCTTCCAGCACGGCATAACAGGCAATTGGCACTTGGCAGCCGCCGTTCAGATGTTTATTCAACGCTCGCTCGGCGGTCACTCGCACGGCGGTGTCGTCGTGGTGCAGCGGCGCCAGCAAGGCATGCAACTCGGTGTCGACACTGCGGCATTCGATGCCGACCGCGCCCTGCCCGCCAGCGGGCAGACTGTCTTGGACACTGATGGCGTCGGTGATGCGGTCCTCAAAACCGAGACGAATCAAGCCAGCGGCGGCCAGAATGATCGCGTCGTACTCGCCGGAGTCGAGCTTGGCCAGTCGCGTGTTGACGTTGCCACGAAGGAAATGAATGATCAGATCAGGACGCCGAGCCAGCAGTTGCGCCTGGCGGCGCAGGCTGGAGGTGCCGACGATGCTGCCGGGCGGTAGCGCCTGAAGGCTGGGATAAGCGTTGGAGACGAACGCATCGCGCGGGTCTTCGCGCTCGCAGATGCAGAACAGACCAAGTCCCTGAGGAAAGTCCATCGGCACGTCTTTCATGGAATGCACGGCGATGTCGGCTTCATGTTCAAGCAGCGCTGTTTCCAGCTCCTTGACGAACAGCCCTTTGCCGCCGATTTTCGACAGCGGAGAATCCAGCAGCTTGTCGCCACGGCTCACCATGGGCACAAGCGTCACGAGCAATCCGGGGTGAGCCTGTTCCAGGCGGGCTTTCACGTATTCGGCCTGCCAGAGGGCCAGCGCGCTTTTGCGAGTAGCGATGCGGATTTCGCGAGGGGACATGAATCAATCCGTACTGAGTAAATGCGGCGGATAATACCAGTTCAGCCCCGCAGGGCCTCATTGGCGTCTTGAATCTACGCGCATCATGATCTCAATCGACCCGCCAGGCCCATGTGACGGCGTGTCGCGACTTCCGGCTCTGGATCGTCTGCAGGGGCGCACATGGACGCAATGAAGCCCGTCTCACGCAAGCAGTTTTGCGGCCAAAATCTGTGGCGGCCAAGCGCGCTCTGACAAGAAGGCCGCCAGTGACTTACAGCTGTTGCATCATCCTGCGCACGCCTGCCACATGCCGACGGCTGACGATCAATGCATCTCCGTTAAGCCCTTTGAGGAACAATTGGAAATGCCCGAGTGGTGTCCGCTGCAGTCGCTCGATTCGCTCGCGCGCCACCAGTGCATTGCGGTGGATCCGCACAAACCGGTCACCAAATTCGTCCTCCAGCGCCTTCAGAGGCTCGTCCAGCAACACTTCGCCGTCCTCGTGACGCAGCGTCACGTACTTGTGGTCAGCGATGAAATAGATCACATGATCCAGCGGGATCAGTTCAATCCCTTTGCGGGTGCGGGCACTGATGTGGCTGCGCGGCCCGTTTCCGCTTTCCGCCGCCGGGCGGGTCAACGCTGCCAACTGAACACGGTTTGGACGCTCGGCTTTGCGTAACGCCTCAAGCAAGCTCTCGGGACGCACTGGCTTGACCAGATACCCCACCGCGCTCACCTGAAACGCTTCAAGCGCAAATTCATCATGAGCCGTGCAAAAAACCACGGCGGGAGGCGTATCGCGTTCGCATAATTTAGCCGCTACCTGGAGGCCATCAAGGCCCGGCATGCGGATATCCAGTAACACCACGTCAGGCTTGAGGCTGTCGATCAAAGCCAACGCTTCTTCGCCATTGGTGGCGCTGGGTTCCAGGACCCTATAGCCCTCAAGCTCGCCTATCATGCGACTTAGTCGCTCGCGGGCAAGGGGTTCGTCATCAACGATCAGGACATTCATATTGCTCTGGCTTCCTGCGTGAGTCTCGCACAAGGATAGCGTAGACAGGTGAAGTGACGACCGTCACGGCGCTCCACGCTCAGACTGGCGTGAGGACCAAAAAGTGCCGTGATTCGAGCTCCGATGTTTGTCAGGGCCTGCTGTGTACCATTTGAAGTCTGACGCCCGGCCACCTCGTCGTAGGGATTACTGACACGCAATATGAACACCCCTCTCTCATAATCAGCTTCGACTCTGACGATCCCGCCCTCAACTCTAGGCGCAATGCCGTAGATCAACGCGTTTTCCAGTAATGGCTGCAAGGTTAGCTGGGGAATCGGCAAGTCGTCGGGAATTGCACTGACGTCCCAGTCCAACTGTAGACGCTCGCCAAGTCGATATTGCTCAATCGATAAATAACGTTTAGCCAACTCCATCTCTTCTCGCCAAGTGGTCAGGCTGCCGGGCTTGCCCAGGCTGGCTCGAAACAGGTCGGATAAATCCATGACCGCCTGCTCGGCCTTGACCGGATCGCTCGTCACCAGACTGGCGATGCTGTTGAGGGTGTTGAACAGGAAATGCGGACGGATGCGCGCCTGCAGCGATTCGATTCGCGCGCCCAGCTCCGCCTGTTGCTGTTTGCGCCACTGACTTTGCAGATAGAAGTAACGCAGCATCAGCGCCGACATGATCACAGCGATCAATGAATAACGCGCATAGCGCTCGACGTCGCGATCAACCGGCAGCTCACCGCTCAACTGGCAATAATCAGCCACCGCCGTACACGCCAGCGTCACACCGACCACCAACAGGCATCCCAACGCGCCGGCGAGGCCCGGGTGCAGCCGCGCAAGCCAGGGACGAAGCCCGCACAGCAACGCAGCAGACAGCAGCACGATCCATTGCACGAACAGCGACATCAGCGCCATGCGCACCCAATCGAAGCCTGCTTGCATAGGCTCGACCAACACCAGCACAAGCACCATCAACTCCGCCAGGACGACGAGCACGAGCAAGGCCTGGGGCAGGCACAGTTCGGGCAGGAAGAATTCTTTGGCGGCGCTCTGGCCCGGTTTTGTTCGCTGTTTTCGCATCGGCTCAGTCTCTGCCCTCGCCCCCTCAGCGGCAAGCTGTCGGGGATAAAAAAATGGCAATGCTGTTATTATCGCCGGCGCCTTTTTTCGAAATCGGCGCACGTCAATTTCCCCGTACAGCAACCAGCAGAGCAGCGAGCGAATCCATGAGCACCGACAAGACCAACCAGTCCTGGGGCGGCCGCTTCAGTGAACCCGTCGACGCCTTCGTCGCGCGCTTCACCGCCTCCGTCACTTTCGATCAGCGCCTCTACCGCCACGACATCCTGGGCTCCATCGCCCACGCCACCATGCTGGCCAAGGTCGGCGTGCTGACCGATGCGGAGCGCGATACCATCGTCGACGGCCTGAAGACCATCCAGGGCGAAATCGAAGCCGGGAGCTTCGACTGGCGCGTGGACCTGGAAGACGTGCACATGAACATCGAAGCGCGCCTGACGGACCGCATCGGCATCACCGGCAAGAAATTGCACACCGGACGCAGCCGTAATGACCAGGTCGCCACTGACATCCGCTTGTGGCTGCGTGACGAAATCGATCTGATCCTCGCCGAAATAACCCGCTTGCAAGAAGGCCTGCTGGGCCTGGCCGAGTGGGAAGCCGAAACCATCATGCCCGGCTTTACTCACCTGCAGACCGCACAGCCGGTGACGTTCGGTCACCACATGCTGGCGTGGTTCGAAATGCTCAGCCGCGATTACGAGCGTTTGATCGATTGCCGCAAGCGCACCAATCGCATGCCGCTGGGCAGCGCTGCGCTGGCGGGCACCACTTACCCGATCGACCGGGAATTGACGTGCCAGCTGCTGGGTTTTGAAGCCGTGGGCGGCAACTCGCTGGACAGCGTGTCCGATCGCGACTTCGCCATTGAATTCTGCTCGGCTGCAAGTATTGCGATGATGCACCTGTCGCGCTTCTCCGAGGAGCTGGTGCTCTGGACCAGCGCGCAATTTCAGTTCATCGACCTGCCTGATCGCTTCTGCACCGGCAGCTCGATCATGCCGCAAAAGAAAAACCCCGACGTTCCCGAGCTGGTACGAGGCAAAAGCGGTCGGGTGTTCGGGGCGCTGATGGGGCTGCTGACGTTGATGAAAGGCCAGCCACTGGCCTACAACAAAGACAACCAGGAAGACAAAGAGCCACTGTTCGATGCGGCCGATACGCTGCGTGACTCACTGCGCGCCTTCGCCGATATGATCCCGGCAATCAAGCCAAAACACGCGATCATGCGTGAAGCTGCGCTGCGCGGGTTCTCTACCGCCACCGATCTGGCTGACTATCTGGTTCGCCGTGGCCTGCCGTTCCGCGACTGCCATGAAATCGTTGGCCACGCCGTGAAATACGGCGTGGAAAGCGGTAAGGATCTGGCAGAAATGACCCTGGAAGAATTGCGCCGTTTCAGCGACCAGATCGAGCAGGACGTGTTCGCCGTCCTGACGCTGGAAGGCTCGGTCAATGCACGTGACCATATCGGTGGCACCGCGCCCAACCAGGTCAAAGCTGCCGTCAATCGGGGCCGGTCGTTGCTCATCCATCGCTGAACACTCAACGCCACCAAACAGACGCGCTACCCGAGGGTGGCGCGGTTTTCATTGCCAGGACATCGAGAACATCATGAGCGACATAATCGAAAAAAATGAAGAAGATGAAGAACAGTTCGCTGAAGCGACCCTGATCGAGGCAATCGAGAATCAGATCGAGAGCGACAACCCGCCAGCCGCCAAAGCGACGTTCAACAAGCTGACGCTGGTGGGCTACGAGCGCGATGACATTCTGGAAATGATGGCTCACGTACTTGCCGTCGAGATCGACGGGATCCTCAAGGAAGACCGACCGTTCAACACACAATGGTACGAGGCCGCCCTGCGTGCACTGCCGGAAATGCCGCCCGGCGTGAAGACCGACGAAGAATAAACGACGCTGCCTCTGAGCCAACTTGTTGGCGAAACGTCTTGCGCGTCGAATCAGTCATGCCGCCGCGCGTATGAATTCGCGCCTACAGATTGGGAACGCAGCAAAGCGCGATGTAGTCGGCTAGTGCTAGTTCTGTAGTAGCCAACGTGTTGGCGAGATGGCGTCATGGGCTGAATCAATCCCGACGTCTCGCGAATGAATTCGCTCCTACAGGGGCTCCATCCCCGCCCTCGCAACATTCCCCCTGCAAATCCTCCAGACGCTACTACACTTGCAAACGTCCCGCTGCCGCTTGACCAACGGGGCTTTCACGCCTGTCGATTTACATCGTCGCGTATCAACTAAAAAGTCTGGAGCGCCTATGTCGTTTACACCTGAATTGGTAGCCGAACTGGAAATCCTGTCGCTGTTCAATCTGGCCAATACCCAGGAGGGTCTCAAAGTCCATCACGTGGCCGCACCGTCGGCCATCGCCGCAGCAAAAAGGCTTCACGACAAAGGGCTGACGACCCAGGTCGACGGCGGCTATCTGACCAGCCTGGGGCTGGAAGCCGCAAAACATGCGCAGTCGTTGCTGACCATTCTGGCCATTACCCAGGAAGCGGCCTGATACAGGCCATCTCGCGAAACCTTCGCCCGGACGCATGAAATAAAGGTTTCGCGACCCCTTCATTTTCCGAGTGGCACGCCGATACCCATTGGCGCCACCTTAATAACAGCCGGTCGCCACGCCCCCAGCCAGCGCCGTTACTGTCGTCGCCCTGCCCGCCCCCTGCATTGCCGCTCGCCGGCCTGAGTCGCGATGAAGCGTAGTTTTGAAATTCGACCCGATCTGGACCAAGGCATCGACCGCAAGGTGCTGAGCCAGTTGCGAAACCGATTTCTGACCCTCAACGAAGGGCGGCTGTCTCGCGCCAATGAAGGCCTGTCGTCGCGCCAGCAATCGGTGCTGGCACTGCTTGCGCTGTTTTTTCATGTTAATCATCCCTTGCTGCCAGGCTATGTGTCGGGCAGCACGCCGGCGGGGGTTTGCGGCTATGACCCCGACGCTCATGCGCTCACCGAAGCACAGCGGCTGACGCGCTCATTCTCCTACAAGCCTCGACGCGGTAACGCGCCTGCGCCTATTCATGGTCTTTTCCTGATGGGCAGCCTCGGCACGCTGGCTCAGGCAGACCAGAGCGACATGGACGTGTGGGTGTGTCACGACTCAACGCTTTCAGCCGAGGCGGTGCAGGAACTGCGCAAGAAATGCCACGCACTGGAAGCCTGGGCCGCAACGATGGGCGCCGAGGCGCATTTCTTTTTGATCGACCCGCAACGCTTTGTCCTTGGCGAGCGGGATGCGCAACTCAGTGGCGAAGACTGCGGCACCACTCAGCATTATCTATTGCTCGACGAGTTTTACCGGACGGCCATCTGGCTGGCCGGGCGGACGCCGCTGTGGTGGCTGGTGCCCGTGTACGAGGAAGCACGCTACAGCGAGTACACGCACACGTTGCTGTCCAAGCGGTTTATTCGCGAGGACGAGATTCTTGACCTGGGTCCTATGGCGCACATCCCGCCCGGTGAATTTATCGGCGCCGGGCTCTGGCAATTGTTCAAAGGCATAGAGTCGCCCTACAAATCGGTGCTCAAGCTGCTGCTGACCGAGGTTTACGCCAGCGAGCATCCGCAGGTTCAGTGCCTCAGTCTGCGGTTGAAGCAAGCGGTGTTCGCCAATCAGGTCGACCTCGACGAATTGGACCCGTACATGATGGTCTATCGCCGGATCGAGGAGTACCTGCACGCTCGCGGCGAACCGGAACGCCTGGAGCTTGTGCGCCGCAGTCTTTATCTGAAGGTCAACAAGAAGCTGACCGGGCCCTCACGGGCGCGCAGCAGCAGCTGGCAGCGCCTGTTGCTGGAACGGCTGGCCAAAGAATGGCAATGGGACGAGCGACAATTGACGCTGCTCGACAGCCGCAGCCAATGGAAAGTGCGGCAGGTTTGCGTCGAGCGAAGAGCGTTGGTGACTGAGCTCAACTACAGCTATCGCTTCCTGACGCAGTTCGCGCGTACGCAAAATGCGGTCAGCTCGATTACCCGACGCGACCTCAATGTGCTCGGTCGTCGGCTGTACGCAACATTTGAACGCAAGGCGGGCAAGGTCGAATTCGTCAATCCTGGCATTGCGCCGGATTTGGCCGAAGACACGCTGACGCTTGTGCAATCGCCCAATAAACGCGAGCCCGGCCAGACGCAGTGGGCACTGTATAACGGCAATCTGGGCGTGCACGAGTGGGTGAACTTCTCGCCAATCAAACGCAGCCGTGAGCTGCTGGAACTGCTCACCTGGTGCCACCGCAACAGCGTGATCGATACCACTACGCGCCTTGCGCTGCATCCCGGCACCAGCGATTTAACCGAATTCGAACTGTTCAACCTGCAAGGCGCGCTTCAGCAAAGCGTCGCCTTGCCGCTTGAGCCCGTCAGCGAAGTCGCCTTGCTCAGCCCAAGCGCACCACGCGAAATCCTGTTGCTGGTAAACGTGGGTGTCGATCCGCTCAAGCACCACAAAGACCTGAACATCTTGATGACGACCGAGCGTACGGATTCGCTGAGCTACGCAGGCGTCAGGGAGAATCTGGTGCTGACGTTCGACCAAGTGACGCTCAACAGCTGGAATGAGGTGCTGGTCAACCGGTTCGATGGCCCCTATGCCCTGCTCGACTGCATGGTTGACCTGCTCAATGGTCAGGTGCCCAATCGACCAGAACCTGTGGTGCGCGTACGCTGCTTCTGCCACAACCGCGCTCATGCCATTGAGCAACGCGTCGAGGAGTTGATCAATACCGCGCAATTACTGCTCAAACGTGGCCTCAATCATCGGTATCTGATTCAGGTCCAGCAGCGCTATCACGTCCTGGAAATCATCCCCGGGCACGTCAGTCATGTCGTGCTTGACAGCCTGCCCGCGCTGTTTGACTACCTGAGTGAAGAACTGCCGTCGTACAGCCCGCTGCACCTCGATCCGCAGGCGTTGGACGACAGCGACCTGTCACTGCTCATCGCGCACGGGCAGCCGGAGTGCATACAGGTGTTCTACCGAATCAACGAATCGCAGGCTGATCTCTACGTGCTCGATGAGCACAATGCGGTGTGGCATCAGCACTTGCCCTATTACGATGAATCCAGCCTGTTGCTGCCGCTTCAACGGTTTCTGAACTCGCTCATGTACCGTCGTGGCGCCACGCTGCACCTCGAAAACCCGCTTGAGCCGTCCGCGCTGGAAATCCTGTATTACCGGCTCACCCCGGAAGGCGCCGGTCGCGCCCGACACGTCGAACGGCGCCAAGCGCCTGCGCTGACGGTGGACAGGGCTTTTTATGATGTGCAGGCGATTGTTGAAGAGGCATCACCAGGGCAAGTGAGCGTCACGCTGTACTGCAACAACAAAGAGTTTTCAGAGCTGGAGTTTGGCGAGCAGTTGTTCGACGTTGTCGCCAGAGAGATTCTTGACCGACGCACAGAGCCTGCGCGCTACCGCTGCTACATCACGGATCTGGACTTGTCCGGCTTACTCAGCGAAAAACGGGGCCAGACCATTCTGTTTCTGCGCTACAAAGCGCAATTGGAAAAGTCGCTCAACGAGGCAATGGACGGGCCTGAAGCCATCAAACCACTTTAGTAGCGAATTCATTCGCGAGACGGTGGCAATGGTTCACCCTTTGACACTGCCTCGCCACGACGTTGGCTCCTACAGGGTGTAAGTGGCGCGCCGGGCTTCGGACTCCGCCACAATCGCCCGACGTCGTTCGTCCGTCGCGGCGCGCCACTCGCGAATGTCTTCGACGTGGCGATAGCAGCCGGTACAAACTTTCTGCTCATCAAGCCGGCAGACACTGATGCAAGGCGACTTCACGGCCGGACTGACATTGCTGAACAGCGGCTTGGGAGCGCGGGGCGGGGTCGTAGCAGTGGCGGTCACGATCAATTTCCGTCGATGAGCTCAAAATCTATGTCGGCTCCGGCCTGGCTCTTGGCCAGACGCTGAAGCATTTCGCCCAGCAATTCCTCGCTCTTGTCGCATACCCAGCGCTTCTCTTCTTCGTCGTAATAGAAGCGGAAGCCACCGGCCGGCGCTGCCAGCCACAACTGACGCAAAGGCTCCTGACGACTGAAAATCAGCTGACTGCCGTTTTCGAATTTGACTGTCAGCACACCGGCCGAACTCTCAAGGTCCAGATCCAGGCCGCTATCGTCGAAGATATCCTCAAGCTTTTCTTGGGTGGCATCGACCAGGTCGTGAAAACGGGCTTCGGTCAAACTCATTGCAGGAACCTCGAAAGTGTCTACTGATGGCGCAGCGACGCAAGATACGGTCGCTCCGCAGCAATTGCAAAGCTTACCCGCCCAACTGCGGGTCGCGCCGCCAAAAATCCGCCCGATCAACGCAACATTCTCGCCAATCGCGTCAAAGCCCCGCCAGACGGGAAGTTCGGCACATAGGCAATCAGTCGGGTGGTCGGTATACTCGGGCGCAATTAATGCTTATACAAAGGATTTCGCCATGAAGCGCCTGATCTCTTCCTTAGCTGCGCTCCTAGCGGTTGCGTGTCTTGTTACTGCCTGTGGTCAAAAAGGCCCGCTGTACTTGCCGGATGACGACTCGTCTAACGCCAGCAGCGCTGAAGCCAAAACGCACCCGGCTCCGCACAAGCACACGACCAACTAGGGATTATTCATGGACGCCTTCAACTACCGCGACGGTGAATTGTTCGCGGAAGGGGTTTCGTTGTCTGCCATCGCCGAACGCTTTGGTACGCCAACCTACGTTTACTCCCGGGCTCATATCGAAGCCCAATACCGTGCATTTACCGATGCGTTGAGCGGCATGCCGCATCTGGTGTGCTTTGCGGTCAAAGCCAACTCCAATCTGGGCGTACTCAATGTCCTGGCGCGGATGGGCGCTGGTTTCGACATTGTTTCCCGTGGCGAGCTTGAGCGTGTGCTGGCCGCTGGCGGCCACGCCGATAAAATCGTGTTCTCCGGCGTAGGCAAAACCCGCGAAGACATGCGTCGCGCCCTCGAAGTCGGCGTCCATTGCTTCAACGTCGAATCCACCGACGAGCTTGAGCGCTTGCAAGTGGTGGCCGGGCAAATGGGCGTTCGTGCCCCCGTCTCGCTGCGCGTCAACCCTGATGTCGATGCCGGCACCCATCCTTACATCTCCACTGGCCTCAAAGAAAACAAATTCGGCATCGCCATCGCGGACGCCGAAGACGTTTACATACGTGCCGCACAGTTGCCGAACCTCGACGTTATTGGCGTCGATTGCCACATCGGCTCGCAACTGACCACGCTGGAGCCCTTCGTCGATGCGCTGGATCGCCTGCTGGCACTGGTTGATCGCCTTGCCGATTGTGGCGTTCTGCTGAACCACATTGATCTGGGCGGCGGCCTCGGCGTGCGTTATCGCGACGAAGAGCCACCGCTGGCCGGCGACTACATCAAAGCCGTGCGCGAGCGCCTTGAAGGACGCGACCTGACACTGATGTTCGAGCCGGGTCGGTTCATCGTTGCCAATGCCGGCGTGCTGCTGACTCGCGTCGAGTACCTCAAGCACACCGAGCACAAGGATTTCGCCATCGTCGATGCGGCCATGAACGACCTCATTCGTCCGGCGCTGTATCAAGCCTGGATGAACGTGACAGCCGTGCAGCCGCGCGAGGGCGCAACGCGCAGCTATGACATCGTCGGGCCGATCTGCGAAACCGGCGATTTCCTCGCCAAAGAGCGTGAGATGTCTCTGGCTGAAGGCGATCTGCTGGCGGTGCACTCTGCAGGCGCATATGGCTTCGTCATGAGCTCCAACTACAACACGCGCGGCCGTACTGCCGAAGTACTGGTAGATGGCCAGGCCGCTTTCGAAGTACGTCGCCGTGAAACCGTGACTGAGTTGTTTGCCGGCGAAAGCCTGCTGCCGGAGTAACCCCATGCTGCTGCGTTTTACCAAGATGCATGGCCTGGGCAACGACTTTATGGTGCTGGACCTTGTGAGCCAGCACGCTCACATCTTGCCCAAGCACGCCAAACAGTGGGGCGATCGCCACACCGGTATCGGTTTCGATCAACTGCTGCTGGTAGAAGCGCCGAGCAATCCGGATGTGGATTTTCGCTATCGAATCTTCAACTCCGACGGTTCCGAAGTCGAGCAGTGCGGTAACGGTGCGCGCTGCTTTGCCCGCTTCGTGCTCGACAAGCGCCTGACCGCCAAAAAGCAGATTCGCGTCGAGACCAAGAGCGGCATCATCGAGCTCGATATCCGCAATGACGGCCAGATCAGCGTCGACATGGGCGCTCCCCGGATGGTGCCTGCGGACATTCCGTTCGACGCGCCGGCTCAGGCAGACAGCTACATCGTTGAGGTAGACGGCCAGAATCTCCAGTTGGCGGCCGTGTCGATGGGCAACCCGCATGCGGTGGTGCGCGTTTACGACATCAACAATGCGCCGGTCCACACGCTTGGGCCCAAACTCGAACACCACCCGCGCTTTCCCGCTCGGGTAAACGTAGGCTTTTTGCACGTAGTCGATCGTCAGCGCGCGCAATTACGCGTCTGGGAGCGCGGTGCAGGGGAAACCCAGGCCTGCGGTACCGGCGCCTGTGCTGCCGCAGTCGCCGCAATCAGCCAGGGCTGGATGGATTCGCCGTTGCTGATCGATCTGCCTGGCGGGCGCTTGTCCATCGAGTGGGCAGGCCCTGGCCATCCCGTCCTGATGACCGGCCCGGCAGTGCGGGTTTACGAAGGCCAAGTACGTCTATGAGCGAGATCATCCAATGACCGACCAGCCTCAGGCTTCAACCGATACGCCTAGCGAATCGCCTGCCGATAACGCAGTGCCAAACCTTGAAGCCGAGGCGGTCGCGGCTTATCTGCAACAGCATCCGGAATTTTTTGCCGAGCACGATGAACTGCTGTCGGCCATGCGCATTCCTCACCAGCGTGGCGACACGGTGTCGCTGGTCGAACGCCAGCTCAAGCTGCTGCGCGAACGCAACATCGAGATGCGTCATCGGCTGTCGCAATTGATGGATGTGGCCCGCGACAATGACCGGCTGTTCGACAAGACCCGGCGCCTGATCCTCGACCTGATGGATGCAACCAGCCTGGAAGAGATCGTCATCGCCGTCGAAGACAGCCTCCGCCTGCAATTTCAGGTGCCGTTCGTGAGCCTGATCCTGTTCAGTGATAACCCGATGCCGGTTGGCCGCTGGGTCAGCAGCGAACAAGCGCATAAAGCCGTCGGCGGTCTGATCTCGGGCGGCAAGACGATTTGCGGCGCACTGCGTGAACACGAGCTCGAGTTCCTGTTCGGCGCCGAACAAAGCAAGGAAGTCGGCTCGACCGCGATCGTCGCGCTTAACCACCAAGGCCTGCATGGCCTGCTGGCCATCGGCAGCCGCGATCCGCAGCATTACAAAAGCTCAGTGGGCACGCTGTTTTTGAGCTACATAGCCGACGTGCTGGCACGCCTGCTGCCACGCCATACCAACGCCCTGCGCTCGGTTCGCTAGTCATGGAACGGCATCTGGACGCTTACTGCATGCACCTGCGCAGTGAGCGTCAGGTGTCGCCCCACACGCTCGAAGCCTACCGCCGTGACTTGAGCAAAGTGCTCGCCTTCTGCCAGAAACAAAACCTGACGACCTGGGCCGCGCTGGATATTCAGTCCATGCGCAGCCTCACTGCGCGCCTGCATCAGCAGGGTCAATCATCACGCAGCCTGGCACGGCTGCTGTCGGCAGTTCGCGGCTTCTATCAGTACCTCAATCGCGAAGGGATTTGCGAGCACGACCCGGCCAACGGTTTGTCCCCGCCGAAGGGCGAGCGACGGCTGCCCAAAACTCTGGATGCCGACCGCACGCTGCAACTGTTGGAAGGTGGCGTGGAGGATGATTTTCTGGCCCGCCGTGATCAGGCGATTCTTGAACTTTTCTATTCTTCTGGCTTGCGGTTATCCGAGCTCACGGGCTTGAACTGCGAGCAACTTGATCTGAGCGACGGCCTGGTCCAGGTGCTTGGCAAAGGCAGCAAAACCCGTGTGCTGCCGGTTGGCAGCAAGGCCCGTGAGGCGCTGACACAATGGCTGAAGCTGCGTGCCCTGGCCAATCCTGCGGACGATGCGGTTTTTATCAGCCAACAAGGCCGACGCCTGGGGCCGAGAGCGATTCAGGTGCGGGTCAAGGCGGCTGGCGAGCGCGAACTGGGGCAGAATCTGCATCCGCACATGCTGCGCCATTCGTTTGCGAGCCATCTGCTGGAGTCATCCCAAGACCTGCGCGCCGTGCAGGAACTGCTCGGGCACGCCGACATCGCGACCACACAAATCTATACCCATCTGGATTTTCAGCACCTGGCAACCGTGTACGACAGCGCCCACCCGAGGGCCAAACGCAAAGGTTCTTCTGACCATGAGCATTAAGCTGATTACGTTCGACCTGGACGACACGCTGTGGGAAACCGCTCCGGCAATTGTCGGTGCCGAGGCCATGTTGCGAGACTGGCTGGCTGCCCACGCACCAAAGCTGGGCCCTGTTGCGGTCGAACATCTTTGGGAAATTCGTTCGCGACTAATCGAAGCTGATCCCGGCTTCAAGCACCGGATCAGTGCGCTGCGGCGCCGTGTGCTATTTCATGCGCTGGAAGATGCAGGCTACGACCATGCGCAGGCGCAAGATCTGGCCGATCAGGCATTTGAGGTGTTTTTGCACGGCCGCCATCAACTGGAGATTTTTCCGGAGGCGGTGCCGACACTGGAGTTGCTAGCCAAGACCTACACCTTGGGCGTGATCACAAATGGCAATGCCGATGTACGTCGTCTGGGCCTGGCCGATTACTTTGCTTTTGCCCTGTGCGCAGAAGACATCGGCATCGGTAAACCTGATCCCGCGCCATTCGTGGAAGCTCTCAGGCGTGGCAACGCAGACGCTCGGCACGCCGTGCATGTCGGCGATCATCCGGGTGACGACATCGCTGGCGCGCAACAGGCCGGCATGCGGGCGATCTGGTACAACCCCAGTGGTAAGCCATGGGAAGCAGAAAAAGCCCCAGACGCCGAAATCAGCAGCCTGACCCAACTGCCAGAAGTCCTGGCGCGCTGGAGTTAAACGCACCGCTCGCTTACTGCACACTCATCACTGTGATCCTACGGAATAAAGTCTGTCGGATTTAACTCAGCAATTCCAGAGACTAGTCAGTGGGCTAATCAGAAATAAAGTCTGTCGCAACGCCATTTTTTAAGATTTTGAAGCCAGACCTACTAAATAAAGTCTGTCGTTAACATGCAAGCTATTGATTAAAAAGCTTTTTCAATAAAAGCCAGCAAATGTTCCGAGCGCAAGCACAATGGCGCTACGACGACCCAGAATGCCTTACGCCGTTAGGTGCCTAATGGAGAGTCTAACAACAAGCCATCCGACTACTCTTTTGGCCGATGTGAGGCTGTGATGACGGGCGGCAGTCGGCCAAAAGTGGACGGTGGACACGGTGATGGCAAATGGATAGCTTCGTTCGAGGGCTGCAGTCCTTGCCGTCAACCATGCTGCGTTTCTCCCAGAGCAATGTCTCATTTGCCGTGACCACTTCTAAACTACCTAACCGTTACGGAGCATATAAGACATGTCAAACATCGTCGCATGGACCCTGTTCTCCTTGGGTGTGCTCCATATTCCATTCGGTATTTTCAAGTTCAAAGCAGCATTCGCCGCCGCTGTAAATACTGGCTTCGTTGACCAGTTCAGGGCGCACGAAGATCGGCGTGCAGCCCTCTGGTTTACCATGCTGGGGCCGCTTTTTATGCTCGCAGGGCAGACAGCGATCCACGCCGTAGCCGTTGGCGATCTCGCGCTACTTAAAATTGTTGGCATCTATGTGCTGATGATCTCGATCATTTGCGTCATTGCTGTTCCAAAATCTGGGTTCTGGGCAACGCTCCTGGTTTCTCCGCTGATCATCGCGGCAGGGTATGGCTTGTATGCCTGACAAACGGTTCATCCTTCACGACAGGCAACAATCGACCCAGGCTGTGTGAAAACTCCCGCAATTGTCTAATCTTCTGATCGTCGAGATCGTAGCGGGGGCGATCATGAAGCGATTTATTGAAGGTGAGGCTCGGACGCAAGTCACCTTGCTGCCGGAGTGCCTGGACGATTACGTGACCCAAGAAAATCCAGTCCGTGTGGTCGACGTTTTCGTCGATGAACTCGACCTGGGCGCACTTGGTTTTGAGGGCGTCGATCCTGCCGCAACGGGTCGTCCAGCCTATCACCCAGCGGTGTTGCTGAAGATCTATATCTACGGCTATCTCAATCGGATTCAGTCCAGCCGCCGACTTGAACGTGAGGCCGAGCGCAACGTCGAGTTGATGTGGCTAACGGGGCGTTTGGCTCCGGACTTCAAAACCATTGCCGACTTTCGCAAAGACAACGGCAAAGCCATTCGCAGCGTATGCCGCCAGTTCGTAGTTCTTTGTCGCAACCTCAATCTCTTCTCCCAATCGATCATCGCCATCGACGGCAGCAAATTCAAAGCCGTCAATAATCGCGACCGCAACTTCACTCAGGGCAAGGTGAAGGCTCGCATGCAGCAGATCGAGCAGAGCATTGATCGATATCTGGCGGCGATGGATTCGGCGGATCGGGCAACGCCCGAGGTGGCCGAGGCCAAAGCAGAGCGGCTTAAAGAAAAGATAGAAACACTGAAAAAGCAGATGCAGAAACTCAAGGACATCGAGGCGCAGCTCCACGACAGTCCAGACCAACAGATCTCCCTCACCGATCCAGATGCACGCTCAATGGCTACGAGCGGCCGAGGCACCGGAACGGTTGGTTACAACGTACAAACCGCTGTCGACGACAAACACCATCTGATCGTTGCCCATGAGGTGACCAACGTTGGTAATGATCGTGGGCAACTGAGCAATATGGCGAACCAGGCGCGTGAAGAAATCAAGGCTGAATCGCTAACGGTGGTGGCCGACCGAGGCTATTACAAAGGTCTGGAAATCCTTGCTTGCGAGCAAGCTGGCATCACTACCTTCGTACCCAAGCCCCTCACATCTGGCAGCAAAGCCGAAGGCCGATTTGGCAAGCAGGACTTCATCTATCTTGCGGCGTCGGACGAGTATCGATGCCCTGCAGGGCAGTTACTAACCAGGCGACATTCGTCGACGGAAGACGGCATGTTATTGCATTGTTATTACTTCTCAGGCTGCCAGTCCTGCTCAATGCAAAAGCAATGTACGACGGGTAAGGAGCGCCGTGTGAAGCGCTGGGAACATGAGTCGGTAGTCGACGCGATGCAGGTTCGGCTAGAACATGATCCAGCGATGATGAGGGTTCGTCGACAGACCGTTGAACATCCTTTTGGAACGCTCAAGTGCTGGATGGGAAGTACCCACTTCCTGACCAAAACCCTGCCGAGGGTGAGCACTGAGATGAGCCTTCACGTGCTCGCCTACAACCTCAAACGAATGATGAGCATCTTCGGCATCGCAGGACTGCTTGAGGCGATCAGGGCGTGAACCCAGCCGCTTGGCTCGCAAGTTAGAAGCCGTTTGGGCCGCTGACGCGGCCCAAACGGCATTACGAACGTCTATGTCACTGACTAAGCTAATTCGCGCTTCCGCCCGCTGATTCCATAGGCAACCTTCGCGACTCTCAGTTTTCTAGGTGTTTAGCGCGTTTTCACACAGCCTGGACCCAAAGCAGCCATTCCCGCAACCGTTTGTGGTCGATGACCTTTTCCTTCGCGGATGCAAGTAGCATCTCCGGAGCACAGTCAGAAACTGACGGTCCACTCTTCTGCTAAGCTCGTGACCATACCGTTTCAAAGAGATGACCGGATGTCATTCGTAGACAAGTTTGTTGCTGAAATATTGTCTCTACAGGTTGCGTTGTATCATTCGCGTGCTCGATTGGAAGCGCGGACTGATAGCGAAGCTTTGCACGATCTCCGGATCGCAGTGAGGCGTATCAGGAGTTTGCTGCGGCCGATGCGCACCATGAGCGAGGTGGCGGCGCTGAACATTGCGGCAGCTGAGGTGGGAAGGATAACCACACCCACTCGCGATATGGAGGTGATGGTTCAGGAGCTGGAGACCAGGGGCTTTCTTGCCGAAGCTCAGTTCAGAAAAGCGCGCTTAGCATCTAACTACTCCAAGATTCTAAAAAGCCCTCATCTCAATAACTTGTTCATTCAATTGGACGAGTGGCCTACTATTTTTCGGTCAGTTGAAGTCAACGGCGGTTTGAAGCACGTCCAGCCTCAAATTGAAAAAGCGCTAAAAAAACAGATCGACCGGCTGCATGCTGCTGTGGATGACGCTGGATTTGATCGACATGAGTTGAGAATCCTGGTCAAGCGGACTCGCTATCTGACAGAGGCTTTTCCAAAACTGTCACCGCTTTCGGGTAAAGCGGCGAGTTCTCTCAAAGCCCTGCAATCGGCTTTGGGTGCCTGGCATGACCATTACCAGTGGTGCCAAAAGGCACTGATCGAATCTGATCTACTCCCGCTGGAAAAGGTATGGCAGCGCTGCGCAGCCACCGCACTCGATAAAGCAGAGGCCCAATTGGTCGATCTGGCGAAGCTGTTGCCAAAATCATCAGGCAAAAAAAAGCTGCCTGGAGGCAGCGGAAGAAACGAACACGCGTTGAATGACCTGAGTATTACTGGCGTAAGATTTCAAAACGATGACGATGTGTAGCCGCATCGAAGACAACGCCTTAAGAGATCTCTAATACAGGTCTATTTATGCTGATCGGCAAGGGATGGGCTGCGTTTACGCGATCTTCCAGTCTTTTCACGAAGGCTTCAGCTTCTGCATAGCTGCGAAATTTGACGCACCACGCGTCCATCCAGACCAGCCAGCCTTCGGGCGTGTTCGCTTCTTCGATTCTAATCTGCATCACTAGAGTCCCTTCGTGTGGTGGTTCAGGTCCACTACGAGTCTAATCAGTAAAGCTCGTACCCTTTCGAAATCCGAGTATTGAGTCGGACGCGATATGGGGAATTGATGAATCGGGTTCATCGAATGGTTTTTCTCAGCGAGTCAATGCCCTTTCTAATGGACTCGGCGTTCACGTCGAGCGTGGCTATGGCTCCTAGAGCTGTACTTGATACTCCCGTGGCCCCTCTCTGGTCTATCCACATCGCTATCGATTCGATGGCGTCGGCAAGCGCGAGCTGGTTCTCGTGAAGTTTTTCGAGAATCTCCGGCAAATGCGTGTTTGCTGGCATGGCGACAATTCCTCAACGCGAAGGGTAAGCGTAGCAGGGTCGCGCCAACTGCACCGGAGCATACCGGCAACATAAATCGTCTGGCCTGCCTGATAGAGGCAGTCGACTGTGGCGTGAACCGGCTTTGGAATTATAGACTTTCCCGAGTGACTGCTTTTGGCCGATTACTGCCCTCGCGAACGGTTGAATCTACACCCCATACGTACTTTCGCCGCCGGCAATCAATGCCCAAACGCCGCCACCCAGATGTGCCGTTCGCCCGTTTGAAGATTAGATAAAGCGCTCCGGTGCGATTCAGGGTGTAGGTGAGTCGCTCGACTTCGGCGTTAGAACTATCGCGCCGCCGATCACTTCAGTGGTCAGTACGTCGCCGATGCTCAGTCCTAAACTGGTGTGTAGGTCCGGACGCAAGTTAATGATGACGTCGCCACTTCCATCCGCAGGATCTTGGCATTTCACTGTCCAGCGTTGGGCTTCGGTAATGAAGTTACTCAGATTTTGGTCTTGGCGGGCAGAGGTCGCAGTCGTCGTGCTTGTTCGACCTGTAGCTATCTACGCTCGGATGCATTAATGCCCTATCCGTGGTCGAGGAGATCTTGCGGCTTGGAGCGACCCAGCACCGTAGACAGGTATGCTCTGGACTCGGGGTATTGGCACCGGTTTTCCAGGCAAGTCGAGAGTATGGGGATCATGGCGTACAGCTGGGCCATTGTGACCGGACCGCGCTGCGGTAAAGCGATCGAATCGCATGCCATTCGTAACATGCTCAGTAGCCGATAATCTCGGGCCTCCCAGTCAACATGGTGCTTGTTCACGTGCGCAGGTTTGGCGAAGGTTTGGCCTTCGGCTATCAGCCAGGTTTTGTCGTTTCGGTAAAGCCAGGCGTAGAGAGGAGGCATTTTGTTCCTCAAAGCCTGGACTCCCAGTTCAGGATACAAACCGTGCAGGTGTTGCCACTGACTCCTGTGCTCATCAGTCTCGCGGCGGTGCCTAGCTTTAAGTGCTATGGCGTAGGTCGCTGGATAGGCACGTAGCAGCTTATTGATCGTGGAGACAGTGATTTGAAACTCTTCACAAAGCACCTGTTTCGATACGCCCTCAGCCAGTTTTAAAAGCAGATCCTCTCTGAGCCGGCCTTTTAGTCGTTTTGGCCTGGGAGCGTTTTTGGCTGGAGCCCCAGAGCTTGATAGCGAGACTCGCTTATCAGGTAACCGCGATGGAGTGCGTGCCACTTGCTGGGCTGATCTGGCCACTTCGGCGTTGTAGGCCTCTAGAAACGAGTGCAGGTCATCAAATAGCCAATCAATCAGAATCAGATGTTTCAGAGGATGAATGCTTCTGCGGGGGGTACGGACAAACTGGTTCACAAATGACTCTGAGCTTCTTTTGTCTGTCGGCAATGATTCAAAGAGATGAAAGCGGCGAAGCTGCTCGGTGCGGTCGAGCAGTGATGCAGATCTGCTCCCCTGGAGTACAGCTGTTCGATAGGCCCTGGCGACGGCGCAAGGTTCGAAGGACGTCGCTCGGCCGATGGACGCAAGGTCGATGACATTGTCCGCCAAGGCCAAAAAAACTGGACGTGACCAGAGTTTCTGAGATGAGGCCTGTTCGATCAAGAATTCGTTGGCAGGTAGCGACCATTCAAACCGACCCGACCACCGTCTACTTTTGGTGGATGCCATGAGCCAAGCTTGATGGCGTGGACAGATCAGCACACCTGGATATTGGTGTGTGAGGTGCCAGTAAGCTATGCCATGGGCGTGCACATCCTCGCACATACAGTACGGACATGCTTTCAACGGGTGTTCAGCGCCGAAGCCGCTTGATACCAGGCCAAGTCGATATTTAATTGAATCAAGGCGATCGCTTTTTACAGTCATTAACGCGTCTTCAATTTTAACTTTATTTTGAAATGGAACAAATAGTGGGAATATTGTGTGATTAAGAAGAATAGATTCTGCACTGCCCAAGTATTCGAACCCAGTTCGTTCTAACGCTGAAATTCCGCAGGGAATATCATGTTTTATAAATTGCTGACGCAGTCCCAACACAGCGGTGGATGTCGTCGCAGGGTTTAAGTTACCCATTACCAGATGCTGTCGACTGCACAAACTGAACAGTGTTTCGTCGGGTAGCCAGTCCAGCCGAGGGAATGGCCTTGCCACCCACTCCTGCCCTGAAGCGGCGCTCATGCGGCCTCCTAATCGGGGTCAGAGGAGATTAGTATAGCGGCCGGCACCTCGTGCTTCGTATCCATTCCACCTAAACAGCGGATGGTTATTCACGAATCTGAGCTCTCATAACCGTAGGCATTTACCGTTAGTTTTTAATTTCTTTATCGTCTAGGTGGGCCAGTTTTTAGCCGTCCAAGCACCGAAAATACTGGAAATTCTGCATAAATCCGCCGTCGGAGGCGGAACATAGCTGATTTATTCCGGTTGTCAACTGCCATTTTTCGGCGTTACCATGCTGCGTTAAGTAACGGTTACTAAAGGCATTACTGGAACTGAAAGTGCACGACAAACAAGCGATGAAACTCTGCCTAATTTAGGGAGAGGCAGCTGCCAAAGTGCAGACAGCTAGAATTATATAGTTGCCGGCCTATTAATCAGGCCTGAGGAAAACAAAATGGAAACTGGATAGAAAACCCAGGAGCCAGATAGACAAAGGCCCAAGTGTGACCTTGGGCCTCTGAGGATAAGTCAGCTTTCGACTCCTGACGAATCCATTGTCCATTCACTAGCGTAGGGCGTCAAGCCCTGCACGGCTCCTCTCATCCCGAGAAAAGTAAATTGCGCGTGGGTGTAGCCCTTGGCGTGCCAACGCGTTATTGGACTGCATATTCATCCGATACAGGTGGACTGTTATACGTTGCCTGCTAAGGATTGAATGGACGATGGATAAAATTAGTGGATCTTAAAAAATCGTTGTTTCGCATTATGGCTCGACAAGGCCGCTTCAAGTGGGGAGATAGCTATGTAGCAGGAATTTACGCAGTTCCTGGTGAAGCCCCCAAGGGCTCTCGTATTTGCCGCCTTAACAGCAGGAAGCTTGGCCGAGCACTGCATCTTCTTTCTACACCTGAAAGGATCTTCGCCCAACTGGCTCTTTATAATCCCGACGTATTTGAGTTGCACGAGCAGAAAATGCTCAGCCCTATTCCACACGTTCATCCACTTCAAGGGCACCCCTTAGCTGCAGGACTGGAACTTCTGCCAGTGAAGGGAACCTCATTAGTAGCTGAGGAAGTCGGGCTTAAACACGCGACTGTAGTCGTGACCTACGGTGATGGTGAACGCCAGAGGGTTCCCCATCCCTACCTGGGCGATCTGCTTCTCTATATCCAACCGCAAAGCTCAGTTCCCTACGCTGTGAACTGGACAGTGAAGTTGAGTGCGATGGATTTTGATGAGGTCGCTCGGGGAAGCTTGAAGAGCTTGGCGAAACAGAAAGAAGACCGCGAGAAAGCTCGCTCGCGGCATGCCTTGGAAGAGGCGTACTACCATAGTGCAGGTATCAGGACTGTGAGGGTTTCTAGGGACCTGCTGGACCCAGTTTTGGTGGCCAACATGGATCTTTTATATGGCTATCATGATCGCGAAATCAGCCTCGAATCTAATCTTCTCGAGGACTTCTCGCACGACGTCGGTGACTGTGTCGCTCATGGGAGGCCAGTAGCGTCTGTTGCCTTAGCGTACGGACAGCGGTGGGGCCGGCGCGATCTGTTTTTGACGAAGATCTACAAAGACATATGGGAGCGTAAGCTACAGGTCAGTTTGTTTGACCCGATTCTTATCGATCATCCATTGGTGACGGATGCGCCGGATGTTCTGCAAGTCTATGGCTCACTTTTTGCCGGACTGCCCGAATGATAACTGGCTCCAAGCTGAAAGCACCTGAGGGATTTAGAGGGCTGACGAAGGATGTCGAATACTATTTTCTTGCAAGTGACGGCAAGGCGAATAGGGCGCGCCTTGTATTTTTTGATGAAAAAGGCACCACTGCGAGTTTGCTAACGTTTTCCCGGCCTGAATTTGATCTGGCGTTGACCAATGGTGATCTTTTGGAATGTGGCAGTGACGCCACACCTCCCTGGTTGCAGGCCATCAGGGGTATTTCAGTGGATCAATTGGAAAAGGATCGGGTAAGGCCAACGAAAAGCTACGATGAAATGGTAAACAAGCGTTACCTCGCCATAGCGGATTTGGTAGACGATGCTGAGGAGATCCTCTCCAGCGACAATCCCGAGTCGATCATCAATGCCTATGCCGCCAACCAGTCTCCCTCTCAGAACGCCGCCCGGTTGAGGTTTTGGTTTTTTACCTATCTGGTATTCGGCCGCTCGAAGTGGGCGCTTATGCCTAAGTTCGACCGTTGTGGGACAGGCAAGAGGGAACAGGCCGCAGACGGGCAAATGTTGGGACGGCCGCCTAGGTCGGGACGCAAATCCCGATTCCCCGCTACGCCCGAAATGCAGGCTTCTATTATCAATGGGTTCATCAATTACAATGATAAAACAAAATCTGACGCTGAGATTTTTGGTGCCGTGCTAGTAGGTGAGTTCGGTTGTATTCCTCTAACAACTTCAGAGGGAAGTAAGAAGTTCTATCATCCTGAAGGGAAGCCATTTCCCACAAAAGGACAGTATGACTACTATCTTGGTCAGGTGATAAGCACCAAGGCGTATAGGAAAGCACGCAGAGGTCCCAGCGGTGCTCGAGCAAAGTCTGGCATAGTTGGAAGCTTCGCTCACGATCTGGTCAATGTTAACCAACTTGTTGAGTTCGATGGTTATAACCCCAAAGGAAAGATATCTGGTTTGCTCGAAGGATCCGCTATGGATTCGGCTTGTATAGTTCGAGGGGTGTGTGGCCAGTCTGGAGCCGTCATTGCCTTGGGGTTTTCCGAAAACAAAGAGAGCATGGAAGCTTACCGTATGGCTTTGTTTTCGACGGCTGTAGGCAAGGTCAAATATGCCTCGTTATTCGGATTGACGCTCAGAGAAGGTCAGTGGCCCACTTTCGGACTGCCACAAAACATCGTCTTCGATCGTGGACCTGGCTCTACCATGGGCGTACCGACTCGTTCCGAAGCGGTCGCTCGTGACGAAATGATGAGTTGGTTATCCAGGCTTGAGCTAACTCCTACCCACTCGGGTCAGTCGAAAGCGACGGTTGAGTCGTCACATCCTCGGACCAAGTCTAATAATGATCAGCCAACACATTTTCATAGCTCGCTAAACTTCGTGGAGATGTGCAAGCGGCATATTCTGCAAGCTATTTACGATAATGACGCTTCTGATGCTGAGGGGAGGATGACGCCTGAGATGTTGGAGGTGGGCTTCAGTCCGACCCCACATAATATTTACAAGTTCTATAGTAATCTTGGTTACGATGCGGGAACGGAGGTTAGTTTTGACTACGCCGTACGAGAGTTCCTGACTCCTCATCCGGCGCAAATCAAAAGGAGTGGAGTTTATTTTTATGGCCGTAAGTACAACTCTTCAAAGCTGATTGATACCGAAGTTTTTGACAGGATTGCGCTCAATGGCCAGATACTTGTCACAGCTTATGTGATGACCATGTGTGTCAGACATATCTGGATCGAGTTAGAGGGTGTCTTGTACGAACTCGATTTTGTAAAGCCAGCGAGCGTCCATCCCAGCAGTGTCGACATTTCGCTCTCGGATCTTCAAGTGCTCAATGAGAATCGGCTGCGCGGAAAGGCGCAGCTTCGTGAAGAACAGCCCGCGATACTCCAGGATCGCAATGCCCAGTTTCTTCACGCAACAAGCAAAGCCTGGGACAGTGGTACTCGCAAGCTGGGGCGTCCTGCAAAGGGCGGAGCGGCCGAGCGTGATGCCACCGACCAGAAGCGGTTGATGGGGAAAGGCCATGACTAACATCTTTTCCACGCGCTTTGACGGACCGGACACGCCGGCTGATATCCGGCGGTTGGTTACAGTGCATCCTGACCCGGTGACCGGTCTTGAGGAGTTGAGCCCCGCATTGGCAGCTGAGCGTCTGTCAGAGGTCTTGAAGACGATTTTCCTTCCCAACCAGTTTTCTTTGGACTTCATCAAAGACAGTGTTGATCGTGCGCGCAGCTTTTCCGCCGATAATTTCTCCACCGATCGGCAATATCAGCAGCGGCTGTATAACCCCCCCGAGGATGAGGCGTTTCCTATATGCCTCACCGGCCTTGCTGGCGTTGGGAAGAGCCAAACTATCAGTGCGCTGATGAAAGTGATGCCTGGAGGTGCACCTTATACATCCGCCCATTTCCATGAACCACACATCCTAACCTCGCACTGGTACGCCAGCGCAAGGGGGAAGGCTGGCGGCAGGCAGTTGCTGGAAGACTTCCTAGGCGGTGACGCGACAGGAGTTAGAGCGAATACATCAAAGCTGCTCACGGAGTGCCGGCGTAGAATCAATCGTGATGGTGTATCACTAATGATGCTCGAAGAGATGCAGCATCAGAGCACCGGTCAAGGCGTAGCCCGGGTCACGGATATTCTCCTCACAGTGGCCGGGCTTGGGATTCCAATGATCTATGTGGCCAACTACAGCCTGGGTCACAAATTGCTGACAAGGAACAGTGAGGACAAGCAACGGCTTCTTTCCGAACCTCGCGTAATGCTGCCGGATCATCCTGACTCGAAGGCTTGGGAGGAATACGTTCGTGAATGTATCCGAGTGAGTGGACAGCGTGTATCTGCAGATCCAGCCGCCCTCATGCATGAGCTGTATCGGTGTACGTTCGGTATAAAGCGTTTGACGGTGCATCTGATCAAAACGGCTTATCTTGAAGCACGCGCAGACCGTCGCCATACGTTCGGTATTGAGGACATCACCAAGGCATACCTCTCCGCCTCCTACTCCAGCAGCAGACGCGACGTCGAAGATCTATTCCTCCTCAACCTTCAGAAATGTAAACCCGGATTCAGGCCCGACCTTCGTTGTCCGTTCCCCGTGCCGGTCCAATCGAACGTCTTGACCTTCACTAAGCAAGATCGTGCCGCACGGGTCAGCGAGAAGGTTTTCGTCGCAGCGTTGACGGCCGAGGAGCGCAAGAACTTCGAGCAGATCTATCCGCTAGGTTCAGCTTCCAATCCTTCTTTGAAGCCCGAGCGTGAGAAGAAACCGGCTTTACCCAAGCAGACTCGGGAGGGCTTGGAGGATGCGTACAGCCGACTGCTATTCGAGTCTAAGGGATCGCCTAAGCCTCGAGGGCCTGCAAAGTAAGCGCTATGAAAGCACTCGCACATCTGCTGAGCTGCTGCCAGCTTTATCTCAAGGGTATCGCCTGCAATAGCGCAGGCAACACCTGCGCTGCCGAGCCCATTAGCATCAATTCGTATGGGACCCTCAGGCAAACGTCTGCGATGATGACGTGGATACCGGCCGCTGACACGGACGTCCGCGGCATGGTCGCGCTGGTCCTCAGGCCAACTCAACAAGTGAAAGGAGTATGGCTTTGCCAAAAAATCTGAGCGTTCGCTACGTTGATGCGCTTCGTCAGTTGCCCCAGTTTCAGTGCAATGTCGCCAGTAGGGGTCCGCTGGTGCACGTACTAACGGGAGCGCGCGTATCCCCCTTAGGCAACCTTGCTGATGAAGAGGATACGGCCGGGATAATTGAAATCGAGTTTTCCAGTGGGCACAAAATCCAGGCTCACGGGCGTGCCTATTTTCAAATGGCCTTAAAGGAGGCTGCTGAAATCGAGATATGCATATCTCCATCCGATTTCGATATTCGGGATGGTCAACTGACAATGGTTCAAAGGCGTGCGGTGGATCTGGACGAGCACCTGCGGCGTAAACACTCCTTGGACAATTGACCATGTGCCCAAATCTTTCTGAAGAAGAAATGCGTCGAGCCTTGTTTGGACCTGCCGGAGCGGTTTCATCGCCGGCTCCTGAGGAACAGGACGAGACCCTTGCCTCAGCTCCATCGCCTCGCAAGCCGGTAACAAAACGTAAAGCGTCAGGATCGGCTGGCCCCAAAGTGGTGGTCACCTTGCGCGTTGGTAATGAATTTGAAGGGAAGACAGAGCTGTTCATCCATGAGGCGCACACCTTGAGCACGCTCCAAGCCGAGCTAGATGCAACGAAAACCGCTCGCAAGAAATTCAGATACATAGAGCTGGTGTCGGTTAAACCCGCGAGATAACAAGATCCTCGACGGATTCATATGAACAGTTCCCCCGACATCGCGGGATGTATCTATGATGGGTTAAGGCAAATGGCCATTCCGATGCGTTCCTGGGAGCCAGGGGAGGCGCTATAAACGGGTTTCGCCGTTACTCATATATGACGTTCAGAAGGATGCTGGCCGGTGAAAATCAGAAAGATCGTGATCAAGAACTTTCGTGGAGTGAAAACGCTTGATTGGAACGTGCCAGCTGCTGACATTTTTTGTCTCATAGGGAAAGGAGACTCCTCCAAGTCCACAATTTTGGAAGCCATCCGTTACACATTCCATCCCCAGTGGAATCTGGCCCTGAGCGACTCAGATTTTTACCAGTGCAAAATCGCTGATCCCATCATCATTGAGATCACGATTGGGCATTTAGCCGCAGACTTCTCCGCACTTAATAAGTATGGGCTGTACCTTCGGGGCTGGGATGCGGTAGCTCAGAAGCTGCTTGATGAGCCAGATGATCATCTGGAAAGCGTATTGACCGCCCGGCTAACCGTTGAGAAGGACTTGGAGCCGAAATGGGCAGTGGTGTGCGATCGCAACCCGGACGGGGTGCCCTTTAAACAGGCAGACAGAAACAAGGTCGGGGTTGGCCTCATCGGCGTATTCAGCGAACGAGAGCTTTCCTGGGCAAACGGAACTGCTCTTGCCAAGCTTACTGCGGCGCAGAGCTTGAGCGAGCTATTGGCCAATGCATCGAGGACCGCCAGGAGTTCGCTCGATGTCGACCGGGCTGTCACCCTGACAAACTTCGACACTGCAGCAACCAAATCGCAAGAGATTGCGAAGATCCTAGGTGTCCCTGTACTTGATGCCTATAAGGCCCATCTCGACTTGGCGTCCATCAACCTGAAAGTCGGCGGTCTTTCCCTGCATGACGGCGAAATCCCGTTGCGCCAGTTAGGTCTGGGATCTCGTCGCATGCTTCAGTGTGGAATCCAGAAAGCGGGTCTGGAGGAAGGCCATATCACCTTGTTCGATGAGTTGGAGTTCGGCCTCGAGCCCCATCGCATTACGCGTCTCATCAAGCACATAAGAGAGGACAAACGCGGGCAGTATTTCCTAACCACTCATTCGCCCATGGTGCTCCGCGAACTCACGGTGCAGGACCTTCATATCGTTCACAGCAAGGGCGGGGTCGTGACGATCGTCTCCGCTGCCGAGAAGGGCCTCGAAGAACATGAGGTTCAGGGGAAGATTCGCTCAAGCGCTGAAGCGTTTCTGGCCAAAAAGGTCGTCGTATGTGAGGGCGCTACCGAGGTGGGCTTCCTCAGGGGCTTTGACGATCACCAGCTCGAGAATGGGAAAGATCCATTGTCGTATCACGGTGTGGCGTTGTTGGACGCCAAAGGGGCCAGTAAAGTTAAGGACATGGCCATTGCCTTCAAAAAGCTTGGCTATGACGTGTCGGTGCTAGCTGATGGTGATGCCGAGAAACAGTTCTCAACCGCTGATGCTGCTGGTCTTGTGGCGATGGGAATCCCGACCTACGTCTGGAGCGACAAATTTTCGCTTGAGGAACGGGCGTTTGTGGATCTGCCCTGGGCTTACGTACTTGCTAGTTTGACGCTTGCCCAGGTCGAACTCTTCTACCCGTTATACGATCAAGTGCGGTCGAAGTATCAGGACGTGTTGGACCCAGACATCCGCGAGTGGCCGGATAGTCCCAAGTTACGAACTGCTATCGGTGCTGCAGCAAAGAGCGCGGGGTGGTTCAAGGACACCACTAGAGGCGACCTTTGGTTCAAGGTTGTGGGTGGAGCTTTCAATGATCCCGTGTTCGGGAGAACAAATCTCGCCGTAAAGATGGGAAAGCTTTGGGAGTGGGCGGAGCGTGTCTGAAGACCTCGCAATCAAGCTCAACGACTGTACCTCTAAGGGCTATGTAATCGCGCCAGCGGGGTTTGGAAAGACTCATCTCATCGCAATGGCGGTGCGAGCGTCCAGTGGCCGGCAGCTTATCCTGACGCACACTTTTGCCGGCGTGAATTCAATCAAAACCAAAATGGCGAGCTTGAGCGTTCGTGCTTCCCAGTACCAGGTCGATACGATCGCTAGCTGGGCACTTCGACTCTGTCTAGCGTACCCGAAGGCATCGGGGTGGAAAATTGAAAACCCGACTAGCAAGCAGTGGAGTAAGTTGTACGAGTGCTGCTCCCGTTTGCTGGGGAAGAGGTTCATTCGTAAGGCCGTGTCGTCCAGCTACATAGGTCTCTACGTCGACGAGTACCAGGACTGCTCAGACGTACAACATGATCTCGTCTGCAACCTGGCAGAATTTCTTCCAAGCCGACTGTTGGGAGACCCCCTCCAATCCATATTTGATTTTGACGATGGCAAGCCCGTTGATTGGGAAGTCAGCGTTTACCCCAAATTTGATTGCTTGGGACAGCTGGAGGTCCCTTGGCGGTGGGTCAAGGCGAAGAGTCCGGAACTTGGCGAATGGCTCAAAAATGTGAGGCGGAAGATCGAGCTAGGCCAAAAGATTGATCTGTCAGCCCATCTGCCACCGAGCGTAATTCGTGCATACACCCAGCCCGACTATCTCGCAGCTAAACAGTACTCAGCGCTCTGTGGGCTGTTGAACCATAATGAGAGCGTCATCGCCCTGCACGGTGGCGATCAGCAGTCCAAGAACAAAACGCATCTCTTGGCGAAAACCATGGCCGGACGTTTTTCCTCAATCGAGGAAATCGAAGGTAAAGATCTGCATTCGTTTATCAAAAAGCTTGTTGCCGTCAAGACTGTTCAGGCGGGGTTTCTCCTTGTAGTGAAATTTGCGATGAAATGTCTCACTGGTGTACCCAGTGCGTTGACGGCCGGAACCAGACGAGGCGAAGTAACCAAGCTGCGCAGGACCACTAAATACCCTTTGGTCCTTCAAGCTGCAAATGACTATCTGACTGACCCGTCCAGCAGCCATCTTAAGGCCTTCTTCGAAACATTGAAGAGCAACCCCGAAACATCAGCCTATCGCCGTGACTTACTCTATCGTTTCTTAAACGTGCTCAAGATTCATATTGATGGTCAAGCCACGACGCTCGTTGAGGCTGGCATTCTTTATCAGCGTGAGATGAGGCATTCGGGCCGACCGATCAACCACCGCAAGCTGATTGGTACTACGTTGCTGGTTAAAGGCCTTGAGTATGACCACGCCGTCATTCTTGATGCCGACTCGCTTGATGCGAAGGATTTGTACGTCGCGATGACCCGAGGAGCGAAATCTCTCACCATCATCGGGACAGTTCGACACTTGCCGGCATAAGGTATGGCTAAGGGCAATCCGGTAGTTGTTGAGGGAATCGAAAAGGGGCCAACCAAGCCACGCTTGGTTGGAGGTGCATTCGTGAGTTTCGTGGGCCAGCCCTCATCGGTTCGATCAGGGCCAGTTTCGCGTCATATGGCGTGGGCGTAGCACGAGACGGCTACCCACGACCTACCCCTTACGACAGTGAACTATACTCTCGCCAGTAATGCGAAATAACCTCCTGCCTTTTATATGTCCTTTTTCAATACCAAGACACATAGAAAAAGCGTCGCCTTAATAATGTGGTTCACATTATGAACCTCTCTGAATAGGAGCAGTGACTTTCTAATGAAACTCATGAATTGGATTTCATAGCACTTCTCCCGGCTCATGCCTTCCTTGCTCGGATAATACGTGATGCGTTGACTTGATTCCTTGTAGTCATACTTGTAGTGAGCGATCGCATTCCTAAGTTTGTTATCGATGGCATCAAGGTCTATTGCATAAAATGATTTGTCTATAAAATCGATTTTGTTGCCCAGGTCGACGTTGGCAAAGGCGTCAAGGCTTTCCAGCCCGGGCCTAGTACCCTTTTTGGTTTGCTTTAAAGATGGTTCGAACTGGTTGCAGTCACCACGTTTCAGTAGATTGTTAATACCAGCAATAAGTGTTATTTGACGTGAGAATACTTCAGCAAGGTCTTTGTAAAAGTTATTGCAAGTTTCAAAGTCTGCAGTCGACATCCTGGCTGGAATATCACCCAACTCTTCTGTATCTGCGTAGTCATAGAAGAGGGCGGGCCGAAACGCGAGGTCCATCGAAACTAATTTTGGATATAAAGACAGGCAATCGTTGTGTAAATTCTTAAGGAAGCCATTGCTCAAAATACTGTCGATGAACTCAATGGTTTTGTCGCGGTGATTGTCAAGTAGCCAGTAATAAATTTTAGGAGCCACATCACTGATCTCAGCGTTATGCTCATGTATTGTAAATGGCGAGGACATTATTGAAGTCGCAGAATACAGTGCTGCCAAAACATCTTGCTTATTTCTGGATGTTAAAGTTACTCCTGGAATCCTTGCACAAACTTTTTCAAAATTATCAAGATCACCTCTTTTGTACTGGGTAATGAGGCTGAACAGATCTCGTTGAACTGGATGGAGGTAATTCAGCATATGCAGTCGCTGATTAAGATGTGAGTACGCTCCCATACCGAGCTCTTGAGTCACACGAAGAAACGTAGTCATCCCCATCTTGTACTTCCCAACATAGACAGGAAAATCTAGGTGGAGGTCTACGAAAGGCTTTTCACCCTTGAATGGAGCCTCAAAACCCTCGACCTTCTCAGCCCCCTGCAGTTCGGCGTCAGCTTGCCCGAATACAAATGAAATCCTTTCCTCACATTTGGGGCAGGCGAACTGGAAGGGTTGGACGTCACGATTTGACATCCCTATCCGACAGTCGATTTCAGTCCCGCAGGTGATACACCTAAAACACTCACAAAGATTCATCTTGGCTCCCTATTATTCCCAAGACATGCCTCATTCCTAACTGGCGCATTCAGCCGGAGGTTAAAGGCCATGCCAGTGCCCAGCAGCTGAGCCTTGCTTATGAAAGTAGCTGCTCACTTTGCTTTGGAGTCATATAGGTGTGCTGCTGCGTCCAGTCAATGCTGGAAGGCGATCTACCAGCGCGCAGTGGGTATAGCCAAGACGCCTGACTGCAATGCTTGAGATCAAGGTAGTAGTTGGGGTGGTGGTCCCACATCGCAGATTCGTCAATCGGCGCCGTGCAGTTGTATTCGCTGAATTGCAAGTTTTTACTCTCATTGAGAAATTTGACGAAACCTTCTAGGCAACTATGGCCACCACCACCCATATGGCCATTGAGATAAAAGCGACCGCTATACCCCGCGGCAATGCTTAGTTTGTCGTCCTTGCATCTGAACATCAGCAAGGTACCGTCATGTCGGCCTGGATTACCTTCGGCATCCTCAGAGATGCAGAGCCGGACCAGCTTGATACTGATACCGGTGCCTCTGATAGCTGGCTCGAAAAACTCGCGATAGTCACCGCCAATTTCTGGGTAAGGGAACATAGAGCTAGAGCCGTTGATAAGCCACTCCAGGTTGCACCCATAGCGGTCGGCAATACGTATGGCCAGATCAAATGGCAACGCTTCACGACCGTCGACGCAGTTCATCAGCGTTGCCGGCGACGGTTCCCCCAAGGCCAAGGCCAAGTGAGGCAAATCGCTGCGCTCGCCCCAAGAAAAAACGTTGTCTTCGCGCAAGCGCGCAAATAGCGCTAGCAAGCGCTGGCCTGTAGAGCGCTGCCAGGATTCACACAAGGACGCCGCCTCAGGTTTGGGTGCTTTGAGAGATTCAAGGTAGCGCGCCAAACCAAACCGGGTTTCCCCCTCTAGCGAGCGTTCATGCCTGGCAGCTGACTGGAGCAGCAGTTGGTGCAAGTTATCAGGAAAGTCGCGAACGCTTAATCTGGCCATGGACGATACTCGCTGTCATTTTGAGGGCATTTTGCAGGCGTGGCGGCATAATAGCGACAAAATGACAGCAAGTGCTACCTATTACGGTTTGATCTGGATAATCACCTTACTAAGTCGATAATTGCATGGACTTGACCACTCATTTGCATTGCCACTGACCAGCCATTTGCATCCGTGCTGACGAACCGTTTGCTTTCGACTGGACCAGCACACGCCGTTGTGACGATCGGCAGAGAGCGGCCAGAAGCTGACCTTCAGACCAGGGAACATAAACTCGCTCCCGATTCTCGAGGCCATTGCAGCGAGTTCGAATAGGCCATATCCTCACGACGGTTTTGAAAGCTCCTGCCTCCCCTATCGCACATACGTGCACGGTAAATGCTTTCTCCTCCTCCGCTTGCGGAGGCGCGACAAATTCATGCATGGCCCTACATCAGCTTGATCTAGTGTCTGTAACCGGGGGAACCAGATGCACATGGATCGCTAATCTGGTGCCTCGTATGTCGATACCCGCGCTCTCCTCGCACGATGTAAAACTGCTATCGCAGATTCTTCACTCCACATCCAAATCTCTCGGCTGCGTCAGCAAGCTCGCCTCTCAGCGAGAAATGCTCAGCCAACTTCTCGGTTTCCATGATTGGAATGGGGCATGCGCAATGCTGCCTGCGCACCCACACGAGACTACGCATGTTGCTTTTGCCTTACTTGAGATACCGTCAGTAGTACCGAAGTCGTTCTTGAGCGTCGGCAGCGACGCGCCATGGCGCTTGCCCGAGAAGATTCGCGATTACCTGATCAACCAATCCTTCAATCCGACAAGCCTCACCGTCTCACACTACTCAAGACCTGATCCGGTAGGGTATGTGAAACCACGACACTGGTCTTACCTGTTCGCTCCGTTCCCCGGCCGTCTCCTGGAGCAGAAAGTGGCATTTGCTCCTCACGAGCCCGACTACGGCAACGGCAATCACACTCCTACCGTGATGACTTTTGCCAACGCTCAGGGCCAAGGTGCATTCACGGTCACTGTCTGGTCAATTACCCTTCACCCAGCCTCCCTACAGGCCACGAACTTCACCGGAGCGGTATCGATGCCGCTCTACAACACCTTCATTGAATCCATAACTGGCCGCACACCCGAACTGCGCCAGGCCTTCTGCCTGGTAAACAGCAGACAAAACGGCTTTGCATACGCAATCGCCAAGTGCGATGAAAGAGGCCACGAGCTAAGTGTCGTCGAACATATTCCGCACATGAATGGTGCCGAGGCCTGGGCAATGCTCGCACCGCACAACAAGGCGCTTGGCCTATCCCTACTGGATGTTGCCGATATCACAAGCGCGTGCATTGATGCGGACAGTGACTAGGTCGTGAATCTCCAAGCGGGCCCAGGCAATGGCAACCATCAACAATCGGCCATGTTCTGTAAGTCCGCTTCTGGTCGATTGCTATTTTTCGCGAATGACTGCAATGGGTTGTGGATTTCGTTCAGTCTTGAGAGTCAGGAATTGGCCGTTTTCTGACTGTGGCGACCAACTGAAAGCGACCAAAAGCCGACATTGGCGAAATCCCGGACTCAGCTCACATCGGTGGCCGCCGCGTTTCAAATAGCAGCCACCTCACACATCAAGAATATCCGTCAGTTATTCAAGAATTTGACCACCAGAGGATTCAATTCAGCGGAGCATTCCTCCGGCAACCACCCCCGGTGTCAGGATAGTTGTCGCCTCTCCGGTTTTTCCTAAAAAAGTATATCGGGGGCGGAAAGAGACTGGTCGTGCCGTACTATTCACCTGAACGCAGAGCCGCATTACTCAAGATGCTGCTTCACCCGCTGAACCTGTCGATGGCCGAGGTTTCCCGGCGCGAAGGGGTCAGCGAAATGTCTTTGTCCAACTGGCGCAAACAGCTCAGTTCTGAAGGAAGTGCAGTGTCCGAAAACAAGCCGTTGACCGAGAACTGGTCAGCCGAAACCAAGTTTGCTGTCGTGCTTGAAGCCGCCGGTTTGTCCGAGATCGACCTGGGTGAATACTGCCGCCGCAAAGGCCTTTACCCCGAGCAAATCACGGCCTGGCGACAAGCCTTCATCACCGGCCAGAAATCGGAAAAGGCCCTGCAAAAAGAAGAACGAGACCAGGCGCGCAAAGACAAGAAACGCATCCAGGAACTTGAGCGCGAACTGCGCCGCAAAGACAAGGCGCTCGCTGAAACAGCCGCGTTATTGGTGCTGCGAAAAAAGCTCAACGACTACTGGGGAACGACCGACGACGAGGCCAACTAACGTCTCTGCCAGAGCGGCAGTTACTCGTGGCCTGGCTGGGCGAAGCGGTCGCGGCGGGAGCCAGAAAAATCAGGGCCTGTCGGGAAGTTGGTCTGTCGCTGCGCACCTTGCAACGGTGGACTCAAACAGACGCTATCCAGACCGACGCCCGTACGACGGTCACACGGCCAACGCCACGAAATGCGCTGACCGAGGCAGAGCGACAGGCCATTGTGACGCTGTGTAACAGCCCGCAGTATGCCCACTTGCCGCCAAGCCAGATCGTGCCGCGACTGGCCGACCAAGCCTGTTATCTGGCGTCGGAGTCGACGTTTTATCGCGTCTTGCGCGCAGCGGGCCAGCAGCAACATCGAGGCCGTAGCCTGCGGCCCAGAAGACACGCAGCACCGACAACACACGCAGCCAACGCACCCAATCAGGTGTGGTCGTGGGACATCACGTATCTGCCGTCGCCGGTACGCGGCAAGTATTACTACCTCTATCTGATCGAGGATATTTACAGCCGCAAGGCCGTGGGCTGGGAGGTCTACGACGTGGAGAGCGGCGAGAAAGCCGCCGCACTGCTGCAACGCAGCGTGATAGGCGAGCAGTGTTTACGCGAACCGCTGGTGCTGCACTCGGACAACGGTGCACCGATGAAGTCGGTGACACTGCTGAGCAAAATGTACGACCTGGGCATCACCCGTCACGTGGCCGACCGCGTGTCAGCAACGACAATCCGTACTCGGAGTCGCTGTTTAGAACCCTGAAATACTGCCCGCAATGGCCGCAGGATGGTTTTGCCAGTTTGGATGCTGCTCGGGCTTGGGTGAGGGGTTTTATGCGCTGGTACAACAACGAGCACCGACATAGCCGCATCCGGTTCGTCACACCGGCTGAGCGGCATCGAGGACTGGATCATCAGGTCTTGGCCCAGCGACATGAGCTGTACGAACGAGCGAAGGAAAACAAACCGGAGCGTTGGTCAGGTCGGACGCGTAACTGGAAGCCGATTGGCACCGTGCTGCTGAATCCGGATCGAGAGCAACAGGTCGAGAAAAGAGCAGCATAGTTAGACGGTGACGCGACAACTACCTTGAAAAACGCCGACCAGTGCCCACAATTAGGCAAGACTTGGCCTTCTACATTGGTCGCGTACTCTTTCATTTGATCCACTTGAAACTGCCCCATTCCACCGTGCCCTCCACCGCCGATTGCCAGCACAGGCATGTTCAGTGGAGTCTTTGACAGCTCGACGTTTTCAGCGACCGATTGGTTAAGCGCTCGGTAGTATTCGAACGACGCGTTCAGCGTACTGGGCTTGGCGTATGACTTGGCGTACAGATCGAGCAGCTCAGGCGTGAAGACATCCTTGTTGGTCGCGTGTTCTTTGATGAAGTGCGAGAGGAACAGCTTTTCATGCCCTGTGATCAACTTTTCGGCCAACTGGTCGCCAGTGGCGAAGAAGCTAAAATGCCAGACCAGTGACTCACCCTGTGGTGAGAATGCCGGGAAATCGTAGATGCGCTTGTCGGGAATCGGTGCCTCCATGTAGACCAGTTTCTTTATCTGGCTTTGGTGGGTTACTGCCATGGGATAGGTGTTCCAGATACCGATGTCATGCGCAACCAAGTCAAACGGCTGGTTGCCGCTTAGCTGTGTCGCTAGGGCGAACAGATATTTCGAGACGTCAGTGCCGGTGTAACTGGTCTTGGGCGGTTCCGACTCGCCCAGGCCCGGTAAATCCACCGCAACGACGGTGTGAGTCTTCGCAAGTTCGGGCATCAAGCTGTGCCACTCATACCAGGCTTGACCAAATCCGTGGACCAGGTAAACCAAAGGCCCGGAACCGCCCTTCACATAGTGGAGCCTGACGCCGTCTACGGTTTTGAATTCACTCTTGAATCCCGCTGGAACAGGAAACTCTGCCGCTTGAGCCACGCATGGTAAAGCCAGGGTGATTGCGACTGCGGCGAGGGCCAATCTAATGCGCTTTTTCATTTTATTTCTCCATCGAGTTATGGCTGAAAATTACGACTATGCGAAGGCGTGCTATCCCCAGATCAATGACCGTGGATCTCCTGGGTGGTGTGCCGTTGACCTTGGGGAAAACCATGCGCCCGTGCCCGAAATGCAATGGCCAGGCTGATCAATAGCAACGCCAGCAACACGCCAGCAAATGCACTCGTTCCCCATTGGCCGAGTAACACGCCACCCAGCAGTCCACCGCCGGCAATAGCGCTGTTCCAGACCACTACGTTCATGGAGAGCGCAACGTCAGAGCCCTTACCTGCGGCGTCGGCGAGTGCTGTTTGCAGCAGGGTGGCCGCGCCACCAAAGGTCAGCCCCCAAATGAAGACACCCACGTAAATGGCGGCGGCGGAGCTTGAGAACACTCCAAGGAAAATCGAAACCGCTGCGAATGTCGCAAGGCTGGCCAGCACGGTTGTCCGCAGGTGCCGGTCTACCAGTCGGCCCGTGAGCCAGATACTCGCCAGCGCCGCGACACCGAATGTGAGCAATACCAAATCGACGTCACTGTTCAGCCCAGCCTTGGAAACGAAGGGCGCGACATAGGTGTAAAGAATGTTGTGGGCCAGCATCCAGGTGAAGACGACAGCCAATACCGAGCGGACGCCTGGGGTGAAAAACACCTGACGTAACGGCATGCGCTGTGAGGATGATTGGCCTGGGTAATCTGGCACTTTGATCAGCACCCAAACGATCAACACCAGGGTCATGCCGGACATCAACCCAAAGGCCATGCGCCAGCCCATGAATCCACCCAGCCAGGTTCCCATCGGCACACCCAACGACAACGCGATGGGCGTACCCACCATAGCCACCGCCAATGCGCGCCCCTGCAAATGAGGGGCGACCATGCGCCGTGCATAGCCCGTGATAAGGCTCCAGGCCAGCCCCGCTGAAACCCCGGCGAAAAACCGTGCGATCAGCGTCAGCCAGTAATCGGAAGACAGCGCTGTGAGGGTGTTGAATACCAGGAAGCCGACAATCGTCAGCAGCAGTACCGTCCTTCGGCGCCAGCTTTGCGTGGCAATGGTCAGCGGGATTGCCGCCAGCAACGACCCCAACGCATAGACAGTCACCATCTGTCCGGCCAGAGACGCAGAGACACCCAGGCCACTGCCAATTTCGGGCAGCAAGCCCGCTGGCAAGGTCTCGGTGACAATGCAAATGAAACCCGTCATCGCCAGTGCAAGTAAGGCCCCAAGCGGAAGCTTTCCGCCCTGTCGCTCATCTGTAGTCATTTGCCACCTCACATATATACCGATCGGTATAATATGGGGGCTATACCGCGATCTAGTCAACGACTTATATATCGATTAGTATTTAAGTGATCGAAAAGGAGGTTCATATGGCACAGATGGGACGTCCACGCACCTTTGACCGTAGCGTGGCGATTACTCAGGCGATGCATTTGTTCTGGGAGCACGGCTATGACGCAACATCACTCAGCCAGCTCAAGGCAAATATCGGCGGCGGCATCACCGCACCCAGCTTCTACGCTGCATTCGGCTCAAAGCAGGCGCTGTTCAATGAAGTGATGGAACGTTATCTGAACACCCACGGACGGGTGACCGATAGCCTGTTTGACACCACGTTCCCCCCGAGAGAGTCGATCGAACTCACGCTGCGGCGCTCCGCGAAAATGCAGTGTGAGCCCGACCACCCGACAGGATGCCTAGTGGCGCTGGGTCTTCTGAGTGCCTGCACGGATGAAAGCAAAGCCATCTCCCAGCCGCTGGCTGACGCAAGATCCTTGAACCGTGCAGGGATCGTGGCGTGTGTCGAACGCGCTATCGCATACGGGGAGCTGCGACCAACGGTTGTGCCCGAGGCATTGGCCACGGTGTTTGACAGCTTTCTTCTGGGAGTTTCGGTACTGGCCCGAGACGGTGTGCCACTCAAACAAATAGACGATGCCGTGACGCAAATCATGACTTTATGGGATGCGTCATGTATCGATCGTCCGGCTATTGGTTGATCGTACTTTGCACCATGTCGAAACCAATTCCGAATATAGCGTCCAGCGCTGGTTCCGGCGCATGAACAATATTGGTCGGGACTCGACGCACGCTTTTACTAACGATGGTTCGCTTATTTGTTTGCTCAACCCGCAGAAGGCGTAAGGCCTCCCTTGCGCTTGGCAAGATGAGCAACGGTGAACCAGCCTGAAGCCAACGCCAGCAGCAATGCACAGGTTGACAGAATCCCGCCTACCCAATTCGGCGCTGCATAACCGAAGCCTTGGGCGATCACCCAACCGCCCAGCCAGGCGCCGATCGCGTTGCCTAGATTGAACAACCCAATGTTCACGGACGCCGCGAGGTTGGGCGCCCCAGCGGCACGCGCCTTGTCCATCACCAGACGCTGAATCGGCGACACACTGGCAAAGCCGAATCCGGCCATCAGGAACACACACAAAGCCGACGCAACGCGGCTTTCCACGACGAAGAAAAACGCGAACAGCACCAGCGCCTGCCCCGCCAAGGTCACGTACAACAACGGCATTAAGGCGCGGTCGGCCAGTTTGCCGCCCAGCAAGTTGCCTATGAACAGTCCCAGGCCGAACAGAAAGAGGACACCGGTTACACCGTGGTCGGTGTAGCCCGACAACTCCGTCATCATGGGTGATATGTAGGTGATTGCTGTGAAGAATGCGGCAGGCCCGAGCACGGTAATGCCCATCGCCAGCAAAACTTGTACGTCTATGAAAGCTGAAAACTCGTGACGCAAACTGGGAGCCTTGTGTTGCTTACCCTTCGGCACCAGCAATGCCACGGCTAGCATCGCCACGACACCGATCACTGTGATCGCCAGGAAGGTTGCGCGCCAGGACACCATCTGCCCCAGCCAGGTGCCGGCGGGCGTGCCGATCAGATTGGCCAGCGTAAGGCCGCTGAACATGAAGGCAATGGCGCCGGTTCGTCGGTTAGGTGCCACTAGCTCTGAAGCGAGGATCGAGCCGATGCCGATAAACGCGCCATGGGTCAGCGAAGTGACGACTCGACCGGTCAGGGCCCAGGCAAAGGTCGGCGCAATCGCGGTCAGTAAATTGCCCACGATGAAGAATCCCATGAGCGACACCAACATGGTTTTCTGAGGCAACCTCGCGCCCAGAATGATCAGCAGCGGCGCCCCTACAAAAACCCCCAATGCATAGCTGGTCGCCATATAGGCAGCAGCGGGTATGGAAAGGTCGAACTCGACAGCGATCCCGGGTAGCAAACCGACGATGACGAACTCGGTGACACCAATGCCGAACGTAGCAATGGCCAGAGCCCAAATGGCAGCAGGCATGAAAAGTCCCTCTCAATTGAAGTGCAAAGTTGATAGAGAACTCTATAGGCATAGAACCTAATAGGAAATTAGGTACTATCAAGGGACATAGATACCAATTGGTAACCATAAAATGCCGAAAATCGATGATATTCACTTGGTGTTTGACGCCAACTGCGCGCCACGCAGGGTCATGGGCCTATTCGCCGTCAAGTGGGTCAGTATCGTGCTGCACGCACTCGATCGCTGGCCGGGTGGACGTTGTCGCACTGGGCAATTACAGAGGGCGTTGCCCGGTATTTCCAAGAAAATGCTGGTGCAGACACTGCGCGACGTGGAGGCGCGAGGACTGGTAACGCGCCACGTTCATAGCGTGGTGCCACCCAAGGTGGAATACGCATTAACGCCGCTTGGCAAAACTTTCGCCGAAGCAGTGGAAATGCTTTATCGCTGGGGAGAGGAACACCAAGAAGCCCTGGACGAACTGGAAACCAATATGGCCAGCGCTCAGGCACTTATCGAAGCATCTGGCGACGAGCCAGTGTCGGAGGAAAACTGACCAGCGATGTCCTGAATTTCTTAGCTGAGCGCAGAAGGCCTTCGTAAACCTCACAACCCATGGCCTTGCGGCTGTAAATATCCTCGATGTAGAGGGGCGTGCGCTGGGCTGTTGCCCAGCGTCTTGCCGTTCGATCGCACTCAAGGCATAGCACAGCAGTTCACGTTCAAGCTGCTGGATGCTTTTTTGTCATTTCAAGACTGTTCGCGTCCAACCCTCCACTGGTTCTGAACACGTTGCCCCCCCACTCCCAACCTTCCCCTGCTGCGGCTTATGCAGGGACATACGGCATGCATGCAACTTGACATGCGGAGCGTATGCCAAATAATATAAACACATACGCCGCGTATGAATTGCCTGGCGCACGGACAGATATCTTCAACCGAAGACAACCCACCCAACGCGCAAGCAATCAGGAGTATTTATGATCGACAGCCTCGCGGGATACCAGTCGCCGTCCATGATTACCGACCCGGCAACCCGGGAATCTCTCAATGCGTTTATCAAGAAGGTTCTGCAGGGGTTTTCCACCACTGGCTCGGACGTCGCCAAGTACTTCGCCGATCCGGACGTCGCGATCGCCGGCTCCGGCCTGGACGAGTACTTCATGGGCGCCGAGGCAGTGCAGAATGGAGTGACTTGGGTGACCACCTTGAACATCCGCTGGGAACCACGTCTCGTGGTGTCCTGGATGCGCGGAGACATTGCCTGGGCACAGATTCGCATCGACGGCCACACGCTTGAAAACGAAGAGCCAACGATCGTCCAATATGTGGCGACCGGAGTCTTTCAGCGCAATGCTGACGATTGGACCTGGCTGTATTGGGGCGGCGGCGAACCGCAGAAAGCAGCGCGGCTGTAATCAGCCAGACCTGCGGGTCCAAAAGGTCCCCAAGCCCTTTGCTGCAGCCCGTTGATTGTTGATCGCTGTCCTCAGTCGTCAATCAATCGAATGGATTGCGGCGAACGGTTCAATCAACTGCTGATTTTCCGCCCCTGTTTATCAGCCCGCCATCGGGATTGCACCGGAGGCCACAGATGCCTTTTTTCAGAACATATCCCTTCCATCTCGACAATGCTGCTCTCGAGAAGCATTGCCGACCCGCCGATTTTTTTGCCTGCGATACCTTGTTGCAAGAGGATGCCGGCGCGCCTGACGCTACGCAGTCCAATGAACCCTGCGAATTATCGACCTCCCCCGCCCGACCACGACAAGGTCCACAAGCAGTATCACCTGATTGCGGCTGAACGATAGCGGGATGTTCCGGACACTCGGGGAACCCTGAGAGCCGAGCCGGCATGTCCCCAGCCCTGCTCCGTTGCCATACCGGCGTGGGCCGATTCCGGCGATGGGCAACATACGATCCACGCAGGTGATTCCAAGGGGCGCTCTTTTCAGAGTGCCTTGGCCGTATCGCGCAGCAAATACTTCTGGATCTTGCCCGTCGAGGTTTTCGGCAGCTCGCCGAACACCACGGTTTTGGGCAGCTTAAAACCCGCCAGATGCTCACGGCAGAACTGAATGACGTCAGCCTCTCGCGTGTCCTCATGCCCGACTTTAAGCGTGATAAACGCGCAGGGTGTTTCGCCCCATTTGTCATCCGGGCGCGCAACCACTGCCGCTTCCAGGACCGCCGGATGGCGATAGAGGACGTCTTCAACTTCGATGGTGGAAATGTTCTCGCCACCGGAGATGATGATGTCCTTGAGGCGATCCTTGATTTCGACATAGCCGTCGGGGTGTCGAACCGCCAGGTCGCCGGTATGAAGCCAGCCGCCCTTGAAGGCTTCGGCCGTGGCTTCGGCGTTTTTCAGATAGCCCTTCATTACCGTATTACCGCGCATGAAAATCTCACCCAGGCTGGTGCCGTCGCAAGGCACGGGTTCCAGGGTTCGCGGGTCGGCGACCATCAGCCCTTCGAGGGTCGGGTAGCGTACGCCCTGGCGTGACTTGATCTTCGCTCGCTCGTTCAGCGGCTGTTCATCCCACTGCGCGTGCCAGGCGCAAACCGTCACCGGACCGTAAACCTCGGTCAGGCCATAAACGTGGGTGATCTTGATGCCCATTTCCTCGACCGCGCCAATCACCTTGGCCGGTGGCGCCGCGCCGGCCACCATGGCGCTGACCGGATGATCGATGGCGGTCTTGGCCGAATCCGGCAGGTTGACCAGCGCGTTGAGGACGATGGGCGCACCGCACAGATGGCTGACCCGATGCTCGTGAATCAGTGTAAGGATTTTTTGCGGATCGACCCGACGCAGGAACACATGCGTGCCGGCCAACGCGGTGACGGTCCACGGATAGCACCAGCCATTGCAGTGGAACATCGGTAAGGTCCACAGATAAACCGGATGGTTGCCCATGGCCCAAGTCATCTGATTACCCAAGGAATTGAGGTAAGCGCCACGGTGGTGATAAATCACGCCCTTGGGGTTGCCGGTAGTACCGGAGGTGTAGTTGAGGGAGATGGCTTGCCACTCGTCCTCGGGCCATTGCCAGGCAAACTGCGGGTCGCCTTCAAGGAGGAACGCTTCGTAGTCCAGTGCGCTGACGGCACTGCCTTCGCCGTACTCCGGATCGTTCACATCCACCACCAGCGGCGGATTGGAAAGCCCACTCAAAGCCTCAAGGATCACCGCGTGGAACTCACGGTCGGTGATCAACACCTTGGCCTCGCCGTGTTCCAGCATGAAGGCAATGGCCTGCGCATCCAGGCGTATATTCAGGGTATTGAGCACCGCGCCGATCATCGGCACACCGAAGTGCGCTTCGAGCATCGCCGGGATGTTGGGCAGCATGACCGCCACCGTATCGCCCTTGCCAATACCTCGCCCACTGAGCGCGCTTGCCAGGCGTCGACAGCGTTCATAGGTTTGTTGCCAGTTGCGCCGTACAGCGCCGTGGATCACCGCCGGATACTCGCCGTAGACAGAGGCCGTACGCTCGATGAAGCTCAGCGGCGAGAGGGCAATATGGTTAACTGACGAGGGCGCCAGGCCCGTTTCGAAAATCGACATGACGTTTTCCTGTGGGGAAGCGGCCAGCCGTGTAGCGATGCTGGCAACCTCCGATGGCTGATTGTTAGCTCTGATCAGGTTTCGATAACGTCCCCGCCTTATCCACGGGGACGCTGCAACGGCTCAGGCAGTCTGCTTGCTGTTTTTGCGCAAAAATGAGCGCCAGGTCATGGCCCAGTGTTGCGGGTCTTCCAGTGGCGCGCTTTTCATCCGGTGAATCGCTTGGTTATGCGGCGAGGTCTTGACGATCTCCGGGTTCGAGTAGGCCTCGTCGGAAATGTGCGCGAGCACGGCGATCCAGGTATCCAGCGCCTCCTTGCCATACATCTCGCCCGCCTCGGGCGTGAAAGGCTCCGGCACCAGCCACGGGTGATGGCTGCTCCACATCGGATCAATGCCGAAATCGCTCATGCGATTCTGCACGTCGTGGACGTCGACCCCGGTGTCCTCCTTGAGTTGCTCAAGGCTATAGCGCGTCATCTCCATCCGCGGGCTGGTGGCCTCGGGGTGGGAACGGGTGACGCCGCGTATCGCCAGTAAACCTTTTTCCATGTAGTTGTTGGCCAGAACCGAGATATCGGACGCTTCGGCCATGCCTTGCGCACCCATGGCGCGCGACCAGGCATAGGCCTTCAGAATCACCGGAACGTTGCCCCAGAACTCACGGATCTTGCCGGCGCTCTGCGGACGATCGTAATCCAGGCTGTAGCGCTCACCGTCGAACGCCACCACCGGTGCAGGCAGGAACGGCGCGAGTTCCGCCGAACACCCATAAGCCCCCACCGCCGGGCCGCCGACTCCACTTTTTGGTGCGCCAAACGTCTTATGCAACATGAACATGCACGCATCGAAACCGAGTTCGCGTGCCCGAATCTTGGTCATCGCACCGTTGAAATTGGCGTGGTCGTAGAAGCACAGACCACCCGCCTCGTGCACCACCTGCACCCACTCGCGGATTTCCGGGTTGTAGACGCCCATGTCATCGGGGTTGTTCACCATCAACGCGGCGGTGCGATTAGACACGGCGGCTTTGAGGGATTCGAGGGACGGGTAACCGTTATCCTCGATCATCAACGTGATCACTTTGAACCCGGCTGCAGCGGCGGTCGCCGCACTGCTCGGGTGAGTTTGGATCGTGGTGATGATTTCGTCACGCTGCGCCAGTTCGCCACGGGACGCGTGATAGGCACGGGTCACGGCGCAGTTGGTGTAAGCCGCGTCGGCACCGCCTCCAGCCTGGAAGATGAACTGATCCATCCCGGACAATTCACGCAGGATCGTGTCCATTCCATGCACCACTTCCAGCGCGCCTTGCAGGGTATCTTCGTCCTGATACGGATGTACGTGAGTGATTTCCGGGCGCCAAGCCATCGCCTCGTTGATCTGCGCGTTGTACTTCATGGTGCAGGTGCCGAACAGGCTGATGTTCATCATGCCCAGGGTCTGTTGCGACAAACGCAGGTAGTGGTAAAGCACCTCGGGCTCGGACATTTCCGGCAACGCCGGTTTGCGCGTGCGGCGCATATTTGCGGGAATCAAGCCGTCGGCACTGCCGACAGCGGCTTGCACCTCGGCTTCCACGTCAGAAAAAATCACGCCGCGACGGCCAGGATAGCCCATCTCCAGAATGACCGGTTCGCTCCAGACGGGGGCGTGGTATTCCTTGAGTGTTGTGTTCATTGTGCGATTACCTTTTTGAATGCAGCGGTCAGACGCTCAAGGTCTGCCTGGGTGTGAATCTCGGTGACGCAGTAAAGGGCGCTGGCGCCCAGCTCCGGGAAGTCCTGTGTCAAGTCTTTGCCGCCGAAGATCCCGAGAGCGAGAAGCCGCTTGTTGATGTCCTTCACACTGAGTCCGGTCGCGTCGAAATTCACCACGAATTCCTTGAAGAAACCGCTTGGAAACGTCACACGCACGCCTGGAATCTCAGCCAGCAGCCTCGTGGCATAGTGAGCCCGCTGCAGGATGACATTGCCCACGTCTTCAAAGCCTTGGGGGCCCATCATTGCCATGTACACGGCATTGGCGATGGCCCACATGTACACCGAGTGCCCGGTCCAATCGTTTCCCTTGTCACGCAAGCCGTATGAAGATTGCTCGAACAGGCTCAGGCCAAAACCATATTCACCAGGCTTGGTGGTCTCGCCGATGCTGATGAACAGCGTCGGGTACTGGTGGGCGTAGAGTTCTTCGTCGCGGGTCGCAATGAAGCCGCTGACGCCGCCGCCGCAATTCATGTGTACGCCGAGCGGCTGCGTGGTACCGACCACGATGTCGGCGCCGAAATCGATCGGTGCCGCCAGCACGCCCAAGGAGATAGGGTCGACGCCGACGATCACTTCCGCGCCCACCGCATGGGCAATCGCCGCAATCTCGGCACCTTGTTGTTCGATCACCCCGAAGTAGGACGGGGTTTCGAAATACACGGCAGCCGTTTGCTCGCCGATCGAGGCGCGAAGGTGATCAAGGTCGAGCAAGCCGGTTGCCGGATCATAGTCGACGAGGCGTACGACAATGTGGCTCGGCATGTCGACCGGTTCGCAGTAGTTGCGAATGATCGAAAGCCGCTCCGGGTCGATGGCGCGGACCACCGCCACTTCGTTGCGCCCGGTGATGCGTGTGGCCATGCGAATGGCGTGGCCCGCGGCGCAGCCCCAACTGCGCACCGGCAGGCCCACCAGGTCCATGTTCAGCAACTCGCCGAGCTGACTGCAGAACTCAAACCAGGCCTGGTTGCGCCCATGATCGGAGCTTGGCTCGCCGAACACCGACGTCAGCCACTCGTTGCGGCGCACAACCTCGTCGCACGCCGCCGGAACGTGGTGCTGCCAACAGCCGGCGCCCAGAAAGTTGAGATTTTGCTCGCACGTTTTGTTCTTCGATAGCGTACTGACCAGGTGCCGACGCAGCTCGCTCTCGTTGAGTGCCGGCGGCAGGTTGATCGGACGTTGCAGGCGATGGCCTTCGGGAATTTGCTGGAACAGTTCCTCGATGCTGGCGACGCCGATTGAATCGAGCATCTCCTGCTTGAGGGCGGGAACGGAGTTCGCCATGTAGGGGTGGGCAACATGATTACTCATGGGGTTATCCTCGTTTTTCGGATGGAACAAATGATCAGGATCGAACCCTGAAAAAGACGGACCGGTCGGGTCCTGTGTGCACGCGTATATGGCCACTGAGCATGGCGTCGATTTCGGCGTCGCCGGTGTCGACGCGCAGGCAGCCGGCGTCGAGGGAGATGAGCTTGTCCATCGAGGTGATCACGATGATGTTTTCGCGCCCGGTGCGGCGGATCACCTCGGCGCTGAGCTGTTGATTGCCGCGTCCGAACAAGCTGCCATGGCCGCCAAGCACGCCGACGATGATCCGTGTCTCATGGCCTTCCATCAGGCTGATCAACGCTTGCTCGTTGAGGTCGGCGCCTATCAGCGCGCCGTCCATGACCGCATCGACGCCAAGCAGCGTCGACGGCAGGCCGAGTTCGGTCATCACCCGCCGTGTCGTGGTGCCGGGCCCCAGCAGGTAAAGGCAGCCGACTTTCATCTGGCGGACGACCTGCCGGGCCACGGCGTCGAGCGCCAGGTTTTCATTGAGGACGGAACCGGCCTTGGCGTTTTGCACCAGGTGACGCTCGCGCGGACTGAGCGCGTAGCCATACAGGCGCGCCGACATCTGATCAGTGCGCATGGCGGCCTCATCAATGTCCATGACCTCGGCCTCGCGAAAGCGCACCTTGGACTCGCCGGCCATGACACGTGCCGCGAGGCTCCCTGCGTTCTCGGGATTGGTGGCGAAGACGGCGGAATACATTTTCACGCCCGTCGGGATACCGAGGATGGGCACTCGATCGCTGACCATTTCCAGCACATCACGCGCAGTCCCATCGCCCCCGGCGAACAGCAACAGATCGACGGCGGCGTCTGCCATGACGAGCGCAGCCTTGCGAGTGTCTTCGGGCCGGCTCGATCCTGGTGAGGGGCGGTAGACGACGACAGGTTCAAGACCGGCGGCGCGGGCGATGTCTTCGCCCAGCGCCCCAGCGCCGGTGATCAATAGAAATGGTGTGGCCGAGGTCGCCAGACGCTTGAGCGCGAGAGCAGCCCGTTCGCTTGAGACCGGCCGCGCGCCACGGCGTATCGCTTCCTGCAGAACCTCAGGACCATCGGTGCCCTTCAAGCCCACACGCCCGCCCATGCCGGCGACTGGGTTGACAATCAGTCCGATGGTTTTGCGCTGGTTGGTGCTGAGGCGTGAAATATCGGAGTCGCGCTGCCCACGCATTGATCAGTATCCTGTGCTGAATGAAGGCGTTTCAGCGCCTGAGCAGTACACTGCCAAGACACATTGCATACGCCGCGTATGTCAGTCACAATACGACATGCACAGCGTATGTCAACTCACATACGCAATGAATGTTATTTTTGATAAGGAAGAGGACTGATGGCGCAGAAGCGTGCGGACATGATTACCGAGACCCGCGGCAAGCTGATCAAGGCGGCGCGGGACGCATTCGCTGCGAAGGGCTATGCGGACAGTTCGATGGATGATTTGACCGCTAAAGCCGGGCTGACCCGTGGCGCGCTTTACCATCACTTTGGTGACAAGAAAGGCTTGCTACAGGCCGTCATCGCCCAGATTGATGAAGAAATGGTGGCGCGACTGTCGGTCATCATTGCGAAGGCCAACACCACATGGGACGGCTTTATCGATGAATCCATCGCTTACATCAAGATGTCTCTTGAACCTGAAATCCAGCGAATTGTGTTCCTCGACGGCCCGTCGGTCTTGGGCGATCCATCGCAATGGCCAAGCCAGAATGCCTGTATCCGCAGCACTCAGCGCAGCGTCCAAAAGCTGATCGATGAAGGCACGATCCGAGCGGTCAACACCGAAGCGACCGCACGCCTGATCATGGGCGCGCTGCTCGGCGCGTCCTTGTGGATTGCCAATGCCGAGGATCCGCAAAAGGCTTCCGAACATGTAGCCGAAAGCTTCCTGGCATTGGCTTGCGGATTGCTGCTGGAAAATAAAACGGCGCATCAGAAGTAATCTGGCAGTTCGGCGGACGCCGTTTCTGCGCAAAACGCTGCCGCTGACGAAGCCTTTGCAAAACTGGGCGAAATATTCACAAACGCCCGAGAGCTTCGTTACTCACTCTGGATCGATAGCGAACCTTTGTGACAGGCGGAAACCAGACAGAAGCCGTCATTCACTTTCGATGTAAAGCCTTGCATGGCCTAGCCGATGATCATCGCAATGCAGTTCATTCATGTCGCCTTGATCTGGGGATTCAATAGAGGCGGCAAGGAGATAAATGCTCTTTTCCTATTCCGTCTAGAATTCCTGACGTAAAGTGCTTTTTTGCCAGTTAATGTCTAGGAAAATAGATGCTATGCGACTCAACATTCTATCGGATCAAGTGCTCGCCGCCACAGTAGGGGCACACCTTCAAACGCTGCGGTTGAAGAGGAACATCAGCCTTGAGACGGTAGCGGAGAACGCGGCGATCAGCCGGCAGACTCTTCACCTGATGCTCAATCAAGGCAAAGGCACCTTGATCAATCTGATCGCCGTTTTGCGCGCCCTCGGCGAGTTGGAGCGCCTGAGTTCGTTGTTGGAGGAGGTGCGGCCCAGTCCGCTACAAATCATGCGCATGGAAGGTAAAAAGCGACAGCGCGCCTCCGGCTCTCGTGTTACCTCCGACGAAGCCAGGGCGGAGGTTGTTCACTCCAGCAAGCACAAAAACCGCGATTGGTGATGACAAAGCCAGCAGTCCATCTCCGACTTTTTTGTTGATGGTGGATAGCTTACTGGGTCGCGCATCTTGCCAAGATCAACGTGGTTGATCTCGTGAACCTATTGCCGCCTGTCGATACCTGGCGGTGCATTCTTAACGCGCTGAGGCTGAGGTTGAGGACCTTTTCGCTTTGGTCGCTCAAAATTACAGCAGGGATAATACACCGGCCGCCAATCCCACATCCCCCAAACTTCTTTAGCTGGGAAAGGGCAACTCCACTCCCCCAAACCGAGTTTATAGTTCTCTTCAACGAAATGTGTTGACTCTTGATGGCCTGCAATATAAGTCGACCAAAGAGACTCGACCGGCCGCATTTCGTCCCCGTAAGCTTTCACATCACGGACGAAGTCAGCAAAACTTTCATAGGTTTCGACTAAAGCTTGAATAATAAACTCCGTTGGTTCATCAGGTGGGAGCCTGTTTATAGACCTCGCTTTCTTGACAATGCCCAGCCGCCTTTCAATTTTATCTCCCACATGCCTGTCGGATTCAGAATCACAGACTCTTTGCTCGAAGACTTCGTCTTGATGGATTTTTTCATATAAGACGGCGAGAACCGCCTCCTCCGAAAGGTGATGGGTGAATGAAAGAAGGTCTGTAAAGATCTGAGCTTTTTTCAACTCAAAAGGATCTGTGTTCAACGTCACAGGGCTGTCCTTTAGATGTCGTCCCCCACAGGCCTTCCACATCACCCCCAGATCATGACCTCCATGGGAAAACTGCTTGTCACAAGCCGGGCAACATTTGACTAACTCTACATTGTGCTCCGAACAGACTTTCAGTTTAAAACAGTGAGCACGCCGCCAGAAAGAAAATCCTAAGCGTTCAATATCTTCTGCAACACAAACCGGGCAAAAACCTGATGGCCTTCTATTTGAATCATAGCAACTTGAAAAACTTATATATTCGTTCCCAGAGTAAGAGATATTTTGGATATTTTTAAAAATTGCCGTGAAAGGATAGTTAGTATGCCTATGCAGCATCTTGTTTAAGCCGTAACAGCCAAACCATCCCAGTGCTTCGGCAATTTTCGAAACATCTCCCCGTGAGGGGCTTTTTGGAAACTTCCGAAACACTTCCGTGGAAGAATGTTTTCCTTTAATAAAAAGAGTTCTTTCCACAAAGGAACGCATAGTCTCCTCTGGCTGAATCGCTAGGATCATTTTGGGCTTTCAAACGTTGAGCTTCGCCCAGAGTAGGGAGGAGCGGAGGAAAGCGTCGCTAGCTACCGAACCCGTGGGGCACAGGAGCTAGCGACAGACTTTATTTAGTTCCGACAGACTTTATTTCGTAGGATCAACTGTAGGAGCGCGCTTGCCCGCGATTGCATTTCGTCAGTCACCGCAACAACCGGTGAAACATCTCAATCGCGGACAAACGCGCTCCCAAAAGGGCATCAAACTTGAGGCAAAAAAAAGCCCGCAGCGACAGCGGGCTTCTTCTCAGCAAGGTATCTGACACCCCTTAGATAGGGCGGCTACCGTACTTGTTGTCAGGCTTCTTGGGCGGGTCAGCGACCACGTTGGCCTCAACTTCCTGCACCTTGCCACCACGGGCGAGGAACTCTTCCATCGCGCGGGCCAGAGCGTCACGCTCTTTGTTTTTGGCCTCTACGCTAGGCAACTCATCAACCGAGACAGCAGCCTTGGCCTTGCCTTTGGCAGGTGTAGAGGAGACTTCGGCACCATCATCAGCTTCCGAGCCATCCTCTTCGGGAGCAGCGGCAAGCTCCTCACCGTCTTCACCTTCCAGTTCGTCTTCCAGACCTTCGTTATCGTTGTCGTCGTCGCTCATGTTCTACCTCATGACTTGCGAAAGCAGATTAGTTATAGCCCAGCTGCGCTTACTTTCTAAGACAGGTGGAAAAATTCAACGTCCGCCGTTAACCGGCGGTCATGCCCATTCACCCTGGAGGGTGGCAAGGACGTTGCGCGCACCGCCAGCATCGCGATGTTCGCCTAGATAAACACCTTGCCAGGTTCCTAGCGCCAGCCTTCCGGCCGTCACCGGCAGAACAAGTTGGCAGCCTAGCAAACTGGCCTTGAAGTGCGCAGGCAGATCGTCGGGACCTTCGTCGTCATGTTCATATGCGTCCACGCCCTGAGGCACCAGACGATTGAAAAAACGCTCGAAATCACGTCGCACTGCCGGGTCGGCGTTTTCGTTGATGGTCAACGACGCCGAGGTATGCTGCAGCCACAAATGCAACAGTCCGACTCGACATTCACGCAGCTCGGGGAGACCTGCGATGATCTCGTCGGTCACCAGATGAAATCCGCGAGGCCTTGCCCGCAGGGTGATTCTGGTCTGCTGCCACATACAGTTCTCCGCCCTTCGGCGCGCATTCTAACGCGCTGGAAAAAAAAACAAAGCGCGTAATTAACGACGTTGTTTGTAAGCGTGTTGCCAACGCTGGTATCCGTTCGCGATAAGAGTCACACCCACTTCCTATAACGGCTTATTGGTGCAACAACGAGCTGGCAATGGCGTGTGCAGACAGCGTATCGACAAACGCCAGACAAAAAAATGCCCGGTCGCCCGGGCATTTTTTCAAGCGCGGTTACAAGTTGTAGCCACGTTCGTTGTGTTGCGCAAGATCGAGGCCGACTGCTTCTTCCTCTTCGGTTACACGCAGGCCCATGACCGCGTCCAATACCTTGAGGATGATGAAGGTCACGATGCCGGTGTAGATGACCGTAAAGCCTACGCCTTTGCACTGGATCCAGACTTGTGCAGCGATGTCAGTCACGGTGCCGAAGCCGCCCAGCGAAGGGGCTGCGAATACGCCGGTCAGGATCGCGCCAAGGATACCGCCGATACCGTGAACGCCGAATGCGTCCAGGGAGTCGTCGTAGCCCATTTTACGTTTGAGGGTTGTGGCGCAGAAGAAGCACACAACACCTGCAGCCAGACCGATGATCAGGCCGCCCATTGGGCCGACCGTACCAGCCGCTGGAGTGATAGCCACCAGACCTGCAACCACGCCCGATGCGATACCCAGTGCGCTTGGCTTACCGTGAGTCAGCCATTCAGCGAACATCCAGCCCAGCGCAGCAGCAGCGGTAGCAATCTGCGTTACAAGCATGGCCATACCGGCGGTGCCGTTGGCAGCAGCAGCAGAACCTGCGTTGAAGCCGAACCAGCCGACCCAGAGCATTGCCGCGCCGATCAGGGTGTAGCCCAGATTGTGCGGTGCCATTGGGGTGGTCGGGAAACCTTTACGTTTGCCCAGCACCAGACAGGCCACCAGACCAGCAATACCCGCGTTGATGTGAACAACGGTGCCGCCCGCGAAGTCGAGTACGCCCCAGTCCCACAACAGACCACCGACGCCGCTCCAGACCATGTGCGCGATTGGCGCATAAACCAAGGTGAACCAGATGGCCATGAAGATCAGCATCGCGGAGAACTTCATGCGCTCTGCGAACGCGCCGACGATCAGCGCCGGGGTGATGATCGCGAAGGTCATCTGGAACGTGACGAACACGGCTTCCGGGAACAATGCAGCCGGGCCCGTGATGCTGGCCGGCGTGATGCCCGCCAGGAATGCTTTGCCCATGCCGCCGAAGAAAGAGTTGAAGTTGACGACGCCTGCTTCCATACCGGTGGTGTCAAACGCAATGCTGTAGCCGTAAACGACCCACAGGATGCTGATCAGGCCGGTGATGGCGAAGCACTGCATCATCACAGAAAGAATATTTTTGGAGCGGACCATGCCGCCGTAGAACAGTGCCAGGCCCGGAATGGTCATGAACAGCACCAAAGCGGTGGAGGTGAGCATCCAGGCGGTGTCGCCTGAGTTGAGGACTGGGGCTGCCACCTCTTCCGCCGCCATGGCCAGGCCAGGGGTGACGAGGGACAACAGGGCTCCTAGCCCTGCGAATTGACGCAGAGTCATATTGTTTTCTCCTGGGGCGTTGGGGTTGGCCGCTTAGATTGCGTCGGTATCGGTTTCGCCGGTACGGATGCGAATTGCCTGTTCCAGATTGACCACGAAGATCTTGCCGTCGCCGATCTTGCCGGTGTTGGCTGCCTTGGTTATCGCCTCGATAACGCGGTCCAGATCCTTGTCATCGATCGCAACATCGATCTTCACCTTGGGAAGGAAGTCGACTACATACTCCGCACCGCGATACAGCTCGGTGTGGCCTTTCTGACGTCCGAAGCCTTTGACTTCAGTTACTGTGATGCCCTGCACGCCGATCTCGGACAACGACTCGCGTACGTCATCCAACTTGAACGGCTTGATGATGGCAGTGACTAGCTTCATGAAACTTTCTCCCGAATTGGTGGACTTGCCCCAGGAAAACAAACCCGACTCAAGTCTAAGCGCAGTGTCTGGCTTTGTAACGCGTCGATAGCCTTAAACAGACCAGATCAACGCCAGCAAACCGCTTCTGACGAAACACTTCCCCGCTCCGCCTGTCGCACTGGATTGGTCACAGCGACTGCTTCAGTGCATGGGTCATATGCCTCTAAGCAGAAAGCTTGCCATTTCAGCAAATCCCATTGATTACAGGACTTCTTTGCCTGAAGGTGCAGGACATAACCCCATCACCAAGGATGCGCGCACAACAACAGTGCATGCGCGCACGAGCGAATGCGCGATAACCGTGCAACCGTTTGCCCCTCAAAAGACTATAGACGCTGCGTGATACACTGCCGCGCATCTGATTTCAGGGAAGCCCCTCATGCTCGCGCCCAAAGATTTTCTCGATGCCGTCAGCGGCCACGCTTCACGTTTGCTCAACGGCGAAACCCCGGTACAGCGCAACGAAATCGAGACCCAGTTCAAAGCCCTCCTGCAAAGCGGTTTCAGCAAACTGGATCTGGTCAGCCGGGAAGAATTCGACAGCCAGATGATCGTCCTTGCCCGCACCCGCGCACGCCTTGAGGCACTGGAAGCGAAGATGGCAGAGATGGAAGCGCAGTTGGCGAAGCAGCCGAAAGCGGCAGGGGCTGAGCAGCAGGATTAAGCGTTGAATCCCGAGGTGCTCAGGCGCAGTGCGAGAGGCGTTGAACCTGCGCTTTTATGGCTGACCCACGTTCTGTTTCCGTTTTACGCAGGTCGTAGGTCGTAGGTCGTAGGTCAGTTGCAGGTTCAGCCAGAACGCCGGGGTTGTTTCAAAACACGCCGCGAGACGCAACGCCACGTCAGCGCTCATACCTCGTCTCTGAAGCACAATGTCATTTATCGTAGGAGTGGAAACGCTCAAAGCTCGAGCGAGTGCCGCAGCGCACCGCGCGCTATCTCTTTAGACATACACAAGATTGGCCCTAAAGACCTGTCTAAAGTGCAGCAATTGCTCCAAAGAATCCAAGTGATCTATTACCAAAGGGCGATCGTCATTCTGATATTTGCAGATCGCCTGCGTTGCATAGAGCATCCATTGACTAAGATCGGGGGTGTCCAGCTCTCTGCGCCGATCAATGAGTGCCGGCTGATCCATGCTCAGAGACCACTTGGCGTCCTCCACATGTCGGCGGTCTCGAACCACGACGAAGCCAAACTGGTGTTCCAATAAGCTGGTCAGCTCACTTGCCACTGCATGTTTTGCCACTTATCACCACGATCTGACGTGTGTCCATGCACTACTTCTCCCAGAGGCCCATGATCTGACGCGCAATTTCAAGCGAGGTGTATGACTCAGTATCAAAAGTGCTGTCCGCATAAGCAGCAAGCGACCGCGCACTCTGCTCGTTGGGGTGAACCACGCACGCCTGGTATTCTTCAACGAAGGTCTCGGTGCGGCTGGTGCACCTCTGCTGCAGAACCGCATCAGGTGCGACGATGTGTATGTGCCTCACCGCATCGCCGAAGCACATCCTGAAAATCTCCTTAGCTCACTGAGGTAGATAGCCATTGAGTGATGATCCTTCCCTACACGACTAAACCACCCCCAGACTTGGTTTTGCTCAGCCCGCCTGTGTTCTTTCAGCACTATAAATAAAATTCGCCGCGCTCAAAGATTGAAAGTAACTTCGCGATATATCCGCGAATAGGCCAGCAAGCGAAGTTTTTGACTTATCACGATACGCAAGTGAAATATCCAGGTTACCTATGACTGGGAAATCCTCAGCCTCTCCTAGTATGCGAAACTCTTCACCTACGGTGCTCAACAAAACCGCTGAAACATAACAACCCGATGACAAAGCCGCAACAATACCGGAATGACTTGTACTGTGGTAACTGATTCTATAAGGTTTTCCTACTCGATTAAGGGCACTCAATATTAAATCCCTATCTCCGCACCCCTTAGTGAAAAGAGCCAGTGGGATTGGTTCTTTCTCAAAAACTAAGCTATCTCGAGCACTAACCCATGTCAAAGGCTCTGAATGTAGTAACTCTGAGGGAATGCTAGCAGGACAGCCCTGCGTCAGCACCACATCAAGTTCACCAGCCTCGTAGCTCTGCCAGAGCTCATTGCTATATCCGCAGTGAACTTCAATCTCAATGTCAGGAAAACGATCCGAACAGCATTTTATAATTTCAGAAAAGTAGCTGGATGCGTATGTATCTGAAGAACCTACTCTAACAATTCCTGCGTAAGATTTATCTGTCAGCTTTGCCACAGCCTGATCGTTAACTTCTAAAATCTTCACCGCATATGCCAACATGCGATCCCCATGAGCCGTCAGCTCAAGGCTACGCCCTCCCCTGATAAAAAGGTCTGAGCCTAGCGAACCTTCAAGCTTTTGAATTTGTTGACTCACTGCGGACTGCACACGGCATAATTTCTGAGATGCTTTCGAAAAACTTCTAAGCTCGGCAACAGTTACAAACGATCGCAGCTGATTCATGTCTAAATTCATACCGATACTCCCTTATCACAGCATGTGATAGGTTGTATCATAATTATTAACAAGCCCGCAGTCAATGCATGCCTTATTATTGGTTCCCAAACTAAAAGGGAGCATAACCGTGGCATCGAAAATTATAGGAAAAATCAAGGTAGATGACTGTGATCTCGAGAAAGATATTAAGTATCTGAACTCAGTCACTAAGCAACCAGAGGAATATGACGAGTTCGGGCAGGGATACTGGAAAAATCTGTCGCTATATAATGCAAGCGGCGATGCTAGTGACACCCAATACCGAAACACCGATAAATGCTTACCTACTGAGTATGCGACTCAGTGCCCTAGCATCCAAAAACTTGTTCAGCAGCACTTCAAGCTTGACAATCTCAAGATGATTCGAGCCAGAAGCCTCGTGGATGGATTAGTTATACCGCATCGGGACTTCGTTGAATTAGATAAGAAAATCACCTACTTTCGAGTATTTGTAGCACTTGAAAAAAATGAGGAGGCCTTTCATTCAGACGAACATGGTGTCTTCCAAATGAAAACAGGAGAGGTTTGGTTTCTAGACGCCGGTATCAGCCATGCGGCTGTTAACTTCGGGCTGAAAAGTCGGATGTTCCTTTGCTTGGACTTCATGTACGAGGGTGAGTTTGAATATACGGATATTTTCACCGACCGATCTGTACTTGAAGACTATCGCAGCTCGTTTTATATTTCTCGCAAACCTTTCATAAATTCACAAAAAGAAGAACTTATATCTGCAACCTCAAAGATCTTAGATCGCTTCACGTTCAAAGACGTAGTATTTGCTCTCTCAAAATATCATTTTATTTATGACCTACCTGTATCGTCTTGCTACGACTGGATCATTAGCGCAGCAGAGCAAAAAAACAATATTGAAATCATCAAAAAAGCGAAATCGTTACGCAAGTATCTCATTGAAAAAAGAGATATGGATGAGCGCTACTCAATAAACGACTGGAACATCTAGGCTGGAGCTCCACTATGAATGCGTTGGAAAGATATTCCCCCTTACTATTTCTTCTGATGTGGAGTAGTGGAGCTATATTTGTAAAACTAGGTCTCGAAGATGCCTCGGTTTCGGTTTTTTTGACCGTTCGCTCTATTGGAGCTACGGCAGCACTTTTCATGGTTTTTTTATTTATCACGAGAGGAACAGGAGCCCGATCACTACTTCTACCAAAACCTTTACTGATTAGAGCGATACTTATCGGAATACTTTTACAAGTAGGATATCAATCTGCATATTTCTTGGCGCTGAATTATAAAATAACTCCTGGTGTCCTAGCAATCATTTTAGGCCTCCAGCCAATTCTAACTCCAATGTTCGCAAATGAAAAAATCGGCAGGCTTGGGTATTTTTATCTGAGCCTTGGTTTAGTTGGTTTAATAACTGCAATATTAGGGGCTCGTGAAATTGGGGCCGTAACTGGACTCGGCCTGCTTTTTGGACTAATTTCCGTGGTTGCTATAAGTATTGGCTCAGTCATGCAGAAGCGATCTGTAATTAACCCTATTGCCTCAGCATTCTATCAAACTCTAACTGCGTCTTTCGTGTTTTTAGCAGCACTTCCATTCACCACGTTAAAACTGAATTTAACTCCCGAATTTATATTTTCTGCCAGCTGGATGATAGTTGTAGTTTCGACACTAGCAGTCCTCCTGTTATTTCGTATGCTGGCAAAGGATTCAGCAAGCAAGGTAGGTGTACTTTTTTACATGGTGCCGGTGGTTACGATTTTATTGGATTATTTAACGTTTGGTAATACAGTTTCGTGGATTACATTCGCCGGAGCTCTACTAATTATCATAGCCGTTAAAGGATTCGGCAAAGTTCACTTCACAAATGCTCCATCCCTATCCATTCAAACGAAAAAAACTTCCTCCTAATATTTTTCTGGAACTCCATCGCTGCCTGATAGGTTATGGGTTCCACCACCATGCCCTTGCCTCAGGTCTTAAATCAGTGAGCGCGGTCAGGTGGTCAGGTTGTGGGATAGATACGCTAAGCAAGCATTGACGTCAAACCCAACGGTTCCAGATGCTCTCCCTTGAGAATTTCCCTTGGGTGCACGGGCGCATTCCGTTCTTGGTCATTTGATTTACCTCAGTGGTAATTGACGATTTCAACGTTCTCCGGACCATGACTTCCCCAGATAAAGCTAATACGCCATTGGGCGTTATACGTATGCTGTGCTGTCCGTTGCGATCACCGCCCAGCGCTTCGAGGCGATTACCTGGGGGAGGCCTGAGATCCAGTAACGAGGTAGCAGCGTCAAGCATCACAAGCTTACGCTCCACGACCGACAGGATGATGACCACACACGTGTTTCGCACTGCCGAAAGAGCGATTCAGTATCCGTACATTTGAAGCTTACGATCATCAGCAATGCTTAACGTTATTCGTTAAGCGTGGAGTGTAAGGGCGCAAGGAAAATTGGCCCAGCTCATCAATACGTCGCAAGACGCCATCTCATGGAGTCCTAGCCCTTCGCCATTCAGAACGCGGAAACTGGGCCGGAGTGTGGCCGCCTACGTTCAGTATCGACAGGACACATGCAGTAGAACTTGCGTGGCTACCTCCGCGTCTTCGCTGACTATCCTTGAGCACGCCGCAGGACGCGGTGCCTCATCAAGGAAAGTCATGTCCCTCGCCATTGTCCTCAGCCGCGCCCAAGTCGGTGTCCAAGCCCCTGCCGTCACCGTCAGGTCCTGCCTTAGGTGGTGGTTGTGACATTTGGAAACAAATACAACTGATCGAAAATAGGCGCAACTGACGTGGCACCGGATATCGCCACTGCTTTTTTCAATAGGCTAGCGAATACGTGACTTCGAGGCGAGTCTTCCTCAGGGTACGACATTAATATCAGCCGTGATCTTCAGGTAATGCATTCAGTTTGCGAGCCTACCGCGTCATAGTCTGTTCTTGACGATCCGAATCGCCCTCGTGATAATAAATTCGAAATTGAAACAATATGCGCAATGGATAGCTCATTCACTCTAGGGCCTTACACGCAATGGATTGTATAAATGTAAAAAATCTGTCTAAAACCTATCGAATAAAAGAACCTTCGGAAGGGCCGCTCGGTTGGCTGACAAGTTTGGTATCTCCCCAGAGTTCGGAAAAGACGGCTGTTGACGATATTTCATTTACTGTCAAGCAGGGTGAGGTCGTAGGCTTTCTCGGTCCTAATGGCGCAGGTAAAACCACTACATTAAAAATGCTGTCTGGGCTGCTCTATCCGACGTCCGGGCAAATATCGGTTCTCGGCTATAAACCGCAAATGCGCAGCAAGGAATTTCTCAAGTCCATCTCGCTGATCATGGGGCAACGTCAACAGTTGATCTGGGACTTGCCGGCCATGGAAACTTTCCGGCTGAATCAGAAAATATTCGAAATCCCCGATGAACAGTTCAAACAGACCTATGGCTATCTGGATGAATTGCTTAAGGTATCAAAGTTGGCCAAGGCGCCGGTGCGAACCCTGTCGCTTGGCGAGAAAATGAAGTGTGAGCTGGTCGCATCGTTACTTCATGACCCCAAGGTTCTTTTTCTCGACGAGCCGACTATCGGACTCGATGTCGGGGTGCAAAAGATAGTTCGTTCATTTATTCGGGACTATAGCCGCGAGCGCAATGTTAGCGTTCTGCTGACGTCGCATTACATGCAGGATATTGAAGCCCTGTGTGAGCGAGTCGTTGTCGTTTCCGATGGCAAGATCTCCTTCGATGACACCCTGGAGTCGCTGCGTAAACGCATGTCGGATCACCGGATCATCACGGTGGAATTGTCTGAAAGCGTCATGGCTTCGGCACTTGGCCGGTACGGTCTGGTGCGCTCCGCAGACGGCTTTGTGCATGAGTTGCTGGTGCCGGCTGTCGAGGTGGTGGGTGTCTGTTCGCAGGTTCTCGCCGAGCAGCCGGTCATCGACATTTCCATTGGTGATCCACCGATCGAAGAGGCTCTGCTGAAGCTGTTCATGGCCTCTCAGGCCGACGCCGGGCAAAAGGTCAAGGGTGCGCCCGGGGAGTGTGTCGCGTGAGCCGGTTTGCCATGAAAGTTGCAGGCGTTGCGCACACAGCCATTCGTCGCAAGCTTGCGCATCGCGCAGAGTTGTTTGTATTGGTATTCGCCTCTTTGGTGCCGTTGTTCATGATGGTCATCTGGATGGGTATTGCAAAGGACACCGCACTGGAAGGTTTTACCCCGGCCAGGTTTGCCGCTTACTTTGCGTTGGTATTTCTGGTTGGCGAAATCGTCTCCAGCACAGCTGCTGAAGAAGTAGAGAGCGACATTCATTCGGGGGATATTGGCAGTTTCCTGTTGAAGCCGTTCAATATTGCTCTCTATTACCTTTTGGGTGAAATGGCTTCGGCGATGATCAGAGTCATACCGATATTTTTCCTGGTGGCTGGCGTATTCCTATTTTCCGAATCGGGTAAGTATTTGCACCTGAGCTATCTGATGCCTGCACTGCTCGGAGTCATACTGGGTTTTGCCATCAACTATTTACTTTATTTCATCGGCGGCCTTGCGGCGTTCTGGTCCGATCAGGCAAGTGCCTTTGATCTGGTGTTGACTTACATGCTTACATTGTTTGGTGGGGTCCTCGCACCGTTGACGCTTTATCCGGGGTGGATGCAGTCGGTACTTGAGTGGTCACCATTTCCTTATATTATTAGCTTTCCAATCAGAATCATCATGGGGGAGCTGACAAACGAACAGTTGGTGAACGGATTGTTGTTTCAGGTTGTGCTTGTTACTGCACTTTCGTTGTTGGCTCACTTTATCTGGGCCAAAGGTGTCAAACGTTATTCGGTGTTCGGATAATGAGGACGCTGAGCGCAGTCAAGGCGCTTCTGACAGCAAGGTTGCAGGCAAATATGAAAGATCGCGTTCCGGTCTTTGTCAGTCTGTTGAATACAGCTTTACTGGGATTGTCCGTTTATGTTGTTATCGAGATTTTCTTTGGAAATGTCGAGACAATTGGTGGTTGGAATAAACAGCAATCGATTGTGTTGTACGGTGCTTTTATCCTTATTCGTTCCTTTGTACAAATGGTGGTATTGCCCAACTGCGAGGCCGCCTCGAAGTTGATTATCAGCAAGTCCATTGATACTTACTTGTCCAAACCGGTTGATGTTCAAACCATTCTGGCCTTTGGGCAGTTGCGCCTGTGGCATATTTTCGGGGTCCTGCTGGGGCTGGGTCTGATGCTGGGTGGCAGTCATGCGCAGGGGCAACTGACGTTGCAGACGCTCGGCGCTTTCCTGGTCTTCTTGGTTCTCGCGTGTGCGCTGGTTTATTCGGTCTGGCTTAGCATTGCCAGCCTTGCGTTCTGGACCAAGAAAACCGGCAACATTTCCCACCTGTTGTTCATGTTTCTGACAACCGGACGGTTCCCCTCTGGCGCGTACCCGGAGTGGATCCAGGTCGTAATCATGACCGTAGTCCCTGTCTTTTTCATCATGGAGGTGCCCGCGCAATCAGCGATGGGGATGACGACGGGGCGGTCTTTAGGGGGCGCTGTCCTGGCGACTCTGGCCTTCTTGCTGTTGTCTCGATTGCTCTGGCATTGGGGGATCAAGAAATACCTCCAAGAAGGCGCCTGACACTCGGAAACACCGAAATTTAGATAATAAGAAATGAATGATATGGACAACTTTCTGGATTTATTCGCCGATCAGGTTCGGCTCGCGCCTGGTGCCATTGCAGCTTCGGATGGCTTCAGCAGCCTGAGCTATCAAGATCTTGACGAGATATCCGACGGCTTCGCCCCCGGCCAGATCATTCTGAATGTCTCGCTGCGCGATATCAGCCCGGACATTATCTGGCAGGCGTTCAACGTCTTCGATGATGTGGAACATTGCATGAAGGCCAATACCTCGCCCCAACTGGCGGAACAGAAATACGGCGACCGCTCGTTCGTGCATGGCACGCTCGCCACATCCGGAACAATCCGAGCTTGATTGACCGTTCGAGTCCGCTGATTTTTTCACCATTCGGGTTGGGTGTTCTGGACCTTGTGGTGGGTCAACTGTTCATCGACAAGTGCCTGGACGCCGGCGCCTATACCAACATCGCGGACTTCATTCCCGATACGCGACGTTGGGCCACGTCCCACGGCTGAACTGGATCTCGTAACTGACGATCAGCCGTTGTCCGCGTTTTCAGTAGCAGATGGAAAGCTTTATCCCTACGCTTAGGGAGGGAGGCTCCCGGATTATGAGGTGCCCAGAACTCCCGACAGATGGCGTTGTAAATTTCTCGCTCGTCAGGCTTGTGAATTTCCACATAGATCACCGGCCGAACACTGACGGCGTCATCACTGATGCAGGGCTTCCCGGTCGTGTTCTTTTAGTGGGTGCTTGAAGCGGCGTATCGCTTTAATCGCTTTCACCGGGACACATGCAGTAGAACTTGCAAGGCCCCCTTCGCGTCTTCGCTGACTATCATTCTTTGCACCGCAGGACGCGGTCTGCTGCCATCAAGGAATGATCCATGTCACTCGCCATTGTTCACAGCCGTGCCCAGGTCGGCGTCGAAGCCCCAGCCGTTACCGTTGAATGCCATCTTGCGAACGGTCTGCCGACGCTGACGCTGGTCGGTCTGCCTGAAGGCGCAGTCAAGGAAAGCAAAGACCGTGTTCGCAGCGCCATTCTCAACTGCGGGCTGGAATTTCCGGCACGGCGCATCACGCTCAATCTTGCCCCCGCCGACCTGCCCAAGGACGGCGGCCGATTTGATCTGGCCATTGCTCTCGGTTTGCTGGCCGCCAGCGCTCAGGTGCCAGCGCTGGCGTTGCAGCAGGTCGAGTGCCTGGGCGAGCTTGCACTGTCCGGGGCGATCCGGCCGGTCCAGGGCGTGCTCCCCGCCGCGCTGGCCGCCCGCGAAGCAGGACATACGCTGATCGTCCCCGCCGTGAACGCCGAAGAAGCCTGTCTGGCCTCGGGTTTACGCGTGATTGCCGTCAACCATTTGCTTGAGCTTGTCGCTCACCTGAACGGCCGCACGCCCATTGCGCCCTACCAGTCCAAAGGGCTGATCCTGCAAACGCGCCCCTATCCCGATCTCAGCGAAGTGCAAGGCCAGACTGCCGCCAAACGCGCACTGCTGGTGGCTGCCGCGGGGGCGCATAACCTGCTGCTCAGTGGGCCGCCCGGCACCGGCAAAACGTTGCTGGCCAGTCGTCTGCCAGGCCTGTTACCGCCACTAGATGAATACGAAGCCCTAGAAGTCGCGGCCATTCAGTCGGTCGCCAGCCACACGCCGCTGACCAGTTGGCCACAGCGACCGTTTCGTCAACCGCATCACTCGGCATCGGGTCCGGCCCTGGTCGGTGGGGGCAGCCGCCCGCAGCCGGGGGAAATTACCCTGGCGCATCACGGCGTGCTGTTTCTGGATGAGTTGCCCGAGTTCGACAGGCGTGTGCTGGAGGTGCTGCGCGAGCCGCTGGAGTCAGGTCATATTGTGATTTCACGAGCGCGGGACCGCGTACGATTCCCGGCGCGCTTCCAGTTAGTTGCGGCGATGAACCCTTGCCCATGCGGCTATCTGGGTGAACCGACAGGGCGCTGCCGTTGTTCGACCGATCAGATCCAGCGCTACCGAAACAAACTGTCCGGCCCGTTGCTGGACAGGATCGACTTGCACCTGACCGTCGCTCGTGAAACCACTTCACTGACACCCACGCCCCAAAAAGGGGACGACAGTGCCAGCGCATCGATCCTCGTCGCTGAGGCTCGTCAGCGCCAGCAAAAACGCCAGGGCTGCGCCAATGCATTTCTCGACCTGCCCGCCCTGCGCCAACATTGCGCACTGAGTGCTGAAGACGAAGCCTGGCTCGAAACCGCCTGCGAGCGACTCACATTGTCGTTACGCGCCGCTCACCGCTTGCTCAAAGTCGCCCGAACCCTGGCCGACCTTGAACGCGTGGACTCCATCGCGCGCTGCCACATCGCCGAGGCGTTGCAGTATCGGCCGTCGAGTAACTAACGAACCCAAATTTGAATCTGTAGGAGCGCGCTTGCCCGCGATTGCGGCGGGTCAGCCACATAGATGTCCACCGACACACCCTAATCGCGGGCAAGCACGCTCATACAAATTTGAACTGCAGGCTCACCGAAACCGATCTACCTCGCGACGCAAATCCGCAGCCAGGCCATTCAGCTCTTGCGCGGTTATAGCCAGGTTAGACACCACTTCACGCTGCTCGCTGTTGGCCAAGGCGATGCTTTGCAGGTTGCTGCTGAGCAAGGTGGCGGTGTTGCTTTGTTCTTGGGTGGCCGTGGTGATGGCCGCGAACTGATCGCCCGCCGACCGGCTTTGCTCATCGATCTGAGCCAGCGCCGCAGCAACCTTGGCATTGCGTGTGAGACCTTCCTGCATCAGCGCCTTACCTTGATCCATGGTGCTGATGGCGTTGCCGGTTTCCTGCTGGATGCTGGTGATCATGCCGGAAATCTCGTCAGTAGCCTGACGCGTACGAGACGCCAGATTACGCACCTCGTCGGCCACAACGGCGAACCCGCGCCCCTGCTCGCCGGCACGTGCCGCCTCGATGGCGGCATTGAGCGCCAGCAGGTTGGTTTGCTCGGCAATCGAGGTAATGACGCTGACGATACCGCCGATCTCCTGCGAGCGCTGCCCCAAGGTGTCGATCACCGTTGCGGTACTGCTCAGCGAGCCGGCAATTTGCTCAAGTGACGCCGACGCCTCCTGCATCGAAGCACGACCAATGCGGGTTTGCTGGGTATTACCCTGCGCAAGGCGTTCGGTATGACTCATGTTGTCGGCGATGTTCAGCGCCGTAGCACTGAACTCCTCGACGGCGCCGGCCATGCTGGTGATTTCCCCCGACTGCTGCTCCATGCCTTCATAGGCGCCGCCAGACAGGCCGGACAAGGCATGCGCCCGCCCGCTGACTTCCTGCGCAGCGATGCGAATGTGCGACACCATCGTCGACAGCGCTTCGCCCATCTTGTTGAAGCTAGTCGCCAGTTGTCCGATCTCATCGTGGCTGGTTACATGTGAACGCACGCTCAGATCGCCCGCACCCAGCGCTTCAGCCTGATTGACCAAATCGGACAATGGCTTGAGTTTGCTGCGCAACAGCCAGATCGCAGCACCCACGGCAATCAGCATCGACAGCAAACTGCCGATGGCCAACTGGGTTCCGACGCTCCAGGTCACTGCGCTGATTTCCGCCTGCGGCATGCTCGCCAGAATCGACCACGGACCTCCAGGGAAGGGGGCGGCGACGGTGTAGATTTCATTACCGCTGTCCCGCCATAGCCGGCCTTTTCCGGGCGTTTTAACGAAGTCAGCGAGGGTTTTTCTCGCCTCATCCAGATCGCTCACACCTGCGGGCGGCACCAGCCATTGGTTCTGCTCATCCAGCAGGGCGAGTGACCCTGTGGAGCCAATGCGAAAGCTTTTCAGGTTATCGAACTGCGCTTTCTGCGCATCGGTGTAATCAAACCCTACAAACAGCACGGCAATCACCTTACCGCCTTGGTCACGCACTGGGGTATACTGAGTCATGTAGGAGCGGTCGAACAGCAAAGCGCGCCCTACGTATCCTTGCCCTGCCAGCAATCGCTCATACGCCGGATGCTTGTGATCAAGCAACGTACCCATGGCCCGCGAGCCGTCCTGCTTGGTCAGCGACGTGCTGATACGCACGAAATCATCGCCGCTGCGCACAAAGACAGTGGCGACGCCTGCGGTCATTTTGCGAAAGTCATCGACTTCGGTGAAGTCGTTGTTCAGAGGCGTGCCGTTCAGCAGCAACGCAGGTGTCTGCAACGACGCGACTGCGATCTGCTGATCGGCCTGCAAGGACAGCCCACTGCCGAAGCGCTTCTCGAATAACCCGCTCAAGCGCTGGGTGCTTTCACGCAGGGTGCTGTGGAACGTGTTGAGCTGATCAGCAAGCAACCTTGCCTCGCTGCCCATGTGCTCCTCGCGGATTGTCAGATTGGCGGTGTCCAGCGAGCGCAAGGCAAAAAGCGTACTACCGCTGATCACGACCGCAAGAATCACCGCCAGAGCGACCCCCAATTGAGAAGCAATACGCGTGCGAGGTTGGGGCATGGAAACTCCTTGAACAGGCGACCGGGATCGTCAAGATCTCGGGTGCGCGTTCGAATTGATTTTTAACGAGCGGGTTCGTAAGCCATCTTGGACAAGCAGACCGAACATCACGGATTCGGCCTACATCAGAAATACTTGAGTCCTACGCGAGATTAACGACCGTAAACGCGAAGAAATTGGATTACCGGTCATTTCAGGATCGTCACTTCCGGCAGTACCATCGCCTGGACTTCGCTTTGTAAAAAGTCACTCAGCCTGGCCAGCCGTTCGCCACCTGGTCGCGTTTTCGGCCAAACCAGATAATAGTTTTCGCCGCTGACCACGGCTGTACGCCACGGCAAACTCAAGCGTCCCTGGGCGACGTCTTCGGCCACCATCAACAAATCACCCATCGACACGCCATACCCGCGCGCGGCCGCAATCATGCCCAGCTCAAGCGTGTCGAACACCTGACCGCCCTTGAGCGAGACCTGATCAGATAACCCCATGCGTTCCAGCCAACTGCGCCAGTCACGCCGATCCGGGGTCGGGTGCAACAGCTCGGCGCTCGCCAGACGTTCGACATCCCAAGGCCGATCCTCAAGCAGCGTTGGCGCGCCCACCGGAATAATCAGCTCGGGAAACAGGTACGTCGCTTCCCAGTCCGGCGGAAAATGCCCTCGACTCAGCAACACTGCGCAATCAAAAGGCTCTTGGGTGAAGTCGACGTTGTCGATGTCCATCCAGGCACTGGTGAGTTGCACCTCGTTGCCCGGCTGCAGGTGACGAAAGCGGCTGAGTCGTGCGAGCAACCAGCGCATGGTCAGGGTGGAAGGCGCTTTCATGCGCAAAATGCCCTCTTCGGCGAACAACGTGCTGCAAGCCCGCTCCAGCGCAGAAAACCCTTCGCGTATCCCCGGCAACAAGGTACGTGCCGCTTCGGTCAGTTGCAGATTGCGACCGTTGCGCTGAAACAAGCGGCAGGCAAAGTGATCCTCTAGCGTGCGGATATGACGGCTGACCGCGCTCTGCGTGATCGACAGTTCTTCGGCGGCACGCGTGAATGAGGCATGCCGGGCGGCCGCTTCAAATGCGCGCAACGCGTAGAGCGGTGCAAGGCTTCGAGACATGGGCGCTTTACCTTTTTGCCGGGCGAACGACGACGATCACTGTAGCTGAAACCGGGCATGAGTTTTACTCATGATCAGGATCGGATTTATCCCTTTGTGCCAACGCGCCTCAACCACCAGAATGGCGGGCTTCAAGATGCCTGCAAACCCGAGCGCCACGACCATGTACCCACACGCCTTCAAAGAACTCTGGATCATCCTGCGCCTGGCGGGACCGCTGATCGCATCCCAGATGGCGCACATGCTGATGGTCTTCACTGACACAGTGATGATGGGCCAATTAGGCCCGCAAGCCCTCGCAGGTGGCGGCCTGGGCGCTGCGAGCTATAACTTCGTTTCTTTTTTCTGCGTGGGCGTGATGGCCGCCGTCGGCACGCTGGTCGCCATTCGTCATGGCGCCAATGATCCCGCAGGCGTGACCCGACTCGCGCAAGCGGGGCTCTGGCTGGCATGGGGCATGGCGTTGGTGGCGGCACTGATTCTCTGGAATCTGGAGCCGATCCTGCTCAAATTCGGCCAGGTCGAAGCCAACGTACACATGGCCAGCGAGTTTTTGATCACTTTGCCCCTTGCACTGCCCGGCTTGCTGAGCTTTATGGCCTTGCGCGGATTCACCAGTGCGCTGGGGCGCGCGGGCCCGGTCATGGCGATCAGCCTTGGCGGTGCTGCAGCTAACTTCGCCCTCAACTACGCCTTTATTCATGGCCTTTTCGGGCTGCCGCATTGGGGCCTGATGGGCATCGGGCTGGTGACGGCTATTGTCACCAACGCAATGGCAATCATCCTCGCATTGCACATCCGCTATCACAGGGCGTATGCGGCGTATCCGATTCATGTCGGCTTCATGAATCTCTCGCGCAACTGCCTGAAAGAGCTGTGGCGCCTGGGCTTGCCAATTGGCGGCACGTACGCCGTTGAGGTCGGCCTGTTCACCTTCGCAGCCTTCTGCATGGGCGCGATGGGCAGCTCGCAGATGGCCGCGCACCAGATTTCCCTTCAGTCCGTGTCGATGGCGTTCATGATTCCGGTAGGGATTTCATACGCCGTGACCATGCGCATCGGCCTGCACTACGGCGCCGGCAATCTGCTGCTGGCCCGCACCGCCGGACGCATGGGCATCGCGTTCGGTGGACTGGCGATGCTGGGGTTTGCGTTTTTGTTCTGGTTTGCGCCGCATGCGGTCATCAGCCTGTTTCTCGATATCCACAACCCGGCGTATCAGGACACCGTGGAACTGGCCGTCAAACTGCTGGCCATCGCAGCCTGGTTTGAATTGCTGGACGGCACACAAACCATCGCCATGGGCGCTATTCGTGGTTTCAAGGACGCCAAGACCACGTTTTTGATCGGATTCGCGAGCTATTGGATAGTCGGCGCACCCGCTGCGTGGGGTTTCGGTTTTCTGGCCAATCAGGGCGCCGTGGGTGTCTGGTGGGGGCTGGCGCTGGGCCTGCTGTGTTCAGCGGTGGCACTGACCTATGCGTTCGAACGCAAAGCTGGCAGGTTGCTTCGCAAAAAGGCGTCACGCATGGCGGTGATGGGCTAAGGATGATGGGGGCGGTGCGACGGAGCGCGTAGCGGCCCTGAAACCTGACACATCGGCCCCTCTGAAATACCGGGTATGCAGGATTGACTGCCGGTCCCCGGCAGATCGTCAGCAAGCTGGACTCCCACGCCTTCGGCAGAATCAGATCCCAGGAAAAGCAGATCGGCTCTCGGCCCCGCGGCGTGCTGCGCGAAAGCGAGACGCTTCACCAACACGTTGGCGTCTACAGAGCTTGCTTGGCCTGCGCCTTGCCTTGTCCGTACACCAAGTAACCGATCAACTCAGGCAACGGCAGCGGGTGGCTGATCAGATAGCCCTGCACCTGGTCGCAGTTGAAGCTGCGCAACAACGCCAGTTGTCCGGGTGTTTCCACACCTTCGGCCACGACTTCAAGGCTGAGGTTGTGTGCCAGGTTTATCATGGCGTGGACCAGCTTGCGGTTCTCTTCACGCTGCTCCATTTCACCCACGAAGCTCTTATCGATCTTGAGCAACGTGATCGGCAGGCTGTTGAGATGGACGAAAGACGAGAACCCGGTGCCAAAATCATCCAGCGAAAACCGCACGCCCAGGCGACCCAGCGCATCCATGGTCTGTTTCACCAGATCACTGCGGCGCATGACCGCGGTTTCAGTCAGTTCAAACTCCAACCATTGCGCATCGATGCCACGGTCAGCGATCAGACGGCTGAGCGTCGCAAGCAGCTGGTTGTCCTGAAACTGGCGGAAAGAAAGGTTGATAGCCATGTGCAGCGCAGGGATGCCCTGCTCGCGCAGGGTTTGCATATCGCGTAGGGCACGCGAGATGACCCAGTAACCCAGCGGCACAATCAGCCCGCTTTGCTCGGCCAGCGGCACGAACTCACTCGGTGGTAGAAGGCCCCGCTCGGCGTGGCGCCAACGCACAAGTGCTTCAAGGCCCAAAATCTTGCCGCTGCCCAGACACAGGCGCGGCTGATAATGCAGTTCCAGCTCATCTCGGCGCAGCGCCCGGCGCAGCTCGCTTTCGAGGTCCGCGAGGCTGCGTGCATTGCGATTGATACGTTCATTAAAGACATGAAAAGTGCAGCCCTGCGTACCCTTTGCCTGCTGCATGGCGATGTGCGCGTGCCACATCAAAGGGTCGGCACCGTTCTGCGCTCGGGCATGGGCGATGCCCAGACTGCAGCCGATCAACAGGCTTTCACCGTCGATCCAGTAAGGCTCGGACAAGGCTTCGGTGATGCGCTCAGCTATCCATTCGGCTCGATTCGGCGCGCGGCGGGTATCGATCAACAGCGCGAACTCGTCACTGCCCAGGCGGGCCAATTGATCGCCGGCCTCCAATTGGGCATTCATGCGTGCAACCACTTGCAGGATCAGTCGATCACCCGCCTGATGCCCCAAGGCGTCATTGGCCCGACGAAAGTTGTCCAGGTCAAGATGCCCCAGCGCCAGGCCGCTCCCGTCGGCTTCTGCCAGACGTGCTGCCAGCAGTGTCTGAAACCCCTGACGATTGGCGATGCCTGTCAGCGGGTCCTGCTCGGCTAGGCGTTGCAGCGTGTTTTCCAGCAAGCCCCGCTCGCGCACATGACGCAGGCAACTTCGCATGCTGTTTGCATCAAGGGAGTCACGCACGAGCCAGTCGGCAACACCCAGCGGCTCGCAGTCAGGCTGGGCGTCGAGCAACAGCACGACGGGCAATTTGCATTGGCCGGCTGCCGGCTGCATCAACGGCGTGGTGAACAGAACAGTGTTGTGCGGGATGTCCAGTGGGTCGCCGACAGATCCCCAGTCCGGCACGCAGACGAGGACAGTGGTTTCTCCCAGTGGAGCCAGGCACTCGCGTAACAACGCTGACCATTCCGGCGTTTCGGCCAGAAGCAGCAAACGCAAGGGTTCGACAGGCGTAGACAAGCTAGCTCCCTACACAAACAGAAGACGTTGGCGCCCCTCGAACGAGGGTCGTCAAACGCGGCTTCTCGCCGCGTGATGCGCAAATGTAACAAAACGGCGAAATATAGATAGCTTGCTGCATCACATGTCAGACGGTCACTGCACAAACCGCCGAGCCTGTTAAAATGCACACCCATTTCGCAAGCGACTCCCTTTTCGTCATGTCCCGACTCAATCCCCGGCAACAAGAAGCCGTGAACTACGTCGGCGGCCCTCTTTTGGTGCTCGCCGGTGCGGGTTCCGGCAAGACCAGCGTGATCACACGCAAAATCGCCCATCTGGTGCAGAACTGCGGTATCCGAGCGCAATACATCGTCGCCATGACCTTCACCAACAAAGCCGCACGCGAGATGAAAGAGCGCGTCGGTACGCTGCTCAAAGGTGGCGAAGGACGTGGCTTGACGGTGTCGACGTTTCACAACCTGGGCTTGAACATCATCCGCAAGGAGCATGTACGTTTAGGTTACAAACCGGGCTTTTCGATCTTTGACGAGACCGATGTCAAAGCGCTGATGACCGACATCATGCAGAAGGAATACTCGGGCGAAGACGGCGTCGACGAGATCAAGAACATGATTGGCTCGTGGAAAAACGACCTGATCCTCCCCCCTGAAGCGCTGACCAACGCGCGCAACCCCAAAGAACAAACCGCCGCTATCGTCTACACCCACTACCAGCGCACGCTAAAAGCGTACAACGCGGTGGATTTCGACGACTTGATCCTGTTGCCGGTAAAGCTGTTCGAAGACAACGCCGACATTCTCGAAAAGTGGCAGAACAAGGTCCGCTATCTGTTGGTGGACGAATATCAGGACACCAACGCCAGCCAGTATTTGATGGTGAAGCTGCTGATCGGTACGCGTTGCCAGTTCACCGTAGTGGGCGACGACGACCAGTCAATCTACGCTTGGCGCGGTGCTCGCCCCGAAAACCTGATGCTGCTCAAGGATGACTATCCGTCCCTGAAAGTGGTAATGCTGGAGCAGAACTACCGCTCCACCAGCCGTATTTTGCGCTGCGCCAACGTGCTGATCTCAAACAACCCGCATGCCTTCGAAAAGCAGCTGTGGAGCGAGATGGGCCATGGCGACGAAATCCGTGTGATCCGCTGCCGCAACGAAGACGCCGAAGCCGAGCGCGTCGCCGTCGAGATCCTTAGCCTGCATCTGCGTACTGACCGGCCCTACAGCGATTTTGCAATCCTGTATCGCGGCAACTACCAGGCAAAGCTGATCGAACTCAAGCTGCAGCATCACCAGGTTCCGTATCGCTTGTCGGGTGGCAACAGCTTCTTCGGCCGTCAGGAAGTGAAAGACCTGATGGCGTACTTCCGCCTGTTGGTGAACCCGGATGACGACAACGCCTTCTTGCGCGTGATCAACGTGCCGCGTCGGGAAATCGGCTCGACCACTCTGGAAAAGCTGGGCAATTACGCCACCGAGCGCAAGGTCTCGATGTACGCCGCTACCGATGAAATCGGTCTGGGCGAACACCTTGATGGCCGTTTCACAGACCGCCTCAAGCGCTTCAAGCACTGGATGGACGGCGTGCGTCAGCAATGCGCGCAAAACGACCCGATTGCCGCATTGCGCAGCATGGTCATGGACATCGATTACGAAAACTGGATTCGTCAAAACAGCTCCAGCGACAAAGCTGCCGATTACCGCATGGGCAACGTGTGGTTCTTGATCGAGGCGCTGAAGAACACGTTGGAGAAAGACGAAGAAGGCGGCATGACCATCGAGGAAGCCATTGGCAAACTGGTGCTGCGCGACATGCTCGAGCGCCAGCAGGAGGAGGAAGACGGCGCCGAAGGTGTGCAGATGATGACGCTTCACGCATCCAAGGGCCTGGAATTCCCCTACGTGTTCATCATGGGCATGGAGGAGGAAATCCTCCCTCACCGCTCCAGCATCGAAGCCGACACAATCGAAGAAGAACGCCGCCTGGCTTATGTGGGCATCACGCGCGCCCGGCAGACGCTGGCCTTCACCTTCGCGGCCAAGCGCAAACAGTACGGCGAAATTATCGACTGTTCACCGAGCCGGTTTCTTGATGAGCTGCCCCCGGACGATCTGGCTTGGGAAGGCAACGACGACACACCTACAGAAGTAAAGGCCGTTCGCGGCAATACGGCATTGGCGGATATTCGCGCCATGCTCAAACGTTAATGTTCGCTGCGCACTTGCGCGCCTGAGGCACCCCACGTGGAAGCACTGCACAAGAAAATTCGCGAGGAAGGCATCGTCCTTTCCGATCAGGTATTGAAGGTTGATGCGTTCCTCAACCATCAGATCGACCCGGCGCTGATGCAGCAGATAGGCGACGAATTCGCCGCGCTGTTCGCAGACTCGGGCGTTACCAAGATCGTCACCATCGAAGCCTCGGGGATTGCTCCCGCCGTCATGACGGGCCTGAAACTGGGCATTCCGGTGATCTTTGCGCGCAAGCATCAGTCGCTGACGCTGACTGAAAACCTGCTGTCGGCCACGGTTTATTCGTTCACCAAGCAGGTCGAAAGTACGGTTGCGATTTCCCCGCGCCACCTGACCAGCAGTGATCGCGTGCTGATCATCGACGACTTCCTCGCCAACGGTAAGGCGTCACAAGCGCTGATCTCGATCATCAAACAGGCGGGCGCCACGGTCGCCGGGCTCGGGATCGTGATCGAGAAGTCATTCCAGGGTGGCCGTGCGGAACTGGATGCGCAGGGATATCGCGTTGAGTCGCTGGCGCGGGTCAAATCGTTGAAAGATGGCGTAGTGACGTTCGTCGAGTGACAGCTCTGCACCCCTGTATGAGCGCGCTTGCCCGCGAAGACGGCGTAACATTCGATGCATGTCTGCCAGCGGGACAATCGTTTTCGCGGGCAAGCGCGCTCCTACATTCAGGCGCTTCAACTGGCGGCAAACAAACACTTTCGGAGAGCAGATATGATCATTGGCGAACGATTGAGCGTTGAAGCGTTTTTCGACGAACAGACATCGACCATCAGTTATCTGGTCGTCGACCGCCCCACCCTTAAAGCCGCGCTGATCGACAGCGTGCTCGACTACAACCCGAAATCGGGACACACCGGCACCGCCTCCGCCGACCGGCTCATCGCCAGAGTGCGTGACCTGGGCGTGTCGGTGGAGTGGATTCTGGAGACCCACGTGCATGCCGATCACGTGTCCGCTGCGGCCTATCTAAAGGAGCATCTGGGCGGTACGGTTGCCATCGGCGATCAGATCACCCGCGTGCAAAAGGTCTTCGGCAGGCTGTTCAACGCTCAAGGCGACTTCGCCCGCGATGGCAGTCAGTTCGACCAATTGCTGGAGGACGACGCGCACTTTCAGATTGGCTCATTGCACGCCCGGGCCATGCACACACCGGGTCACACACCAGCCTGCATGACGTATTTGATAGAGGCCGACGGTGAAACCATCGCATTCGTAGGCGATACACTATTCATGCCCGATTACGGTACGGCGCGCTGCGATTTCCCCGGTGCCAGCGCCCGAACGCTGTTCCGCTCGATTGGCAAAATCCTCAAGCTGCCGCCACAAACGCGCCTCTTCATGTGCCACGACTACCTCCCAAACGGCCGCGAGTTGATGTACATGACGACAGTGGCCGAACAGCGCGCCAACAATATCCACATCCACGAAGGCATCGACGAGGATTCATTTGTCGAGATGCGTGAAAAGCGCGACGCCACGCTGGACATGCCGGTGCTGATCCTGCCTTCGGTGCAGATCAACATGCGCGGCGGTAATTTGCCTGAGCCTGAAGAAAACGGCGTTCGCTATTTGAAGATTCCTCTCAATGCCCTGTAAGAACGCTGCGCTGTGAACGAACACCAACTATTAGGCGCAAGCCTTGGCAGCCTCGTCGGCCTGATTCTGGCGTTGACCGGCGCAGGCGGCGGGATTCTCGCCGTACCGTTGCTGGTGTTCGGCCTGGGGCTGACGATGACCGAGGCGGCGCCGGTAGGTTTGCTGGCGGTAGGTCTGGCGGCGTGGGTGGGCGCGTTACTGGGCCTGCGCCAGGGAATCGTGCGTTATCGCGCAGCCGGATTCATCTCCGGCATCGGCATCCTCATGACGCCCCTTGGGTTGTGGCTTGCCCATCAGCTTCCCAATCGCCCGCTTTCTTTCGGTTTTGCGCTGATATTGCTGTACGCCTGCCTGCGCATCTATAGGAAGGCCTCGCATCATTTGCAGCATGGACAACCTGTGGCGCGGGCAGCCTTTTTGCCGTGCGTGCTCAACCCGCAAGTGGGCCGCCTTCGCTGGACGCTGCCATGCGCCCGATCACTTGCGGCCACCGGTGTCTTTGCCGGATTGCTGTCTGGGTTGCTGGGCGTCGGGGGGGGATTTGTCATCATTCCGGCGTTGACCCGCTATACCGATCTGGACATGAAAAGTATTGTCGCGACCTCACTCGCGGTGATCGCGCTGGTTTCGACAGGCAGCGTGATGGCCGCAACGGTCAGCGGTGCGATGCATTGGGCGGTGGCCCTGCCCTTTGCGGCTGGTGCCGTGGCGGGCTTGGTCGTGGGATTGCAAGCGGCCAGGTACCTCGCAGGGCCAAGGTTGCAGCAGGTGTTTGCGCTGGCCGGCTTTGTCGCAGCAGCTCTCATGGTCTACAAGGCACTTGCGTGAGGGCCGGTAAACGCTGCGCTGCTGGCATTCCATTCCGGCGGCAAGGCATAGCAAGCCAGATGGCGCTCCGTTTGCCCGCAAAGCTTTGATTCTGGCAAATCTGTAGGAGCGAATTTGTTCGCGATCTGACGCGTAGCGGCTGTAAATCCTGCCCGCGCGGTGTTTCAGGACAGCTAGGGAAACTGGTTTCAGGGCCGCTTCGCAGCCCATCGCGGCCTCGCGTTGCTCGTGCGCCCCTACAGATATTTGCGGCGTCCCTGGGAGTTTGATTCTGGCCAAAGGCCGTTGGACCAAATGGGCGGAATCGCGGTTTTCCCGCATAGCTCTTGGCCCGAAGCCTCAGTCTGCCGTTGCCTGCAACCCCGCCAACACCAGCCGCTGATATAGCTCTTCACGCAGGCCCTGCGGTTGATCCAGTTGCATGCGCGCCAAGTGTGCCGGGAAGGTGTCGGGCCCGGGCGCCTCAAGTGTGGCTTTGCCAAGCGCGATAATGTCCCGCAGCTTGAACTTGCTTTTCAGCCAGTTCAGCGCCCGTAGCAAATCACGCTCCTCTGTCGTGAAATCACTCCCCAACGGGTACTCGGTGAACAACTGGGGGTACATGCCACGGATTGCCTGCAAGCGCTCGGGCGTATTTTGACTGAACAGCGGATCAAGCCGAAAATCCTTGGGCAGCTTGCCAGCCTTTTGCGCCTGTTCGATCAACGCTGGTTGAAACCGTGAGTCGCTTATATTAAGCAGCGCCTCGATCACCACGGCATCCGTCTTGCCACGCAAATCAGCGATTCCATATTCAGTGATGACGATGTCGCGCAGGTGCCGGGGAATGGTCGCGTGGGCATAATCCCAGACGATGTTCGACGTCACGTCCCCGCCCGACTCACGCCAACTGCGCAGGATCAGAATCGAACGCGCGTCTTCCAGCGCGTGCGCCTGAGCCACAAAGTTGTACTGCCCGCCCACACCGCTGACCACGCGGCCGTCAGCCAATTGATCAGAGATAGCGGCCCCCAGCAGCGTCACGGTGAACGAGCTGTTGATAAACCGGGCATCACGTCGCTGCAGGCGCTTGAGATCCTCGTCGCCATACAACTCGTTGATGTAGCTGATGGCCGTCATGTTGATCTGCGCCAGCTGTTCGGGAGAAAACTCGCGCAGTCGCTCATAGAAACTGCGCGGGCCGAGGAAGAAGCCGCCATGCACCAATACGCCATCGGGATGAAGCGCTTCGTCAAGTAAGCCACTGTTAGCCTGACGCTGCTGCTCGACGGTTGAGTAAACCTTGCGCCGGATGATGCCCGCGTCCAGCAACACCAACAGCCCGTTGACGAACATTTCGCTGCAACCGTAAAGCCCCTTCGAGAAAGGCATCACACCGCCTTCACGCTCGATCAATGGCTTCCACGTAGAAATACCGTCCAGCTGCGACAGGCACTCGCGATAGGTCTCGTTGTCGGCTTGGCGCGCCAGTAACGCCGCCGTCAGCGCATCGCCCATCGAACCGATGCCGATCTGCAAAGTGCCGCCGTCGCGCACGAGGGTGCTGGCATACAAGCCAATGAAATGGTCTTGAATGCCTACCGGCATGTTGGGGGTCGAAAACAGGGTGGTTCGCTCTTCGTAGTCGATCAGCAGGTCAAACGTATCGGCGCTGACCTGCGCATCGCCCGGCATCCAAGGCAAATCCGCGTGGATCTGCGCCAGTGTCAGGATCGTTTCGCCCGCCGCGCGGCGCTTTTCGACCATGGCCAGCAGGTCGAGGGTCACGTCCGGGTTGCAGCTCAGGCTCAGGCATTCTGGGATTTGCGGATTGCGGGCCACCAATTGCGCGATCAGGTTCACGCCATTGGCGTTGATGTCGCGAGCTGCGTGGCTGTAATTGCTGCTGACATAGCTTTGCTGGGCGGACTCACTATTGAGGAGGCTACCCGGCTGCATGAAGAACTGCTCGACATGGACATTGGGCGCAAGGTTATCGGCACGCAGATCGGCCAGAAAATCCAGCTCGGGGTAATCACCGAATACGCGCTCCAGAAACGGCTCGAGAAACCGCCCCTGCAAGCCATCGCCAGCGGGTGGGCGACCGAGGCACAGGGCGGTGTAGATGGTCAGTTGGCGGCCGGGAAGCGTCTTGATGCGTGCATACAGCGCATTGACGAAGCGATTGGGCTTGCCCAAACCCAGCGGCATGGCCGTGCGAATGTGGCTCGGCAGTGTCGCCAGAATGTGATCGACAGCTTGCTCGATCGAGCAGGAATTCGGCATCCGGCCTCTCCTGAATTGTTATTGAGTGTAGCTTGGACCCGCTCAGTTTCTCCTCGTTTCGGTGGACACGAGTTTATCGTCGATGAAACGCAGATGCTGGAAGGCGCCACCACTAGGGCCATACACCCAATGTGTGATTTTCGCAGCATTGCGGTGGGGTACGCCGTTGGGGCCAAGCGCCGGCCCTTCGCTGCTTTCCTGATCAGGCGCACCGCACTTTTCGCGAACGGTCTGGGCAGAATCGCCGTTGCTGATCAGCGAAGTCCCGCAGCGCATCGTGGCGCTCGCGTCGAAGGCCAGCACCTGCAACAAAAAAAGCCAGCTCACTGCTTTAGGGGACACACGCATCATGGCACCTCGTTAAAGCCCGGACATTTTCTTGATGGCGCCCTTCAACTCGTCATCCGAACAGTCCGCACAGGTGCCTTTCGGGGGCATGGCATTGATGCCGGTAATGGCTTTGGCAAGAATGCCGTCCAGACCGCCCTGTTGGTCGGCACGATCCTTCCAGGCTGCGGTGTCGCCAATTTTCGGCGCGCCCAACAAGCCAATGGCATGGCAGGCGGTGCAGTGCTTGCCGATGATGTCGTCGGGCGCTCTGGCGGCACTGGCACTGGCGGATGCCGTGATCCCGGTGCCCGCGCATTCCTTGCCCTGGATGCAGACCTGGCCTACTGGTTCGAGTCGTTTGGCGATGTCATCGTTGGTCGCAGCCTGTGCGCCCAATGCCCATAAAACCAGGACGCCCGCGGCAGCCAATATCGTATGGGCAGGATTCACGTTCTCGACCTCATGGTGACTCACTCTCGCCTGCGGCCCCGCAATGGCGGCTAAAAATTCGCTGGTGTGGCTGCGCTGATGAGTCGTGCAGGGACGTCGAAAGGGTTGCGGAATCGATGGGGTCGGGTGCTTTCAAAATAGTAGCTATCGCCAGCCTCGAGCACATAGGTGTCGAGCCCGACAACCAGCTCAAGACGGCCTTCCACCAGAATCCCGGTTTCCTCGCCTTCGTGGACGAGCATCGCATCGCCCGTGTCGGCGCCAGGCGGATAGACCTCGGTGAGAAAAGCGATAGCCCGACTCGGGTGGGATTTGCCGACTAACTTCATGGTCACCGCGCCGTCCGAGATATCGATCAGCTCGCTGGCTTTGTAGACCACTTGTGTGGGGTTTTCTGGCTCGAGTTCCTCTGAAAAGAACTCCACCATGGACATCGGTATGCCACCCAGCACCTTACGCAGCGAACTGATCGAGGGGCTGACGCTGTTCTTCTCGATCATCGAAATGGTGCTGTTGGTCACGCCCGCTCGCTTGGCGAGTTCACGCTGGGACAGACCTTTGAGTTTACGAATGGATTGCAGTCGTTCACCGACGTCCAATGCGGCAGTCCTCCTGAAGATCAAGCTGGGTCAAGTGGTTGCCATGATGGCAACAGCGTTCAGTATTTACAACACTTGAGCCCGCTGCCCGATCAGCAAAGGGGCTGGCGGCCACAGGTGACCGACCAGAGGGAAAGAAGGATTTCGCCGAACGGGTTGTCAGCCCTCGGAATAGAGCCTCGGCACACGCCGCAGATTGCAGAAAATCTGATACGGGATCGTGCCCGCCTTGGCTGCCACTTCGCTGGCCAGGATATGTTTGCCCCAGAGTTCGACCCGGCTACCCAGCCCTGCCTTGGGAATATCGCTGAGATCCACACACAGCATGTCCATCGATACCCGTCCCAGCAATTGACTGCGCTGACCGTCAACCAAAACTGGCGTACCGGTCGGCGCATGTCGGGGATAGCCGTCGGCGTAGCCCATCGCAACCAGGCCAATGCGCATTGCGCGATCGGTCACGAACGTACCGCCATAGCCCACGGGTTCACCGGCTGGCAATTCGCGCACGCAGATGACTTTTGACTCAAGCGTCATCACCGGCTGCAATTGATCAGCCATTGCTTGCGAATGCTCGAACGGGGTCGCGCCGTAGAGCATGATGCCCGCACGCACCCAGTCGCTCGGGATATTGGGCCACGCCATCGTGGCCGGCGAGTTGCGCAAGCTGACCTCAGCGATCAAGCCTTGGCGCGCAGCTTGAAACACCGCCAACTGCTCATCGCTGCGAGCACAATCGGGCTCATCTGCACGGGCAAAGTGGCTCATCAGGACGATTTTCGCGACTTTACCGCTGGCCTGCAGACGATGATAAGCAGCGTGATAATCGGCGGGGTGCAAACCGACGCGGTGCATGCCCGAGTCGAGCTTGAGCCAGATATGCAGAGGTTTGCCGACGGCAGTGGCCTCAATGGCATCGAGTTGCCAGAGCGAATGCACCACGCACCAGAAGTCATGCTCGACGATCAACGCTAGCTCGTCGGCTTCGAAAAAACCTTCCAGCAACAGGACTGGCGCTTTGATTCCTGCCTGACGCAGCTCCAGCGCTTCCTCGATACAGGCAACGGCAAAGCCATCGGCTTCGGACTCCAGCGCTTGTGCTACGCGCACAGCGCCGTGCCCATAAGCGTCGGCCTTGATGACCGCGAGAGACTTGGCCCCTGCGTTTTCACGGGCCAGTCGGTAGTTGTGGCGCAAGGCCTGAAGATCAATTAAAGCGCGAGCTGGACGCATGAGGGGGCTTCTAGGCAAAGGACGTTAACTGTGGGAGCGCGCTTGCCCGCGAGGACTTGGATCGGGCCGACGCACATCCGTCCGACGTCATATTGCTCTCGCGGGCAAGCGCGCTCCTAAAGGGCTTATGAGGCTTACGGCAGTGCTGCGACCACCGTCATTTCCACCAGAATTTCCGGCTCACACAGTTTGGACTCAACCGTTGCGCGCGCAGGCGCCAGGCCTTTGCTCAACCACTTGTCCCACACGCTGTTCATGCCAGCGAAATGCGCATCGATGTCCTTCAAGTAAATCGTCACCGACAGGATACGGCTTTTGTCAGTACCGGCCAGGTCCAGCAAACGCTCGATATTGTTGAGCGTCTCGCGGGTCTGCTGCTCGATACCCGCCGCCATGTCATCACCCACTTGGCCTGCGAGGTAAACAGTACCGTTGTGGACGACGATCTGACTCAGTCGCTCATTGGTGAGCTGGCGCTGGATGGACATTTTTTGCGATCTCCTTGGTGCTGCCGTAACGAGAAATATCGAGGCCTTCGGCACTGATTTGCGGGGCTTTGCGGGCAATCAAATCAGCCAGCAAGCGCCCGGAACCGCAGGCCATGGTCCAGCCGAGTGTGCCGTGCCCCGTATTGAGGAACAGGTTGCGATAAGGCGTGGCACCGACGATGGGCGTACCGTCCGGCGTGGTCGGGCGTAACCCCGTCCAGAAACTGGCTTGAGCCAGATCACCGCCGTGAGGATAAAGGTCGTTGACGATCATCTCCAGCGTTTCGCGGCGACGAGGATTGAGCGACAGGTCGAAACCGGCGATCTCCGCCATGCCGCCGACGCGAATACGGTTGTCGAAACGGGTGATCGCTACCTTGTAGGTCTCATCGAGGATGGTCGAGGTCGGCGCCATGGCGGCGTCGGTAATCGGCACTGTCAGCGAGTAGCCCTTGAGCGGGTAGACCGGCGCCTTGATTCCCAGCGGCTTGAGCAGCTGCGGCGAATAGCTGCCGAGCGCCAGGACGTAGCGGTCAGCGGTTTCGAGCTTGCCGTTGATCCACACGCCGTTGATGCGGTCGCCTGCGAAGTCGATGGATTCTATGGATTGACCAAAGCGGAACTCGACGCCCAGATCCGTTGCGATTTCGGCAAGACGGGTAGTGAATACCTGACAATCGCCGGTCTGGTCATTCGGCAAACGCAACGCGCCAGCCAGGATGTTGCTGACACTGGCCAAGGCCGGCTCGACCCGGGCGATCCCCGCACGATCAAGCAGCTCATACGGCACGCCGGCCTGCTGAAGCACGGCGATGTCTTTGGCGGCGTTATCGAGCTGTTCTTGAGTACGGAAGAGCTGCGTAGTCCCAAGACTGCGGCCTTCGTAAGCAATGCCGGTTTCAGCGCGCAGTTCGTCGAGGCAATCGCGGCTGTATTCGGACAGCCGAACCATGCGCTCCTTATTCACCGCATAACGGTTCGCGGTGCAGTTGCGCAGCATTTGCGCCATCCACAGGTACTGGCCGATGTCGGATGTGGCTTTGATTGCCAGGGGTGCGTGGCGCTGGAGCAACCATTTGATCGCCTTGAGCGGCACACCCGGAGCGGCCCAAGGGGACGCATAACCCGGCGAGACCTGGCCGGCGTTGGCAAAACTGGTCTCCATGGCAGCGGCTGGCTGACGATCAACGACCGTCACTTCAAAGCCTTCGCGCGCCAGATAATAAGCACTGGTGGTACCGATTACGCCACTTCCAAGGACCAGAACGCGCATGTTGATTACCTCATCGCGGATATCCGCTGACGTTTTCAAGTTTTAAGCAAGGATGTGGGCAGTATAAAAAGCAATCAGCAGTGCCTTTCACTATATAAACGCCTATATTCAGCTTTTATTCTTGGCAACAATGTCTTTCGCAGAGGGGCTCTCACATGCGCACACAGCACCAGTCCAAGCGTGAGCTGGACAAGATTGATCGCAACATCCTGCGCATTCTTCAGAGCGACGGCAGAATCTCTTTCACGGAGCTGGGCGAACGCGTGGGTTTATCGACCACGCCCTGTACAGAGCGGGTCCGAAGACTTGAGCGCGAAGGCATCATCATGGGCTACAACGCCCGCCTCAATCCGCAGAACCTCAAGGCTAGCCTGCTGGTGTTCGTCGAGATCAGTCTGGACTACAAATCGGGCGACACTTTCGAGGAATTCCGCCGAGCGGTCCTCAAACTGCCTCATGTGCTGGAGTGTCATCTGGTTTCAGGCGACTTCGATTACCTGGTGAAGGCGCGAATCTCTGAAATGGCGTCTTATCGCAAGCTGCTGGGCGACATCCTGCTCAAACTGCCGCACGTGCGTGAGTCCAAGAGCTACATCGTGATGGAAGAAGTGAAAGAGAGCCTGAGCCTGCCTATTCCGGAGTGAGTAGTGCCCCCGACAAACCGGAGCTCGCCCACCTTCATTCAAACGTAGACTTTGTTTGAGCGAGTGGGCGGCATTCCGACTTGCCCGCGAAAAAGACGACACATCCCGCGCAGGCTGTACCGGATGCCGCTATTATTTCTGGCCAGAAGCGTGCCCGGGGCGCCACAAAGAGTGCCCCGAAAATCCTACACCAACACCTGCCGCGTGGTCGCGATGTACTCGTGCACCTGCGCCTCGATGCGCGGATGAATGAGCGTTTCGGGCCTTCTGCCATTTGGGCAGGGCAAGGTCTTGGTGGTGCCGAACAACCGGCAGATCAGCGGGCGCTCTTCGTACACGGTGCAGCCCTGAGGGCCAAGATGGACGCAGTTGAGCTCATTCAGGGCAGCCTCTTGCTCAGCCGCAGTCTTGCGCGGCAAGCGGGCCATTTCTTCGGATGAAGTGGTCACCGGCCCACAGCAATCATGGCAACCGGGTACGCACTCAAAAGACGGAATCTGACGGCGCAGGTCGCGGATTTTCTGGCTGTTGCAGCTCATTGCGTGATCACCGGAAGAAAGTGTGGGTATTTTCCTCCATTTGCCGCCGATGCGACAGCAGTACGGCACTTGCCTTGCCCGCCGACGGACTCGCGGCTACCCTCCGTAAAATTTTCCAAACACCATTTCCGGGAATAACACATGAACGCCCGCGTTCAGCAGCCGACCGACACGATTCACGCCGCCTCCTATTACGCCGCCAGCAGCCATCCGCAGCCGGATCATCCGGCGCTGACAGGCGAGCTCAACGCAGATGTGTGCGTGGTAGGTGGCGGGTTTTCCGGCCTCAACACCGCTATCGAACTGGCTGAGCGTGGCCTGAGCGTGGTGTTGCTGGAGTCCCGCAAAATCGGCTGGGGCGCCAGCGGGCGTAACGGCGGTCAATTGATCCGTGGCGTGGGTCACGGTGTTGAGAGATTCAAAAACGTCATCGGCGATGAGGGCGTCCGGGCACTCAAGTTGATGGGTCTGGAGGCTGTGGAAATCGTGCGTCAGCGTATCGAGCGCTACGGCATCGATTGCGACATGACTTGGGGCTACTGCGATCTGGCCAACAAACCGCGCGAGCTGGCAGGTTTTGCCGAGGATGCCGAAGAGCTTCGCAGCCTCGGCTACGTACATTCGCTCCAGTTGCTGCAAAAGGGCGAGATGGCGACTGTGATTGGGTCCGACAAATACGCGGGCGGCATGATTGACATGGGCTCGGGGCATTTACACCCGCTGAACCTGGCATTGGGCGAAGCTGCGGTTGCGAAGGCCCTGGGCGTGCAGGTTTTCGAGCATTCGACTGTCACGCGTATCGAGTACGGTCCGCAGGTCCGGGTGCATACAGCGCAAGGGTTAGTCCGTGCCAAGACGCTGGTGTTGGGTTGCAACGCCTACCTCAAGGATCTGGACCCAGGACTCAGTGGCAAGGTCTTGCCCGCAGGCAGTTACATCATTGCCACCGAACCCCTGAGCGAGGCACAGGCGCATCAGCTTCTGCCACGCAACACGGCCGTGTGCGACCAGCAGGTCGCCGTGGATTATTTCCGCCTTTCGGCTGATCGACGCTTGCTGTTCGGCGGCGCATGCCACTACTCCGGTCGTGATCCGCAGGACATCGCTGGCTACATGACGCCGAAAATGCTCAACGTCTTCCCGCAACTTGCCGGGGTGAAGATCGATTACCAGTGGGGCGGCATGATCGGCATTGGCGCCAACCGCCTGCCACAGATCGGGCGACTGAAGGATCATCCCAACGTCTTTTACGCGCAGGCCTACGCCGGTCACGGCCTCAATGCCACGCACCTGGCGGGGAAGTTGCTGGCTGAGGCCATAACAGGCCTGCACGGCGGCGGTTTTGAACTCTTCAACAAAGTCCCGCATATCACCTTTCCCGGTGGCAAACATTTGCGTTCGCCGCTGCTGGCGTTGGGGATGCTGTGGCACCGCTTGAAGGAGCTGCGCTGAGTGCGCAGCTCCATATTCACTTCCTCCAAAACGGCTTGATCCCTTCCGCGCGCGCCTGCTCGGAGGTCAGCCCAATGTCTTTGAGCTGGTCGGCATTCAAATTCAGCAGCGCCCGGCGTGTACCCCTTCTGCGCTGAAACAGCGTCCACATACTGAGGCTGGACGAACCGCTCACCGTCAGCGGGCGGACTTGCCCATCGACCAGTTCCTGGCTGTAAAGCGCTAACCGCACATCGCTCAACCCGTTCATTTTTCGGCACCTCATCATGTGTTCGTGTGGTTTTATGATGAGCGCGTAAGCCAAACCATTACAGATTCAAAAAACCTCTATTATTTTCATACAGATCACACCCTACGCACGCTGAATGGTGTAATTTCACGCCATCTGTATGGGTTTATGTGAGTTTTCTGTGGGAGGTCGCAATGACTCTGTATGTCAATCTGGCCGACCTGCTCGGCTCGCGCATTGAAAGCGGCTTCTATCGACCCGGTGACCGGCTGCCATCAGTGCGTGCGTTGAGCGTCGAGCACGGCGTCAGTTTGAGCACTGTGCAGCAGGCTTATCGAATGCTGGAAGACAACGGCCTGGCCTCCCCCAAACCCAAATCGGGCTATTTCGTCCCGGCCGGGCGTAAGGCCCCGGCGCTCCCGGCCGTAGGGCGTCCGGCGCAGAGACCTGTGGATATTTCTCAGTGGGACCAAGTGCTGGAACTGGCCACCGCCACGCCCGACCCTAAAGTCATACAGCTGGCGCGCGGGATGCCGGACATCACCAGTCCGACCCTGCGACCGCTGACACAAGCGCTTGGCAAGATCAGTCGGCGCATGGACATGCCGGGGCTGTATTACGACAACATCTACGGCACGAAGGCATTGCGCGATCAGGTGGCACGGCTGTTACTGGATTCGGGCACCAACGTCGGACCGGATGATCTGGTCATCACTACCGGTGCTCAGGAAGCGTTGTCTGTGAGCATCCGATCGGTCTGTGAGCCTGGAGACATCGTCGCCGTGGACTCGCCCAGCTTTCACGGCGCAATGCAGGCACTTAAAGGGTTGGGGATGAAGGCTCTGGAAATTCCGACCGACCCGATTACCGGCATCAGCATCGAAGCCCTGGGGCTGGCCCTGGAACAGTGGCCGATCAAACTCATACAGCTGACCCCCAACTGTAACAACCCGCTCGGCTACATCATGCCCGAGGAGCGCAAACGCGCATTGCTCACGCTTGCACAGCGCTACGACGTGGCGATCATCGAAGACGATGTCTATGGCGACATTGCCTACACGTACCCGCGACCACGCACGATCAAATCCTTCGACCAGGATGGACGTGTCCTGCTGTGCAGCTCATTTTCGAAAACACTCGCCCCCGGCCTGCGCGTGGGCTGGGTCGCGCCGGGGCGATATCTGGACCGGGCGTTACACATGAAATACATCAGCACCGGCTCCACCGCTACGCAACCGCAACTGGCAATTGCCGAGTTTCTCAAGGATGGCCACTACGAACCCCACATGCGCCGGATGCGTGCGCAGTACCAGCGCAGTCGCGATCAAATGACAGATTGGGTCACGCGCTACTTTCCAGAGAGCACTCGCATCAGTCGCCCGCAAGGGGGGTTCATGCTCTGGGTAGAGTTGCCCGAGGACTTTGATGCCCAGCGCCTGAATCGTGTGCTTCATGGGCAGGGCGTACAGATTGCGGTTGGCAGTATTTTTTCCGCGTCCGGAAAATACAGAAACTGCTTACGCATGAACTTCGCTGCCAAGCCAACAGCGGCTATCGAGGAGGCGGTGCGAAAAGTCGGTGCGGCCGTTGCGGCGCTAATGATTCAAACGGATTGACCAGCGGTTAACTTTTTTCCGCTTGATGCGGTCTTATCGCAGTGATGTAACTTCTGGATAACTCCGTTGACCTACAAATGGGCCACGCCCTTCCTGATACTTTGCGCCCTGTTTCTCAGTGGATGCGCACACTCCCCTATAGCCGAGCGGCCCAGCCAGGCGCTTCCCGCGATGGATTCCTCGTTCGGACGCTCGATCATGGCGCAGGCTGCACCGCATGAAGGGCGGTCCGGGTTTCGCTTGCTGCCCAACAGCACCGAAGCATTCATGGCCCGCGCCGAGCTGATTCGCAACGCTAAAACCAGTCTGGATCTGCAGTACTACATCGTCCATGACGGCCTTAGCACCCGCGCGCTGGTCGATGAGCTGTTGAGAGCGGCAGACCGTGGCGTGCGCGTGCGGATTCTGCTTGATGACACCACCAGCGACGGGCTGGATCAGGTCATCGCCACGTTGGCCGCGCATCCCAACATACAGATTCGCCTGTTCAACCCGCTCAATCTTGGCCGCAGCACAGGCGCCACACGCAGCCTGGGGCGGCTGTTCGATCTTTCACTGCAACACCGACGAATGCACAACAAACTCTGGCTGGCCGACAGCGCCGTGGCCATCGTGGGCGGCCGCAATCTGGGCGATGAGTATTTTGACGCCGAGCCCAATCTGAATTTCACCGACATCGACATGCTCAGCGTTGGCCCGGTAGCCGAACAACTCGGGCACAGTTTCGATCAGTACTGGAACAGCACGCTAAGCAAACCCATTGATGATTTCGTCTTCTGGCCACCTGACGCCAAAGACCTCGCCAAGGCCCGCAAGCGGCTCGCCGAATCGCTGGAGTTGTCCCATGAGCACAACAAGGCGCTGTATGAGCGGCTCATGGGCTACAAGACCGAACCGCGCCTGAAAACCTGGCTCAACGAGCTGATCTGGGCACACAACCAGGCGCTGTGGGACGCACCTACCAAAGTGCTGTCGCACGGCGAACCTGATCCGCATCTGCTGCTGACCACGCAACTGGCGCCTGATCTGGTGGGCGTCAATCAGGAACTGATGCTGATCTCGGCCTATTTCGTCCCCGGACAACAAGGTCTGGTGTACCTCACCGGGCTGTCGGACAAAGGTGTGTCGGTCAGCTTGTTGACCAACTCGCTGGAGGCCACCGACGTGCCCGCCGTGCATGGCGGGTATGCGCCGTACCGCAAGGCATTGCTGGCGCATGGCGTGAAGTTGTTCGAACTGCGTCGCCAGCCAGGCGACGTCGGGAACGCTGGCGCAAGCGGTCCGCGCTTCTTCAAGAAGGGCTCGTTCACCGGGGGTTCGGATTCAAGCCTGCACAGCAAAGCGATGATTTTTGATCGCCAGAAAGTGTTCGTTGGCTCGTTCAATTTTGACCCGCGCTCAGTGCTGTGGAACACCGAAGTCGGCGTGCTGGTAGACAGCCCGGAGCTGACTGAATACCTACGGGAATTGGCGCTGCAGGGTATGTCCCCAGCCACCAGCTATCAGGCAAAACTGGAGAACGGGCACGTGGTCTGGGTCACTGAGGACAACGGCCAGATCCACACGCTGCACAAAGAGCCCGGTGACTGGTGGCGCCGCTTCAACGCCTGGTTCGCCAGCGCAGTGGGGCTTGAGCGCATGCTTTAAGCCGTGGCCGGCTCGATACCGAACGCCCGACGACGTCGCGCCAGGATCACCAGACCAAAGGCGCCTGCTGCCATCAACAACGGCAGCGACTGCCCGCTGATCCACTGACTGCCAGCACCGGCCAGCAACGGTCCAAGCAGACAACCAATACCCCACAGTTGAGCCACATGGGCGTTCGCGCGCACCAACGCATCATCACGATAACGCTCGCCAATCAGAATCAGCGACAACGTGAAAAGCCCGCCCGCGCTGGCACCAAACAACACCCAGATCGGCCAGATCAGTTGCGTGTCCACTAGCAACGGAATCAGCAGGCTGGCAATCATCAGCGCCAGCGCACAACCGGAAAACAACCGACGCCGGGAAACCCGATCCGCCAGGGCCCCGATGGGCAACTGCAGCAAGGCATCGCCAACCACCACCGTACTGACCATCGCCAAGGCGATTTCCGGGGTAAAACCCTGCTGCAGGCAATAGACCGGCAGCAGGGTCAGGATCATCGCCTCGAAACCTGCAAACAGCGCGATGGCCCACGCAATGGCCGGCAGCCGGTTACAAAACGCCCACAGACCGCTCAGCGTCACGTTAGCCGAGTGAGCGCTGGGCGCACCTGTCCGGCCCATCAGCAAAAATGGTGAGACCGCCAGCAACAGCGTTCCCACCCAGAAACCATAATCGGCATCGGTGCCGACAAACCCGAGCAGGACAGGGCCCGCCAGTTGGCTCAGGGCATAGCTGCTACCGTACAGCGCAACCAGCTTGCCGCGCAGGCGCTCGATCACCAGTTGGTTGATCCAGCTTTCACCGAGGATAAACACAATGGTCAGAATGACGCCGAGCATCAACCTCAGCGCCAGCCAGATCCAATAATTGGGAAGGATTGCGAGCAGCCCGACGGAAATCGAGCCACCCCACAGACAGAAGCGCATCAGCGCCGGGGTGCCGAGCCATGCAGCAAGACGACTGGCGAGGCTTGCACCCATCAACACGCCAATCGCTGGCATTGCTGCCACTACACCGATGGCAAACGCGCCGTAACCCCATGCTTCCAGTCGCAGCGACACCAGCGGCATGCTGACGCCCAGCGCCAGCCCCACACTCAGGACTGACGCCAGCACAGCAAAGTACGTACCCCAACGCATTACCGCGCTCCTGTGGTTTTAAAAGACAGAGACAAAACAGCCGGGCTTTCGTGGGAAAACCCGGCTGCTAAATCTCTGTGATCGTCATGCTGCAGGAGTGCGCTTGCCCGCGATTGCGGTGAGCCCAGCGCCTACGATGCTGAATGTGCCAAGCCCATCGAGGGCAAGCGCGCTCCTACAAACTCAACAGTTGGACACCCTGTCTTTTACAACTTAATCCAGGTTGCTTTCAGCTCGGTGTATTTATCGAACGCGTGCAGCGATTTGTCGCGACCGTTACCCGACTGCTTGAAGCCACCAAACGGCGCAGTCATGTCGCCACCATCGTATTGATTCACCCACACACTGCCCGCACGCAACGCTTTGGCAGTCAGGTGCGCCTTGGACAGGTCCGCCGTCCAAACCGCAGCAGCGAGGCCGTACGGCGTGTCGTTGGCAATCTGGATGGCCTCTTCAGCCGAATCAAATGTCAGCACCGACAGCACCGGGCCGAATATTTCTTCCTGCGCGATCTTCATGGCATTGGTCACGCCATCGAAGATGGTTGGCTCAACGTACGTGCCGCCGGTCTCCTGCATGATGCGCTTGCCGCCTGCGACCAGTTTGGCGCCATCGGCATGACCAGATTCGATGTACGACAGCACGGTGTTCATCTGTTGCGTATCCACCAGCGCACCAACGTTGGTGGCCGGATCCAGCGGATTGCCAGGCTTCCAGGCCTTCAGCGCCTCGATCACCATCGGCAGGAATGTGTCTTTGATCGAACGCTCCACCAGCAACCGCGAGCCGGCAGTGCAGACTTCGCCCTGGTTGAACGCAATGGCACTGGCGGCGGAATCAGCTGCTGCCTGCAGGTCCGGCGCGTCGGCAAACACGATGTTGGGGCTCTTGCCACCCGCTTCGAGCCAGACGCGCTTCATGTTCGACTCGCCCGAGTAAATCAGCAGCTGTTTGGCAATTTTCGTCGAACCGGTAAATACCACGGTGTCGACATCCATGTGCAGCGCCAGCGCTTTGCCAACGGTGTGGCCGTAACCTGGCAGCACATTGAGCACGCCCGCCGGAATGCCTGCCTCGACGGCTAGCTGCGCGACACGAATGGCAGTGAGCGGGGATTTTTCGGAGGGTTTCAGGATGACCGAGTTGCCACTGGACAAGGCAGGGCCCAGTTTCCAGGAGGCCATCAGCAGCGGGAAATTCCACGGCACGATGGCCGCCACGACGCCGATCGGCTCGCGGGTGACAAGGCCTAACTGATCATGCGGAGTAGCGGCGACTTCGTCGTAAATCTTGTCGATGGCCTCGCCGTTCCAGCTCAACGCCTGTGCGGAGCCTGGAATGTCGATGCCATAGGAGTCGCCGATTGGCTTGCCCATGTCGAGGGTTTCAAGCAGCGCGAGTTCTTCCATGTTTTCTCTGATCAGCGCAGCGAACCGGATCATGACGGCTTTGCGCTTGACCGGCGCCAGACGCGACCACACGCCAGAGTTGAATGTAGCGCGCGCGCTGTCTACTGCGCGTTGAGCATCAGCGGCGTCGCAACTGGCGACGTGGGCAAGCAAGCGACCATCGACCGGGCTGATGCAGTCGAACGTGGCGCTGGAGGATGCGTGGGTATATTCACCGTTGATGAAGGCGCGGCCTTCGATCTTCAAATCCTGGGCACGTTTTTCCCAGTCAGCATGAGTCAGGGTAGTCATGAAACATTCCTCCTCTTATGAATATGGCGCGTCCCGGCGCTGAAAAAATAGCGCTGCCGGACTCGCTCAGACGTTGTGCCGAAACGGGCAAAGGCGTTTGCCACCCTAAACCAGCGTCAGGGGAATTTCCAATATATTGGACACAAACCCGCAAAAACTGGCCGTGGCGTGCATTTTATTCAACAGGCCAATGCGGCACTATCACGGGGCTTGCCCTCTCCAACGCTTGACGCAAAAAGCACTTCAGGAGCCAGAGACATCATGAGTATCGAAAGCATCGTCGACTTCAGCGCCGTCAGCACCGAACCGGAACGCTATCGGCCCGCCGCAGAAAAAGTGCTCAAGGGCGACCCGGAGCAGACGCTGTACAACCATTACAACAGTCCGTGCGGGCAGATGAGCGCAGGCGTCTGGGAAGGTGCAGCAGGCCAGTGGAAAGTGAGCTACACCGAGCATGAGTATTGCGAAATCGTGCAAGGGGTCTCGGTTTTACGGGACGAAGACGGAAACGCGAAAACCCTGCGCTCAGGAGACCGCTTCGTGATCCCGGCAGGCTTTACGGGCACATGGGAGGTGCTGGAGCCGTGCAGGAAGATTTATGTGGTGTTTGAACAGAAGGCTTGATTGCCAAAAGTTGCCCACAAAAAAGCCCGCATCACTGCGGGCTTTTTCGTAAGAGGCAAAAATCAATTACTTGATTTTGGCTTCTTTGTAGATCACGTGCTTACGAACAACCGGATCGAATTTTTTAATTTCGATTTTATCCGGAGTAGTGCGCTTGTTCTTGTCGGTGGTGTAGAAGTGGCCGGTGTTAGCGGTCGACACCAAACGGATCAATTCACGCATGATTCTCTCCCTTAGACCTTAGCGCCAGCACGGCGAATTTCGGCCAGAACGACCGTAATGCCACGCTTGTCGATGATGCGCATGCCTTTGGCAGATACGCGCAGACGTACAAAACGTTTCTCTTCTTCAACCCAGAAGCGGTGATGCTGCAGGTTTGGCAGGAAACGACGACGGGTTTTGTTGTTTGCGTGGGAAATGTTATTCCCAGTCACCGGACCCTTACCGGTAACTTGACAGACTCTCGACATGCCTCAGCCCTCTAAAACCACATGCCCAACCCGGCATGGGTTGGCCGCTTAATCTCTCAGTCATTTGGCGCCAGGCGCCGCGTTTCTTCAGGGGTCTTACCGGCCACACCTACGATGAAGGAAGCGGGCCCCTAGAAAAGAGCGCTGCTTTATACCAGAAACACTCAACAGCAACAACAGCGATGACGCTTTACCCGCGCAAAGAACAAGCATTGCTGGCCGACAGAGCCAGCGGCAAGGGGCGGCGAGCAATTACACCGCTCGTCGCGCCAGACTGATTGTCCTGCGCTGACGCATGGTCTAGGGTAACTCACTCACCAGACTGCGCCAGCAGATGGCCCCTACTGATCAGCAGGAACATCGCCATGCGTCTCGCTTTATTACCTTTTTTGCTCGCGCCCCTGATCGCTCCGTTGACGGCCCAGGCCGCGACGACACTGAGCGTTTGCACCGAAGCCAGCCCCGAAGGTTTCGACGTAGTGCAGTACAACTCCCTGACCACCACCAATGCTTCGGCCGATGTGCTGATGAACAGACTGGTGGATTATGACGCCCACACGCGCAAGCTGGTGCCGAGCCTCGCTGAAAGCTGGACGGTCCGGCCTGACGGGCTGACTTACGACTTCAAGCTGCGCAGCGGTGTGAAGTTTCACACAACCGACTATTTCAAGCCCACTCGCGAGCTGAATGCAGACGACGTAGTGTTCAGTTTCCAGCGCATGCTTGACCCGGCAAATCCTTGGCACAAGGTGGCCGTGCAAGGCTTTCCTCACGCGCAATCGATGCAGTTGCCTGCGTTGATCAAGAAGATAGAAGCGCCCGACGCCAACACCGTGCGATTCACCCTTGACCACCCGGACGCCACATTCCTTGCCACGCTGAGCATGGGCTTTGCTTCCGTTTACTCATCGGAGTACATGGCTCAACTGATGAAGGCCGGCACGCCGGAGAAGCTCAACAGCCAGCCGATCGGCACCGGGCCTTTCATTTTCAAACGCTTCCAGAAAGACGCAGTCGTGCGTTACGAGGCAAACCCTCACTACTTCGCGGGTAAGCCGGGCGTCGACGCGCTGGTGTATGCGATCACCCCGGACGCCAACGTTCGCCTGCAACGTATCAAGCAGAACGAATGCCAGATAGCGCTTTCACCCAAGCCGCTGGATGTCGCCGAAGCAAGCAAGGATCCTGCGCTGAAAGTCGAGAAAACCGACGCGTTCATGACCGCATTCCTGGCAATCAACAGCCAACATCCCCCATTGGACAAGCCTGAAGTGCGGCAGGCGATCAACTTGGCGTTTGATAAACCGACGTACCTGAAAGCCGTTTTCGAGGGCTCAGCCAAAGCCGCCAATGGCCCCTTCCCGCCCAATACCTGGGGGTATGCCAGCGAGCTTCCGGGATACAAGCTCGACATTGCGAAAGCCAAGGATCTGCTGGCGAAGGCCGGTCTGAAAGACGGATTCAGCACCACCGTCTGGACCCGTCCGACGGGCAGCACACTGAACCCCAACCCCAACCTCGGCGCGCAGTTGCTGCAAGCGGATCTGGCGAAGATAGGCATCAAGGCCGAGATCAAAGTTATTGAATGGGGCGAGCTGATTCGCCGCGCCAAAGCAGGCGAGCATGACCTTCTTTTCATGGGCTGGGCGGGCGACAACGGCGATCCTGATAACTTCCTGACGCCTCAGTTTTCATGCGCCGCCGTGCAATCAGGTACTAACTTTGCGCGTTACTGCGATAAAGAACTGGATACGCTGATTCGTGAGGGCAAAACCACCAGCGACCAAGACAAGCGCAGCAAGATTTATCAAAAGGCCCAAGCGTTGATCCAGCAGCAGGCGCTCTGGCTGCCGCTGGCGCACCCGACCGCTGCAACGCTGACGCGCAAAGGCGTGGCGGGTTATTCAGTCAGCCCGTTTGGCCGACAGGACTTTTCCAAAGTGACGGTGAAGTAACGTCACGCCAGCTATTACGAGACTTGCCCGAAGCGGTGGCTGGGTTCACATCTGCGAACCCAGCCATCGTTGTTCAAGCAAAAGGCTCACTACCCGCGCTCACATCATTCCGCATTCCGCCATGGACAGCGGATCACCGTCACCAATGATCAGGTGATCCAGTACCGCCACGTCCACCAGCGCAAGCGCCTCTTTCAACCGATGGGTCAGCTCGCGGTCCGACTGACTGGCGTCCGTGACGCCCGAGGGATGGTTGTGGCAGAGAATCAGGCTTGCCGCGTTGTTGGCCAGTGCGCGCTTAACCACCTGCCTGGGATAGACCTGCGCGGTATTGATCGAGCCGTAGAACAGTATTTCGAACGTCAGCACGCGGTGCTTGTTGTCCAGAAAAAGACAGCCAAATACCTCGTGCGGCTCGTGCCTTAGCAATGCCTTGAGGTAATTGCGCACCTGGAGCGGGCTTTCCAGCGCAGAATCACGCTTGATGGACTCAGCCATGTGCCGACGCGCCATCTCCATCACGGCCTGCAATTGAGCGTACTTCGCTGGCCCCAGCCCAAGCTCGCCGCTGAAAGTGACCAGACTGGCATCAAGCAGCGCGCGCAAGCTGCCGAACTGGTTGAGCAGGTGCCGCGACAGATCGACTGCGCTGCGCCCCGCCACCCCCGTACGCAGGAAAATCGCCAGTAATTCGGCGTCGGAAAGGCTCGCCGCGCCACGCTCAAGAAGCTTTTCACGCGGACGTTCGGCCACCGGCCAATCACGAATACTCATAGCACCTCCATGTGTGTGGGCGCCGCTGTTCCCGTGCGGTCGCTGTGCTATCTTAGCCCATCTTTTTTACGCGACGATCGGCCTGGGGAGGCGTCTTGATTGCCGCGTGTTAACCGACCAAAAGGCAGGCCTATGCAGCGGCTGTATCGGAAACGCATTGTTCTCGGCGTGGGCGGCGGCATTGCGGCCTATAAAAGTGCCGAGCTGGTGCGACGCCTGCGCGACCAAGGCGCAGAAGTGCGCGTGGTCATGACCAGGGGCGGCGCCGAATTCATCACCCCTTTGACCATGCAGGCATTGTCCGGGCACCCCGTTCATATGGATTTGCTCGACCCGGCTGCAGAAGCCGCCATGGGCCACATCGAACTCGCCAAGTGGGCCGACATGGTGCTGATCGCACCAGGTACGGCGGACTTGATGGCCCGTCTGGCACAGGGCATCGCCAATGACCTGTTGACCACCGTGGTTTTGGCGACCGACGCCATTGTCGCGGTCGCCCCCGCCATGAATCAGGCCATGTGGCGCGACCCTTCCGTCCAGGCCAACGTCAATCTGCTGGAAACACGCGGTCTGCGTATGTTTGGGCCAGCCAGCGGCAGCCAGGCCTGCGGCGACGTTGGTTATGGACGGATGCTTGAACCCAACGATCTGGCGCAATCGGCTGCCGACTGCTTTCAGCGTCTGTCGCTGACGGGCAAGCATGTGATCATCACCGCAGGTCCGACCCAGGAAAACATCGATCCGGTGCGCTACATCACCAACCACAGCTCCGGAAAGATGGGCTTTGCGCTGGCTGAAGCAGCTGCAGAAGCCGGCGCACGCGTCACGTTGATCACCGGCCCGGTCCATCTACAGACCCCTGACCGCGTATCGCGAATCGACGTCGTCAGTGCCCGCGACATGCTCGGTGCCTGTGAGGCTGCGATGCCATGCGAGCTTTTCATCTCTTCGGCAGCGGTTGCCGACTACCGCCCGGAAGTCGTCGCGCCGCAGAAATTAAAGAAAGATCCCACCAGCGGTGACGGTCTTTTGCTGCAGATGGTCCGCAACCCGGACATCCTCGCGACCATCGCCCAGCGCGAAGATCGCCCATTCAGCGTCGGATTCGCCGCTGAAACCGAACACCTGCTCGACTACGCTGCCCGCAAGCTCAAGGACAAGAATCTTGATCTGATCGTCGCCAACGATGTCGCCAACCCCAGCATTGGCTTCAATAGCGAAGAAAACGCCTGCAGCGTGATCGACCGAGCGCTGCACGCCACGCTCTTCTCCCAAACCAGCAAGGCCAAGATCGCCCGCCAGCTGGTGACCTTTATCGCCGACCGAATGAACCAGGTTTAATCACGTATGCATGCTCTACAAGCCAAGATCCTCGATCCGCGCATCGGTACACAATTCCCACTCCCTGCGTACGCCACGACAGGTTCCGCCGGCCTCGACCTGCGCGCGATGCTCAAGGAAGACACGGTACTTGAGCCCGGCCAGACACTGCTTATTCCGACCGGATTGTCGATCTACATTGGTGATCCGGGGCTGGCCGCGCTGATTCTTCCGCGCTCTGGCCTGGGCCACAAGCACGGCATCGTGCTGGGCAATCTGGTGGGACTGATCGACTCTGACTACCAGGGCGAGCTTATGGTGTCGTGCTGGAACCGCGGAGATACCGCGTTCAACATCGCCATCGGCGAACGCATGGCTCAGCTGGTTCTGGTGCCCGTTGTGCAGGCTCATTTCGAACTGGTTGAAACGTTCGATGAAAGCCAGCGCGGCACCGGGGGGTTTGGTCACTCGGGCAGCCACTGAGACCCGGGCAACCAAGCGGTTCATAGCGACCGGGGCGCGCCGCCAATCTCCCCGATTGGCTGGGCAACACTCAAATCGATCCAGGACCAGTGAGCAGGGAGAGTCACGTGAAAGGCATCAAGCGCAACGCCAAGGTGTCGGGACGAACAGACAGCGCTGACGTTCCGGTCGAGGATTCCAACCTGAGTCTGTCCACACCGGGTTTGCTGCCTTCGGTGATCGGCCTGATCGCCGCCGCGATTCTCTTGTGGTTGGGACTGCTGAGCCAGCCGCAACAGCAGGATCAACTGGCACAGGCGTGGGGCAGCGCGCAGGCCGGAGCAGTCAACAAGGCCTTGCATCAAATCCACGCCGACACCCAGGCAGCCGCCCGGGACGGTGCGCTGGCCCAAGCCCTGCAAGCCAACGATTCCTCGCAGATCGCTGAGCTCCAAAACCACCTTCGCTTTCGTGATGGTGTTGTCGGTGCGCGCCTGAGTCCTGCGGGCTATAACGACATCGACAATCAAGGCGCACTGCCCGTCAGCTTCGCCACGCTGGATATGCTCAACAAGGCGGCGAAGGGCGGTGCCCCCGCGCCCGAGGCACGGAAAGTAGGGGACGCCTGGCTGATATACAGTGCCGCGCCACTCAGATCAGGCCCCGACGCACCCGTCATGGGCACGCTCTTGCTGGCGTTCTCTCCACAGCGCCTTCTGGATGCTCTGCCGCAAATCCCGGACGACATTGGACAGATCGAACTGACCCAACAATTTGGCAACGCGGCCGCTCAGCCATTCCTGACACGCGGACAAGGAGATGGCAGTCAGCCGCTGGATTTCGACACCGGCTATGCCAACTGGAAACTGCAATTCACACCGGGTTCCGCACTGCAATCTTCGCCGCCATACTGGATGCTGATCGCTGCTGCGATTGTGGCTCTTGGCGGCGTTTTGCTCGGGCTTTATCTGAACGAAAGCGCTCTGAAACGCCGCGTCAGCGCCGACGCCCGTCAACTGGATCAGCTCATCCAAGAACTCTCCGGAGGAAAAGCCGTCAAATCCTTCGGTTTGAGCTTGCCCGCCCTTCACGGACTCGCCCAGACCCTCGCCAGATTCTCGTTGCGCAATCAGCAAGTGGCCTCAAACGCCGCGGGAAACGCCAGCGCATCGGCGGCACCCAACGGTTTTTCGACAAGCAGCGATAGGCCATCCTCACTCGACGTCATGTACGCCGAACCGACCGATCCGCTGTTCCAAAACACCGACATTCTCGATATCGACATTCTCGACGAAAACCTGGACTTCCTGAGATCGGAGCACTTCCAAGCCATGAACAGCACAGCATCGATAGCCCCGCAATTTCCTGACAGCATCTTCCGCGCTTACGACATTCGCGGTGTGGTCGGCGATACATTGAGCGCTGAAACCGCCTACTGGATCGGTCGCGCCATTGGCTCCCAAAGTATCGAACAGGGCGAACCGAACGTTTCTGTAGGTCGCGACGGTCGTTTGTCAGGACCAGAGCTGGTTCAGCAGTTGATTCAAGGCCTGCATGACGCCGGCTGCCACGTCAGTGATGTCGGCCTGGTGCCAACGCCCGCTCTTTACTACGCAGCCAATGTGCTGGCTGGCAAGACCGGCGTCATGCTGACCGGCAGCCACAACCCGAAAGACTACAACGGCTTCAAGATCGTCATCGCTGGCGATACGCTTGCCAATGAGCAGATCCAGGCGCTGCACGACCGCATCAAGCACAACAACCTGCCAGCCGCGAAAGGCAGCATCACGCAGGTCAACATCCTTGATCGCTACTTCACCCAGATCAAAGACGACATCGTCCTGGCGCGCAAACTCAAGGTTGTCGTGGATTGCGGCAACGGCGCAGCGGGCGTCATCGCGCCTCAGCTGATCGAAGCACTGGGTTGCGAAGTGATCTCCCTCTTTGCCGAGGTGGACGGCAACTTCCCTAACCATCACCCGGATCCCGGCAAGCTGGAAAACCTTCAGGACCTGATCGCCAAAGTGAACGAAACCGGTGCCGATCTGGGTCTGGCGTTCGACGGCGACGGTGACCGTGTTGGCGTCGTGACCAACAAGGGCAACGTGGTTTATCCGGACCGCCTGCTGATGCTGTTCGCCCTGGACGTCCTGAAACGCAACCCCGGTGCCGACATCATTTTCGACGTCAAATGCACCCGTCGCCTGACACCCTTGATCAGTCAACATGGCGGCCGTCCTGTCATGTGGAAGACCGGCCACTCGCTGATCAAAAAAGAGATGAAAAAAAGCGGCGCACTGCTGGCTGGCGAAATGAGCGGCCACATCTTCTTCAAGGAGCGCTGGTTCGGTTTCGACGACGGCATCTACAGCGCAGCGCGCCTGCTGGAAATCCTCAGCCAGGAATCCCAGAGCGCCGAAGACCTGTTCGAAACGTTCCCGAACGACATCTCGACGCCTGAAATCAACATCAAGGTGACCGACGTCACCAAATTCACCATTATTGAGGCGCTCGAGAAAGACGCTCAGTGGGGCGATGCCAAACTGACCACCATCGACGGCGTGCGTGTGGACTACCAGAAAGGCTGGGGCCTGGTTCGCGCTTCCAATACCACGCCGGTGCTGGTATTACGCTTCGAAGCCGAAACCGAAGAAGAGCTGCAGCGCATCAAGGACGTGTTCCACGCTGAGCTGAAAAAAGTAGCACCGGACCTCGAACTTCCTTTTTGATCAACCTTTTTGAGTGGAGCCCAAATGACCCTCGAACGTGATGCCGCCACCAATGCCGCCAAGGTCCTTTCCGAAGCCTTGCCTTATATCCGACGCTTTGTCGGCAAGACATTGGTCATCAAGTACGGCGGCAACGCCATGGAGAGCGAAGAGCTGAAGACCGGCTTTGCGCGCGACATCGTGTTGATGAAAGCTGTCGGCATCAACCCGGTGGTGGTACATGGCGGGGGGCCGCAAATTGGTGACCTGCTTAAACGCTTGTCGATCGAGAGCCACTTCATTGACGGGATGCGTGTCACCGACGCGCAGACCATGGACGTTGTGGAAATGGTCTTGGGCGGTCAGGTCAACAAAGAGATCGTCAACCTGATCAACCGTCACGGCGGCAGCGCCATTGGCCTGACCGGTAAAGACGCCAATCTGATCCGCGCCAAACGCCTGACTGTTACCCGTCAGACCCCCGAGATGACCAAGCCTGAAATCATCGACATCGGCCAGGTCGGCGAGGTGGTGGGTATCAATACCGACCTGCTGAACATGCTGGTGAAGGGTGATTTCATTCCGGTCATCGCGCCGATAGGCGTAGGTGCGGACGGCGAGTCCTACAACATCAACGCGGATCTGGTTGCAGGCAAAGTCGCTGAGGCCCTGAAAGCCGAGAAGCTGATGCTGCTCACCAACATTGCCGGACTGATGGACAAGGAAGGCGAGGTGCTGACCGGGCTGACCACTGAACAGGTCAATGCCCTGATTGCCGACGGCACGATCTACGGCGGCATGCTGCCCAAGATCAAATGTGCGCTGGAAGCTGTGCAGGGTGGTGTGACCACTTCTCACATCATCGACGGTCGCGTGCCCAACGCGGTGCTGCTCGAAATCTTCACCGACACCGGTGTAGGTACGCTGATCAGCAACCGCAAGCGTCACTGATTGCTCAACGCTGAAACGACCCCGGCCGGTGTTGCACCGCTCGGGGTTTTTTATTGCCTGTCTCATCAGACTTTATGCCTGACACAGCTGGCCCCACGCCCGTCACAGAGCCTTCCTACTCTTCGAGTCGATTCCGACGACATCGCTGACTTCAGGTTTTAAACAACGTGAATGCTCTCTTTTTCACTTATTTGTTTAACCTCTGAGGTCCCACATGTCTGTTATCCACCCCCCCACACTACTCCCCCAAGAGCCCGACGATCCGCTGCCGGAGTTGCAGTTCGCCTTCGAACCCATGCAGAGCATCTCTAAGGAGCTGCTTTTCTCATTCGCATCCGGACAGCGCCTTGAGGGGTACGCCCCGCTTGAAAACGTCGCGCCGTTCGACGGTGTCTACAACATTGAAGGTCTGCTCTTTGTCACGTTTGAAGACGCGGTTTACCAGGTAGACCTCGACGCTACCCGCTATGCCTTCGAGATCATAAAGCCCTACGTACCGTATGCGCCTGTCCCAGAGCAAGATCCCGACCTGGATCAGCAACTGCAGGAATGCCGGCTTCGCTACGAAGCGTCCACCCGAGCATGGCAGTTGCACCACATTGATGAACTGCCTACGGGCCAAGTGCCTGCTAAAGCGAGAGTGAACCGCCTTCCCGTACAGGTCGATGGGTTGTTACGGGATGAAGATGTCATCACCCTCGAAGCCACTACGCGAGAATTCCTGCAAGAGCAGTCGAACGCAGCATCCGATAATCCGGCAACAACCCGCGACACTCGCTCACTATTCCATCTGCTGTCACATACCTTGCTGGCTGAGCAAGGCACCGCTGACATTTCGCAGGCTGCAATCAGGACTGTGTTCGAGAACATGCTCAGCTCACCGACAGCCAACCAACTGAGCCAGAAGCTGCTGCGCGCATTGGGCTGGTTCGGCGGGCTTACAGGCGAAGAAGCCGACACGCACATCAGCAAGCAGTTGATCTGGGCAGCACTCATGCTGGAACTTGATCCGGTGGCAGGGCAACTGCAGGGGTTTGTCGCGGGTTATTGCACCGAGGATCCTCATCACTGGGGCCTGTCGTACGGTCACCGCCGTGCGCAATTGCGGGTGCATCTCAAACGGCGCACATGGACAGATGCTGAACCCAATGAAAATGCGGCCTGCCTGGCGGCTCACATACTGACTCCGGCCATGCCGGACTTCGCCGTTATGCACATCCCCGAAACGCTGAAGTATGGCACCGTTCCTTGGGTCAACTTTACCCACGGGGTTGCCCTCGCCAATGCAATCGACCCGATCCGATCTACCCCGCTCACTTATGAGCAACTGCTGCAACTGGCGCTGGACCTGAGCCAGGATGCCACACAGGATGAGATAACGCTGATCGCCGCTACTCGGCTAGCACCGACGCTGCAATGGGCTTACGCGCACGATGTCCTCACGAGAACTCCGAGACGCGAACCTACCGCCCTTGAAATAACGCACGCGGTAACTGCACTCGATGAGCATATTTCACGCGTTGAAGCGGCAGTCAAGGCAATCGCGCGTGAGATGCCGGATCGTCTTGCAATGGCCAATCAGGTATTCGCAGACCGCTTTGGCTTTAGTGCAGATTCATTGAAGGGACAGTTGATGGTTCCAACTTCGTTCGGCAAGCGTCTTGAGCTGTCACTGCGAAGTTTGGTCTTTTCCCCCCCAGAACCATCCAACTCACCAGCAGAGCGTTACACCGGACGCTATACGCTTCTGGATGTATTCATGGCTGGCCATATGAAAAACGGGGTTGACCTCTTTGAGCCGTCGCTGGTCGGGGTCCAACACCGTGAATTAAGGGAGAGCAGCATAAATCGAGACCTTAAGCGACTTGAAGGAATCGACATGCCAGCATTGTATGAGGATGCATTCGACCGCTACGCCCTCGACGCCAAATCAAGCTACCCCGTGCTTATCGAACAAACACTTTCGACAATGCCGAGCCGGGACAGGGCTGCAATAAACGCAGGGAGGGTAAGCATTTACTCGCTGCGCCTGGAAACCGGTAAGACGGTGCAGTCAGAAGAAGAGCAAGACCGACAGAACAGTCGTGGAAGGTTTGGATTTATCGTCGGCTGCGAATACCACGGTGACCATTTTTTTTATGAGGTCTTTCCGCTGACAGGCGCACTCATACGTCATACAGGTAGAAGCACATTTCCGACCGCATTCGAGGTTGAGCCCCGCCCCCCCGGTAGCAGGAACATCCATCAAAAAGGGAAGCTGCTCGATCTGGACTGGAACCCCTACGCCGAACTGGTAAGTCCGCGCAAAGGAAAAACGTCGACAGTCATCCCCCACTTGATCGCTACATTCGATCCCACTGGCGAAAACATTAATTACGCACCGCTCGCCACGATGCGCCTCACGAGGATTGCCGAGTATGCAGCCGCTCAAAATCTGTTTTTCAATGAAGGGCTGAGCCGCGACTACCATCGTCATGAAAGCCATTCGGAAAAGATTGCCAAACAATACCCGCCTGTTCTCCAGAGTTTCGAGATTATCGTGCCTGGACTCGCCTGCGCGAGATCGCTGGCGACCAAAGAGGCGGCCGTGTTGACCTGCTCCTTGGAAGCAGCGGGGATATTGCTGTATCCCGTGATCAGGTTACTTGGCGGCACGGTGAAGTTTTTGACAGGGACGTTGAAATTTGGAATCCGGCTTGTACTCCCAAAGTTTGCAGGCATTACTGCTTCGGCCTTGAAACTGACAGGGGCACACATCTGGCAGGGGATGAATCCGAAGATCCTGATCACCCTTGCGCGAACCTCTTTGAACGCTCGCAAATCACGACAAAGCTTCTTGATGGGGGTGCAGGCCCTGACCCAGCGTTATCGTCTCAGATTCCCTACACACCAGGCGGAGCAATACACCCACGTTGGGAGTTTGTTCTCAAGCGTCAACGCTCGCAGTTGGCGGCCCCCGCTACCCTCGGACCAGCTTGCAAGACTCGGCGGCGTTACCAATGTACCAATCAGATCGCTTTCGACCTCCACTTCGTCAACACGAGTTGGTTATCACTTGATCAACCCGTTTACAGGTCTGGCCTACGGTCCCAGGCTGATAAAAATAAAATGCGGATTTAAGCCCCCACAACGCGTTAACAACCGCATTGGCTATCCAATGTCAGGCCGTGGCTCGGTATCGGCACTGCTGCCAAGACCGGTTTCCGGAGTGAAGGGGAACAAAATTAAAACCCGGAAAGAACTCGATGAAGCGCTGGCGAAAAAGGGCTCATTGGCGGGCAATCTTCTGGACGATATTCGTGCGGAATTCGACGAAGGTGCTGATCTTTATACCTATAAACAAGACGATGGAACGGAGAGTCTGATGGTGCAGGACATTGGTCAGCAAACGTACGCCGATCTCTTCACCAACGGCACGGTGAATGTTGGGAAAACTTACGACTATAAAGTGCTCAACAGTTGGGGGACGCTCAAGGACGAAGCAGCGGGCGTGCAACGCGTCTCAATAGATCGTATTACATCGGGGAGGACAAATCTGGTCCCCGCCCGGGTCCAGTCGGCCAAGCAGGCTATCGAGGAGGGAGTTCCGCTTCTGCCCGTTGACGTGCGCAGAACAGGGGCTGGCTATGTCGTCGTCAACGGCAATCATCGAGTCGAAGCGGCGAAGCAACTTGGGCTGCGCGACATACCTATCAACGTCGTTGATTGAAAACTTCCCGCTGCAGCTTCAGGGCTGCAGCAATTTCTGCAATCGGGCCCGGTCCACTTCATAAGCTGCATCGGCTTGCTGCCGAGTGGTCTGATAACGCTGGATATCGCCTTTGAGGTTTTGCTGCTGGTCACGTAGGTCGTCCATTTGATCGATCAGCGTCTTGGGCACCTGTCGCCCCGCTCGCTCCTGATCGGCCGCCTGGCTTTGCAGCGAAGCTTGCTGGGCGACAAGGCCTTGAACGTTGCCTTGGGCAACGGCGATCAGAGCGTCCAGTTCGGCAAGCCTGCGTGTGCGGGCACGATCAATATCGGCAAGACTGGTGTAGAGGTGGGTAAGTTGAGCATCCGCGTCAGCCTGGACTTTGGCCGCCTGCGCCTGACGGACTTCTTCGGCTGACGGCGCAGGGGGGATCACCTGAATCACACGACCGCGTTGATTCAATACTTCATAGCCTTTGCCAACGTACTCGGGCGGCACACCCTGCGTGTCCATCACCGTTACACCCCGACTGTCGACGTAACGGTAAAGCAAGATAGACGGGTTATCGGCCGCCTCTACAGGCGTGAGGGCACTCACGCCCCACGAAAGACAAAACACTACGGCGCCCAGCTTGAGCATAAAACCCCATCCTCTGGCGACTCAGATTCCGTACTGAGCCCGGTAAGCTTCTACAGCGGGCAAATGCTGCTTGAGCTGTGGATCGTCCGCCAGGTATTCGAGCACCTGATTGAGCGAAACGATGCTCACAACCGGAATGCCAAAATCACGCTCGACTTCTTGGATCGCCGACAGCTCAGCGTTGCCTCGCTCTTGGCGATTCAACGCGATCAACACACCCGCAGCCTTCGCGCCTTGATGGTTGATGATCTGCATCACTTCGCGAATCGCCGTACCGGCGGTGATGACGTCGTCGATGATCAACACTTCGCCTTCAAGCGCCGCTCCCACCAAGCTGCCACCTTCGCCGTGATCCTTGGCTTCCTTGCGATTGAAGCACCACGGCAGGTCGCGCCCGTGATGCTCAGCCAACGCCACTGCTGTGGCTGCCGCCAGAGGGATACCCTTGTAGGCTGGACCAAACAGGACGTCGAATGAAATACCACTTTCAACCACTGCGGACGCGTAGAAACGTCCCAGTTGCGCCAAGGCAGAACCGCTGTTGAATAGACCGGCATTGAAGAAGTAGGGACTGGTGCGTCCAGACTTGAGAGTGAACTCACCGAAACGCAAAACCCCACGTTCGATGGCAAAACGGATGAAATCGCGCTGATACGCCTGCATGAAAAAAGCCCCGAATACCACGGATTTAGCTAATTAGGTAGAGCTCGGGTATCATACACGCACGTGATTTTTGGGGCCATTTATGCGGATCATCAGTGTGAACGTAAATGGCATTCAGGCCGCAGTCGAGCGTGGTTTGCTCAGTTGGCTGCAAGCTCAGAATGCCGACGTCATCTGCCTTCAGGACACCCGCGCCTCCGCCTTCGAACTGGACGATCCAGCCTTCCAGCTGGATGGCTACTTCCTTTATGCCTGCGAGGCTGAAGTCCCTACCCAAGGTGGCGTGGCGCTTTACTCGCGGTTGCAGCCGAAGGCGGTCATCAACGGGCTAGGGTTTGAGACAGCCGACCGCTACGGGCGTTACCTGCAGGCAGATTTCGACAAAGTCAGTATTGCAACGTTGCTGCTTCCTTCGGGAATGAACGGCGACGAAGACTTGAACCAGAAATTCAAGCTCATGGATGACTTCGGCAAATATCTGGACAAGCAACGTCGCAAGCGTCGCGAGTACATATATTGCGGCTCGCTGTATGTCGCTCAGCAGAAGCTAGACATCAAGAATTGGCGCGATAGCCAGCAATCTCCGGGCTTCCTTGCGCCGGAGCGTGCATGGATGGACGAAATCGTGGGCAACATGGGCTATGTCGATGCCCTGCGCGAATTCAGCCGGGAAGGCGATCAGTACAGTTGGTGGCCAGATAACGAACAAGCCGAGATGCTCAATCTGGGCTGGCGGTTCGACTACCAGTTGCTGACCCCAGGCCTGCGCCGCTTCGTACGCAGCGCTCGCCTGCCACGTCAACCGCGCTTCTCGCAGCACGCGCCGTTAATCGTGGATTACGACTGGACGCTGACAATCTGACGTCCCGACGCACGCAAAAAAGCCGACTTCATGTCGGCTTTTTTTCGCGTGCTGATCGGCGAGCACTTAGTCATCAAGAGTAAAAACTTATTTCACCAGCCGCCAAATAAACGGATAGCGGTAAGCGACACCATCGTTGGCCTTTATACCCGCAATGATGGTCAGCACCAGCGCAACGGTGCCCACCAGCATCAACAACGGGAAGCCAACGACCACGATCATCAGCAGAAAGCAGATCATAGTCGCGATGGAAACCGTGATCTGGAAATTCAGTGCTTCCTTGCCCTGCGCATCGATGAACGGGTCGGTTTCTTTCTTGAGCTGCCAGACAATCAGCGGCCCCAACAGATTACCGAAAGGAAATACCAAACCAAAGAACGCCGCAAAATGACACAGCATCGCCCACTGGCGAGCTTCCTTACTCGGCAACGGCAGCGGAGGCTGGCTGTCAATCATGGCGCGTTCCCTGGAGTAATAAAGCGTTAGTCGGCCAATGCGGCTTTCTGCAATTCGAACAACTCGGTCATGCCTTTCTGCGCCAGCGCCAGCATTGCATTGAGCTCTTCAGGCTGGAACGGCGCGCCCTCTGCGGTGCCCTGCACTTCGATAAAGCCACCGGCGCTCGTCATGACGACGTTAAGGTCGGTTTCGGCCGCCGAGTCTTCCAGGTAATCCAGATCCAGCACTGGCTCACCTTGATACATGCCCACGGACACAGCTGCGATCATCTGCTTGAGCGGATCGCCAGCCTTGAGGCCACCGCGCTTCTTGATGGTCTTCAGCGCATCAACCAGCGCAACCATGGCGCCGGTGATCGACGCAGTACGGGTACCACCATCAGCCTGAATCACGTCGCAATCGACATACAACGTGACGTCGCCCAGCTTGGACATGTCCAGGGCAGCGCGCAGCGAGCGACCGATCAAGCGTTGAATTTCCAGGGTGCGGCCGCCTTGTTTGCCACGGCTGGCTTCACGCTGATTACGCTCGCCGGTAGCACGCGGCAACATGCCGTACTCGGCGGTCAACCAGCCTTGGCCCTGACCTTTGAGAAAGCGCGGCACACCGTTTTCGACGCTGACGGTGCAGATCACTTTCGTGTCACCGAACTCGACCAGCACAGAACCCTCGGCGTGCTTGGTGTAGTTGCGGGTGATGCGGATCGAGCGGAGCTGATCGGCAGCGCGACCACTTGGACGTTTCATCTGGGATACCTGTACTGAGACGGAAAACTGCCGAGCATTATAGAGGCGACTACCTGCCCTGGGCATAGCTAATCGATACGCGATGACCACTGGCAGCATTCGGCAGCCCGGAAAGTCTAAGCTTCACAACGTTGTGAGGATCATGCATCGCCTTGCACACAGCGTTATTTGGGCGCATACGCCGCACTGCGCTACAATCCTGCGCCTTTGTAGCCCGTCGATTTGTCACGACGTCAATTCGGGCGAATCTCGCCCGATGCCGGCTTTTCCCATGCCTGACTTTTTTGAGGTAATTCCCATGGTGCACAGCATGACTGCTTTCGCCCGAGCCGAGCGCGCCGGCAGCCAAGGCACCCTCACTTGGGAATTGCGCTCAGTCAACCATCGCTACCTTGAGCCTCACCTGCGTCTGCCGGAGTCGTTTCGCGATCTGGAGGGTGCTGTGCGCGAAGCGCTGCGTCAGGGTCTGTCCCGTGGAAAAGTGGAATGCACGCTACGTTTTACCGAGGAAACTGCTGGCAAGCCGCTGCAGGTAAATCGCGAGCGAGCCGGGCAATTGATCGCTGCGGCAGAAATCGTTGCCAGCCTGATAAAACAGCCATCAGCCCTGAACCCTCTCGAAGTCCTGGCCTGGCCGGGCGTGCTGGTGGCTGATGCCGCTGACCCGCAAGCCCTGAACAACGACGCATTGGCTCTCTTCAACGATGCGCTTGAAGAGCTGAAAGCGGGCCGCGCGCGCGAAGGCGCAGACCTCGCCAGACTTCTCGACGAACGGCTTGGCGCCATCAACACCGAAGTCGCGACCCTGCGCACGCTGGTGCCGCAGATGCTGGCAACACAGCGCCAGAAGGTGCTCGACCGCTTCAACGATATGAAAGCCGAGCTGGACCCGCAGCGTCTGGAGCAGGAAATGGTCCTGCTGGCGCAAAAAAGCGATGTCGCCGAAGAGCTAGACCGTCTCAGCACCCACGTCACCGAAGTGCGTCGCGTGTTGAAAACAGGCGGACAAGCCGGGCGCCGCCTGGATTTCCTGATGCAGGAACTCAACCGCGAAGCTAATACACTGGGCTCCAAAGCCTTTGATCCTCGTAGCACTCAGGCTGCGGTCAACCTCAAGGTGTTGATCGAGCAGATGCGCGAACAAGTGCAGAACATTGAGTAAGGCCAACCCCGACATGACACACAGCACCGGCACCCTGTACATCATTTCCGCCCCTTCCGGCGCGGGCAAGACAAGCCTGGTCAATGCCCTGATCAATGCTCAGACTCAGATTCGCGTGTCGGTGTCTCACACCACGCGTGCCATGCGTCCGGGCGAAGTAGACGGCGTGAACTACCACTTTGTCGACCGCGCCGAGTTCGTGCGGATGATCGACCACGGTGACTTTCTCGAGCAGGCGGAAGTCTTCGGCAACCTGTATGGCACTTCGCAAAGCCGCCTTCAGCAAACGCTGGACGAGGGCCATGACCTGATTCTGGAAATCGACTGGCAGGGCGCCGAGCAAGTGCGCAAACTGATGCCGCACGCCCGCTCGATCTTCATCCTCCCGCCGACCCAGCAGGCACTTCGCCAACGCCTGACCAATCGCGGCCAGGACAGCGACGAGATAATCGAAGGCCGTATGCGTGAAGCGGTCAGTGAGATGAGTCATTACGTTGAGTACGATTACATCGTCATAAATGACGACTTCGCTAGCGCGCTCGAGGACCTCAAAGCCATTTTCCGAACCAATCTGCTGAGTCAGGAACATCAGCAGCAACGTTTCGGTGAGTTGCTGGCCCAGTTGTTGGCTTAAAGCTGCAAGAATGTATCCGTTTCGCTGCTTTTTCTTGTGGCTTGAAGCTTAAAGCTTAAGGCTGATGAAATCTTTCCTTCCCTAAACGCTGGTGATTTTTTAAACTGCTGAGTCCGCTCGCCCAACCGGGCAACGCGCATATCGCATTTGCTACGAGGAATACCCATGGCTCGCGTAACCGTTGAAGACTGCCTAGAACACGTGGATAACCGTTTTGAGCTGGTCATGCTCTCTACCAAACGTGCTCGTCAACTGGCAACCGGCGGCAAAGAACCAAAGCTGGCCTGGGAAAATGACAAGCCTACCGTCATGGCACTGCGCGAAATCGCCGCTGGCCTGATGGATTACGCTGTGATCGCAGAAGCCGAAATCGTTGAAGATGAGCCGCTGTTCGCGGCCTTCGAGGACGAGTCCAACGAGGCCGTTTAAGCCTATGCCAGGTCGACGTAGTACGGCGCAGGGTCACTGTCAGCGGCGAGGATACTCACCATGCCGAGCATAGACGCCCTCGCCGATCGCCTCTCGACCTACCTCGGCAAAGACCAGGTCAATCTGGTTCGCCGGGCGTATTTCTATGCCGAACAGGCTCACGACGGCCAACGCCGTCGAAGCGGCGAAGCCTACGTCACGCATCCACTGGCGGTGGCCAATATCCTTGCTGACATGCACATGGACCATCAGAGCCTGATGGCCGCCATGTTGCATGACGTGATCGAAGACACCGGCATCGCAAAAGAAGCGCTCTGTGCGCAGTTTGGTGAAACTGTGGCCGAACTGGTCGACGGCGTCAGCAAACTGACCCAGATGAACTTCGAAACCAAAGCCGAAGCTCAGGCCGAAAACTTCCAGAAGATGGCCATGGCCATGGCACGCGATATCCGCGTGATTCTGGTCAAGCTCGCAGACCGCCTGCACAACATGCGCACACTGGAAGTCTTATCCGGTGAAAAGCGCCGCCGCATCGCCAAAGAAACCCTCGAAATCTATGCGCCCATCGCCAACCGCTTGGGCATGCACAGCGTGCGTATCGAATTCGAAGACCTGGGTTTCAAGGCGATGTACCCCATGCGCTCCTCGCGCATTGGCCAGGCCGTCAAACGTGCACGGGGCAATCGAAAAGAGCTGGTTAACAAGATCGAAGAATCTCTGAGCCACTGCCTTGCAGTCGACGAGATCGAGGGCGAAGTCAGCGGCCGTCAGAAGCACCTGTACGGCATCTACAAAAAGATGCGCGGCAAGCGTCGGGCATTCAACGAGATCATGGACGTTTATGCGTTCCGCATCATCGTCGACAAGGTGGACACCTGCTATCGCGTCCTTGGCGCTGTACACAATTTGTACAAGCCGCTGCCTGGACGTTTCAAGGATTACATCGCAATCCCTAAAGCCAACGGCTACCAGTCGCTGCATACGACGCTGTTCGGAATGCATGGCGTGCCCATAGAAATCCAGATTCGCACTCGCGAAATGGAAGAAATGGCCAATAACGGGATTGCGGCACACTGGCTGTACAAGTCGTCCGGCGATGAGCAGCCAAAAGGCACCCACGCACGCGCACGCCAGTGGGTAAAAGGCGTGCTGGAAATGCAGCAACGTGCCGGCAACTCGCTGGAATTCATCGAAAGCGTCAAGATCGACCTGTTCCCTGACGAGGTGTATGTGTTCACGCCCAAGGGACGAATCATGGAGCTGCCCAAAGGCTCCACGGCCGTCGATTTTGCTTACGCCGTCCATACCGACGTTGGCAACAGTTGCATCGCCTGCCGGATCAACCGCCGACTGGCGCCGTTGTCTGAACCGCTGCAGAGCGGCTCCACAGTCGAAATTGTCAGCGCCCCGGGCGCACGGCCAAATCCTGCCTGGCTTAACTTCGTGGTCACCGGTAAGGCGCGCACGCATATCCGCCATGCGCTCAAGCTGCAACGGCGCTCCGAGTCCATCAGCCTGGGGGAGCGGCTGTTGAACAAGGTGCTTAACGGGTTCGAAACCAACCTGGAGAAAGTACCCGCCGAGCGCGTGGGACTGATCCTTGCCGAGTACCGGGTCGAGGTCATTGAAGACCTCCTCGAAGACATCGGCCTGGGTAATCGCATGGCGTATGTCGTTGCCCGCAGGTTGCTGGCCACCGAAGGCGAAGAACTGCCCAACGCCCAAGGTCCGCTGGCGATTCGCGGCACTGAAGGGCTGGTCCTCAGCTATGCCAAATGCTGCACGCCTATCCCGGGCGATCCTATCGTCGGGCACCTGTCTGCGGGCAAAGGCATGGTGGTGCATCTGGACAATTGCCGAAACATCAGCGAACTGCGCCACAATCCGGAAAAATGCATCCAGCTGTCCTGGGCCAAGGATGTCACGGGCGAATTCAACGTCGAGCTGCGTGTCGAGCTGGAACACCAGCGCGGCCTGATCGCGCTGCTGGCCAGCAGTGTCAACGCGGCGGACGGCAACATTGAAAAAATCAGTATGGATGAGCGCGATGGCCGCATCAGCGTGGTCCAACTGGTGGTCAGCGTGCACGACCGCGTACACCTGGCCCGCGTGATCAAGAAACTACGCGCCCTCACCGGCGTGATCCGCATCACCCGCATGCGCGCGTAGCCACCCCCCGTTAACAGGAGTTCTTCATGAGCAAGACCGTCATTACCAGCGATAAAGCGCCTGCTGCCATCGGCACGTACTCTCAGGCAATCAAAGCTGGCAACACTGTCTACATGTCCGGACAGATCCCACTCGATCCAAAGACCATGGAACTGGTTGAAGGCTTCGAAGCCCAGACCGTTCAGGTGTTTGAAAACCTGAAGTCGGTTGCCGAAGCGGCCGGCGGCTCATTTAAGGACATCGTCAAGCTGAACATCTTCCTGACGGACCTGAGTCACTTTGCCAAGGTCAACGAGATCATGGGCAAGTATTTTGAACAGCCTTACCCTGCTCGCGCGGCGATTGGTGTAGCGGCTTTGCCCAAAGGCGCCATGGTTGAGATGGACGCCATTCTCGTTATCGAGTAAATCCCTCGCGGAGCGCTTTGCGTTCCGCCACCCCCTCTGAGAAAAGGAAGGACTCCGCTTATGCGCGTTGCGTTCGCCCTCTCGCTGCTGGCCGCACTTTTGAGCGGCTGCGCCAGCCATTCCAACCCTAGTCCTGACGGGGCCTGGATCAACCAGACAGCCATCGATGCAGCCGCTGAAGGCGGAAACCTGCGTCAGGCCTTGCTTGCCCACGGGCCGAATCTTGAGTGGAACATCGACACCAAGGGCGGCAAGGCAATCGCGTCGAACGGCTTTGAGCTCAGTGAAGGCAAGATTGTCAGCGCCGCCGACGGCAAGTTGCGCATCGACTTTTATGGCAATTCTTTTGAAGACTTGACGCTCAAAGGAGACGCATTGGTCCAGACCGCCACCGACTCCGGCCCCGAGCAGCGCTTCAAAGCACCGAAGGAAGCCGCACCTGCCGGCGCTCAGCCAGGGACCAGCTTCGAACGCGGTCTTTACAGTGCCTACCTAGGCGGCAAATGGTCCATCGTCCAAGGCGAGGGGCAAGGCGGCGTGGTTGAATTCCAGCCTGATGGCAGCGTGTCCGGCCTGCCGGGCAATGACCGTTATGCGCTATGCCTGGCTGGCGACTGTGCAGCCATGAGTGGCGAATACGACAGCATGTGGCTTGAAAAGAACGAGCAGGGCAACCCTTGGATATTCGTTCGCAGTGGTAATCAGCTGGAAATTTTCCAGGCAGTGAACAACGCCAAAGCTGATGAAATGCCAGATCTGCGTCCTGGCGCCAGCCAGTGGGTGTTGCAGAAGAACTGATTGACTGCGCTTCATAGCTTTTAGAGCGCGCTTGCCGCGATGAGTGAGGTCCGTACGACGGGCCTTCCTGGCAAGTGCGCTTCTACAAGGTCGGTCAGGCGCTCACGCCTCAGCCTTCAACATCGCCTCATACCCTTCCCGATAACTCGGATAACGCAACGTCCAGCCCACGGCTTTGGCGAGCGTGTTGCTGCAACGCTTGCTCCCGGCGCGGCGTATGCTGGTCTCTTCAGACCACTCGGTTACGCCCAATCGTTGGCGCATCCATTGCACCACGTCAGACAACGGATCAGGCGCATCGTCCACGCCGATGTAGCAGTCTTCCAGCGCAACGCCTTGCTCATCCGCCTGCAGCAGAAACGCCAAAAGCCCAGCCGCATCGTCGGCGTGTATCCGGTTGCCATATAAAGGCGGGTTGATTGCCACGCTGTAGCCCTGACGCACTCGGTTCATCAAGTCGCTGCGGCCCGGCCCGTAGATGCCGGTCAGCCTGACCACGCTTGCTGCAAACCCGCTATTAAGTGCGACTTGCTCGGCCTCAAGCATTATTTCACCGGAAAACCCGCTGGCCAGCGTCGGCGAGCTTTCATCCACCCACTCTCCCTGCTGCTGGCCGTAGACGCTGCTGCTGGAGACAAAGATCAGACGTTTTGGCCGCTGACCACTGCGATGGGTCCAGTCAATCACGTGACGCAACCCATCTACATAAGCCGCCCTATAGCCGGCTTCATCGCGGTCGGTGGGCGTCGCGCAGTACACCAGATAATCGATCTCACCCGCGGGCCACTGTGCAGGCATCCGGGTGTCGAAAAGGTCTGCACTGACGCCAACGACATGCTCCGGCAGACGCTCAATCGAGCGGCGTAGCCCGTAAACAGTCCAGCCATGCGGCAGCAACTGCAAAGCCAAGCGACTGCCGATATCGCCGCAACCGGCGATCAAAACGCGAGGGGCCGCCATGTTAAATCTCCAGATCAGATGGGGTTCCGATCGCGTAAACAGGCCGTACAACTGACCGGCGAGACGCGATTGAAAGAAAAAAAGAAACTCTGTTACTTTCGTTAACGAGAATTACTTGCAATAATGCTGGCCCTTTGTTCTCCTCCGCTCGCCTCGCGCCAGCGCGACGTCTCGAGAACGAACACCTATTTTTCACCTCAGGTCCGGTCAGCATGATACCTATCCCAGCCCCCGCTTCACCTATCAAGCTTCCACACCTGCCTCGTGCAATGCGCGGTATCGCAGCAATGCTGTTCAGCCTGATGCTGACACCGGTCGCTCTGGCAGATGCCACCGCGCCAACGCAACCCACCTCTGTACAATCAGCGGCGCCGACTTCTACACCGATTGACACCGCCGCCGCCCCTCCCGTTCAAGCGCCTGCCGCTCCAGCCGAGTCAATGGAAGCTGCGCCCGAGGAGAATAGTCTGGGCATGTCCCACGACCTGTCGCCGTGGGGCATGTACAAAAACGCGGATGTCGTGGTCAAGGCCGTGATGATCGGTCTGGCAATTGCCTCGATCATCACCTGGACTATCTGGATATCCAAAGGCTTCGAACTGCTGGGCGCCAAGCGCCGTCTGCGGGGTGAAATCGCCAATCTGAAGAAAGCCCGCACGCTGGACGAAGCCAGTGCCAGCGCCAGCAAACAAGGCACCCTGGCCAATCTGCTGGTGCATGACGCGCTCGAAGAAATGCGCCTGTCGGTTAACAGCCGCGAACGCGAAGGTATCAAAGAGCGTGTGAGCTTCCGCCTCGAAAGGCTGGTGGCCGCGTGTGGCCGCAACATGAGCATGGGCACCGGCGTGCTCGCCACGATCGGCTCTACCGCGCCCTTCGTGGGTCTGTTCGGCACCGTGTGGGGCATCATGAACAGCTTCATCGGCATCGCCAAAACCCAGACCACCAACCTTGCAGTCGTAGCGCCCGGCATCGCCGAGGCCTTGCTGGCGACCGCGCTGGGTCTGGTTGCAGCGATTCCGGCCGTTGTCATCTATAACGTCTTCGCCCGCTCGATTGCAGGCTACAAAGCGCAGGTGTCCGACGCCTCCGCACATGTGCTGCTGCTGGTCAGCCGTGATCTGGATCACCAACCTGTTGCTGAGCGTAGCCAGACGCCGCACATGGTAAAAATGGGGTAAACCATGGGCCTGCATCTGAACGAAGGCGGCGATGATCTCGTCGAAAACCACGAAATCAACGTCACGCCGTTCATCGACGTGATGCTGGTCCTGCTGATCATCTTCATGGTGGCAGCCCCGCTGGCAACCGTAGACATCAAGGTCGACCTGCCTGCTTCCACGGCAAAACCTGCACCGCGACCCGAGAAACCGGTGTTCCTCAGCGTCAAGGCTGACCAAAGCCTGTACCTGGGCGACGAGAAAGTCGCACGCGAGCTGATCGGTCCAACGCTCGACGCCAAGACCAAAGGCAAAAAAGACACGACGATCTTCTTCCAGGCCGACAAAGGCGTGGATTACGGCGATCTGATGGAAGTCATGAACGCGCTGCGCAGTGCCGGGTATTTGAAAGTCGGGCTGGTCGGTCTTGAGACGGTTGGTAAGAAATGATCAGTAGGCGCCAAAAACTGACGCGCTATAGCGGTAGTCTGTTGTTGGTGCTGGCGGTCCATGCCATTGCGATCATCGTCGCCTTGCGCTGGCCCACTTCGCAGGCCATCGAGCTACCACCGGCGGCGATGATGGTCGAGTTGGCACCCATTCCCGAGCCTGCGCCCCCGCCACCGCCAAAGGTGGTGCAGCCGCCACAGCCTCCAGCGCCTGAAGAGCCGCTACCGATCCCGCCGATTGCCGAAGCGCCAAAACCGGAAATCGCGATTCCCAAACCGGTCAAGCCCAAGCCCAAGCCCCAACCACCCAAGCCGGTAAAAAAGATCGAGCCACCGAAGGAAGAAAAGCCAGCTGACGAAAAGCCGGTAGACACGCCTCCTTCCAACGCCAAGCCGGAGAAATCAGCAGCGCCACAAGCGGCGCCTCCTGCACCGCCGAGCAATGCATTGCCCAACTGGCAGGGCGATCTGTTGCGTCACTTGAGCAAATTCAAGCGCTATCCGGAAGATGCGCGTCGGCGCGGCACCCAAGGCATCAGCCGCTTGCGCTTCGTGGTCGACAAGGACGGCAACGTACTTTCTTACGAAATTGCGGGGGGATCGGGCAGTGCAGCACTGGATCGCGCCACGCTTGAAATGATTCGTCGAGCGCAGCCGCTGCCCAAGCCTCCGGCCGAATTGCTCAACAATGGCTCGTTAGAAGTGGTCGCACCGTTCGTTTACTCGCTGGATAAACGCTGAAACCTTGATTTTGTTAAACCGATTGGGCTGATAACGTGCGTCTATCGATTGCACCCGCTATGCTGGGGCCGCAGCTTAATGGACGCACGTTATGACCCTTACAGAATTGCGCTACATCGTTACCCTCGCTCAAGAGCAGCACTTTGGCCACGCGGCCGAGCGCTGCCATGTGAGCCAGCCTACCTTGTCGGTGGGCGTCAAAAAGCTGGAAGATGAACTCGGCGTGCTGATTTTCGAGCGCAGCAAGAGTGCTGTACGTCTTACGCCGGTTGGCGAGGGCATCGTGGCTCAGGCACAAAAAGTGCTCGAACAGGCCCAAGGCATTCGTGAACTGGCCCAAACCGGGAAGAATCAGCTCACTGCTCCTCTCAAGGTCGGCGCAATCTATACCGTAGGGCCTTATCTGTTCCCGCACCTGATTCCACAACTGCATCGGGTCGCCCCGCAAATGCCGTTGTACATCGAAGAGAATTTCACCCACGTATTGCGCGACAAGCTGCGCAACGGGGAGCTCGACGCGATCATCATCGCGCTGCCGTTCAACGAAGCCGACGTTTTGACGCTGCAGCTATACGACGAACCTTTCTATGTCCTGATGCCTGCCGATCATCCCTGGACGCAGAAAGCCACCATTGACGCCTCGGCGCTCAACGACAAGAGCCTGCTGCTGCTTGGTGAAGGCCATTGCTTCCGCGATCAGGTGCTTGAAGCATGCCCAACGCTTGTCAAAGGCGGGGACAGCGCAAAACACACAACGGTTGAGTCAAGCTCGCTGGAAACCATCCGCCACATGGTGGCTTCGGGACTGGGTGTTTCGATCCTGCCGATGTCCGCAGTCGACAGCCATCACTACGCGCCCGGCGTCATTGAAGTGCGTCCACTGTCTCCACCGGTGCCGTTCCGCACAGTTGCGATCGCCTGGCGTGCGAGCTTCCCCCGTCCCAAAGCCATCGAAATTCTTGCCGATTCCATTCGTCTGTGCTCGGTTGCCAAACCTAAAGCACAAGCGAGTTAAGCAGGCAGTATGACGGAGCTGTCACACGTCTCGGTGACGGCGCTCAAGGGCGTCGGCGAGGCCATGGCTGAAAAGCTGGCAAAGGTCGGCCTGGAAAACATTCAGGACGTGCTTTTTCATCTGCCGCTGCGCTATCAGGACCGAACCCGCGTCGTGCCCATTGGCCAACTGCGCCCTGGGCAGGATGCGGTGATCGAGGGCGTGGTCAGCGGCGCCGATGTGGTGATGGGAAAGCGCCGCAGCCTGTTGGTGCGGCTTGGCGATGGCACCGGCGTACTGAGTCTGCGTTTCTACCATTTCAGCAACGCGCAGAAGGACAGCCTGAAACGTGGCACCCACGTTCGCTGCTATGGCGAGGCACGTCCCGGTGCGTCAGGGCTTGAAATCTATCACCCTGAGTACCGCGCGCTGACGGGCGATGAACCGCCCCCGGTGGACGTGACGCTCACGCCAATCTACCCGACGACCGAAGGCCTGACTCAGCAGCGCCTGCGCCAGCTGTGCCAGCAGAGCCTGTCGATGCTCGGCCCCAAAAGCCTTCCCGATTGGCTGCCCGAAGAGCTGGCCCGCGATTACCAACTGGCACCGCTCGACGAAGCCATTCGTTATTTGCACCATCCCCCCGCCGATGCCGATGTTGAGGAGCTGGCGCTGGGTCATCACTGGGCGCAGCACCGGCTGGCGTTCGAGGAACTGCTGACTCATCAATTGTCCCAGCAGCGCCTGCGTGAAAGCCTGCGCTCGCAACGGGCGCCTGCATTGCCCCCTGCCAAAAAGCTGCCCAAGCAGTTTCTCGCCAATCTCGGATTCCCGCCGACGGGTGCACAACAGCGGGTGGGTAACGAAATTGCATACGACCTCAGTCAACACGAACCCATGCTGCGCCTGATTCAGGGCGATGTGGGCGCCGGTAAAACTGTGGTCGCCGCGCTGGCTGCGCTGCAGGCCCTTGAGGCAGGCTATCAAGTGGCGCTGATGGCGCCGACCGAGATTCTGGCCGAGCAGCATTACATCAACTTCAAACGCTGGCTGGAGCCGCTGGGCATCGAGACCGCCTGGCTCGCGGGCAAGCTCAAGGGCAAGGCGCGCGCCACCTCGCTGGAGCAGATCGCCACCGGCACACAGATGGTCGTGGGCACCCACGCGCTGTTTCAGGATGAAGTGCAGTTCAAGAATCTCGCGTTGGTGATCATCGACGAACAGCATCGCTTCGGCGTGCAGCAACGTCTGGCGCTGCGCAAAAAAGGCGTCGGCGGACGAATGTGCCCTCATCAGTTGATCATGACCGCAACGCCGATTCCGCGAACGCTGGCCATGAGCGCGTACGCAGACCTGGACACCTCGATCCTTGATGAACTGCCGCCCGGCCGGACACCGGTCAACACCGTGCTGGTGGTCGACAGCCGCCGCATCGAAGTGGTCGAACGGGTGCGTAACGCGTGTGCGGAAGGCCGTCAGGCGTACTGGGTATGCACCCTGATCGAGGAGTCCGAAGAGCTGACCTGCCAAGCCGCCGAAACCAGTTTTGAAGAGTTGACCAGCGCCCTCGGCGAGCTGCGTGTGGGCTTGATTCATGGCCGTATGAAACCCGCTGAAAAAGCTGCGGTAATGGCCGAGTTCAAACAGGGCGCGCTGCAACTGCTGGTGGCAACCACGGTTATTGAAGTGGGGGTTGACGTGCCCAATGCCAGCCTGATGATCATTGAGAACCCCGAGCGGCTGGGCCTCGCGCAGTTGCACCAGTTGCGCGGGCGTGTCGGGCGAGGCAGCGCGGCGAGCCATTGCGTGCTGCTCTACCACCCGCCGCTGTCGCAAATTGGCCGCCAGCGGCTGGGCATCATGCGTGAAACCAACGACGGCTTCGTGATCGCGGAAAAAGATCTGGAGCTTCGCGGCCCTGGGGAAATGCTCGGCACACGGCAAACCGGCCTGCTTCAATTCAAGGTCGCAGACCTGATGCGAGATGCAGATTTGTTACCTGCTGTCAGGGACGCCGCCCAGGCGCTGCTCGAACGATGGCCGAAGCACGTCAGCCCATTGCTGGAACGGTGGCTGCGACATGGCCAGCAGTACGGTCAAGTGTGAAGCAGTCAGCGCAATCCATGACTGCCACACCCTCATCGTAACTAAGCTGGTTATACTCCAACGATTGTAGGAACTTGGATCCAGACCATGACAGAAGTTGCCCACGTCGACCCCACCACTCGCGCCTCGTCTGTCGTACGGCAGCTGCTTGGCAAATTGGCCATCAATTGCCGCGAAGTCATGGCCGATAAACACATCCCTATGGCACAGAAGGTTCAAGCGGTTCTGGTGGACGACTCTGTCGGGGCGCTGCTGATTCTGTTCCCGCAAAGTCACTTGCTGGACCTGAGCCGGATCACTGAATTAACCGGGCGCAAACTGACAGCGGTGTCTCAGGAGCGCATTGAGCAGATGCTGGAAAAACACAACCTGCGCGTCCTGCCGGCGCTCCCCGCTTTGACCAGTTGTCCCTGCCTGTACGAAGAACGCATGCTGCAAGAGCCCCTGCTGCTTATCGACTCGGGCGAACCAGGCGTGCTGCTGGAGATTTCCAGCGACGACTTCAGGAGCATGCTGAGCAAAGCCAGTGCGGCACGCTTTGGCGAGCCTGTGACTGCGATTCAGCCGAACCTGCACCGTCCGGACGATGACCGTCAGGAGATCAGCAAGGCAATGCAGGACTTCACCGCCCGGCGCATCCAACAGCGTCTTGAAGCAACAGTCGAGATCCCGCCGCTGGCTGACACTGCGCAAAAAATCATCAAACTGCGTGTTGATCCCGACGCAACCATCGACGACATTACTGGCGTGGTCGAGACCGATCCGTCACTGGCCGCTCAAGTGGTCAGTTGGGCGTCATCGCCCTATTACGGCTCTGCCGGGAAGATTCGTTCTGTAGAAGATGCGATCGTGCGGGTACTGGGGTTCGATCTGGTCATCAACCTCGCACTTGGCCTGGCGCTTGGTAAAACCCTGAGTCTGCCGAAGGATCATCCGCAACAGTCGACGCCATACTGGCAGCAGTCCATCTACACGGCCGCTGTGATCGAGGGGCTGACGCGGGCAATGCCGCGGGCAAAGCGTCCTGAGAGTGGCCTGACCTACCTGGCCGGTCTGCTGCATAACTTCGGCTATCTGCTGCTGGCTCACGTGTTTCCGCCGCATTTCTCGTTGATCTGCCGGCAGATCGAGGTCAATCCGCACCTGCATCACAGCTTTGTCGAGCAGCATTTGCTGGGCATCACACGTGAGCAGATCGGCTCGTGGCTGATGCGTAACTGGGACATGCCGGAAGAACTGTCCACCGCACTGCGCTTCCAGCACGACCCGCATTACGACCGTGAACACGCGGCCTACGCGAATCTGGTTTTTCTGGCGGTGGGCCTGCTGAAGAATCAAGGCATTGGCTCTGGCCCGGCTGAAGACATTCCGGACGAGCTGTTCGAGCGCCTGGAATTGCCACGCGAAAAAGCCGATGACGTGGTGCACAAAGTGCTCGAAGCAGAAACTCTACTGCGGGAACTGGCTGCGCAGTTTCACTGACAGCCAGTAGGCCGCAGGATCCCTCCCGGGCAGGGAGTTTATCCTGCGGTCATCTATTTCTTCTTTCTCGGCTTCAGGTACTTCATCAGGCCCTGAAACCACATCACCAGGCCGGTGTTGCCTTTGACCTGAATGTTTTTGTCCTGAACGCCCTGCATGAAGGCCAGTTGCTTGTTTTTCGCCTGCAACGTGGCGAAGCCGTACGCGGCGTCCTTGAAGGCTATGGAGAACGCCGGCTCCGGTACAACGCCGCCGTGGCTGCTGATTCGCTGGTTTCTGACGATGAAATGCCGAGCAACTTTGCCGTCAAATGTCTGCAGTTGAAAGGTCAGGTCTTTGCCCGATAGCTGCTGTTGAAACGCAGGATTGTTGCGACTGGCGCGGGCCATCAGCAACCCGAGCGCCCACAATAAAAAACGAAATTTCATGCCCAAAGCTCTCAGCTGATCAGTCTGGATGTCGCGACCGAATCGCAGTGTAGCGGGCTTGTATCAGGCAGTCGCACGTAGAACCAGTCGGTCGCAAATGGCGACATAGATCCTTGCGCAGGCTCAAACCACAGACGAAAAAAAGGGCATTCAACACGCGTTGATATGCCCATTTTTTTGCTCTGCGCCTCCCGCTAAGGCGTCGAACTTATTTAGCGGCCTTGGCAGCTTTGGCGGCTTTCGGTGCTGTTTCTTTTTCTTTTACCGGATTGACGCTGTCTTTCAAAAACTTACCCGGTTTGAACGCCACCGTGTTGCTTGCCTTGATCTTCACCGGCTCACCCGTTTGCGGGTTTTTGCCTGTCCGTGCACCGCGATGACGCTGCAGGAAAGTACCAAAACCTACGAGGGTTACAGTGTCTTTGCGGTGCAAGGCACCCGTGATTTCTTCCAGGACCGCGTTGAGTACGCGATTGGCTTGTTCTTTGGTGAGGTCTGCTTTTTCAGCGATGGCGGCTGCGAGATCTGGTTTACGCATATGAAGCCTCTTTTACGGTTTTTTGTTGTTATGTGCCGTGCTACTCGTCCTGAGCAGCGAGCAGGCGCCGCAACGGCTCTACGGTGCGGCTGACGCGAATGAGGATGGCACGCTGCCGAGAGCTGCGCCAGTACGTGCCAGACGTTTCTGAGAACAAAATCGCGGCTTATCCGACAGAACGACCGGTATTTAAGCCAGCAAAGCCGGCAATGTCTTGTTCAGTGCCAGCTTTTCCATGACAGCTGCACCGGTGAGCGCATAGCCGAGCAGGTTTCCGGCATCGTCGTGGCACAGCGCCTTGATGTCCGCGCCTTGCCCTTCAATACTCCAAACGCCTTCAGTGCCTTTGGGCGGCGGCGAAACCACCAATGGGCACGCCGGCGTTTTGACAGTGATAGGCATGGGCCCGTACTTCACCGCAGCAGGCGTGCCCGCCAGGGTTTGCGCCAATGCCCGGGCGCATGTCATCAGAGGCATCACGTACAACATGTTCAGGCCATCCACTTCGGCACAATCGCCCAGCGCAAAGATGTTGGCATGAGAGGTCTTCAGATGACGATCAACGACGATGCCACGGCCGGTTTCCAGGCCTGCCGCTGCCGCAAGATCCATTCGTGGGCGCAGGCCGATGGCCGACAACACCACATCGCAAGCCAGCACCTGGCCGTCAGACAAATGGGCTTCAAGCCCTTGTTCAACGCGTGACAGGCGTGTCACCAAAGGGCCGAGGTGAAACCGGGCACCGATGCTTTCGAGTCCGGCCTGCACTGCCGTCGCCACCGCAGTGGGCAGCAACGTAGGCATGACTTGCTCGCACGGGGCCACCAGATCAACCTCGTAACCGCCCAGTATCAGGTCGTTGGCAAACTCGCATCCAATCAGGCCCGCGCCCAGTATCAGCACCCGACGCTTGCCAGCCGCTGCCAGGCGAAAGCGCGCGTAATCTTCCAGGTCATTGATCGGGAAGATGGCATCACTGGCGTCGCCTTCTATCGGCACACGCACCGTTTCTGCGCCCCACGCCAGAATCAAATCACGATAAGGCACAGATTCTTCGCCAATCCAGAGCCTTTTGTGGCCCGGGTCAATGCCGCTGATACGCGTGTGCGTGCGCACCTGGGCCTTGAGTTGCTCGGCCATCGTGCCTGGCTCAGCCATGCTCAGGCCATCGGCATCCTTGTTCTTGCCAAACCCGGTGGACAGCATCGGCTTGGAGTACGAACGCCCATCGTCAGCGGTAATCAGCAGCAGCGGCGTCTCGCCATCGAGCTTGCGAAATTCCCGAGCGAGGTTGTAACCCGCAAGGCCGGTGCCGATGATCACGACAGGTGCGTTCATTCGTTTCTCCTGAATAATGAAAAGGTGTGACGCATCAGCCGATTTCGATCATCTCGAAATCCATTTTGCCGACGCCACAATCCGGGCATAGCCAATCTTCAGGTACGTCCTGCCACAAGGTGCCGGGCGCAATGCCGTCATCCGGCCAACCATCGGCTTCGTTGTAAATCAGGCCACAGACAATACATTGCCACTTCTTCATCGGTCGGTTCTCTCAGGCTTTATGAACTCAGGCGGCGATACGCGCCCAGTCTGTTTGCGGCGCCGCCTGATTATTAACTGGGTCAGGGCGTTTTACTGATCGCAGGGCTTTGACGCAAGCCTCATCGACGCAAAGGCTCTGGCGCATTGGTCAGTGAAAACGGCCAATCGTGCTAAGCTCGGCGCCTCGATTGCTGCCAATAAATGCTCACCGTGATCCAGCAAAATCCTGCATTTGCGTCCCAAAACTGGCGTCTGCGCGATCAGATGACCGACACGCCCGAGCCTGTGATTCTCGATTGGCTCTTCAACGAAGACTCGCTGACCCGTCGCCTTAGCCGCTTATCCAATAACGGCTTCAGCGTCATGCCGCTGCACGAAGGCTGGCAAACATTGCGCCCGGATGAATGCACGGCGCTTGAACTGCCCGAAGGCAGTGAAGGCTGGGTCAGGGAAGTGTATCTGCGCGGCAATGGGGAAACCTGGGTCTTCGCGCGCAGCGTTGCCGCTCGCAGCGCACTGGAGCTGGACGGCTTGCACATGGACAAACTGGGCACCCGCTCGCTTGGCGAACTGCTGTTCAGCGACAAGGCTTTTATCCGCGGACCGCTACAAGTCTCTCGCTATCCGGCAGCCTCGTTGCCCGCCGATAGTGCACAAGACGGCTTGTGGGCTCGTCGCTCATGCTTCACCCGCTCAGGCTTGAGCATTCTGGTCGCCGAAGTCTTCCTGCCTACGCTGTGGCACGCCATCGAACTCGCTGCCCCCTTCGTTGCGGAGCCCCGCTGATGTACGTTTCGCTACTCAAATCCCTGAACCGGCTGAACCCTCGCGCATGGGACTTCGTGCAATTGACCCGCGTCGACAAGCCCATCGGTATTTATCTGCTGCTGTGGCCAACCTTGTGGGCGCTGTGGATTGCCGGCAAAGGTTCACCGTCACTGGCCAATGTATCGATCTTCGTGGTCGGCGTGATCCTGATGCGCGCTGCGGGCTGCGTGATCAACGACTTCGCCGACCGCAAAGTGGACGGCCACGTCAAACGCACCGAACAACGCCCATTGGTGAGCGGCAAAGTCAGCAGTAAAGAGGCGCTGGTGCTGTTCGCCATTCTGGTGGGTTTAAGCTTTTTGCTGGTGCTGCTGACCAACGCAACCACCATCTGGCTGTCGTTCGGAGGGCTGGCGCTGGCGGCCTGCTATCCCTTCATGAAGCGTTATACGTATTACCCGCAGGTGGTGCTGGGGGCAGCGTTTTCGTGGGGTATGCCGATGGCTTTCACGGCGCAGACCGGCGACTTGCCTGCCGCCGCCTGGCTGTTGTACATCGCCAATCTGTTGTGGACGGTGGGTTACGACACGTATTACGCGATGACAGACCGCGAAGACGATTTGAAGATCGGCGTCAAGTCCACTGCCGTGCTGTTCGGCGATGCGGATCGAGTCATCATCATTACCTTGCAATGCCTGGCGCTCGGCTGCCTGATGCTGGCCGGGGCACGCTTTGAGTTGGGTCTGTACTTCTTGATGGGACTGCTGGTGGCGGCGGCATGTTTCGCCTGGCAATTCTGGTCAACCCGCAACCGCGAGCCTCAAGTCTGCTTCAAGGCGTTTTTGCATAACCATTGGGCGGGGCTGGCGATTTTTGTCGGGATCGTCCTGGACTACGCAATGCGCTGACCACCGGCCAGCGCACACGTATCAGTGGTTGAGGAGCTTAGGGTTTAGCGATGTGCCAGACGTCACCTTTGCCATCGCCACTTTTGTCGCCAGCCGCCTTGTCGTTTTTGAAGGTGTACAGCGCTTTGCCTTTGTAAACCCACTGTGATGCGCCGTCGTCACGCTTGATGACGGTCCAGTCCCCGACAGACTTGTCGGAACTGGATGCCGTAAGCGGCGGCCAGTTGGTTGCACATTGATCGTTGCAAACCGACTTACCGGCTGAGGTATCTTTGTCGAAGGTGTAAAGCGTCATGCCTTTATGGTCGACCAGCATGCCGTCCTTGGTCATGGCAGGTTCTGCGGCGAACGCCATGCCAGACGATGCAAGCGCTGCGGCAGCAAGCAGACCAAGAAGGGAAGATGAAAACTTAGCCATCAGATGAATCCTCTTTTTGTAGTCGTTGTGGGACAACTTTGTTGTAGGACAAGACCTCAAGCTTAGCGCTACATCAGGCTTTCCCGCCAGCGACTCAGAAACCTGTCACACGACTGCAATAATTCCGTTATCTAATGCGCCCCAAGACAGTTAAATGACAAGAGGTTCTAGGCATGGCTGGCAGGAGCATTCTGATCGTTGACGACGAAGCACCGATTCGCGAAATGATCGCCGTTGCATTGGAAATGGCCGGCTACGACTGCATGGAGGCTGAGAATTCGCAACAAGCTCACGCCATCATCGTTGATCGCAAACCGGATCTGATCCTGCTTGACTGGATGCTGCCTGGCACTTCTGGCATCGAGTTGGCCCGCAGACTCAAACGTGACGAGCTGACGGGGGACATCCCGATCATCATGCTCACGGCCAAAGGCGAAGAGGACAACAAGATTCAGGGCCTTGAAGTCGGCGCCGATGACTACATCACCAAACCCTTCTCCCCGCGTGAACTGGTCGCCCGCCTCAAGGCTGTGCTGCGCCGTGCAGGCCCGACCGATGGTGAATCGCCAATCGAAGTAGGCGGCCTGCTGCTCGACCCCATTAGCCACCGCGTAACCATCGATGGCAAACCCGCTGAAATGGGCCCTACCGAATACCGCCTGCTGCAATTTTTCATGACCCACCAGGAACGCGCTTACACTCGCGGGCAATTGCTCGATCAGGTCTGGGGTGGCAACGTCTATGTCGAGGAGCGCACCGTTGATGTTCACATCCGCCGCCTGCGCAAAGCCCTCGGCGATGCCTACGAGAATCTGGTACAAACCGTGCGCGGCACCGGCTATCGCTTTTCTACCAAAAGCTGAACAAGCATTTGGGGCGGCTGCCGACAGTTTGCTCAGGACAAGGACGCGTTTTAATTGAATCACAACTGGCACGGCACGCTGATTCGCCATCTGCTGTTCTTGGTCACGGGCTCACTGCTGGCGGGCTTGATCAGCGGGCACTACGGCTGGTGTCTGGCCATCGGGCTGGCGTTGTATCTGGCCTGGACGTTGAAGCAGTTGCTGCGCCTGCACGACTGGCTGCGCCATCACAAAGCCGACGAACCACCGCCTGACGGCTATGGGTTGTGGGGCGAGGTATTCGACAGTATTTATCACCTGCAGCGACGCGACATGCGCGTGCGCGGGCGCTTGCAGGCGGTTATCGACAGGGTTCAGGAGTCCACCGCAGCGCTCCGTGATGCGGTGATCATGCTCGACAGCGAGGGCAACCTTGAATGGTGGAACCGCGCCGCTGAAACCTTGCTGGGCCTCAAGACACCTCAGGACAGCGGCCAGCCGGTCACGAACCTGGTGCGCCATCCGCGTTTCAAAGAATACTTCGAGCAAAACAACTACACCGAGCCACTGGAAATCCCCTCGCCTGCCAGTGATCGCCTGCGCATCCAGCTGTTGATCACCCGCTACGGCAACAACGAGCATTTGATGCTCGTGCGCGACGTTACGCGCATTCACCAGCTGGAACAGATGCGCAAAGACTTCGTCGCCAACGTTTCCCATGAGCTACGCACGCCGTTGACGGTAATTTGTGGCTATCTGGAAACGCTGCTCGATAACGTTGAAGAGGTCAATCCACGCTGGGGCCGGGCGCTGCAACAGATGCACCAGCAAGGCGGGCGCATGCAGACGCTGCTCAACGATCTGTTGCTGCTGGCAAAGCTTGAGGCGACGGATTACCCGTCCGACAACCAGCCCGTGGAAGTCTCCGCGCTATTGCGCAGCATCACCAACGACGCTCAGGAGTTGTCCGGCAACAAGAACCAACAGATCACGCTGGAAATCGACAGCGAGACCAGCCTCAAAGGCAGCGAGCCTGAGCTGCGTAGCGCGTTTTCCAACCTCATCTTCAACGCCGTCAAATACACGCCAGCAGACGGCAATATCCGCATTCGCTGGTGGACCGACTCTCGCGGCGCGCATTTGAGCGTTCAGGACAACGGGCTCGGTATCGACAGCAAGCACCTGCCACGTCTGACCGAACGCTTCTACCGCGTCGATTCCAGTCGTGCGTCCAACACCGGCGGCACCGGGCTGGGCCTGGCAATCGTCAAACACGTGCTGTTGCGTCACCGGGCCGCGCTTGAGATCAACAGCGTGATGGGCAAGGGCAGCGTGTTTATCTGCAACTTCCCACCGATCCAGATGACCAAGCCCTAGCAAAGCTGGCGGATAGCCGCTAAATTGCGCCTCTTGCGCCCCTGTTACCGGGCGGCTGCGCCCTCTTTTGATCACACGGAACCCGCAAAACTCCATCATGGACCCTTCCCCTGCTTTAAGCGCCTCCTCCCTGTTTGCCGACTTCGGCATGATTCTTTTCGCAATGATTCTGGTACTGCTCAACGGCTTTTTCGTTGCTGCCGAGTTCGCGATGGTCAAACTGCGCTCGACGCGGGTTGAATCCATCGCAGAGAAAAATGGCTGGAGAGGCCGGATTCTGCGCACCGTACACAGCCAGCTTGACGCTTACCTGTCTGCCTGCCAGCTGGGTATTACTTTGGCGTCGCTCGGCCTGGGCTGGGTCGGCGAGCCCGCATTTGCGCACTTGCTCGCACCTTTGCTTGAAGCCGTCGGAGTGGAGTCGCCTGAAGTGGTGAAGGGGATTTCGTTCTTCTCTGCGTTCTTCATGATCTCGTACCTGCACATCGTGGTCGGTGAACTGGCACCCAAGTCATGGGCGATCCGCAAACCGGAATTGCTGTCGCTGTGGACCGCAGTGCCGCTGTACCTCTTCTATTGGGCGATGTACCCGGCCATTTACCTGCTCAATGCCAGCGCCAACGGCATTCTGCGGGTTGCAGGCCAGGGCGAGCCCGGCCCGCATCACGAGCATCATTACAGCCGTGAAGAGCTCAAGTTGATTCTGCACTCCAGCCGTGGTCAGGACCCAAGTGATCAGGGCATGCGCGTACTGGCGTCTGCCGTGGAGATGGGCGAGCTGGAAGTGGTCGACTGGGCCAACTCCCGGGAAGACCTGGTGACGCTGGATTGCAACGCGCCGCTCAAGGAAATCATGGCGCTGTTTCGTCGGCATAAATTCAGCCGATATCCGGTATACGACGCGGAGCGGGAGGAGTTTGTCGGTCTGTTGCACATCAAGGACTTGCTGCTTGAGCTGGCCGCGCTGGATCACATGCCTGAGTCGTTCAACCTCGCCGAGCTGACCCGGCCGCTGGAGCGCGTGTCCAAGCACATGCCGCTGTCCCGCTTGCTGGAGCAGTTCCGCCAGGGCGGCGCGCACTTTGCGCTGGTCGAAGAAGCCGACGGCAAGGTCATCGGTTACCTGACCATGGAAGACGTACTTGAAGTGTTGGTCGGCGACATTCAGGACGAACACCGTAAGGCCGAGCGCGGCATCCTCGCGTATCAGCCAGGCAAACTGCTGGTGCGGGGCGACACGCCGTTGTTCAAGATCGAACGCCTGCTGGGCATCGATCTGGATCATGTAGAGGCCGAAACGCTGGCGGGGCTTATCTATGACAGCCTCAAGCGGGTGCCTGAAGAAGAGGAAGTGATGGAAGTCGAAGGCCTGCGCATCATCATCAAAAAGATGAAAGGCCCGAAAATCGTTCTGGCCAAGGTGTTGAAGCTGGATTGATGCCACGCCCCCGAGCAATCCGGTCGCCGTTGATTCTGGACGGAGGCCGTGGGAGCCATGCTTGCAGGCGATCTGCCGCGCAGCGGAAGTAAAATCTGTGAGTGCGGTGTGTCAGGCAAACCGCGTTGCAAGGTTTTGGGGCCGCCGCGCAGCCCATCGCTGGCAAGCCGAGCTCCCACGCCCTCCGCGCAGAAGCGTCACTCAGTCTTTCAATTCCCGCCCACTGCAAAGTTCGGCAGGCTCTGCACCGGTTGGGCAAACTCGTAGGGAATCGACTCCAGCGCCAGCCCGACGTTGCGCTGCACCACAAAATGCAGGTGCGGGCCGGTGCTGTTACCGGTGTTGCCCGAACGCCCCAACGCACTGCCCACCACCACGTGCTGCCCTTCCTTGACCACCACCGAGCCCTGCATCAGGTGCAGGTAGACGCCCATGGTGCCGTCGTCATGCAACACCCTCACGAAATTGCCTGAAGGGTTGGCGCCTCTGCCGCTCTGGCTGTTTTCAGTCTTGATCACGGTACCGCCCCGCGCCGCAATGATCTGCGTGCCCTCGGGCATGGCGATGTCCATGGCGTAGCGGCTCTTGGCGCCAAAATGGCTGTATGCACCGTTAGGGCCCTGACTCAAACGAAACGGGCCGCCCACCCATGGCAACGGATAACGATAAGCCAGCGAGCCCGAGCTGCGTTGTGGGTCGCCGACGATGGAGCGCAGGCTTGGCTTGTAGCTCATGGCCATTCCAGCCTGTTTGGGGCTCAAGGCGATCAGGCGCTCGGTGCTGCGTGCAGGAACAGTGCGGCGGATGACCTGATCGGCAACGCCGAGCACATTTTTGACCCCGGCCAGTTTCAGCTCGACTTCCACTGGCGCGTAAAGGTCATTGCGCACGTAGAGGTTGTCGACGCCCTTGTCTTTCTTGACGTTCAGACGCACTTGCCGATCGATCCGTTCGACCATGCGCTCACGCAACTTGAGCACCGCCGCGCCCGGTACTGCATGATCGGTAAACGACACAACGCCGTTGGCATCGGTGTATTTATAGATCGTGAACGCACATGCCGATTGGGCGGTCAGCAGCAAAGCACATAAGATCAGCAAGCGCTCGAGCATCGGAATACGTCTGTTCAGGGAGATGGGCGAATGACGGCCAGACTAACAGCGATGCCGATTGATGAGGACTCATCCGTATCAATCGGCAACACACCAAGCGTCAAGGAAATCGCGTCAGCGGCAGATGCGCTGGGATTTGCAATTTCTATGCACCCCTTACAGCGTTTCGTCGGAGCCGCACTGACGCCACGCGAATGAATTCGCGCCTACAGACCAGCAGCACTCCAACCCCTCTGTAGGAGCCAACTTGTTGGCGAAGCGGCGTCATGGGCTGAATCAGCCCCGGCGCCTCGCGAATAAATTCACTCCTGCAGAAAAGCGATGGCCGGCGGGCCTTCAAGCGCCGGGAATAAAGTGCTTCTGCGCGGTGCCGCGTGCGATCAGACGGGACAGGTAGTCCATCTTCTGAGCGTCCTGATCGACGAAGCGAAAGGTCACTTGCAGCCAGTCGCTGTCGGGCTTCTGCTCGAACGCGGCGATGGCATGCAGGTAGCCATTCAGGCGTGCGACCTCGGCGTTTTCACCTTGTTCCAGATCGAGCACCGCCGTTTCCAGGATCTGCGGCAAGATATCGCCGCGACGTACCAGCAGCAGCGCTTCCTTGAGCGTCAGCGCCTTGATGACACACGGCTGTGTGCCGCTCGGCAAGCGCAGTTGCCCTTGCCCGCGCCCCTTCGGCTCAGGCGACGGCGCAACGGGTGCGGCAGGCCTGATCGACGGCTGAGCAGGTGCAGGCGAAGCCGAGGTGGTCACCACTTCCGGACGATTACCCGTCAGCGCGCCCAACGAGTCATTGCCAAACGCAGACGTCATGCGCGCCGGCGCACCGGTCATCAGCGCCTCCAGCTTGCCTACCTTGTGCAGCGCCTTTTTGACCTTGGTCAATAACTGCTCATTGGTAAACGGCTTGCCGATGAAATCGGAAACGCCGGCCTGGATCGCCTGAATCACGTTTTCCTTGTCACCTCGGCTGGTGACCATGATGAAGGGCATGGTCTTCAGGTTGTCCTGCTGACGGCACCACGTCAGCAGTTCAAGGCCTGACATCTCTGGCATTTCCCAGTCGCACAGCACCAGGTCGAACACCTCGCGGGTCAACAGCAACTGGGCTTTACGGCCATTGACTGCGTCTTCCAGCTGAACGCCCGGGAAGGCATTACGCAGCCCTTTTTTTACGAGATCACGAATGAATGGCGCGTCATCCACCACCAAAACACTGACTTTACTCATCGACGCTCCTGATGGCGTGTTCACCCCAAATGGCGAGCATATCGCTGGCCGCTAAGCCAACTGCCAAACTGTTTGACGACACCGGGACATATTGTTCGCGGGCGACTTGACGATTGAAAACCGGAAAACGAAAACGCCCGGCGTGTGCCGGGCGTTTTCTCGCAGGCAGTCTTATTTATCGTCAGGTGCGTCCGGAACATTAGGAGTTTCGGCAATGCGGCCCTTAACTTCTTCCTGCATGCGCTTGAGGCCCAGGTGACGCACGTCAGTGCCGCGCACCAGATAGATGACCAATTCAGAGATATTACGCGCATGGTCGCCAATACGCTCGAGAGAACGCAGTACCCAGATCACGTTCAATACACGGGAGATCGAACGCGGATCTTCCATCATGTAGGTGACCAGCTCGCGCAGAGCAGTTTTGTATTCGCGGTCAATGGTTTTGTCGTATTGAGCGACAGACAGCGCCAGATCAGCGTCGAATCGCGCAAACGAATCCAACGCGTCACGCACCATGCTGCGCACCTGATCACCGATGTGTCGCACTTCCACGTAGCCGCGCGGGGACTCACCCTCTTCGCACAACTGAATCGCGCGACGGGCGATTTTGGTCGATTCGTCGCCGATGCGTTCCAGATCGATGACTGACTTGGAGATGCTGATGATCAAACGCAGGTCGGATGCGGCAGGCTGACGGCGAGCCAGAATGCGCAGGCACTCCTCGTCGATGTTGCGCTCCATCTGATTGATGCGGTCGTCGACTTCACGCACGCGCTGCGCCAGACCTGAGTCGGCGTCGATCAGTGCGGTAACTGCGTCGTTGACCTGCTTTTCTACCAGGCCGCCCATTTCCAGCAAGTGGCTGCGAACTTCTTCAAGCTCGGCATTGAACTGCTGGGAGATGTGATGTGTGTGGCTGTCTTTGATCATGCTCAATGTCCGTCCGATGAGTTGCGAGACCGCTGCGGTGGTTCAGGGCTGACTGACGAACTAAGTGCTAGCCGTAACGACCGGTTATGTAGTCTTCAGTCTGTTTCTTGGTCGGATTGGTGAACAACGTATCGGTGTCACCGAACTCGACCAGCTTGCCCATGTACATGAAGGCGGTGTAATCCGATACACGCGCCGCCTGCTGCATGTTGTGGGTAACGATCACAATGGTGTATTTGGATTTCAGTTCGTAGATCAGTTCTTCGACTTTGAGGGTCGAAATCGGGTCAAGTGCCGAACACGGCTCATCTAGCAGCAGTACTTCAGGCTCGACGGCGATAGTGCGGGCAATCACCAGACGTTGCTGCTGACCACCCGAAAGGCCCAGCGCGGACTCATGAAGACGGTCTTTGACCTCGTCCCATAACGCCGCGCCGCGCAAGGCCCACTCGACAGCCTCGTCGAGCATGCGCTTTTTATTGATCCCCTGAATCCGCAGGCCGTAGACCACGTTCTCGTAGATGGTCTTGGGAAACGGGTTGGGTTTTTGAAAAACCATACCGACGCGACGACGCAGCTCGGCGACGTCCTCGCCCTTGGTGTAGATGTCGTGGCCGTCCAGATTGATCGCGCCCTGTACACGACAGCCATCGACCAGATCGTTCATGCGATTGAAGGTGCGCAGCAACGTCGACTTGCCACAGCCCGACGGCCCGATGAACGCCGTCACCCGTTGCTTGGGGATGTTCATGCTGATGTCGAACAACGCCTGCTTGTCGTTGTAGAACAGGCTCAAACCCGGAACTTCGAGGGCCACGGGCTCACTCGCCAGGTCCAGGCTTTGTCGCTTGCGGCCCAGCGCCGACATGTTGATGCCGTGGGCGGGAGGATTTTGTGGCATGAGCTCACTCCGTTCGTAGCTGCAAGCTTTAAGCTGCAAGCCGCAAGTAAAAAAACTGCGGCTGGCTTTGGCCTTCCGCTTGTAGCTTGTAGCTTGTAGCTTGTAGCTTGTAGCTTGTAGCTTTTAGCTTGAAGCTTGAAGCTTGAAGCTCATCAAATGTCCAACGCCTTGTATTTCTCGCGCAGATGGTTACGCAGCGTTACTGCCGCCAGGTTCAGCAAAGCGATCACCAGCACCAGCAGCAGCGCCGTTGCGTACACCAGCGGTCGCGCCGCTTCGACGTTCGGGCTCTGGAACCCGACGTCGTAAATATGAAAACCCAAGTGCATGATTTTCTGGTCCAGGTGCAGATACGGGAAGTTGCCATTCACCGGCAACGATGGCGCCATCTTCACCACGCCCACCAGCATCAGTGGCGCCACTTCACCCGCCGCACGCGCAACAGCCAGGATCAGGCCGGTCATCATCGCCGGGCTGGCCATGGGCAAGACAATCTTCCACAGCGTCTCAGCCTTGGTTGCGCCCAGCGCCAACGAGCCTTCGCGCAGAGTAAGCGGAATGCGTGCCAGCCCTTCCTCGGTGGCCACGATCACCACCGGCACGGCGAGCAGCGCCAGAGTCAACGAAGCCCAGAGCAGGCCAGGCGTACCAAAGGTCGGCGCCGGCAAAGCTTGCGAGAAGAACAGCTGATCCAGCGAGCCACCGAGCACGTAAACAAAAAAGCCCAGACCGAACACGCCGTAAACGATAGCCGGGACGCCTGCGAGGTTATTCACGGCGATACGGATCAGGCGGGTCATCGGTCCCTGACGCGCGTACTCACGCAAATAAACCGCTGCCAGCACACCGAACGGGGTGACGATCACGGCCATGATCAGGGTCATCATCACCGTACCGAAGATGGCCGGGAAGATTCCCCCTTCAGTGTTGGCTTCACGCGGGTCTTCGCTGAGGAATTCCCACAGCTTCTGGAAATAGAACCCAAGCTTGGTGAACGTACTCATCGCATTGGGCTGGTAGGCGTGAACGACCTTGCCAATGCTGATCTCGACTTCTTTGCCATTGGCATCGCGCGCAGTCAGGCTGTCGCGGTTAAAGGCCTCGTGAAGTTTGCCCAGCCGGGACTCGATCTCTTTGTAGCGTGCGTCGTACTCGGCCCGCTCGCTGGCGATGTCGGCCTGTGCTGCCGCGTCGTAATTACCTTCGAGCTCCAGCTTGCGCGCCTGCAAGCGCAGACGCTCGATGCCATGGTTGATCGCGCCGATGTCGCCCTTCTCCAGGCTGTCCAGTTCATCGGCAAGCTTTTCAACCCGCGCGATACGCGCCTGCAGCGTCGGCCACGCGGCCTCGCCTTCGGCCACAACCTTGCCGTTTTCTTTCACGTTAACCAGATAGCCGTAAAAGTTTCCCCATTCGCGGCGCTCAAGGGTCATCAGTTCGGCGGGCTTGCGCTTGTCTGTCAGCCATTCCTCGACCACCCACGTGAAATCGCTGGCGCCTATATCGCGATTACCGACCTTGAACAGGTCGCGGGTCATGAACTCCGGTCCGTTATCAGGCACCGGCAATCCGGCGCCCTTGAGTCTTGCGCGAGGCACACGCTCGGACTGCACCAACTCGCCCACCAGCACGTTGCTTTGCTGATTCGGCACGTCGTACTGCGCAGCAATCAGATCGGCTGGCCAGAAATGCCCGAGCCCTCGCACCGCAATCACCAGCAGCAGGCCCAGCGTCATGATCACGGCAACCGACACCGCACCCGCGCTCAGCCAGACGCCAGGGGCGCCGCTTTTGAACCAGCTCTTGAGGGAGTTCTGCTTCACGAACTTACCTTCCTTAGAGAGACGAGTATTTCTTGCGCAGGCGCTGACGGATCAGCTCTGCCAAGGTGTTCATGGCGAAGGTGAACATCAGTAGCACCAACGCGGCGAGGAACAACACTCGATAGTGACTGCCTCCCACTTCGGACTCCGGCATCTCGACTGCGACGTTGGCCGCCAGGGTGCGCATGCCTTCAAACAGATTCATGTTCATGATCGGAGTATTACCGGTGGCCATCAGCACGATCATGGTTTCGCCCACCGCACGGCCCATGCCGATCATCAGTGCCGAGAAGATGCCCGGGCTGGCGGTCAGGATCACCGCACGGGTGAGGGTTTGCCAAGGCGTCGCGCCCAGCGCCAGCGAGCCGAGTGTCAGCCCGCGCGGCACGCTGAACACGGCATCTTCAGCAATGGAATAGATATTGGGGATGACTGCAAAACCCATCGCCAGGCCGACCACAAGCGCGTTGCGCTGGTCGTAGGTAATACCCAGATCGTTGGTAATCCAGGAGCGCATGTCACCACCGAAAAACCAGTTTTCCATGTGCGAACTCATACCCAGCGACGCCCAGCCGATCAAAAGAACGACCGGAATCAGGATCGCACTTTCCCAACCGTCCGGCACGCGCAGGCGGATCGAGTCAGGCAGTCGGGTCCACAGGTAGCCGGCCAGCAGGATGCCGAACGGGGTGAATATCAACAGGCTGAAAATGCCTGGCAAATGCGCCTCCAGATAGGGCGCGAGGAACAGCCCGGCGATGAACCCGAGGATCACCGTAGGCATCGCCTCCATCAGTTCAATCACAGGCTTGACCTTGCGCCGCATACCGGGGGCCATGAAGTAGGCGGTGTAGATCGCAGCCGCGATGGCCAACGGCGCGGCCAGCAACATGGCATAGAACGCCGCTTTGAGCGTGCCATACGTGAGCGGCGCCAGACTCAGTTTGGGCTCGAACTCACTGTTGGACGCCGTTGATTGCCACACGTACTGCGGCGAGTCGTAGTTCTCGTACCAGACCTTGCTCCACAGGGCGCTCCACGACACTTCGGGGTGCGGGTTCTTCAACGTCAGCGGCAGCAATTTACCGCCCTGCTCGACCACCACTCGATCAGCACGTGGCGACAGGCCGATCACACCCGGCCCCTCGGTGACCTGGTCAACCAGAAGCGTGCGGTGCGCGGTGCTGTGGAAGACCCCGAGCTTGCCCGAAGCGTCCATCGCGATGAAGCCCTTGCGACGCTGCTCGGCGGTGATCTGAGTAATCGGCGCACCGCCCATTTTGAAGTCGCGAATGTGCTGCAAACGCTGCTCGCCGTCGGTGTCACGGGCCATGAACCACTGAGCGATGACGCCCCGGGAGTTGCCGATCACCAGCGAGATCCCGCCGACCAGCTGTGTGCTGGCGGTGATTTGGGCGTTGCCATCTTCAAGGAGTTTGTAGCGCCCGTTGAGGGTGCGGTCGCGCAAGTCGAACACGTCTGCCTGGGCACGGCCATTTATCACGTACAGCCATTGTTGGCGCGGATCGACATAGATCGCTTTAACGTCCGCAGACAATTGCGGCAGCTCGATGCGGCTCTGTTCCTGAGTGGTTTCGCCGGTCATCAGGTTTTCTGTATGGCTTAGCGAAAGAACATGCAACTGCGTACCGGTCGAGCCCGCGAGAATCAAAGTCGAATCGGTCGCATTGAGGTTGACGTGCTCAATGGCGCGCCCTTGTTCATCCAGCGCCAGCGGGGTCTCGCCATAGGGATAGGTGATGGCCGGGGTGATGGTTTTCTTGTTGCCGGGATAGGTGACGGCATACGCATGCCTGAACACCAGCACGCCGCCATTGGAAAGCCCCACCGCCAGTAATGGTTTGCCAGGCTGGTCCTGACCGACCGACGTCACGCGCACGCCCGACGGCACGGGCAACACCACGCGCTTGAGTTCGGTGCCGTCATCGAGACTGAAGAACAGCGCCTCGCCTTTGTCCGATACCCGCAGGCCGACCTGATTCTGCTCCTCGATGGTGAGGATCATCGGGTTGCCCGCGTCTTGCATCCAGGCAGGGGTTTGAACGGCCTTGGTGGTGAGGTCCGCACCCTGAAACAGCGGCGCAACGACGTAAGCCAGATAGAAAAAAATGAGGGTGATCGCGGCCAATACTGCAAGACCGCCAACCAGTACATACCAGCGGGTCAGTCGGTCTTTGAACGCACGCATACGGCGCTTGCGTTGCAGCTCCGGCGTATTGAAATCAATGCGCTCGGGCGGAGATTTTTCGGTCATCGATGAATTGGCCAGATCATTCATGCGCACACCCTAGCGGTCCTGTATGACAAAAACATTACAGAGCGGTGACGCAAAAAAGCCCGCCGCCCTTGGACCGTGGCAGCGGACTGATGCTTGTGTGGCGAGCCTCGATCCATAAGGCCTGCTTGTTATTCATGAGTGGGGCGATTACTCGCGCCACATCGGGGTTATTTAGCTGCGACGCCCGCAGCACCTTCTTGTAGTCCCAGATCACCAAGGGCCTTGGAAACCACCTTGGCTGGTAGGGGAATGTAACCGTCTTTCATGACAACTTCCTGACCTTGTTTTGACAGAATCAGACGGATGAACTCAGCTTCCAGTGGCGCCAGCGGCTTGTTGGGCGCCTTGTTGACGTACACATAAAGGAACCGCGCCAGAGGGTATGTGCCATTGAGAGCATTCACCTCATTGTCTTCCACGAACGCCGCGCCTTCTTTTTTGGCAAGCGGAACAGTGCGAACGCTGGACGTTTTGTAACCAATGCCCGAGTAACCAATGCCGTTCAATGAACTGCTGATTGAGCTGACCACAGACGCGGACCCAGGCTGCTCGTTGACGTTGGCCTTGAAATCACCTTTGCACAGCGCTTCTTCTTTGAAATAACCGTACGTACCCGACACCGAATTACGCCCAAACATCTGGATCGACTTGCCCGCCAGATCCCCCGTGACGCCGACATCGCCCCAGGTCTTGGCGTCCGCTTTGGCACCGCACAAACGTGTCGCCGAAAAAATCGCGTCCACTTGCTGCAGGGTCAGGCCTTTGATCGGGTTGTCTTTGTGCACGAACACGGCCAGCGCATCGACTGCCACCGGGATCGCTGTAGGCTTGTAGCCGTGCTTCTGCTCGAACGCAGAAAGCTCACCGTCTTTCATCTTGCGACTCATGGGTCCGATGGTCGCCGTGCCCTCGGTCAATGCAGGCGGCGCCGTGGAAGAGCCCGCAGCCTGAATCTGGATGTTCACGGTTGGGTATTCTTTTTTGTAGGCCTCAGCCCACATGGTCATCAAGTTGGCCAAGGTGTCGGAGCCCACGCTGGACAGATTGCCCGACACGCCACTGGTTTTGACGTAAGGCTTGATAGCCGGATCAACCGCCGCGACCACATTGGCAGTGGCAACGCTGGCCGCAACCAGCGTCATCGCAGTCATCAAACGGGAGAGTGTCATACAGGGCTCCGGGCAAGGCTTGGAAAAGCGACCTGAGAACAGCGGCCGCATGACTACTCTATGAACGGAATATGACAAAAAGATGAAAGGCCGTTGCCCGATCGGGTAACGGCCTGCGTGGCGTCTTGGATACTGATAGGCGGCGCTACTCCGGACCGTAAAAAGGATACCGGTCAGGTAGGCTTTCTCATCAGCAAATAAACTCCAATGCCCATCCCCAACGCGCACAAGACTGCCACGTACCACGACGGCCCCATGGGGTTGGCCTTGAGCATGAAAGTCACGACCATCGGGGTGAGCCCGCCAAAGATCGCGTACGCCAGGTTGTATGAGAACGACAGCCCGGAAAACCGCACCACCGGCGGGAAGGCTTTGACCATCACGAACGGCACCGCGCCGATGGTGCCGACAAACAGGCCGGTAACGGCGTACAGCGGATACAGCCAGTCAGGGTATGCGCCGACCGTGTGATAGAACGTCCAGGAACTGACCAGCAGGCACATCGAGCCGATCAGAAAAACCAGGCCTGCGCCGAAACGATCAGCCGCCGCGCCGGCGATGATGCAACCGAGCGTCAGCATCACGATGGCGAGGCTGTTAGCCTTGAGGGCCACGGCAGGACTGAACCCGTAGACCGTTTGCAAAATGGTCGGGGTCATAAGAATGACCACCACGACACCTGCCGACAGCAACCACGTCAACGCCATAGACAGCACAACAGCGCCGCGATGATCACGCAGCACGGCCTTGAGCGGGACTTCGTCAGCCAGTGCCTTACGCAACTGCAACTCAGCAAATACAGGAGTTTCGTGCAGCCAGCGGCGCAGGTAAACCGACATCAGTCCAAACACGCCACCGAGCAGGAAGGGAATGCGCCAGGCGTAGTCCGACACTTCAATCGGGCTATAGACGCTATTGATGGCAGTAGCGACCAGCGAACCGAGCAAAATGCCCGCGGTCAGACCGGCCGTGAGTGTGCCGCAAGCGTAACCGACGTTACGTGCGGGAACGTGTTCGGAAACGAATACCCAGGCGCCCGGTACTTCGCCACCGATTGCGGCGCCTTGAATCACGCGCATCAGCAAAAGCAAAAGCGGTGCCCAGATGCCTATCTGAGCGTACGTGGGCAGCAGACCCATGATCAGCGTCGGCACCGCCATCAGGAAAATGCTCAGCGTGAACATTTTCTTGCGGCCCAGCAGATCGCCAAAATGCGCCATCACGATGCCGCCAACCGGCCGCGCCAGATAACCGGCAGCGAAGATGCCAAACGTCTGCATCAAACGCAGCCATTCGGGCATGTCCACGGGGAAAAACAGCTTGCCGACCACGGCCGCGAAGAACACGAAAATGATGAAGTCGTAAAACTCCAGCGCACCGCCCAAGGCAGACAGCGACAGGGTTTTGTAATCGTTACGGGTCAGTGGGCGCGAAGGGTGCGCAGCACTTGAGGGCACAGAGGACATGAAAAGGCTTCTCTCTTGAGGCTCGGTTGAGGCGAATGATCAATAGCGACGAAGGCCGGGGATAACGGCACCGCACGCGTTTTATCGACTCGACTGTGCAATCGGGCATCAAAATTGCGTGCCAGAAGTGGCGTGGTGGGCCAGATCGGTCCGGCACGATAGCAAATTGTTTCTAAATACACATAGATAGAAACATCAGCCGGTCAAAATGAGAACCGGAAGGTCGTAGCTGAAGGCGTCGCCCGATATACTCCCCGGCCGCAGTTGCGCCCCGGTCAGCGCAGGGAAGTTGTGCGAAAGCATTTACCCAAGTCGATTTCGCAGAGTTTCCCTTTTTCAATGTATCCAAGGCTTTGAGAGTCGTGGGTTAGAGGCACAGGCATGATCGAGCTCGAACAAGAAGATCCAATTCCGCAGGGCGATCTCGCCTTGCAAATCACCGCCCTCCCCCGCGAAACCAATGGTTTCGGCGATATCTTTGGTGGCTGGCTGGTGGCACAGATGGACCTCGCCGGCACCGCGATGGCAAGCAAGGTCGCAGCCGGACGCGTGGCAACTGTGTCCATCGACCGGATGGCGTTTCTGGTACCCGTGGCGGTGGGGGCTCAACTGTCGTTCTACACGCAGACGCTGGAAATCGGCCGCAGCTCAATCCAGATGATGGTCGAAGTCTGGAGTGACGACCCGCTGTCCAGCGAGTGGCGCAAGGTCACCGAGGCTGTGTTCGTGTTCGTGGCTATCGATGGCAGCGGCCGCACCCGTTCGGTACCGGCTCGCCGCTGACACGTCGCGATAGGTGGCTTCTTGGCGCTTGGCATTGCGCGGCAAACTGATCAAGCTTGGCGGAGTCTGATTCAGTCACTGCCTTGAGTGAGAACCTTATGCCTACGCCGCAAACGCCTGCGACACATGTCGAATCCATCGTGCTCGATGAGCTCAACTGCTGGCGCATCCGCCACGGCCATGCCGAGCTGGTGATCGCCCAGCAAGGGGCACACATCATCAGCTACCAGATTGATGGTCAGCAGCCGCTCATCTGGTCCAACCCCGGCGCCATGTTCAAGAAGGGCAAGCCAATCCGTGGCGGCATGCCCGTGTGCTGGCCGTGGTTCGGTAATTTCCAGCGCAACCCGCAAAGCGTTCAGGCCATGCGCCAAAGCACCGAGCCTGCCAACGCGCACGGCGAGGTCCGTGCCATCGACTGGGAGTTGATGGGCATGGGCGAAGACGGGAACGCGCTGATCATCGAATTCATCCAGCCACTGGCTGAGGGACAGTTGCCCGGCTGGCCACACAAAGTGGGCTTGAAGCTGCACATTCGCCTGGATGACGCGTTAAACGTCAGTCTCGTGAGTTTCAATGCGGGCAATGAGCCGGTGACGCTGAGCCAGGCGCTGCACAGCTATTTTGCGGTGAGCGATGTGCATCAGATCAGCGTTGAAGGCCTGGACGGTGTGAAATACCTGAACACGCTGGTGAGCTGGAACGACGAACAGGTGCAATCCGGGGACCTCACGTTCAGCGCCGAGACTGACCGCATCTATCAGGACACCCCTGAGTTGCTATCCATTGTCGACCCTGCGTGGAATCGCAAAATCCATATTCAGACGTTAGGCTCAAATTCTGCGGTGCTCTGGAACCCGTGGATCGACAAGACCAAAACCTTTTCCGATATGCAGCCGGATGGCTGGCAGGGGATGGTTTGCGTCGAAACGGCCAATGTCTTGCGCGACATCGTGACGATTGCGCCGAATGAGATGCATGTGATGAGCGTGAGTGTCTGGGCAGAGCCCATCGCTATAGCGTGACGAGCCTCCCTGTAGGAGCGAATTCATTCGCGAGACGTCGTAGAGCCGCCACATTTCTAGCGTCTGCACACAAGCTTCGCGAATAAATTCGCGCCTACAGATATATTTCAAAGATCCGCTTCAGTCACTACGCGCACTTTGGACGCGTCCAGCGCGTAAGCCGCATCCGCAAGGTCGTTGTTGACCGTTTCGATCTTCAACGGCCCGATCACCCAAAGCGGCGTGTAGATGTCGTCGATTTTCAAACCTTTCGGGTAGCGCACCAGCACCAGCTGATTGGGCGGCGGTGGCGGAACGTGGATGCAGGCGCCAGGGTAAGGCACCAGAAAGAACAGCGTGCTTCTGCCCTTGGCGTCGGTTTCAAGCGGCACCGGATAGCCGCCCAAACGGATGTTCTTGCCGTTCATGGCGGGCACGGTTTTGGTTGAGTACATCACGGCGGGCAAACCCTTGCTTTGCTTCAAACCGCCCTTGCTGTCGAACGTCCCCTGCGCTTCCGGGGAGTTGTGATCGATATCAGGCATGGCTTCGAGGGCTTTCTGATCCGACTTGGGCATGAGGTCAAGCCAATCGGTTTCAGGGATTTCAGCGGAGTGTGCAAGGCCGGAGACCAGCAACAGGGAGATGAAGAGGAGACGACGCATTGGAGGCTCGGCGAAGGGGAATTGATTGCCGGGCATTCTAGCCCTCCGCGCTGCAATAGCGCAGAGGGCCAGTCAGAGATTTACTTCTTTTTGATCATGCCGTAGATGACCAGCAAGATGATCGCGCCGACCAATGCGCCAAGGAAACCAGCGCCCTCGCCAGCACGGTAGATGCCCAGCGCCTGGCCGCCGTAGGTCGCAGCCAGCGAGCCGGCGATACCGAGCAGAATCGTCATGATCCAGCCCATGCTGTCGTCACCCGGCTTCAGGAAACGAGCCAACAGGCCAACGATCAAGCCGATGAAGATGGTTCCGATGATTCCCATGCCATTTCCCTCTTTAGAATGAATACGCCAAAGCCTACACCGGTATTGGCATCACGCTATGAGAGATGTGCGGTGGCGCATTGGTTCAATCGAAAGCGCCGCCCGCATTGGCCGATCAAGGCTTGATCAATGCCTCGACGCGCTTTACCTGACGTTCAAGCGTGGCGCGGTCGTGACTGCGTACCGTGGCGTGCCCGACTTTGCGGCCGACCTTGAAGGCCTTGCCATAGTGATGCAGATGGCAATCGTCGATGGCGATAACCTTATCCACAGCAGGCACTTCGCCAATAAAGTTGAGCATCGCGCTCTCACCGACCTTGGCAGTTGAACCCAGTGGCAATCCGGCAACGGCACGCAGATGGTTTTCGAACTGACTGCACTCAGCGCCTTCTGTGGTCCAGTGCCCGGAGTTGTGCACGCGCGGAGCGATTTCGTTGGCCTTCAGCCCGCCATCGACTTCAAAGAACTCGAAGGCCATCACGCCCACGTAATCCAGCTGCTTGAGCACGCGGCCAGAGTAATCCTCAGCCAGCGCTTGCAGCGGGTGGTCGGTGCTGGCGATGGACAGGCGCAGGATCCCGCTGTCATGGGTGTTGTGCACTAGCGGGTAGAAACGTGTTTCGCCGTCACGGCCACGCACGGCGATCAGCGACACTTCACCGCTGAACGGTACGAAGCCTTCCAGCAGGCACGGGACGCTGCCCAGCTCAGCGAATGTACCGACGACATCCTGTGCAGTGCGCAGAACCTTCTGACCTTTACCGTCGTAACCCAACGTGCGGGTTTTCAGCACCGCTGGCAGGCCGATGCTGGCCAAGGCTGCATCGAGATCCCCTTGGGATTGAATGTCGGCGAACTCGGGTGTCGGGATACCCAGGTCCTTGAACATGCTTTTCTCGAACCAGCGATCACGTGCGATGCGAAGGGCTTCGGCGCTTGGATAGACCGGCACGAACTGCGACAGGAACGCCACAGTTTCGGCAGGTACGCTTTCAAATTCGAAAGTCACCAGGTCCACTTCATCAGCCAGCTGACGCAAGTGATCCTGATCGCCGTAATCGGCACGCAAATGCTCGCCCAGGGCGGCCGCGCAGGCGTCCGGCGCAGGGTCGAGAAAGGCGAAGTTCATACCCAGCGGCGTACCCGCAAGAGCCAACATGCGACCCAACTGGCCGCCACCGATTACACCGATCTTCATGAAAACCTCAGGCCTGGCGCGGGTCTGGATTGTCCAGAACGCTGTCTGTCTGTTCAGCGCGGAATTTCTTCAGCGCCGTGTGGAATTGCGGGTGCTTGGCACCAAGGATGCTGGCCGACAGCAGCGCCGCATTGATCGCGCCTGCTTTGCCGATGGCCAACGTCGCGACAGGAATGCCAGCTGGCATCTGCACGATCGACAGCAAGGAGTCGACGCCCGACAGCATCGATGACTGCACCGGAACGCCAAGAACAGGGAGGTGGGTCTTGGCAGCGCACATTCCTGGCAAGTGCGCTGCACCACCGGCACCGGCGATGATCACTTCGATCCCACGGCCTTCGGCCTCTTCGGCGTACTGGAACAGCAAGTCAGGGGTGCGGTGAGCCGATACCACTTTGAGTTCGTACGGAATGCCGAGCTTTTCAAGCATATCGGCGGTGTGGCTAAGGGTAGACCAATCGGACTTGGAGCCCATGATCACGCCAACCAGTGCGCTCATCGTCGTGCCTCTTCATCGGGCGCCCGCAGGCGCGTCTAAAAACAACAAGCCACGCGGGGAATACCGGCGTGGCTTGTCGTACGAATTATGACCGGTGCAACCGGCCAAAGGCCGCGCAGTATAGCGCAATGCGCCGGGAAAGCAGCCCTTTTGGCGACCACCCGTTAGTCGGGATTCGTCCCGTGTTGTGATTGCCCCGCAAGGCTTGCGTCATCTACAAACGAGGGACCGAATCAGGCCTCGGTGCCTAGAAAATCAACGATCCGCTGGCGATTCTTTACGCTGTAGGAATAGCAATTCCCGCGGCTGGTATCTCGATTGGGATACACGAACGTTTCACACACGCCGCCGAAGGCATTGTGTTGCAACTCTGCGTCCTCATGCTCGGCGCCAAAACTGTGCCCGAGTTCATGACCAATCGCCTGATAAGTAAACAGCGAGGCAATCAGGCTATTTTTGCCTTGGTACGCAACACCCACGATGTTTTCGTTCAATTTATCCTGGGTGACCAGCATGTACCTGTCTGTTTTTTCCAGCGAAAGATTCTGCTGACTGGCGTAGAGGCGCACTTTCTTATCCCAGTCGGCAATTATCTGTCTTTCGTAGCCTTTGTAATTCATGTCCGTCATGCCGGGAACAGAACGTAGGTACTGGATGATGAACTCACGACCGGTGACTTTCGTCAGCTCTTGAATACAGTCTTTGAGGTAGTTTCTGGGAACGACCCGCTGCGTCGCTGCATCGACGTCATCGTGATAGAAAACATACAAGCTAATGGGCTGTCTGGCAGTTGGCATTCTAAATCCTTATAGAAGTAAGGGCCTGTCTTCATGACGGGCGTGATGTGAGGAATACGATCCTCAGCACCAAACTTATAGACGGACTTATTTGAATTCATCCCCCACCAGACAGCGCAACGCGTAGGCGCTGGCGATTACATGCGGTAGGAAAACAAGTTAAAGCCTATTGGGCCGCTGGATTTTCCAGCTTTCTCCACAGCAATCGCACGTTGGCTTTGCGCACCAGCGCGCAGCGGTACAGACGAATCTCCAGCGGCACCTGCCAGTTTGCCCCGCCACAGATCACCAGTTCACCACGCTCAAGCTCGGCGACCACGCTCAGCCGTGGGACCCACGCGATACCCAGGCCTTGCAGCGCCATGCCCTTGAGGCTGTCGGCCATCGCCGTTTCGTACACCGTGGTGAAGCGCAAACTACGCTGGCGCAGGAGCAGATTCACCGAGCGACCGAGGAACGCACCGGCGCTGTAGGCCAGCAATGGCACGCTGTGTTCGCCTTCCAGATCGAACAACGGCTTGCCGTCTGCATCGGTCGAGCACACCGGTAGCATTTCCGTCATGCCCAGATGCAGCGACGGGAATATCTCGGCGTCCATTTGCAGCGCGGCATCGGGGTCATAGAACGCCAGCATCAGGTCGCATCCGCCTTCGCGCAACGCGTGCACAGCATCACCGACGTTGGTGGCGACAAGACGTGTGGCGATGTTCAGACCTTCGTTACGCAATTGGGCGATCCAGCGAGGGAAGAAGCTCAACGCCAGCGAATGCGCCGCCGCTATCTGCATCACTTCACCCTGCCCGCCTTCCAGGTGGTGCAGATGTCGCAGGACTTCACCGAGCTGCTCGACCACCGTACGGGCCGTCACCAGAAACAATTGGCCCGCGGCGGTCAGCTCTATAGGGGTTCGCGAGCGATTGACCAGCGTCAGGCCCAATGCCGCCTCAAGGCTGCGAATGCGTCGACTGAACGCCGGCTGCGTCACGAATCGGCGCTCAGCCGCTTGAGAAAAGCTGCGCGTAGCGGCCAAAGCGCTGAAGTCCTCCAGCCATTTGCTTTCAAGATTCATGGTGTCTTCTCACAGGTCGCTTTCAGATCCTTGATCCATTCATACGCTCGTCACAAACCGAACGTCACATCCGCATTATGCCGTTTGTGCATAGGCCAGCGCTTAACAGCATTGGTCCACAATAGCCTACAGGCCTAGTATTCAAGGCGTTCCGGCTTAGCCCGTGCCCTCTTTGAGACTTTCTCTATCATGTCCTGCGCTGCATCATTTCGCACCGAAAAAGACTTGCTTGGCATTCTCGACGTTCCCGCTGACGCGTATTACGGCATCCAGACCCTGCGTGCGGTGAACAACTTTCACCTCTCCGGCGTCCCGATTTCGCACTACCCCAAGCTGGTCGTCGGACTGGCGATGGTCAAGCAGGCCGCCGCTGATGCCAACCACGAACTCGGTCACCTGAACGCAGCCAAGCATGCCGCCATCAGCGAAGCCTGCGCGCGTCTGGTTCGCGGAGATTTCCACGACCAGTTCGTGGTGGACATGATTCAGGGCGGCGCAGGCACTTCGACCAACATGAACGCCAACGAAGTCATCGCCAACATTGCACTTGAAGCAATGGGCCATGAAAAGGGCGAATACCAATACCTGCACCCCAACAATGACGTGAACATGGCGCAGTCGACCAACGACGCTTACCCCACGGCTATTCGTCTGGGGTTGCTGCTGGGTCATGACGCGCTGCTGGCCAGCCTCAACAGCCTGATTCAGGCCTTTGCAGCCAAAGGCCAGGAATTCAGCCACGTATTGAAAATGGGCCGTACCCAGCTACAAGACGCGGTGCCAATGACGTTGGGCCAGGAATTCCGTGCGTTCGCCACCACGTTGACCGAGGACCTCAACCGCCTGCGCATCATGGCGCCTGAGCTGCTGACTGAAGTGAACCTGGGCGGTACGGCCATCGGCACCGGCATCAATGCTGATCCGGGCTACCAGCATCTGGCCGTTCAGCGTCTGGCAACCATCAGTGGTCAGCCTCTGGTGCCCGCCGCCGATCTGATCGAAGCCACTTCCGACATGGGCGCGTTCGTGCTGTTTTCCGGCATGCTCAAGCGCACCGCCGTGAAACTGTCGAAGATCTGCAACGACCTGCGTTTGCTGTCGAGCGGTCCGCGCACCGGCATCAACGAGATCAACCTGCCGGCCCGCCAGCCGGGGAGCTCGATCATGCCGGGCAAGGTCAATCCAGTGATCCCCGAGGCCGTGAACATGTGCGCCTTCGAGATCATGGGCAACGATCTGGCGCTGACCATCGCGGCAGAAGGCGGTCAGCTCCAGCTGAACGTGATGGAACCGCTGATCGCCTACAAGATTTTCGACTCGATCCGCCTGCTGCAACGCGCCATGGACATGCTGCGCGAGCACTGCATCGTCGGCATCACGGCCAACGAAGCACGTTGCCGTGAACTGGTTGAGCACTCGATTGGGCTCGTCACCGCCCTGAACCCGTACATCGGTTACGAAAACGCCACCCGGATTGCCCGTATCGCACTGGAAACAGGGCGCGGCGTACTGGAACTGGTGCGCGAGGAAGGCTTGCTCGACGACGTAATGCTGGCTGATATCCTGCGCCCTGAAAACATGATTGCTCCGCGACTCGTGCCCCTGAAGGCTTGATCGCACACCGCTGCAAACGATCACCAGGCTGAGGGTCTAGACACCCCTCGACCTTTTGAGGGCCGGAAGCCAAGTGCTTCAGGCCCTTTTTTTTGCCTGGAGTTCTTGGAAATTCCGCTGCCCGCACGATCCCTGCGGGGGCCAACTTGTTGGCGAAGCGGCGTCATGGGTTGAATCAGTAACAGCGCCGCGCGAATAAATTCGCGCCTGCAGATCAACGCGTCTGAGAAGGTCAGGCAATCCGATTACAGACGCCAACCATCCGCACCGGTATAGTGCGGCCCCTCAAAATAAGCGAGGAACATTCAATGCTTGAAGTCATCAACGACTTCCTCTCGGGAAAAGTACTGATCGTGCTCATCGTCGGGCTCGGTGGATATTTCACGATTCGCTCGCGTTTCGTTCAGTTGCGCCACTTCTTCCACATGTTCGCGGTGTTCCGTGACAGCCTGCGCAGCAGCTCGGGCCAGTTGAGCTCTTTTCAGGCGCTGATGTTGAGCCTCGCTGGCCGCGTTGGTGCCGGCAACATCGCAGGCGTCGGCATTGCCGTCACGCTGGGCGGGCCGGGCGCTGTGTTCTGGATGTGGGTAACGGCCATGGTCGGCATGGCCAGCAGTTTTTTCGAATGCTCACTCGGCCAGTTGTACAAACGGTGCGATTCCGAAGGCCAATACCGGGGAGGCCCCTCTTATTACATTCAGCACGGCCTCGGTAAACGCTGGTTGGGCATGGTCATGGCGGTGTTGCTGCTGGTGACGTTCGGCTTTGCCTTCAACGGCCTGCAATCTCATGCAGTGACCCACTCATTGAACGACGCATTCGGCGTCTCGCCCACCTATGCAGGCATCGGGCTCGCCGTATTGCTGGGCCTGGTGTTCATCGGTGGCATCAAACGCATCGCAGCCGTGGCCGATCTCTTGGTCCCGGTCAAAACGCTGATCTACATCGCCGTCACGATCTACGTCATCGCCGTCCAGTTCGAACACGTTCCCGAAATGCTGCTGACCATCGTGCGCAGCGCCTTCGGCATGGACCCTGTGTTCGGTGGCTTGATCGGCAGCGCTATCGTGATGGGCGTCAAGCGCGGCGTATTCGCCAACGAAGCGGGCCTGGGCAGCGCGCCCAACGTCGCTGCTGTGGCGCAGGTGGAACACCCGGTTGCGCAGGGCGTGGTTCAGGCGTTTAGCGTATTCCTCGACACGTTCGTCATCTGTACCTGCACTGCGCTGCTGATTTTGCTGTCGGGTTTCTACACACCGGGCTTTGAAGGGGACGGCATCGCACTCACCCAGAACTCCCTGGCGGCGGTAGTCGGCGACTGGGGCAAGCTGTTCATCAGCGTGGCGTTGTCGTTGTTCGTCTTCACCTCGATCCTCTACAACTACTACCTTGGCGAAAACAGCCTGCGCTTCCTGATCGGTGAAAGCCGCAAGGTGCTGATCGGCTATCGTGCTCTGGTGTTGGCGTTGATCCTGTGGGGCGCTGTCGAAGACCTCGGCACTGTGTTCGCCTTCGCGGACATCACCATGACGCTCCTGGCGTTCGTCAACCTGATTGCGCTGGCGATGTTGTTCAAGATCGGCCTGCGTATCCTGCGCGACTACGACGATCAGCGTAAGGCAGGGATCAAAACGCCGGTGTTCGATTCGAGCAAGTTCCCGGATCTGGACCTGGACTTGCAGGCCTGGCCCAAGCCCGGCACTCAGCAGGTTTTTGCGACCGAAGCTGGCGCCACAGGCAAACCCGTCGCCGACGCACGTTAATCATCAGGGGCAGACATGAATCGCGAACAGTTCGCTGCGGCAAAGCACGTAAGAGTGCTGTACACGGGCGGCACCATCGGCATGCAAGCCAGTGAAAACGGGCTTGCACCGGCTTCAGGTTTTGAGGCGCGGATGGCTGAGCAATTGGCCGCGCTGCCCAGCCTCAGCGTGCCGCAGTGGTCGTTTCGTGAAATGTCACCTCTGATCGACAGCGCCAATATGAGCCCGGCCTACTGGTTGCGATTGCGTGAATCGGTGGTCGAGGCAGTTGACCTAGACGGCTGCGATGCCGTGCTGATCCTGCACGGCACAGATACCTTGGCCTACAGCGCGGCGGCATTGAGCTTTCAACTGATCGGCCTGGACGCACCCGTGGTGTTCACCGGTTCGATGCTCCCAGCGGGCGTACCCGACAGCGATGCCTGGGAAAACGTCAACGGCGCCCTGCAATCGCTCGGCGAAGGTCTGTCGCCAGCCGCTCACCTGTACTTCCATGGTGAGCTGCTGGAGCCGACACGTTGCGCGAAGATTCGCAGCTTTGGGCGTCACCCGTTCGCAGCGTTGAACCGCAGCAAAGGCGGTCAGGCTGCGCGCGATCTGCCCGATGCGCTGGGCTACAGCGCGCCTAGGCAACTGGCCAATGTTGGCGTGCTGCCGCTGTTTCCTGGCATCGGCGCGCCACAACTGGATGCGCTGATCGACAGCGGTATTCAGGGGCTGGTGCTGGAATGCTTCGGCAGCGGCACAGGCCCAAGCGATAATCCGGCCTTTCTCGCAAGCCTCGACCGCGCCCATAAACAGGGCATCTGTGTGGTCGCCATCACCCAGTGTCATGAAGGCGGAGTTGAGCTGGACGTGTACGAAGCCGGCAGTCGCTTGCGCGAAGCGGGTGTGCTGTCCGGTGGCGGCATGACCCGCGAAGCCGCCTTCGGCAAGCTTCACGCACTGATCGGCGCAGGCCTTTCGCAAGATGACGTGCGCCGGTTGGTGGAGCTGGATCTGTGCGGCGAGCTGCGCTGATCGTGGCTTTACCTGCAGACCGATCAAATAATCGCCTGCAATCCCTTGTCGGCGATCATGTTCAGCAATTTAAGAGCAGGCCCGGCAGGCCGAGTATCACCCTGCTCCCACTTTCGGACAGTTGAAGCTATAGCGTTTAGATACAGCGCAAAGATCGGCTGACTGAAATTCAATGACACTCGCAAATCGCGGATAGCTGAAGCGCTAAGCTCCCTGACGGGCGGCGGGCAGATGGCGTCAAACTCGCGCATGGTGACTTTGCTCACTGCGCCGATCTCGTGCAATTGCTCAAGATCTGAACGCAGCGCCTCAATGATTTTGCTGCTCACAATGAACCTCCTCCAGAATGCCGCTCTTTAGCGCTGTGCAAAGCTCATCTGCCGACAGCGCCAATAAAACTTTCCCTGTGTACCGCAACGCTTTTTTCTCGGACTGACTGATACTGGCCATCGAGCTCTTGGAGAACCCGAAAAGAAACACATAGCTTGCCCCCAGCCTGGCGGACAGCAGCGTTCGGTATCCTCCGCTTTTTCCACTGCAACCGTCACCAAGCAGTTCACGCTCATGCCTCATGCCTGTGCAGCCAGGCGGACTAACCTCGGCACAACACTTGCTCCGCTCCGATCAGCCATCTGACCGGAATCACGCCATGCTGCACTCCCACCTCACCACCCTCAACGCGGTATCGCTCGTTATCAGCACGTTTGCGGATGAGGGTTTGAGCAGCGAGCCGCTGCTGGCGGGGAGCGGGATCACCCAGGCGGACCTGTGCCGGCCGGATATCCGCATCACTACCTATCAGGAGATGCAGGTCTGCGCCAATGCGGTTGCGCTGCGCAAAGAGGTCGGGTTGCAACTGGGGCGCCGCATGCACGTGTCGTCCTACGGGATTCTCGGTTACGCATTGCTCACCGCTGCCACTTTCGGTGACGCATTGCGTCTGGCGCTGGAGTATCCCGCACTGCTGGGCACGCTGTTTGAACTGAAGCTGATCGAGGACGGCCAGCGTGTCTGGTTCAGCGCCAGCGACTACCGGGACGATGAAGGCCTGCGGGTGTTCAACGCCGAGTTGTGCCTGGGCTCGCTCAAGGTCATTTGCGACGACTTGCTCGGCAAGCCGCTGCCGCTGCTGGCTGCACGCTTCGCCCATGCGGCGCCGGATTACCAACCCCGTTACCACGACAGCTTCTCTTGCGCGCTTGCGTTTGGCCTCGCCGACGACAACGCGTTTGCGTTCGAGCGAAGCTGGCTCGACCAACCGCTGCCACTGGCCGATCCCATTACCCATCGCGACATGCGAGAGCGCTGCAGGCGGCAGAACATCGAGTTCAGCGGGCGACAAGCCTGGCTGGGACGCATCCGCGAGTTACTTGCCGTGCAACTGGATCACGCGCCAAGCCTGGCCGTGATTGCGCAAAAAATGAACTGCTCCGAGCGCACCCTCCGCCGTCATCTTCTTGCCACCGGCAGTAGCTACCAGCAACTGCTCGACGATCTGCGCTTTGAGCGCGCCAAGCAGTTGTTGCAGGAAGATAGCTTGCCCATCCACCGAATTGCTGAAGCGCTGGGGTTCAGTGAAACCGCCAGCTTTCGTCACGCCTTCATTCGCTGGAGCGGCGTGGCGCCCAGTCAGTTTCGCGGCTGAGCCAGGCATGACACCTGCGCCTCAAAACGGGGCGTAACGCCTCATTAGCGGGCGATTTTCGGCCATTATTTTTGGCCGGATATATCCCCTTTTGGCCGCTTGCGTCGTTCACGAACGGGCCGCGCCCGCCAAGAATGAGCAATAGCCAAGCCACACGGAGCACGAGAACATGCTGACCATCTATTCGGACGACCACCACCTGCACCATGGCCGCTGCGAACTGATCGACGGACAACTGATGCCGTGTTTCGAGATGCCTGCGCGAGCCGACCATGTGTTGCAAAGGGTGAAGGACCGCCAGCTCGGTGAAATCCAGGCGCCCAGAGATTTCGGTCTGACGCCTATTCAGAACGTCCACACGCCAGCCTATCTGGCGTTTTTCAAAGGGGCGTGGGACCGCTGGGCAGCGACCGGCACGGAGGGCGATCTGCTGCCCTTCACCTGGCCCGCCCGCACACTGCGCCCTGTGATGCCGAAAAGTCTGCACGGCGAGCTGGGCTATTACAGCTTCGACGGCGGCGCGCCGATTACCGCAGGCACCTGGCAAGCGGCGTATAGCGCAGCGCAGGTGGCGTTGTCTGCACAGGATGCCATCCAGAATGGCGCACGCAGCGCTTTCGCCCTTTGCCGTCCGCCAGGCCATCACGCTGCCAGCGATTTGATGGGGGGTTATTGCTACCTGAACAACGCCGCCATCGCCGCACAGGCGTTCATCGATCGGGGGCACAAGAAGGTCGCGATCCTCGACGTGGACTATCACCACGGCAACGGCACTCAATCGATCTTTTACGCGCGCAGTGACGTGCTGTTTGCGTCCATCCACGGGGATCCTGCGGCCGAGTTTCCATTTTTTCTGGGCTACGCCGACGAAACGGGTGAAGGCGCTGGAGAAGGATTCAACTTCAACTATCCACTGGCGGCCGGCACGGGCTGGGATCAATGGAGCGCCGCGCTGGAGCAGGCATGCGCCGAGATTGAGCGCTACGACGCAGACGTGTTGGTGGTGTCGCTGGGTGTTGACACGTTCAAGGACGACCCCATTTCACAGTTCAAGCTCGACAGCCCGGATTACCTGCGTATGGGCCAGCGCATAGCACGCTTGGGCAAACCAACGTTATTTGTGATGGAAGGCGGCTATGCCGTCGAGGAAATCGGCATCAATGCCGTGAACGTGCTGGAAGGTTTCGAAAGCGCCTGACCCCTCCGATCCAGAAGAGAGAGAACACGATGAACAGACTCAAGCGTCTCATTGCTCCATCGCTCTGCGCCGCCTTGTTGGCCGGTGCGGCTCAGGCCGACGAAGCCAAAACCCTGCGCGTCTACAACTGGTTCGACTACATAACGCCTAAAACCCTGGAGGACTTCAAGAAGGACACCAAGGTCAATCTGATCTACGACATCTTCGACACCAATGAAGCGCTTGAAGCCAAGCTGCTCACGGGCAACTCGGGTTACGACGTGGTGGTACCGTCCAACGTGTTTCTGGCCAAGCAAATCGAAGCCGGTGTGTTCCAGCCGCTGGACAAGAGCAAGCTGCCGAACTATTCGCACCTTGATCCCAAGCTGATGAAGTTGCTGGAAGCCAACGACCCCGGCAACAAATACGCGGTGCCCTACATGTACGGCACGATTCTGATTGGTTACAACCCGGCCAAGGTCAAGGCGGCACTGGGCGATAACGCGCCCGTGGACAGTTGGGACCTGATCTTCAAGGAAGAGAACATCAGCAAGCTCAAGGGCTGCGGCGTGACATTGCTGGATTCGCCCTCCGAGATATTGCCACTGGCCCTGCAGCATCTGGGGCTGGATCCGAACAGTAAAAATCCTGCGGACTACACCAAGGCCGAAGCGCTGCTGATGAAGATTCGTCCGTACATCACCTATTTCCACTCATCGAAGTACATGGCCGATATTGCCAACGGCGATATCTGTGTCGCGGTGGGTTACTCGGGCAGCTTCTCGCAAGCCGCCAATCGGGCCAAGGAAGCCAAAAATGGCGTGGTGGTGGATATGCGTTTGCCCAAAGAAGGCGCGCCGATCTGGTTCGACATGCTGGCCATTCCGAAGGGGGCGAAGGATTCCGAGGACGCACACACGTTCATCAATTACCTGCTGCAGCCCAAGGTCATCGCGCCGATCAGTGATTTTGTCGGCTATCCAAACCCGAACAAGGACGCGACCGAACTGGTCGATCCGGCGATCCGCAACAACCCCAATCTGTACCCGACCGAAGAGGCCATGAAGACGCTCTACACCCTGACGCCATTGCCCCGCGATGCAGAACGGGCGCGCACCCGCGTATGGACCAAGATCAAGTCGGGGACGTAGCTAAAATCCGTAGGAGCGCGCTTGCCCGCGATATCGGCGTGCCATGCAACCTGGACGTGTCAGTTGTAACTCAGTCGCGAGCAAGCGCCCTCCCACAATGACCTCAATACCACCAAGGTTTTGAGCCCCATACAGAACCTGTGGGGGGCGCTTGCTCGCGATTGTGTCGTATGGCCTGACCAGACAGCGCGCCGCAGCGGGTCAGACTGTCAGCGGCATCTCCCTCTCGTCCCGCTCCTCTGTGGCGTCACGCAACATCGAGTTCAGGTTGCCTGCGATGTTTGCGCACAGCGCTTTCATCTGGATTTCGTGCTCGGAGGCCTTGAATGGGCTTTGCAGATCGGTGCCGATTTTCTCTATCGCCAGCAACATGAAACCGACCACGGTCGAGGCCAGTGGCGTAAACCAGCCCAGTGTTTCCACCAGACCGATGGGCACGATGATGCAAAACAGGGTGATAAACAGTCGTGGGAAGGTCACGTAGGGATACGGCAGCGGCGTATTGGCGATTCGCTCCATGCCGCCCTGGCAGTTGGAAATCTCCACCAGCGTGGCCTCAAGCCGCTCAAGACGAATGCTGTCCAGGCGCCCGGCTTTGTATTCCTTGGCGATGATCGCAGCCGACGTGTTGAGGATGTCGTTTGGAAAGTTGTTGGTGCGTGTGCGGCGTTCGTATTCCGCGCGCGGGATCATCGCCGTCACGTCCTCGTCGCAATGTCCGCCCTTGAGGTGCGCCGACAGACACTCGACGTACGCCACATGCCGACGCAACAGCACAGCCTTGACCGGGTTCAGCTCATCTTCGTCATCAATCAGCGTCAGCACCTGCCGGGCGTAACTGCGCGAGTTGTTGACCAGCGCGCCCCACAGGGTCCGTGCTTCCCACCAGCGGTTGTAGGCGCTGGAATTACGAAAACTGGTCAGCACCACCAGCGCAGAACCCAGCAAGGTCAGCGGCATGGACGGCAATGTGATCTTGCGCTCCAGATAAAGCATGAAGTCGACGGTCACCACCACGTCCCAGATCAGCAGCCAGAACAGCGACCAACCGATGTAGGTAAAGGTCCTGATCACGGCGCGGTACTTCTTGATGAGCATTTGCTGCAAAGGCCACCCCATTTCTTCAATCGTTCACCAGATACGGACAGATGCCCGACACGCCAGACTTTGAATGCAAACGGCGAATATGGTTCGCCACGCCAGGCGCTCTCCGACCAGTAGCTGAATCGGTTCCGTTATTTGCCTCCCATCCTGATCACGCGCGCACTGCCTGGGGCAGGTCCTGGCGCGTTAAAGCAGCTCCAGGCAAACGCAACCCGGACCGTCGGCCATTATTCACGGAACAAAGCCTTGCCCACTGTGCTCCACTCTTGTCTGGATGTATCAGCAACACGTCACGAGGAGAAATTTAATGGGCTCGTCTTCAACGTCTCGCTCCATCGAACCACATACCGACCGCGACCAACTGACCATCAACACCCTCCGCACATTGGCCATGGACGCCGTGCAGAAGGCCAACTCCGGCCATCCGGGCACGCCAATGGCACTCGCGCCGGTCGGCTATACGCTGTGGAAAGACTTCCTGCGTTATCACCCCGAACACCCTGACTGGCCCAACCGCGACCGCTTTGTGCTGTCGGTAGGCCATGCTTCGATGCTTCTTTACTCGCTGCTGCACTTGGCGGGCGTCGTCGAAATCGACGAACACGGCACACCCTCTGGCAAACCTGCCATCAGTCTTGAGGACATCAAGCAGTTCCGCCAGTTGGACTCAAAAACCCCTGGCCACCCTGAATACCGCATGACCACAGGGGTTGAAACCACAACCGGGCCGCTTGGCCAGGGTTGCGCCAATAGCGTGGGCATGGCGATGGCCGAGCGCTGGCTGGGCGAGTACTTCAACCGCCCCGACGCGACTTTGTTCGATTACAACGTTTACGTGTTGTGCGGCGACGGCGACATGATGGAAGGCGTGACCGCCGAAGCCGCTTCGCTTGCGGGCCATCTCAAGCTGTCGAACCTGTGCTGGATCTACGACAACAACACCATCAGCATCGAAGGTCATACGGAACTTGCCTACAGCGACGACGTGCAGACGCGCTTCGAAGGCTATGGCTGGAATACGTTGCACGTGGCCGACGCCAACGACGCCGAAGCACTGGCCAAGGCGCTGAATGTATTCAAACAGACCGACAGCGCGCCGACGTTGATCGTGGTCGATAGCGTGATTGGTTTTGGCTCCCCCAATAAGCACAACACCTCGGCCGCGCACGGCGAACCACTGGGCGATGACGAAATCAAGCTGACCAAAAAAGCCTACGGCTGGGACGAGAATTCAAGCTTCCTGGTACCGGAAGAGGCCAGGCACTGCCTGCGCGACGCCCTACTCGCCCACAACGCGAGCGAGTACGACGAATGGCAGCAAACGCTTGCCAGTGTCGAGAAGAACGAGCCCGAGCTGGCCGATCAATTGAAACGCATGCGTGCAGGCGAAATGCCGGACGGCTGGCAGGACAAGCTGGAACAGTTTGAAGCTGATGCAAAAGGCATCGCCTCGCGTGCGTCGGGCGGGAAAGTGCTGAACGCCTTCGCCGCGAAAATACCGTGGGTGATCGGTGGCTCTGCCGACCTTTCGCCGTCGACCAAAACCAACCTGACGTTCGACGGTGCCGGGAGTTTCGAAGCCGGAAGCTACGGCGGCCGCAACCTGCACTTCGGGGTGCGCGAGCACGCCATGGGCTCGATTGCCAACGGTCTGGCGCTGTCCTATATCCGCCCGTACACCTCGACATTCCTGGTGTTCAGCGACTACATGAAGCCGCCGATTCGTCTGGCGTCCATCATGGAGCTGCCGGTCGTTTTCGTGTTCACGCATGACTCCATCGGCGTCGGTGAAGACGGACCCACGCACCAACCCATTGAGCAACTGACGCAGCTGCGTGCCACACCGGGCCTGATCACGTTGCGCCCTGGTGACGCCAACGAGACGACTCAGGCCTGGAAAATCGCACTGGCGCAGACTCACCGTCCATCCTGCATCGTGCTGTCGCGTCAGCCGCTGCCGACACTGGACCGCTCGATATATGCCAGTGCTGAAGGCGTCGCCAAGGGCGCTTACGTGCTGGCCGACTCAGGTGAAGGCGACCCGCATGTGATTCTGATCGCAACCGGCAGTGAAGTCGGTATGACGGTCGCCGCGTTCGAGCAGCTCAAGGCAGCGGGCGTGAGCGCCCGTGTCGTATCAATGCCGAGCTGGGAACTGTTCGAGGATCAGGACCAGAGCTACCGCGACAGCGTTTTCCCGCCGAGCGTCAAAGGTCGTGTCGTGGTCGAGCAGGCCGGGCCGATGGGCTGGGACCGCTATGTCGGGCAGACCGGCGCGAAGGTGGTGATGAATACTTTCGGAGCTTCGGCGCCGATAGAGAAGCTGCAAGCCAAGTTCGGTTTTACGGTGGAGAACATCGTGAAACTGGCTAAAGAACAGATCGCCTGAGGCAAGCACACCTGCAGTAGCGCGTTTGCCCGCGATAACGTTGTGTCGGATTGGAAGACTTTCTGACACGCTGCCATTCGCGGGCTAGCGCGCGCCTACAGGAGAATACGGTCCCGGTAGGCCTTGCTTGCTCGCGATTACGATATCAAGGGCAGCGTGATCACCAGCCGGTCAGCACGACTGGCTGCCGTTCGCCGGCGAAGAAAAACGGACGAATCCGCACGCCCGCCACGTTGCCGATGTAAGCGGCAACCAGCCACAACCAGCCATGCAGGCTGCCAGACGCAATGCCGCTGAAGTACGCGCCGATGTTGCAGCCGTAGGCCAGGCGCGAGCCGTAGCCCAGCAGCAAACCGCCTATCACGGCAGCAACCATTGAGCGAACCGGAATCTTCAGGCTCGGAGCAAAACGCCCTGCCAGTCCCGCCGCCAACAACGCCCCAATCATGATGCCGATGTCCATCACGGTGGTGATGTCTTCCCACACCGGTGCCGCCAGCGCCTTGGCATTTGCGGGAACCTGCCAGAACACCCAACTGCCAACATCCACGCCTAGACCGCTCGCTACTTTGGCGCCCCACAACGCGAAGGCAGAGGTGATGCCCCACGGCCGACCGGCCAACGCCAATGTGGCGTAATTAAGCAGTGCCAGCCCGATTGCGCCCCACACCAACGGCCACGGGCCTCGCAAGAATCGACGCAGGCCGACGTGTTCACTGATGACAGGAGTTTGAAGTGCGCCATGCCGGCGCTTTTCGAGCTTCACCGTGATGAAGGCGATCAACGCAAACAGCGCCAGACTGAAAACCAGCGCGGGCACGACACCAAAGGTTTTCACAATGGAAGTGGCCGGGAAGGACGGCAGCGAAAACCACCAGTCCACGTGGTGCGTGGCAATCAGAGAACCGATGATGAAGAACAGCAAAGTGATCAGCATCCGCGCATTGCCGCCACCGACAGTGAACAGCGTGCCCGACGCGCAACCTCCGCCCAGCTGCATGCCGATGCCGAAGATGAACGCACCGAAGATCACCGATACGCCTGCTGGCGCAACCAGCCCGGTCACGGGCGAGCCGAATAAGGTGCCTGCGCCCAATGCAGGGAAGAACAACACAACGGCCACCGCCAGCATCACCATCTGCGCTCGCAGGCCAGCGCCGCGACGCTCCTTGATGAATACGCGCCAGGCCGACGTGAAACCAAACGCTGCGTGATAAAGCGTCAGGCCCAGAGCGGCCCCGACGATTAGCAGCGCTACCTGTTTCCCGCCTACGGTGGCTTGGAGAAACACGGCGGCTATCAGTAAAAGAACGAAGGCGATCAATGCCGTGAAAGACTTGCGATCAGGCGCCGCAGAAAAAGGAAAGCTCATGTAATAACTCGGCTGTGAATATTGATCGCGGGGAGTGTACGCCTGAGCGTAGCGCCCCCCGCGCGAACTAGACCAAGTAAATGCGAGACTTCACCGACTGGTCCATCCAGGGATCAATCACACCGTTCTAGCCCTTGGTCATTCGGCGCACTTTTACGAAGGAAAATTGCCCACCCGTGACGGAGTATCCATCGTTGTCAAAATTGAACGAGCCTGACAGGTAACCTTTGTCTAGCTCGGACGCCAGAACGCAAATGCCGGTTTTGGCCACTATCCTGGCACCGCCAGCAGGATGGTAACTGATTGTAATACGGGCGTCAGGCAGTGTGTAGGTGCCCGCCAGCAATGACTGGTCCAGCGTTATCGATACGAAACTTGAGTCCTCCGCATAGCCGAACAAAGTCGATCCGAAAACATCCAGCACTTCAAAGGTAGTTGCCTGGAATGGCTGGCCATTGATCGTTGCTGTTACGTAGGTGGGATGCGCAGGGCCAACAATCTCAATAGACGCTTGTTGAATCGTCAACGCAGGCTCGATGTTGTCGTTTCTGCAATCAAATGTAGCGTTGAGTGCAAGGTTCGGTCCCCAACCAATTCGGGATATCTCAAGTTGCCCAGACGTTGCGTGGGCCTGCCCCGCCGAATAAACCAAATGCGCACCCTGCTTGTCCGGCGCAACAATAGGAGTGGACCCTACAGATGAGTTTAGAGGAATGCTGAGCGTGAGCGTTTCAGTGCTAAAAAATACTGATATGTCCCAATAATATTCGTTTTGCATCGATAACATATTTTTTGACTGCTCGGCCTGTCCATTTATCACTCCACTGAAGCTGCCTGTTAACAGATAAGGAGTTCCTCTGCGCGCATTGCGCAGAAGGTTAGACTCATACCCCGCAGAATAATGACCATCCCAAATCTTGATTTCGTTCGTTTCAAAAGTGAACGCCGCCCTTGTAGACTTTTTTACCAGATCATGTTCAATATACTCAAAGCTGCCGCTGGTGGCATCCTTCAAACCACCTGATCCGACAATGCATTGCATTTTAATATCAGCAAACTCAGGCGACCCTACTGTATAGGTTCCAACGGCAAGTTTTTCCGGAAATGAAATCAAAATATAATTACCCAAGCCTCCAGAAATAGATTCGGTGCCTCCTCCCACGACGATTCGGCCCTCGGAGATAAGACTCCCTACTTTGGCAACAAATGGCCCAAGGCTCGTCGTCGCAGTCATCCCATCAGATTCGGGCAACGCAGGAAGGTTTGAAGTGTCCAGTGTGAGGGTGCCGTCCTGCGCGGTAAAACCCGGTATACCGCTGCGGGCACAGCTAAAACTCACACTGAGATTATTAGCGATTCGATCCCACAACACTTCAGCTTTTCCAGAGTCGGCTCTCATTATCACAACGTCTGACCCGCTCGGAGCGTATAAATAAGTCATTTGAATAGGCCCTGCCGAATCAGACAGGTCGTACGTTTTATTTTCTATATCAAATGCGAGAGAGCAAAAAAATGAACTGCCCCCATTGACTCCGAATACCTTCAAGGTGGAATCGACCTCGACACCAGGTAACTGAGCCTCAAATATTTCCTTGTCAGTCATTACGGAGAATGAGCCTGAAACATTCGGCGTAATTAAATTTTTTTTAATTGTCATTTTCTTTCCCTGATTATGTCAAGTCAAAATACTGCTCATACGCTGACCGAAGAAAACGATGAGCCGTTAAAAACACTACACGCATGGTCGTACATCATCGAGCTAAAATCTGCGTACTTCCAGTTAACCATAGTCTAGGATAAAAAACATACAATCATTAAACTAGATTGATTAGTGATTATCTGCCTTTCATTTTGCTATATATATTTCCGATATATCTTAGTGGTTTTGATACCACACTGAATGCTACTGACGCATGCTCCAAACCGCGCGCAGCTTCTCCAGCGCCAGCTCGATATCTGCCTCAGGCACCGCCGCGAACCCCAGCACCAACCCTGCCCGCTCATCAATGGGCGTTGAAGAATCCGGCAGCCAGTATTCACTCAATGCATTGACCTCAACGCCTACGCTGTCAGCCAGCGCGACCAGCGCCTGCTCGCGTGCCAGGCTGTCGACCTTTAATGCTACGTGCAGACCCGCCATGGGTTTGGGCATCGGCCCGCACCCCGCAATACTGTCAGGCCAGCCCGACAGCAAAGCATTACGCCGACTCGGCGCGGCGCGGCGCATGCGACGGATATGCCGCTGGAAATGCCCGGCGGCGATGAACTCGGCCATCACCGCTTGGGTGCCTATCTCAGAGTGACGCATGTCCACAGCACGCCGCTGGCAGAAGGGCTCGACCAGGCTCAGCGGCAACACCAGATAACCCAACCGCAGCGCAGGAAACGCCACTTTGCCGAAGGTGCCGACATAAAGCACCAGACCCTGCCGATCCAGCGCCGCCAGCGGAGCCAATGGCGCACCGCCGTAGCGATACTCCCCGTCGTAGTCGTCCTCCACGATCCAGCCGCCGGTTCGTTCGGCCCACGCCAACAATTGAAGACGCCGCGCCAGACTCATCGTGACCCCGGTCGGGTACTGATGAGACGGCGTGACATACACAAGCTTGCTGTCGTGCCTGGCCAACTCGTCACAGCTTATGCCCTCGCTGTCCACCGAAATACCGTGCAAGGTCGCACCAGCAATCGCAAAAGCATGACCGGCAGCGCGATAGCCGGGGTTTTCCACAGCAACGCCGTCGCCAACCTCTAACAGCAGCTGTGCACAAAGGCTAATTGCTTGTTGCGCACCACTGGTGATCACAATTTGTTCAGCAGAGCAGTGCAAATCTCGAGAGGTGCGCAGGTAGACAGCGATCAGCTCTCGCAGACGCCACTCCCCTGCGGCGTCGCCGTAACCGAGTTGCTGCATGTCGGGCTTTCGCCAGAAATCCGAGTGCAACTTGCCCCACACTGCAAAAGGGAACAGGTCAAACGCTGGCAGGCCCACTCGAAAAGCGCGTGGTAAGCCGGTTTTACGCTCGCTCAAATGGTGCCGATCAAGCAGCATCAGCGCAGTGCTGTGGATAACTTTACTGGATAAAAAATCAGTGGGCTTGGTCGGTTTTGTGGATAAACCTGTGGGTAAGCCTGTTGTTAACCCTGTGGACAGTTTTGTGGATAGTTTTTTCGTAGCGGTGGTTTTGTCGGGCAGATGAGCGACGTAAGTCCCATCGCCAACACGCCCCTCAGTGAAGCCTTCGGCGTAAAGCTGGTCGTATGCGCGCATCACGCTATTACGCGAGATCGACAACAACGCCGCCAGATCCCGGCTGGCGGGTAAGCGCGTGCCACCGCCCAGACGACCGTCGAGAATCCGCTGGCGCAGGCCTTGGTAAAGCTGACGGCTAAGGCCCTGACGCGGGTCCAGTTCGATACCGGCGAAGTCGAAGGTCAGCGAGGGCTTTGACGGTGTCATGTGATTGGTCCTATGAAATTGACCATTAATGGTTCTTACAACCGACCAATAGGCTGCCTAGGATTGGGCCCGTCGCCAAGGAAAATCCCATGTACACACCTAGCTATTTCAAAGAAGCCGATGTCGCCAGCCTGCATACGCAGATTGAGGGCGCCCGGCTGGCTATTCTAGTCACGTGCGATGCTTCGGGACTGCAAGCGAGCCATCTGCCGCTTCTGTTCCGGCCTGAGGAAGGTGAGCACGCCACGCTTTACGGGCATTTCGCCAAGGCCAATCCGCAGTGGAAAGCGCTAAAAAATGGCGCCGAAGTGATGGTGATCTTTCCGGGCGCCGACGCCTACATCAGCCCCTCGTTCTACCCTGCCAAAGCTGAACACGGGAAGGTGGTGCCGACCTGGAACTACCTGGCCATTCACGCCTACGGGCGCGCCGAAGTGTTCACCGACCATCAGCGCCTGCTCGCGCTGGTCAGTGCATTGACCGACAAACATGAGTCCAGACGCCCCACCCCTTGGGCCGTGGCTGATGCGCCAGCCGACTACATCGAAAAGATGCTGAGTGCCATCGTCGGCTTTGCGCTGTCCATTACGCGACTTGAGGGCAAGCGCAAATTAAACCAGAACCGCAGCGCCGAGGACGCCGCCGGGGTGCGAGATGGCCTGACCGCCAGCGGTGATGCAAACGATCGGCACGTTGCCCACTTGATGAGCCAAGGAGACTCGGATGCCTGACGTCCAGATAAAACCGGTCACCCCTGACGACCACGCGCAATGGTTGCCCCTGTGGCAAGCCTACTTGCGGTTCTACAAAACCGAACTGCCAGAGAGCGTCAGCCAGAGCACATGGGAGCGCTTACTCGATGGCAGCGAGCCGACTCATGCTGCGCTGGCCTGGAAGGATGGAAACGCGGTGGGCATGGTGCATTTCATCTACCACCGCTCCAATTGGAGCATCCACAATGCGTGCTACCTGCAGGACTTGATTGTCGCGCCCGAACAGCGCGGCACCGGGGTCGGACGCTTGCTGATCCAACACGTTTACGTCACGGCGAAGCAGGACGGCTGCGACAAGGTTCACTGGCTGACCCACGAAACCAATGCAACGGCGATCCAGCTTTACGAACGTATTGCGCAGCGGCCTGGCTATATCCAGTTCCGCAAAATGCTTTAAGCCCTGAATCACACCGAACGGATGACCGCACATGTCGAACACAGAACACTGGCAACCCGCCGGACTGCCTGAAACCCGCACGCTGGAAGGCCGATTCGTGCGGCTGGAAAAGCTTGACCTCGCGCGCCATGGAGACGGCTTATGGGGCGCACTGCAAGGTCCTGGCTGCGATGAAAAGCTGTGGGATTATTTGCCATACGGCCCTTTCTCCGAGCGAGCGGCGTTCGATGAGTTTCTGTCGTCGCTTCAAGGCGGAACCGACCCGTGGTTCTACACCGTGATCGATCAGCAAACCGGCGCTACTGACGGCTACCTGAGCCTGATGTCGATTATTCCAGCCCATGGCCGCATCGAAATTGGTCACGTCACCTTTGCCGCCTCCATGCAGCGCACTCCAAAAGGCACCGAAGCGGTTTATTTGTTGGCCAGAGAGTCCTTCGCACTGGGCAATCGGCGTCTGGAATGGAAATGTAATGGCGACAATGCCCGCTCCAGGCGCGCAGCCGAGCGCTTCGGTTTCACCTATGAAGGGACGTTCCGCCAACACATGGTGGTGAAAGGCCGGAACCGCAACACAGCCTGGTACTCGATCATTGACAGCGAATGGCCCGTGCTGCAAAACGCGTTCGAGACGTGGCTGGATACGGATAACTTTGAAAATGATTTACAGCTCAAAACGTTGGAAAGCTGCCGTGGTACTCACCCTCAGTGATAGAGGCGCACGCGAATGGCCCATGCATCGCCGAGGTTATGCATCGCGCCTTTTCACCGACTGCATACGCTTGTTTACAACCGGCAATACACTGCGCCACTTATCGTCTGGCGGTTTTCGCGGGCAACGCTTACGTTAGGCGCGGCAACCATAACGCTCCATATCGGAGCCCCCCCCATAACTAACAAGGATGTTAGAGATGATAAATACCAGTGCAGTAACCCCTCCCGTCGCGCCGATTAATCCATGGCGCGTGCCCAAGCCAACGCTGTCGGCAGGCAAGTATGGAAGTGTCATTGTTGATCGAGGTCAGCTGAAAAAATCGGTCGTCAGCAGCAACAACTATCACCTGTTCTCGGAGACGGGCACCGGTGCGCAGTCGCTGGTGATCGTGGGAACAGCGCTGCAAATATTCGATTTCCTGTTGAGCCATCAACATCAAGGTATTGAAAACCGAATCACGTCCCTGCCCGATATCTACATGGGTATTTCACCGTACACACCCAAAGCGCGATTCACAGGTGTATTCGGAATCGGCGACACGATGGTCCAGGTCGTCAGTTATTTTGCCGGCGCGATTCCGGTGCCGGCGTGGGTGAGTATCGCAACCGCTCCCACCACACTGGACGCCATGAAGAAGTCCCTGGCGGGCCTGAAAGAAACCGAAAAACAGAAAGGTGATTTGCTCTACGTCAAGTTCAGTTATCTGCCAGAAGACAAAATGCAAAAGATCGCCAGTCGCAAGGTGAGCTTTAAAGACGTGCTGCAAATCTTTCAGAAAAACTACAAATAACGCGCAGGTTGTATAGGTCATCCGTTGTTGCGGGGACCCCTACGTGAAACAGCGATATCGCCAGCCAAATCGCAGGCAAAAAAAGAGGAGCCACGAGAGCTCCCCCAGAGGAAATCAAAAATTCTTTACGTGACCTGAGGCGCTCGATGGGCGCCTCGGTGTCAGTATTGCGGTGCCATCAGCCCTCGATCTCGACCAGCATCTCGCCTGGGTTCACGCGATCACCCTTGGCCACATGAATCGCCACGACTTTGCCAGTGACCGCTGCCTGAACCTCGGTCTCCATCTTCATTGCTTCAGTGATCAACACCGCCTGACCCACCCTGACAGTGTCACCTTCCTTGACCAGCACATCGACGATATTGCCCGGCATCGTAGTGCTCACATGGCCCGGCTTATTGGCTTGTGGCCGTTTACCGATGCCACCGCTGACAAACTCATTGAGTGGTTCGAACACCACTTCTTCCGGCATGCCGTCAATGGACAGGTAGAAGTGACGCTTACCCTCGGCCTTCACACCCACACCGGTGATGTCGACGCGGTAGCTCTCTCCGTGAACATCGATGACGAACTCAGTCGGCACGCCTTCGCCTCCCGCCCTGGACACCGTACCCGTCTCGGGAATGGGTAACAGCGCTTCAGGTGCCAGGGTGCCCGCCGCTCGCTCCTCAAGGAACTTGCGCCCGATGTCCGGGAACATCGCGTAAGTCAGTACGTCCTCTTCAGATTTGGCCAGTGCCCCAATTTCGCTGCGCAACTTGGTCATTTCAGGCTTGAGCAGATCGGCCGGACGGACGTCGATGATGTCTTCATTGCCAATGGCCTGACGACGCAGCTTTTCATCGACTGTGCCCGGCGCCTTGCCATAGCCTCCGGTGAGGTAGAGCTTCACCTCGTTGGTGATGGTTTTGTAGCGTTCGCCTGCCAGCACGTTGAAGAACGCCTGTGTGCCGACGATCTGGGAGGTGGGTGTTACCAGTGGCGGGTACCCGAGGTCTTTACGTACGCGCGGAATCTCAGCCAGCACTTCGCCCATACGGTTCAACGCGCCCTGCTCTTTTAGCTGGTTGGCGAGGTTGGAGATCATCCCGCCCGGGACCTGATTGACCTGCACACGGGTATCGACAGCGGTGAATTCGCTTTCGAACTGGTGATACTTCTTGCGCACGGCGTAGAAGTACAAACCGATTTCCTGCAACAGTTCCAGGTTCAGGCCCGTGTCGAACTCGCTGCCCTTGAGCGCTGCAACCATCGACTCGGTGCCCGGATGGCTGGTGCCCCAGGCAAAACTGGAGATCGCGGTATCAATGTGGTCTGCGCCGTTTTCGATTGCCTTGAGCTGACACATTGCAGCCAGGCCGGCCGTGTCATGCGAATGAATGAACACGGGCAGCGACTGCTCGGCTTTCAGGGCCTTGACCAGCTCGCCCGTGGCGTAAGGCGTCAGCAGACCCGCCATGTCCTTGATCGCCACCGAGTCGCAGCCCATGGCTTCCATCTGCCTGGCCTGTGCAACGAAGGCTTCGATGGTGTGGACCGGGCTGGTGGTGTAAGCGATGGTGCCTTGCGCATGTTTGCCCGACGCTTTGACGGCCTCGATGGCAACGCGCAGGTTACGCACGTCGTTCATAGCGTCAAAGATGCGGAACACGTCGATGCCATTGACCGCCGCCTTGGCAACAAACGCCCTGACCACGTCATCGCTGTAATGGCGATAGCCCAGCAGATTCTGGCCGCGCAGCAGCATTTGCAGGCGCGTATTGGGCAGTGCCGCACGCAACTGGCGCAGACGCTCCCAAGGATCTTCCTTTAAAAACCGCACGCAGGCATCGAATGTTGCGCCGCCCCACACTTCAAGCGACCAATAGCCGACCTTGTCGAGCTTTTCGCAGATCGGCAGCATGTCTTCCGTGCGCATGCGGGTTGCCAACAGCGATTGGTGAGCGTCGCGCAGGATGGTGTCGGTGACATGGATCTTCTTGGTCATTTTTATCTCCTCAGAGCTGCAAGCGCCAAGCTGCAAGCCTCAAGCAAAAGCCGATCGCGCTCTTTCTTGCAGCTTGCCGCTTGTAGCTTGCAGCTGGCTTATTCATAGGCCTGCATGGGCGGCGATGGCGGCGGCGATGGCCAGTGCCAGCTCTTCGGGTTTGCGCTTGATCGAGTAGTTGGTCAGTTCGGGGTGGCTCTCAACAAAGCTGGTATTGAACTGGCCGCTGCGGAATTCCGGGTTGCGCAGGATTTCCTGGTAATAGGCGGCGGTGGTCTTGACGCCTTGCAAGCGCATGTCGTCCAGCGCACGCAGGCCGCGGTCCATCGCCTCTTCCCAGCTCAGCGCCCACACGATCAGCTTCAGGCACATCGAGTCGTAATAAGGCGGAATCGTGTAGCCGGTATAGATCGCCGTATCGGTCCTTACGCCAGGCCCACCGGGGGCGTAATAACGTGTGATCTTGCCGAAGCTCGGCAGGAAGTTATTTTTCGGGTCTTCGGCGTTGATCCGAAACTGCAACGCGAAACCGCGATGGATGATGTCTTCCTGCTTCACCGACAGCGGTAATCCCGACGCAATGCGGATCTGTTCGCGAACAATGTCGATGCCGGTGATCTCTTCCGTGATGGTGTGCTCCACCTGCACGCGGGTATTCATCTCCATGAAGTACACCTCGCCCTCGGCGAGCAGGAACTCAACGGTTCCGGCGTTCTCGTAGCCGACCGCTTTCGCCGCACGCACCGACAGGTCGCCGATATAGGCGCGCTGTTCCGGGGTCAGTTGCGGGCTTGGGGCGATTTCAATGAGCTTCTGATTGCGGCGCTGAATCGAGCAGTCGCGCTCGAACAGATGCACGACGTTGCCGAAGCTATCGCCCAGAATCTGCGCTTCGATGTGCTTGGGATTGACGATGCATTTTTCGAGGAACACCTCGGCCTTGCCGAATGCCTTGGTCGCCTCCGAGATAACCCGCGGAAACGCCTGCTCCAGTTCTTCACGGCTGTTGCAGCGACGAATGCCGCGACCGCCGCCGCCGGATGTCGCCTTGAGCATGACCGGGTAACCGATCCGCTCCCCCTCGACCAACGCTTCGGCAATGTCAGCCACATTGCCTTCGGTGCCGGGCGTTACGGGCACACCCGCCTTGATCATGCTGCGGCGGGCTTCAGTCTTGTCACCCATGCGGCGAATGACTTCAGCAGAGGGCCCGATGAACTTGATACCGCGCTCGGCACAGATGTCGGCCAAATCGGCATTTTCGGACAAAAAGCCATAACCCGGGTGCAAGGCGTCGCAACCGGTTTCGACGGCCAGATTCACGAGTTTGCGTGGATTGAGATAGCCCTCAAGCGGCTCGGAGCCAATGCCGTAGGCCTCGTCCGCGCGCTTCACATGCAGCGCATGGCGGTCGGCGTCGGAATAGATCGCCACCGAGCGAATGCTCATTTCGGCGCAAGCGCGCACGATACGAACGGCAATCTCACCACGGTTTGCGATCAGGATTTTTTTTATCACTGGCGTTTCCTCGACCGTTTAACAGACGAACCGGCTGACCGGTCGGCGCGTAACTGCATGTTGCATCGCAGCCGTATCGCCACCCTATGACGGATCAACAATTAACAAAAATGAGTAAATATTGGGTTAGATATAAGTAAAACCTTATAGTCGTCGGAATAAGGGCATTTCGGAGAGGGATAAAAATGCGTAAGTCATTGATGCGGATGACATTGCGTCAACTGCGGATCTTCAACGAGGTCTGTGATTTGCGCTCCTACAGCCGAGCTGCTGAAGAAATGTCGCTCACGCAACCTGCCATCAGCCTGCAAATACGCCAACTGGAAGAGCTGATCGGGCAACCGCTTTTCGAGTATGTCGGCAAAAAGCTTTATCTCACCGAAGCCGCCGAAGCGCTGCAGTCGGCAAGCCGGGACGTGTTCGGGCGGCTAGAAAATCTGGATATGCAGCTGTCGGACATGCAAGGGTCGCTGCAAGGGCAGTTGAAGCTGGCGATCGAGTCCAGCGCAAAGTATTTCGTTCCGCATCTTTTCGCCGCATTCAAGCGACAGTATCCGGACGTCATGCTGAATCTGACGGTCGTGAATCGCGCTCAGGTCATCAGAAGGCTGTCCGATAACCGCGATGATCTGGTGGTGATGTCGATGGTGCCGCAAGACATGGGGTTGGAGTTTCTACCGTTCTTGAACAATCCCATCGTGGCGGTCGTGCGGCCGGACCATCCACTCTGTCAGCTGGAAAAACCAGCACTCAAGGATCTGGAGCCGTACACGCTCGTGGTTCGCGAATCAGGCTCCGGCACGCGCAAGGCCTGCGAGGAATACTACAAAGAGAAGCGTATTCACTTTGAGCACACGCTTGAAGTGTCGTCGGCCGAGGCCCAGCGCGAGTGCGTGGTTGCAGGCCTGGGCATTGCGCTGTTAACCCGTCACGCACTGAGCCGTGAGCTGGCTGTCGGCGCGCTGGTGGAATTGCCAGTGGCTGAGTTACCGCTCTACCGCAGCTGGTGCGTGGTACAGGGACGCGACAAACGTCTGTCGCCCGTGGCGCATGCGTTTCTCGCGTTCATCCGCACCCAACGCGTGCAGATCAGTGAGATTGTGGCGCGCTTTGACGGCCGTTCCCTGAACCCTTAGCGGCCTGCCAGACATGAGCGGAGGCTGCGCCCAGGTAATCGCAGAGCTCCTGATTCAGACGGCGCTCTTCGGAGTAGGTCTCGATCGCACGCCGGAACGCCATGCGGCGCTGGTCTTCATGCTGACGGCGGGTTTTGACGCTGGAATTGCTGTGCTGCTGCGAGTCATCGTAGTGCCTAGGCATATCCTGTCTCCCATTGCGTTTTCGGGAGTACAGAATGGTTGCCGGGGATGACGATCACGCGGCGAATGCATGACAACTTGGTGAAGGTTGTCGCAGAACATGTTGGAGCGAGGCTTGCCCGCCAAGCAGGCAACTCAGGGGGTCAGGCAAACCGAGTCGCCCGCTTTACGGCGAGCCTCGCTCCAACGGAACCGTGTCGATCAATCCTCGTGAGACTTGATCGACTTGGGCGATAACCGAAGGCTGCGCAGACTTCTTTTGACGCTTTTGAGGTGGTTGACCAGGCTCGGACCCCGGGCCATGGCAACGCCCATAGCCAGCACGTCGATCACGACAAGGTGAGCGATGCGCGAGGTCAGCGGCGTGTAGATTTCAGTGTCCTCATGCACGTCGATGGCCAGGTTCACGGTCGACAATTCAGCCAACGGCGTCTGACTCGGGCACAAGGTAATCAGATTGGCACCGCTTTCACGCACCAGATTGGCGGTGATCAGGAGGTCTTTGGAGCGTCCGGACTGAGAGATACACACCGCCACATCCGTGGGCTTGAGTGTGACAGCGGACATGGCCTGCATGTGCGGATCGGAATAAGACGCTGCTGTCAGCAGCAGTCGAAAGAACTTGTGCTGCGCATCGGCTGCCACTGCGCCTGAGGCACCAAACCCGTAGAACTCCACCCGATGCGCCGCTGCCATCAGCGTCACCGCCGCCTGCAACGCATGGGGATCGAGCTTTTCGCGGACCTCCATCAGCGTGTGCAACGTGGTGTCGAATATCTTCAGGCTGTAATCGGCGACCGAGTCGTCTTCATGGATGGCAAATTGGCCGAAGCTCGCGCCTGCGGCGAGGCTTTGCGCCAGCTTCAGTTTCAGATCCTGAAAACCTGTGCAACCGATGGCGCGACAGAAACGCACGATAGTCGGTTCACTGATCCCCACGCTGTGCGCGAGGTCGGCCATGGAACTGTGCATCACGGCCGCAGGGTCGAGCAGCACATGGTCGGCAACCTTAAGCTCCGACTTGCGTAAGAGATGGCGTGACTGGGCGATGTGCTGCAACAGATTCAAAGGGCAGGACTCATTGAGAAGGGGCCGGAATGTAGCTTTCTTGTAGTTATACTACATGACCTGCAAACCGCACAGCTAAACGATCTGGCCCTGTTTAACCGTTAAGGCACGCAGGATCTTTCGCGTTTAAGTGTAGGCGCTATTGCACTTTGTCCCAGGCATCGGTTGTATCCCCGGCAAGAACTTCACCCATGGCATCGACGTCAATTGGCCTGCTGATCAAGTAACCTTGCACCTCATCGCAGGCATGAGCTTTCAAAAACGCCAGTTGCTCTTCGTTTTCAACTCCCTCCGCCACGACCTTCAGCCCAAGGCTGTGCGCCATGGCGATAATTGCACGGGTGATGGCGGCATCTTCGGTGCCCTCGCCTATCCCGCGAATGAACGCCTGATCGATCTTCACGTAATTGACCGGGAAGCGCTTGAGGTAGCTGAGGGACGAATATCCGGTCCCGAAATCATCAATCGACAGCTTCACGCCCAGCTCGCGCAATTGCTGGAAGGTAGCAATGATGTGCTCGACGCTGTCCATCAGTTGGCTCTCGGTCAACTCCAGCTCAAGGTATTCAGGTGCCAGCCCGGTTTCATCGAGCACCTGACGTACGAGGCTCACCAGTTTCCCCTGACGCAACTGATGCACGGAAAGATTGACTGACACACGAATCGTTTCAAGCCCCTGGCTCTGCCAGATGCATACTTGGCGACACGCCTGGCGCAGAACGAACTCACCGATCTCTGCAATCAAACCGGTTTCTTCGGCCAGGCCGATGAAGTCATTGGGCGACACCACGCCTCGCACCGGATGATTCCAGCGAACCAGCGCCTCAGCAGAACTCAAACGCCCTGACGCAAGGCACATTTTGGGCTGATAAACCACTTCAAGCTGATTCTCCTGTACCGCCTTGCGCAGTTGAATTTCGAACTGCAACCGCTCCAGAGTGCTGGCTTGGAGGCTGTCGGTGAAGAACTGGAAATTATTCCCGCCCAAGTGTTTGGCATGCTGCATGGCTTTGTTCGCCTGACTGCGCAGGGCCGAAATATCCCGTGCTGAATCAGGCAGCAGACTGATGCCGATGGAGGCGCTGACCACCAACTCATGGCCAGATACCAGCAACGGCGAGCGCAGCTTGCCCAGCACCCGGCTGGTCACACGGGCCAGCGATGAGAGATTTCCATACGCATCGAACAACACAGCAAATTCGTCTGCAGACAACCGGGCGATAGTGTCGGCCTCGGGCAACGCACTGTTCAAGCGTCGGGCGATCTGGCGCAATAACTGATCGGCGACGGCATGCCCCAGACTGTCGTTGACCAGCTTGAAACGATCGAGGTTGATGTGCAGCAGCGCCAGGCTTTTGCCTCGTCGCACGCGCTGATTGGCATCCCGCAGCCGCTCATTGAACAGCGCGCGATTGGCCAGCCCCGTCAGTTCGTCGTAATGCAGCAGATAGCGGGTGCGCTCTTCGTGCTGTCGCGACAGTTCTCGATTGAGCTCTTCACTCTTGGCCTGCGCCCGTTGCAGATGCTCGATCAGGGCGAGGTTCTGAAACCTGCGGATCAGACCGCTCTGAATGAGACGATTGACTTGCGCTGCCACGACGATCAGCGCTATCAGCAGAATCAGACCCAACCAGCCCCAACCACGCAACGCCGATCCCGCCCCCCAAAGCAGATAAACAATCACCGGCACCAGGCACGGGACGGTGAAGGTCAGAAACGCAGGGATACTCACGGCGTAGGCGACGCTTGCGGACAGCGTCGCAGCGCCCATCAGGCCGAAGACCCAGGCTTGCTGCACAACGCCTTCGAACGGCACCAATACCAGCGCCGCGCTGGACAACGTAAAACCGCTGGCACACGCGCCGAGCAAAAAGGTGCGCTTCCATATCGGCTCAGCCTGACGTGCCGGAGAGGCAGCATGGAAGGCCGCCACTTGAAGAACGCGCAAGCCGACCAACGCCGCCAGCCACACCAGCCAGACGCTGATCAGCCCCGAGCGCGGCGGCGTCCAGAGCAGCCATGCGCAGAGCAGGCCGTTGATCAGCATCAGGAGTGTGGGAAGGAGCGAGCCTTGATAAAGAAGTCGGGTGCGCTCAACCGCAAGCTGAGTCGCGAATTGCTTGCGAATGAAATGCCTGGCCGCCACAGAGTCGGGCGGACCATCGGTGCTAGAGGTCATGGCGGTTCTTGTAATTAGGGAGCCTTGCGCGTCGGGCGAGCATACACAAGCGACCGTAGCGACCATACAGTCAGAAAATAAAAAGTATGAACGGTCTCCAAACCCGCGGCCTTGCAGCTGCGCGCATTAATCGGACAACGTGGTGCCGAGCATCAAAAAGATAAATAGGGTTGGCCGCCAACAGCCCACACCCTAGAATGCGCCGATGCGCGATGATCTCTCCCTTCTGCTTAATTCCCTCAACGATGCCCAACGTCAGGCCGTAGCTGCCTCCGTGGGCCGTCAGTTGGTCCTGGCCGGCGCTGGTTCCGGCAAAACCCGTGTGCTGGTGCACCGCATCGCCTGGCTGATCCAGGTCGAGAATGCATCACCACACTCGATCCTGTCGGTGACGTTTACCAACAAGGCTGCCGCCGAGATGCGCCATCGCATCGAGCAGTTGATGGGTATCAACCCGGCAGGCATGTGGGTCGGCACCTTCCACGGGCTGGCGCACCGCTTGTTGCGGGCGCACTGGCAGGAGGCCGGGCTCAGCCAGAGCTTCCAGATCCTGGACAGTGACGATCAACAACGCGTGGTCAAGCGGGTGATCCGCGAATTGGGCCTGGACGAAAAGAGCTGGCCCGCGCGTCAGGCCCAGTGGTTCATCAACGGTCAGAAAGACGAAGGCCTGCGGCCCAAGCATATTCAGGCCAGTGGCGATCTGTTTCTGAGCACCATGAAGTCGATCTACGAAGCGTACGAAGCAGCTTGCCTGCGCGCCGGCGTGATCGACTTTTCAGAACTGCTGCTGCGAGCCCTGGAGCTGTGGCGAGACAATCCCGGCCTGCTTGCGCATTATCAACGGCGTTTCCGCCATGTGCTGGTGGACGAGTTTCAGGACACCAACGCCGTGCAGTACGCATGGCTGCGTCTACTCGCCCAGGGCGGCGACAGCCTGATGGTGGTGGGCGACGACGATCAGTCGATCTACGGCTGGCGTGGCGCCAAAATCGAGAATATTCATCAGTATTCCGATGACTTTCCTGACACCGAAACCATCCGCCTGGAGCAGAACTACCGCTCCACCGCCAGCATTCTAAAAGCTGCGAACGGCCTGATCGTGAACAACAGCGGGCGCTTGGGTAAAGAGCTGTGGACCGATGTCGGTGATGGTGAGCTGATCAGCCTTTACGCCGCCTTCAACGAACACGATGAAGCGCGCTACGTGGTCGAGACCATCGAAAGCGCGATCAAAACCGGCCTTGCGCGCAGCGACATCGCCATTCTGTACCGCTCCAACGCCCAATCACGGGTGCTGGAGGAAGCATTGCTGCGCGAGCGCATCCCTTACCGCATCTACGGTGGACAGCGCTTCTTCGAACGCGCCGAGATCAAGAACGCCATGGCGTACCTGCGCCTGCTGGACGGTCGAGGCAACGATTCGGCGCTGGAACGTGTCATTAACGTACCGCCGCGGGGCATCGGCGAAAAAACCGTCGAGGCCATTCGCGAGCACGCACGCCATAGCGACGTGTCGATGTGGGAGGCGATGCGGCTGCTGATTGCTAATAAAGGCCTGACAGGGCGCGCTGCCGGCGCCTTGAGTGGCTTTGTCGAGCTGATCGAAAGTCTCGCAGCAAAAGTCATGGAAATGCCGTTGCACCTGATGACGCAAACCGTTATCGAGCAATCCGGGCTGATTACCTATCACCAGGAAGAAAAAGGCGAGAAAGGCCAGGCCCGAGTAGAAAACCTTGAGGAACTGGTCAGCGCTGCGCGGGCTTTTGAAGTCAGCGAAGACGAGGCGGAGTTGACACCGTTGGCCGCCTTCCTTGGTCACGCTTCGCTGGAAGCGGGCGACACTCAGGCTGACGAGCATGAAGACAGCATTCAGCTAATGACCCTGCACAGCGCCAAAGGTCTGGAATTCCCGTACGTATTCCTGGTGGGCATGGAAGAAGGCCTGTTCCCGCACAAGATGAGCCTTGAGGAACCCGGTCGCCTGGAAGAGGAACGACGTCTGGCGTACGTTGGCATCACCCGTGCGATGCAGCATCTGGTCCTGACGTACGCCGAGACGCGTCGTTTATATGGCAGCGAGACCTACAACAAAGTGTCGCGCTTCGTCCGTGAGGTACCGGCCAACCTGATCCAGGAAGTGCGGCTGTCCAACAGCGTCACCCGGCCTTTCGGCGGCTCGAAGACGATGGCGCCGAGCCGACTGTTTGATGGCGAAGGGATTCCGGAAAGTCAGTTCTCTCTGGGTCAGCGGGTCGGGCACTCGATTTTTGGGGAAGGCGTGATTCTCAACTTCGAAGGCTCCGGCGCTCAGGCACGCGTGCAAGTGAATTTCGAAGAGGGCAGCAAGTGGCTGATGCTGGGATACGCGAAACTGGAGCCTTTATAGGTCGCAGCCCTGCCCCGACCTGAAGGAGCCAACGTTGTTGGCGAGACTTCGTCCAAGTTGAACCATGGCTGAAGCATCGCGAATGAATTCGCTCCTACAGAGTTTCAGACCGCGGCGAGGTTGTATTCCCATCCCTTTACCCCCATCTTTCCTACATAGCTTTCTCTGTCGGCCTACAGCCTAAGCAGTACAGGCTTCTTGAAAGATCACGCAAAAGCTGGAAACACTTGGCCGCTAGCCAGATGCCTGAGTGCTGTGCAACATGGCGCGCGTGCAATCCACAAACGGGAATTCCCATATGCAACGTTTTCTAAGCATCGCTTTGGCGCTGGTCATCGGGCTCACCATGAGCCTTGAAGCCAATGCCGCGCGCTTTGGTGGTGGCAAGAGCATGGGCTCGGCGCCAAGCCATCAGTCGCGTCAGTCAGCCCCCACCACTCCATCAGCCGCACCTAACGCCGCCGGCGCTCCAGCCGCTGCCGCAGGTGGTGCATCTCGCTGGCTCGGCCCGTTGGCCGGTATCGCGGCAGGCGGCCTGTTAGCCTCTATGTTCATGGGCGGCGGTTTCCAGGGGATGCAGTTCTTTGACATCCTGATCATGGCGGTCATTGCCTTCCTGATCTTCCGCTTCATCGCTGCACGTCGTCGCAAGCAGCAGCCGCAGGTTGCGCCTGCTGGTCATGCGCCACTTCAGCGCGAAGCCTTTGAACAGAAGCCTGTGCAAAGCAACTCCATGTTCGGTGGTTCGGCAGCCGCATCGGCCCGTCCGGTAATCCAGGCGCCTGCATGGTTCAACCAAGAGAGCTTTCTTTCGGCCGCACGCTCGCACTTCCAGTCGCTGCAACAGCACTGGGACGCGAACGAAATGGACAAGATCGCTGAGTTCGTGACCCCGCAAATGCTGCAGTTCCTGAAAAAAGAACGCGCAGACCTGGGTGATGGCTTCCAGTCCACTTTCATCGACAACCTGAACGTTCAACTGGACGGCGTCGATGATCGCGCTGAAAAGACTATCGCGACTCTGACCTTCTCCGGCACCTCGAAGACTTCGCGCTTTGACCAAGGTGAAGCATTCAGCGAAAGCTGGAACATGGAACGTGCTGCGGGCGAGAACCAGCCTTGGCTGGTCGCCGGTATCCGTCAGAACGGCTGAACCGCGTCACAGTTCTAACCATTGAAACCCCGGACCTGTCCGGGGTTTTTGTTTTTTGCAGACGCAACATTTAATCTGCGAACGCCATTCAGCTACTGTATAACCCGCGCAAACCGTTAGAGGATCCACGTCGTGGAAGAAGTCATCGAGCAACTCCGTGAAGCAAACGAGCCAGTTCCAGTTCCTCTGGAGCTGCCGGATGAAGACCAACTGGTCGAAATCGAAGAACAGCTGTTCATCAATATTCCTTTCGTGTTCAAGGAGTTCTTGCTCACTGTCAGCGACGTGGTCTACGGCAGCCTTGAGCCCGTTACAGTCACCGATCCAGGCTCACACACCTACATGCCTGAAGTGGCTGCAACAGCCTGGGACATCGGCGTACCGCGCGAGCTGATCCCGATCTGTCAGGACGGCGAAGACTACTACTGCGTAGAGGAAGACGGCACCGTCGTGCTTTGGTCGGGCGAAGAAGAACTCGTCAACGAAGAGAGCTGGGAGTCCGTTTGGCACTGGGCGCGGGATGTCTGGCTGGAAAGTTGAGGCTGCCGCAATCGATCACGGCAGCCTGAGGATTCAATGATCCGAAGGCTCCTGATGATTGCCGAGCGTCTCCAGCAGGGCAATCTGCATACGCGTATGTACACGGATAAACCAGCGCCACAACACGGCGGCCACGATAGCGGCGACTACCACGACCAGTATCAGCAGCTCACTGGTCGGCAGAATGCTCGTCGACAGCGCCGCCAGCAGCAAGAAAATCACTAACAGCGATAACAGCGGGATTACCTCGGCGATCACCCGTCGAACACGCGCCGTGTGGCGTCCTGCCATTTCCGGCTTTACGCCCATTTCCGCCAGCAGCATCGACAACGCCTTGAGCTTGCGATAAGCCGCGATCAGGAATGGCAGTGACAACAGCAAGGCAGCACCCCATATCCAGGCTTTTTGCTGACTGGTTTGGCTGACCCATGGGCTCAGATAGTCGCCAATACGCTCGGCAAAATAGGCGCCACAAAAGAAGATCGCCACCACCAGAGCCAGATTGACGCCGACCTGCAGCAAAATCTTGCGGATCATCGCCGCCAGCAATGCGCTTTGTCCCTGCGGCTGAATGCTGCGCAGCCACTCGCCGTACATTCCAAAAACCCGGGCCACCCTGGCTGGCATCACACTGCCCAGTTTGTGGGACAACGGATCGGCCGAGCGAATCAGATACGGCGTGAGCAGTGTGGTGATCGCCGAAACCGCGACTGCCACCGGGTACAGGAAATCACTGGTGACCTGCAGCGTCATCCCCAGCGCGGCGATGATGAAGGAAAACTCTCCAATCTGAGACAGACCCATGCCGACACGCAGTGAGGTTTTGCCGTCATTGCCAGCGATAAAAGCGCCGATCCCGCAAGACAGGATCTTACCGAGCACGACGGCAACGGTGATCACCGCGATTGGCCACGCGTAATCGAGCAGAATCGCGGGGTCGATCATCAAGCCGATGGCGACGAAGAAAATGGCGCTGAACATATCGCGGATCGGCTCGATCAGACGCTCGATCTTCACTAGCTGTCGGGACTCGGCCATGATCGCGCCGATCAGAAACGCACCCAGCACCATGCTGTACTCAAGCTTGACCACCAGCAGACAAAAGCCAAAACACAGACCCAACACTGTCACCAGCAGCATCTCGTTGCTTTCAAAGGTTGCGACGTATGCCAGCAAACGGGGCACCAGCAGAATGCCGATCACCAACGCCACGATCATGAACAACGAGAGCTTGCCGACCGTCGAAAACACCTCGCCCGAGCTCACCGTGCCGCTGACGGCAATGCCGGACAGCAGCGCGATGATGCCGATGCCCAGGATGTCCTCAACGATCAGTACGCCAAAGATCAGTTGGGCGAAACGCTGGTTTTTCATCTTCAGGTCATTGAGGGCTTTTACGATGATCGTGGTGGAAGAAATCGCCAGGATCGCACCCAGGAACAGCGAGTCCATGGTCTTCCAGCCGAAGAACTGGCCAATTTCATAGCCGATCCAGATCATCAGGGTGATTTCCAGAAACGCTGCGATGAACGCCGTTGCGCCAACTTTGAACAGCTTGCGCAAACTGAACTCGAGCCCCAGGCAGAACATCAGAAAAATCACACCCAGCTCGGCGAGCGTTTTGATCGTATCCTCGTCGTGAATCAGCCCCACAGGCGGCGTGTGCGGGCCGATGATAAAGCCTGCAACGATGTAACCGAGCACCACCGGCTGCTTCAAGCGATGGAACAAAACGGTGACTACGCCCGCCACCAGCATGATGACCGCCAAATCCTGAATAAAGCTGATGGCATGCATGGGCGAAGCTCCTTGGGATGTTCGACAGCGGCACCTATATCAGTCCATATGCCTAAAAATCCCGAACGAACTTTCATCGGAACGAAGGAGAATGGTCTGGCTGACTTGTAGGAAATAACCCGATCCGCAAGTTTTCGAAGGTTACCACCGCGCATTCCTTGATTAAGCCGGTGCAATATAAGGAAACAGATGGCTGCGCGCGTGACGACAGATCATCCTTCAGCGTCCCGATAGTGTTGGTTTTACTGCCCGTTCTGAACCGAGCACCCACTTGAGGTGCACTTATTTGACCCAATTTGACCGTGAGCGCGCTATGGAACCCGGAAACGCCCAGCTATCGATGACTGTATTGATGACCCCGGACATGGCCAACTTCTCTGGCAATGTGCACGGCGGCACTCTGTTGAAGTACCTCGACGAAGTGGCTTATGCCTGCGCGAGCCGATATGCAGGCCGCTACGTGGTGACTCTGTCGGTTGATCAGGTGATTTTTCGCGAACCGATTCACGTCGGTGAGCTCGTCACTTTTCTGGCCTCGGTGAACTACACCGGCAACACCTCGATGGAAGTCGGCATCAAGGTCGTCACTGAAAACATCCGTGAGCGCTCGGTGCGTCACACCAACAGTTGTTTTTTCACCATGGTGGCCGTGGATGACCAGCGCAAACCCGCCGGTGTCCCGCCACTGACGCCTGAAACCAGTGACGGCAAGCGGCGTTACGTGCAGGCGCAGCAACGCCGGCAGATTCGTCAGGAACTGGAGAAGCGCTACCAGGACATCAAAGACGACCCGGTCTGATTGAACGGCGTATAGCCGACAGTTTTCTGAGGCACGAACACGTTCGCGCTCACAAAAAACGCGCTGCCGGGGGTGAAAATTAAATTAGGAGGCTATGGCTGATCGTCACCTGACGCAGTTAAGCTGGTGATCCTTTGTTGGAGCGTTCCTTCATGCTGACCCTGGGCAATATATTCGTCCTGATGCTGCTGCTGACCGGCATTGCGTGGCTCTGGCACTCCCACGGGTTGCGCGAGCGGGCCCTGGAGCGAGTGAAACAGCATTGCGCCAAGCTCGACCTGGAGCTGCTCGACGGCAACGTGGCGTTGCGCCGCATTACCTTCAAACGTGACAACGAAGGCCGCAGGCGCCTGGCGCGGGTCTATAACTTCGAGTTCACGGTCACTGGCGAGCAGCGCCACCCCGGCACCATTACCCTGTTCGGCGCCCATACCGCGCAAATCGAGTTGGCGCCATACCCCTTCGAAATCAAGACACCGCCGCGCACCGCTGAAATCATCGAAATGAATCAGTGGCGACAAGAGCACAACAAGTGGAAGCAATAGTCCAGCGGGCAGACTGAAGCTACCTGGGGCCGTGGTCCTGAATCACGCACCCCGCCAATCCTGCCCGCAGTGACGCCTCGTCTTGCGGCAATGCGAAAATCAGCTCCAGCCGTGAATCCCGACGCCACTCGCTGGCAGACCATTCCGATTCTTCGCCGTCCAACGCATTGCCCGACACCCAGCCCGTTTCGCTGTGGATAACCCACTTCGCACGTCGCCAATCCAAGCCCTCAAGCCAACGCTGCACCTTGGTCGAAGAAAATCGCTGATCAGGGTGCCAGCGCCAGCCAATACTCCAACCTTCGGGCCGTTGCTGACTCAGGCAAATGGGCAGTTCTGGACGGCTCCAGACTGCTGGCATCTGGGCCAGTGTCTTGGGCACCTCAAACTTATCCACAGCGGCGTTGGCATGCGCTTCGATACCCGGCAGCAAGTTGAGCAGCAGCTTGCCTTGATCTGTCCACGCGCGGGCACAATCAGGCAACGAGTGCGTCACAGACTCACGCTCATCCTTGGTAAGGCTTGCGGACTTGTTCAATACCATCAAGCCCGTCTGCTGCAGGGCTTCTTGCTGGGCAACCGGCAGCGGTTGGCCCGACGCCAGTGCGGAGGCATCGAGCACCATCACGCTAGGCTGCAGTGACAAAACGCCGAGCCATGGCGCCTGTTTCAGTTGCTCGATCAACTGCAACGGGTGGCCCAGCCCGGACGGTTCGATGAACAACCTGTCCGGCCGCGCTTTGCGCAAGAGGCGCCCCAGACCGATCTGGAACGGCGCGCCGTTGACGCAACACAGGCACCCTCCAGCCACTTCACCAAGTGCGATACCATCCGCAGCCGTGGTCAGGAGCGCGGCGTCGAGACCGATCTGCCCGAATTCGTTGATCAGGATCGCCCAGCGTTCGCCTGGGGGTTTCTGAGAAAGAAGGTGTTTGATCAGGCTGGTCTTGCCAGCACCCAGAGGGCCGGCAATCACATGAGTGGGGATGTTCTGCAGCATGGCGGGCCATTCCTGGAAGTCGCTCTCATCCATGAGCGCAGACGGAGGTAATCAATGCGAGCAATCTGGCTGCCCACGCGGCTGGCGTTAACGGTGTTGGCGATGATGTCGAGCGACGTCAGGGCCGAGGCCTGTCTGGTGCACAGCCAGTCGGACCGCATTGAAGTGCAGGTTTGCCAGGAAAACATCTCCATCCCGCCAAACCTGTTTCACGACGGCTTCTGCCAACCGCAACTCAAGGATCAAAAAGTCGAGGTCACGTTCTCGGAGCAATGCCCCGCGGGCTCCTTTGGCCAGTGCAGCAACGCGCAGGTCGCCAATATGCCTTATCGCCAGAACATTCACTATTACGGCGTCGCCACTGATGCAGCGTTTCTCAAACCGTTCTGTGAACAGCAAAGCAAAGGCGTCTGGAAACCCTGAGGTCAGCCGGTAACACGTCAGGCAGCGGCTTGATCCCAATCGCCAAATGGGTCGTGCAGGTGGGCCCATCCTTCAACGCCGAGCGCCAGTTCGGCATCGGTGAGCAGGCAATCGTCCAGCTGTGCAGTGAGTTGTTTGAAATCCATGTGCTGCCCGATGAATACTAGCTCCTGACGGCAATCACCGGTCTGTTCTGTCCAGTTTTTCATGATTGCCTGAGTGTCTTCAGCGTCTTGCGGCCAATGCGCCTTGGGCACGAAACGCCACCAACGACCGGCAAAACCATGACGCATCAAGCCTCCCGCCTGTGACCAACTGCCAGCATCCTGGTGCTTGCTCGCCAGCCAGAAGAAGCCTTTGGAGCGCAGCAGTTTGCCGTTGTCCCACTCCTGATTGACGAAATTGAAGAAGCGCTCAGGGTGGAACGGCCGCCGTGCCCGGTAGGCGGTTGACGCAATCCCGTACGCTTGGGTCTCTGGCGTGTGCTCGCCGCGCAGTTCCTTGAGCCAGCCGGGCGCCTGGGCAGCACGCTCGAAGTCGAATCGACCGGTATCAAGAATTTTTGCCAACGGTACTTCGCCCATGACCATCGGGATTATCTCGGCCTCGCCGTTGAGTCGTTGCAGAATCGCCATTAGCTCCAGGCGCTCGCTGGAGCTGATCAGATCGATTTTGCTCACGAGGATGACGTCAGCGAACTCGACCTGCTCGATCAGCAAATCAGTTATCGAACGCTCATCATCCTCACCCAGGGTTTCTCCCCGGCTGGCCAGGCTGTCGGCCTCTTGATAGTCCCGCAGAAAATTCATGCCATCGACCACGGTGACCATCGTGTCCAGACGCGCGACGTCAGCCAGGCTTTGACCATCCTCGCCACGAAAGGTGAAGGTTTCGGCCACTGGCAAAGGTTCGGAGATGCCAGTGGACTCGATCAGCAGGTAATCGAAGCGTCCATCCCTGGCCAGCCTTCCAACCTCTTCGAGCAGGTCTTCACGCAGTGTGCAGCAGATACAGCCGTTGCTCATTTCGACGAGCTTTTCTTCTGCGCGATTCAGGCTGACGTCGCGTTGCACGGCGCCGCCGTCGATGTTGATTTCGCTCATGTCGTTGACGATCACAGCAACGCGTAATTGCTCTCGGTTGCGCAGCACATGGTTGAGCAGCGTGCTTTTACCGGCGCCGAGAAAGCCGGACAGAACGGTAACGGGAAGGCGGTTCATGGCGGTCTCATCAAGTAGCAGCTTCAGGTGCTTTTTACGTTATAGTATAACAACACACGTGCGCTACTTCTTTTTCAAGAGCCTTTCCATGCCTCGCGCTTTTGCCTTTTTCAGTGGTTGGGTGCTGCTGCTTGCAGTTACACCGGTGCTAGCGGCGCCACCTTCGATCCGTCCGGAGCTAGCGCTGTGCACGCGCAGCGTTTCGCTACTGGCTTGTCAGGATGACTATGGCAACAGCTACAGCGTCGCAATGGCCGGCACGACGCTGTTTATGCGCGGCTACGAAGCGTCGAGCCATCGACGCTGGGCGCAAACCAACAGCCGATACGGGCAACTGACATTTTTTACCGGCGTAGCCTCAGACGGCGAGGTCTGGGCGGGATGGGTGCGCAAAGTCGGCTGGACGTCCGTTACGCGGATATCCAGTTCGAGTGGCATCCACAGTAAAGTCATTTGCGACCGATTGACGGGGTGTCGCTAGTTAGCCGACAACGCTGCAGCGTTGGAGGGAAGTCACACGATGCCCTGTTCCGCAGCTTTCTGCTCCTGCCGCCAGGCCACGTACGAACCCACTGGCGGATTGCGTTCGAAATAACGCTTCATGCCTTCGAACAAGCCATCCGCTACCGCTTGTTGATGCCGCGCAGTCACCAGACGCTGGCTGTCGCGGGCGTTGGAGATAAACCCGGTTTCGACCAGGATCGACGGCACATCAGGGGATTTGAGCACCGCAAAACCGGCTTGCTCGACGCGTTTCTGATGCAGGTCGGTGATGCCCTGCAAACTGCCGAGGATGGTATTGCCCAACTGCAAGCTGGCGGTGATGGTAGCGCTCATGGACATGTCGAGAATAACGCCTGCAAGCATCGGGTCTTTATCCTTGAGATTGAGCAGGCTGGTCGCACCAATCAGGTCGACACCGTTCTCGCGTTGCGCCATGTAGCGGGCAGTGGCCGACGTAGCGCCGCCTTCCGACAACGCGAAAACAGAAGCGCCAGAAGCTGTCAGGCGCGGTGCAGCGTCCGCATGTACCGAGATGAACATGTCGGCGTTGTATTTATGGGCAATGTCCACGCGCTTTCGCAGCGGCACGAAGAAGTCATCGTTGCGCACCAAGCGCACATCGAAGCCCTTCTCACGCTTCAAGCGTTTGGCCAGCAGTTGCGCGATGGACAACACCACATCCTTCTCGCGCTCACCTTTAGCCCCTATCGCACCGGGGTCTTTACCGCCATGCCCGGCATCGACGACCACCATGATGTCGCGCTTTGACCGCCTTCTGTCCGGAGCAGGCTCAGGCGCGGAAGGCTTAACCAGCGGTGCAGCGGCCATTTGCATCGGCGCATGCGGAGCATCAGCGCCAAGGTCCAGCACCAGTCGATGGCCTTGGGAACCTTCCGGGCCAAGCACAAAACTGTTAAGCGGCACCGCCTTCGCAAGGTCCAGCACGATGCGTGTGTCCCCTTGACCAAAATGCCCGGAGCGAATGGCTTTGATGGGCGTGTTCTCAAGGACCAGCTGATTGAAGTTTCCCTCGAGCCGCGACCCGCTAAAGTCGATGATTATCCGCTCCGGTGCGCTCAGGGTGAACGTCCTGTACTGCACCGGCCCACTTAGATCGAACACCAACCGCAGCTTGTTATCCGAGCGCCATAACCGCGCGTTGCGAATCTGCGTGGCGTTTGCGCTAAACGGCAGCGCCAAAGCGGCGCTGGCCAGAAGCATGTTGAGCAGCATTTGACGTCGATGCATGGAATTTACCGGAAAATCGAGCATTTCTGCTCAGATGACAATGGCGATTATAGTTACTGTATAACATGCCATTTCATCGCTGAAGGTGAATCTTTCCCCGGCTTTGGTGAAATTTTTGATAACTAGAAGGCCCATTCCCCTACGGAAAAATCGAGCTGAAACAACGACATGTTCCACGTGGAACACGTGACGTTGGTGGTAATGTTCCACCGCACAGCAAAACGCCCCAATTTCTGGGGCATTTGGGGATCGGTGGGTATCAGATCAGGTGCGAGGCTTAACCGCACCGCATTGCTGACCTAGCCAGACAGCACGCGTGTCCATGCTGCCATTCTGTTGCTGGCCGGTTGCGTTGAACGAGCCGACAACGTGACTGTTGAACTCGCGATCACTCAAAAATTGCGCGGTTCCGGTGCCTTGAGCCCGGGGACAACTGAACTTGAACTTCCAGTTAGCCCCGTTACGCTCGGTGACTTGCTGCGTACAACCGGACTTCGGATCTTGTAGCGGGATTTGCTCGCTTTTCACCTGCTCAGGCGTAAGACAAATACGAACGCCCTTACCACCTAGGGTAACTCCTTGTTTCTCCAGCATTTGCTCCATGGCAGCGCGTTGTTGCGGCGCCATGAGCTGTAGTTGATTGAGCATCACCTGCATATCCGGAAGCTGCTGCCCATCCACCAGCATGTTGCTCGACGTCAGCTCCCACAAACCAGGTTGTAGCACCTGCGCCTGTGCAAAAGGTACCGCCAGACAGACCACCAACGCCACTAAGCGCTTCTTCATTTATCTCTTCCCATGTGTGCATGCAGCAGTTCGAACCCGGCGTTGGCCAGACACCAGACAATGACGCTTAGACGATGAATCGAGTAACCAGTTGCACCGCGAATAAAATAGCGACAATCCTCAGCCGCTGTGGTCTGTTAAACATCAAAAAGGCCTTGGAGCAAGGTTGCGCATGGACTATCACAGCCCGTATTTCTTTGGCTACGTCATTGGCTTTACTCACCTGCTGGGCATCATAGCCGCGATTCACGCGCTTTTGACCGTGCGCACCGCTCAGGGCTCTATTGCCTGGGCCATGCCGTTGATTTTCATTCCTTACCTCTCCTTGATTCCCTACCTGGTGTTCGGCCGAAGCTCGTTCGACGGGTATATCAAAGCGCGACGCCAAGCCAACCGTGAGATGCGTAACGCCATCGTCGATCTGAACTGGCGGCCCTGGATTGAGGAAGCTGTCGCCGCGCGGCATTCACCGGCTTACGAGTCGCTACGCGCAATGCCCAAACTGGGCCGCGTGCCGTGCCTTGCTAACAACGAAGTTCGATTGCTGATCAATGGAGAGGCTACGTTTGCCGCCATCTTCGAAGCCATCGGCCGTGCGAAACAAGCGGTGCTTGTGCAGTTCTTCATCATCCATGACGATGACCTCGGCCGCCGCTTGCAGGCATTGCTGCTGGAGAAGGCTGCCGAAGGCGTATCAGTTCATGTCCTGTACGACCGCATTGGCAGCCACGCGCTACCCGCCAGCTACATCGAAAAGCTGCGGTCGGGTGGCGTGCAAATCAAGGCGTTCGCCACGCGCAGTGGCTGGTTGAATCGGTTCCAGATCAACTTCCGTAACCACCGCAAGATCGTGGTAGTAGACGGCGAAACGGGCTTTGTGGGCGGACACAACGTGGGCGATGAGTACTTGGGTCTGAAGCCGCCGCTCGCGCCATGGCGGGATACTCATGTGGCGGTCGTAGGTCCGGTGGTAGCGTGCCTGCAAGAGTCATTCGCCGAAGACTGGTTCTGGGCAACACGCGAACTGCCACCGCTGATCCTGCCGGAGTCGTACCCTGAGGACGGCGTGCTCTGCCAGTTTCTTGCAAGCGGCCCGGCTGACCCCCAAGAAACCTGCTCGCTGTTTTTCGTCGAAGCGATTCATGCGGCGACCGAACGAGTGTGGATCACCACGCCGTATTTCATCCCTGACGAAGCCGTGTCTGCCGCGCTTCTGCTGGCGGTCTTGCGGGGCGTGGATGTGCGCATCTTGTTGCCCTCGCGGCCAGACCACTACGTGGTGTATGCAGCGTCCAGCCTGTTTGCTTTTGAAGCGGTACGAGCGGGTGTCAGGATCTTTCGTTATAAACCCGGCTTCCTGCATCAGAAAGTGGTGCTGGTGGATAACGAAATCACCGCCATCGGCAGCGCAAACATGGACAACCGATCCTTCCGCCTGAATTTCGAATTAATGCTGCTGACCGTAGACGAGAATTTTGCCCGGCAGGTGGAACAGATGCTCAACGCCGACTTCGCGCTGGCCCATGAGGTGTCGCTGGAAGAAAGCAAAGAGACGCACCACCTCCAACAATTGGGAATGCGCATAGCGCGATTGATATCACCGATTCTTTGAGTCGCTGATTTCGCCCCTTCGCGGCCTCGCGCTGGCTAGTCAACTCCTACAAAAGCGACGGCCATCCCTGTTGGAGGCTTGCCTTGGCGAGGCTCATCCGCCGCAATCATTTACCTGTAAATATCTTCTCGCGTCAGGGGCAGCGTGTGACTGCCATCAGGCAGCGGCTTCACTGCCAGTATCTGGTGCAAGTTGATCCAGCCCTGAGAGAACGCATACGCACAGCCCGCCAGGTATAAGCGCCAGATACGCAGCGCCTGTTCCGGGACCATGGCCGCAGCAACATCAAGCTTCTTCTCCAGCCGGGCACTCCAGTGATCCAGTGTTTTGGCATAGTGGAGACGCAAACTTTCCACGTCCACCACCTCAAGCCCGGTCTCGCTGATGTGCGCAGTGATCATCGAAAGATGGGGCAATTCGCCGTTCGGGAAGACATAACGGTCGATGAAATCTCCAGCCCCGCGCCCCACCGGGCGGCCATCCGTGTGCTTGGCGGTGATGCCGTGGTTCATCACCAGACCGCCCTCCTTCACCGCCCCAAACAGGCATTTGGCGTAAAGCTCCAGATTAGCGTGGCCGACGTGTTCGAACATCCCGACGCTGACCACCTTGTCAAAGCGTCCATCCTGCGGCAGATCGCGATAATCCAGCAGTTGTAATTCGACCTGGCTCTCCAGCGCCTCAGCCCTGACCCGCTCTTGAGCGAGCGACAATTGCTCCTGGCTCAGGGTGATACCGAACACTTTCACGCCGTACTCGCGCGCGGCAAACCTCGCCAGACCACCCCAACCGCAACCGACGTCCAGCAAGTACTCTCCCGGCTGGAGCCTGAGCTTGCGGCACAGATGATGGAATTTGTCCTGCTGCGCCTGCTCAAGCGTCTCGTTGCCGGTCTTGAAGTAGGCGCAGGAATACACCATCTCCTTGTCGAGCCAGAGCTGATAAAACGCGTTGGAAAGGTCGTAGTGATAAGAGATCGAAGCAGCATCGGTCTCTTTGTCGTGCTCGGTGCGCACGGGGAGATTATCCCCTTCCTCGTCCCCCAGCGCCTTGGTGAGCTGATCACAGACGCGGACCACTTCCGTGATGGAACCCTCGAGCTCAAGCCGCCCTTCGACAAAAGCACTGCCCAGCAAACCAAGGCTTGGGTGGGAGAAACCGGACACCAGCAGCGGATCTTTTACGACGATGGTGACCTTGGGCGTCGGCCCCAGATCGAATTCGTGGCCGTCCCAGAGTTTTAGCCGGAGCGGTAAATGAAGATTCTGTAAGGCCGGTGGCAAGTGCGCGAGCATTGAGAAAACCCCCTGATCCAGAAACTTAGAAAAGGGTAGTCCCACATCGGACTCCAGACAGGATCCGTCAGGCGATAAGCTCTAGGAGAACTGCATGAATCAACGTTCCGGGTACTGCCCCGTGCCCCCAGGGATTCGAGCCAAATTAATGCCTGCGATGGAACACCCTCCTCATGACTGTGGATAATTTGTAACAGAGTTCTTCAAGGCTCAAGCGCATTTTTATACTTAGCGAGTGCTGCAATACCGGCGCGTTTCAGCCAAGCGCCTGATTATCAAGCCTGAGGAGAATTATGAAATTTTGCGATCGGCTCATGAAAACGCAACAAGCGACCCGCGTTGCCCAATACCAATAACGTGCTGAGGTTGTGCAAAACCGCCGCAATCATCGCGCCAGCAGCCCCTAAAACACCGAAGGCCGCGAGCGCAACGATGGCCAGCGTCCAGCCCAGTCCGATGATCACGTTGACCTGAAGAGTATGTCGGCACTGACGACTCAAACGCACGCACGTACCAAGGCGACGCAGGTCGCTGCCGATCAGCACGATGTCAGCTGAAGCCAAAGCAATATCAGCCCCGCCCGCTCCCATCGCGACACCCACCACGCCTGCCTTCAGCGCCAACGAATCATTGATACCGTCGCCAACCACCATCGGCCGAAAACCATTTTTTATTTCGCCCATCACCCGGTTGAGTTTGTCCTCTGGCAACGCCTGCGCTTCGATGTCGCTGATGCCCACTTCCCGACCCACGCTGTCGGCAACGCTTTGCCTGTCGCCGGTGAGCAACAGTTGACGGCCCATGCCCAACTCCCGCAACTCAGCCAGTGCCTGCCGTGCTTCCGGCTTTAGGCTGTCGGCCAATAACAGCCAGGCCACAAACGCACCATTGACCGCCAGACCTGCAATTGGTCCATCGTGATCAGGCACCGCCGTGGTCGCAATGCCCAGTTGCTCGAACAACTCCGGGCGACCCAGAGCAGCCTCGCCATGAGGCGTGCGGGCAACCACGCCCAAGCCTTGGCGTTCCCGTATATCCTCGAGCGGCAGCAACTGATCCTTGTTCACAAGTAAGGCCAGTGCACGGCTGACCGGGTGGCTGCTCGCCGCGCCCAGACTGGCCGCCAACGACAACACGCCTTCAGGCTCACCGTTGACCGCCTGGACCGATTGGAGCCGCAAACTGCCGAAGGTCAGCGTCCCGGTTTTATCCACCACCAGCGACGTGAGGTCAGCAAGCTCCTCGAGAAACGCCGAACTGCGAATCAAAATCCCATGGCGCGCCGCAACCGCGATGCCAGCAATCGCTGTTGCCGGCGCCGACAGCACCAGCGCACATGGGCACGCCGCAACCAGCACGGCGAGCATCGCTTGTGCGTTATTGGTGATGAACCACGTCACGGCTGCGATCAGCAACACCAACACCATGTAACTGCCGGCATAACGTTCGAGCAAACGGGTGATAGGCGGTTTGGAGCGCTCGGCGTTCTGCATCAACGCAATGACCTTGCCCAGCGTCGACTCGTTGCCAATACGCGTGACTTCAATCCTCAGCAGGCCATCAAGGTTGATCGCGCCGCCGAACACATCCATGCCCGCCCTCGCCTCCAGCGGCACCGACTCGCCGGTGATCGGCGCGGTGTCGAGGCTGGCTTGGCCGGAGATCACGCGGCCGTCCGCCGGCACCCGATCTCCGGCGCGCACTTCAACTTGATCGCCCGCCACCAGCGTGCCGTTATCGACCTCGCGTATCGAGCCGTCGGCAGTCACCAACCGGGCGTGGCTGCGCGTGAGTTTGCCGAGCGCCTGAATCGCCTCCTGCGAGCCAATCACACTGCGCTCTTCCAGTACGTGACCGAAAATCATGATGATCGGCAGCAAGGCGGCGGTCATCAGATCACCCGTGGCCCAGGCCCCCAGCATCGCCAGAGCGATCAGTTGATCGGTGATGCCGTGCAGGCTCGGGTAACGCAAGCTGTGCCAACCGGCGCTGACCACCGGAATCGCCACCAACAGGGAGGCAGCGCCCAGCAGCAGCTGGCTCACGCCCACTTGCTCGGGTGCAAAAAATCGCCAGATCAGCCCCAACGCCAACAAACCGAGTGCGAGCATGGCCAGCGTCAGTTGCCGGGCCGCGCTGCGTTGCTCGGCGCTGGTGAGCATGCTGACGGGCGCCGCTGGCTTGCCGTGAGCAGCTCCGTCTTGGGATGGCTCGGCATGGGTGTGAACGGCTTCGCCACTCATTTATCTGCTCCCTGGATGATCAGTCGGGAATCGTCTTTGGGGTTAACCGTCGTGACTGAACCAGCCTGACCCAAAATCTTTGGCACACGCTCACGGTAGATTCGCTGCATCAAGCCGGGGTCGCTTCTGTTCTGAATCGACTGCGCAAGGCCTGTAACGGTGGCGGTGTCGGTTTGCGCCTTGGCCAGCCGCTCGGAGCCTTGAGCATGGGCGACCTGCACGGTGCGGTCGGCCTGCTGATTAGCCGTCTGATTGAGTTTTTCGGCGTCGGTGCGTGCGTTGGCCACCGCTTGATCCGCTTGCTGGCTGGCAGTCAGTACTGCGTTGAACGCGTTGACGGCCGCCGTTGGCAGACTCGATTGCACATCGACCCGCGCCACTTCGATGCCCACGCCCGCACCGGTCGCGGTCAGCTCGTTGAGGCGCAGGTTGATGCCTTGCACCAGATCGCCACGCAAGCGCTCGCGCCGCTCGGCTGATTGGCTGTCGGCACCGACCAGCTCAGGACGCGCCACCAAAATAGTGTCCAGATCCCGTGCAGCCGTGAGTGCCACGGCACTGCGTGTAACCAACCGATCCAGCGCTGGCAGAACGTGTGCGCCCTGTAGCACAAAGGCACGCGGGTCGATGACTTTGTAGTACACCGTCACATCCAGCTGCACGACGCCGGCATCGCCGGTCAGCAGAAAGCCCGACCCAGCCAGTGCGTCACTCATCGGCGTGGCGAAGCTGGCGACCTTGTCCGCCGCCAGCGCGGTCGATGAGCGCAGCAACGTTTCGACATGGCGCTCGATTACCCGATCAGCCGAAGGCAGCAGTACCACTTGCTCGAACGGCTGCGGCCAGGCCACTAGCAGCCCGGCGTTTTGCACGCGATCCAGCGCGCCCATCCGAAACACCACAGCGCGGTTCTGCGGGTCGATCTGACGCACATTGGATATCGCCCAACTCAGCGCCGCGAACACCGTGACCACGTACAGCCCGATAAAAGCCAGACGGCTGGCCTGCAACCACGGACTCTTGTTCACAGGTCGCTCGACCGCTGCCGGTTCAGGGTTGGCAGGGGAATCATGGTCACTCATGGCTGTGTTCCAGCCTTGCTGTCCAGCGTCGGCGGGCCATCAACCAACACACGGAATGGCGCAGCGTCAGTGCGCAGAATCAGTTTGGTGGTGGGGCCGACAACGGTGCCGAGTGTGTCCAGCGAACGCAGCAGATTATAGAGCTGCGGGGCGCCAGCGTAGGCGCGACCGTAAATCTGCGCGGCTTCAACCCGCGATTGCGCCTCAATGTCGGCGGCCTTCACGGTAGCGTCCGCTTCGACGATGCGTGCATCACGCTCAGCGGCGGACCGAATCTGCGCCGCCTCGCGCTTGCCAATGGCCGTGCGTTCGGTGGCGATGGTTTCACGCTCGGCGCGCATCCGATCCACCGTCGCGTTCAACGTCACCGAGGGCAATGTCAGGCGCTCGACACCGACCTGCAGGACGCGCACGCCGTAAGTCGTGAGCAATTGCTGATCAATCTGCTGACGCAGCTGGTTTTCGAAATCGGCAATGCGCACCTGACTGGCGTCGGTGTTGACCAGGCTCGAGAGGTCGAAGCTCGCAGCGGTGGTTTCCAGCGCCGAGCCGACAAAAGTCCGGATCTGCCGCGCAGCTTCATCGGGCTGGTTTTGCACCGCACGCATGAAGCGCTTCACGTTGTCCGGGTCGCCCTGCACCTGCCACGCCACATATGCCTGAACGATGATGCGCAAACCGTCGCGGGTGCCGACGTCCTGCAAGCCACTTGAGGTGGTTCGCAGACGCAGATCGACGGGGATCGTTGCTTCGAACGGTGCTGGCCAGCGCCAGCTCAGACCCGGATCGAGCAACACGCGGGACGGATTGCCAAAACGGGTGATGACGGTTGCCTCGCCGGAGCGCACCTGAACCAGACTCGCAGCGGCCACTGCAAACGCGATCAATACCGCGGCCAGCGCCGAACGCCGCCAAGGGAAACCCACCGGCCCGGATGCCTCGCCGTGATGATGGCCGTGGTGATGTCCGCCATGCCCGTGGTCGTGGCCGGAATGGTCATGATGATCGTGTGAATGGAACAGACTCAAGTGACGACTCCTTATTCAGCCGATTGCTGATCGGCTGCTTTACCGGGCACCGCAGGGTCGGCCGGCAGCGTGAAAGTGCGCAGATCGATGGTCGGCGCAACAGTGCCGCCCAGACGATGATCCAGAACCAATAATTTGGCGTGCTGCAGGCCTTGGCTGAGTTGCGTCAGATATTGCTCCAGCAGAAACGCCTGACCGGCTTTGGCGTAAGCCTGCCGTTCGGCGCTGAAACGCAGGTCCGATGCCTGCGCCGTCGCCATGACTTCGCGCGAGTTGGCGGCCGCCTGATCATGAGCAACGCTGGCGTGCAGTTGAGCCAGGTTGGATTTGTCCGCCGCTGCGCCGCGCTCCCGTGAGATCAGTGCCTGAGCGCTGATCTGCGCCGCTTGCACCGCGTGATACGCATTGGCTGCTCCCGCTGGCGGATGAATCGACTCCACCACCGTGGCGAGAATTTCCACGCCGCTGTCGAGCTTGTTCAGATCATGTTGCACGGCGCTGCCGATGTCAGCCGCAAGATCGGTGCGCTGCTCGCCAAGCAATTCGTCGAGCGTGCGTGAGGCGAAGTCGTGAACCAGAATGCGGCTGGCGGTGCTGCGAATCAGGCTCACGACGTTGGCACTGTTGTAGGTGGCAGCCATCGCGGCGTCATCGGTCAGGCCGATGCGGTACACAAAGCGCACGTCCATGTTGACGATCTGAAAGCTCTGCTTGTCGCCCGTGCTGCTGGCGATCACCTGAGATTTGTCGTTGACGTGGCTGGCGTCCCACAAGCGGTTAGCCACAGCAGGCGGTGGGCCTTCCGCAGGGTCCAGCACTTGTTCGGCATTGCCGGCGTCCGAAACACTGGTCGCCAGCTCATGGACCACACCATTCTCGACCGCCAGCACTCGCCCAAATGGCCATGGCAATCCTGCGTGGAGACCTGGCCCGAGCACCTCAACCGGCTTGCCGAAACGTTCATAGATGCCGCGTCCCTGCATGGGGATTTCAGAGACGCCGCTCAACGCCCAACCCAATGCAACGATGACCGACAGCACCGGCAGAAACGCACGGCGCATATAAGTAAATGCCCATATCTGGCGCAGGTCGATACCGAAACGGTTGTGCAATTCGTGTTGCAACGCCATCAGCGGCTGCGGAGGCCAGCGCAGTAAACCAGCAATAAAGCTGCTCGCCATCAGCCGTGGTTCGACGCGCTCGTTGCGCGGGCTGAACACCGACAAAACCGCACGGATCAAAAGCTCCAACGCAACCAGACCGGGCAGGATGCCCATCAGCACGGCCAGCCTCCCAGGCCACACGCGTTCGGCGGAGGAAAAGAACAGGCACAACGCGCCGATCAGCAGCACGCCAATCGCAGCCCGCGTTATCTGCGCGAGTTGATCAGCTTCGGGCCAGTTGGTCGCAGGCTCTTGGGTGAACTGGCGCTCCAGAACCAGCAAACCGAAGGCCATGAGCACTAACAGACCGCCGACAAGACTGCCGACCTGGGTCAGGTCACTGCCCGGCAACGTGGTGTTCCAGATCAGCTTGATGCTGATCAGCGAAGCCAGGGCCCAGCCTGCGAGCCAGAAAGTGGGCAGGCCAATGACAGCGACCATCGACGCCCCTCGTCCGCCAAGGCGCGCCAGCAATCGGTCGTACCAGCCACTTTCTTCGTCGGAGAGCGGGTCAATTACCGGCACCTCGACGGGCTCAGGCACCGCGATGGCCTGGGCGCGCCACACCGCGATGACCTGCGCTGACTGCATCGCGCCCGCCAGCAGCAAAAAGCTAGCGGCCGAATTGGTCAGCACAGCCGTCCACAACGAGTTGGGAGAGAACAGATCAACAAACAACGACACCACCAGGCCGAACACGCCCAGCCCACCGATCAAATACGTCAGCCTGGTCAGACGCCGCGCTTGCAACGAAGCGCGTTGAAACCTTGGCAGCTCTTCCAGAGCAAAATCCTCACCATCCAGATCAACCCGCATCGAAACCCCAAAACCTGCTGAATGCTGTATCCATCGTTCTTCCTCTACGTTCGCAGCGCGGCGCTGGTAACAAGCCGAAACATGGTTACATGAGGGGCGTTACGATATAACAAAAATGGTGAAATTTTTGTCTGTTGAATAACAGTCTTCGCGTTGAATTTTCCAGTCAGACAGCCTGCAGACAGGTTGTCCGCACGAATTGATTCGAGAGGCGACGGATCTGATTTAACCCTTGAGGCCGCTTCGCCAGCACCTCGGCCCCCACAGCCCTCAGCAAAAGCCGGGAAACACGATCGTTGGAGCGAGTGGGCGGCATCCTAATTGCCCGCGAAGCTGCCGGGCACAGGGAGTAAACCCTGCGCACGCGGTGTTCCAGAACAGCCGAGGTCTCTGATTTCAGGGCCGCTGCGCAGCCCATCGCGGCCTCGCGGTGCTCCCACACTGCTACATGGCGAGCAGACCTAGACCAACACCTGCTGACACACTTTCAGTCGAACTTTTTAACCCTCTGAAACGATTTATTTCGCCAATTTGCGAACAACATGCCGAGATTGTTATCTGTTTGTTGGTAATTTGCGTTCGGCAAGGATTGGGAAAGCGCACTTATTCGTGCAGGAAGGCACGGCATTCTTCAGAGGCTTCACCTTATGAATCGCAGGAATCTCCTGAAAGCATCCATGGCGTTGGCCGCCTATAGCGCGCTGCCGGCCTCAGGGCTTTACGCTGCACGCGCCCTCGCTGCAGCGGCAGATGGCGAAATCGAACATTTCGATTTCAAGAGCTTGCAAGACAGTGCCAAACAATTGGCCGGCAAGCCTTATGTCAGCACCAAACAAACGCTGCCAGCAACCCTGGCGAACATGACTCCTCAGCAGTTCAATGCGATCAAATACGACGCCGGTCATTCGCTGTGGAACGACGTCAAAGGCCAGTTGGACGTCCACTTTTTCCACGTCGGCGCAGGCTTCAAGACGCCGGTACGTATGTACAGCGTGGACCCTGCGACCAAGCAAGCCCGAGAAGTGCATTTCCGTCCCGAGCTTTTCAATTACGAGGCCAGCGGCGTCGACAAGGCGCAGCTCAAGGGGGATCTGGGTTTCGCTGGGTTCAAGCTGTTCAAAGCGCCTGAAATCGCGATCAACGACATCCTCTCTTTCTTGGGCGCGAGCTATTTCCGCGCCATCGACAGCAACAAGCAATACGGCTTGTCAGCACGCGGCCTGGCCATCGACACCTACGCCAAGCGTCCGGAAGAATTTCCTGATTTCACTCAGTTCTGGTTTGAAAAACCGACCAAGGACGCCACCCGCTTCGTCGTGTATGCCCTTCTCGACTCGCCAAGCGCAACGGGTGCGTATCGCTTCGACATCGACTGTCAGGCCGATCGTGTGGTGATGGACATCGACGCGCACATCAACGCCCGCGCAGATATCGAACAGCTGGGCATTGCCACCATGACCAGCATGTTCAGCTGCGGCACCCACGAGCGCCGCATGTGCGACACCATCCACCCGGAGATCCATGACTCCGACCGCCTGTCCATGTGGCGAGGCAACGGTGAATGGATCTGCCGCCCGCTGAACAACCCGGCCAAGTTGCAATTCAACGCGTTTGCCGACACCGATCCGAAAGGTTTCGGGCTGGTTCAGACCGATCACGAATTCAAGACCTATCAAGACACAGTCGATTGGTACCATCGCCGTCCGAGCCTGTGGGTTGAGCCCACCACAGCATGGGGCGAAGGCTCTATCGATTTGCTGGAGTTATCCACAACCGGCGAAACGCTGGACAACATTGTGGCGTTCTGGAATCCGCGCGATCCGGTCAAGGCCGGCATGTCGATGAACTTCGGCTACAAGCTTTACTGGAGCCCGCTTCCACCGGTCAGCACGCCGTTGGCCCAAGTCAATGCCACACGTTCCGGCATGGGTGGATTCATCGAGGGTTGGGCACCCGGCGAGCATTACCCGGATGTCTGGGCGCGACGCTTCGCCGTCGACTTCAAGGGCGGCGGCATTGATCGTCTGCCCGAGGGTTCAAGTATCGAGCCGATCGTGACGGTCTCCAATGGCAAAGTGCAGGACTTCAACGTACTGGCTTTGCCCGATATCAAGGGGTATCGCATCACGTTTGACTGGTACCCGACCAGCGATGGCGCAGATCCGGTAGAGATGCGCATGTTCATCAAGACCGGCGACCGGACTTTGAGCGAAACATGGCTGTATCAGTACTTCCCGCCACCGGCCGAAAAACGTCGCTACACCTGACGCGTCACGGGCAAGCGCGCGCCTGCACGCTTGCCCTGTGTGTAACGAAAATGATTCATAGTCGAACCTTCAAAACCCCATCCAAACACCCGCTTTAACAGCGTCAAAAATACATCCACCAATACATTCAATGACTTAGAAGGCTAGCGTTTTAGTCTTTGAATGAAGTGTCTGAAATTTTGACTATTTGATTGACAGCCCTCAGCTCTGAGGCTGATATATCCCCTGTCACGCCATCAAGAAGCGACCTTCCTCGCCGCCTTGAGCTCTAAGGCGCTTGCGACTTACTGCACTTTTTCAGTGTTATCGACAGCCTCGCGCTGAGTCGGCCTGCGGTAGCTTTGCGCCTCAAAAACCTGCCCTGAACTCAAAGCCGATCAGACAGACCGGCCGATCACGTTTATCCGAGCGCTCCAGAGGGTCCGCACCATGATGTCCAACGTCACTGTCTCGCACCCTTCCCTTTACGTTGAGAAAGCGTCGATTCTGTCGTTCAGCAAATCGACGGTCATCGTCTGGACAGCCATCAGCCTGATTCTGGTTGAGACCTTCTCCGGCGCACTGCGCTTCTACCTCGACCAAGCCGGAATGTCTGCCGTGCTGTACGGGCCAAAAGTGCTGTGCTGCCTGCTGTTCATGCTGGAACTTCGCACCCTCAAAACCGGCAAGGGCGTGTGGTTGGGTCTGCTGGCGCTGGTGATTTACTGCCTGCTGGCAATGCTGCACGGCGCCAGCCTGTCCAACGTCGGCTTCAGCCTCTTCGGTATCTGTCCGGTACTGTTCGGCATGGTTTGCAGCGAACATCTGCTCTACCGCAAGCGGCTGCTGCTCTGGGCAGTGGGGCTTTGTCTGCTGGCCTCGCTGGGCGGGATCGCGCTGGACAAGCTCACATCAGTGCCCTGGAAAGGTTACAGCTACACGCTGGGAGAAACCGAATTGAGCGGCAACACTGCATGGGCCGTAGACGAAGCGGACCGCATCGCAGGCTTCGCCCGTGTCTCCAACGTGTTGTCGATCAACCTGGCGATTGGTGCGCTGTTCGTAATGAGTTTCATGCAGTCCAGGCTGCGGATGATCGCCCTCAGCGGCATAACTGCAATCGGCATCGTGCTGACGACGAGCAAGGCGCCTGCCGCTGCATTCATCTTCACGTTGGGGCTGTTGCTGATCCTGCGGTATCACTGGACCGCACGGGTCGTGCTGACGCTGGCAGTGCTGGGCGGGATGATGTTGCCGCTGACCAGCTTTCTATTCGACTTCGACGCGGGGCTGGCGAGCAGTGGCACGCTGTCATCGATGTATGACCGCCTGATCAACACTTGGCCAAACATGGCTCAGGGAATCGTCGAACAAGGCTGGCAATGGACAGGCGCAGGGCTGGGGGCTTATGGCAGCACGCTGACGTTGTTTCCAATACCTGGTGTCTCGGCGCTGGGCTCGGACAATACCGCTATGTATTTGTGGGGCACATTTGGTGTCTTCGGGCTGCTGTTGTTCACGCTGCAAATTCCGATGTTTATCGCCTTGAGCAACGACATCACACGGCCCGGTCGCGCCCTGCTCGCCATCTGCTTTTGCTGTCTGTTGACCGGATGGACCACTGACATGCTTGAAGTCGCGACGGCCAACCTGTTTCTGGGAATAGCCATCGGTCACGTCCTGGCAGGACGCCTTAAGGTGCGCCAGGTGAAATCCACCGCCAGCGGTGCACAGTCTTTCTTTCCCTTCCCGCCACATCAGCATTGAGAGCAACGGCGATGAAGTACAGCCGCAGACTTGCTGTTTTCCTGTCCCTGATCGGCGGGCTCTTGTGCAACGCGGCACAGGCCGAGGAGCCGTTCATCCTTGGTATCGGCACGCACCTGATGAATTTCGAGGCGTCACCACGCAAGCCTCTGGCGCTGGCGGCAGACGCGGGGATCACTGCGCTGAAGGATGATGCGTTCTGGTCGACCGCAGAGCCTGCACCCAATCAGCTGCGCATCGTGCCGCAGTGGCGTAGTTACCTGAACATCGCCACCACCCTGAACCTCTCACGGCTGACGATCCTCGACTACAGCACCTCTTTTCACAACAACGCCAAGCCCCGGGAGGGCAAGGTCAAGGCGGCGTACCTCAACTACGTGAACTACGTCACCGCCCAGCTTGGCAACAGGGTGGACTACTACGAGATCTGGAACGAGTGGGACCTGGAAGCACCGAAGGATGCAAAGCTGGCCGCCGACTACGCCGCGCTGGTGCGTGACGCGGTGCCGCTGATTCGCAAACACACCGTGGGGCAAAAAGGCACGCCGGCGAAAATCCTCGCGGGTTCTATCACGCCCGAAGGGATGGATTACGGGTTTGCGGACCACTTGATCGACGCCGGGATGCTCGACCTGATCGACGGCTTGTCTGTTCACCCCTACGCACACTGCGCAGGCGGAGGCCAGAACAACCCCGAGAGCTGGGTCAACTGGATGCGCCAGTACGAGCGGCATATCCGCGAAAAGGCCGGTCGGGACGTCCCGATTTACCTCACTGAAATGGCCTGGCCAAGCCACACCGGCGCTTGCGGCAACACGCCTGCGACCCAAGCGGCCTACATGGCGCGGATCATGTTCTTCGCCCGCACCATCCCCAACATCAAGGGCATGTGGTGGTACGACTTGATCAACGACGGGCCAAACCGGACGGATCAGGAGCATAACTTCGGGCTGCTCAATGAAGACCTCTCGCCCAAACCCGCCTACGACGTGATGAAAGTCATCAGCCCGTTCATCAAGGATTTCACCTACGAGGCGGCTTCAAGCACATGGGATGAAAACCTCTACATGCTGCACTTCAAGAAGGGCAAAGAGCAGGTGGTCGTCGCCTGGTCCGGCGCAAAAGTCCGAGACAAAACGCTGGTCGGCAGTACCCCGCAAGCAGGCGCCGTTCAGCTCATCGACACGGCTCAGCCACAAAAGGGTTGGGTCAACGACAGCACGTCATGGCAATGCCAGGGGGCGCAGTGTTCAGCCGCAATCACGCTGACCGAATTTCCAAAAATCATCCGTCTGAACACGGCTAACTGAATCGCGTGTTCGCGCACGGCGCGTTTGTTCACCTCGTCACGTCATTCGAAGAATCGCCATGGACTTCAGAAAAGACATCAATGGACTAAGGGCCATCGCGGTGATCGCCGTGGTGCTGTTCCACTTCAACCCCGGCTGGCTGCCGGGCGGTTTTTCAGGTGTGGATATTTTCTTCGTGATCTCGGGTTTTCTGATCACCGGGATTCTGTTTCGCGGTCTGGAAAAAGACACCCTCAGCCTGGTCGGCTTCTACACGTCGCGGGCGCGTCGGATCATCCCCGCCCTCGCCGCATTGTGCTGCGTGTTGCTGGTGCTGGGCTGGTTTTACCTGTTGCCGATCGAATACAGCGAGCTTGGCAAACACGTTGCGGCGAGCCTGGGCTTCTATTCCAACTTCACGTATTGGTCAGAGGCGGGATACTTCACTGCCAGCGCACACGAAAAGTGGCTGCTGCACACGTGGTCGCTCTCGGTGGAGTGGCAGTTCTACATGCTGTACCCCATCGTCTTGCTGGGCTTGAGCAAAGTCTTCGCGGTGCGCCATCTGCGCTGGCTGGTGCTCGCAGCCTGCGTGCTGGGCTTTGCCTTTTGCGTGGTGACTTCGATCACCTGGCCAGAGCCTGCGTTTTATTTGCTGCCGGCTCGGGCGTGGGAATTATTACTGGGTGGCGTCGCCTGCCTGTTCCCGATCAGGCTTAATCGCCTGCAACAGCGGGCACTGGAAGCTACGGGCCTGACGCTGATGGCAGCCAGCTTCGTCCTCTTGTCCGAACGTGTGGTGTGGCCAGGTTATCTGGCGCTGATGCCTGTGCTGGGGACGTTCGCCATCATTGTGGCGGCTCGCCAAGACTCCATCGCCACCAACAACCGCTTCTCACAGTGGACGGGCAAGCTGTCCTACTCGCTCTATCTGTGGCATTGGCCGGTTGTGGTGTTCATGAGTTACGCCGGGTATCTGGGCAACTCGCTTAACGCACTGCTGGGTATCGTCGCAGCATTTGCGCTGGCTCAGGTTTCTTATTCATTGATTGAAAAGACGCCCGCGAAAAAGACACTCGCTCGGCAATGGAAGTTCGCTTCGGCCAGCGCCTTCATAGCGCTGGTATTCGTCGGTGGCACTGCCGTGAGTGCCTCGGGCGGCGTCGTGTCGGCGCTGCGCACGGTGAGTGTTTCCGACAAGGCTCGCTTCGTTCAGGACTACGCCAATAGGCAGCGGAACCTGTACGAAAGTTACTGGCTCAAGTGCGACGCTTTTTCGGCGTTCACTGAACGCGGGCAGTCAGGGATCGATGAGTCTTGCACCCGCAAGCAGGGTGTCGGCGGGGTTTTCCTGTGGGGAGACTCGCACGCTCAGGCGCTGTCGCTGGGTTTGAGATCTTTGCTGGCCAAGGGGACGCCGTTCTATCAGGTTGCTTCGGCTGGATGCCGGCCGAGCCTCACACAGGACGCCGGGCGTAACACACCGCCGAGAATGACCTGCAATTACTCCAACGCCAAGGCGCTGCAATCAATTGCCGCGCTGCAACCTGAGGTGGTGGTGATCGCACAAAAAGACGAGCACGACAGAACCCGCTGGAATGAACTGGCGGCGCAGCTCAAAACGTTGGGGGTCAAGCGGGTTGTGGTAATGGGCCCCTTGCCGCAATGGAGCCCGTCGCTGCCTAGTGTGATCGCCAACCGCCATTGGGGGGTTGAGGACTCGCACATCACTGATGCTGCAATGGACACAGGATTGATCGCCACCGACCACGCAACCCGAAGCATGATCAATCCGCAGTTGGTGGATTTCGTGTCGTTGATCGATGGCTTGTGTGTCGCCAACTCATGCCTGGTCAGGCTGCAGGACGATCATTCGCTGCTGCAAATAGATTCGGGGCACCTAAGCTCCGCAGGGTCGCTGTACATCGTTAAAAACTACGTGATGCCCGAGCTGGTTAAACAGAATGCAGCGTTGGTCGGTATTGGCCTTGATCGCGCCCAGATAAGCGCCGCATCAACAGAGCCGCTGTAGGCGGGATTCGTACGCGCAGGATTTCCTGCCGGTGCCCGGCAGATAGCGGCCTCGCGCTGCTCGTACGCTCCTACAGTGATTCAACCGGCTTCGAGAACACGCCGCACCCCGCCCGCCTGACAGTGTCAGCGCGGGCTTTTTTTTGGCTCATGCGAGCGCCAGCTCTGCCTTCAGATGCAGTGCGTTGTCGGCGGCTTTACGCGCCGAGGTCATACCCAGCACCTCACGGGCGATGCGGTCGGCGTCGATGAACGCTCGAGAATACCCACCCGAAGACGGCACGTAATGGTTGTAATACGTGGCGCCCTCAACGATGGGTCCGGTTATCCACAGATTGGGGAACGCTTTGCCGTGACCATCTACTCGTATTCCATCCCCATCGGAGTGGAGGCTTCGGATAACACCCGAAGCTTTTAAGCGACTAATCAGCTGGGGCTCCGTATCAGTGCCTCGGTTATCAACAACGTGCGCCAACACCACAGCATCTAGCGGAACTGTCTCGTCGTTATCCACAGGCCGGAGACTGATCGGATAACCCTCCGGACCACGCGCTACAAGTGAATCGTGAACCCAGCGCAAAATCCCCGCTCGTGCCAGCGCCAATAACTCCTGATGACGCTCTTTTTGAGGCCCCGCAACCATGCGGTTGACCAATGGCGCGTAGCGATTGAAGAAAAGCTCATGGGACGCAGGCGTCAAACCCTGGTTATCCACAACCCTGCGCAGTTGTTCACGGCAGCTTCGCCACACTTCAAGGGCCGCTTTTACAGGGCTGTGGTCCAGATCGGCTGTACTTTCTTCAAGATCTTGCTCGATCCAGGCCTGCACCCACTCCTCATATCGTTCAGCAGGCACAGTTATCCCCAGGGGATCGAAAACGCTGTGATCAAGTCCCGTTACACCCAAGCGTTGCGCCAGCTCGTTCACCTTCGATTCAACCGCCCCGCAACCTGCTGCATGAGCGATTTCATCCTTTATCAGGTCGGGCGAGTTGCCGCGCAATCGATCGATCATGCCGAAGTATTCGACGTACATCTCAGCCTTGATCAGCGGCAAGACCTGCTGTTCGAAATCCAGCCCATCCGGGTTCTCGGCGCGCAATCGGGCGACGGCAACCAGCGTAAAAATCGTGGCGGGGGCTCCGTTGCGGTGTTCGCAGATATCAGGCCGCGTGCGATAAGGCAGACCGCTGCGCGAGAACATAAACAGGTGCGGCTCAGCCCCAGAAGGCTCGTAACGCATGTCACGGCCGTTGCCGACGAAACGCCCGCCGCGGCCGACCGTAAGACCTGCAACCACGTCCATGGCGCAAAGGCCCAAGCCTTCGATTCCAATGGCTTCACCCGCCACAACGTCACTGAAAACGTCAGGCTGTGGATAAGGATGAAGCACCCTGGCGGCACGGCCAATGTTATCCACAAAACCCGAAGCTCCCGCATGCCCAATGGTCAATACCAGCCAGTCCACGGTGCGCTGATGCTCTAGCCGGGTGCTCACCTCAAACCCTGCCCCGGCTGTCTGCTGAATGTTATCCACAGCACACGCGTGATGAATGACCCGAACATGGGGCGGCAACGTCTGAATGACCGTTTCGCAGGTCCAGGCCAGATACTCCCCCAGCCACTGCCGAGGCAAAAACTGGTTGGCGCGGACATCACGCTGGCCGGATTTGTAACGTAGGCACCATTGATGGAAGTCAGGGCCCTCGCGCCCTTCGCTGCCGTCCAGCGCAGCCTTGTCGGGGAACATCGAGATCTGCGACGCCACGGTGTTAAGCATCAAGTAGTCCGGCTGCTGCAACGAATGCACGCCCGGCCCAGGCATCTGCGGCTCGTACACGTGGATATCCACAGGCCGGTCACCCAGACTGGCAAGTGCGCACACGCGCTCCAAAACCGTCAGCCCACGCGAACCACAGCCAACGATAGCCAGCGTAATCGGAGCGAGCACCGGGTAATGGTTTTCCGTCAGCTCCATCGCAGCGTCTCCCCGAAAAAGGACTCGATGGCCACAGCCTTCGACTCGCTGAGAGCGGTGTCCACAATGAACTTGCTCAATGCCAGGTCCAGCACGCCAAGGCCGAACGGCGAGAAGATCGCCGCCTTGCTGTCATCCAGCCGGAACTCACCCCGGATCAGCCCCGCCAGCGTTCCGTTCATAAAGGATCGATTGCCAGACAACTGCTCGGTCAGGTGCGGCGAGGTATTGGCCTTCATGCAGTGCTCAACGTCGTCACACACATTGTCAGCTTCAAGCAGCAACTGAGGCGCGATGTCGCGCAGCGAGATATTCAGCACCACTTGTCCTGCGCGAAATGCTATGGGCGGTTTGACATAGGGCTCGCCCGCCGTCGTAGCGAAAATAACCACGTCAGCGGCCAGCGCTTCATCGAGCGTGCCGAGGCGGGCTGTGCATAAGTCTGCGTGCTCGACGTAGTCGCTCAATGCGCGAGCGGATGGGGCGTCGAAGTCATGAACAACAGCGTGGCCAATTTCCCACCCTTCAACGGCCAGCATGCGTGCGATGTTGCGGGCAATGACGCCTGCGCCGATAAAGCCTACAGACCCGGCCTTGCGCGACTGACGATTGAGCCAGTAAGCGCCTGACACAGCTGAGGCTGCCGTTCTGACCGCACTGATCTGGGCGCCTTCAAGGCACGCGTAGGGATACCCGGTTTGGCGGTCGTTCAATATCACCACCGCCGAGGCCCTTGGTTTTTGCTGAGCCACGTTGCCGGGAAAGCTTGATATCCACTTGATCCCGGCGACCGCATCCGGGCCCTCAAGCGCAGCGGGCAGCGCGATGATGCGATCAGCAGGTTGCTGTGGAAAACGCAGAAAATAGCTGTCCGGGTTGATCGTCTGCCCATCGTGATGCTGCAGATAGACGTGTTCGATACGCGCCACCATGCTTGGCAAGTGGGCTTGCAGGATGTCGTTGATGACGGCACCGGGAATCACATGAAAGTCAGACATTCAGTGCTTCCCCTTCAAAGGTGTGCACGCAGGATTTGAGGTATTGGCCGATGGGCTGCGAGTTGAGCGCCGACAACTCCGCCAGCCCGAACTTCTGCATGACCCATTCATCGTTATAGATAGTGTCCAGATAGCGCTCGCCTGCGTCCGGAGAAATCGCTACCACCACGGCATCACGCGCGATCCCCAAGGACGGCGCAGCCAGCCCGGCCACCACCGTACCGGTTGAGCCACCCGATAAGACCCCGTTGGATTTCGCCAGCCAGCGACACATTGCAATGGTTGCGCGCTCGTCCACGACTTGCTGCTTGAACAAGTGGGTGGCGCGAAAGATCGGCGGCATCTGACTGGAGCCCAGCCCTGGTATGAGACGCGTGCCTGGCGCTTGACCGAAAGTCACCGAGCCTGCGCTGTCGACGGCGATGATCTTGGTGCGCGGCGAATGCTTGCGAAAATACTGCACGCAGCCCATCAATGTGCCGGTGGTGCCTGCGCCGATCACCAGGTAATCCAGCGCCGGGAACGCGATGTGAATCGAGCGCGCGGTGGTCATTTCGTGGGTGCGTGCGTTGGCGGGATTGCTGTACTGGTTGAGCCACAGATAGCGGGCATCGCGCGCGACCGTCTCGCGAATGTGACGAATGCGGGTTCCCAGATAACCGTCGTTGTCGTCGCGCTCGGTGACAATCACGATTTGTGCGCCAAAGGCCTCCATCATTTTGATGTTGTGCAGGTTGGTGTTTGGATCAACCACACAGCAAAACGCGTAGCCACGCTCGGCGCAGATCATCGCCAACGCGACACCGAGGTTGCCCGAAGACGACTCGATCAGCACCGTGTCCTTGTGGATAAGTCGGCGCTCAGCGTAGGAGTCGATCAGCCCGATGGCCGTTTTCATCTTGATCGAGCCCGCCGGGTTGCACGATTCCAGCTTCAAGTGAAGGTTTTCGAAGCCAAGGCCCTTGAGTCGCACGAAGTTTGAATCGCTGACAATGTGTGAAATGAAGTTCATGGCCGGGCCTCGACTCGGGTCGGTGTGCTCAACCGGGGCGTCAGCGTTGGATGCGCCACCACGTTGGCGACTGCCTTGGGTTGTGTGGCCAACAACCCGTCAGTCAAATGCTGAGCCCGGAGCGCGACCATGGAAAATGACTGCGCGTCGCTGATGCCATGGGTTTTCTCGGAGGTGCCATTGGCGAAGATGTGCAGCCCCTCACTGTTCTGCAGGCCAACGCGGTAATGACGATCCACTGCCAACGTGCCGTCTTCATCACGTTGCAACCACGGCTGCAAAAGGGTGAGCAGCGGGGGCACCGGCAACTGCTCGTAACCAGTGCCGAGCACGATGCCGTCCACATACAGCGTGGTTTCAACGCCCGTGTTGCTGTCGCGCAACAGCACCGAGTACGCGCCGCCCACCTTTTCCAACGAGACCACGGTGGACCACGTGTGCAGGTTCAGACGCTGGTGCCCGCTGACTTCACCTTCGTACAGAAAGGAGTACAGCGCCTGACTTTCGTCGGCATCGATGCCGGCGTAATTGGTCGAGCGGATTTCCTCGAAGACTTTGGAGCGGCGTGCCGGCTCGAGCTGGTGAAAGTAATCGACCTGCTCGGGCAAGAACGCCATGTTGGGAAACTGGCCCAGTTGACCCACACCAAATCCCACACCGCGGTGTACCGAATGCACTTGGGTCGTCGGCGCCGCGCCAAGCAGATGCGCCACGGCCTCACCTGCGCTTTGACCTGAACCCAGCACCAGCCAGCGCTGGGCGATAGGTCCTCCCCCCAGATGTACGTTCTTCAGGTATTGCGAGGTGTGAAACACGCGCCCGCCCAGGTGTGCGCTGAAGGCGTCGGGAATGCGCGGCAGGCTGCCGTGGGAAAGCACCAGCCGCCGCGTCCGATATGTGCCCTGCGTGGTGACCAGATCCACCGCACGCAACGTACCGTTTTCAGTCACCGGAAGGATGTCGATGACGCCTTCGTCGTAAGACACGTAATCCTTGAGCTGCGCCGCCACCCAGGCGATGTAGTCCGACCATTCGACCCGGCTGGCAGGTCGCCCGAGCAGGCCAAACTTGTACAAGCGGCCTTTGGCCTTCAAGTACATGGCGAACGAGAAGCGGCTGCGTGGATTACGCGGTGTGACCAGATCACGAAAAACATGGTGGTTGATGTCTGTGCCAGCCAGCAAAAAAGCGCCGTGCCACGTCGAATCCCGGGCCTTCTCGAAAAAGCGCACCCGTGGGTAGGTTTTCTTTGCGCTGTCTTCGGCTTCGTCTTCCAGCGCGCACGCCAGCGCAATACCAGCTGGGCCGAAGCCGACCGATGCGACGTCCAGGTCCTGACGAAAACCTTCGATTTCAAACTGGTTCATAGTGTTTCTTCCTGAAAGATTGAATGGGCGTGACGGGCCTTGCGGGCGACCGTTATCAACAGAGCAATCGACGCTCGTGAACGTGATCGTCGGCATAGACCCACAGCGAAACCCGGGCGCGATCGTTTTCCCCGTTGGTAAAGCTGACAGGGCCGGCAGGTGTGCAAAATTGTTGGAATTTGAGTGCGTTCAGCAGACCCTCGGGCTGTTGCGCGGCGCGGTCGACCAAGGCAAAGGCGCTCAGCGTTTCGATGGCATACACAGGTGCCTGCTCGCCGAATATCCGCTGATAAGCCCGGTCTGCCGACTGCGCTTCGGGCAAGTCGCTGGCCACGGGAAAACTGACCACGTAAACCGTTCCGATCCGGCTGATGCCCTGAACCAGCGCGGGCGATGCTGCGTCATCGGTGAAAAACAACGGCAACTGACAACCTGCTGCGCGCCGTTCACGCAAAAATTGATAGCTGGCTTTCAAGCGCCCGCAGAACACCAGCGCATCGGCATTCGACGCGTCATCGAAAACAGCTGTGGATAAGTTATTGGCGAACCTGAGTTCGTGCAGTTGCTGTTGACCGTGGAGGCTCTGGTCGGCAAACACGGCCAGTCGTTTAAGGCCATGAGTTCCGGCAAAGGTCAATAATTGCCGGGCGATTACCCGATCCGATGCGCACACGCGAAACGTTGTGCTGCCCTGCTCAGTCAGTGCCGCGCACGTGGAAGCTGGAAGAATCAGTGGGATGCCGGCCTGTGCATAAGTTTGCACCACGGCTGCAGCCGATTCGGATGCGAAATGGCCAATGACTGCATCGACGTTCTCGCGGATGAACAGATCGGCCGCTGCCCTGCCGCCATCAGCGCTGGCCTTGTCATCCGCATAAAAGTGCCGGGCGCGGCGCACGTTGTCGAACAGGTGCGAAGACAAGCAAACGCCTCGCAAAAAGCTTCTGGCGTGCAGCGTGGTACTCACTTCGAGCGCTGCACAAATCCCCAGACGCATCACGACATCACCACTGAAGCGAACCGCGAAGGCAGATAGGCTTCCATCATCAAACGGTGAGCGACATCGATTTGCAGCCCGGCCATGTGAGCGCTCAGCTCATACGTCAGCAATTCAGCCACCTTGGGCGCCATCTTGAAGCCAATCCCGCAAAATCCGGTCGCCAGGTAAATGTGGCTGTCGGGGCTGGAACGGCCAATCAGTGGACGGCCATCTTCGGTGTAGGCGTCGCTGGCGATTTTGGTCACCAACGGCATGCAGTGCGGTCCGTAACCGAGCCTGGCCATGCGCTCCATGACGTCGCGCTCATTGTCCATCACAGCCAGGTTCAGCTCACTGGCACAGTCGGCGCGATTGCGATATTGGCCGCCGGCTTGCGCCAGGTGCGGGCTCAATGGCAGCAGATACGTATTCAGGGTGTGCGCAATTATCGGCATGCTTGGCGCCTGATCGCAGGCGAAACGGGTGAACGGTATGGTGCGTGCGTGCACTGAGTGCTCGGGCCGGGCAATGGAACCACTGGCACCACACGCATCTACCACCCACGTAGCCTCAAGGCACAGCAGGCCTGCGTGAACCTTGACGTGACCGTCCTCCTCCTCGCACCCGTCAACGCCGAGGTTGTCCAGCATCAAGCCCTTTTCACCCACGTAACGGCACAAGTTGAGCACACTGCTGCGGGCGTCGACGATGCCGCCGTTGCGTTCGATAAGCAGGCATTCGCCCGCGCAATACGGAGCGAAACGCCCGTTGTCCAATGCATTAACGGAGGCGTGCAACTCGACATTCAACGAGTCTTCGCTACCCATGGCGTCAAGGTAGGCGCCGCACACTTCAGAGCGGGCGATGTAGGCAACGCCGGTGCGCTTCATCGATTGCTCGAATAGGGCGTGAACGATCCCCGTTCCACCGGTGTGGGCACCTTTGGCGGTGAGCGGACGCAGTGCCGGATCAAGCTCCAGACCCCGCACGATGCCGCCGCTATAGCGCGTGGCGCCCTGGCCCGCGACCATGCCGCGCTCAAGCAAGGCAACGTCCAGCCCTCTTTCCACCAAGGCCGCTGCGATTGATGCACCCATCACCCCGGCGCCAATGACGATCACATCGAATGAGGTCTTCATCGTCAAGAACTCCTCTTTCAGATCTCGTACTCGACAGCGCTGATGTACACCAACTGTTGCAGCACTTCTTTTTCGGTAAGCCGGCAGTAACGCAGGATGTCCCTGGCAAGGTCCGGAAACACCGGAGCACCTATGGCGCCGATAAGTGCCATGTACGGCAAAATCCGTTTGCCCATGGATTGGCGGTCTCGCGCAGCGTTGATCACGTCGGACAACAGCACAGCCAGGCCTTTCATCGAGAAATGATCCACCGACGTGACCTCGAACCAGCGCGCAACCAGCGCCTTGATCGCTGAGGCATCGGTGGAATTGACCTTGAGGTTGTCGCCGTCGACACGCTCACGCTCGGCCTGGGCGGCGAGCTTTACCAACACTTCGTTGAAGGTCTGATCGCGCCAGGTGTTGAATTTTTCTACATCGAAATCATCGGTGTCCTGCTCGGGTGCGATCAGCGCCAGATAAAACCGTGCGCTGTCGGTGCAGGCTTCGGCCACCAGGTCGCGCGCCCAGATGGCGTAGTTGCGGCTGGTGGACAGGTTCTTGCCGTTGAGCGTCAGAAACTGATTGGTGTAAAAAGTCTGCCGCATGCGATAGCCGTGCATGGTGTGCAGCAGCGACGGGTACACCACCATGTGGCTGAACGCGCAGTCATAACCCAGAAAATGCACCAGCCGGCCTTTACCTGAACGGCAATACTCGTCGTACTCCCAAGGCGCTTGTTTGTGCTCGTTGAGGTACTCGCGAAAGGCCGCCAGATACCCCGACAGACCCATGAACCAGGTGTGAATCCGGCGGGTGCCATCGGCCTTGAGGTCAAAGCCTCCGTCATGTGGCCGGGTGATGCCCCAATCGGCAGGCCCAAGGCGCATTTCCTCACTCAGAAACCGCCGAATGAAGGGCCGCAACGGCACATGCTCGAAGGTGCTCTGCAAGTAATGGCGGAAGTTGGACAGGGCGAGAAACTCGCGCTCTATCGGCCGCCAGATCATCGGTGATGCGCACAACTTGCAATGGAAGCCGGTCATCTTCGAGGCATTGGGCGTGTGCGCGCATTCCTCGCATTGACTGGCGTCGGAGTCCGCGCCGCAATGGTCACAATTGCCACGACCAAAGGCCTCATAGCCCCATTTATCGCACTGCTCGCAATACGGTTCCTGGCTGACCTTCTTGTATACCGCGCCCGCCTTTACAGCGAACTCGTAGACTTCTTCGACGGCCTTTTTGAAGTAGTTGTTGCGATAAGGGCGCATCCAGAAATCCACCTGAATACCCATCATCTTGAGTGTTTCATTGATCTTGTCGGTGTTCTCGACAGCCAGCTCCTGAGCCGGGCGATCCAGTTCAATGGAGCGGCGGAGCATGTAGGACTGGTAGTCGTCCGAATAAGAAACCAGCGTGCAGTCGTGACCGCGTTGACGCTGTGCTCGGGTATAAATATCGGCCGCCAGAAACGGGCCGGCCATATGACCGATGTGCAGATCGCCATTGGGTGTAGGCGGAGTAATGGTCACCAGCAACTTGGCCATTAAGACGTCCTCTGTTCGGAGACGTCATGCACAGGCATCTGCTGCATCGAAACATGCTGCAGTGGCGCGCCCTGTTGAGCATCTTCATCGAGAAAACGATTGGCGGAATCGCGATCCCACCACACCACGTAAAAGTGGAAGTCTTCGTCGGTGTCGTTGAGCACATAGTGATCGGTGTGCTTGGGGATAGCGGCAATGTCGCCCATCACGAAGGGATAGGTCTGGTCGCCCACGACTAACTTTGCGGTGCCCTTGATGCCGATGAAAAACTCTTGGTCAATCTGCGTGTGCGACAAGGATTTAGTGTGAGGTCGCACCACACACCAGCCGCCACCAATCGGTGTCGGGTAACCGGCCCACGGCAGCAGCCTGGCGCCATCCAGATCATATTCATGGACCAGTTTTTCCCACGCCATAGGACGAAATATTTGAAAGTCCGTCATGCTTTTCTCCTCAGTCTCAAGCATCCCTGCCTGATATTTTCTCGACGTCGGCAGGTGATAATTAACGCCCGTCAATGAGTCAATAAACTGAAGAAATTTGTACGCCGGAGCAAACAACGAATACGCAATTGCCGGTTAAGTTTGACTTAACCGGCACGGGCGAAATTGTTCTATGGATCAGTGAGTTAGTTGTGTTTAGCGTGTTGAATAGGAGAGCCAAAAAGACTGAAGTACGACTTAAGTGACAGAGTTGTTAAACACAAAGTTTAAACTCGCGTGTTTAGCCTAACGCGTAGTGAATTCACGCTGGCTTGAGATGGCCTGAGCAGTCAGCCAATCACGAAATTGACGACTTGATTTGGGCAGGATCGCGGTTTCGTCATACACCAGGTAATACGCAATCGGGGTGTCGATGGTCACCCGGAATGGCACCACCAACCGACCGGAGGCAAGTTCTTCCCGGATCAGCGAACGGCGCACCAACGCAATGCCCATACCCGCCAGCGCAGCCTCGATCACCCCGTTGGAATCCACGAAAACCGATCCCCGCTGCACCGCCGCTTCCGTGTTTTCAACGCCTACGGCACGCAACCACAAGCCCCAGTCCTCCCGATGCTCGTCATGTAGCAGCGTGTAGCTTTTCAGGTCTATGGGCGATGACAAGAACTTGGAATCGGGCAGCAGACTCGGACTGCACACAGGCTGCAAACGGTCGTTTATCAACATCTCGACCTCAAGTCCCGGGTAGCGGCCCATGCCGTGACGCACAGCGAAATCCACGCCGTCACCGAGCAGATCAACCAGCCGGTTGGTGGTGCTGATGAGCACTTCTACGTCAGGACAAAGCGCCTGGAAATCCGGCAATCGCGGCATTAACCACTGCATTGCAAAACCGCTGGTGCAACTGATGGTGATGGAGTTGGGACCGTTGTCGCTCATGAGTCGCTGGGTGGCATCGGAAATCTGACCCAGTGCAGGGCGAATGGCCCGCAGGTAAATCTTGCCTTCAGCGGTCAGTTCCAGACGCTTGGTGTTGCGGATGAACAACTGCACGCCGACGGCTTTTTCCAGTTTGGCGATCTGCTGGCTGATCGCTGCAGGCGTGACGAAAAGCTCGCCCGCCGCGCTCTTCATGCTCGCGTGACGCCCCGTCGCTTCGAAGCAGAGCAAGGCGTGCAAAGGCGGGAATTTCATGTCTGACCTCAGTTAAGAAAAACTAATGTACTTAAGAAAAGCTCGCTTGAGCACTGCTTCAGACACTGCTCAAATCATCACACCCAGACTCGACAAGCGTCAATGCCGCACCTATCGAGTCACTTTTTAGTTATTGATCGGCCTCATAGGTTGCCCATGAAATTATCCGACTACGTGCGACTATTTTTGCTGGCAGCGATATGGGGAGCCAGTTTTCTTTTCATGCGTATTGCTGCGCCGGTATTGGGTGCACTGCCCACCGCCTTCTTTCGCGTTTCACTGGGCGCCGTGGGTCTGGCCGTTATTCTGTTTGTTCTCAAGACCCGGATTGATTTCAACGGCAAATTGAAAGCGACGCTGATATTGGGCGTGATCAACTCCGGTATTCCGTTTTTGATGTACAGCATGGCGGCCCTGTTATTACCGGCCGGTTATTCAGCCATATTCAACGCAACCACCCCGTTGATGGGCGTGTTGATCGGTTCTATGTTTTTCAGTGAGTCCCTGACGGTAAAAAAAGCCGCTGGCGTGTTGATTGGCTTGATGGGTATCACGCTGCTCACGACCACCGGCCCGGTGATGTTGTCGAGCACCGTGGTCATGGGCGCGCTGGCGTGTCTGGTCGCTACCACGTGCTACGGCGCAGCAGGATTTCTGACCAAACGCTGGGTCGCTGATAAAGGCGGCCTGGACGCAAAACTGGTGGCGTTTGGTAGCCAGATCGGCGCAACGCTGTTTCTCACGCCGTTTTTCGGCATCTCCGCCACGGTCAACCCACCGGCCAGCTGGGGCGGCTCAACTGTCTGGCTGGCGCTGGCCGCGGTCGGTTTTATCTGCACGGCGTGTGCGTACATTTTGTACTTCCGCCTGGTGGCCGATATCGGTCCGGTCAGGTCCTTGACCGTCACCTTCCTCATTCCGCCGTTCGGCGTGTTATGGGGCGTTATGTTCCTCGGTGAAAGTCTTTCGATTGCCCACGCTTACGGTGGAGGGCTCATCTGCCTGGCGGTCTGGTTTGTGCTCAGCAAGAGCAAGCCCAGGCCACTTGAGACCGGGCCGAAGACCGCCACAAGTTAACCCCTAGAAACTTATCCACAGCTGACTGATGCATGCAGCTGTCCGGTGGCGATGACCGGACGGGGCTTTGCTGCGCCTTTTTTCTCCGAAATCTCTCGTCGGGCTTTATGCAACAGAGCGTTGAACAGATGAACAGGGTACTCACCACCGCTTCAGTCGCTGTCTGGATTATTGGCTGTAACACCTTGGCGAGGTATTCAAGATGAGCCGAGCGATACCGTTGATTGCGCTTCGCACCTTTGTCGAAGTCTGCAAAGTTGGCAGTATGAAACGCGCCGCTGATCATCTGTGCGTATCCCCCGCCGCTGTCAGTCAGCAAATCAAAGGACTTGAAGATCAGATCGGCCGACGTCTGTTTGAACGCGACGCTAAAGGGATTCAACTGACGGCCAACGGTCGCACGTTGTTCGAAGAGTTATCCGACACGTTCGATGTGATTGAGAAGGCGTGGTCCGGCGCATCGCTCAAACCACTCAGGCAAACCCGTCTGGCAATCAGCACCACGTCGACCATCGCCAGTGCCTGGTTGATTCCGGCGCTGGGTGACTTCAAGGAGCGTTACCCGAATATCGAAATATCGATTCAGATTTGCAACGGTCTTTCGGACCTCAAGCATGGGCATGTGGATATCTCGATCCAGCGGGAGATGACCAGCAGCCCGGACAATCACGCCACGCGGTTGTGGTCCTCGTATCTGATCCCGGTGTGCAGCCCCAAATTGCTGGCCAAGCAACGCAGCATTGAAACCCCGCAGGACTGCCTGACCTTCCCGTTGCTGCAAGACACCGAACGCAATTACTGGAAGGTGTGGATGAACGCGTTCGGCATGGGCAAGCGCAAGATCATTCAGGGCTCGAGCTATGGCGACGAGTCCCTGCTGATCAGCGCGGCTTGCGCAGGTCAGGGGATTGCGCTGGTGAACAATGTGTTCGCCTGCGAAGCCCTTAAATCCAAACGTCTGGTGCAGGTGCTGGATGCAACCTCGGATCTGAAGTTCGATTACTTCGTGTATTGCCCCAAGGAGCGCCGCGAGGAATGGGCGATTGACGCGTTCATGAAATGGGCGGTGCAGCAGGCCGGCAAGTCGGCGCATGGGCATGTGCGCAACGGCGCGGACATGAAAGTGGCGTAACTGACGGGCCCCAAAAGGTCCGGCCAGGTCAATGCACCGCTGCCAATCCGCTGCGCTCAATCGCATCACGGGCTTTCTCCGAACCCAGGTAATCGAGCAACGCCTTCGCTTGCGCCGGGTGCGCGCTGCCTTTCACCACTGCACCGGCATACAGCGTCATTTGCTGCACGCTGTCGGGGATGAGCCCGACGATATCTATTCCACTCACCAATTTGAGTTGGCTCAGCTGCTCAAGTCCAAGCCAGGCGTCGCCCCGGGCAACGGCGGCGGCCACGGGTTCGGTTGAAATCATCCTGGATCTGGCCAGAAAGCGCGGAGCCAGCTTCATGTTCACAAACAGCCAATGCGACAGGTAAGCGCCGCTGATGCCATCGGAGTAGGCCACTGAGTCTGCGTCGATCAAGGTCTGGCGAAAGGCCGCCAGCGTGCCGATGTAAGGCTTGGGCGTCCCTTCTCGCACGGCCATGGCGATGAACGCCTTGCCCAGATCGACTCGCGTGTCTTTATCGACCTGGCCCTGCGCGACCAGCCTGTCCAGCCCGGATCCGACCATCAACACGATGTCTGCAGGTTCACCTCGATCAAGGCGCTGGGGAATGGCCTGTGGGGACTGCCCCAAAGAAGCCGCGGGCTGCACTTTAACCCTGACGCCCGTGAGTTTTTCGTACTCGGGCGCAACAGCCTGTATGGCGCCGATGATGCCTGCCGAACTCAGCAGCGTCAGGGTCACTGCCGCAGGTTTGGTGACGTCGGCAGCGTCGCTTAAATCCGGGCTCAACAACAGGCATGACAGCAACAGAGGCTTGAGCAAACGGCGCACGGAGGGCATGTCCTCGTCTGGAAAACCGTCACGCTAACGCGAGCCCAAGCTGGCGCTGTGTTAACCCGGGTTAAGAAAAGTTTAGTTTTGGGACGGACAGTCCTTGCTCAGGCGCGGATGCCTTTAGACTAGGCGCCCGTCTTGGCCAGGAGGTCAGAATGAATCGTGCTTTAGTGATTGAGGACGACGAAGTCACCGCTCACGCCATCATGTCCGAACTCGCCGCACACGGTTTCAGTGCCCAATGGGCGAACAATGGCCGCGAAGGCCTGGCGCTGGCGATTGCCGGAGGACACGAGGTGATCACGCTGGACCGGATGTTGCCCGATTTCGACGGCCTGACCATTGTCAGCACATTGCGTCAGCTGGCGATTCAGACGCCTGTGTTGATGATCAGCGCTTTGTCGGACGTCGATGAGCGTGTGCGCGGGCTACGCTCGGGGGGTGACGATTACCTGACCAAGCCGTTCTCGATGGTCGAGATGATCGCGCGCATGGAGGTTCTGCTGCGCGATCCAGTGCCCGGCAACGAAAGCCATTGCCTGAGCCTGGGCAGCCTGCGGATCGACCTGATCGAGCAAGCCGTGACCCTCGACGGCGAGGCCGTCACGCTATTACCAACAGAGTTCAAGTTGCTGACGTACCTGATGCGCAACGCCAAACAATTGGTTACCCGCACCATGCTGTTTCAGGAAGTCTGGGGTTATCACTTCGATCCCGGCACCAACATCATCGACGTCCACATCGGTCGTCTGCGCAAGAAAATCGAAGGCACGGCAGCGCCGGTCATCCAGACGATTCGCGGGTCAGGTTATGTTCTGGTCGAAAAAAACTGACCGCTGGCGCTCCAGCAACAGTCGTCTGATTGGGCTGTATGCGCTGTTTTTTGTCGCGTGGGGCGCGATTTTCACCGGCGTGCTGTACTGGGAGATCTCCCATTATCTGGGCACAGTGGCCGAACGAACGCTGATGCAACGGGCGCATTACTACCAAAAAGTCGATAACGCCACGCTGGTATCGGAGCTGGCGGGTAGCGAGGTTTACTCCACGCCCGGCATCGACGCGTATGGCCTGTTCGAAGCTGACGGCCAGCATCTGACAGGCGATTTGCTCAAGTTGCGTTCAAGCCTGCCGGACGATGGGCGTGTGCATTATCTGGAACGCGGCTTGAGCATTGCCCTGCCCAGTGAAGAAACCCGCAGCAGTTATGCGCTCAGACAGAGCCGGGCCGATGGGCGGATTCTGATTCTGGCCCGGGATGGCGGCTCTATTTCGGCGGTCGGCGGCATCATCGGTCAGGCTTTGTTCTGGGGGCTCTCGCTGACCCTGATTCCCGGGCTGATTGGCTGGCGGCTGTTACGCAGGCGCCCCATTCGCAGGGTGGAGCGGCTACAGAGCAGCACTGAAAGCATTGTTTCGGGCAACCTGCGCGAGCGCTTGCCGCTCTCCCCTCGTCGCGACGAACTCGACATGCTCGCCCATGCCGTCAACACCATGCTTGAGCACATCGAGCAACTGATGCTGGAAGTCAAAAGCGTGTGTGACGGCATCGCCCATGATTTGCGCACGCCGCTGACTCGCTTGCGCGCGCGCTTGTACCAGTTGCAGCAATTGCCGTTACAACCGGCGCATGCTGAGACGCTCAATCTGGCGCTGGAAGAAAGCGAATCGATCATGTCCAGATTTCAGGGGCTGCTGCGTATTTCAGAACTGGAGGACACTCGACGTCGCTCGGGTTTCGAGCTGTTTGAGCCCCGGTCACTGCTGCAGCAGGCGCAGGAGTTTTATGAACCGCTGGCGCAGGAAAAAAACCAACGGCTGGTCCTTCAAGTGAATGGAGACTGTCCGGCGCTTCGGGGCGACGTTTCACTGCTGTTCGAGGCGCTGGTCAATCTGATGGATAACGCCGTCAAATTCACCCCGCCGGGTGGCGAGATTTACCTGCGTTGCCAGCGCCTGGAGCACAGCCTGAGCATTGAGGTGATCGACAATGGCCTTGGCATTGCGCCCGAAGAGCGCAGCAGCGTGACCCGCAGGCTTTATCGTGGCGATGCAACGCGCCAGCAACCGGGCCACGGACTTGGGTTGTCACTGGTGGCGGCTGTCGCGCGTTTGCACGGATACAGTCTGTCTGTCGAAGCGGGCGATGACGGCCGGGGCACCCGCGTGATCCTCGATTGCCCTTTGCTGTCGTCCCGGCCGCACGCTACTTAAACATTTCTTAACACTGCTTAATTTGAGGGCCTGGGGCGCCTCCCCTAGGTTGGCGCACCCTCCGTCGACCCAAGGCTCTATGTTCGTGAAGCACCAGACACTGCGGCTCGCCCTGATCATTGCGTGCACTCACTGGCTTCCAGCGCTTGCCGCGCCGGTGCCCTCGGGCCCCATGACCCCTTCCCCCCCACAATTGAGCGCTCAAGCATGGGTGCTCATGGATGCCGCCAGTGGCGACATCATCACCAGCCACGCCGAGCACGAGCACTTGCCGCCCGCCAGCCTGACCAAGCTGATGACGGTGTACGTGGCCACCAATGAAATCCAGGCCAACCGCCTCAAAGCCGATGATCTGGTGACGATCAGCGAGAACGCGTGGCGCACTGAAGGCTCGCGCATGTTTCTTGATCCGCGCAGTCAGGTGTCGGTGCATGATTTGTTGAGTGGCATCGTCATCGATTCAGGCAACGATGCCAGCGTCGCGCTTTTGGAACACGTGGCGGGCAGCCAAGACAGCTTTGCTGATTTGATGAACGCCACCGCCCAAAAGCTTGGCCTCACCGACACCCACTTCATCAATCCCACCGGCCTGCCAGCGCCAGAGCATTATTCTTCTGCCGAAGACATGGCCAGGCTGGCCCGCGCGATCATCACCGATGAGTCCGCCTACTACGGGCTGTATAAGCAAAAATACTTCACCTGGAACAACATCCGTCAGCCCAACCGAAACCTGTTGCTGTGGCGTGACAAGTCGGTCGACGGCCTGAAAACCGGCCACACCGAAGCGGCGGGCTACTGCATGGTCACTTCAGCGGTACGTGACGGCCGGCGCTTGATCACGGCGGTGTTCGGTTCGACGTCGATGAACAATCGCGCGAACGACGCCCAAAAGTTGCTGAGCTATGGCTTCCGGTTCTATGACACCCAGACTTATACGAAGGCCGGGCAAGTGCTGGCCCGACCGGTGCTCTGGAAAGGCGAGCAACGCACACTGGAAGTGGGCTTGCTCGACGATATTTCGCTGACCCTGCCCAAGAATCAAAACCGCAAGCTAGAAACCCGCCTCAATCTGGATGACCCGCTGGTTGCGCCCATCGCACAGGGCGCGGTGGTCGGTAGCCTGGAACTTTATGAAGGTGATCAGAAACTCGCGTCTCGCCCATTGATCGCGCTGCAAGACGGCGAATCCGCAGGCTGGTGGATCCGCACCTGGGATTCGCTGAAGCTGTTCATTCGCGGGTTCTTCAACTCGGAAGATACGTGAGGAAGAGCGCGGTTAAAGCCGTATGAAGAACCAATGGCTCCAGCGCTTTTGCGCTCATTGACCCCGGCATAAGCTCACGTGGTGAAAGGGAGGCATGGTGAGCTGGTGCCCGTCTCGCGGCACAATTCGCCATTCTGCAACTGCCAGCTAATTGCCGAAAAAGCGCCCACTATTGGCATTCCGCAGCTACTTCTCAGACAAAGTACACGCACGGCGCTCATCTCGGATCGCATGGTCTGCCCCGATGGGATTTGGCAAATTCCTGACAAAGTCATTGCTAAAATTCTTGAGAGCGATGCGCAGGTTATCCAGACGTAGGCTCGGGACAAAAATCTTCGATCAATGGCACTGCTAAGGGCTCTTAGCCTAGCGCGAGCCGCAAAGTCTGCTGAAGCACGCAGGCAATACGGTTTTTCCTATCAGCCACACGGTCTGTTTAACACCATCTGCTGATTTCCTGGTGTTGTAATGAAAGTGTGTTGCAGCCATCCGAATCGCGACATCGTCGACAAAATACCGGTCCGAGGCACTCCCGAGTGAGCAACCCCCAAGGAACATTATGTGCAGCACCCGCTACGGGCTCGGCTCCGTGCATGATGCCGCTGCGCGCAGATCATCTACCGCAGGCGGTTGGTCTTTCAGCCGCTTTGGGCTGGCCTTACCGCGAGGCGGACTGGCGCTTTGCCTTCGATCTTGGCGCTGGTCTTGCGGTTGAGGTTGAGGGGCAATTGGTGGCCACGGCATTGTGGTGGCCACAAGGTGAAAACCATGCATCGGTAGGCATGATCATTGTTTCACCCTCGCTGCAGGGTCAGGGCATCGGGCGCGCCCTGATGGATCAGCTGATGCAGCAGGCCGGCGAGCGAACGCTGATCCTCAATTCCACCCAGGAAGGCCTGGCACTGTACACACGGCTCGGCTTCGCTGCCCATGGGAAGGTCAACCAGCACCAGGCGATGCTTGAACACGCCGCTCACTTTGTTCCTGATTCGGTGAACGTGCGTGTCATGCAAGCCTATGACGTGCAACCGCTGCAACAACTGGATCTGGCCGCCACAGGTCGGGACCGCAGTGTATTACTGAGAGCCTTGTTCGACTATGCCAGTACCTTGGTCATTGATCGCGGCGCGGGTGTGTCAGCTTACGGCTGTGTACGCGAGTTTGGGCGGGGTGTGGTCATCGGTCCGGTAATCGCCAGTGGGCCTGCCGCTACAGCGGATGCCCGGGCGCTAATCGCGTCACTGGCCGATGCCCATCGCGGACAGTTCGTGCGTATCGACGTCACTGAAGACACTGGCTTATCGCAGTGGTTGGCCGAGCAAGGTCTGCCCTGTGTCGGCCATGCGATACCCATGGTGCGCCTGACTTCATTGCAGGTTTGCCCTGCTGAAACTGATGCGCGGCTGTTCGCCCTGTCTAACCAGTCGATCGGTTGACACGTATTGCCCGCGAAATTTTGCAATGCGCGAACCGATGATTAACCCTGAAATAATGGACAGCCCCTTATGAAACTGATGCCCTACTGGCTGGATACCGCGCCTAAATTTGCAGCGGGTGAACGTGATGCGCCCAGTGGCGAGGTGGATGTAGCAATAGTCGGCGCCGGCTTTAGCGGTTTGTCCGCCGCCATTGCGCTTGCCAAAAAGGGCGCGAGCGTGGCCGTGTTCGAAGCCGGCCTGGTCGGCAATGCCGCTTCCGGTCGCAATGGCGGGATGTGTAACAACGGCTTTGCTCAGGACTACTACGCACTGTCGACTGCCATTGGGCGTGAGCGCGCGAATATGTTGTACCGCGCCTTTGATGCCGGTGTCAGTAAGGTCGAATCCCTGATCTTGGAGGAAGGCATCGACTGCGACTTCAAGCGCGTCGGAAAGCTCAAACTTGCGGCGAAGCCTGAGCACTTTGACAAGCTGGCTCGGTCGCAGGCGCTCATGGAACAGGAGTGCGACCCCGACACCTACATGTTGACGCGCGAGCAGTTGAGCGGCGAGATCGGTTCAGACCGGTATTTTGGTGGCCTGGTTTTCGGCAAAAGCGCTGGCATGCACGTTGGCCGCTATGGTCAGGGACTGGCAGAGGCAGCTGCCCGGCGCGGGGTGCGTATCTATGAAAATGCACCGGTGCTTGGTCTTTCTCGTCAGACTGGCACCGTGCACCAGGTCAAGACGCCGCGCGGTGAAGTGCGCGCCAAGCAGGTGTTGCTTGCGACCGGCACATGCTCGGTGGGCCCCTTGACTTGGTTTCGCCGGCGCATCGTGCCGGTGGGGGCGTTTATCATCGTCACAGAGCCTCTTTCAACCGAGGTGCTTGACCGTCTGGTGCCACGCCGACGCATGACTACCGATACGAAAAACTTCGTCAATTACTTTCGGGTTACTCCCGACAATCGTTTGCTGTTCGGTGGTCGTGCGCGGTTCGCCACTTCTAATCCCGCCTCCGACATGAAAAGCGGGATCATCCTGCAGAAATCGCTGATCGAAATATTTCCGGAATTGAGCAATACACGCATTGATTACTGTTGGGGTGGCATGATCGATATGACCCGCGACCGCCTTCCCCGAGCCGGTGAGCATGATGGGTTGTTTTATTCAATGGGCTACAGCGGCCACGGCACGCATATGTCGACCTATATGGGCGCGATCATGGCCGAAGTTCTCGACGGCCGCTCCGACTTGAACCCATGGCGGGATTTCACTTGGCCGGCGATTCCCGGGCATTTCGGGAATCCTTGGTTTTTGCCGTTGGTGGGTGCGTATTACCGGTTTCAAGACCTTCTGCGATGAACGCGGCGCGGTATGGCTGGTGCTTAGACGGTATGGTGTTAGGTGCTCTAAAAAATTCGGTTCACGCTCACCGAGCTCAGGTCGGTAAAAACACTCATAAAGTGCATGAGCGGAGTATTGGCCAGTGCGTGGTGCGCTCCGCAAACTCTACCGAGGGCGGGGCTGAAAACAGTGATTTATGCCAGGCGGGCCGCCACTTTAAAGGGTTCGAATGGCTTGGTGGTGTAATCATTTTGTGGTGCAGCAACGCTCTGGTACTTCTGGAGCGGTGACACTGTTCAACACGTTATGCCCTTGACCTTATACAGGACCGCACTAAATGAGCTTGCTTCGACCAAAGTACCTACTTTCGATTGCTACGCCACGTTGACTAACTTTCATATGGGCACGCTGTTGGCACTGATGCGATTTTGACCCAGGCTGCCGGAGTTCGTTGACCTATCCAAACACCCTGTGAACGAAGTCTTTGCGCGGGCTTTCAGATGCCGCATCTAGGTCAATCAAATTCAGCAGCCTGGGTCAAAAACGCATCAGCGCCAACAATCTGAAATTTGTCGGTAAGTGAGCAGATAGAGATTTTGCGCAGGGACGCGATTTTAGGTCGTTTTTAGATGCCTATCTCGCCGAAAATCGTTTTTACACACTCTGGACCCAAAGCGGCCCTTCGCAACAGGCAGCAATTGGCTAAAAGCGCAATCTCGACGTTGAGACAATTGATGCTCATGGATACTGGTTTGGTAAAGCAGTAGAAAGTGCGAAATAAAGAAACCGCCCCCCTTCCAAAGCCGAGTACTAATGCTAGGCAGCCAGTGTAACGACTCAATGGTGCATTAAGGGAACTGCGCAAATTTGTAGTCGGCCTAGCCCATCACCTATCGCAACAACCTGGTCGTTGTGATTCCACGCTATCGCTCCTATAGATGCCACGTTATGCAGGCCTGCTAATGGTTCTGAGTGCTCAAGGTCTATTACAAACACCAGACCTTCACTACTGCCGCTGACTAAACGCTGGTCTCGATGGCTGAATGCCAGCGCAGTCACTGACTCTGCATGAACAGGAAGCATCAAAGGCTTGGTCTTCTCGGGACCATCGCCCGAGCAGCTCCAGACCACAACTAATTCTGCGCTAGCCGTCGCGAAGTATTGGCTGTCATGACTCCACGCGCCGTGCCGAACCTTGGCCGGGTAACCGCTCATTTGAAAATCCGCCCCACTTTTAAGGCGCCATAAGTGGACGGAGCTGTCTTGGCAACCCGACGCGATAAAGCGTTCGTCAGGACTAATTGCCAAGTTCAGCAGAGAATCCTTCCACGGGTAGAAGCGCCGCGGGGTGGAGTGATTGGCAGACCACTGATTGACCATGCCATAGCAGCTGCTGAATAAACGACCGCCTGGCATCCACTGAAGACCCGTGACGGTACTCACACAGGGTTCGAATCTCTGGACCAGGGTGCCTTGAGTTGACCACAGTGTAATCACTGGCCCGCAAGCGCATGCCAGCAAGCCATCAGGCCCCCAGCTCAAATGCTCAACCCAGCCTTTTCCGCAGTCCAGGCGATGCGCGACAGTGCCTTCGCGCGCATTCCACAAGATCACGCCATTGCTCTGACCGGCGGTGGCCAGCCACTGCGAATCTGGCGACCATTGCACAACGCTGGCGTCCATCCCATGAGCGTGCGCTTGCCACAACTGCTTCCCCGCCTTGGTTTCCAGTACCGCTACAGATCCGTCTGCGTATGCCGCAGCGATGAGAGAGTCATCACAGGACCACTGCAATGCATTGATGTGCTCTGGACCTTCGTGCAGCCAAAGGGTCTGCAGCTTTAGCACTGCGTCCTGATGGTCGTCAGCCGTAGTCATGCTCGACATCCTTCAAAACCCTTGGTCAATGCAGCGCGGTCCAGGTTGCGACCGATGAAAATGATATCGCTCTTTCGCTGCTCTCCCTCTCTCCAGGGCCGGTCGGGCCCGCCGTCGAGAAGCATGTGCACCGCTTGTACGACAAAGCGCCGATCTTCCCCGGCGATATCCAGAATGCCCTTGGTTCTGAGCATGTCCTGACCGTTGCGCGCCAGTAACGGGCCGAGCCATCGATTCACTTTTTCTTCGCTGAGCGGTCCTGTCACGGTTAGCCCCACCGACGTGATGTCTTCATCATGGCTGTGAGCGCCGGCAAACCGGTTTTCAATCATTGGCCGGACGGCCTCACCATTGCGCTCCAGGCGCAGGTTGAACTCTTCCGGTCCATGTTCGGTGAACAATGCGTAGTGGCCGTCCGAGGGAATGATCAAGTCGATAAAGCTTTCAACGCCCTGGACCGGCACCTGCAAATTCTTCACGCTGCGCCCTCCGATTAGCTTGTTCGTCGCCACCGGCCGTGTGTCAGCGTTTCGGAACGCTTTGTCTGCCGTATCGACTGCTTTGTCCAGGTCCTGCTCGGAAGCACCCCGTACGGGCAACAGCAAAACGCCAATATGCGGGTCTGGCCCCGACTCAAACTTGAGTTGGACGCTACCTGCCGATAGTGAAACGATACCTGCCCACTCGAATGGATATTCTCTTTCGAGAAAGTCGGGCCTTCGTTGAAGCATGTTTTCCAGATCGAAGCCGCCAACCTGCAGAACAGTGGGAATATCGATCTCGGCGTTGACGGTGCGGTGGAAAGTCGCTAGTGCATTCATGGTCTGTAGACGGGATTCAAGCTGATCAATCTCGGTGCGCTCCACCAGATCAGTCTTGTTCAGCAGTATTACATCAGCAAACGCAATCTGCTCACGCACCTCGGCCGTGTCGTCCAGGTGTTGCAAAACGTGCCTGGCGTCTACCACAGTAATGATGCCGTCCAGCCGGAATGCATCGCGTATCTCGTCGTCGACGAAGAAGGTTTGGGATACCGGGCCAGGATCGGCCATACCAGTCGTTTCGATGATGACATGGTCAAAACGGTCCCGGCGACGCATGAGCTTGCCCAGGATTCGTATCAGATCCCCCCGTACCGTGCAGCAAATGCACCCGTTGTTCATCTCGAACACTTCTTCGTCGGCGTGGATGACCAGGGCATCATCGATTCCGATTTCACCGAATTCATTTTCGATCACAGCGATGCGCATGCCGTGTTCGCGGCTCAGGATATGGTTCAGAAGCGTGGTTTTACCGGCGCCCAAGAAGCCGGTAAGCACGGTGACCGGTATGCGAGAATCAGACATTAGAGAAACCTTGATATGTTATTTCATAACACCAGTCTTCCTGTTTGAGCAGGGAGATGCAACATCTCTTACGGAGAGACCAATAATGTTATAGTATAACACTTACATATCGCCTGAATGATTCCCTCTAATGCTCTCCATCCGTATCCATCCTTACCGCACTTTTTCAGCACGAACTGCTCCAGGTGCAAAGCTGTAATGCTTGCGTTGGAGCGCTTGGCATGGGAACCGGAGCACGCTCCTGTATGCGCGCATGCACACTTTGCCCTCAGGGACATCAACCTGCGCATCGCGCCTGGTGAGTTCGTTGGCCTGATTGGTCCTAATGGCAGCGGCAAAACAAGCCTGCTGCGCTGCGCGTTCCGTTATAGCCGACCTCATCAAGGTAAGGTCTGCGTCAGCGACCATGATGTCTGGGCACGTAGTGCGCGCTGGTGTGCTAGGCACGTAGCAGTCGTAGGGCAAGAGTTTCCAGATGCGTTCGGACTCAAGCTTGTGGATGTGATTGCGATGGGACGCGCACCTCACCAACGTTTTTTTGCAGGTGATAGTGCGCAGGATCGTTTGCTTGTAATAGAGGCGCTGGCCGCCGTTGATCTGGATGGCTACGGGCAACATCGCTTCGACACTCTGTCCGGCGGAGAGAAGCAGCGTTGCCTGCTGGCTCGTGCCCTGGTCCAGCAGCCGCGACTGATGCTGTTGGACGAGCCGACGAACCACCTCGATCCCCGGCACCAGATTGAGCTATTGGGTTTGATCAAGCGGCTCGGCGTAGCGACATTGGCCACTGTTCATGACCTTAATCTTGCTGCTGCTTTTTGCGACCGCCTCTACGTCATCCATCACGGCCAGCTCGTGGCGAGTGGCACTCCTTGGGAGGTACTGACGCCGCATCTGCTATACGAAGTGTTCGGGGCTCAGGCATTGGTCGACAAACATCCGCTGCATGAATACCCGCGAATTACCTGGATCACATGACATGAAAGGTTATCTTCTCCTGCTCCCTATGCTGACCGTGCTGAGCTCTCACGTAGCGCAGGCTGCTGCCACTCGTTATCCAGTAACGATCGAAAGTTGCAACCGCACCGTAACCTTTGAGGCGCCTCCGCAACGCGCGGTCAGTAACGACGTCAACCTGACCTCGATGATGGTGGCATTAGGTCTACAAAAAAACATGGTGGGGTACACAGGTATCAGCGGCTGGAACAAGCCCACCCCGGAGCTGTTGAGTCGACTTGCTGGTCTACGCGAGCTGGCCAGCAAATATCCTTCAATAGAAACGCTGCTTAACGCTGATGCGGACTTTTACTTCGCCGGCTGGAACTACGGCATGCGCGTCGGCGGCGATGTAACCCCGCAAACCTTGGCATCAATGGGCATTCAGGCCTACGAATTGACTGAGTCGTGTGCGCAGATCATGGCCCGGAAAAGCGCAGCGTTGGAAGACGTTTATCGGGATCTGATCAATCTGGGTAAAATATTTGATGTCGAGGACAAAGCCGAAACTCTGGTCGCCGACATGCAGCGGTCGTTGAACGATGTTCGAACTCGGGTGGCCGGGAAGCCTACCCCTCGTGTTTTTCTTTATGACAGCGGTGAGGACAGGCCGATGACCGCAGGACGGCTGGCGGTGCCACAAGCACTGATCAGCGCTGCGGGCGGCCGTAACGTCATGGACTCCGTCAACGCTAGCTGGACGCACGTAAACTGGGAGTCAGTCGTCGCGAGTGATCCTGAAGTTATCGTCATCGTTGATTATGGCGAAGTCAGCGCTGCCCAAAAGAAGCATTTCCTTGAAACCAATCCGGCGTTGCAATCCATAAGCGCTATTCGGCACCACCGCTACATCGTCCTTCCTTATGTCGCGGTGACGCCAGGTATCGATAACATCGCAGCGGTTCAGGCGTTGGCGGCCGGTCTACATGGCGTGACACCGTGATCACGTCTCAGTGGTTTTCCGAGCGACCACGACGTTACACGGGTCTGGTGATCGTGCTGACGACCCTTTTGTTAGGGTCTTGTCTGCTGTGTACTACTTTTGGTTCGACGCCGGTGCCGCTGGTGAAAGTTATCGATATTCTAGCGGTAAGGTTGACTGGACAAATCCCAGTCACCTCATCCTGGACGCCTGGCCAGGAAACGATTGTCTGGCTGATTCGTGCACCGCGAGTGCTGCTCGGGGCGCTCGTCGGGGCGGGACTTGCCCTCGTTGGTACGGTCTTGCAAGCCGCAACACGCAATCCACTGGCAGATCCACATTTGCTGGGCGCTACATCAGGCGCCACGTTAGGGGCAGTCGTCGTGGTCATGCACCTGGGTGAAGTCCTCGGCACATTGACGTTGCCGCTCGCGGCCTTTGTCGGCTCACTGGCCAGCTTGTGCCTGGTGCTTTGGCTGGCCAGTGGCGGTGGTAGGTTGGACAGTCAGCGGCTGCTACTGGGCGGGGTGGCTGTTTCGTTCGTAATGATGGCCATAGCCAACCTGATGCTCTTCATGGGTGACCATCGTGCCAGCTCATCCGTGCTTTTCTGGATGCTGGGTGGTCTTGGTCTGGCTCGCTGGGAGTTATTGGGCGTGCCGTTAGTAGTGGTGGTGACAGGAGGGCTGCTACTGCAAGGCTTCGCGCGTTCGTTGAATGGGCTAATGGCAGGTGATCAGACTGCGGTCAGCCTTGGTCTGCAGGTGCATAAAGTACGTTTTGCAGTGTTCCTGATTGCATCATTGATAACCGGAGTTCTGGTGGCGCTCTGCGGGGCCATTGGGTTCGTAGGATTGATGGTCCCTCATATGGCAAGGCGTCTGGTCGGAGCAGAGCATCGTCGGCTACTGCCTGTAGCCGCTCTCATAGGGGGGTTGCTGGTGATGTGGGTGGACGTCGTTTCACGCACAATCATTGCCCCCGAAGATTTGCCAATCGGCATTGCAACCGCGCTATTGGGAGGGATGTTTTTCGCAGTCATGATGAAGCGTGGTTGATGCCTAGTACGGCCCTTACTCGATCCACTCAATCGAATATGGCTGGCCCGAAGCATGAGACGTGTACGTGTCTGGTAAAAACGAAGCGACGTAGTCACGCGGGTAGAGGCAGAGCTAGAGCGGGAACGATTCGCAAATAAAAGATATGTTATATTGTAACTATATATTGCTATCATCCTGATCTTTCTACGTTTCTATGATCTGCCTTGCCAAGGAACCATCATGCTCGCCCTGTCCAAAGATCTGTTCTGGCGGTTGTCGCCATTGGCCGCTGCCATGCTGCTATGCACGCCTTCCCACGCTGCGAACATTGTCGACTTACAGCCTCAGGTAATTACCGCCAATCCGTTGGGCAGCAATCAGTTTGCATCGCCTGCATCTGTGCTTGAGGGTGATGATCTGACCTTTCAGCAAGCCGGTAGCCTCGGCGAGACACTCAACAAGCAGCCGGGCGTCTCCTCGTCTTATTTCGGGCCTGGGGCCAGCCGCCCTATCATTCGCGGCCAGGATGGTGATCGCATCCGTATCCTTCGCAACGGTATCGGAGCGCTCGATGCGTCGTCACTGTCTTATGACCACGCCGTTCCTCTTGATCCAGCGACTGTCGACCGCATCGAAATCGTCCGAGGTCCGGCAGCTCTGTTATACGGTGGTAGCGCAATCGGCGGGGCGGTCAATACCTTTGATAACCGCATTCCTACAGAGGCAATCGCAGGTATTCACGGTGCCGGCGAACTACGTTACGGCGGCGCTGACACTACGCGCAGCAGCGCGGGGAAGCTTGAAGCCGGCAACGGCCAGTTTGCGCTGCATATTGATGCCAACGCACGTGAGTTCAATGATTTGCGGATTCCAGGCTACGCTCGCACCTCCGATCAACGCGCCAGAGAGGAAGGCAACGACAAAAAACATCGCCTTGGCAACAGCGACGGTCGGCAGGACGGCGGGGCGGTGGGCGGCTCTTACACTTGGGATGATGGCTACGCGGGACTCTCATACAGCAACTACGACTCCAACTATGGCTCGCCGGCGGAGCAAGATGTGCGAATTCGCATGCAACAGGAGCATTACGCTTTCGCGTCGGAGATCCGCAACCTTAGTGGCCCCTTCAGTTCTGTGAAGCTAGACGCCGGTTACACCGATTACGAACATCGTGAAATCGAAGGCGGAGAAGTGGGTACCACCTTCAAAAACAAGGGTTACGAAGCTCGGATTGAGGCCCGCCATCAACCGATCGGTCCTGTGGAAGGCGTTATAGGCGCACAGGTTACCCGCGGTGAATTCTCTGCGTTGGGAGAAGAGGCATTCGTGCCTCAGACGGATACCAATGCAGGAGCGGTGTTCATCCTGGAAGAGTTGCAGGCGACCGACCGTCTTAAGCTCAGTCTCGGCGGAAGGCTTGAGCACACCACAGTAGATCCGGATAGCAAAGGCAACGAGCGTTTCGCCAACGCGGAGAATTCCAGCAGTTTCACTGCCGGCAGCTTGTCGTCGGGTGCCGTTTACACGTTGAACCCCATCTGGTCCTTGGCAGCCACCTTGGGCTATACAGAACGTGCACCGACGTTCTACGAGCTTTATGCCAATGGCGCGCACGTCGCGACAGGCACCTATGAGCGCGGCGATGCTGGACTGTCCAAAGAGAAAGCCGTGTCTAGCGACCTGGCGCTGCGTTTCGATAACGGCACTCACAAAGGCAGCGTAGGCGTGTTCTACAGTCATTTCTCCAACTACATCGGATTACTGGGAAGCGGTCGCACCCTCAATGACGACGGCGAACAGGACGCAGAAGGTATCCCCGAATACAACTACTCAGGCGTACGCGCGCGCTTTAGCGGTTTTGAAGCCCAAGACCATTGGAAACTGGGAGAAAACCGATATGGCAGCCTTGCCCTGGAGCTTTCTGGTGACTATACCCGGGCCAAAAACCTGGATACCGGAGAAGCTTTGCCACGAATCGCGCCTCTGCGTTTGAATAGTGGTCTGTTATGGGAACTGGACAGGTGGCAGGCGCGGATCAATGTCGAACATGCGAGCTCGCAGCACAAGGTTCCGGATAATGAATCCAGTACTGACGGCTATACAACTTTGGGCGCCAGTGCCGGGTATAAATTTGATCTGGGCGATAGCCAGTGGCTGGCCTTCATCAACGGTGAAAACCTGACGAATCAGACCGTGCGATATGCCAGCTCAATCCTGCGCGATATTGCTCCGGCTCAAGGAAGAAGCGTAGAAGTCGGTTTGCGCACGACCTTCTAACCCGCCCCACCTAGTCGTCGACTGGCTTGGGCATGGGGACGTCCCCTTGTCGAAGCCTGATGATGCTCATTGAAAGCGTTGAAGCAACCACGGACCATTCATTCGTCAGCTATGGGTCCAGAGTGTGTAAAAAACGCTTCGTCAAAATTGAAGTGCGCGCATCTACGTTAAATCTGACATTTATCGGCACGTCAGAAGATTTGGATTTCGCGCAGATGCGCGATTTCCAGTCCGGTTTTGAGTAACTGTCGCGCTCGAAAACGTTTTATACGACCTCGGCCGGTTAGCGACCGATGCTCTGGTTAGACATCCTTGCGCTTCCACGGTAACCGTCCGGGCAACACACCTTCCTGATGCCATCGCTTAAGGCGATGGTGCCCACCTAAATTTGATCCGACCCCGAAAAGTTGGACACCATTTTTAGCTTTTTTACGGGGACGCCCATGCAACTAGAACGCCGTACCTATTCCACATCCTTCAAAGTCCTGCTACACCACGAAGCGACTCACCAGCTTGTTAAGGTTCACCGCCAACTTTGACATTTCGCCGCACGCGGTAGCGGTTTGACTAGCGCCTGCAGAGCTCTGAACAGCAAGCTCTCGAATGCTGACAAGATTACGATCAACTTCGCGGGCAACGTGTGCCTGCTCCTCAGAAGCGGTGGCGATCAACAGGTTGCGTTCGTTGATCTGCGTAATGCCCTTGGAGATTTGATCCAGTGAACTGCTGGCCTCTTGTGCAACATCAAGGGTTTGATTTGCCAGTTCCTTGCTCTTGCTCATGGCCTCTACCGCTTCTGCTGAATCGCTCTGCATGCTAGAGATCATCTGCTCGATTTCTTGAGTCGAGGACTGGGTTCGGTGGGCCAGCGCCCTGACCTCGTCGGCGACTACTGCAAATCCACGTCCCTGCTCACCGGCTCGCGCCGCCTCAATTGCGGCGTTCAAGGCCAGAAGATTGGTCTGCTCAGCAATAGCTCGAATCACTTCCACTACTTTATTGATGCTTTGAGCGCGCTGAGACAGCACCTGAATCTTGTCACTCGTGCTTTCAACATTACCGCTCAGCTTTTGAATAGACTTCAACGTTTGAGCGACTCTCTCCAATCCTGCCTCTGTAAAACCCTGGGTGCGACGCGACTCTTCCGAAGCTGACTCAGCATTGCGGGCCACCTCATCAACGGCAGCGCTCATTTGGGTGACAGCTGTGGCGGCTTGGTTGACTTCATCATTCTGCGAAACAAGACCTCGACTAGATTCCTCAGTAACCGCCGTCATCTCCTCTGCAGCGGAGGCCAGTTGGGTCGATGAATCACCAATTTGCATAATGGTGTTACGAAGGTTTTCCTGCATCAGTGCAAGCGCTTTCAACAATCGTCCGGCCTCATCAGTCCCGCTGATCTTCACCTCCTTCGAAAGGTCGCTACCTGCGATTCGCTCGGCAATAGACAGGGCATCGCTGATAGGAGTCGTTATGCTTTTCGTCAAAAGGGTTGCCAAAGCGACCGTCAGGACTACGACGCCCGCAATAAGCCCAACAATCATCCACAAACCAGATGAGTAGGTGTCGGTTGCATATTGCCCAGCCAGTGCTGCTCCGTCGTTGTTGAAGTCAGCCAAGGCCTTGATCTCTCCTTCCATCCTGTTCGTCAGGGGACGGATGCCTGTACTCACCATGTTGGCCGCAGCAGCAGTATCACCCCTTGTTAACGCCGAGATGAGAGCATCCAGTTGCTTGGAGTATTCCTCGGCGGACGCCTTTACCGTTAAATACAGCGCGCGCTCCCGGTCGCTCGCTATCAAAGGCTCATAATTGATAATTGCATCCGTAAAAACCTTCCGGTAGCTGGGGAAGGCCGCCAAGGTCGACTGAAGGGTTTGGGCGTCAGAGATGGCTCGTAGAGTTTCAAGCCTTAGACGAAGTATCCCAGCATTAATCAAGGCTGTTTGCCTGATACTGGGTAGCCAATTGGTTTCGACGTCTTTTTCGGCGTCCCGCAGCTTTCCCATCTGCACCGCAGCGACTGCGCCGAGTACAAAAACTAATGCGACAATGAGCGCGAAAAACAGAGAGGCTCTCGGGGCTAGGTTTAGATTTCTAAGGCGCATAGGAACTTCCTGTTACCAAGGGGATGATAGCGGTGCTTAAGGGGCTATCGACCTGAAGTGGAAAACTTTAGGCAGAGTGAGCTTAGTGGACGGATTGAGAGTCGAGGAGAAACTCACAGAGTTTTTAGCTATTTGACCGCACCACCAGCACCGACGCCTGCCAAGGTAGGCTGAGCGCCAAGGCCCGAAGTTTTTCGGTATCCAACTGCATTTCGCTGCCTTGTTGAATACTTGGCCAGTGAAATCTATGCCTTGGTTCAAACGACGTGCAGCCAGCCAAACGCCAATCCCATCGTGTACCAGCACTTTCATCCGAGTCGCGCGGCGATTGGCATATAGATAAGTACAGTGCGGCTGCGCCGCACCGAACACCGCGACCACCTTGGCTAACGCCGTTTCGGTATCAGCGCACGCAGGTCGTCTACCAAGCGGTGACACCGCTGAAATGTATGCATCCGGCCAAGTCATCTACCCAGCCCCGCAAAGCCAAGACATGGTGTGCACTTAAATTTAAGTGGGCACCAGTTCTAGCCTTTTAAGTGGGTATTTCATGCAGCCAACACGCCGTTCCTATTCCAAGTCCTTCAAGGCCCAGGTCATTCAAGAGTGTTCACAGCCCGGCGCTTCGATTGCCAGCATCGCACTCAGCCATAAACTCAACAAAAACCTCGTCCACAAATGGATTCGGCTGCAATCGCAGAAAAGAACAGCGCTGCAACCTGCATTTTTTCCGTTACCCGTGCCGCTGGCTGGGGCAAGCTTGCACTCAGCATCATCGAATATCTGTCTTGAAATACAGCACCCGCGCGGCACCGTCAAAGTGAACTGGCCGACTGAAAGTGCTGCCGCCTGTGCGACTTTTCTTCGAGACCTTTTGCGATGATTCGCATCGACTCCATCTGGCTCGCCACCGAACCGATGGACATGCGCGCAGGCACCGAAACGGCGTTAGCCAAGGTGATCGCCGTGTTCGGTGCGGCGCAGCCGCACTGCGCTTATCTGTTCGCCAACCGCCGCGCCAATCGCATGAAAGTGCTGGTGCATGACGGCTTCGGAATATGGCTGGCGGCGCGCCGGTTAAACCAAGGCAAGTTTCACTGGCCCGGCATTCGCCATGGTTCTGAAATGGAACTGGATACCGAGCAACTTCAAGCATTGGTGCTGGGTCTGCCATGGCAAAGCGCAGGTTCTGGAGGCTCGATCACACTGCTTTAACGGCTGCCATTAGCCTATCGGTCTATCGCCGCGAAGCGCCTGCTCTGGCAAAATCCGGCGCATGACTTCTTCTCCCAATCTCGACCAAATGTCCCCCGACCAACTGCGTGCTTTGGCAGCGCAGTTGCTGTCGCAAGTCGACACGATGGGCAAGAAGATCAACCGTGATCAAACGCTGATCGATACCGATATCACAGCGATTGAACCAGAGCTTCAGGCCTTGCAAACAGTGCCAGCGGCGACCGAGAAAAAGCAGACGCCCAAGCGCACTGCATTACCGGCTGAGTTTCCACGCACACTGATCTATCACGAACCGGACAACACTCACTGCCCATGCGGCTGTGCCCTCAAGCGCATCGGCGAGGACGTCAGCGAGAAGCTGACTACACGCCCGGCGTGTTCACCGTCGAACGCCATGTCCGTGGCAAGTGGGTCTGCGATGACTGCGAAACGCTGATCCAGGCACCGGTTCCGGCGCAGGTTATTGATAAGGGCATCCCGACTGCGGGCCTACTTGCACACGTTATGATTGCCAAGTTTGCTGACCATCTGCCGCTTTACCGTCAGGAATTGATCTTCGGTCGAGCAGGCTTGGCGATTCCACGTTCAACATTGGCTCAATGGGTTGGTGTGACTGGGGTTCAGTTGCAGCCGCTGGTTGATGCGCTGCGCGACGTGGTGCTCGGGCAACAAGTCATCCACGCCGATGAAACACCGGTGCAAATGCTCATGCCGGGAACCAAGAAAACCCACCGTTCTTATGTTTGGGCCTACGCCAACAGCCAGTTCTCGGACGTGGCAGCGGTGGTTTATGACACCAGTCCCAGCCTTGCCGGTGAGCATGCTCGCAACTTCCTGCAAGACTGGAGGGGCAAGCTGGTCTGCGACGATTTTGGCGGCTACAAGGCCAGCTTTGAACTCGGCGTGACCGAGATTGGGTGCATGGCCCATGCACGGCGCAAGTTCTTCGAACTGCGCGCCACCAACAAGAGCCTGCTCGCCGAGCAGGCCCTGCGTAATATCCAGTTGCTGTACAAAATCGAGAGCGAAGGCCGCGACCTTGAACCGGATTTACGGCGTCGAATACGGCAAGAAAAAGCCGTCCCGGTCATGGACATGCTGGATGTCTGGATGAGCGCCCAGCGCGATCTGGTGCCCGAAGGCTCTGCCATCAGCAGAGCACTCGATTACAGCCTGAAACGCTGGGCAGCGCTGTCGCGCTATCTCGATGACGGAGCTGTACCCATAGACAATAACTGGGCAGAGAACCAGATCCGACCATGGGCTCTTGGACGCAAGAATTGGCTCTTTGCAGGGTCGTTACGTAGCGGCAAACGGGCGGCAGCGATCATGAGTTTGATCCAGTCTCTGCGCCTGAATGGTCATGATCCGTATACATCTCTGAAGGATGTGCTGCCGCGGCTGCCAACGCAACGGGCGAGTGAAATCGATCAACTACTTCCACATAGGTGGGTTTCTGAGTGTTCGAGCTTATCCATACGCCAATAAGCACTACTGACTTACCTAGACTCATACCTTGAAAGCTTAGCTGGGTTGACTATCACGTATGGCTTGATCCAAGAACAAGGCAGCATTTTTTACAGCCTGCATCCCTTCCGGCAAGACTGCTGCGAACATATGCCAGACGTGAAACATACCCGGCCAGACTTCGAGGGACACCCGTACACGATTTTCACCCAGGTGCGTAGCGAGCCGCATTGCGTCACTGAGCATGACTTCGTTTTCACCTATTTGCACAAGGATGGGTGGCAAGCCTCTGACGTCAGCAAAGACAGGCGATGCATCGGGATCAGTTGGTAGGGTGCCGTTGAGAAACGCTTTGGCCAGCAACGTCAGGCCCAGACGTGATGCCTGCGGATCCAGGCCGTTACGATTGTCGATGGATGCGCCAGTGTGCTCCAGGTTTGCCCACGGAGACAAAGCTGCTCCGCCCGCTGGTAACGGTAAGCCTGCGTTGCGGGCCTTGACCATCACCGATACGACCATTGCACCGCCAGCCGAGTCGCCGGAGAACACGATGGATTTGGGATCGTGACCTTGGTCGAGCAACCATCGATAGGACGCCAGTGTGTCGTCGATGGGTGCCGGGAATGGATGTTCTGGCGCTAGGCGATAGTCCGGCAGATAGACCTTTGCTCCGAGTAGTTTCGCGAAGTGCCCAGCTAGCCCCAGATACCCAGTCGAGCTACCGCCCACATAGCCCCCGCCATGGATGAAGAGAAGAATTCGATTGCCCTCAAGTGCCTCCGGCACCACAACCTTGCCAGGCACACCGCCCATATCGACGTCATGAGAGGTTATGCCTGCGGGAATCGGGTGCGTGGACAATACCTGTTCGTAAGCTTTGCGTTGCTCATCAAGGGTAGTGTTCGTTTCCTGCCCTAGAAGAAAGGGCCCAAATTCAGCAGCGGATGCAACCCAGGCGTCGAGACGGGCCTGAACAAGCGTGGAGAAGGCCATGCGTAGTTCCTCAAAGGAGATTCCGATGCAATGCATCAGGATTAGCGATTGTGGTTCTAGTATATTCTTCTCATTGACGAACAAATTTCCCCTCTGTGGTGCCGGTTGGAGTTGCTTATGAGTCGTTTGAATCTAGATGAAATGAGCACATTCATGGCCGTGGTAGAGACCGGAAGCTTCGTTGCTGGCGGCCGTTCGCTCGGGCTGACCCGCTCGGCAGCGGGTAAGGCAATTACTCGCCTAGAGACCCATCTTGGCGTGCGGCTCCTCAATCGCACGACTAGAAACATGAGCATCACGGATGACGGTCAACTGTTCTACCAGCACTGCATTCAGATCTTCAGCAATTTAGAAGAAGCACAAGAGAGTGTGGGTCAGAAGGCAGGTGCACCAAGAGGAAACCTGCGCATTAGTCTGCCTGATGCGCTCGGCCGATTGTTGGTACTTCCATTGCTGGCCGAGTATCAGCGGCTTTGGCCCGATATTCAGGTCGATGCAAGCTTCTCGGACAGGGTGGTAGATATCGTTGACGAAGGCTTCGATCTCGCTGTACGCATTGGCAGCCATACAACAGATACCAGCCTTGTATCTCGCACGGTGGCTCATCATCGCGCAGTCATTTGTGCTGCCCCCGCCTACTTGCAAGCTCATGGAATGCCTCAAACTGCGGATGTGTAGTGGTCAACTGATCCCGGACACGACGTTAAGTTTTTTCTCGGCCTGAGCCGGTGGCAGCCCACCATTAAATTGGTGCGGTCGAATCCAGTTGTACCGGTGCATCAAAAAATGGCTGATATCCCGCTGAGCTTGTTGGACCGTCGTGTAGCCCATGGTCGGTATCCACTCGGTTTTCAGGCTCCTGAACACCCGCTCCATCGGCGCATTATCCCAACAATTTCCTCGCCGGCTCATGCTCTGACGCATGCGATATCGCCAAAGGCGCTGGCGAAAACTACGGCTTCCATATTGCGAGCCCTGGTCGGAGTGGAACAGCAAACCTTGAGGCTTCCCTCGCTGCTCGTAAGCCATGTCCAAGGCCTTGATGACCAAGTCGGCATCCGGCTTTCCCGACAACGCCCAGCCCACAACACGGCGGGCAAAAAGATCTAGCACAACCGCCAGATACTGCCATTTCCCTTGAGCCCAGATATAAGTGATATCGCCACACCAGACGTGGTCAGGAGCGGGCACATCAAACTCCCGGTTCAAAATATTAGGGATGTCGGGCCGCTCGACCGTCGCCTTTTTGTAGGCATGCGATCCCGGTTGTTTGCTGACCAACTCCAGCTCGCGCATCAGGCTGCGCACCTTGAATCGCCCGATCTGCTCGCCGTCGTCCTGCATCATGGCCATGATGCTACGGCTACCGGGAGCACTGCGGCCTTGGGTGAACAACTCGTTCACCCGACTGCGCAATCGAAGGCGTTCTACATCCGGTGTGCGGCGCCTGAGACGCCGAGCGTAGTAGCACGAGCGGGTCACTTCAAACACCTTGCACAGCCAATCAACCGGCTCGTGGATGCTCAACTGGTCAATCAGCGCGAACGCTCGAGATCTTCCGACATCAAGAGCGCGGTAGCCTTTTTTAAGATTGATTTTTCCCGCTCAAGGCGAGCAATTCGGGCTTCCAGCTCTTGGATTTTCTGCTGCTCCAGGGTCAGCGCTTTGCTCTGCGGGGTGACGCCCGTGCGTTCTTGCTGCACCTGGTCAACCCAGCGGCGCAAAGCCGACTCGCCGACACTAAGCGAGCGGCTGGCCTCAATGAAGCTGTAATCCTGCTTGAGAACGAGGTCGGCAGCCTCGCGCTTGAATTCAGGGGAAAAGGTACGGCGTTGTTTGGTCATCTGACACCTCGTTCTGGCGAGCATTCTCGCCTAAATGGGTGTCCGGTTTCATTAGACTACTACAGATGATCTTCTCCACCACGAATGTCTGGTGTTTAGCAGCCGCATGAAGCGCCAACCTTGGCGATTACAAGACGCAAGCGGCGAGTGGCTAAAGCTCAGTCCGAACAGTCGGCTAAGGCTGGACAGCGCAGAGGCAATTCGAGATGCAGCTCTCCTAGGTTTAGGTCTCGCTTACCTGCCTACGTTCTTGGCGGCTAACTACCTTAACGATGGCCGCCTGCAGCAATTGCTTCAGGCATATGGCACCGAAGAGGTGCCAGTTCACGCGATCTATCCAAGCAAGCAGCATTTACCACCGAAGGTTCGGGGCTTCATTGACTTGATGGTTGAACGCTGGAAATGCTAGAGGACAGGAAGCGATAGCACTCAGCTTGCGGCGTTCGCGGCGTCATGAGAACGCAAAGGGGGAAAGCGGCCGCTTGCGACAGCTTTAATTCTTTAAAATCACCGGTCGCTGTCTCTTTTGAATAAAATTTGTACGTAAAATCGGCTTAAGTCATTGATTTTTCGTACCTACCGAAAGCGATCTTTGGAATAAAGTTTGGACATGCGGCTAAATCCTGCAACTGACTATCGCCACCAGCCTTTCTGTAAGCTCCCTAGCGTTTCGCATCCGGCTCTTGGTGTGAGGTGGAGGATTGGAAATAGATACGGCTTTTCGAAAATCAATGGAACGATTACCTGGCGTTGGCTGCCCTTTTACATTGATTTGACCGACACCACTTCCACGTATCGATATTTGCCTTGGCTGCTCTAACCGCTTCTTGCTCTGCTAGCAGGGTGCTGAGGGTCATCCTTCAAGGCGGTGACACCTGCCAGATGGCAGAGGATCAGCTAGGATGCCGGGATCTTTCTGGAAACTGCATCGGGAGCTAAAAGTAGAAAAATGGTACAAAGAAAATCTGCGAGAAATCGACGAGAAATCTTTGCCCGAGATCCGTTACCCCAACCGTCAAGCGCAGCTACCCAGTCAGTTCGCTGTGTCACTGGTGCCTGGGACGGGGTCGTGGTGAACGCGCGAGAGGCTTGGTTCAAGCCGACATCTTATGTCGTGGGCACGGCAAGGCACCTTGCTGCCCCGCCTGAAAACGCAGCGCCACCAGTGTGTCGTTCTCGTGTCGGTGCGTCGGGCCCATACGCTCATGCCAAATGCCGTGCCTGCGAAAGTATCTTTCCAACTGCACCGTCGTGACCGCCACGACAGTATCGGCCCCCGATGCACCCGCTTCTAACAGCGCATGGCGAAAGAGCGCAGCCCCAACATCAGGACCGGCCTGTTTGGCAGCAGCGAAGCGCGATACTTCCCACACATGTGGATCGACCGGCAACGGAGCATCGCTGATCCACGCAAAAACCTCTCCCAGTAGATAAGGTTTGAGCGTGGGCAATAATCGAGCGCAACTCACGACCTGTCCATCCTCCAGGCCAACGATGTAGCGCGCATGAGGCGTATCGAACTGATCGGTCTCTACTTGGGCCGCCTGTCGATCTAATGGTAGGCGCCAGCGCAGCTTGCGGATGAAAACCTCGTAGCGAAAACGTATAAGTGCTTGGTAGACACTGTAGCCCAGTTCACTCGCGCTGCCCGCCAGAATATCCATCTGCATCACCCGAAGTTTGAAAGCACGCAATTACCCCATGACCGAGCGATCAACGACAACTACCTCTTCTGGTAGCGCGAGCGTTCAGATCAGATTCAATGCCACGGCGTGTGCGGCCGCGTGTGCCTTGTTGGGCGATCCAAACTTACCGACGATCTTCTTGATATGAAAATTCACCGTGTTATCGGAGATGCACAGGATCTGGGCGATATCACTGACGCATTTGCCGTCTGCAGTCCATCTGAGGATTTCCACTTCCCTGTCGGAAAGGACGCAGCGTTCGACTGCCGACAGGTTCCACCGCGCCAACGCCTGGCGGCTGGCATCGCTCAGGCAACGCAGCTTCACCCCCAGCTCCAGTTGCTCGATCTGACTGACCCGGCCACGGCCTCGAGCAAAAGAGATGACGTGCGTATCACGGCTGGTCGCCAAGGCACTGTAGGTCATTCCATGAACCAGGCCAAACTGAGCGGCCTCGGCGAAGAAACGTCGGTGGCAGCTGGCTTGAACATCACTCCAGTTCAAGACATCCGCTTTGGCCATGCTGTGCTCAATCACAGGATCAATCGCACCATAACTTTGCTCGTCATAGCGCTCCTGCCACTCAAGCGGATAGGTGCCCATGATGAGCGTCTTACGCCGAGTGAAAGGCGTGGGCGCTTGCAAGGCCAGACCAACATGTTCGAAGCCACACTCTATGGCCTCACGGTGCAGGATCGACACCAGATTTTCGATTTCATGAGCCGCCGAAATTTCTCTCATGACGTCGCTATACCACTCCAACATTCCCAATCCCATCGACGAGCCCTCCTGGTCATCCACCGGCTTAACAGTGTAGAGCGCTTTTGCCCGTCTCGCAGCCCCGGTCAGACCACGCATCGCGTACACGAATAAACGCCACGATTAATCACCTACCAATTCTTGTAATTTCTTGCATCTGGCCACTGCCCTAGCATCCCTGTTCCCGCCCGCAGCCAGAAGGCAATGCCATGCAATCCGATGAGCGTTCGACTTGCCACACCGCGAAAATCGTATGGTCTGCCGAATCTTGCAGCCCTGCCTCGACCGGTAGAACGTGGCTTGCAATAGCAGATGGCCAACACTGCGATACCCCCGACGGCTGCATTCCGATCGATGCCGACCGGATCGCAGGCAGCGCCCTCGCGGCGGGCGACACTGTGCTGGTGCCTGTAGCCGAAACCGAAACCTCTGGCCCATGGCAGCTGGCGCAAAGCCAGTTCGAGTCGATTCATCGCATCATCGCCGCGCTGTTGGCGACGGGCACGCCTCTGAAGCTTTTGCTTTTCAGCGGTATCGCCAACGCCGACGCAGCTGCTGCGCACGGCTTGTTGCAATCCCTGCGCTGCGAAACCGAACAACTGGCTCACACCTGGCTGGAAAGCGATGCGAGCCTGGCAAAGTCACTCACCATCTGCGGGCTAATGCAGCAGGAAGGGCTTCGGCGCCTGCGAGTCGAGGGTGGCAAGCGCCTAGTGGCTCATCTGCACCAACAAGTAACGCCGCTCGCGAACGAACCCAGAAGCCAGGACGGGCCGGCGCTGATCATCGGCGGCTTGGGTGGCATCGGCCAGCACCTGCTGGAACATATCGTCGGCCAGCAACCGGTTTTCGTCATGGGCCGCTCGCCCTTGAGCGATGAACGACGCTCGCGCTTGAAAGCGCTGGGTTGCTCAGGCTACTTCCAAGGCGATGCGACGGACACCGAGAGCCTGCGACAGACGCTTTCGACGCTCCATGAACGCTACGGTCGGGTGGACACCGTCTTTCACCTCGCCGGTCATCTGGAAGATGGCCTTTTCCAATCGCAGACGACTTCCTCTTTGGAAAAGGTCCTGAAGACCAAGATCGCGCCGGCCCTTGCCCTTGCGCAGCTGCAGAACGAGATGGCAATACGCCGCGTGGTCATGTTCGGCTCGCTATCGGCAACCGTCGGTCTGGCCGGACAGACGGCCTACGCATCAGCCAACGCCTACCTGCATGCTCTGGCTGAGCGGCAATGCCTGCAAGGCCATACGGGCTGGTCAACCATCGGCTGGGGTATCTGGGATGTGAGCGGTATGGCGATGGGCCAGGACCGCGGACTGCTGTTGCCTATGGCCCCTGACAAAGCCCTGGCGGCGATGGATGAGCTGCTTGCCGCCCGCTGCGCCGACGCCCTGATTTACGCTGGCAGGCTGCTGACTGAGGCACCCTCCGGTCGACAAGCGGCGAAAGCCAGTCGCGCGCCAACGCTGGATACTAAGCTGCTGGTGCGCCAAGCCATTGCCAAGTTTACTGGCCTGGAAAATCTCGCAGAGGCTGAAAACGTGCTGGATCACGGCGCTGACTCAGTCGCGGCGATCAGCATTGCCGCAGAGATCGAACGCCGCCTGGCCGAGGCAGGCATGGTCACTAGAGTCCCCCGCTCCATCCTGTTCGAGCACCCGAGTATCTCGAGCCTGTCGGCCTACATAGAGGCTCGCGCGGCGATCATTGGACTGCAGCCCGAGCCCGCGGTGGCCCCCCAGTCCCCTCCCGAGCTCACTTGGCGAGCCCCCTCCCCACATGTGCGCGCTCACACCCAGGACGAGCCGCACTGGCGGGCGCAGGATATTGCCATCGTCGGTATGGCGGGCTCTTTTCCAGGTGCTACCAGCATGGAAGAATTGTGGTCGCTGCTGGCAGAAGCGCGATTGGCAGTGCGCCCCGTCCCATCGCAACGCTGGGACTGGCGCGCGTTCTATGACAGCGATGCCAGCGCCGCGGGCCGTAGCTATGCCCGCCATGGCGGCTTCATCGACAATGTCGAGATGTTCGACCCGCTGTTCTTCCAAACCACGTTCAAAGCTGCCGAGCGCATGGACCCAGCCGAGCGCAAACTGCTGCAGACGACTCACCATGCGCTGGAAAACTCAGGATTCTTCGCCGCGCCGACTCCAGACGTAGGGGTTTTCATCGCAGCGATGTACGGACACTACCAGCAATTGGAAGCGTCCCAGCCCATCGACACCTCGTTCTCTGCCCAGGCCAACCGGCTTTCTTATCATTTCGACTTCCGTGGGCCATCGCTGACCTTGGATACCATGTGCTCAGGATCGCTGACGGCCCTCCATCTGGCCATCGCAGCACTGCGCCGCGGCGAGTGCCGACAGGCAATCGTAGGCGCAGCCAATATCATGGTCAGCCCACATAAATATCGGGTGCTCAGCCAGGGCAAATTCCTCAGCCCGACGGGCCGCTGTCATACCTTCGGTGCACAGGCAGACGGGTATGTCCCAGGTGAAGGGCACGTGGTCTTCGTCCTTCAGCCCTTGCAGGAGGCAATCGATGCCGACGCACGCATCCATGCGGTCATCCATGGTAGCGCGGTTAACGCAGGCGGGCGCAGCAGCGGCTTCACGGTACCCTCGGCAGCAGCGCAAACCAAGGTCATCGAAGCCGCACTGCGCGATGCCGACCGCCAGGCACACGACATCACCTACATCGAGGCGCATGGCACCGGTATTCGCTTAGGAGATCCGATCGAGATCGAAGCGCTGAACGGCATATATGGGGCACGCGATTACGGGCACTGCGCCGTAGGATCGATCAAAAGCAATATCGGCCATCTGGAGCCTGCCGCCGGTCTGGCGGGGTTGGCCAAGATCGTGTTGCAACTTCGTCACCGCTCGCTCGCCCCTACGATCGGTTGCGACATCGCCAATCCATTGATACCCGTCGGTGAGGGAACAGTTCGTCCGCAGACCGAACTTGTGCCTTGGAACACACCTGACGGCCAGCGTCGCTACGCCGGTCTGAGCAGCTTCGGCGCTGGTGGTGCCAACGCCCATGTCATCGTGGGCGAATACATGCCGCCGCAGGTGGATGCACCGGCACGACATGACGCCGTACCCATGGCAGTGGCTATCAGCGCGCAAAGCGAAGCGTCGTTGAATGCGCTCAAGGCCGCCATCCTCGACTACCTGCTTAAGCAGGAGGGGCTGTGCCTGGAGGACGTCGCCTACACGTTAAACGTGACCCGTCCGGCAATGCGCTACAGGTTCTGCGCCTTGGTCACCGACCTGGATGACCTGGCCAACGCACTGGCATCGTCGACTGCGCACCAAGCGACCTTCAGCGCTCAGCTCGAGCAGGCAGCCAGCCGCTTTCAGGCAGGGGAAAGCATCGACTGGCGGCACCACAACCCACCGGGCAAGATGCTCGACCTGCCGAGTTATCCTTTCGAGAAAATACCACTGTGGGCCAATGAACTACGTGTATCACACGAACCACAAAGCTCGAATCCACCACCAGAGACCGATGATCGGCTTCTGCTCGCAGTTGCGGACTTCACGTCCAATGCGTCCGAGACAACGCGCACGTTCACCAGCCCCTTCACCTTAATTGTCGATCCGGAGCTGGATCGACAACTCCGAGGCCATGGGCATCGGATCGTCGTGCTGGACCCGGTCGACCCGGCGCCAACATCGTCCTGCGGCGCCCCCCGTACCACCAACCTCGTACAAGCCTGCAAGCGCGCACTCGACGACATCCCGCAAGAGCATCCCATCGTCATTGCCCTGGGCAACACATCGAGTACCCCTATCGCGCAGGAGCCTACCCAACGCGCGCTGCACTGGGCACTGTTCCAAGCCATTGCTCATCTGCAAGGCCCAAGATCACTGATGGTCTGTCTGCCAAACGAACCCGATGCCCAAGCAGGTCTCGTCGGCTTGCTGCGCAGTCTTTGCAAGGAACAACCGCAGCTGAGGATCTTGTCACTGCAGGTCGGCGGTTCGCTGGCGCAGCCCGATGTTCTCCAGCAGGCCTTGGCACGCCTAGCGTTCATACCAGTCAGCGGCCACGTGCACGAACGTCTGCAGGGCACGCAAAGCCAACGCCTGCAATGGCGCCCGATAGAGTTGCCAGTCGCACCCCCGACGCTATGGCGTCAGGGCGGACATTACCTGATCGCCGGAGGCTTCGGCGGAATCGGCCAAGCCGTCGCTCGCCGACTGGCGAGTGACTTCGGTGCCCATATCAGCCTGGTAGGACGGCGACCTGACAGCGCGCACATCAGGCATGAGTGCCAACAGATGAGCGCGCAGGGCGGGACGGTTCGCTACTTCAGCGCTGACCTGGCAGACGTCGGGGCAGCCAGGGCATTGCTCGCCCAAATGAGCCCACTGAACGGTGTGCTGATCGCGAGCGGCGTGCTGCGCGATGGGGTACTGACCGACAAGGCGTTCGAAGACTTTGAACAAGTCGCACGCAGCAAGATCGAGACCACCCTGGCGCTGGACGAAGCGATCGGCTCGGCCCCGTTGGACCTGTTCATGCTGTTCTCTTCAATCGCTGCGGCATTCGGCAACGCAGGGCAGACCGACTACGCCTACGCCAACGCCTGGCTCGATGGTTTCGCCCAGGCGCGCAGCCGTTCGGTGGCGCTCGGGCAGCGCCATGGCCGCACCCTCAGCGTCGCATGGCCGCTCTGGAAAGACACTGGCATGCAAGTCGATACCCAGACGCTTCAGTTCATGGCACATGAAACCGGGCTCGAGCCCCTTGAAGCGAACACTGGGGTAGATCTGGCACTGCGACTGCCCTCAGCACTGGCCGCAGATGTGTGGGCGGTGGCGGTACTTGGCGGCGATACCGGACGCATCACCGAACGGTTGCTCGCACCACCTCGCCAGGATCCCGCAGGCAATCGGGCTTGCGAGTCGAACTCACCTGATGCATTGCGTGAGGCAGTGAACGAACTGCTCGAGACGCTCACCGCCATTCCTGCGCAGAGGATTGATCCTGAGGCGCGTTGGGGCGAGATGGGCCTCGACTCGGTCGGCCTACAAGAACTGGCGAAAAACGTACAGGCTCGGTTCTCGGTGCCGATGGCTGCCAGCGCACTGTTCCGCTACAACACGCCGAGTCAGTTGGTCCGCTATCTCGACAGCCAACGGGCATTCGACACACAAGACCTGAGCACGAGCAGAGCACCCGACGCCGGCCATCCCGATGAATCGCTCACAGGCTATGCCATCATCGGTATGGCCGCCACGTTGCCAGGTGGGGACACTGTCGAGACATTCTGGGACTCGCTCCTGCATGGGCGCAGCGCCATCGTGCCGATGACGCGCTGGCCCGAGGAGGACCTCTACGGCGGTGCGGTGCGGAATATCGAGCATTTCGATGCACGCTTCTTTGGTCTCTCGGCACGTGAGGCGATGCTGATGGATCCCCAGCATCGACTGTTCCTGCAAACGGCATACAACGCCTGCCTCGACGCGGGCTATCGACCAGGCGACATCACCCGCACCGGTGTCTTCGCGGGCGTGCAGTTCAACGACTACCAGGTGCTGCTGCAGCTGTGGGGTCGCTCAAAACATCCCTTCGCCGCCACGGGCAACGCTCATGCGATGCTCTCCAACCGGGTGTCCTACCAATTCGGTTTCAGTGGCCCCAGCGAAACGGTCGACACCGCTTGCTCGTCAACACTGGTCGCCTTGCATCGCGGCATCAAGGCCCTGCAGGAACAAGAGTGCGATACGGTACTGTGTGGCGGAGTCAGCCTGATGATCGACCCGGTCGTAACCCACGCGGCCGCCAGCATGGGTGTGTTGTCGGCGAGCGCTCGCTGCGCCACGTTCGATGAATCGGCTGATGGCTATGTGCGCGGTGAAGGGTGTGGCGCCTTCCTCATCAAGCGCTACGCCGATGCGGTGCGCGATGGCGACAACATCAGAGCGCGGATCGTCGCCAGCCAGGTCAATCACGGGGGGCGTGCCAATTCGCTGACTTCCCCCAACCCGAACGCCCAGTGTGACCTGTTGCTGGCGGCGTACACGCCCGAGTTGGCAGAGCGCCTGGGCTACATCGAGGCGCATGGCACCGGGACGCGCCTTGGTGACCCGATAGAGCTGCAAGCCCTGAGTGCCTTCATCGCCCAGCAAGCCCCCGCAAAGCTACCGGCAAGCGTGCTGGTCGGAGCGGTCAAGACCAACACGGGCCACCTGGAACCTGCAGCAGCCGTACCGGCCTTGGTCAAGGTCATCAAGGCGATAGAGACCGGCTGGCTGCCTGCCAACTTGAACTTCCGTCAGCAAAATCGGGAAATCGACCTACAGGACACGCCTTTTTCACTGCTCACCGAAAAGCAGCCCTGGCGGTCGAACGACCGTGTCGCAGGCATCAGTTCCTTCGGCTTTGGCGGCACCAATGCGCATGTGGTGCTAACGCAGGCCGATGCACCGACACCACAAGTCACGGCACAACCTGGGCAACTGCACTTGGTAGGCCTGTGCGCCAGAACCAAGGCATCGCTTGAACGCATGCGCGATGAGCTGATCGAGCATCTGCGCAGCAACCCGCGCCTGCCCCTGGCAGACGTGGCCCGGACCTTGGCAATAGGGCGTGAAAGCTTCGAGCACCGACTGGTGGTAAGCGCCATGGATCTGCCCTCATTGATCGAGCAGTTGAGCAGCGCGGCCTTGCACTACGTCGAGCCCCACGCCCTCAGGAGCCACGTCAACGAAGGGCCGCTGCTGGAGCTCGACAACAGCGTCGTCACAGAGCTTGCGTCCGCTTATCTGCAGGGCCGCGACACGCTCAGACGCATTTACCTGAAGGGCCCCGGCAGACGCATTTCGCTACCTGGCTATGCCTTCGACAGCAAACCTTACTGGTTCGAAACCGCCGCAGACCTGGAGGCCTCATGACTCACCCTGACGCATTATCGTTATCGGCCCTGCAGAAACTGTTCGCCGATGCGCTGCTCGAAGTCGAGCCGCTCGACGCAGACGAACCCTACATCGAACGTGGCGTCGATTCGATCCTCGCGGCGCAGCTGGCGAAGGCCATTGCCCAACGCTTCGCAGTGCCCTGCCGCACGGCGGACCTGTTCGAGGCCGCCTCGCTGCGCGAGCTATTGAAACTGCTTCAAGTACGCATCGAACCTTCGACCACAACACGGACAACTCCAAACGAAAACCCTCGCGCCAAGACTGGACGCACACCGGTGATCGTGGGCGCCGCCGGTCGTTTCCCAGGTGCGGCATCGCTCGACGAACTGTGGGCAGTGCTCGAGAGCGGCAAACCGCAAACCGGCGTCATGGGTGAGCACAAACGAACCGGGAGCTTCAAGGGTGGGTTTCTGCGGGACATCGACGCCTTCGACAATGGCTTCTTCCATGTCTCGCCCAACGAGTCGGTCTGCGTCGATCCGCAGCAACGGCTTTCCCTGGAGCAGGCCTGGCACGCCATTGAGTGCAGCGGACTGACCCTGCCCGAGCTCAAGACACTGCGTTGCGGCGTATTCGCCACCGGGCTGCCGGGCGACTACCGCCACGTACTCAGCGCACACAGCGAGCAAGCAATCAGTGCTGCGGCTTTCACCGGCAATGCGTTCTCCGCCCTGGCCGGTCGTATCGCCTACTGTTTCGACCTGCCGGGACCTGTGCTTTCGATCGACACCGCCTGCTCATCCTTCCTGGTGGCACTACACCAAGCCGCCATGGCGTTACGCAGTGGCGAGTGCGATGCCGCTATCGTCTGCGCAGCGACGCTGTTCTGCACCGATGAAGTTTTTCGCCTAGCACAGGCAAGCCAGGTGCTCTCTGCCTCCGGGCACTGTCTTGCATTCGACGAACGCGCTGACGGCTTCGCACCCGCCGAGGGGGCCGGAGCGCTGTTGTTGACCACCCAAGAGGTGGCCCAGAACCTGGGGCTGGCAATGCTCGCGCAGCTCGATGGCAGTGCGGTTGGCCACGATGGTCGCAGCAATGGCCTGATGTCGCCGAGTGTGAGCGGGCAAACCGAGGTCATCCGTGCAGCCTGGGAGGATGCGCGACGACAAGGTGGGCAAGGACCTGAGCACATTGCCCTGATCGAGACCCACGGTACAGGAACCCCAGTGGGCGATCCGCTCGAAGCCAAGGCGTTGGCGCAGACCTACGGGCAGCTCGAGGGACAAGGGCTGCGATACCTTGGGGCGAACAAAACGATCTTCGGTCATACCCTGGTCAGTTCTGGGCTACTCAGCGTGCTCAAGGCTCTATTGGCCCTGGACCGGCAGCAGATACCCGGGCCGCTGCTGAGGCCATCCTCTTCTTCGCACTGGCACGACATCATGCCGGTATCATCCCCGCACACCGCACATGCGCTGCCGCCCGGCGCCGGCATCGCCATCAGCGCGTTCGGCTTCACCGGTGTGAACGCCCATGTGTTGTTGCACAAGCCAGGCAGCGCAAGCGCTGTACAGGTCGATATCGAAGGCCTGTGCATCAGCGCCGCCAGTGAAGCCGGACTACAAAGAACGGCACTATTGCTGGCCCGATTTCTCGCCCAAGGCACACTGTCCTATGCACAAGTGTGTGCCAGTTGTGCCGCCAGAACGCCTCAGGCCGTGCGGGCGGTGGTCTGCGCAGAGCAGGTCGACCAAGTGGTCGATGCCCTGGCGCGATGGGGGCGCTCGACTCCGACAGGGGTGGTTGTCGCTCGCGACTACCAAGAGCTGCCCGCCAGCACTCGTCGACCCGACGGCGTCGCTGCTCGCTGGCTGCAAGGCATGGCTACCCGCATCGGAGTATCCCAGGCCATCCATGTGCCCCCCTACCCCTTCGCCCGCCGCGCGTTCTGGCCTGGCCTGCCAAGCACAGCCACAGACCAGGACAACGCTGGCGGATCCGCCAACGTGCTGGAGGAACTGCGCCAACGCCTGGCCCAGCTGTGCGGCTACCGACTCGAAGAGGTCGATAGCCAAGCTCCGCTGTCCAGCCTTGGGCTCGACTCCCTGACGGTACTGCAACTGCTGGCACCCTTCCAGAAACGGAGCGGGAAGATGGCTGTCGAACAGGCCTTTGCCGCAAGCACTCTTGCCGAACTGGCCACGCTGATCGAACGTGCGGCGCAGTCGGGCCGGGTAGCTGACCAAGCGGCGGCCGACCTGCCACTGGGCCTGCGCCGGCGTCAGACCCGCAGCGGCCTGACGGTGCTGGACCAGGCAGGCAACTTGCCGCCTGTGATACTGGTCAGCCCGCTCAATGCCTCACCCAGAATCTGGGTGCAGCAGTTGCCCATGCTGCGTCGTGATGGCTGGAATCCTTGCATCGTCGAATTGCCGCTGCATGACGCAGTACAGCCCGATACCCCAGAGATCGATCTGGGTAGGGTCGCTGCGCAATTGGCGCAATTGTGCGAGGAACTGTCCGTGGCGGGTCAGCCAGTCCCGTGCATCGGCTGGTCGCTTGGAGGCTGCGTGGCACTGCATGCTGCGCTCCAACACTCGCCCTGCGTAGGGCCCATCACGGTGATCAGCGCCGCGCCGTGGTTCGGCGAGACGATCCTGGAAGACACTCTGCAAGCGCAAAGTGAACTGGAGGGGCGCGGCGAGATGTTCGACCAAATTCTACCGGGTAACGGCAGCGTCGCCTCACGGATCGGCGCGGGCCTGAACCTCAGGAGCCTGGGTGCCTACATTAATGCGCTGAGTACATTCGACATCCGCGAGGCATTGGGAGATCTGAACGTGCCGCTGCTGGTCATCCACGGCGCTCAGGACAATGTGATCCAGGCCCAGTGCGTCATGCCGCTGCGACAGCTCGAAAAGGCACTGTTCTTGGAGATTGCCGATGCCGGTCACTTCTCGCCTCTGACACACGCCACGCTCGTCAACCGAACGTTGCTCGACTGGCTACACGTCAGCAAGCCCTCCGCCAACGTCACTCAGGTAGCTTGAATGGACACCCTCATTGCCGATTGCCGTCCTGCCACACCAGAAGAAACGCTGATCTGGCGCCGCAGCCAGACGCATGCCGGCGATCCGGGACTGATATTGAGCTACCGCTTCGCGCTGGCATCATCGGTGGATGTCCAGCTTCTGGACCATGCACTGTATAGGTTGCTGGCCGGGCCCTTCGCCAGCCTGCGCAATACGTTTTTGCTCAACAACGGCACGCTGCTCAGCAAGCGCCTGGCCCTGAGCCCTGAGGTGCTGGAATACGATAGTTGCCCGCAACCATTGCAATCCCTGACGCAGGGCCGCTCAAGGCACTATCGCTTCGTCCTGCAGACACTTGAGGACGGGCAGTGCTACCTGGACTGCCTCTTCAGCCACCTGGTGATGGACGGCGTGAGTTTACAGCGCTTTCTGGCAGCCCTTAGCGAATGCTACGCCGGCCGCACGCCGGTGCCCTGCCCCGCAGCCGGCCCACGCACACCGGCGCCTGCAGGTTTCTGGAGCGAGCTGCTCGCCGGTTACACCCTTGAGCAATCCCTGCCGATGATGCCGCCTGCCTCAGGCCCCCGGTCAGGTCAGGTCAGGACAGCCACAATGACCTTGAGCCAGGTCACCCCCGATCAGTGCAATACCCTGCAAACCAGCGGATTTCGCCTGACCTGCGCGGCCATGGCACTGACCCTTGCCCGCTACCTGCGGGCTTGGGAGCAGAACGCCAAAATAATGCTGTGCCATACAGTACAAGTGCCTGGCGGCCCCGACGCAGGGACCTGCAGCAACCTTGTTCCTCTGCCTGTCGACGTGGATGCCTGTTCAGACGCTCACACACTGTTGCAACACATTGGCGAAACACGTCGACGCATCCGTCCCTTCCAGCACACACCATGGAACGAGCTGCTGGCTCAGTTCCCGGCGGGGAGCGCAGGCAATGTCGTCATCAATGAGTCGCCTGGGCTGCTAACACCGACCGCCCCAACGATAGGCGAGGTCTGCGAAGTTCTTGCCTTGCCATGCGCAGGTGGACCGTACGATCTGGCCGCCGTGTGCTCGATGGCCGGAGGATGTCTGCAAGTGCGCCTGGAAGCCAGTCACGAACGCAGCACGCCGCGCTGGTTCGCGCAGTTCGCAGAACAGTTTCAACACAGCCTGCACGACTTGCTCGAGGACACGCAGCAGCCCTTCGCAGCGCTGGCAACACTGAAGCGACCAGAGCCTGGCGAACGAGGCCAACGAATCCCTCCCGTTTCGCTGGAGCAGATGCTGTGCGCACTGGAACAGGCCGAGGCAGAACGGATTGCGGTAATTGACGACGATGGTGAGCTGACCTACAGCGCCCTGCGCAGCAGTATCGATGCCACCGTTGTAAGCCTGGCGCAACAAGGGGTCAGCCAAGTCGGGGTCTGCATCGGCCGCAACCGTTGGCTGCCGATCGCACTGCTGGCAGCGCTCAAGCACGGCGTTCGCTTCACCCCACTTGAGGCCAGCCTGCCCGACGAAGCATTGAGCGATCTGATCCACCGAACCCAGATCAGCTACGTACTGTGCGATCGCTCTACCCATGCCCGTCTTGCCCATGCGGCTCCCCAGGCGGTGCTCCTGAACATCGAAACACAGGTGATGTCCGGGGCAGGAACGTCTACATCGTCTTCGCAAGAAATCGACCCCATTGCCTACCAGATGTTTTCCTCAGGCAGTACTGGCGTCCCCAAGGGTATCCAGATAGGCCGTGACAATCTGGCAGCCTTCCTGACGGCCATGGCCGCGATGCCGTTCTGCTATCCGGGTGCGCGCTGGATTGCGCTGACTCCACTCAGCTTTGACATTTCCTTGCTCGAAGCACTGCTACCGCTGTGCAGCAACGGCTGCATCGTGATGGCCGACGACCCTGTACGACGCAGTGGCCGACAACTGATCGATCGTATCGAGCGAGATCGGATCGAAATCCTGCAGCTCACCCCATCCAGCCTGCGTCTGTTGAAAGACTCCGACTGGCAGGCACGACGCCCCATCACCCTACTGTGCGGTGGCGAGCGTCTGAGTCAGGAAATGGCAGACTGGGTCCTGGCTGCAGGCCATACGCTGTTTCATGTCTACGGCCCTACCGAGGCCACCATCTGGGCCAGTTGCCAGCGCGTCACCCGCGGCATGCCGCTCAGCATCGGGCATCCGCTGGACAACACCGCCCTGCAGGTCGTGGACGATCAATTGCAGCCGCTCGCCTTGGGTGTTCCCGGCGAACTGCTCATCAGCGGATCGTTGGTCGGAGCGGGTTACCTGCCGCCGGCCCCGCAGCACAACTTCATCGAGCCATTCAGCGCGCAGAGCAATCGCGCCTACCGCACCGGCGATCGAGCTGTAGCCTGGGGCGAGCAACGTATCGACTACCTCGGTCGGCTGGACTCTCAGGTCAAGATACGCGGCCATCGCGTGGAGCTGTCCGAGGCTGAGGCGCTGATCAGGCGCCTTGCACCCGGTGTGGAGCCTTGCTGTGTGGTGCGCGAGGAGCCTGTCGCCTACCTGTGCGCATTCATTCGACCGGCTCAAGGCCGTCCATTCGACGTGGAAACGCTGCGCGCACAAGTGGCCTCTCGGCTACCCGAGCAGCGTTGCCCATCACGCTATGTATTGGTGGACCAGTGGCCGCACACCCCCAACGGCAAGCTCGATTTGCGCAGGCTGATGCAAGCCGAGTTGCAGACGCTGGCTCGCTCGGCGCATGAGCAAGAGAGCGGTCCAAGCCGCGACAGCGAGTCGCAGGGCATCACCGAGCTGCGCAGATTAATTGCCGAAACATTGGGTGTACAGGTCCAAGACCCCAATCAGTCACTGGTCGCTGCGGGTGTGGATTCAATCGGCTTCAACTTGTTGGCAGAGCGCTTGCGCCACGAACTCGCAGTGGATATTGCGCCGCATCGCTTTTACGAACTCAGCAGTCTCACCGCCATCGCCAACGCATTGCATACCGAAACGCCCAGCGAACTTTCCAGTCCCAAACCAGCAGCCCAGTTTGAGGCTGCGCCGCTGGCCATCCTCGGGATGGCAGGCGTCGGCCCGGCAGGGCTGGACATCGATGAACTTTGGCAAGCGATGCTGGAGCAGCGCAATTGCATAGCCCCATGCGTCAGATCCGATTCGCCGAGCATCTTGCCGGGCGGCTACCTGAATGACATCGACAGCTTCGATGCCTCTTTTTTCGGCATTTCGGCCGTTGAGGCTGCGCACATGGACCCACGCCAGCGTCTGCTACTGCAAGAGTGCTGGCGGACCTTCGAAGATGCCGGCCTAGTCCCCGACGACTACCGCGGCGCGCGCGTTGGTTGTTATATCGCGGCCACAGGCTGCGAATACGCCACGGTCGTATCGGCGCGGCAAAAAACGGCCCATGCCTACGACATGACAGGCACCTCGGCGAGCATCCTGGCCAACCGGCTGTCGTACCAATTCGACTGGCGGGGGCCATCGGTGACGATCGACACGGCCTGCTCCAGCGGTCTGACCGTACTCGCCCGAGCTGCGGCCGATCTGCATCAGGGCCGCTGCGACATGGCGTTCGTAGGTGCGGTGAATCTTCTGATCGATTCACGCACAGATGATGCATTGCGTGCAGGACAGTTCCTCTCACCGAACGGTGTCTGCTCCCCATTTGCCGAAGCTGCGAACGGGTATGTCAGGGGCGAAGGCGTGTTTGCCATGCTGTTGTGTAGGGCCGGAGAGACAGTGCCCGGCCTGGGGCCGTGTGCGCTGCTGGCAGCGGTCGAGGACGGCCATTGCGGACGCTCCGCATCCTTGACCGCGCCAAGCGCCAGCGCCCAGGCTGACATGATCGCAAGTATTTATCGCTCCCTTGGCGGCACCTCAGACGTCGGATTCATCGAGACCCACGGAACAGGCACGCGCCTGGGCGACCCCATCGAGGCCGAAGGCATCAGTCGCGCACTGAGCAGCATGCACGTTCGGGGCGACGCACCGATCTGCCTTGGCACGTCCAAGGCCGCCTTCGGCCATTTGGAGGCTGCTGCCGGACTGTTCGGCCTGATCAAGGCGGTCAAGGTCGTCGCCGAAGCCATGGTGCCGGCAAACCCGGAGCGAGGCCCTGAGAACCCGCGGGTGAAACTGGAGGGTGCGGCACTAGCCAAGGCCGGCAACCAGAACTGGCCCAAGGCCGGCGATATTCGCCGGGCCGGGGTCTGCAGTTATGGCTTTGGAGGTTCCGGGGCACACGCGGTGGTGCAAAACGTTCCCTCACGGCCCGCCAGCCGCGAACGAATGCAAAACCAAGCCCCCTGCCTTGGGGTGCTCTCGGGATTCGATGCGCCAGCACTCAAGCGTCAGGCCAAGGCTCTGAAAACCTGGCTGACGGAACATCCGGATGCGAGTCTTGCTGCCATTACCAAGACCCTGGGATTGCATCGCACCGCAATGGCCTCGCGCGTTGCCGTGGCGGTGCACGATCACCAGAGCCTGCTTCAGGCCCTGGAATGCATCATCGAAGACCATCCCCTGCCTGCAATCGAAGACCTTGCACTGCAACAGGCAGCAAGCAACTACCTGCAGGGGGGCACGCTTGAGCCGTCACTGTTCGACCCCTCGATACTCCCAGTACGCCTGCCAACTTATCGCTTCGATGGCAGCTATCGCTACCCACTGCCATCGACCTTGCAGCTGAACTTGAAGCCCTGCCACGATCGCCCCTCGGAGGTGACCGCACGTCACCCTGTCTTCCAAGACCATCAGGTGAACCACCAAGGCGTTCTACCCGGCGTATGCGCATTGTATTGGGGGTTACGTCTCGCCCGCCACGATACCTTGCACAGGAGCCTGGTGGACATCACCTGGCGCGTACCGCTCAGTCAGTTCGCCGCCGATAGCGCGCTGGATCTGACCCTTACAGACGATGGCACGTTCAGGTTGCTGTCAGGCGACACACCGTTGGTCAACGGGACGCTCTCGTTCGACCTGCATTACCCGGCTCCGACCAGCCAGGCATTGCAGCGCCTGCGTGAGGTCCAAGGACGCCTGCCGGATGCGCGGCGTATAGATGCTGCCCGTCTTTACGAGGCATTCGATGCCTTGGGTATCGAGTACAGCAGGGATTTTCGCAGCGTCATCTGGGTTGATCGGCAAGGGCCGCTAGCATGCGCACGCCTGATTTGCCACGGCACTGAAGCGATCCAGCAGTGGGGGTTGCTCGACGGGGCATTGCAATCGGGATTGGCCTTGACCCTGGAGAGCCGCAGTACACCCGTATTGCCATTCACCCTGGGCGCACTGGTCTGGAGCGCACCTGTGGACTGCCCGGCCGGCACCTACTACGCCTTGACTGAGAAGACCAGCGACTTCAGGACCCAGATCCTGCTCTGCGATGACCGTTTCCGAGTGATCGCGCAATTCATAGACCTGGGTATCAAGCCTTATTCCGGGAACATTTTGGGAGACGCGCATGAACAGCAACGCTGACACACCAAGCCTTGGCCTCTTCGAGCCTGACTGGCAATTCACCATGACCGCGCATTCGCCCCAAGAATCGGTGCCAGACTGGATTCTGGTGCCAGCAACACAGCCGTCGCTGGCAGAGGAAATGGCAGGACTACTGGGCGAGCAGAGGGTGCGAACCTTTACCGAAGCGCCGCTTGACCTGCCACCCGGTGATCACTACGCAATCATCGTACGCAGCCCTTGGGCACAAGGGGCACAAACGTCGGTGACAGTGGCGGTGCTGAATCTGCTCAAGACTCTGAGCCGGCTACAGCGCGCACGGATCGATGTGGTTGCCTGCCGAGCCCTTGCAGGACCTCCCGGCCAGGATGTCCGCTATCCGTTGGATGCGACCTGCCTGGGGCTGGCCCAGACTGCCAGTCGCGAGTATCCCCACCTGAGCATCAATGCCTTCAGCCTGTGCGATTTCGCTGTAGCCACCTTGCACCGCGCGTTCAGCCACCGCCCCACGCATGCCCCCGCGACACCGGTGCACATCACCCAGGACGGCCATGCCGTCCGCCACTTCAAACGGGCATCGCTGAACAGCGGCGTATCGGGCTTGGCCCTGCGCAAAGGCGGGCACTATCTGGTGCTGGGTGGCACGGGCGGTCTGGGACGGATGCTTGCCAGCTATCTGGTTGAGCGCCATCAGGCGCGGGTGCACCTGGTCTCGAGGTCTGCGCCCGACTTCGAACTGCATGAACTCATGCGTCACAGCTCCTGCGACATCAGCGTGCCTCAAGCGCTCGAGGCGATCTTCGAAGCGCACGGCCCGTTCGACGCGGTGATTCATTCTGCGATGGATCTGCACGACCAGACCCTGGACACCTTGCAGCCTGCCCAGCTTGAACGCAATCTGCGGCCCAAGCTGCTGGGCAGCTATGGGTTGATTCAAGCACTGCGCCAGCATCCGGTAGATTTCGTGCTGTTCTTTTCCTCGATCCAATCACACCTTGCCAATCCTGGCCAAGGCGCCTACACGGCCGCCTGCGCGGTCAAGGACGCCATGGCCGCCTTGCTTGAGGAGACTTTCCAGATCCCTTCGAAGATCGTCAACTGGGGTTACTGGGGCAGTGTCGGCGCGGTGGCCGCGCCTTACTATCGGGAACGCATGGAAAAGGTCGGGGTTGGCTCACTCGAAGCCGAAGACGGCATCGCCACCATCGAAGCCCTGATCGGCAGCGACCAACGCCAGGTGATGGCGCTCAAGGCCAACGCACAAGCCCTGTTGGCCATGGGCTTCGAAACCGCCGACAGCCCAGGCGTCGTGCCAGTCGATGAACTTCAAAGCCTAATCCCCCCGTTTGATGATCAGGCCGAATGGGTCAGACGCAACGAGCAGGCCAGCGTGGCGCTGGATGAATACGCCCGTCGCGCCATTCATCGCATAGGCATTCCCACCAACATCGCAGCTCACCACCAAGCACTGGCCCAAGCGCTGAGCGCCATAGAGGATGCGCCCCAGGCGCTGGATCGACACAACTTGTTGCAGCGCTTTGCCCACCTGCGCGCGCACCTTGATCTGCTGGACGCCTGCATGGCCGACTTCGCCTCGATCCTGCAAGGCAAGACCGATCCGCTAGAGGTGCTGTTCCCCCATGGCAGCTTCGACCGGGTAGAGGGGGTGTACCGTAACAACCCCGTGGCCGACTATTACAACCAGACCATGGCGACCATCGTCGAGCGTCTGGCCGACAGCACTGAACAGCCGCTTCGCGTGCTCGAGATTGGCGCTGGCACAGGCAGCACTACCGAGCAAGTGATGGCGCGCGTGGGCCACAGGCTAGGCCAGTACCGCTTCACCGACCTCTCGCTGTCTTTCATCAACCGGGCCAGAAGAACCTTCGACCAGCCCTGCTTCGAGGCCAGCATCTACAACGTGGAACAGCCTCCTCAATGGCTTGGCGCATTCGACATCGTGCTGGCGACCAACGTGATCCACGCCACCCGCGACATCCGCGAGTCACTGCGCAATATTCGTCGCGCATTGCGTCCAGGCGGCGTAATCGTGCTCAACGAGGTGACGGCACTGCAGCACTACGCAACCTTGACGTTCGGCCTGACCAAGGGCTGGTGGCTCAACACCGGCCCCGAGCGAATAGAAGGAAGCCCATTGCTCGACGCGGCCACCTGGCAGCGGCTGTTGCGCGAAACCGGCTTCGAAAACACCGAGCACCACGGCAATCAAACCCAAGGACTGATCGTCGCCCGCGTTCCTGTATCGGCCACGGCAGCCGCGCCAGCCGAAAGGGTCCCTGCCGCCAGCGCCAGCCAAACCTCGGGCGCAGCAGCCGCGAACATCGACGAGGTGTGCTTGAGCTCGGCAATGGCGTTCGCTCGGGACGCGATCGCCTCGGTCATGCACCTGACCCCTTCTGACCTCGACCCCACGCGAGCACTGAAGGACTATGGGGTCGACTCCCTGATTGCGCTGGAGTTAGTGAAGCCGTTCAAAGACAAGGTCGGATACGTGCCAGCCACGCTGTTCTTCGAATACCCCACCCTCGCCGACCTGGCGGGCTATCTGGAGCAGTGCCACCCAGAAGCCTTCAAGGTTGTGGACAGCAGCGCCCCTGCACCCGCTGCACCCGCTGCACCCGCCGCGCAGCCTGGTGGGGAGTCCGACACTCTGCACTTCGTGCGTGAAAGCATCGCCAAGGTCATGCACATGTCCCTCGACGAACTCGACGATGACGCTGCATTCGCCAGCTACGGCATCGACTCGCTGATCAGCCTGGAGTTGATCAAGCCGTTGCAGGCTCGTTACGGCTATCTGCCCGCGACCTTGCTGTTCGAATACCCAAGCATCGCGCAACTGGCCGGTCATCTGGGCCTGCACGCCACGATCGCGCAAGCCAAGGCAACAGCTGCGGGTCATGCACACGCCACGACCGGGCAACGACCACAGCCTGCTGACCTGCGCACCGATCAACCAGCGCAGGCGCAAGCGATCGCCATCATCGGCTACCGCGGACGTTTCCCGGGTGCAGAGGACACCGCACAGCTCTGGGAGCGACTGCTGCAGGACGTGCCTCTGAGCAGTCCGGTACCTCCCGCACGCTGGCCCCGGGAGCACATGCAAACGTCGACCTATGCTGGTGTCGGTGCATTTCTCAGTGACGTCGACAGGTTCGATCACGGGTTCTTCAACATCACACCAATGGACGCAACCCTGATGGATCCCCAAGAACGGTTGTTCCTGGAGACCGCGTACCAGACATTTCTGCATGGTGCTCATCCGGCATCGCGACTCAAGGGCAGCCGAACCGGGGTGTACGTCGGCGTGATGAATACCGGCTATGCCAACCTGACACCTATAGACAGCGACAGCCCCAGGCCGACATCACTGCATTGGTCGATCGCCAATCGGGTGTCATACCACTTTGATCTGCACGGTCCGAGCATGGCGGTCGATACCGCATGCTCTGCCTCCTTGACCGCTCTGCACACTGCGGTGAATGCGTTGCGCCTGGGCGACTGCGACATGGCTCTGGTCGGAGGCGTGAACGTGATCGCACACCCTCGACAGTACGACGACTTGTGCCGCTTGCACATGCTCTCGCTAGAGGGCGTATGCCGACCGTTCGGCGAGGGCGCCGGTGGTTTCGTCGACGGCGAAGGGGTGTGCGCCATGCTGCTCAAACCGCTCGACCGGGCTCTGGCGGATGAGGATCCGTTGTACGGGGTGATAGAAGCCTCGGCACTAAATGCCGGAGGCAAATCCAACGGCTACAGCGCACCCAACCCGCAGGCGCAGTCCCGCCTGATTCGCGAGGCCTTGGACAAGGCCAAGTGGGCTCCGACGCAACTGGACTACGTCGAGGCTCACGGCACCGGCACCGCGCTCGGCGATCCGATCGAGTTCAAGAGCCTGGCGGCGGTGCTTGGCGAGGGACGCACAGAGACCTCGCGTCTGCCGATCGGCTCGATAAAGGGCCACATCGGCCACCTGGAGTCGGCAGCCGGACTGGCGGGTGCAGTGAAGATCCTGCTGCAGATGCGTCATCGCACACTGCTCCCGTCGCTGCATGCATACCCGGCCAATCCATTACTGGAGCCACAGGCGACCGGGCTGATGGTCAATCGCCATGCCAGGCCATGGCCTGTACGCGATAACCAACCCTATCGCGCGGCGTTGTCGTCCTTTGGCGCAGGAGGTGCCAACGCACACGTGCTGCTGAGCTCTGCGATCCAGACCTCGAGGCCGGCGAGACATCCGACATCGGTGAGACAGCTGATCATGCTGTCGGCCCATAGTGTTCAGGCACTGGATGCCTCTCGTATCGCGCTATTGCAATGGTTGGAGCAAAACGATGTGCCTCTGCCACGCCTGGCCTCCAGCCTTGCCCACCAGCGTGATCACCTACGCCACCGCCTAGCCGTGTGCAGCGACTCGACGCAGGATCTGCGCCGCCAGTTGGCGCTATCGTTGGCAGACCTGCGTGGTAACGGTGAAAGCACTGCAGTGGCGGGTTGTGATGCAAACGCGATGAACTCGATGCGCATGCCGGGCCAGCAGCAAGACATGGACCTGGACTTGGACAGCGTTCGCCTGGCTTATCTGGGTGGTGCACTGCCAGATTGGCACGCCCTGTTCGCAGCCGATGAACCGCTCGAGCTGCCGGAATATTGCTTCGACGGCACGCCACTCTGGGTGCAGGCTCGGGAGTCGGGTTTCGAAAGCCTTGACACGCTGCTGGCCGACCACAACATCGACGGACAGGCGATAGTACCGGCAGGCTACTACTTGGCACGCCTGCTGGCTGACACTTCAACCGCTGGACTGATGGATGTGCGATTCGAGGCCCGCGCCCAGTCGTTTGAATGCGTCGGCACGGAGCAGACAGCGGATAGGTTTGCAGTGACCATCGCCAACACTACTGTCGCCAGCGCCTCCACTCTGGAGCAGCACAGCCACGACCAGCAGCAGCCTTGGACGCTGGACTCGGGCCATTACCTGCAGCGCACAGCGATCTACCAGAAGTTCGCACGCATGGGCTATTGCTACGGTGACTCACTGCGCCTGCTGCGCTGGGCCTGTGTTGGAGACGACAAGGTGCAGGCGAGTGTGCTGCCCGCGCGCAGCTTCGCTTTGCCACTGTCGCCCGCAATCATCGACGCCGGTCTGCAGACCGCGCTACTGCTCGACGACGGGGAGGCAGGTCCGGCCTGGGTACCCTGGATGGCCGAGAGGGTCGAGCGGCTGTCCACTCATGCGGCGATTGCCTACGTGCGCTGCCAGCGACGCGAAAAAACCGCCCGGAGCGTGACCCACGATTTCGAGTTTCTTGCTCAGGACATGAGTCCGGTCCTGCGTATCCAAGGCTTGGTTTCACTGAACCCAACCCATGATGTGGCGCGCGGGCAAAAGCCTGCGGCACGCCCGAAGGTGGTGCTGCATGAACTTTGAACGACCTGGCGCGCTGGCAATCGTCTTTCCTGGCCAAGGCTCGCAATTTCCTGGAATGGGGCTGGAGCTTCTGCCCAGGTTCCGCGAGATGACCGAAATCGCTGAGACACTGCTGGGCCTGCGGCTAGCCGAGTTGCTCGAAGATGCCGGCAGACTTGCCGACACCGCTTTCACGCAGCCTGCCGTATTCGTCGTCAGCGCGATGAGCTTCGAGGCAATGCGCCAGGACCGCGATATAGATCGAGCCGACCTGATGCTTGGCCACAGCCTGGGGCTGTTCGGCGCCATCCACGCCAGCGGCCGGCTCGGTTTCGCAGACACCTTGAAACTGGTGATCGAGCGTGGCCAGCTGATGAAGGCTGCCGGGGACGGGGCGATGCTTGCGGTGATGGGCATCGACGCCCAGGGCCTGGAGGCCTGCCTGCTCGAACAGGGACTGGACAGTCTCGACATTGCCAACGTGAACGGGCCGGAGCAAACCGTGCTCAGCGGTCCGAGCCAGGCCATCGAGCGCGCAGCACACGACCTTCAACAACGCGGCCTGCGCGCGGTGCAGCTGAATGTCAGCGGGGCGTTTCATTCCCGGTACATGGAAACCGCACGCATAGCCCTGAGTCGCTATGTGGAGCGGGTGACTTTCAGCCCCGGGACCTGTCCATTGATTTCCACCACCCATGGCGGACCGGTACCTGACACCCATCTGCTCGAAGAAATCGTTTTCCAGCTGACCAGCCCGGTGCGCTGGCTGCAGACAATCCAAGTGCTGAGGCAACGTTATTCACTGCTCGACTTCATCGAGCCGGGCCCAGGCCAGGTACTTACGCGCCTTATCGCTGCCATAGACGCCCATCACCAATCGAAAGAGGCATCGCGATGAAACCACAACGAATCGCTATCGTTGGTGGCGGGACCGCAGGCGCGACGCTTGCCTGGCATCTCGCCGCGCTGCACCAGGTCACCCTGTTCGAGGCGGGCGAGCAGTTGGGTGGCCACGCTTTCACCCACACCCTGATACATGAGGGCAAGCTAATCCATGCCGACATGGGTGTCGAATATTTCACGGAGCGGCTCGCACCCAATTTGATGGCGCATCTCAAGGCGCTCGATGTGGGAACCTTCGTCGCGCCCTTGTCATTCAGTTGCCTGGACCCCGACGCCTCCGAGCTATGGAGCAACCAGCACACCGGCAAAGCATTGAGTCCGGCGCTGCGACAGGCATTCGATCGGTTTCATCAGGACATGGTTGAGGTCAGCCTCCACCAGGAACGCTACAAGAGCTGGTCGGTGGGGGATTTCGTCAGGGAGCGGGGCTACGACTCCAGCTTTGTCCACCAAGCCTTGCTCCCGCTGTTGACCGTGTACTCCGGATGCAATGGTCCCTCACTGGACTACAGCCTGGTGTACTGCGCGGTCTCCTTCAGCATGAACCTGCTGTCGTTCTTCTCGCCCGCCTACTGGCGCAAAGCCACAGGCGGGATCGATGGATACCTGAAAATCATGCATCGCGTGCTCGGCCCGCGGGTGCGCCTGAATACCCCAGTGACGGCTGTCCGTCCACACGGGCGGGGCGTGGAGGTCAGCACACTCGCAGGATCACAGGATTTCGACCAGGTAGTACTGGCGACCCACGCCGATCAGGCGCTGCGCCTGATCGAGACGCCCACGCCCGAACAGACAACCCTGCTCGGGGCGTACGAATATGTTCCGGTCGAAGCCATCCTGCACAGTGACGGCGCAGCGGTCGCCCACGGCTCGCCCGACAGTTACTGCGTCTTCGTCAAAGCCGCAGACGCACCGGCCGAGGCGAACCATGCCTGGGGGACCCTGACCCGAGTAGTCACCCACTTCGAGCCCTCATCCACGCCGCTTTACGTGACGTTCGACCCGAAGATGGTGCTGGACCCATCCAAGGTCATCCTGCGCAAGCAGTGGAAGCTGCCCAAGCTGCGACCACTCGACCTGCATCGGCGCTCCCTGATAAGGGCGATCCAGGGCCGTGAACGAATCTGGTACTGCGGAACCGACTTCTCCTATGGCGGCCATGAAGGCGCCCTGACCTCAGGTCTGGTGCTGGCCCAGCGTTTCGGCGCGTCAGTGGACCAAGGCAGCAATGCCAGTGCACGCATCCAGTTCGAGCTGGTCAAGGACCTGATGGGCGTTGAATCGGCGTCCGGGAAACTGATACGCCAACTGGACCAGCGCCTGCTGCGCATCGCCGAAAAAATGGGCGCCGTCGAGCGTCTCGCACCGCGCGTGATGCGCCATTACTTGCAATGAGGCTTGCATGACATCTTCGATCCCTTCCCGTGCCCATGGCAAAAAAACCCTGATCATCAACAACATGCAAGTCGATCTTCTGCCCATGATCCAGGACGCTAGCCGCGTGCTGGAGCATTGCTGCTGGCTGGCGGAGCTTGCCCAGGAAATCGAGCTGCCCGTTGCTCTAGTCTGCCATGAAAAGCTGGGCGCGCTGCCAGCACGACTACGCAAGGCAGCAGGTGTTTGCACAACATTCTCCAAATGCCACTTCAATGTGCTCGATGAACGGGGGATCGACATCTTCCGTACCGCTACGCCCGGCAATCACTGGATTTTCGCGGGTGTGGAAACCCACGTGTGTATCCTGCAATCGGCACTGGCGCTACGCGCACGCGGTGACCAGGTTTCGGTTGTGGTAGACGCAGTGGCGTCCCGCAGCGTCCTGGATCACGAGGTCGCGCTCTCGCGCATGTCACGCAACGGTGTGGAACTGATCACCCGCGAGATGTTGTTCTTCGAAACCATGGCGCAGTCGGAGCGATGCGATTACCTGGCGCTTAGCCAACGCTTTCTCGATGGCCGCTACCTGAGGACCTACGGCGAATGACTCGGATTGCCGCACCTGACACCATGCCCACTCGCACCTTTTTCGCAAGGAGCCAGCCATGACCGCCGTTCTCTCGCAGACACCCGCCACTGCCAAGGCCGCGCCCTTGATCCTGCTGATGATCATTTTCATCGACGGCCTGGGCACGGCATTGCTGCTGCCGATGCTACCGATGCTGCTCGACCCGGGCGACCCTGCGGGGGTGGTTTTCGGCAGCGCACCTACTGCCGCTCGGACCGCCTGGCTCTACGGCGTGCTGTTGGCAGGCTACGCCTTTGCGATGATGGTGGGCGCGCCTCTGCTGGGTGCGCTTTCAGACCGCATCGGGCGGCGCCCAACGCTTCTGCTTGCGGTGACAGGGTCGGTCGCCGGGTATGCCCTGAGCACTTGGGCCGTGAGCGTGGGCAGCGTGGGCTTGCTGATCGCCGGGCGCTTGCTGGGAGGCACCTTCGCCGGTAGCGTCCCGGTAGCACAGGCCATGCTGGTCCAGACCCCCGACAGCGCAATGAAACGCATTGGCTGGGTAATGTTTGCCATGACTGCGGGGTTTTTCACCGGTCCTGCGCTCACGGGCATCCTGCTAGCAGCTCATACACCGAGAGCAAGCCTGCTCCTGCCCTTGCAGGTCGCGCTGACCCTCAGCGTGCTGTGCCTGTTGATGACCTTCTTGCTGCCCTCTACCCCAGCTCCGGCTGCAACAACGGGCCCATCGCTGATCAGACAGGTCTTGAACGGCTTCACCTCGCCAGCCACGCGCAGACCATTGTTTGCACTGCTCTGGCTGCAAATCGGCTGGAATCTCTTCTACCAGTACTTGCCCTGGATGCTCGCACGCCAGAGCCAGACCGTAGGCAGCATCAGCCTACTGCTAACAGTGGTCGGGATCGGCATGTGCATCGCCTTCATCTGGGTGGCCGGAGCCTTGCAAACCCGGTATCCAGCGCCACAGATCGCGCGCGCTGCCATCCCCGTGCTGGTGGTAAGCTGCGCATTGCTAGCGGCCACGCTCGACAACTCGCTTGCCCTGGTTTTCGGTGCGCTTGCCGCGATCGCCTATGGGGTGGCCTACACTGCCTTGATCGGGCATGCCTTGGCATGCGAGCAGTCAAGCCTGCGTGGCACGGTGCTGGGTATCGCCGCTTCACTGGCTGCTGGCGCCGCAGCCGTCACGGCGTTGCTGGGCGGGATAATCGGCGTCTGGGGCAATCTGCTGCTGGCCTCGTTGAGCGTGGCTGCGCTGGCCCTGAGCTGGGTCATCCTGGTTTTGGGAAGAGATCGAGATGAGTAGCGACAACGCCACCTTGATCATCAAAGACCTGACCTTGCGCCTGCCAGACGGCAGGCCGCTGTTCTCGGGGCTCAACGCAACGTTCTCCAGGCAGTTCACCGGCATCGTCGGGCCCAACGGCAGCGGCAAATCGATGTTGGCGCAGATCATGGCGGGTCGCCTGACCGCGAGCGAAGGCAGCGTCCAGTGTGCTGGCAGTGTCGGTTATTTGCCGCAATGGCTCGGGCCTATCGGCGGGACCGTTGCCGACCTGCTGGGGGTACATAACGCTTTGCAGGCCTTGGCAGAGGTCGAGGCGGGCGCCTGCGACCCAGCGCTGTTCGACCTGATCGACGACCGCTGGAACCTGCCGGGCGATATCCACGCCTGTCTGACGCGCTTGGGCCTAGCCCATCTGCCGCTTGATCGCGCAAGCGAGGCCTTGAGCGGAGGCGAGACTGTACGCCTGATGCTCGCCGGTCTGCGCCTCGGCGGCGCGCGGGTATTGATACTCGACGAGCCCACCAACCATCTGGATCGCCAGGCCCGCGAGCAGTTGAGCAAAGAGCTGCGCCAAGGCAAGGAAACCCGCATTGTCATCTCCCACGACCGGGCGCTGCTGGAACATGCCGATCGTATCCTCGAGCTTCGCAGCGACGCGCTGGTTCAATACAGCGGCGGCTACGACAACTATCGCGAGCAACGCCAGGCCGAGCAGGACAACGCCCAGGCTGCACTGGTCAGGGCACGCGCGGCACGCGACAGCGTCGAGCAGCAGATCACCATGGCCCGCCAGCGCGAAGTGCAAAGTGCCAGTCATGGTCGTAAGGTGGCGCGTGCCACAGGCACCCCGGCCATCGTCGCCAATGCGCAGGCAGAGCGCGCCGAGCAGCACAGCGGCCATCAGCGCATCCAGCAGGCGCGTCTGAGCCAAATGGCGCGAGAGCGGGTCGACCAGGCCAATGCGAACGTCGAGCCGGTACGCCCAAGCCAACTGCTCGCCCCGACCGGCCTGGTCGCCAACGCGACCCAAGTGGTCACGCTCGAACACTGCGAGCTCCCCTACGGCCCCCCCGACAGCCGCTTCATCGATCTCACCCTGCACGGCCCGATGCGAGTCGCGGTGATCGGGCCGAACGGCTGCGGAAAATCAACCCTGCTGGAGGTGATAGCCGGGCAACTGGCGCCCGCCAGCGGCATCGCCCGGCATATCTTACGCACTCACCTGATCGACCAGCACGCTCAAACCTTCGACCCCGAGCACAGTATCGAGCAGGTGCTACGCAATGAGCTGGGCACTGTCGAGGAGGGCCGCTTTCGCCAGGTCTTCGCCAACGCCGGGCTCGACGCTCGGCAGATGGCTACGCCATTCGGTCGGCTCAGTGGTGGCGAGCGCCTGCGCGCAACGCTCGCCTGGCTGGCAGGCGGCCCCGAACAGACGCAACTGTTGCTGCTCGACGAAGTGAACAACCATCTCGACATCGCGGCCTTGGAAGCAGTCGAGCAGTTGCTCGGACAATTCAAAGGCGCGCTCATAGTGAGTGCTCACGATCCTGATTTTCTGCAGGCCTTGGAATTGACGCACCAGTTCATCTGGCAACCAACAGGTTGGCGCTACGAGCCGTGGGATGATGGCGGGCAATGAATAGCGAAGGCTGAATTACGATTCCGGGCATCGACAGGTAAGAAATTCCCGAATCTGAAGCGCGGTGTTATCGCTGATGCAGAATTGACTCATCTGCCGACCTGGCGTTGCCCCATAAGGAGTTAACCCAAAGTCAGACCTGCTACCGCTTTACGAAGTAGAAGCTTTGGTCAGCGAAATCTCGGCAGCAGGGTCAAGTCTGCATAAGCGGCAACATGTTCACTAAGGTGACTAGAAAATTTAGTAACTGATCAGAGCCAGCTAAATTTTGTGAGCTCTTAGATTTTCGAAGGTGTTGGATTTCATCGATTACTAGTAACCCCAGTGCATGCAGGTTTGCCACTTGAGCCATATGTACGAGCATCTCATCCAACCCGGCCCTCACGTTTCCATAGAGCTTTTCATACTCGGTGCACAGTAGCTTATCAACGGAAGCGAAGAAATTTTTGCAGAGCTGTCTTGGCGACCCTTGGTGTGGGCAATCCAGCTTCAGCCAGGGTAACTGAACGAGACTGAAAGGTTCGGTATGAGCGATGCGTCTTGGATACTGATGAAGGATTTTTTCTATCGCTTTCGACTTGCCTACCCCAGAACAACCGATCACAGAAAAGCTCGTAGCCGTATTCTCAACAGGGAGTAGATTCTCAGCAAAAATGTCTTTTTCGCGAGTCCTGTGGAAATCATTTTGTAGATGCCGGATGTAGTCGTGTGTCATGGGATTCCGGCCAACATATCCCTGCCGGAGGATATAATCCAGGCGCTCAGCTAGTTCGACATGCCTACTCACTGGCTCAAAAAAAAAGGCCCAATCGAAGCACGAAGTGCTTTCTATAATGCGCCGGATATCCACATTCTTCTTCAACGTAATCCGGCTTATATTGCAGAGATTTAAAAATTTCTTTACGGCTTTTGATAGGTGGTAGTAGAGCAATGAAGGGGTTACCTTCGTACTCTGGTATCCGGTAAGGATGCTCCTCACTCATCTTCATCGCCCTCAAAACCCGCAAGCATTTCTGTGATATCGGGTGACGAGTAATTATCCTTTTTAGGATCAGGGAATTTCAAAACTCTCCCCGCCGCTGGTATTTTCGACGATCCTAACTTAAACGACTCTGAGAGACGATTATGTCGGCGCTCATCGGAGCGGTTTCCGATTATAGACTTGACGATTTCTCTATCGCTGGTATCGCTACTTTTCGAGGCAGCATCAGCAGCCTCGCTAGCTGACTTTACAATATCCTTGATTCGCTTATTTCGCGTGGAAGTAGCATCTGTTCGATTGATTCGATTATTTACAGACGCTACTTTGGCTTCCTCAAATGACATGCCTGATTCCCAGAAAGAGCCTGACCGGTAAGCCCTACTTCGCTCACTTAACGTACACTTTATAAAGCCTCCAGGCGCTTTAGGGTGATGAAGGTAGATATTATCGGAAAATCTCGGGTCGTAGGACACAGCCACTTTCCACTTGCCCGCTTGCCGGGCGCGGTCCAGCCAACTTTCCGCCAAAATTTCACGACAAACATTCTGCTAATTGCAATCCGAAAAAGCTTTTTGATGCTCTCGTCGACATTCACCCCAACGAGTGATCCGAGTTGAACTGGGCGCCCGCGCTTAACAGATGGATTTGCCTCGCGAATCTTTCCTTTACCACCGGAGTTTTTGTAATCAGGCAGAAGTGCGTTTACCGTTTGACCTCGAGCCCAATATCTTCTTAACAGACGGTAAAATGCTACGTGTGACATCGAATGCTTTTGTGCCGCGGTTTGTATAAGACTATGGCGTTTGGATTTTGAAAAGACAGCAGGCACGTTTCTCACAATATCACATATGAGAGACCAATTTTCATCTCGCTTTTTTCTTGCTTTTTCACTTATTAGCGAAGGATCTGTGATCTTGAGTACTGGATCAGTGACTAGTTTAACAGTTCCTTCATTAAGTTCCTCAATTAGAATGTTGGTCTTAACCAGTTCTGGCATCGCCTTAGGATTGTTAATCTCAAACGTAACTGTATTTTCACCAGCAGAAGAAATCCATAATATCCGAATTTGGTTTTGATTCGGTCCTGAATACTCCAACACGTCATTAACCAAAAACATGTTTATGGCCCTCCTCGCTGGAAAGTCTTTCTGAAAGTGTAAAGCTTTCGATGGCTAGATGAACATGCCATTCTTCTAATAGATTAAACGAGATTAATTTTTTTGCAGCCAAGTATCTAAATACGGTCAATGCTTCGCCTACTTGGAAACCGTAGTTGTCCTGCAGAGAATTGAAGAATTCTTTCAAGGTGCAGTCACGGACCGATTTGAAATGGCTGATAAACTTCTCAGCACGATCTTGCCAGTAGCCTTCGTACGGTACAATCAGACCATCGAAAGATCTCACTTCATTTAGAAACATCAGGTTTTTCTTCAGTTCCCTAGGTAGCTCGTTCTCAGTGACAATATGGAAGCTGACATTTTGCTCAAGCCAATAGCGGCGTTCAATTTCCTGCTTCTCAAGTACCCGTTTCCGATCCTGTTCTGAAGCCGGCTTCACAGACCTAGCAGTAAGCCATGTCTCGGATCCGCTATGCATGGTGATGAGAAAATCCGTAGTCATCACGATGTCGTTCCCTGCTTTAGGCTCGCGAGGGTGTTTCACCCCCATGGCTGCAGCGATTCGCTGGATCTCGACGCGAGGAAGTGGGAACTGCTCTCTGATATCGATCACAAGGGATGATCGATCTAGAACAAGGAATAACCCTGTCTCAATATCAGATAATAGATGGTGAATCCTACCGGTAGTACTGCCAAAAGCTCGTGTTGATCGACCTGAGCTGGGAACATCTTGAATCGTCAACCAAGGCGAATAGTCAGGACCTTCGCCGCGACCTCTCCCCTCTTTGAGGAACCTATCGATTTTCGATTCGTCGATCTCGTATCTGCGACGCGCCATCACTCGCCCTCAGAGGATGCCGTGTCCTGAAGGGGTTTGACGTCCACACCTGGACGTCAGACCACGTACAAACTCTATTTCAAATGTACAAACTTTATTCCAAGCCGACACCGGTCGCTGCCCCCTGTGGATAACTCACTCCACGGTGACAGACTTCGCCAAGTTACGTGGCTGATCAACATCAGTACCTTTCAACACCGCGACGTAATACGAAAGCAGCTGCAGCGGGATGGTGTAGAGGATAGGCGCCAAGGTGTCGATGATGTGCGGCATGGAGATGACGTGTGTGCCTTCGCCATTGTGCATACCTGCTTGTTCGTCGGCGAAGACGATCAACTCACCGCCCCGCGCGCGGACTTCTTGCAGGTTGGATTTGAGCTTTTCCAGCAGTTCGTTGTTTGGTGCAACGGTGACCACAGGCATGTCGCTATCAACCAAGGCTAACGGCCCGTGCTTCAACTCACCCGCAGGATAGGCTTCGGCGTGGATATAGGAGATTTCCTTCAGCTTCAATGCGCCTTCCATTGCGACCGGGAACTGCGCGCCACGTCCGAGGAACAAGGTGTGGTTCTTCTCGGCAAACAGCTCCGCGACTTTCTCGATGGTGCTGTCCATCGCCAACGCTTCGCCCAGGCGAGTTGGCAGACGACGCAGCTCTTCGACTAATTGCGCTTCAACGCCATCGCCCAGCGTGCCTTTGACCTGTCCCAGAGAGAGCGTCAGCAGCAGCAAACCCACCAGTTGTGTAGTGAATGCTTTGGTGGAGGCAACGCCAATTTCCGGTCCGGCCTGGGTGAGCAGCGTCAGATCGGATTCGCGCACGAGCGAGCTGATGCTGACGTTGCAAATCGCCAGGCTGGCCAGAAAGCCCAGCTCTTTGGAGTTGCGCAGCGCGGCGAGCGTGTCAGCGGTTTCACCCGATTGTGAAATAGAGACGAACAGGGTGTCGGGCTGCACCACCACCTTGCGATAGCGAAACTCACTGGCGACTTCGACCTGACACGGAATCCCCGCCAGCCCTTCCAGCCAATAACGGGCGACCATGCCGGCGTGATAACTGGTGCCACAGGCGACTATCTGCACGTTTCGCACTTTGGCGAACAACTCGGCGGCCTGCGGACCGAATGCCTGGACCAGCACCTGTTGCTGGCCAAGTCGGTTTTCAAGCGTGCGCTGCACCACTTTTGGTTGCTCGTGGATTTCTTTGAGCATGAAGTGGCGGAATTCGCCTTTGTCAGCTGCCTCAGCACCTTCACGGTGCTGCACGGTTTCGCGGTCGACGCAGACGCCATCAGCATTCCATATCTGCACGCTGTCGCGACGGATCTCGGCGATGTCGCCTTCTTCCAGGTACACAAAACGATCGGTCACCTGACGCAACGCCAGCTGATCCGATGCCAAAAAGTTTTCACCAAGGCCCAGCCCGATCACCAAAGGACTGCCGCTGCGCGCTGCCAACAGCCGGTCTGGTTGCCTGGCGCTGATGACTGACAAACCGTAGGCGCCGTGCAGCTCTTTGACGGCCGCCTTAAGTGCGACGGTGAGGTCTGGAGTGTCCTGCAATTTGTGATGCAGCAGATGAACGATGACTTCGGTGTCGGTACCAGAAGAGAAAACGTAACCGAGGCCTTTCAAGCGTTCGCGCAGGGCTTCGTGGTTCTCGATGATGCCGTTATGCACCACGGCCAGCTCGCCATGGGAAAAGTGCGGGTGAGCATTGGTTTCAGTTGGCGCGCCATGTGTGGCCCAGCGAGTGTGCGCAATACCGAGGCGCCCCACCAGCGGTTCGCCGGCCAGCGCCTGTTCCAGCTCATTGACCTTGCCCACTCGACGGCGGCGCTCAAGCGATCCCGCGCTGGTAAAAAGGGCCACGCCGGCGCTGTCATAGCCGCGGTATTCGAGGCGCTTGAGGCCCTCCAGCAGGATGGCAGTTACGTTGCGTTCCGCGACAGCGCCGACAATTCCACACATGGTCTTCTCCTAGGAAACAGCGGCGCATATCAGCGTGATGCCGCGGGCCTGAATTTGTTCGCGTGCCGCTTGAGGCAGGCGATCATCTGTAATGAGGGTATGGACACTGCTCCAGGGCAGTTCCAGATTGGGAATCTTGCGACCGACCTTCTCGGCTTCGACCATCACAATCACTTCACGGGCAACGTCCGCCATGACGCGGCTCAAACCCAATAGTTCGTTGAAAGTGGTGGTCCCACGCGTCAGATCAATGCCGTCGGCGCCGATGAATAACTGATCGAAATCGTAGGAGCGCAACACCTGCTCGGCGACCTGACCCTGGAAGGATTCCGAATGCGGGTCCCACGTGCCACCGGTCATAAGCAATACGGGTTCGTGTTCGAGTTCGCCCAACGCATTGGCGACGTGCAGCGAATTGGTCATCACCACCAGACCAGGTTGCAGGCCAAGCTGCGGAATCATCGCCGCCGTGGTACTACCGCTGTCGATAATGATGCGCGCATGTTCACGGATGAGTCCTACTGCGGCCCGGGCGATGGCTTGCTTGAAAAGCGATATGGGCTGACTGACATCCCCGATCAGCTCCTGCGGCATGCTAACTGCGCCGCCGTACCTGCGCAGGAGTAGCCCGTTGGTTTCAAGCGCTGCCAGATCCTTGCGAATAGTGACTTCCGAGGTCTCGAAACGCTGAGCCAATTGATCCACGCTCACCTCTCCCTGCTCACTCAACAAAGCAAGGATGTTATGGCGGCGTTGGGGCGTATTGCGTTTCGACATGACGACCTAAGTTTCGATTCGAAAGATAACAGAGGCAATAGAAACCTATCGAAAGATATTCGTCAAGCTTGCAACTGCAATTCTGACTACCGCACAGGAATCAGCGTGTTGGTGAGCCTTGACAGCTAATGGCTGAACGCTCTCCAACACACTGGCTCCTAGGGATTGGAGACTGTGGATAACTCAGTCTTTCTTGAGCTTCACCGGACGCTGCCAACCGTCGATATTGCGCTGCCTCGCGCGCGCGACTGCCAGTTGATCATCGCTGACGTTTTGGGTGATCGTCGAACCCGCCGCAGTGGTAGCCCCAGAAGAGATATCCACAGGCGCGACCAACGAATTATTGGAGCCGATGAATACGTCTTCGCCCATGACGGTTTTGTGTTTGTTGGCCCCATCGTAGTTGCACGTGATGGTACCCGCGCCAATGTTGGTCCGGGCGCCAATCACGGCATCCCCCAGGTAGGTCAGGTGGCCCGCCTTGGCTCCTTCGCCCATGTGAGTGTTCTTGAGCTCCACGAAGTTACCCACATGCGCGCCGGCCTCCAGCACGCTCCCCGGTCGCAATCGTGCAAACGGACCGGCATCGGCGCGTTCACCGACGATCGCCCCTTCGAGATGGCTGTTGGATTTGATCACAGCGCCTTTACGCAAGGTGCTGTCCTTGATGACGCAGTTGGGACCGATCACTACGTCGTCTTCGATCACCACGCGGCCTTCGAGAATGACATTGATGTCGATCACGACATCGCGCCCTACGCTGACTTCCCCACGTACGTCAAATCGCGCAGGATCACGCAGCGTAACGCCCAGCGCCATCAGGCGGCGCGCTTCCCGCAATTGGTAATGACGCTCCAGTTCCGCCAATTGCTTACGATCATTGGCGCCCTGCACTTCCATCGCGTCGTGTGGCTGCTCCGTCGCAACCACCAGACCATCGCCAACGGCCATGGCGATCACATCAGTCAGGTAATACTCGCCCTGCACGTTGTTGTTCGAGAGGCGGCCCAACCATTCACCTAAACGCTTGCCAGGGACGGCGAGAATCCCGGTATTCCCTTCCTTGATCGCACGCTGAGCCTCAGTCGCATCTTTATGTTCGACGATGGCGCTGACGCAGCCATGCTCATCGCGAACGATACGGCCATAGCCGGTTGGATCGTCCAGCGTAACGGTCAACAGTCCCAGCTGTTCAGGTTCGACCCGCTTGAGCAATCGCTCCAGCGTCTGGACCTCAATCAGTGGTACATCTCCGTAGAGAATCAGCACGGTATCGCCGGTAAGCGCGGGCAAGGCCTGAGCTACGGCGTGTCCGGTCCCGAGCTGTTTGTCCTGCAGCACAAAATTCAGACCGTCAGCAGCAAGTTGCTCACGCACGGCGTCTGCCCCATGGCCAATGACAACGTGAATTCCCTGTGGATTGAGCTGACGCGCGCTGTGGATAACATGACCAAGCATTGAGTCACCGGCTACAGGGTGAAGCACCTTGGGCAATGCTGAACGCATACGAGTGCCTTGGCCTGCGGCGAGAATTACGATATCCAGAGACATTAGGGAGGTTCCAACCGAGCGAGCCGCAGGCATCGGTGCTGGACCGGGCCGGGCTGATTCTGAAAAAAGAAAAGGGTAGCCGAGGCTACCCTTTTACTCAATCGCGCATTGCAATCAGCGACATTAGCCGCCGAATTTCTTGCGAATTTGCTGAACGGTACGCAGCTGGGCTGCGGCCTCGGCCAGACGTGCAGCTGCAGATCCGTAGTCGAAATCTGCGCCTTTCTCGTTCAGGGCCTTCTCGGCAGCCTTGACGGCTTCCTGAGCAGAGGCTTCATCCAGGTCAGCAGCGCGTTGCACGGTATCGGCAAGCACTTTGACCATGTTCGGTTGAACCTCAAGGAAGCCACCGGAGATGTAAAACACCTCGGCTTCTCCACCCTGCTTGATCAGACGGATAGGACCCGGTTTCAGATCAGTGATCAGCGGTGCGTGACCTGGAGCGATACCGATATCACCCAGATTACCGTGCGCAATCACCATCTCGACCAGACCGGAGAAAATCTCTCCTTCCGCGCTGACGATATCGCAATGGACTGTCATAGCCATTTGCCTGCCTCAACCTGATTAGCGCCCGTTACCGGGCGCTGGGGGTTACAGTTTCTTGGCTTTCTCGATCGCTTCTTCGATGCCGCCGACCATGTAGAACGCCTGTTCTGGCAGGTGGTCGTAGTCACCGTTGAGGATGCCTTTGAAGCCAGCAATGGTGTCTTTCAGGGAAACGTATTTACCCGAAGCACCGGTGAAGACTTCAGCCACGAAGAACGGCTGCGACAAGAAGCGCTGGATCTTACGAGCACGGTTTACCAACTGCTTGTCGGCTTCCGACAGCTCGTCCATACCCAGGATCGCAATGATGTCCTTCAGCTCTTTGTAGCGCTGCAACACGTACTGGACGCCGCGAGCGGTGTCGTAGTGTTCCTGACCAATCACGTTCGGGTCCAGCTGGCGCGAAGTCGAGTCGAGTGGATCGACCGCTGGGTAGATACCCAGGGAAGCGATGTCACGGGACAGAACGACGGTGGCGTCCAAGTGGGCGAAAGTGGTCGCTGGCGAAGGGTCAGTCAAGTCGTCTGCAGGTACGTATACCGCCTGGATCGAAGTGATCGAGCCTTCTTTGGTCGAAGTGATGCGCTCTTGCAGCACGCCCATCTCTTCGGCCAGGGTCGGTTGGTAACCTACTGCGGAAGGCATACGGCCCAGCAGTGCGGATACTTCGGTACCGGCCAGTGTGTAACGGTAGATGTTGTCGACGAACAACAGAACATCGTTACCTTCGTCACGGAATTTCTCGGCCATGGTCAGGCCGGTCAATGCGACGCGCAGACGGTTACCCGGCGGCTCGTTCATCTGACCGTAAACCAGTGCCACTTTGTCCAGAACGTTGGAGTCCTTCATCTCGTGGTAGAAGTCGTTACCCTCACGAGTACGCTCACCCACACCCGCGAACACGGAATAACCGCTGTGCTCGATGGCGATGTTACGGATCAGTTCCATCATGTTTACGGTCTTGCCGACACCGGCACCACCGAACAGACCGACTTTACCGCCCTTGGCAAACGGGCAAACCAGGTCGATAACCTTGATACCGGTTTCCAGCAGGTCGTTGCCGCCTGCCTGTTCAGCGAAGGAAGGCGCTGGACGGTGAATGCCCCAACGCTCTTCGGTGTCGATCGGGCCGGCTTCGTCGATCGGGTTACCGAGGACGTCCATGATACGGCCCAGGGTTGCTTTACCGACTGGTACCGAAATCGCTGCGCCGCTGTCGATCACGTCCAGACCGCGCTTCAAGCCTTCGGTCGAACCCATTGCAATGGTACGAACCACGCCGTCGCCCAGCTGCTGCTGAACTTCGAGAGTGGTTTCCGCGCCTTGTACCTTCAGCGCGTTATAGATACTCGGTACGCTATCGCGTGGAAATTCCACGTCGATCACGGCGCCGATGATTTGAACGATACGTCCGCTACTCATTAGCTGGTTCCTCTGAATTTTGAACCGTTAAACCGCGGCAGCGCCGCCGACGATTTCCGAGATCTCTTGAGTGATCGCTGCCTGACGCGCCTTGTTGTAGATCAGCTGCAAATCGCTGATCAAATCACCGGCGTTGTCTGTGGCGTTCTTCATTGCGATCATCCGCGCGGCCTGTTCAGCTGCGTTGTTCTCGACCACCGCCTGATACACCTGCGACTCCACGTAACGTACCATCAAGCCGTCCAGCAGCTCTTTGGCGTCGGGTTCGTACAGGTAATCCCAGTGGTGCTTGAGTTCTTGATCCTGGGTTGCAACCAACGGAATCAACTGCTCAACCGTTGGTTGCTGGGTCATGGTGTTGATGAACTTGTTGGATACCACGGACAGGCGATCAATACGGCCATCCAGGTAGGCATCCAGCATCACCTTGACGCTGCCGATCAAATCATTGATCGACGGCTCTTCGCCCAAGTGACTGATCGCAGCGACGACGTTACCGCCGAAGTTGCGGAAAAACGCCGCACCTTTGCTGCCGACCACGCACAGATCGATCTCTACGCCGTTTTCACGGTTCTTCGCCATGTCCTTGACCAAAGCCTTGAACAGGTTTGTATTCAAGCCACCACACAGACCCCGGTCACTGCTCACCACTACATAACCGACACGCTTTACTGTGCGCTCGATCATGAATGGGTGGCGGTATTCAGGGTTAGCGTTGGCGAGATGACCAATCACCTGGCGGATACGTTCCGCGTAAGGACGGCTAGCAGCCATGCGCATTTGAGCCTTGCGCATTTTGCTGACCGCCACTTTTTCCATGGCGCTGGTGATCTTTTGCGTGCTTTTGATGCTCGCAATCTTACTGCGAATCTCTTTTGCGCCTGCCATGTAACACCTATCAGGTTAGCAAGCGGGGGCCTCGCGACCCCCGCTGCGGCTTACCAGGTTTGGGTGGCCTTGAACTTCACGATACCGGCTTTGAGGCCAGAATCAATTTCGTCGTTGAAGTCACCCTTCACGTTGATCTTCGCCATCAAATCGGCGTGATCACGGTTGAAGTAAGCAATCAGCGCTTGTTCAAAGCTGCCAATTTTGGCGATTTCGACGTCAGTCAGGAACCCACGCTCAGCGGCATACAGCGACAGCGACATGTCAGCGATCGACATTGGCGCATATTGCTTCTGCTTCATCAGCTCGGTAACGCGCTGACCATGCTCAAGTTGCTTACGGGTCGCTTCGTCCAGGTCAGAAGCGAACTGCGCAAATGCTGCCAGTTCACGGTACTGAGCCAGAGCGGTACGGATACCACCGGAAAGCTTTTTGATGATCTTGGTCTGAGCGGCACCACCCACACGGGATACCGAAACACCAGCGTTCACTGCCGGACGGATGCCGGAGTTGAACATGGCCGATTCCAGGAATATCTGACCGTCAGTGATCGAAATCACGTTGGTCGGAACGAACGCGGAAACGTCGCCAGCCTGGGTTTCGATGATCGGCAATGCGGTCAGGGAACCGGTCTTGCCAGTCACTGCGCCATTGGTGAACTTCTCTACATACTCTTCCGAAACGCGGGATGCGCGCTCCAGCAGACGGGAGTGAAGATAGAACACGTCGCCTGGGTAAGCTTCACGGCCTGGTGGACGGCGCAGCAGCAGAGAAATCTGGCGGTAAGCCACTGCTTGCTTGGACAGATCGTCATAAACGATCAGCGCGTCTTCACCGCGATCGCGGAAGTACTCGCCCATGGTGCAACCGGAGTACGGTGCCAGGAACTGCAGCGCTGGAGACTCGGAAGCACTGGCAGCCACGACGATCGTGTTGGCCAGAGCACCGTTTTCTTCCAGCTTGCGTACCACGTTGGCGATGGTCGATTGCTTCTGACCAATTGCTACGTAAACGCAGAAAATGCCGCTGTTCTTCTGGTTGATGATCGCGTCGATCGCCAGAGCGGTTTTACCGATCTGACGGTCACCGATGATCAGCTCGCGCTGGCCACGGCCGACAGGGATCATGGCATCGACAGCCTTGTAGCCAGTCTGTACAGGCTGGTCTACCGACTTACGCCAGATAACGCCCGGAGCGACTTTTTCTACAGCATCGGTCTCGGTGTTGTTCAGCGGACCTTTGCCATCGACTGGATTACCCAGTGCGTCGACAACGCGGCCCAGCAGTTCCTTACCAACCGGAACTTCCAGGATGCGGCCGGTGCACTTGGCGCTCATGCCTTCAGCCAACGACTGGTAGGCGCCCAATACCACAGCACCTACTGAGTCTTGCTCAAGGTTGAGAGCCATACCGAAGACGCCGCCCGGAAACTCGATCATTTCGCCGTACATTACGTCGGCGAGACCGTGAATCCGCACGATACCGTCAGACACGCTGACGACAGTACCTTCGTTACGGGCTTGGGAAGTCACATCGAGCTTGTCGATGCGACCCTTGATGATTTCACTTATTTCGGAAGGATTGAGTTGCTGCATTGCTCTGCTGCCCCTTCAAACTCAAGATTTCAATGCTTCGGCTAGTTGCGCGAGTTTGCCGCGAACTGAGCCATCGATAACCAGGTCGCCGGCGCGGATGATGACACCACCTATCAGGGTGGCATCCTCCGCAGCATGCAGGCGCACTTCCCGGCCGAGCCGTGCACTGAGAACCTTGGCGAGTTTGTCTTGCTGTTCTTGGTTCAATGCAAAAGCACTGGTGACATCCACATCTACCGACTTTTCCTGCTCAGCCTTGTACAGGTCGAACAGCTCGGATATCTCCGGCAAAAGCGGAAGACGGTCGTTTTCTGCGACGACCTGGATGAAATTTTGTGCCTTGACATCGAACTTGTCGCCGCACACTTCAATAAAAGTGGCGGCCTTGTCTGCGCTCGTCAGTCGCGGGGCCTTGAGCATGCGCTGCATTGTGTCGTCTTGCGACACTGCAGCAGCCAGGCCGAGCATGGCTGACCAATTGGCCAGTTGCTGGTGCGCCTGTGCATGCTCGAAGGCTGCCTTAGCGTAAGGTCGGGCCAACGTGGTCAGTTCTGCCATGATCGCCCTCGCTTAAATTTCTGCAGCCAGTTTATTAACCAGCTCCGCGTGCGCGTTTTGATCGATTGTGGCACCCAGAATCTTCTCTGCGCCGTTGACAGCCAGGCTACCCAATTGGGCGCGCAGCGCGTCTTTGACGCCGTTCAGTTCCTGTTCGATCTCGGCCTGAGCCTGAGCCTTGATGCGGTCAGCTTCAACGCGAGCCTGTTCCCGGGCTTCGTCGACAATCTGAGTACCGCGTTTCTTGGCCTGCTCAATGATTTCAGCTGCCTGAGCTTTCGCTTCGCGCAGTTGTTGACCCGCTTTATCTTGGGCCAACTCCAGGTCGCGAGCTGCTCGGCTGGCAGCGTCCAATCCATCCGCAATCTTCTTCTGACGTTCGTGCAAAGCCGCGATGACCGGAGGCCACACGAACTTCATGCAGAACAGCACAAAAATGAAGAACGCAACGGACTGGCCAATCAGGGTTGCATTAATGTTCACGCCAACACCTCGCTCGTTCGTTGTCCATCACACCAATCAACTCGAAAATTCGAGTGATCAGCCAGCGAGTTGACCAACGAAGGGGTTCGCAAAAGTGAAGAACAGAGCGATACCAACACCGATCATGGTCACGGCGTCGAGCAGACCAGCCACGATGAACATTTTAACTTGAAGCATTGGAACCATTTCTGGCTGACGCGCTGCGCCTTCCAGGAATTTACCGCCCAGCAGGCCGAAACCGATTGCAGTACCCAGTGCGCCCAGGCCGATCAGCAGTGCAACAGCGATAGCAGTTAGACCAACTACAGTTTCCATCTTTCCTCCCGACTTTTACGTCGTATTGGTTAGGTTTTTTTAGATTAAAGCGGTAAAGCAAAATCGTTTCTTACATCAAGCCCTCGCGGGCATCCCCTCACGTGAGCGGAGGGATCATCAGACGCGCCAGGCGAGCCTTAATGGTTATCTTCGTGAGCCATCGAGAGGTAGACGATGGTCAACATCATGAAGATGAACGCTTGCAGGGTGATGATCAGGATGTGGAACACAGCCCACGCCCATTGCAGGACCACGCCCAGACCGCTCAGCCAGAGCAGGCCACTGCCGAACATGACAGCGATCAGGATAAACACCAGTTCGCCAGCGTACATGTTGCCAAAGAGACGCAGTGCCAGAGAAACCGGTTTGGCAATCAGAGTCACGAACTCAAGCAGGAAGTTCACAGGAATCAACAGCGCCTGAACAATAATGTTCTTGCTGCCGAACGGGTGAAGGGTAAGTTCGCCGATGAAACCGCCGATACCCTTGACCTTGATGCTGTAGAAAATAATCAGAGCGAAAACCGACAGAGCCATACCAATAGTAGCGTTGGGGTCGGTAGTCGAAACCGCACGGAACGGGATGTGCTGATCGCCGGAAATCATGATCGCCAACTGAGGAATCCAGTCTACGGGCACGAGGTCGATGGCGTTCATCAGGAAGACCCAGACGAAGATGGTCAACGCCAAGGGAGCGATTACGGCGCTGCGACCGTGGAAGCTGTCCTTCACACTGCCATCGACGAACTCGACCATCACTTCAACGAAGTTTTGCAGAGCACCTGGCTGCCCGGAAGTAGCCTTTTTAGCCACCATGCGGAAGATCAGGACGAAAATCAGACCCAAGGCAACCGACCAACCCAAAGTATCGAGGTGGAAGGCCCAAAAGCCCATTTCTTTTGCTTCTGCCGCGGAATGGGCGAAACCCCAACTGCCGTCAGGCAAATGACCGAAGGTCAAGTTCTGCAAGTGGTGCTGGATATAGCCCGAAGCTGTTTGCTCTGCCATGGTTGCCTCAAACGCCCTAAGGTCTCAAAAGTCTTGTTTTCATAAGCAGGGGTGCGAACCAACTGACCAACTGGGTCAGTATGAACACGCCGAAAACCGCCAGCGGTGCCAACGGCTTCACTCCTGCAAAGGTCAGTGCAAAAAGCACCGCCGTAAAAATCAGTTTTCCAGCCTCGCCGGCATAAAAAGACCGAACGATGGCTTGCGCTGCTCTAGCCCCGGTAAACCGGAAAGCCTTGTGAGCAAAATACAAATTGGGCAGCCAAGCTATCAGGCCTCCGCACAGCCCTGAGTATCCAGCTACGACTCCGTGCCATTGCCAAAGCGCCAAAGCGGCGACCAGCAGAACAACGCCTTGAGCCAGCAGTACCGGAAAAACCGCCAAGCGATGGAACGGCAACCTGTTTGGCGTGCGTGTTTCCATCACCACTGCTCCTCGTGCGTCGGCCGCCAAAATCAATAACTTGGCATAATTTGTGCCGACAAAATGCGCGCAGAGTATAGGGGTGGTTAAGTCCCTATTCAACTGCCCGGTAGTGATTTCCGACTACACGCTACAGAGCAATTGTTTCAGCGGATGTGAGCAAGTACCCCTTGCAACTCGTCCAGTGAGTTATAACGGATGACTAATTGCCCCTTTCCCTTCTGACCGTGTCGAATTTGCACCGCAGAGCCTAGCCGCTCGGCCAGACGCTGCTCGAGTCGACTTATATCGGGATCAGGTTTTGCAGGCGCTGTGGGTTCCTGTTTGCCACTCAGCCACTGGCGCACGAGCGCTTCAGTCTGGCGAACAGTTAGGCCACGTGCGACAACGTGTCGCGCCCCCTCCACCTGCTGGTCTTCAGCCAACCCCAACAAAGCGCGCGCATGACCCATCTCCAGATCACCGTGTGACAACATCGTCTTGATAACTTCAGGCAAGGCGATCAAGCGTAGCAAGTTCGCCACACTGACTCTGGACTTGCCCACAGCATCGGCAACCTGCTGTTGAGTCAGTTGAAACTCTTGTTGCAAACGTTGAAGCGCGACAGCCTCCTCAATCGGATTGAGATCTTCGCGCTGGATGTTCTCGATGAGCGCCATCGCGATGGCTGTCTCATCAGGCACGTCGCGGACCATTGCCGGAATGGTGTCAATACCTGCCTGTTGGCTTGCACGCCAGCGGCGCTCGCCAGCAATGATTTCAAAGCGGTTCTCACCTATCGGACGCACCACGATTGGCTGCATGACGCCCTGCGCCTTGATGGACAACGCAAGCTCTTCAAGGGCCTGAGGGTCCATGTCGCGACGTGGCTGGTATTTGCCACGCTGGATAAGGTCCAGCGGAATATGCTGAAGCTCTCGTTGATCGGCCTTTGTGGCCTGCTCTTCCAGGGAGCTGACGGTTGGACTGCTTAGCAGCGCATCCAGCCCACGTCCGAGTCCTCGTTTCTTGACGGCCATGGGATTTCCTTAAATGGGCTGGGTCGTGCGGGTGTTGCGACGTTGACGACGAACCATCTCGCCAGCCAAGGCTAGATAGGCCAGGGCGCCGCGTGAAGTTTTGTCATAAGCCAACGCAGGCATGCCGAAGCTCGGCGCTTCAGCCAGACGGATGTTGCGTGGTATCACGGTGTCGTAAAGCTGATCGCCGAAATGCTCTTTGAGCTGCGCGGAAACGTCATTGATCAAGCTTAGGCGGGGGTCATACATCGTTCGCAGCAGCCCTTCGATTTTCAACTGCGGATTTAGCAATTCAGCGATACGTTTGATGTTATCCACAAGGTCGCTGAGACCTTCCAGCGCAAAATACTCGCATTGCATCGGGATGATCACGCCGTCGGCAGCGACCAAAGCATTGAGCGTCAGCATCGAAAGCGACGGCGGGCAGTCGATGAGAATGTAGTCGTAGTTTTCCCGGATGGGCGCCAGCGCGGTGCGCAGCCGGCTTTCCTTCATCTGCATCTCGAGCAGTACAACTTCTGCAGCAGTCAGGTCGCGGTTGGCAGGCAAAAGCTGGTAGCCGCCGTGTTCGGAAAAGTGCATGGCCTGGCCAAGATCACATTCGCCGATGAGAACGTCATACACCGAGTTCTCGAGCGCGTGCTTATCCACACCGCTGCCCATCGTGGCATTGCCTTGGGGGTCGAGATCGATCAGCAGTACCCGGCGCTTGGTAGCGACCAGTGAAGCTGCGAGGTTGATGCAGGTGGTGGTTTTACCCACACCACCCTTTTGGTTCGCTATCGCGAATACCTTAGCCATTCTTGCGTGTGTTCCCTGTCAAGCCGTGCGGCGCAGTATCAGCAGATGGCGTTGCCCTTGGCAACCCGGTACGGCCAAGGCCTGCGTACTGTCGAGGCGGAAGTCTGCCGGCAATGCTACCAGTTCGTCGGCAGGATGCAGACCCTTCATCGCCAGCCATTGCGTTTGCTCGTCGCCCATATGGCGTGTCCAGTGGGTGAAGTCTTCGAGGCTGCTGAACGCCCGGGAAATGATCCCGCTGAAAGGCTGCTGCGGCTGGAATACTTCTGCACGGCTGTGGATAACTTCCAGATTATCGAGCTTGAGCTCAAGTTTGACCTGGGTCAGAAAACGCGTCTTCTTGCCGTTGCTGTCGAGGACGGTGATTTTTGCATCGGGAAACAGGATGGCCATCGGGATACCAGGCATTCCACCCCCGCTCCCCACATCGAGCCAGCGCTCACCCACGATGAAAGACATGATACTCAAACTGTCCAGTAAATGACGCGAGACCATTTCATCCGGGTCGCGGACGGCAGTCAGGTTGTAGGCCTTGTTCCACTTGATCAGCAAAGCCAGGTACGCCAGCAGGAGATTGTGCTGACGTTCATTGAGCACCAAGCCCAATTCGCGGGCGCCGAGCGTCAGCTCTTCAGCGTGTTGCGAAGTAACCATTGAACTCAAGCGCTTTGCTCCAACTGACGGCCCGCGCCGCGTTTTTTCAAATGAATCATCAACAGTGAAATGGCCGCCGGGGTGACGCCAGGGATGCGCGACGCTTGCCCGAGAGTCTCAGGGCGAGTTATCCCCAACTTGCCTTGGATTTCTTTGGATAGCCCGGAAATGTTGGTGTAGTCGATATCAGCAGGCAGCTTCGTGTCTTCGCTGGCGCGCAGACGGCCTATTTCATCCTGCTGGCGGTCAATGTAACCCGCGTACTTAGTCTTGATTTCGACTTGTTCGGCGACTTGTGGATCGGTGCAACCGTCTCCTGTCAACGCAATGAGACTGGCGTAGTCAATTTCAGGTCGGGTAAGAAGGTTGAGCAGATTGTATTCATGCGTCAACGGCGTACCGAAATGAGCGGACACCGAATCACCTTGTGGCGTACCAGGACGAATCCAGGTCGACTTCAAGCGCTGCTCTTCGCGTTCGATACTTTCGCGCTTGGTGCAAAAAGCAGCCCAGCGAGCGTCATCGACCAATCCCAGTTCCCGACCTTTTTCAGTGAGGCGCAGGTCAGCGTTGTCTTCCCGCAGGATCAGGCGGTATTCCGCGCGAGAGGTAAACATTCGGTAAGGCTCTTGCGTACCCAATGTAATCAGGTCATCAACCAGGACACCGATGTAAGCCTCATCGCGCCGCGGGCACCAACTGTCTTTGCCTTGCGCACGAAGAGCCGCGTTGGCCCCGGCCAGCAAACCTTGCGCTCCGGCCTCCTCGTAACCCGTCGTTCCATTGATCTGGCCAGCGAAGAAGAGGCCGGCGATCACCTTGGTCTCAAGGCTGTACTTAAGATCACGAGGGTCGAAATAGTCGTACTCGATTGCATAGCCAGGACGCACGATATGAGCATTTTCCATGCCTCGGATCGACCGAACGATCTGTAACTGCACGTCAAACGGCAACGAGGTGGAGATCCCGTTCGGGTATAGCTCGTGTGTATTCAGCCCTTCCGGCTCGATGAATACCTGATGACTTTCCTTGTCGGCAAAGCGATGAATCTTGTCTTCGATCGAAGGGCAATAACGCGGGCCAACGCCTTCAATCACGCCGGAGTACATCGGAGAGCGGTCTAGATTCGCTGCGATGATCTCGTGTGTACGCGCATTGGTGTGAGTGATCCAGCAACTGACCTGGGCCGGGTGCTGATCTTTCGACCCCATGAACGACATGACCGGAATAGGCGTGTCACCAGGTTGCTCGGTCATTACCGAGAAATCCACTGAGCGGCCATCGATTCTGGGCGGTGTACCCGTTTTCAGGCGGCCAACACGCAGCGGCAGTTCGCGCAGTCGGTGGGCGAGCGCGATTGAGGGCGGATCTCCAGCTCTGCCGCCTGAGTAATTCTGCATGCCAATGTGGATAAGTCCGCCGAGGAATGTCCCGGTCGTCAGTACGACCGAGTCTGCCAAAAAGCGCAGACCCATTTGAGTCACTACCCCGCGCACTTCGCCGTGCTCAACGATCAGATCGTCGCAGGCTTGCTGGAATACCCAAAGGTTGGGCTGGTTTTCAATAATTTCGCGAACAGCGGCTTTGTACAGCACTCGGTCTGCCTGAGCACGAGTGGCCCGCACAGCCGGGCCTTTACGACTGTTCAATACGCGAAACTGAATACCGCCTTTATCCGTGGCAACTGCCATAGCGCCGCCTAAGGCGTCGATTTCTTTGACCAAATGGCTTTTACCGATACCACCGATAGCAGGGTTGCAGCTCATCTGGCCAAGGGTTTCCACGTTATGCGTCAACAGCAGGGTTTTTGAACCCATGCGTGCAGACGCCAGTGCTGCCTCGGTACCGGCATGACCGCCGCCGATGACGATCACTTCAAAACGGGAAGGGAAATCCACCACGCACCTCGTGCCTGTTTTTGGGGAGAAATAGGAATTGTCGGCAAGTATAGGGACTTCACCCTATCGAAAGGAACCTTTTGCGCAAAATTTAACCAGCTGTGGATAGAAACCGATTATAGAAATTAAAAAGAAAGAAATTTATAAGATCTTTGTTTTTATGTTTATTTCTACTGAACACAGATTCTGTGGATAGAAGTCCACAGACCTTTAAAATCAATGTGTACAGAGAATCAAAACTCTGTGGTTATCCCATCATGAGGACCTTGGATAACGTGCTTAAGCCTGTGGATTAAACGGCTACTTATGCACAGACCGGTTTATCCTCATGAAAATCGCCCACTTATCAACCGACCTTAGGCATGCTTATGCACAGAGCTTAGCGACTGGAAAATACAGGCGAGCGTCCTGTAGCCGACAAATGAACAGGTCGAAAACAAGGGCAGGGAAGCTTTAAGTTGGAATAGGAGAGTTAAAGCGAGCGGGCTGAGGAAAGCCCGCTGGGGGGAGTTGAAGCTATTTGCCGATACAGAAGCTGGAGAAGATGCGGCCCAAGAGATCATCCGAGCTGAATGCGCCGGTGATTTCGCCCAGAGCTTGCTGAGCCTGTCGAAGATCTTCGGCCAGTAGCTCACCGGCTCCAGCAAGCGTCAGCTGTGCCCTGCCGTGTTCAATCGACGTGCTGGCCCGATCCAGCGCTTCAAGATGCCGACGCCGCGCGCTGAAGCTGCTCTCGGACGTCTGCTGATAACCCATGCATGCCTTCAGGTGTTCGCGCAGCAACTCCAAGCCATCTCCGCCAGCCTTCGCGCTTAGATTGATCGTTACATGGCCATCTGCGTTCGTCTCCAGCTCGACAGGATCGGCGCTCAGGTCAGCCTTGTTCCTGATAAGCGTGACTTTGGAAGGATCCGGCCGGTGTTCTAAAAATTCGGGCCACAGAGAAAACGGATCATTTGCCTCGGCGGTCGTCGCGTCCACTACCAGCAAGATTCTGTCGGCCTCATTGATTGCCTTCAATGCTCGTTCAACGCCGATTTTTTCTACCGTGTCTGAGGTGTCACGCAGCCCAGCTGTGTCGACGACGTGCAAAGGCATGCCATCAATATGGATATGCTCGCGCAAGATATCTCTGGTAGTACCCGCTATCTCAGTCACGATCGCTGCCTCACGTCCTGCCAGAGCGTTCAACAAGCTGGACTTGCCGGCATTGGGCCTGCCGGCAATAACCACTGTCATTCCATCCCGAAGTAGAGCTCCCTGATTGGCTTCACGCATCACTGTGGATAAGTATTCGCGGACATCATCGAGCATCGACAGCACGTGACCGTCAGCGAGAAAATCGATTTCCTCCTCCGGGAAGTCGATAGCTGCCTCAACGTAAATGCGCAGCCCAATCAGCTTTTCAGTCAGGTTATCCACACGAACAGAGAATGCTCCCTGCAGTGACCGCAGCGCATTGCGAGCAGCCTGTGCAGAACTCGCCTCAATCAGATCAGCGATCGCTTCAGCCTGAGCCAGGTCCAGTTTGTCGTTGAGAAAGGCTCTTTCGCTGAATTCCCCTGGACGCGCCAGCCTGCATCCAAGCTTCAGGCAGCACTGAAGGAGCATGTCCAGCACAACCGGACCGCCATGCCCGTGCAGCTCAAACACATCTTCGCCGGTAAAAGAATTTGGCCCTGGGAAAAACAGCGCGATCCCCTCGTCAATGACCTGTTTATCACTGTCGCGGAAAGGGCCGAAGTGCGCATAACGCGGCTGAGGCGTCTTGCCTATGATAGCCAATGCCGCAGCGCTGGCGAGCGGTCCGGAAATACGCACAATGCCCACACCACCTCTTCCCTGCGCGGTGGCAATAGCGGCAATGGTTTCACGAGAGACATTCATGGCCCTACTCCTGAATAAATGACAGATAGCAAAACGCCCCACGAGGGGGCGTCCTGAATAACTTATCCACAGGTTGGATCAAGCTTCAGCTTTTTTGGCCTTCGCTTCAATGCCACGTGTGATGTACCACTGCTGAGTGATGGACAGCGTGTTGTTCACAACCCAGTACAGAACCAGACCAGCTGGGAACCAGAGGAAGAAGAACGTGAAGATGATAGGCATCAGCTTCATGACCTTCGCCTGCATCGGATCCGGAGGTGTTGGGTTCAAGCGCTGCTGGATGAACATGGTCGCGCCCATGATGATCGGCAGGATGAAGAATGGATCCTTGATAGACAAGTCAGTTATCCACAGCAACCATGGTGCCTGACGCATCTCCACGCTTTCTAGCAGAACCCAGTAAAGCGACAGGAATACCGGCATCTGCACCAGAATCGGCAAGCATCCACCCAGAGGGTTGATCTTCTCTTTCTTGTACAGCTCCATCATAGACTGCGAAAGTTTCTGACGATCGTCACCATGCTGTTCTTTCAGAATCGCCAGCTTGGGGGCAACGGCACGCATACGTGCCATCGACCGATAGCTTGCTGCTGAAAGTGGGAAGAAGAGACCCTTGATCAGCATCGTCAGGAAAATAATCGACCAGCCCCAGTTACCCACAATGCTGTGGATATGTTGCAGCAGCCAGAAGATCGGCTGAGCAATGAACCAGAGAATTCCGTAATCGACCGTCAATTCCAAACCAGGCGACAGCTCTTTCAACACGGCCTGACTTTTTGGACCCGCATACAGAGTGGCGTTGGTTTCAGCTTGAGCACCCGGCGCAACGGTCAAAGAGGGACCGGTGAAACCGATGATGTAATTGCCCTGGCTATCTTTGCGCGTGGTAACGGTGTTGCTGTCGCCGTGGTTTGGAATCCAGGCCGTTACAAAGTAGTGCTGCAACCAGGCCACCCAACCACCCTGCACCGTTTCCTTTACCGAACCTTTGTCGATGTCTTTCATCGAAACTTTTTTGTACGGCTCGGACGCTGTCCACATTGCAGCACCAAGGTAAGTAGCTGTCCCGGTGGCAGTGGAAGAAGATGGATCAGGGCTGTCATCGCGTTTTAGCTGAGCGAAAAGGTTACCGCTCCAAGGCTGCGCGCTTTGGTTATCAATCAGGTAAGTCACAGTCAGGTCGTACAGACCACGCTTGAATGTAAAGCGCTTGATGTAGTTGACGCCGGCATCGCTGAATTTGAGATCAACCACCAAGTCGTTTTGACCATCAACCAGTTGATAGCTTTTCTGCGAGCTTACATAAAGTGGGCGTCCAGCCGAACGAGCATCTGGACCGTTTGCACCTGTCAGGCCGCTTTGCGCAAGGAAAGTGCGCTCGCCGCCATTGTCAAATAGCTGGAATGGAACGTCTGGATGGTCTTGGCGACGAGGGTAAAGTGGCAACCTGAGTTGCACGACATCACCACCGACCGGGTCAATTTCCAGGTTTAGGACGTCTGTTTTTACCTGGATCAGATCTTTGCTTACGGCTACTGGCTTTTCAGTAGGAGCAGCAAC